>CAWEPP010000001.1:0-8930 GCA_963810985.1 uncultured beta proteobacterium
GTTACGACACCGCGCGCTTCAAGTTGCTGGCGTTCGTTCTGTCGGCCGCGCTTGCCGGACTCGCGGGCGCTACCAAGACGCTGGTGCTCGGATTCGCGACTTTGACCGACGCGCACTGGAGCACGTCGGGCCTGGTCATCCTGATGGTGCTGATGGGTGGCATGGGCACGATGCTCGGTCCTATCCTCGGGGCCTTCGTCGTCGTCGCGCTCGAGAACAAGGTCGGCGACATCGGCATGTTCCTCGGCCGCGTGACAGGCATCGAGTGGTTCAACGGTCTCGGCGAAGCGGTCACCGTGGTGATCGGCCTGATCTTTGTCGTGTGCGTGATGGCATTCAGGCGCGGAATCGTCGGCGAGCTGAACGCGTGGTGGGCGCATCGGCGCCTGCAGAGCGCGGGCGCCTCGCACTGACTCGTTTGCGCCCGCGGATGCGGTGTCCCGCGTTCGCGCGTAGCCGTGGCTGCTCCGACTGACGCCTGTTGTGCCCGCTTATCGACCGAACGGTGGCGTGTGATTTCGCGCGCTTCGTCGATACAATCGATTGATCTGTGACGATGCTCTGCACACGCGGAGCCCGCGCGAACTCTCATGGCGCTCAACGTTTCGATGATCTACCGACGCACCGACCGCGGTGTGCGGGAGGTCTATGAGAAGTCGCATAAGTTCACGCAGAGCGAGCGGCTGATCCTGATACTGCTCGACGGGCGGCTCAACGTGGCGGGCCTGAAGACACGCCTGCCCAGTCTCAATGACGAGCGAATCGAGCGTGCGCTGAAAAAGCTGCAGGACGCCGGTCTCGTCGAGCCGATGGGCGCAATGGACGGCGTCGGCATGGGTGGCCCAGGTGCGCCCGATGGCCGGCTCGAACCGGAAGCCGTCGCCCAGTTTCTCGAGCAGAGTGACCTGGATCCGGTCACGATCTTTGGTGACTCCGACGAGTCCGTTGCCAGTGAACTGGTGCGGGCGCGCGTCGAGCAGGCGGCGGCGCAGGTGGCCCGGGAGGCGGCAGCGCAGGCGCGCACCAATTCCGCTCAGCGCCAGACACCGAGGGATTACGGCGGTTCTCAAGTGAGTGTGCGCTCACATGAGCCCAAGGCCGCACCCAGCAGTACGACCAAGGCACCGGACTGGGAAGCGGCCACCCATTTCGCGATCACGACGGTCAACGTGCCGGACCGCCTCGATCTGCAGGAGGAGCGCGACCGGGCCGACACCGAAGAGCTGGTCGACGAGCAGCGCCGGCAGGCCGTGCGACGCTGGATGAAGCGCCTCGTCGTCGTGGCCGTATTGGCCGTGCTGGCCGCAGCGCTTTACAGCACGATCCAGCCGTTGCAGCGGGAAGTCAGCGCGCCTAAGGTCGCGGAAAGGCTGACGCAAGTCTTCGGGCAGCCCGTAGCAGTTTCAGATACCGAGTTCCGATTCACACCTTCGCCTCGGATGGTCATTCGTGGCATCACCGCGGGTGACATCAAGGCGGACGAAGTCTCGCTGTTGATCAACTGGAAAGATCTGTGGAGCGCGGTGCGCGGCGGCCAATGGGTCTGGGGTGAGGCGACCGTGGCGCCGATGAGCCTGACGCTGCCTCAGGCCGGCGCGATCGCAAAGGCGCTCCCGCCCGCGGCCAACGGCCTTTCGAACAAGATCTCGACGATCCGTTTCGAATCGATCCGGATTTCCGACTCCGAGCTGGTGACCGACCGTTACGAAGCGATGATTCGGCGCGGTGCCGATGGGCGCTTTGGTCCGCTCACTGTGCGCCAGCTTGATACGGAGGGCGCCATGCGTGTGGTGCTGCGGCCGGCGCAGGCGAGCGACGGCAGGGCCGTTCTTGACTTCCGGCTCGACGCAGAACGGTGGACGCTTCCATTCGGGCCGAGGGTGCGTTGGAGCGAGGTTCGGGCCAATGGGCGGATCGACGGCAAGCTGATCGAAGTCTCGAGCTACTCCCTCGCCGGGTTCTATGGGGTAACGAGCGGAATGCTCTATGTAGCGAATGACATCGAGTGGGTCATCACCGGGCGCGCGACAGGGACCAACATCGATATCGAAACTGTCATACAGCATTTGAGAAATACACCGTCCGGCCAGGAGCCGCCGCCACCGCCGTTCCAGGGTACCGCCGCCCTCGACCTTACCGTCGTGGGGCGAGGCGCTACTTTTGACGAGGCAGTCCGGCAGAGTGTGATCGGCGGACCGTTCCAGGTGCGCTGGGCCTCGCTCAACGGGATCAACCTTGGACTGGCGGCAACCCAGGGGGCAACCGCGGCGGGCCATACGCGGTTCACCGAATTTGACGGGTTCATGGGGGCCTCCTCGGCCGGTATCAGGTTCGAAGACACCGGCGGTCGCGCGGGCGCCCTGTCAGCGCGAGGTGACTTCGCCGTGGCCTCCGACCTCGCCATCGCCGGCACCGTCCGGGTCGAACTCGGCGGGCAGCGAGGGGTGCAATCCACCACGCTGCGCGTGCGGGGCGACGCGCTGGCGCCGCGGTTCGGCCCGTAGCGCGGCCGTCGCGACGGGGTGGCGCCGCCGCCACCGGGCGACGGCTTCACTGAAACGATGCTGTGAACTGCGGAATGTTCCACGTGGAACCGGCACCTGGCTGTTCCACGTGAAACAGCGCCTCAACCCGCGCTGACCTGACTTTCGGCCGTCTGGCCTGGAAGGCCGACGTCTATACTTTCGCGCTTGTCGGCGGAAAGCTATTTCAGGATGTACTTCCCGGAAGCATTCGATGTGATCGTGGTGGGCGGTGGGCACGCTGGAACCGAGGCTGCCCTAGCCGCGGCCCGCTCGGGCGCTCGCACGCTGCTGCTGACCCACAACATCGAGACACTGGGCCAGATGTCGTGCAACCCGTCGATCGGTGGGATTGGGAAGGGGCATCTTGTCCGGGAAGTCGATGCGCTCGGCGGAGCAATGGCCGAGGCAACCGACGAGGCGGGAATCCAGTTTCGCGTACTCAACCGGTCGAAGGGGCCGGCGGTTCGTGCGACCCGTGCCCAGGCCGACCGCGTTCTCTATAAAAAGGCGATCCGGCATCGCCTGGAGAACCAGGCGAACCTGTGGCTCTTCCAGCAGGCTGTTGATGACCTGACGGTCGAAGGTGAGCGGGTGACGGGCGCCGTGACCCAGTCCGGCATCCGCTTCCGTGCGCCTGCGGTGGTGCTGACCGCCGGGACCTTTCTCAACGGCCTGATCCATATCGGGCTGCAAAATTTCGCGGCCGGTCGCGCCGGGGATCCTCCTTCATTGTCCCTGGCAGCGCGGCTGAAGGAATTGCGGCTGCCGCTAGGGCGACTCAAGACCGGAACTCCACCGCGTATCGACGGGCGGACGATCGACTTCTCACGCCTGGAGGAACAGCCCGGCGACCTTGATCCCATACCGGTGTTTTCCTTTCTCGGTTCGGCCGACCAGCATCCGCGGCAGGTGCCGTGCTGGATCACGCATACGAATGCACGCACACACGCGGTGATACGCGCCAATCTCGACCGTAGCCCGATGTACTCGGGAGTCATCGAGGGCGTCGGCCCGAGATATTGCCCGTCGATCGAGGACAAGATCCATCGCTTCGCCGATAAGGCGTCGCACCAGATCTTCCTCGAGCCGGAGGGGCTGGACACGCACGAGGTCTATCCGAACGGTATCTCGACCAGTCTGCCGTTCGACGTCCAGATCGAGATCGTTCGTTCGATGGCCGGCCTGGAGCAGGCGCACATCCTGCGGCCCGGCTATGCGATCGAATACGACTACTTCGACCCGCGGGCGCTGAAGGCCTCGCTGGAGACCAAGTCCATCGCCGGGCTTTTCTTTGCCGGGCAGATCAACGGCACCACCGGGTACGAGGAGGCCGCGGCGCAGGGCCTGCTGGCCGGGCTCAATGCGGCGCGTTTCGTGCGCGGGGAGGGCGCGTGGACGCCGCGCCGCGACCAGGCCTACCTCGGAGTGCTGGTGGACGATCTGATCACGCGCGGTGTGGCAGAGCCTTACCGGATGTTCACCAGTCGCGCCGAGTATCGCTTGAGCCTGCGTGAGGACAACGCCGATTTGCGCCTGACCGAAATCGGTCGATCGCTGGGCTGCGTCGACGACGTGCGATGGGACGCTTTCAATCGCAAGCGCGACGCCGTCGCGCGCGAGATCGAGCGACTGAAATCGACGTGGGTGAACGCTCGCATCGTTCCAGACTCAGAAGCGACGCGGGTCTTGGGGCGTGGGATTGAACGTGAGTATACGCTCGCTGACCTCTTGAAACGGCCGGAGGTGACGTATAGCACCTTGGTGACTTTGCAGTCCGAGGATGGCACGTCGCTGGGCGGGCCGCCCGCCAGCGGCGCCTCCGATCCGGCCGTGGCTGAGCAGGTCGAAATCCAGATCAAGTACGCCGGGTACATCGCGCGCCAGGACGACGAGGTCCTGCGTCACGAGGCCAGCGAATCGACGCGCATTCCGGAGCAGCTCGACTACGACGCTGTCCGCGGCCTGTCGATCGAGGTCCGACAGAAACTGAAGGCGCATCGCCCCGAAACGGTCGGCCAGGCCTCGCGCATCTCGGGCGTGACACCGGCCGCCATCTCTCTGCTGCTGGTACACATCAAGCGACTCAACAAAGCGGGTGGCGGAAAGCTCGCGGCCTGAGCTCGTGGTCTCCACGGCTGACCTCGCGGAAGGTGTAGCCGAACTCGGCCTGGTCCTGGAACCGGCGCAGCTCGAGCAGCTGGTCCGCTACGCCGATTTGCTGGCGCGCTGGAACCGCGTGCACAACCTGACCGCGGTCGAGCCCGGCCAGACCCTGACCCATCATCTGCTCGACTCGCTGTCGATCGTTCCGACGTCTGAGCACGCGCGTGCACGGCAAGGAGGTGCCGCTGCGGGTACTCGACGTCGGCGCCGGAGGCGGCATGCCGGGAATTCCGCTGGCGATCGCGCTGCCGGCCGCGCACGTCACGCTCCTCGACAAGGTGGGAAAGAAGGTCGCCTTCCTGCGCCAGGTGCAACTGGAACTCCGGCTGCCGAATGTCGACGCAGTGCACGCGCGCGTCGAGCAACTGCGCGTGCCGCCGTTCGACGTGATCCTCGCCCGCGCCTTTGCGACGCTGCTGGAACTCGTGCGCCTTTCTCGCCCGCTGCTGGCCAGCGACGGCTGCTGGTGCGCGATGAAAGGCCTACTGCCGCGCACCGAGATCGAGGAACTCGAACGAGCGCAGCTCGGCGTGCGCATCGTGCAGATCGTTAAACTCCACGTTCCGCGCCTCGACGCCGAGCGCCATCTCATCCTGATTGAGCCGTCCTGATGCTCGGCATTACCGATTTCTGGGCCTTCGTGGTCGCTGTCGCGGTGTTTCTGGCGCTGCCGGGGCCGGGCACGTTCGCGCTGCTGACGTCGACCGGTAAGGGTGGGTTTCGGGCCGGGGCTGCAGCGACTTTCGGGCTGATCGTCGGTGATCAGGTCCTTCTGTGGCTGGCGGCGCTGGGTGTGGCGGCCATCCTGCAGGGACATCCGGTCCTGTTCAAGTCGCTGCAATACGCTGGTGCCGCCTACCTCGTGTTCGTCGGACTGCGTCTGATCTTCAGTCGTGGCGCCAATGCTCAGCCGATACGGATACGCGCCGGTCACTATTTCCGCCAGGCGCTGCTGATCACGCTGTTGAATCCGAAGGCCATCGTCTTCTACATGGCGTTCTTTCCGCTGTTCATCGATCCGGCGACGCAGCAGGGGGCTGTCACCTTCGGCGCCATGGCCGTCACGATTGCAGCGTTGACGCTGATCTACTGCCTGACGCTGGTCGCGTTCGCGCATGCGTTGACGGCCCAGGTCAAGGCGCATCGTCGCGTCGCGCGCGTGCTCGAGCGCCTCGCCGGCGTCGTGCTGGTCGCGTTCGGCATCAGGCTCGTGCAATGACCGCGCTCCGAGTGTCGTTTGCCTTCGGTGCGGTGCTGGTCGCCGCAGTCTCGGCCGTCAGTGCGGCCGAAACCCAGCTCGCCACGGTTGGCAGCATCGATGTCGCGCGTTACGCCGGGCTCTGGTACGAGATCGCGAACTATCCGAATCGTTTCCAGAAAGTCTGCGTCCGTAATACGACGGCCGAATACACCGTGACGGGACGACGGCAACGTGCGGGTCGTCAACCGCTGTACTACCGCCGACGGCGCGTCGAGTGTTGATGGTCTGGCGCGCCGCGTCGGCGGCAGCACCGACAAGCTGGAGGTCAGCTTTCTCCCTGCGGCATTGCGTTGGTTGCCGATCGGGTGGGGCGATTACTGGGTGATCGGGCTGGCGCCCGACTATCGCTACGCCGTGGTCGGCGAGCCCTCGCGAAAGTATCTGTGGGTCCTCTCGCGCACGCCGACGCTCTCGGTCGAGGATCGCCGCGCCATCGACACACTGCTGCGTGAGCGGGGCTACGACCCGGCCCTTCTCGTCGCCACAGCGCAGGATCCCCGCTAAGTGGCGCGCATCTTCTGCATCGCCAACCAGAAAGGCGGCGTCGGCAAGACGACCACGGCGGTCAACCTCGCAGCCGGCATCGCGGCGCACGGCCCGCGCGTGCTGCTGGTCGACCTCGATCCGCAGGGCAATGCCACGATGGGCAGCGGCATCGACAAGCGCCTGCTGCCGGCGACGGTCTATCAGGTGTTGCTCGGCATGAGTGACGTCGTGACCGCGCGGCAGCGTGCCGAGCATGGCGGCTACGACGTGCTGGGGGCCAACCGCGAACTCGCCGGCGCCGAAATCGAACTTGTCGATCTGGACGATCGCGAGACGCGGCTCAAGAGTGCGCTCGCCGCAGTCGATGGCGAGTACGACTTCATCCTGATCGATTGCCCGCCATCGCTCTCGCTGCTGACGCTCAATGGCCTGTGCGCGGCGCACGGCGTCATCATTCCGATGCAGTGCGAGTACTTCGCCCTCGAAGGCCTGGCGGACCTCGTCAATACGATCAAGCGCGTTGCGGCTCACCTGAACCCGGACCTGACGATCATCGGCCTGCTGCGCGTGATGTTCGACCCGCGCATGACGCTGCAGCAGCAGGTCTCCGAGCAGCTCGTCGCGAAGTTCGGCGACAAGGTCTTCACTGCGATCATCCCGCGCAACGTGCGGCTCGCCGAGGCGCCGAGCTACGGCCTGCCTGGCGTTGCGTACGACCGCGCCTCGAAGGGCGCGCAGGCCTACATCGCGTTCGGCGCCGAGATGATCGAGCGCATACGCGCCCTCTGATGTTCGATCCACGCGGCGTGCCCGCACCGCTGCGGTCTGCCGCCGATCAACTTGGAGCGCGGCTCGAGGATGCCGGACTGACCTCGTCGCAACCGCCGCAGCAGACGATCTACGACGGCTGGCTGCTGCGTTATTCACCGGGCAAGGCGAAGCGCGCCCGATCGGTCAACGCGATCGGTGCGGGACGATTGCCGCTCGCGCGCAAGCTCGCCGACGTCGAGGCGTTCTACCGGCGTGTCGCCTTGCCATGCCTGTATCGCGTGACGCCGTTCTCCGAGCCTTCGGCGCTCGACAGCGCGCTCGATGGTGCGGGCTACGTCGCCGTGGATGAGTCGCGTGTGATGGCGCTCGAACTCGGAGTGCGGCCCGGAGTTGCCGCGCCGGCCATCGAGCTGGTGGTGGCCGATGTCGTCGAGTTCGTGCGCATCGCCGGTGCGCTGCGCGGGTCTTCGCCCAGCGTGATTGCAGCCGAGGCAGAGCGCATGACGCACGCGGCGCTGCCGGCGCGTTACCTCGTGGTGTACGAAGGATCTCAACCCGTCGCCTGCGGCAGCGTCATCATCGACACCGAGTGTGCCGGCGTGTTCAACATGGTGACGGCCCCCGAGCGACGCGGCCGAGGCTATGCCACCGCCATCGTGCAGGCGCTGCTGTTACATGCCGTCGCCGTGGGCGCACGCCAGGCCTACCTGCAGGTCGACGCGGCGAACGCGCCGGCCCGCCACATCTACGAACGGTTCGGCTTCCGCGACCGGTATGCCTACTGGTACCGCGCCGCGCCTGCCAACGAAGGAAGGACATCATGATCAAACGCCCCAAAGGACTGGGACGGGGCCTCGACGCCTTATTGGGCGGCGAACCACCGCCCCCCGCGGCGGCCTCCGCTCCGGCGACGCTCCCGGTTGCACGGTTGCGTCCCGGCAAATACCAGCCGCGCACACGGATGGATCCGCAGGCACTTTCCGAACTCGCCGACTCGATCCGGGTGCAAGGGATCATGCAGCCGATCCTCGTGCGGCCGGTCGACGGCGGCCAGTACGAAATCATCGCGGGCGAACGGCGCTACCGCGCCGCTCAGCTGGCCGGGCTCGACGAAGTGCCGGTGCTGGTGAAGCCTGTACCGGATACGGCCGCGCTGGCGATGGCGCTTATCGAGAACATCCAGCGCGAGGACCTCAATCCGCTGGAGGAAGCGCAGGGCGTGCAGCGGCTGATCCGCGAATTCGACTTCACGCACGAGCAGGCCGCGCAGGCGATCGGGCGCTCGCGCAGCGCCACGTCGAACCTTCTGCGCCTGCTGAACCTCGCGTCACCCGTGCAGGAACTGCTGCTGGGTGGCCAGCTCGACATGGGTCATGCGCGCGCCTTGCTGGCCGTGGACTCGGCCACGCAGATCCAGCTCGCGCATCGCATTACGGCGCGCGGCCTGTCGGTGCGCGAGGCCGAGGCGCTGGTTGCGAGGCACGGCAAGCCGGCCGCGGCCGCTGTGGGCAAGCCAACGCGCAATCGCGACCTCGTGCGGCTGGAGGAGGAACTCGCGGACTCGCTCGGGGCCAGCGTGCGCCTCGACGCCAATGCCAAGGGACGCGGGAAGCTGGTCATCACGTTCTCCAGCCTCGATCAACTCGACGGCATCGTCGCCCGGCTGCGCTCTTCCTAGGCGCATCACGCCTTGGCGCGGCGCAACACAAATTTGACCCGGGGTC
>CAWEPP010000002.1:0-14753 GCA_963810985.1 uncultured beta proteobacterium
TTGCCATGGAAGACATTGCCCGCCTTCGCAAGGACTACATGAAGGGCGCGCTCGACGACGAGCACGCCGATCCGGACCCGATCCGCCAGTTCACGCGCTGGTGGGACGAGGCGACCCGCTCGCAGCTTTCCGAGGCCAACGCGATGACGCTGGCCACCGCCGACCGCGAGGGCCGACCCTCCGCCCGCGCCGTGCTGTTGAAGGGCTACGACGCCAACGGCTTCGTGTTCTTCACCAACTACGCCAGCCGCAAGGGCCGCGAGCTGGCGGATAACCCACGGGCAGCATTGCTCTTCTTCTGGTCCGAGCTCGAGCGCCAGATCCGGGTCGAGGGGACCGTCGAGCAACTGGCGCCGGTCGAATCGGATGAGTACTACCGCAGCCGGCCGCTCGCCAGTCGCATCGGCGCCTGGGCCTCGCCGCAGAGCGAACCGATACCCAGCAAGGCATGGCTGCTGGCGCGCGCCGCCGAGATGGGGCTCAAGCACGGCCTCAATCCCGCGCGACCGCCGAACTGGGGCGGCTATCGGGTGCGCCCGGCCCTGCTGGAATTCTGGCAAGGACGGCCGTCGCGACTGCACGACCGCCTGCTGTACGCCCTCGAGGACGGCGCCTGGAAGCGGACGCGGCTGGCACCGTAGGGGCTCTCCCCATGGCCACGGAATACACCGGAATTCCCGCTTGACCCGGTCGATGCCGCAACGGGGTCCAGCGGCTATCATCCGGCATTCGAGGGATCGGGGGGGTTGGATGAGCGAGCAGCCGATATCGGTCATCATCGTCGAGGACGAACCGGAGTTTCGCCGCCGCTTCGTGCAGATCGTCGAGAACGAGCCGAGCATGAAACTGGTCGGCGTCGCCGCCAACAAGCGCGAGGCGCAGGTGATCGTCGACAAGGAGAACTTCGACGTCATGCTGATCGACCTCGGCCTGCCGGACGGCAGCGGCATCGAGCTGATACGCCAGGTCAGCCAGAAGAAGCCCGACGTCGACATCATGGTCGTCACCGTCTTCGGCGATGAGCAGCACGTCGTCTCGTCGATCGAGGCAGGAGCCACCGGCTATATCCTGAAGGACTCGGCTCCGGCCGATGTCATTTCGTGCATCCGCCTGCTGCGGGCCGGCGGCTCGCCCGTCAGCCCGGTCGTGGCGCGCAGCGTGCTGCGCGCTATCCGCAACCGAATGGGCGGAACGGCTCCGGCGCGGGTCGCCGGCGCAGAGCAGAACCCGCTTTCGGCGCGCGAAACCGAAATCCTGCAATTGCTCGCCAAGGGCATGAGCTTCAACGAGATCGGCGAAATCCTCGGCATCTCGCCGCACACCGTCACGGCGCACATCAAGAAGATCTACCGCAAGCTGGCCGTGCACTCACGCGGCGAAGCCGTTTACGAAGCCACCCAGATGGGACTGCTGCGCAGTTGAGTCCGGCTTCGCCCAGTGGCGTCCGCAGCCGGAGCGCCGTGATTCTGCAATCGTCGATCCTGGTGCCAGTCGCGCGCGCGGCGCGGGCGCTGTGCGTAGCGCTACTGGCGTACCTTGCGCTGGCAGCGCCGGCCACGGCCGACGACACACGATCGATCAGCAGCATCGATTTCGTCGCCGGCCAGCGCGGCATAACGCCGGGACCCGATGCGGCCTGGCAGGCCCATCCACTGCCGCTGCGCTGGACCTCGTCCAGCGGCACGCGCCAGGGACTCTGGCTGCGCTTCGGTTTCGATGTGGCAGGAACCCCCACCGAAGGCTGGAGCCTGCTGCTCGATCGACTGCCGTCGGGTGGCGCGATCCTTCTGAACGGGAAGATGGTCGCCGACCTGCCGACCGAATCAACCCAACGCCACGTTCGGTGGCGCCGTCCGCACCTCGTCAACCTGCCTGGCGATTATGTGCGTGAAGGACGCAACGAAGGGTTGATCTTCACGGCCTACAGCAATGGCGTGCACGGGCTGGGCTCCATGCTCGTCGGCCCGACTGCAGAACTGCAGCCGCTGTACGGCAAGGAATTCTTCGTCAGCCATACCCTGCGCTGGATCACACTGTTGCTGACTGTCCTGTTGGCCCTCGGCTTCGGCACACTCTGGTTTCGCCGCCGCAGCGAAACGCTATTCGGCCTGCTGGCGCTGATCGCGGCCTTCTGGGCGCTGCGTTCGATCGACGCCTCGTTCGAGATGCTGACGCCGGATGCACGCGCATGGAGCCGCGGTGCGTTCTATCTCGGCACGGCAGCGTTCACCGCGCTTGCCACGATCACTCTCTGGCGGCAGAGCGGAGTCCAGCGCGGACGGGCCGAGTTCGGCATGGTGGTGCTGGCCGCGATGGGACCGGCGCTCTACATGCTGTCCGGCGATTCGTTCGACCTGACAGTCGGGCCGCTGTGGCAGGCCATCATGCTGGGCGCGCTCGCACTGGGCGTGCTCTCCCTCGGGCGCCGTGCGTTGCGCGAGTCGACGATGATGCTGAAGATCATCGTCGCGGCGATGTTGCTGGCGATCGCCGCGGCCACGCACGACTTCCTCGTTGCAATCGGCATGCTGCCGTTTGCGAGCCCGGCACTGTTGAATATTGCCACGCCGATCCTGCTGATCGCGCTCGGTGCGGCGCTGATCGATCGCTTCGTCCTCTCGCTCGCCGACGTCGAGAAGACCAACACCGAACTCGAAACCCGCATCCACGAGCGCGAGCAACTGCTGAAGCGCAACTTCGACCGCCTGCGCGACAGCGAACGTGTCAAGGCGAGCGCGCAGGAACGTCAGCGGATCATGCAGGACATGCACGACGGACTCGGCTCGCAACTGCTGTCGTCGCTGATGCTGGTCGAGCGCGGTGCCATGTCCAACGAGCAGGTCGCGCAGATCCTGCGCGAATCGATCGACGACATGCGGCTGGCGATCGACGCGCTGGCGGCCGAAGACTCCGACCTGCTGGCCGCGCTCGGCAACATGCGCTTCCGCATGGAGCCGCGCCTGAGAGTGGCCGGCATCGAGCTGCAATGGGACGCGCGCAATCTGCCGGAAGAGGTCGACATCGACCCGAATTCGGTGCTGCCGGTGCTGCGCATCGTGCAGGAGGCCCTGACCAACGCCATCAAGCACAGCCGGGCGCGGGTGGTGCGCGTCACGCTGAGCGTCGAACACGATGGCGATGCCCAGTGGCTCTTGATCCGCATCACCGATAACGGCCGCGGTCTCGCAGCCAACACCGGCGGATCGGGCCGTGGCATGCTGAACATGAAGAATCGGGCCGCCCGGATCGCGGCCCTGCTCAAGGTCGAGTCGGTACCTGGCGCGGGCACGATGATCCTGCTGCGCCTGCCGCTCGACACCACGCCGGGTCCGACGACGCGCGCGATGCAGCTTTCGCTTGACACCGAAGCGGTGATCGAGCAGCTCCGCAAGGAATAGGCTGGCCGTAGACTCGGCGGCATGCGGTCGCATGCCGATCCATCCGATTGGCTGTTCGAGGACCCGGCCGGGCCCGGGCCGGCGCGCGTGCGCCCCGCCGGCCATGACGACG
This sequence comes from uncultured beta proteobacterium, assembly GCA_963810985.1. GTDB lineage: Bacteria > Pseudomonadota > Gammaproteobacteria > Burkholderiales > Burkholderiaceae_F > JALORV01. The sequence continues at coordinate 3,511 of CAWEPP010000002.1, forward strand.
CGCTCGTCCGGCTCGGACGCCATCTGCCGCCGAGCGTCTTCATGGGCACGTCATCATGGAGTTTTCCGGGCTGGCAAGGCATCGTCTACGGCGAGGCGTACGACGAATCGACACTGGCACGCGAAGGCCTCGCCGCCTACTCCCAGCACCCACTGCTGCGTGCGGTTGGCATCGATCGCAGCTTCTATCAGCCGCTGCCACCGTCCGAGTTCGCGCGCTATGCGAGGCAGGTTCCGCCGGGCTTCCGATTTCTCGTCAAGGCCCCGGCGCTCATTGCCGATGCCTTCGTGCGCGGCGAACGGGGTGCCCCGACCCAGCCCAATCCGCACTTTCTCGACGCCTCGGCGGCGACTGAGCAATTCGTGATCCCGGCGTTGGAAGGCCTGGGCGAACGCGCGGGTCCGCTCGTGTTCCAGCTTTCGCCATTGCCGCGCCCGATGTCCACGGGCGAGGCCGGTCACGGGACGATCGAGCGCCTCGGGGCTTTTCTTTCCGCGTTGCCGCGCTCGGTCGGTCCATACACACCGTTGTACGCCGTCGAACTGCGTAACCCGGAACTCCTGACCCCACGTTTCATCCGCATGTTGCGTGACTGCGGCACGCGGCTCACGATCGGCGTGCAGGCCAGCATGCCGGCGGCAGCGCGCCAGAGCGCGGCGCTGCGCGCGCTCGATGCGTTGCCTGACGAAGGCGACGACTGGCGACTGAAGGGACCCCTGGTCGTGCGCTGGAACCTGCATTCAGGACTGCGCTACGACGATGCAAAGAGCCGCTATGCGCCGTTCGATCGCCTGCTCGATCCCGACATCGCGACCCGCGGCACGCTCGCCCACCTGGTTCACGTTGCACTGAAGTGCGGCCAGCCCAGTTTCATCATTGCGAATAACAAGGCCGAAGGCAGCGCGCCGCTGACGCTGATCGAACTGGCGAAGGCTATCGTCGGCTGACCCGCCCGTTGGCGGTCGGGAACCGCGGGCGCTCGCGCGGCTCGCTAGATTCCGTTCATTGAAACACTTCGAAGCTGCCGCGCCGCGTCCACTGCTGTACCAGCACGCGCACCGCCTCGATGAGTTGGCCGGGTGCTCTCGAATTGCCGTCGTGCAGCAGCACGACGTCGCCGGCCTGCAGGCGCCCGGCGGCACAGCGCGCTTTGGCGGGTGTGAAGGCGAAGCGCGTGTCAAAGTACCGGCGGTTCCAGTGCACCAAGGGGAGGTCGAGCATCCGCAAGGTCTGGATCAGTGGCGGCGTCGTGACCCCCGCGGGCGACCGGAAGCCGAAGCAAGCGCGCCCGGTCAAGTCCTCCAGCTGCTGCTGCGAGCGACGAATCCAGGCTTCGAGTCGCGGCCGTGCCTGAAAGAAAGCGCCGTAGGTGTGGTCCCACGAGTGATCGCCGACCGTATGCCCCGCGGCGAGCATGCGACGCAGAATCGGCCGATGCCGCGCCGCCTTTTCGCCGATGACGAAAAAGGTTGCGCGCACCGCCAACTCGTCGAATAGATCGAGCAGGCGCGGCGTTACGTCCGGATCGGGTCCGTCGTCAAAGGTCAGCAAAATGCCCGGACTGCCGGGCACCCGTCGCACCCACTGAAACACGCGAGTCTCCGAACGCGCTGAAAGCGCTGGCCTGGCCGATCGAAGCAGGACGTGCAAGGGTCAGTTTCGCGCAGTCGAGCTGTGCGGGATCTTCGCGCAATGACCAAACGGGTGAAAGCCAAAATTATGGCCGTTGTCGGGCTCTGCTCCGTAGTGGCGGTCACTACGCTCACGCCGCGTAACGGTTCCCTTCGGCATCGATCGCCAGATACCGAACGCCCTGCGACTGCAGGAACGCGAGCGCCGGCTCGACCGCCTGCAACATCGCGATCGTGGCGCAGGCCCCGGCCGCCACCGCGAGCGGGGCGACGACCGAGACCGATTGCCAGGCCTCGACCGGCCAGCCCGTGCGCGGATCCATGATGTGGCAATGACGACGTCCATCCACGACAAAGTAGCGCTCATAGTCGCCTGACGTGGCAAGCGCGCCCGTCGCGACATCCAGCCGCGCCATGATCTCGCCCGCCGCGCCGCGCGGATGCTGGACCGCGATGCGCCACGGCGTACCGTCGGGCGCCGGGCCGATGACGCGCACGTCACCGCCTAGATTGACGAGTCCATGTCGCGCACCGTGCTCCACGAGTGCGTTGCCCGCCCGGTCGGCCGCGTACTCCTTGCCGATGCCGCCGAAGTCGATCTCCATCCCTGCGCGCGGCAGTTCGATCGATCCTTCGTGCCAACGCACCTGGTTCCAGCCGATCAGCGGCAACAGCGCGTCGATGGCGACTGCGGCGGAACGCGCTGCGCCTTGAAATCCCAGATCCGCCGCAGCACACCGCTGGTGAGATCGAAGCGCCCCTCGCTTTGATTGTGCAGTGCTGCGCCGAAGTCGAGCAGGTGCGCCGTCTCGTCGTCGACGCTGATGGCCCCACGACCGGCCGCGCGATTGATCGCCGTCGTGACGCTGTCGTCGCGGTAGCGCGAGTACTTGGCCTCGATCCGCCGCACTTCGGCAATCGCAGCCTCGGCCCACGCACTGGCGGTGTTCGCATCCGGCGCGTGCAGACGCACCTCGCAACGCGAGGCCATCGCAGAAAACTCAAAACGAAAGGGAGCGAGCGTCACGGCAGCCGCGATGCTACCGGTCCATGCAAACCCCCTCGCGCGGCGAGGGGGAAGGGGGAGTGCCGTGACGTTGGCGATCGGCGGAGCGCGCGGCCGCTCCGGAGCGAGCCGACAAACTGTCAGTTCCGCTCCGAGTGCACGGGCGATCGGCGCAGCCGATCGCGTACACGAGGAGCGCTAGAACTTTCTCGTCACCCCGACCTGGTACATCTGCGCCTTGAACGTCTCCAGCCCGGGGCTGCCTTCGCCGCCCAATCGCCAGTCGGCGCGCTGCTCCATGTACTCGGCTTTGCCGTCAATGAGCCAGCCTTGCGCCAGCGCCTTTGAGATCTTGAGTCCCGCCGTGATCCCACCAAACGCCGAGAGGCGCTGGTCCGACGTGTAAAACGCGTTCGGGTTCTGCAGAAAACCCGGTGGATACGGTGCACCGAGAATGGGGTCATAGACCGGGTCGTAGTAGAAGAAAGCAGCACTCTGCGTGTTGTAGCGCAGTCCCGGTGTCAGGACCCAGCCATCCGGCAGTGTCTGCGCCCAGTCGAGCGTGAGAGTGTTGGCGGTAACTTCCCAGTCATCGTTGTAATAGCGGTACGACGTCCGCAACGTGGCGTTGGCCGATTCAAAGTAGTGGTTCCAGCGCACCAACAGCGCTTTCTGGTCACGGCTGGTCGGGCGGTTGTCGATGCCCCAGTAGGCCTTGTACGGATCGGTCAGGTAGCCGCTCTGGTGCGCGTAGTAGAAATTGAGCTGCGCCGTGTCGTTCGGCGAGAAGACCTGCGACACGCCGACGATCGCGTCGTAGGTGCGCTTTTGCTGGGTTGGCGGGGGCTGGGGTCCGACGGTAGGAAAGATCTCATCGCCGGAATAGCCGCCGCCGATGGTGAACGTCGTATTCTGGTCCGGCGTCGCGTGCCGGATCGTCACGCCGCCCGCCGTCGAGCGGTAATCATCCTCGGTCGAGTACGCCGCACGTACCGCCACCGAGGTGCGATTCGCAAAGTACTTGGTAACCGTGACGTCCGCGGCGGTGCGAGCGTCCTCGATTCCCTTGCCCGACGCTCCCGATAGGGTGGTGTGGTAGTACGGCGACGCGCCTGAGATGCTGTCATACACCGCGCCGATCTCGAACACCCAGTCATCGGTGATCGGAGTCAGCAGGTACAGCGCCGGCGACTTCACCGTCATGCGGTCGCCGGATTCCTGATAGTCCTTGTAGTAAAGGAACTTGAATTGCACCAGGGTGGCATTGGGTGCCGTGACCTGCGCCTGTGCAACACCCGGCAGGAGACCGGGCAATGCGAGTGCGGCCGCCAGTACGGCGCCGCGCCTGGGACTGCTGTTGTTCGAATCCGTCATGTCTAGTTGCAGCCGCATCCGCCGCCCCCGACGCCGGCACCGCCCGAGGCGCCTTCCTTGCTGAAGTAGGTGTGATCGGCGAAGCGCGTCTCCAGCACGTCAGAGTCGAACGCCATCTCGGGCTTGGCGAGGTTGCCCTTCTGCCACGGTTGCACCTTGGGCATCGATTCGCAGCCGCAGAGGATCGCGGCAGCGGCGATGAGCAGCATCCAGCGCTTGGTCATCATGTCCTCACTTGCGTGCCGGCGGCTGCCAGGGCCGCGGCCAGTTCGCTCTCGAGTTTGTCACGGTCGCCTTCGCGGAATCCGACGTGCATTGCCCGAACTACGCCGTCGGCCCCGATCAGGAACGACGTCGGCATGCCCTTCGGCTGGTAGGCCTCGGCGACCTTGCCGGTGGAGTCGTACGCCACCGTGAACTTCGCCGGCGTGCCGGCCAGGAACTTGTCGGCGTCCTCGCGCTTCTTGTCGACGTTGATGCCGATGATGGTCAGTCCCTTGGGCCCGTACTTGGCCTGCATGTCGTTCATCCAGGGGAACGACTGCTTGCACGGCGCACACCAAGACGCCCAGAAGTCGACCAGCACGACCCGGCCCTTGAGATCGGCCAGGCGAGCTTTCGACGCGCCGGCGGCCGGCAGATCGAAGGCGGGGGCCGGTTTGCCGACGTCCTGCGCCGAAACAGCTCCCACGAACAGCGCGGCACAGACCGCAGCGAAAAATTTACCGTACCGCATGCCTTCTCTCCCCAGTGACGACCCTGCGATGGTAGCGGCACCTTCGCACTGCGACATCGCGGATTGCGGCTAATCCCCGGCCGAATTCCGTCGTTTTGCCGCGAACGTCTTCCTGAACTTGGCCACCTTCGGTGCAACGATCATCATGCAGTAGCCCTGCTCCGGATTGTGTCGGAAGTACTCCTGGTGATAGTCCTCGGCACGCCAATACGGTCCTGCATCGGTGACCTCCGTGACGATCCGGTTCCTGTAGTGCGCCTGTGCTTCGCGGATGACGTCGTCGGCCACGCTACGCTGTTCGGCTGAGTGGACATAGATTGCCGACCGATATTGCGTGCCGATGTCGTTGCCCTGGCGGCTCGGCGTCGTCGGATCGTGGATCGTGAAGAAGATCTCCAGCACTTCGCGATACGAAATCTGCGCAGGATCGAACTCGACTCGTACGACTTCGGCATGGCCGGTCGTCCCCTCACATACCTGCCGGTAAGAGGGACGCTCCACGGCTCCTCCGGTGTACCCGGACTCGACGTCGACGACGCCCTGGACTTCCTCGAATACCGCTTCGAGACACCAGAAGCAGCCTCCGCCCAGCGTGGCGAACTGGTGGCCGGTTCGTGGTGCAGCGGCGAGTGGAGATCGGATCGACATGAACTGGCTCCTGTGCGTGAGGTGATGGGCTGACGACACCTAGTCGCGCCATCCTTAAGCAAACTTACGAGTCAGATGGCACGGTGTCGAACGTTGACACGATGTCTCAGAATGGAAACAGGGTCGAGAACAGCATCAGCGCAGCGCTCGAAGCAAGCAGCATCACCACGACGAACTCTGCACTCTCGGAGGCAGGAACACCGAGCAGGTCGCGCGCGCCCGTGGCCCACCAGACGACACTGACGCAGAAGCCTCCAAGCACGATGACGATGCCCGGCAGCCACAGCATCGCCAGCCCGGCGACGTAGAGCGGCACGGTACCGACCACGGCGACCGCCAGCGCGGCGCGCCAGCGCCGTGGCTGCGAATAGAAACCTAGCAGCAATGCGCCCACGGCACCCTGCAGCAACGGCGCCAACGCCAGGGCCGCCCACAACATCCGGAACCGCGATCCGTCCACATCGGGCCGCGCGGTGTAGCCGAACACGGCGCTCCATTCGCTATCGAACACGCGGACCCCGACTTCGGCCGCCACGGCGACCGCGAAGCCCCCAAGGACCGGGATCAGCAGCAGCCATCCATTTAGCCCGGGTCGTTCCAGTCGCTGGCGCAGGGACTGCCACAGCGCATCGGGCTCGAGCAGACTCAAAGGATTCCGGTCCGCGCTACAAGACCGCCGGCTGATCGGGCAGTTCGTTCGGGTTGCGTTCGCCTGCCGCCAACGGGTAGTGCCGAGCCAGCAACGCACCGACCGCCTGAACGCCGGCCAACGCGCCAGCCTCGAACGCACCGGCTTGAAACCGGTCGCGCATCGCCGCCGCGATCGCTTTCCACTCCGTGGCAGCCACGTGGCCGCCGATACCGCGGTCCGCGACGATCTCGATCATGTGGTCGGCAAGTTCAACGTAGATCAGGACGCCATTGTTCTGCGCCGTGTCCCACACGCGCAGCTTGGAGAACATCATCTCCGCGCGCTCGCGCGCCGGAGCATCGCGCCGCAGGTAGCTCATGGGCAGTGCCGCCTCGACGGCGAAGCGGATTTCGCCACTGTGCAATGTCTCGCTCTCGGCGATCGCCTGCCGGATTCGCGTCAATACGAGTTCCGGAAAGGCCCGACGCACGGCGCCCGGTGTGGTCACCCAGTGACGAAGGATGCGAAATGGTTCCATGTCCGGCCTACCAGCTGCTGCCGCCACCGCCGCCGGCGAAATCTCCGCCGCCGCCGGAACTCCAGCCACCACCGCCACCACCGCCGCCCCATCCACCGCCACCGCCCCATCCGCCAGGGATGATCACCGGTCCGCCGCGTCGCCCGCCCGTCACACGCCCGCCGCCACCGCCGCCCATGAAGGCCGAGAACACAAACACTGCGATAGCGGCGACTCCACCCAGAATCAGTGAGGTCAACAGGACCCCTGCCAACGCTCCGACACCCATGCTCGTGACGGCTGCACCCGGCGTTCCGAAGGCTCGTCGCATCAGGCCGGCGACAATCGCGCCAAAGATGACAAGCGGCACCAGGGCCGCCATCAGGTCTTCGCCGGCGTCCACCTTGTGGCGCGGAATACCTGCCGGCGTCGGCAGCGCCTCGCCTTCGATGCGCTTCATCACGGCATCGACGCCCGCGTTGATGCCACCCGCGAAGTCTCCTTTGGCGAAGGACGGACCCATCAGTTCGCGCGTGATGCGTGAGGCCACCACGTCGGGGATCGCGCCTTCGAGCGCGCGTGCCACGCTGATCCAGACGCGACGGTCCTTCACCGCAACCGCGATCAGAACGCCATCACCGATGTCCCGGCGCCCGATCTTCCAGGCGTCGCCGACGCGGTTCGTGAAGTCGGCGATCGTCTCCGGCTGCGTCGATGCGACAACGATGACCGCAATCTGAGAGCCGCGTGCGCGCTCGAACTCGATCAGCTTGCCGCGCAGCGCGTCCTCGGCTGCAGGCGACAGGACACCGGCGAGATCCGTGACCGGCGCGGCAGGCGGAACGGCGACGCGACCGAGCGGATCGCGCGCCGTCTCGCGTTCCACGGATGGCGCGCCGGTCGGTGCCGGAGCTTCGGTTCGCGGAGGAGCCGTCCCCGGCGTGGCCTGCGGCGGCGCACCGCCCGGGAAGATTCCCTTCGGCAGCTCAGGCGCAGGCGCTTGCGCGCTCGCGACCAGAGCGAGCGCGGCCAGCAGTGGCACCGCGCACGCCGCGACGGCCCGCTTCAACATCCGCATCGCAGCGAGTGGAATCTGACGCTGTTACTTCTTCGGCGTGCCGAAGTCGACCGTGGGCGGCTTGCTGATCGCCGCTTCGTTTTCGACCGCGAACTGGGGCTTCGGCTTGTATCCGAACACCATCGCCGTCAGGTTCTGCGGCAGTTGCCGGATGAAGCTGTTGAAGTCCTCGACCGACTTGATATAGCGATTGCGCGCGATCGTGATCCGGTTCTCCGTGCCCTCCAGCTGCGTGCGCAGGTCCTGGAACGCGGCATTGGCCTTCAGGTTCGGGTAGTTCTCCACCGTCACCAGCAACCTAGACAAGGCCGAACTCAGTTCGCCCTGCGCCTGGGTGAACTTCGCGAATGCTTCCGGGTTGTTGACGAGCTCGGGGGTCGCCTGGATCGCCGTTGCCTTGGCGCGCGCCTCGATGACGTTCTGCAGCGTCGTCTTCTCGAAGTCCGCTTCGCCCTTGACAGTAGCGACGATGTTCGGGATCAGGTCGGCGCGACGCTGGTACTGGCTCAGCACCTCCGCCCAGGCCGACTTCACGGCTTCGTCCTTCTGCTGAATCGTGTTGTAGCCGCAGCCGGCCAGCACGCTGGCGACTGCCAACAAAAGCAATGAGCGCAAAGCTCGCATCGAAGTCCTCCGGATGGAAAGGGTATTTGTGGAGTCAGCGCCGTTCGGGGCTGTCCTGCACTGCCGTCCCTGAAGGCGCGGCCAGGCGACGCTGCAAAACGCGATCGTAATCCAGCCACGCCTGCTGCGCACTGGCCGGCCGCCCGCCGAGTTCGAGCTTGATGAGCAACGCACGCAGCCGGCGCCCACCTGGGCCGTCTTCACATACTTCACCGCGATCGATGGCATTGATCAGCCGGTTGATTTCGACAAGGCCGTCCAGCTCTGGCGGCAGGTAGCCCGCGTTCTTCAGGATGCGGCACGCCAGGCGCTGTTCGACCGGTATCAGACGATCGTCATCGAGTTCGAGCGGCTGCCCCTCGCCCCGCAGGTTCGAAAACTCTCCGTGCGCCACCGCGTCTGCAATGCGCTGCTCGACTAGCTGCGCGAGCGCCGGGAGTCCGTCGACGATCATCGCCCGATGATAGTGGGCCCAGGGTCGTGTCGCCCGTAGAATCGGCCGATGCAGTCAAAAACGAAGTCGGCCGACTACCGCCGCGCGCTCGCACAATTCGCCACCGGCGTCACCGTTGTCACGACTCGCGCCGCCGATGGCAACCCGATCGGCCTGACCGTCAACTCGTTCAACTCGGTATCGCTCGAGCCGCCGCTGGTGCTATGGAGCCTTGCGCTCAAGGCGAGTTCACTGCCGGCGTTCGATAGCTGCGGTCACTACGCGATCAACGTCCTGTCGGAAGAGCAACTCGCCGTGGCGCAGCGTTTCGCCACGCGCGGTGCCGATCGCTTCGGTCCGAACGACTGGCGCGCCGGGCCGTTCGACCTGCCGCTGCTCGAGGGCTGCGTCGCAACGCTGGTCGCCTCCAATCGCAGCCGCTATCGCGAAGGGGACCACGTGATCCTCGTCGGTGAAGTCGTGCGCTATGACGTTCGCGGCGGAGTTCCGCTCGTGTTTCATGACGGCCGGTATATCGCGAGCGCCGTCGAAGAGCCGTTGCCGGAAGCGCTGCGGACGCCTTGGCGCTGAAGGCACGCCGCATCCTGAGTGTGCGCGACGTGGCAGCTTGGCGCCGACGGCGAAAGACCACAGCAAGAAACGGGTGTCACGATTACCCGCCCACACCGACAATGGCACCATGAAACGCCGCGACCTGGTCGATCTGGTCATGCTGGCCGCGCTCTGGGGCGCGAGCTTCCTGTTTACTCGCATGGCCGCGCCGGCGTTCGGTGCGTTTGCCCTCGCTGAAGTGCGCGTGGCTGTCGCCGCGGTGGTGCTGCTGCCACTGCTGACACTGCGCGGCGGCCTGACGGAACTGATAAAGCGACCGGCGCGCTTCGCGCTGCTCGGCGCGGTCAACACGGCGATCCCCTTTACTCTTTTCGCGTGGGCGGCGCTTTCGATCACGGCCGGGCTGGCATCGATCCTGAACGCGACGGCGCCGCTCTTCGGCGCGCTCATAGCCTGGGTCTGGCTGCGCGACCGGCTGACCTCGATGCAATGGCTCGGCATGGCCATCGGCTTCGGCGGAGTGCTGTGGCTGGCGATGTCGAAGGCCAGTTTCTCCGCCGGCGGCACCGGTTGGGCGATCCTCGCCGCTCTGGGCGCTACGCTGTCCTACGGCCTGTCTGCGAACGTGGCCAAGCGTTTCTTCGGCGGCGTACGCCCGCTTGCCGTTGCGGCAGGCAGCCAGACCGCGGCAGCGCTCCTTCTGCTCCCCTTCGCGATCGTGGCGTGGCCAACGAGCTCGCCGGCACCGCATGATTGGGCCGCGGCGATCACGCTCGGCGTCTTGTGCACCGGAATCGCGTACATCCTGTATTTCCGACTGATTGCCCGCGTCGGGCCGGCTACGGCGATGACGGTGACCTTCCTGATCCCGGCTTTCGCGATGCTGTGGGGTGGACTCTTCCTTGGTGAGCAGGTCACCGCCACGATGATTGCGGGCTGCGCTGTCATCCTGGCTGGCACCTCGCTGGCGATCGGGCTGCTGCGGGTTCCGGCACGGCACGCTTCAACCTGACGTTTTCGCCGTATCGGGAGCGCGTGGCCGCCGCGCTCACTAGAATGCCCGCATGCCGAAGCTCTGGGACATCTCACCCGCCATTGGGCCTGGCTTTCCGGTGTTCCCCGGCGACACTCCGTTCGCGCAGCGCTGGACCTGGACGCTCGACGAGCGATGCCTCGTCAACGTCTCCGAACTGACGCTCTCGCCTCACACCGGCGCCCACACCGACGCGCCGCTTCACTACGACGCGAGCGGAGCATCGATTGCGGAGGTCGACCTTGCCACGTACCTCGGGCCGTGCCGGGTTGTGCATGCGATCGGCGTCGGTGCGCTCGTCAGGCCCGAGCATGTCCTGTCGCGATTGCAAGACACACCGCCACGCGTGCTGCTGCGAACCTACGCGCGCGCGCCCACCGACTGGGATGCGGCGTTCACGGCGATCGCGCCCGATACGGTCGATGTGCTGCACGGGCACGGCGTGCGCCTGATCGGCATCGATACCCCGTCGCTCGATCTCGAGGCCAGCAAGACTCTTGACAGTCATCAGTGCGTCCGGCGGCATGGCATGGCGATCCTGGAAGGCATCGTGCTCGACGACGTGGCCGAAGGCGATTACGAACTCATCGCTCTGCCGCTGAAGATCGCCGGTTGCGACGCGAGCCCAGTGCGCGCGGTGTTGCGCGAGCTCGCTCGATGACACGCGACGAGGCTCTGGCGCTGGATGCGGCCGATCCGCTGGCCGTGCATCGTCAGGCATTTGCCTTGCCGCCCGACGTCATCTACCTCGACGGCAATTCGCTCGGGGCGCTGCCGCGCGCGACCTCGGCGCGCGTGCACGAAGTGATCGAACGCGAGTGGGGCGAAGGCCTGATCCGTTCCTGGAACGACGCGCACTGGACCGAAGCTCCGCGCCGGGTCGGTGCCAAGATCGCGCGGCTGATCGGCGCGCAGGCCGACGAGGTGATCTGCGCCGACTCGACCTCCGTGAACATCTT
>CAWEPP010000003.1:0-159789 GCA_963810985.1 uncultured beta proteobacterium
GAGCAGACATGCGTGTCGCCGTAAAGCGGACGCGAATTTGACGCCGATAGCAGACGTTCAACGGCTCGGTGCTCACTTGCGCGGCCCGGCGGCCCCCGAGCACTGGCCGAAGCAAACCCTGACGCCACCACGCCACGATGCGGCGCCGCTGGGCCGCGTCAAGTGCAGCACATTGCCAGGCGGCGCTGACTATCGCTCCGGCATCCGTCCCCACGTCTGAAGGAAGAGAGAGGAGACGACCAGTGTGGAGGGATTCTCCAGGTGCTGCCTTAGAGCCGCCATGAGTTCATCGAGCTCAGCTTCCGCAATCAGCTCCTTCTCCAGGATCCGACTCCGCGCGTTCTCGACGAACTCGAGCAACAGCATGCGACGTGCGTGGCCTAGGGGATACACGTGAACCAGAGGATTCACACGGATATCGAGGAGGCCCAACTCTCGCAGCATGCGCGGCATTCGGAGGCCGATAGACCGATCAATGCCGTTCATCTCCGCATAGGTGTTCAGTACCTGCAAGAGACGTGTCTGAGCGGCGAGAGGAGGATCGCATCGCTGCGCCGATGAATCCGGCTCATGCAGGGCGATGACGCCGCCAGGCCTCAGAAGACGGATCATCTCTGCAACGATCTCCTCCGGTCGCGGCACATTCACAAGAACCAGGCGCGCTGTTGCGAGATCGAACGTCTTCTCGGGAAGTGCTGTGGCGCGAGCATCCGCATCAAGGACTTCTACGTTCATCAACTGGCTGTCGGAGACGAAGTGCCGGGCGCGTTCCACTTGCTCGGTACTTCGTTCCACCCCGACTACCCTTCCCGAGGCACCGACGCGCTTGGAGAGAAGACCGAGGCAGCCTCGTGGGCCGCAGCCGATCTCGACCACTCGCCACCCCTCACGAACGCCAATCTGCTCGAATAGCCACTCTGATTCGTGAGCGAGCTGGTGCGATTGTTGCTCCAGTCGTTCCTGCTCGGCCAGTCGGTAGCCGAGAAGATACGGATCCGGCTTGCTCACTTTGATGCTCCAGAAGTAGTGTGCATTCTGCGACCGCCCAACCGTTCGCCATGAGCGGCGGCCGGAAGCCTGCGAAGCAGGCTGGAGGGCGTCCGCTCGATGGAGGGGCTGCGCATTTCCTTCGGCGCCTGCTTGACCGGCTTCATTTGACCAAACCGGTCTTCCTGGCTATCTCGCCTGCCCGTTTGAATTCCGCGCGGATCTCGGCTGCGGTCTGCTCGGGTGTGGCGTAGCTTTGCAAGATGCCGAGCGACGCCAGTCTTGCCGTGATAGCGGGTGCCTTGACCGCCTGTTCGATCGCGCCGACGAGGGTCTTCCTCGCGTCTTCGGGGATCCCTGCCGGCGCGAGAAAGCTGAACCAGATGCCGAACAGTTCCTCTTGATAGCCGAGCTCGCGCAGCGTGGGTATGTCGACAAACTCAGGAAACCGGCTCGAAGCGGCGAGGCCCCGGAACGCCCCTGACTTGATGTGAGCGCTCAGCGCACCGAGCGACAGCACGACCCCTTCGATGTGTTCTCCGCGCAATGCGACGATGGCGGGGGCAGCGCCGGTATAGGGAACCGGCACGAGCTCCGAACCTGTCAGCGCGTTGATCAATTGCACGCAGAAATCACCGACTGAGCCGGAGCCAGGGTGACCAATGCGCACATGACCCGGATTCTTCTTCGAGTATTCGATGAACTCTGCGAAGTTTCTGTACGGTGCGTCGCTGCGCACGACGAGGATGGTCGGCGTGCGTGAGGCGGTGCCGAGTGGCGCCAGATCCCGGAGCGCATCGTAGGTGACTGATTTTGGGTCGAGAACGGCACGAAAGGTAAGCGCGCTGTTTTGCGCAAACAGAATCGTGTGACCGTCCTTCCTGGCCTGGACGACGGCGTTGGTGCCGACCGCGCCCCCAGCGCCGGGACGATTGATCGAGAGCACCGGTGTCTTCAGCAGCCTCGAGATCTCTTCGCCAAGGGCGCGCGCGGCAATGTCTGCAGCGTCACCCGGGGCAAGCGGAACCACGAGACTTATCGGGCCGGTAGGGAACGGCTGGGCCTGGGCGGTGGCCGGCAGCCAGATGAGCGCGCAGGCGAGAAGCATGCGCTGCGCAAACCGTTTCATGATCGAAGGTCTTCCCGTGGAAACTCTGAGTTTCCTGCCGATCTTCGTCATCGTAACAGCGAGCGGGAACATTGATGCGGTATGTCGAAGCGCAGATGAACTGCTGCTTGGCCGGTGACGGCCGTAAGGCTGAGCTCGAGTCCGAGTTCGTACTGGATCGCTTTCGGACTTCTGCGGAACGGCGACAGCCCATAGGCCAATTGCGATTCCGGCACAATCGTTCGCCCGTCGTGCTGGAGTTCGCAATGCCCATGGAGTCCGCCCACCGGCCGTTCCCCGGACTACGCCAGATGGTCGCCGATTCCGGCGGGCTCTACCTTGCGAACGCAGTGATCGCATTCGTCTTCGCCGCCTCAGGGCCGGTCGCGATCATCCTCTCCGTCGGCACGCAAGGTGGGCTGAGCGAGTCCGACCTGTCGTCGTGGATCTTCGGCTCGTTTTTCCTCAACGGGTTGATCACGCTGCTCTTCTGCACGCTGTACCGACAACCGCTCGTCTTCTTCTGGACGATTCCGGGAACGGTGCTGGTCGGCCAGGCACTCGGCCACCTCAGCTGGCCCGAGGTCATCGGCGCCTTCCTTGCCACCGGACTGCTCATGCTGGTGCTCGGCCTCTCGGGCTGGGTCCGGCGTGCGATGCAGGCCGTGCCGATGCCGATCGTGATGGGGATGGTGGCGGGCGTGTTCCTGCGCTTCGGTCTGGGCCTGGTGTATGCGATGCGTGACGACTCCTGGATCGCAGCGCCGATGATCGTTGCCTTCCTCGCGCTCGGTGCCTCGGCCGGATGGTCGCGCCGTCTGCCGCCGCTGATCGGCGCGCTCTTCGTCGGCGCGGCCGCGATCGCCCTCCTCGGTAAGTTCCATCCGCACGGTTGGCCCCTGCACGCACTCGCCCATCCCAATCTGTACGCGCCAGTCTTCTCATGGCGCGCGATGGTGGAACTCGTCATCCCGCTCGCGATCACCGTGCTCGTAGTTCAAAACGGCCAAGGGATAGCGGTGCTCAACGCCGCCGAGCACGAACCTCCGATCAATGCGATCACGGTGGCCTGCGGCGCGGGCTCGATGGTTGCCGCGCTGGTCGGCACAGTCTCGACCTGCCTCACCGGCCCCGTCAACGCGATCATCTCGGGTTCGGGCGAGCAGCACAGGCACTACACCGCGGGCCTCGCCGTAGGCGTGTTCGCGCTGGCGTTCGGGCTGTTCGCGCCAGTGTTCACTCGGCTGATGCTTGCCACGCCACCGGCATTCATCGGCGCACTCGCGGGACTCGCCATGCTGCGCGTGCTTCAGACGGCATTCAATGTGTCTTTCCGCGGGCGCTTCACGCTCGGGGCGCTCGTCACGTTCCTCATCACGGTGGCCGACGTGCCGATCTTCAACGTCGGTGCGCCGTTCTGGGGCTTGGTAATCGGCTACGCCGTGTCACGCTTGCTTGAGCGCAAAGACTTCAGCACTGCCGGCGCCTGAGCCCAGGGCGCGAATCGTTCTTGGGCGCCGTGAAAAGGAAACGCCGCCCTCAAGATTCCTCGATTGGATGTGCCTCGCGGAATTCAAAGCAGGTCCGCGTTGGGGTCGATCGGGCAAGCTTCAGACTCGTCCGGTTCTGGCCGCATCAGGTCTCGGTGCCTGTAACTCAATCAACTATCTGAATCTGAGATTCTCGCGTGAGAGCTGGGTAATCGAAGAGCAGCCCATCAACTTCATCCCGCGCTCGATTTCCGCGCGCATCAGTCCCAGTGCGCGCTCGACCCCGGCCTGGCCGGCAGCCGCCAGAGGAAACAGATAGAAGCGTCCTACGCCTACGGCCTTGGCGCCGAGCGATAAAGCCTTCAGGACGTGGGTGCCGCGCTGGATGCCTCCGTCCATCATCACATCCAGACGATCACCGACCGCATCGACGATTTCCGTCAACTGATCGAACGGAGCCCGCGAGCCGTCGAGCTGTCGACCGCCGTGGTTGGAGACGATGATCCCGGTGCAGCCGATGTCGGCGGCACGCCTGGCGTCGGCCACTGACATGATCCCCTTCAGACAGAACTGACCGCTCCATGATCGGACCATGGCTTCCACATCCTTCCAGTTCATGGAAGGGTCCAGCATCTCCGTGAAGTAGCGCCCGATCGACATGGCTCCGCCGCTCATATCGACGTGTTTGTCCAGCTGGGGCAGGCTGAAGCGCTCGTGGAGCAGGTAGTTCAAGCCCCACATCGGCTTGATCGCGAATTGAAACATTCCGGCCAGCGTCAGCCTGAATGGAATGGAGAATCCAGTGCGCAGGTCGCGCTCGCGGTTTCCTCCGGTGATGCTGTCGACGGTCAGCATCATTACGTCGACGCCGGCCTCCTTGGCACGTTCGAGCATCGCGCGATTCAGGCCGCGATCTTTATGGAAGTAGAACTGATACACCTGCGGCGTGGTGTAGGTCCTGCGCAGATCCTCGAGGCTGACCGTGCCCAGTGATGACACGCCGAACAGGGTGCCGAACTTCGATGCGGCGGCGGCAACCGCCCGTTCGCCCTGATGGTGAAACAGCCGCTGAAGCGCTGTCGGCGAGCAATAGACGGGCATGGCGAGTTTCTGGCCCATCACCGTCACGGAGAGATCAATGGCCTCGACCCCGCGCAGGACATTGGGAACGAGATCGCAGCGCTCGAAGCTCGCCGTGTTCTGCCGATAGGTCACCTCATCATCCGCCGCGCCGTCGATGTAGTTGAAGATCGGACCCGGCAGTCGTCGCCTCGCGAGTTCGCGGAAGTCATGGAAGTTGTGACAGTCGGTCAGGCGCATGTCAGGAAGGCTTCATTGCTTCATTAACAGCTGGCCGCGACTGATGGCATCTAACAGGCCCACATCATCTGGCCGCACTGACGACTGACGGGCGCTTGGACATGTCCGCTTTATGGCCCTCTGCAAGGACTTCGTCAACGTCATTTCTGGCCGGCTAAAGACGATCGAACCGCCGACGCACGGCGAACCGTTGCGGTCATGCCGGTCACTCAATGACAGACGAGATACGGTGGCTGAAGGCTGCCGTATAGACGTTTGAACTCAGCCGCGTGCGAAGGCCACAGGCCGCAGCACGTCGGCCGGACCGAAGGGTCAGTCCTCAGATCTTTCACTTGCGCTTAATCTCTTGAATCATCGCATTCGAGATAACGATGAGCTGCTTGTCGGTTATCGCCGAGAATATTCCCTCCCAGTCCAAGGACGAGGTGGAGTACGTTCTCCTGCCAAGGCTTCGCCGACCTGGGAACTCGAAGAACTCCGCATCGGCGTTGATGAATGCGTTTCCGGTCATGATCCCGAAGGTAGCGCGTGTTTCAGGAGTGAGGTACCTGTACTTGTTCACCGCTACAGTACAAGAACGACTCCTGCAGGCTGCTCGCCGCCCTCTGCGTCAAGGTCGGTGAACGGCAGTCCGGCCGCTTTAGCTTCACTCGCGAACGCGGTTCGCCACTCCACTCGGAATGTGTGCCAGTTGGTGGAAGCCAGAACCGTCGCGCTGCCCGTAATGAGCAATGCGACGCCGGTAGGAGTGGCCGCGGCGGCGAGTGGTCGCGCGTCGGCCGTAGGCTGGGTCGACAGTTGCGGCGCAGCCCGATAGACCGATAGCGACGACGATGGCGAGCGTCTTCAGGGCTGCAAGCATCGGTTGTCTCCAGTTGAGAAGTGCGTCCCGAGCGTCCGGCGCTGCGGCCTAAGTCAAGCGAGTCGTCGAACCTGCTGCAGGAGAGTTGACAGGATCCGGTGGCACAGATGCGCAACTGTTCAAACCGCTGCGACAGCGATCGCCACACTATGTTGACGAACGTCTTTGATTCGCATGTCTTGCCAAAAGCGCAGGCCGCCGAAACCTGCGTGCAGAGGACCATTGTTGGTCCCTCGGTTCGATCGCTGTCTTAGCTCAAGCTAGGGGCTGCTCAAAGTCACCGATTGACCAATGACAAGCAAGCGGCTGAGACGGATGAGGGCCAGCGGAGGTTGCTAGAAGAAGGTTCTTGGGCATCTTCACTTCGCGACCCACTGCAGCCTATTGAACATTGACGAAGCAGGCGTTTCTGGTCTCACCCGAGCCGAGGATTTCTTCTTCGTCCAATACGTGCGGAGATCGTCAAGCGACTTCACCCGCCCGAAGCATTGGATGCAATTTCATCCGCCGTCGGTAAGGTCCGCTCTCAGGTCAATCTCGACCCTGTTCGTGATGACAGCAACTGGCCGCTATCTGCTAGCCGACAGGGCCGGCGGGAGGTCGGCTGCGAGCCGCAAGGAAGTGACCCAACAGTGTCGGCGGCCCGTAGGCCAGCAAGAGATCGACAGCGTTGAACCACGCCGGAGCCGGAAGCATATAGGCGGCGGCACACCCGCCAAGGAAGAACAGCGTCCCAACAACGTAGGCCGGACCACGGGATCTGTCAGGCGTCAGCAGAGTCGCAATGAACGCACCAACCAACGTCCCCAAGGCATGCGCGAGGAAAGGAAACAGAAAGTGCTTCGGTTCCATGAGGTGCATGGATGCCTTCAGTCCCTCCGTGGTTGTCACGTCGGCTCCGGCCGGCGGAGGAATGACGCTGCCACTCACGAGGATGAGACCCATGTTCACCGCACTGCCGGCCGCGAAGCCCAGAACGATAGCGATGATCAAACGAAGCAGCTTGGGCATCCACTTCTCCCAGGGGCGGCTGAAATGGCGTCACGTCGAGGTCCGCTCCGGTGCGATTCTCACCGAGGCCACCAAGTTCAGCAACTGGCCGCACTGCGTCAACCCGCGGTGCGCTGCCTTGCGTAAACGCAAGCACGTGCGCGGCGTGAATCTGTCGCGCCGTGGACACAATGCGGTGATCAAGCGTATCCAAGCGGAACCCTGTGTTCATCCGGCAACCGTGGCGCGCTTGCTTCGGAGAGTTAAATTGCCGTTGACCGTAACGCCGCGAGCGTCGATATGCAACGTCCGCTTCCGGGCAAACGAGCTGTGTCGGTCTCAATCCGCCCGCGCCTACCTTGCTGGAGCGACTGCCGGGCGCAGCGTCAGGCGGGCAAGATGGTAGTAGCGGTTGAACTCAGTACTGCCGTCCGATGACACAGGATCCGGGCACGAACCAGATCCCCATGACCCCAACAGCCAGTGGGCGCGTCCCCCGTTGAAATGAGCTTGTGCCGCCGTCGCCAGCACCTGTCCAGTCAACCTGTCGGTAATCGTGACACGGTGAGCGCTCGTCCACGGGTTGAGGCGCTCGTGCGATGCAATCACGGCAACGCTGGCCGATATCGCGTCGACCTCGCGGCTGCGAATCGCTGGCCCATCCCGCTCGTAGCGGGTGATGCGATTCCTGGCGTAGATGCTGCGCGCCTCCATCCATTGAAAGCCTTCTTCCTGAAGGTAACGCATGCCGAAGCTGTTGGCGGTGCTGTCATCAAGGAAGATGCCATCGACCGATCTGGTCTCATGGATGATGCTGCGGCCAAGACTCGCGCACTGCGCATCGAAGTCCGCGCGGTCGCCCCACCAGAGGACAGCAACGATCAGGAACGGCAGTCCAAAGCTCGCAGCTCGCCGAATGGGCCTGCTCACTGCTGGAAAGAGCCTCGAAGACGCGCGATCCAGAATGGCGCCGATCAGCAGGATCAGCACCGGCGCCCCCATCGCCCACACGAATCCAAGCAGCATCATTGCATCGCACTATCCGCATCGGGATGGTCGAAGGCCAAGCTCACGTCAAAGCCCAAAGCCAGGCGGGAAGTTCACGCGACCACATTCCCAGCGCCATCAGGCGCAGGATCGTAAATGTTGGTGAGGACCAGAGCATCGTAGAGACTTGGAGTTGACCCAGCCTCGCGAACCGCAATGCCAGAGGCGGCTCTGGAACCTTTAGTCCGCGTCGTAACGAGACTCAGCGGCCTAGTGAGGTTTCCGTCAAAGCCAATGACCACTGCTGATGGCACCCGACTAGTTGCAGCCAAAAGTGTGACCGCTTTCAGGTCGCTTGCGCAGGAAGCGCTGAGGGCCGCTCCTGGCCGGGCTGGGACGACAAAGTAACGTGAGGATCGACACTCCGGCAACCCACGCAAGACCGTGCATCGCTAATTTCTTCGGTTGCTTCAGCGGCCGAGCCCCAGGGCTATTGCCGAGCGTGCTTCTGCAGGTAGGCGACGATCGTCGTCATCTCCTGCTTCGTCGGCGATTTGATGCCCTGTAAGCCCTTGTCCATAAGCTCCCGCATGCGTTGAGTCAGGGTCACCCACTCCTTGGCGGTATGTAGAAGGGGTTGCGGGGTTCCGTGACACTGAGCACAGTAGGTCGATACCAGCTTTGCACCGACAGAATCGCCGTCCGGTAGTGGCTTCGTGCTGGCGGCCTCCAGTTCACGCATTGGTACCTCGGCCGGAGTCGAGGCTGGAGCAGGGGGTGGCGTCTGGGCGAACGCCGCGGCCATGGCGGATACGAGCCCGGTGAACACCGCCCTATAAAGAGCCCTCATGACCGTCTCCCACGTAATGCGAACCTTAGTCTGTCCGCTTTGCGGCGGGTCAAGCAAGCCAACCCGACGGCCGGTTGTGGCCGATTGCGCCTATGACCGCAGCGCTGCATAGGCAATCTAACCCGCGACTCCCATTGCAATGGCGACCGCGATCCAATTGAGCCAACGGGTCTCCGAATCCTTCCACTGCTCTTCCTTGACCTGAGCGTGCTCCTGCAGCGCAGCGTAGAAGGCGTCCACATCGACTGGCGAAGCAACTTCATAACTCGGGTCGACAAGTAGCCGCTTGCCATCATCAATCTGCTCTTCGAGCCAAAGGTGGACTCGGTACCCGAAGCTCGCATTTCGGCTCGCCGGGTCGGTTCGCGTGTAGTCGGGTTCGACGAAAACAGGAATACCGCTCGCCTCAAATCGCAGGGTGAGCTCGTTCGCTTCGTCTTCTCTGTCTACGGACGTCAGCAGTAGCAATGTTGCCGCCTAATGGATGGTTCCGGGTGATTTTCGCTGCGTACTGCGAGGACTGCAATCGGCCCTGGTACCGCCGGTGACGGTGGCGCGTGGCACACTGGCCGACGCCCGCCCGGCCAAGATCCGGCCTACGCAACCCACACCAGAGGAGACATCGATGCTGACGATGGAGAAGACGGCCGACTACGTGAAGCGTTGGGTCACCGCGTTCGAGTCGAAGGACCTCGATCGCGTGCTGGCCTTCTACACCAACGACGTGATCTTCCACTCCCCGCTGATTGCGCGGCTGAGCCATGACCCCAGCGGCACCGTGCAGGGCAAGGCGGCGCTGCGTGCGTACGTGAAGAAAGGCTTCGAGGTGTTCGACCACATCAAGTTCACCGTGCTCGACGTGCTGCGCGGCGTCGACAGCATTGCGATCCACTACAAGGGCATCACGGGCACGCATGTCATCGAGGTGCTGTTCTTCGACAAGGACGGCGTGGTCCGCGAGTCGTACGTGCACTACGCGTCGGCCTGATTAGCAACAGAGTTCCGGTAGCCCATCCCGTGAGCGAGCCAGGTGCGGCGCTGGCAACCTCAAGACAGCCTTCGCCGGCAGCTAAGCAAGTCAGTGGGTAGATCTCAGAGCGACCGATGGCGGCTATCCGATTCTGGCCGAACGCTGAACCAGCCGACCTGCCGTCTATGTCACCCCGGTCAACCAGGTCAGCTCTTGGCCGGGTCGCGACGAGCACAGGCAAAGGTAATCGGCCTATCTACGCAAGGCGATCGTCACCAGAACCGATGCGTCTTCAATGGCGACAACTCCGTGGACCACGTCACGCGCCAAGTAGATCAATTGGCCTGCCTCCAGGACCGTGCTTTCGCCGTTCAAGGTGACATCGATTCTTCCCTCCAAGCACTGGATCGTTATCTCGCCAGCCACTTTGTGTGGTGGTAGCGATTTTCCAGCGGTGAGGACAAGCCGCATCACTTCGAGATCGTCGGTCTTGAACAGCGCTACGGTCCGCTCGTCCGTCAACGAAGGACCTAGCGGCCGCACATCGATCACCTGACCCGACTGGGCGTGTGGAACGGCCATACTTCGAAACTCGCTTCTCAGTAATTAACCTGCATCAGCACAGCGCATCAAGCGAATAGCGATTCTGTCCGCTATAGGGCGGATTGAGAAGCAACCTCGGGAGACCGCTCCTGGCCGGAGTCTGTCCCAATCATCGACAAAGGCACGCCATCACGAGGTCTAAATTCAAACTTTGAGTTGCTGCCGCCGCATCGTCGGTCACTTTAGGAAAACGAAGTAGAGCTTGACTTCGGACGTGCCGTCGTTCCGCAAGGAGTTCGCCACAGTATCCGGCTCAAAGTAGTAGACACCGCCAGGTTCGAAGGTTCTCTTCTCCGTACGCCCGTCCGCATAGACCACGGTCAGCGTGCCGCCAACGAGCCCTCGGATCACCCGCGCGGGCCGTGTGACGTTGGCGTTCTGCGTGCCGGGCGCCCACGTCGCTTCACCGGCGATTACGCGGGCGTTGTCCACCAGCGCTTTGTAAGTGGAAGTCACTGCGTGCTTCACGGCTTCCTGCCCAAACGCCGGAGCCGTAATAGCCGCCCCGATCGAGAACAGCGTTGCGCCAACTAAGCGGCCACTAGGTTCCATGGATCCCTCCATTCTTGTTGTCCTGAGACCCCGTAGCGAATCAGTCGGTCCGCCGCGGGAAACCTAGCTTGCCCCCGGCGAAATCGGCTGTCTAGTAGAGGAAGTTCACTGGACCGGTTGAAATAACGTCTGCTATCGAGTGGATCGTGCGGCGCAACGCGATCGCAGCAGTTGGCCAGGTTGAGTCTTTCGAGCCGCGGGTGAAGTGCCGCCCCTTGCGGACATCGCGCTTCGCGGGAAGCGGAAGTATTCAACGCGGCCGAGAGCAGGCGTCATTCGACCCCCTCCCTAATTGCACTTCGGTCGGAGCTGCCGTTCAAGGCGAGTCAGCAGTTCTTTGAAATACGGACTGACGTTTGCCGAAACGCGATCAGGCCGCCTTGCGGCGCTGGTAGTACTCCGCGACCTTCGGATGGCTGTTCACGCGCTCGAGGTGTTTCACCAGCTGCGGCGCGACGGTGTCCACGAGGTCTTTCGGAATGTAGTCCAGCACACCGGACCGCAGCCAGCGAATCAGCATGACGACTTTCAGATCCGCCACCGTAAGGCGCCGGTCGGCGAAATACTCTCCACCGGCTGCTTTCAGTCTCGCCTGGAACTGCTCCAGGTAGCGCGCGATATGACCCGCCGCAAGCTCCTCGCGCGCCTTTTTCTTGGCGTCCTCGGGCAAGCCGATGGTCTGCGCGATCCTGGTGCTGATGTCCTCAGCCGCCTCCATCGCCTCGTCGCACAGGAATGCCTGCAGGTCGTCCTTTGGATACAGGCCGGCCAGCTTGCCGACGTAGCGATTGATGCTGTTGGACTGCGAAACCACCTGGCCGTCCACTTCCAGTGTGGGAATCGCAAGGAACGGAGTCTTGTCGCGGAAAGCGGGCCAATCCTTGCCCGCGATGCGGTGATCTTCGAACGCGATGCCGCCGATGTGAAGCGCAAGACGCGCAGGCTCGCCGCGTCCGCCGTCGAAGTCGAAATAGGTCAGCTTGAGCTTTGCCATTTGTGGGTCCTCGGGATCATTGGGTCGCCCTTCGCAAGGGTCTCCCTGCAAAGTAGTCTATCGCGACCCTCTGAATCGTCTGCTCCGAGGCAAGTCAGCCCGAACGATTTGACGCCTGCAAGTGGCCGTCACTCGACTATGCCTCCCGGGCTTCGTGGCTGAGAGCCACCACGGTGGCGTATTCCTCGGCAGTGATCAGAACGATGCTCGATCGGAAGCCCGCCGCGTTCTGCTGAACGTACGGGTTG
Source organism: uncultured beta proteobacterium (assembly GCA_963810985.1). Lineage (GTDB taxonomy): Bacteria > Pseudomonadota > Gammaproteobacteria > Burkholderiales > Burkholderiaceae_F > JALORV01. Next base: position 11,962 of record CAWEPP010000003.1, read on the forward strand.
GACGCTGTCGGATCGACCCGGTGCACGACGACATCCAGCGGCACGGCACGGGGCCATTCCTCCACATCGGCCAATGACACGCCGCTGGAACGGCCGTCAGGGCACGCCCCAGACTCCAAAGGGCTCCAGTCGCGGAAAGCGGTCGCAAGTTCGGCGCGGCCGATGAACTCGCACCGGGGTTTGGCGACATGAATCAGGACGAGGTCGCCGGGAGCAAGCGCGGTGCAATGTCGCTCGTCGCGTCCAAGCCCCCACCTCGCCGCGCGGAGGAATGAAGCGGCCTGATCCCGGTTTCCCTCGGACAAGTTAAAGATGAAGTGCTTCATGCGCTCAGCCTGTCAGGCGACCCTCAAGTCCGTAGCGCGATTTATGTCCCCACTTGCAGACTCGAAAGGCCTGCTGGCGACGGCGACTCCTGGCCGGGCGCGGCTGTAAGCGCCGCGAGACATGACCCCTGTTCCAATCCCAATTCCTCTCCACCATTCTCGCCATGCGCGCGGTGTCCGCCGCCAGCAGGTTGTGCGCCATCGACCCGGTCAACTCTTCACTCACTCTGTTCACTCGTTGCGGTCGAATGTTGGGAGCTACGTCGGACAGCCGCGAGACTATCGCCAGCCGCGCAGGGACGTTGTCATCGCTGGACGAAAATCACGCCGTGTCGTTCATCGATAGCGACAACACCAATCCGTCACGTGGAGAGACATCACCCGCCGCCATCCGCTGCCAGCCGTCGAGAACCGCCTCGGCGCCACTGGCGCGGCATGAAGTGACGAACTTGCGCGACGCCGGATAAAAGGCCCGCATGTCATGCATCATGGCCTTGCCGAGCTCTGGCTGAACCTTGAGGCGATCTGCCGCATACGTGGGCACGAAGAAGAACTCCGGCATCGGTCCGGCGAGCTCCCGCCGCGGCGCCTGAATGCCACCGGGCTTGTCATCCCAATCCGTGGCGCCGATCAGAATGCTGCGGACGAGATTGACGCCGAGGGCGCGATGTACGGCAGCGATGACCTCATCCCTGCCGAGAAAATCGACGTACGTGGTCCTGGGTGTCGCCGTTAGCGAGTCGACGGCCTCGTAAGCGAGTGTCCTGTCATAGAGTCCCGTTTCCCGGACGTAGGCTTCGTTGCGTGCCGAGGTGAGCGCAACGAGTTCGGCTTCGCCCGTGCGGCGCAATTGATGCACCATGGACAGCGCCGTTTTCGACGACGCGCTCGACACGATCACTGCTCGGGGTGCACCGGCCATCACGCAATCGGCGGCCCACCATCCCGTCGCGTACAGCGGCCGGAACAGCACCTGTTCCGCCTCGAATGAAGCGTCATAGGCAGGATCCGTCGCTGCGTTCAGATACTGGTTGTAGACGGTAGCCTTGGAACTGCGATGTCGGCGACCCATCGACAAACCCGCGCGGCCCGGCTCTCTGCGGAGTCACATCGAGTACATCGGCAATCGGGAAGTAGCCGTAGTATCGCGCTCCCACCTCAACACCGTCGGCGCTGGATTGCACGACGGTGCCGAAGCCCCAGCAAGGCGGCCGACCCCAGTCATCGGTGCCGGGGAAGAAGTCCCAGTAGCCAAGGCTTCCCTCGCCCATCGCGGCATACGTGATGTTGTTGGACGTGAGCCCGAAGAGATCGAGCTTGAGCCGCGCATTGCCGAAGGCAAGTGGCGTCGGTTGCGCCTCGTGGATGCGGACAACCCGCAGATCCCGCTTGCTGACAAGAAGCTCACGCATCGTTGTCATTGCGCTCACCGGTTCGGACGCCTTACGAGCTCCGCTGCGGCCGGATCACTTGCCGCCCGCCGGCACCTTGCCGGCGACGCCGGCGACGTAGTAGTCCATCTTGCCCAGCTGCTCGTCAGTCAGCGCGCCGCTGACGATGACGTCCTTGCCGTCATTGGTCTTGATCGGGCCGGTAAATGGATGAAAGGTGCCGGCGCGGATCTCGTCCTCGCGCTTCTTCACTTCGTCGACCAGTTCCTTCGGCAGCTTCTCGGAGAGACCTTCGAGCTTGATGAAGCCCTCCCTGATGCCGCCCCACACTGGCGCGACCTTCCACGTGCCGTCCATGACCGCCCGGGCACGCGCGGCGTAGTAGTCACCCCAGTGGTGCGTCACGGCCGCGAGCTGCGCAGTGGGGCCGAACTTGCGCATGTCGGAGTGATAGGCGATCGCCATCTTGCCCTTCTCCTCCGCCACCGCGACGGTCGCGGTCGAATCCGTGTGGTGCGTGACGACGTCGGCGCCCTGCCCCATCAGCGTGTTGGCGGCGTCGCGTTCCTTGCCGGGGTCGTACCAGCTGTTGACCCAGACGACCCGCACCTGCGCCTTTGGATTGACCGCGCGCGCACCGAGTGCGAAGGCGTTGATGCCCTGTAGGACCTCGGGGATCGGAAATGCCGCGACGTAACCAAGCGTTCCGGTCTTGCTCATGCGGCCCGCCACCATGCCCGCCAGGTAGCGCCCCTCGAAGAAACGCGCGTTGTAGGTGTTGACGTTCGCGGCCGTCTTGTAACCGGTCGCGTGCTCGAACTTCGTGTTCGGAAACTCCTCGGCCACCTTGATCGTCGGATTCATGAAGCCGAACGAAGTCGCGAATATCAAGGTGTTGCCCTGCTGCGCGAGGTCGCGGATGACGCGCTCGGCGTCGGCGCCCTCCGGCACCTTCTCGACGAAGCTCGTCTTGACCTTGTCGCCCAGCGCCTTCTCCATCGCGAGACGGCCGGCGTTGTGCTGCGAGGTCCAGCCCGCATCGCCCACCGGACTGACGTAGACGAATCCGACCTTCAGCGGCTCCGTCTTCGGCGCATCCGCACTCCTGGCGGGCTGCGCCGGCTCGGCCTTGGGCGCCGTAGGTTCAGGCTTGCCACAGGCTGCGATGAAGGCAGACACAGCAACGGCGGACAGCAGCGAGACAGTGCGATTCATCGAGTTTCTTTCCGGGACGGGTTCGCTCGGGTCAGGCGAAACGAAGAATTCTACGCATGCCGACTGTCGTCACTGCTGATCCAGAGTCGCAGCCTTGCTCCCGACACCGTGCCAAACTCGTGCACATACCGAACCACGCTTGAACCCCCTCATGTCCTCGCGCGCGCTGACCATTCTCGAACGATGCCGTGACGAATTCACACCGGACATGGCAACCCGCAAGGTCGCCGCCCTCCGCACACTCGCACGCAGCCGCCTCGCCACTGCAGAGCAGGTCAGGCGCCTGCACGAAGTGCTGTGCTTCATACGGGCCTATCCGGACGATGCGGACGTGCTCCATCGGGTCGAACGCATGCTGGAGAGTTTCGCGCGACGCCGCGACCTGTGCGCGCACAGGGACGCGCTGGAGCACTCCGGCATTGCCGGAACGCTGATCTGGTTTCCTTTCTTCTACCCTACGGCGCGCTGGATCGCCCACCGGTGGCCCGACGCCTTGCGGCTCGACCGCACCGATACTGTCGCCGAGGAGTCGATCGCCAAGGCCTTGCCCGGGCTGATGACGCCGATCGAGAGCCATGCGCTGCGCGAAGCCCACCTGCCGGGATATCGGGCGCTGGATGCGCTGCGCGGAGCGTGCCCCGATGCGACTTTCCTGGTGGAGCGCGTCGCCGCGATGCCCGGCGACGATGTCACCCGCGAAACTCTCTATGACCTCATCAACCCGAGCTGCGAACTGCTGCCCGGCCCGACGACGCCTGCGTGTACGACTGCCGTGTTTGGCAGCGCACCGCGCGCGTGGCAGACCCGGCCGTTGCGCCATGCGCGTCCGGACCTGCGCGCTGAACTGTTGCGCCCACCGCGCGCCGTACGCCGGGTCTCTCGGTCCGATGGCCAAGCGCTCGTCACGCTTGCGCGCGAGTCGATGATCACGCGCAGCCGGGACCTCGACGCCTTCGCCCACGGCAATGAGGCCGACGTCTGGCTGTGTGACAACGGTGCTGGCCTTGCCTTCGCACTGATCGGGATGGTGCCGTCGCGCCGCGCGGCGCTCCCTGCGATCTACGGCGGGCTGACGCTGCAGAACGGCGTGCCGGTCGGTTATCACCAGGCCGACCTGCTGGGCCGGTCCGCGGCTGTCTCATTCAACACCTTCGAGACCTTTCGCGGTGGCGAATCGGCCCACGCGTTCGCGCGCCTACTTGCGACGCTGCGTGCTTTCAGCGGCGTCACGTCCTTCTCAGTCGAGCCTTACCAGCTCGGCCAGGACAATGACGAGGGCATCGAATCGGGCGCCTGGTGGTTCTATTACAAGCTCGGCTTTCGGCCGCGTGCACGCGTCGCCTTGCAGCTGGCGGCCGCCGAGATGCAACGGCAGCGCAAGCGCTCGGCTCACCGCTCGACGCCGGAAACATTGCGCCGGCTGGCCGCGCACCACGTGCTGTTCGATCTAGACGCGGCGCTACCGGCGCCGCTGCTGCTGCCTGCGCGTATCGGCTTGCGGGTCGGCGCCACCCTTGCTGAGTGGGCACCATCGGACCGCGCGGCGGCGGTAGAGCGTTCCAGTGCCACGGTGATGCACCGCTGCGGACTCGAGTCTTTTCAAGGGTTCACAAGGGACGAGCGTGCCGCCTGGGTGGCGCTGGCACCTCTGCTCGCGGCGCTGCCGATGGAAAGCTGGACCGCGGCCGAACGCGCGGCACTGGTGCCGCTGGTACGCGCAAAGGGCGCGCGCGCGGAACGCGACTACGCGCGGCTCACGGCCATGCACACGCGGTTGCAGGAGTCGCTCGCAGCTCTCAGTCGTCCGACTCGGGCGCGAATTTCCTGAGCCCGACAAGGCACTGTCGCCATTGCTTCGCTTCAGCTCCGCGCGCGCCCGCCCAGGCCGAGCAGCCTGTTCAGGTCGGGGCACGCCAGCGCACGACTTGCAGCGCGACTCCCGGCGTCACTTCGGGAAGATGGCCTTCCAGTCCTCTTTCATGCTGACGACGGTCCAGCCCCTGGCCTTCGCTTCGTCCCACGCCTTGTCGAGCCGGCCGATGTGCGAGGTGCGGTCGTAGGCCCACTCGCGCCTGGCGTCGTCGTGATGAACGATCAGCGCGAAGCGTGCTCCGCCACCCGCTACTGTCCACTGCAGCATTTGCAGGTCGCCGTCGGAATTGCCGAACGCGGCGATCGGGCGGCGGCCGATGTGACTCTGAATGCCGATCGGCTTGCCGTCCTTGTCGTCGTTCAGGTCGATTTCGGGCAGCTTCAACAGCACGGGCCTGCCATCGCGCATCTCGAACTTGAGCTTGACGCTGCTGCCGACTACCTGCTCAGGCGGAATTCCATAGACACGCTCGGTCCACGGCCGCATGAATTCGATGCCGCCGCCGGAAACGATGAAGGTCTTGAAGCCGTTGGTGCGCAGGTAGGCGAGCAGCTCCAGCATCGGCTGATAGACCATCTCGGTGTAGAGCTTGCCGGTGGTCGGATGCCGTGCGGTGGCGATCCAGTCGCTGACGGTCTTGTTGAATTCCTCGGTAGTCATGCCGGTGTGGGTGGCGGCCATCATTTCGAGCAGGCCCTTTTCCCCGGCCGCGGCCACAGCTTTCATATCGCCCTTGAGCAGCGACGCGAACGGTTCCTTCGACTTCCACTCGGGATGCTGCGGCGCCAGCGCCTTGACGCGGTCGATCATGAAGAACACCTGCACGTACATCGGCTGCTCGGCCCACAGCGTTCCATCGTTGTCGAACACGGCGATGCGCTCGGGCACCGGCACGAAATCCGGCGAGCCGGCCGTCGTCGTGCGCTGGACGAACGCGACGATGGATTTCTTCGCCGCGGTGTCGTGCCACGACGGCAGCGGATCCGCGGCCATGGACGTGCTGGCGCAGCCTGCCAGCTGCGTCAGCGGCAGCGCAAGTACGCCGACAGCGGCCAGCTTGATGAAGGCTCGGCGCGAGGCCTGCGTTGCGGGCGATCTCGGTGGCGCAATTTCCCTTGACATGATTTTCCTCTTCGCGAGTTGATTTCCCTGAATCCGCCACACCGGAAGCCGCGGCATGCAGCAGGCCTTAAGGACGAGAAGCACAGGCGCAACCCAGTTGCCGCATTGGTCAGCCGTTCGGACTGAACGTCCTTCCGAGCGACGCCGGCATGTTGAGCCGGATCCAGCGTGGATTGCGGGAAATCAGCGCGAGCACGACGATTGTCGCGAGATACGGCGTCATCGCCAGCCACTGGCTCGGCACCTCGACACCCTTGCCCTGCAGGTGGAACTGCAGCATCGTCACGCCGCCGAAGAGGTACGCGCCGAACAGCACACGCTCCGGTCGCCAGGTGGCGAACACGACCAGTGCCAATGCGATCCAGCCGCGCCCGGCCACCATGCCCTCGGACCAGAGCGGGGTGTAAATGATGGACAGAAACGCGCCCGCCAGCCCGGCGCACGCGCCCCCGAACGCAAGTGCCAGCGTGCGGATGCGTCGCACCGGTATACCCAATGCGTGGGCCGCCTCCGGCGACTCGCCCACCGCGCGCAGCACCAGGCCGGCGCGCGTGCGGTAAAGGAACCAGGCCACCGCGGCCAGGATCACGAGCGACGCATAGACCAGCCAGTGCTGCGCAAAGAGCGCGGGTCCCAGCAACGGAATATCTCGCAAGCCCGGAACACCGTCCGCGCCGCGTGCCGGCAGACCTTCACCCTGCAGCGATTGCCCGAGAAAGGCCGACAGGCCCGCACCGAACAGGGCCAGCGCGAGTCCGGTCGCGTACTGGTTGGTCAGCAATCCGACCGTCAGCGCAGCGAACAGCAGCGCCAGCGCGGCACCCGCCGCGGCGCCCGCAATGAACCCGAACTCCGCTACGCCCGTGGCATGCGCGGCACCGAAGCCCGCCACGGCGGCGACCAGCATGATCCCTTCGATGCCGAGATTGACGACGCCGCTCTTCTCGCTGACTACGATGCCGATCGCCGCCAGCAGCAGCGGCGTGCCTGCGGCGAGCGTGGCGGAGATGAGTGCCGCGAACTCGTTCATGCGTCTATCACCGCGGGCTTGCGCCACACCGGGCGATACAGGATCAGCGTGTCGCAGGCGAGCAGGAAGAACAGCAGCAGTCCCTGGTACACGCCCGTCAGCGCCGATGGCAGTCCGAGACGCGACTGGGCCAGTTCGCCACCGATGTAGAAGAGCGCCATCACGAACGACGCAAAGACGATGCCGACCGGATGCAGGCGTCCGACGAAGGCAACGATGATCGCGGCAAAGCCGTAGCCCGGCGAGATCGTCGGCGTCAGCTGACCGATCGGGCCGGTGGCTTCGATACCGCCCGCGACGCCGGCCAGCGCACCGCTCAGCAGCAATGCAAACCACAGCAGGCGTCGCTCCGAGAATCCGGCGTAGCGCGCTGCGAGCGGCGCCAGCCCGGCCACCTTCAGCTGGAAGCCGATCACCATGCGCCCGAGCATCAGCCACAGTGCCGCGGCCGCCGCTAGCGCCAGTACGAGGCCGATGTTCAGACGTGTGCCCGCCAGCACGATCGGCATGCGCGCTGCCGATTCGAAGAGCTTCGACTGCGGGAAGCCGAAACCTTCCGGATCCTTCCACACGCCCTGCACCAACCATGCGAGCAGCAGCTGCGCGACGTAGACCAGCATCAGGCTGACGAGGATCTCGTTGGCGTTGTAGCGGTCGCGCAGCCACGCGGTGATGGCTGCCCACGCAGCGCCGCCAAGCGCAGCGGCGACGAGGATTGCCGGCACGAACAGGCGCGTGCTGTCTCGCGTGGCCAGCAGCGCGATGCCGCCACCTGCGATCGCGCCGGCGATCAGTTGCCCTTCCGCGCCGATGTTCCACACGTTCGCGCGGAAGCAGACGGCCAGTCCGACCGCGCAGAGGATCAGCGGTGTGGCCTTGAGGCCGAGTTCGGACCAGCCGCGCCGCGTCGCCAGCGGATCCCACAGGAACACTTTCAGGCCCTGCACAGTGTCCTGGCCCATCAGCGCGAAGAGCAGCGCCCCCGCCAGTAGCGTCAACACGATCGCCAATAGCGGCGAGGCCCACTGCATGGTGCGAGCGGGCTCCGTGCGCGGCACCAGCGCAATCGGCAACATCACGTAGGCACCTCATGCTGCGGCCAGAGTCCGGACATCCAGCGGCCAATGTCCTGCACGCTGATCTCGCCCGGCCGCACCCCGGGCGACAGGCGCCCCTTGGACATGACGAACAGCCGGTCGCAGAGTTCGAACAACTCGTCGAGATCTTCGGACACGACGAGGATCGCGCACCCACCCTTGCGCAGCGCGATGAGTTCATTGCGTATCGCCGCGGCCGCGCCGACATCGACGCCCCACGTCGGCTGGTTGACCAGCAGCACGCGCGGCTGCGCTTCGATCTCGCGGCCGACGATGAACTTCTGCAGATTGCCGCCCGAAAGACTCCCGGCCGTCGCGTCCGGCCCCGTCGTCTTGACTGCGAAGCGATCGATCAGCATCGCCGCGAGGCGATGCGCCTCGTTGGTGTGGACGAAGCCGTTTGCGCGCAACGCATCGCGCGTAAGAACGACGTTGTCCTGCAGCGAGAGCGCCGTGACCGCGCCGTGCCCGAGGCGTTCCTCCGGGATATAGCGCAAGCCGAGCGCACGGCGGCGCAGCGTTGGCACTCGCACCACCTCGGCGCCGAACAGGCGGATGGAGCCCCCTACGTCGAGCCATTCACCGGACAGCGCGGCCATCAGCGCGGCCTGGCCGTTGCCCGACACGCCTGCAATGCCGGCGATCTCGCCACGGCGCACTTCGAGATCGAGGCCATGCAGCCAGTTTTGTCGCTCGGCCGCGTGGGTGGTATCCAGTCCACTGACGGCAAGCGCAACGTCGCCAGGGGCCGAGTCGTGGGCGGCGATAGCCGGTGGGTCCGCGCCTATCATCAGCCGCGCGAGGCTCGCTTCGGTTTCCGAGCGTGGATCGACCGTCGCGACCAAACGGCCGCCACGCAGCACCGCGCAGCGATGCGTCACGCGGCGGATCTCATCCAGCTTGTGGCTGATGAAAAGCACGCTGACGCCGTCCGCCGCGAGCCGCTCCAGTGTGCCGAACAGCCGCTCGATCGCCTGCGGCTTCAGCACCGACGTTGGTTCATCAAGGATCAGCAGGCGCGGCGCCGTCATCAGCGCGCGCAGGATCTCGACGCGCTGCCTCTCGCCGACCGACAGATCGTGCACGCGCTTGGAAGGATCGACATCGAGGTCGTAGCGCTGAGCCAGCTCCAGCATGCGTTCGGAGAGTTTGGCCAGCGGCTCCGGCGGCAGCCCCAGCGCAACGTTCTCGGCCAGAGTCAGCGATTCGAACAGCACGAAGTGCTGGAACACCATCGAGATGCCGAGCGCACGGGCCTGCGCCGGACTGTCGATGCTGACCTCGCGACCGTCGATAAGGACGCGCCCGGCATCGGATCGCGCGACGCCGTAGACGATCTTCATCAGCGTGCTCTTGCCGGCACCGTTTTCGCCGAGGACGGCGACGATCTCGCCCGGCATCACCTCCAGCGAGATCGCATCGCAGGCAAGGATCTCGCCATAGCGCTTGGTCACTCCCTGCAGGGCTAGGCGGGCTGTCATCGGGGAGGAGTGTGCTGGCGGAAGCGGTGAGATTCGAACTCACGAACGGGTTGCCCCGTTGCCGGTTTTCAAGACCGGTGCCTTAAACCGCTCGGCCACGCTTCCGAAGGGCGGATTCTGCCGGTTTTCCATTGGCCAGGCGCAAGCGCCGGACATCTTCCGGACCGCCGCCTGCACATCGCAACAGCGGCGGGGCAAAGCGTAGCCAATGTTTGCGCGAACGCGGTTGACGAGGCCAATGCGCTGCGCGCATGCTCGCTCGGCAGGTCGCGCTGCTACTTCCGTCGTCCATTGCAACCGCACTTCGAGCATGCCAGCTCTTCCTACTGCCCTCGCTTCGGTCCTGCGTCCGCTCGTGCTGATCGTCGCGGCGAGCGTGGCTGCACCGGCCGCCGCCTGGATCTACCCGGAGCATCGCGATATCACGCTGATCGCGGTCCAGCGCCTCGACCCGGAGCGCAAGTTGGTCTTCGATCGCTTCTGGCTGCAGGCGCGAGCCGGTGCCGAGCAGCGCCTGTGCGTGCAGGCGGCCGACGCAGCGCAGGGACTCACACCCGAATGCATCGACTGGGCCGCGTTGCCCGCGATTTCCGGCGATCACTCGTGTTCGAGCGCGGACCTGATCGTTTCGGTGCAGTCGAACTGGATCCTGCAGGTCGCGGACATCGCGGCCCAGCTGAAGCTCGACCTGGCACGCATCCCGGTCACCGCGCCGTCCGAACAGCCCCAGGGCGCGCCATCGGCGATCGACGTCGCGCGCCGGCGACTGGCCGACGAGACCAGCCGCGCGGCCCGGCTCAACGCACTGCGCACGGCAGATACGCGCATTCAGCGCGTCGATTCGCAGTACGCCACGCGTGCCGATTCCAATCTCGCCCACTTCGTGCTCCCGCGACCGGACACGAACCTGGATCCATTCGCGCATGCCCAGCTGGCCTACGCGCCCGGCTCCGAACTCAACGCCGCCGGCGTCTACGCCTGGTTTCACCTTCAGGCACTGCAGAAGGCGGTCCGGCTCGCCCACGAACCGAATCTGCCGGAGAAGGAGCGACAGGCGCTGATCCGCTCGATGCTGTTCGACGAGGCCTTTGCGGTGCACTTCCTGCAGGACATGTTCGCGTCCGGGCATGTCGCCGGCAGCTGGGGTGACGTCTCGCAGCGCAAGGGCACGCACGACTTCTATAACCAGAACGGCCTTGAAGTCTTCACGTGGATCGGGCGCGATCGCACGATCGTGCTGATGGGCGATGCGCACATGCGACTGGAAGATGCGGAGCTGACCGCCTCCGCCGTGCGCATCAGCCTGGAACAGGTACTCGATGCCGCGACCGGCCGGCCACGTGGCGCCGACGTTCTCCCATACACACCCCAGGCAAGCCTGGAGCCGGAGGCCTTCGACGTCTGCAGGAGCAAAACTTTCCCCGCGCGTGCGGCCCCGCCGCCCGGCGCAGGGCCTCCGCCCTATCGCACGGCGCTCAGTGAAGTCCTGCTGCCGACCCCGGTGCCCGGGCTCGGTCCGGGGCTCGGCGCGCAACCACGGTCGCGCAGCGAGGTCGGCGTCTTCATGGGACTCGCCGGATCGATCGACCTTCGCGGCGTCAGCGGCGGCTACATCGCGGGCCAGAACGACCCGGGACTCGTGGCGGGACTCGATCTCGCATTCCGCATTGGCGTCGGGCTCGAAGGCGCACTTGGTGACGCCGGCGACGGCCTCGTGTACGCACAGCTCGGATTTCGCGCCGATACGCCCTCCACAAACAAATACGAGGCGGGTGGCCTCGCGTCGCGCATCGACGGCAATCTCTCGGCCGCGATTCCGGCGCTATCGGGACCGTCGATCCGCGTGCGCATGCCCTATTACCTCGTGCCGTTCGACCTGCTGTTCCTGTCGCCAATGTATTTCTTCAATCCCGAACGCTACACGCAGCTCGGCATCACGGCCGTCAACGGCGGCCTGCTCGGATGGCAGCAGGGCTGGGCCACGTCGATCGGCCGCTTCCAGTTCGTGCTCGGCCGCGAGGTTGGCGTCGCGCTGTACGGACTGGGAGGCAAGGCGCAGATCCTCGCCCCCTATTACCGGGCCGATGGCCTGCCGGAGGTCGTCAATATCAAGTCCACCTACATTGACGTGCCGATCTTCGAATACCGCCCGTTCCGCTCGTTCTCCAACAACCAGAGTTCGTCGGTCATATTCCAGGTGTTCGGCGGCCTGCAGGTGCCCTACGGCGCGTCCATGGTGAATCCGGCCGTGCCGCTGCCGGAGTTTCAGAACGTCTGGTCCATCGGACTACGAATGGTGTTCGACTGGCGCTACTACCGATGAAGTCGTGATGTCACGAGTCAGCCGGCGCGCAAAGCGCGGCAGCGCCTCGAGGACATCATCTTCATGGAGTTCCCGCGCGATCTGTACCGACCGTCTACGTCCGGGACGCACCCTCTCGCTTCGCGGTGACCTGCAGTGCGCCCGTACCGTCCCGGAACTCGAGACGGTCGCCTTCCACACGCATCGTCGTGACCGCTTCCAGCGCCTTGAGGAACTGCTGCTCCTGCTCCATCACGCCGGCGCCGGGACACATCCTGCGCGTCGTTGCGGGGGCGACGAAGCGGAAGCGCGCGCCATCGGCCTCCGTTCGCGCCGTGTACTGGTTGCAGCCGGCGTAGCCGGCAACCCCGCCGTCCGCCGTGAACGCCATCGTGACCGTGGTGGTACCCAGCAGGCTCACCAACGCTTGCCGGCCGTTGTTGATGCCCGTCACCTGCCACGCGGTGCCGGCCAGTGAACGTGACTGCGGCGCCAGCGTGACAAGCACGGAGCCGTTCGCTGCAAGCAGCTCCAGTTGCCCATTGACGACTCGATAGGACTTCGCGCCACCAAGAGCGGCCATGTACGCCTCGGCCTGCTTCATCGTCTCGGGAGGACAGGCCATCATGGTCGACACGCCGCGCGATCCCACTTCGAACGTGGCGCCCTGCGCCGGAAACGGGGCACTGTAGCGATTGCAGCCATCGCTGCCCTGCACGCGTCCGCCTTCAAAATTCGCCGTAGCCGGAGCACCAGACCAGGTGCGTCCAGGCATGGACGAGAGCCGCCACGCGGTGCCGTCCAGGGGCGGCACGTCAGCCGCGGACGGCATGGCGGAACAGCCGCCCAGCAGGGCGGCCACAAGCAGGGTGGACAGGAGCGTGGTTCTGACCTTCATCGATCACCTCGGTTACATCGGCATCGGCGGCCGCGCCCGGGCGCATGCCATCGAAGAGAGGCCGACGTTGACGCGTCACTCGCCAGGCACGGCGGTTTCGAGCCGGGCCTGCAGGCCGTTGAGCTTGTCTTCCACCTGCTTCTGCCGCACCCGGTACTGCTGCACCGTTTCGCGCTGCGGCCTGCGGATGCCCTTCAGGGCAGCGTCCCACGCGACCATGTAGTCGCCGAACGCGGACTTCGCCTTCGGCGTCGTCGCACTCTTGAGCGCGTCCTTGTACAGCCCACTGCCGCGCAGCGCGGTCTGGTGGACGCAGTCGGCCACGTCGTTGTCCGTGGGCGGCGTGCCCTTCGGCTCGCGCTGGCCCTCGTTGACGAGGGAGTAGAGCTCGAGCTTCTCGAGGTACGTCCGGTACTTGTCGCTGCACGTGATGTAGCCGAGGCGCGTCCCCATGACGAACTGGGACACGGCGGGCAGCGTCGTGGACTCCTTCACCGCGAGCTGCGCGAATGACACGGTCGGCAAACAGACAAGACCCAGGGCCCAGACGATCCAGCGCATGATCGACTCCTTGCAGCACGTAGGACACTACGTTAGCGCAGGAACCGTCCGCTGGCTGGCTGCACCGCCCTGAACCACGACGAGCGGCGCCACGCCGCGGTCAGCGGGCCGCTTTCGGCTTGCGGGCGTCGCCGATCAGCCGTTCCACGTAGCTCTCGTAGAAGCCCGCGCGGTCGAGACCGACCAGGGGGTCGCCCAGCGGCCGCCAGCGCGAGTCGAAAGCCATCAGGACCGGCGCCAGCCGGATCCCGTAGCGCTCCGCGAACTGGGCTTCGGTGACCGGGCCGCCGTCGATCGTGCCGATCGGCCGACGGCTCGTGATATCGATCTCGCGCAGCAGATACTCCGGCCGGGCGCGGCGCTGCTGCTCGACGAGTCGGGGCCTGAGGTAATTCTGGCGCGCCTCCTGGCAGTACGGGCAGCCCGGGGTGCTGAACAGCACGATGATCGGAATGCCCGCTCGTGCGCTCTGTGCACCCAGAGCGTGCAGGTCGTCGACCGCAGGCAGGGTCTCGTCATCCGAGGCCTGCGCCAGCGGGGCGAGCAGCAGCGCCGAGGCGGCCACGAGCGCGGCACGTCGGCGCACACGCGCCCCGTCAGGCGATGCCGGGGTTGCCGGCAACGCCCTTGATCGTCGGGGTGTTCAGCTTGACCGGCTTGACGACCTTCTGGCTGCGCAGGTAGGTCGCGACCACGTCCCAGATCGGCTCGCCTTTCGCGCCTTCGGCCACCGGCGCCCAGCCCGCGACCTTGTAGGTCTTGCCCGGCTCGATCGGCTTGCCGTTCAGGCGCATGTCGCTGATGCGGCCGCCCATCGTTCCCGCCGGATCGATCGTGTACTGCAGGCCACCGACACGCACCATGTCGCCACCCTGCTGCAGGTACGGGTCGGGATTGAACAGGTTGTCGGCCACATCCTCCAGCACCGTCTTGATCGTCTCGCCGCTCATGTCGGTGACTGTTGAGTACGGATAGGTGACGGCCGTCTGGTCCATCAGGTGTTCCATCAGGATCGACTGGCCGGGCAGCAGGCTCGTGCCCCAGCGGAAGCCGGGCGAGAAGCCGATCTCGGCGCCCTTCACCGCCAGCATCGCGTCCAGGATCAGCTGGTCGAAGGTGCCGTTGAAATTGCCGCGCCGGTAGAGCAGGCCCTCCGTCGTCGCGAGCTTCTCGCCGAGCTTGCCCTCGTACGGCGCCCGCACTTTCTGGATGTAGGCAGCCATCTCGGGGTCCGCCGGCAACAGATTGGAGAACACCGGCAGCAGCTTGTAGCGGAAGTCGACCGGCTTGCCGCCCTTGACGTCGAAGTCGAGCACCGCCAGGAACTTGCCGTTGCTGCCGGCATTGGTCACGAGCGTCGTGCCGCCGGCGTTCTTGATCATCGACGGCTGCGGCACGCCGTCGTGCGTATGGCCGCCGAGGATGGCATCGATGCCGCGCACGCGCGAAGCCATCTTGAGATCCACATCCATGCCGTTGTGCGAAAGCAGGACGACGACCTGCGCACCCTTGCCGCGCACCTCGTCGACCATCTTCTGCATGTTCTCCTCCTGGATGCCGAAGCTCCATTCGGAAACGAAGTAGCGCGGATTGGCAATCGGCGTGTACGGGAAGGCCTGCCCGACGATGGCAAGCTTCACACCGTTCATTTCCTTCAGCGTGTAGGGCGGAAACACCTGGTCGCCGAAGTCGGTCGTCTTGATGTTCTGGGCAACAAAATCGATCTTGCCCTTGAAGTCCTTGTCGACGATCTCCTGCACCCGTTTCTGACCGTAGGTCATCTCCCAGTGAGCCGTCATCACGTCTACGCCCAGCAGCTTGCAGGCGTCGACCATGTCCTGGGCGTTCGTCCACAGCGACGTCGCGGAGCCCTGCCAGGTATCGCCGCCGTCGAGCAGCAGCGCGCCGGGCCGGCCGGCCTTCAGCCGCTTGACCAGCGTCGACAGGTGCGCAAAGCCGCCGATCTTGCCGTAGGTCTTGGCCGCCTCGATGAAGTCGAGGTAAGTGAAGGCATGCGCCTCCGGCGTATTGCGCGCAATCTTGAAATGCTTCAGCAGGTGCTCGCCGACGAGGTGCGGCGGCTGGCCCTTCGCTTCGCCGATGCCGAGGTTGACGCTCGGCTCGCGA
Organism: uncultured beta proteobacterium; assembly: GCA_963810985.1. Lineage (GTDB taxonomy): Bacteria > Pseudomonadota > Gammaproteobacteria > Burkholderiales > Burkholderiaceae_F > JALORV01. Next base: position 27,385 of record CAWEPP010000003.1, read on the forward strand.
AAGTAAATCGGCAGCAGTTGCGCATGGCAGTCGGTGAAATGCAGCAGGTGCACATTGCCGAAGCGCGGCAGCTCGTACATCTTGGCGCTCGCGGGCGTCGCCGCCAGGGCGTCGCGCGAGGCAACAGGCATGCCGGCGGCGGCCGCCACGGCCAGCACCTGCAGGAATTCACGACGGTCCATCGACATGGTGTTCACTTCCTCCCAGGCTTGACTCGACTTATGGGGTCTTCTGCGCGAACCGCATCAGTGCGGCCACGTCCTCTTCGAACATCTCACCGATCTCGGTGAACACGATGCGGCCGCGCGCGTCCACCACGTGCACGACGGGCAGGCCACGCCGCTTGCCGAACCATGCCTCCGACTGCGCGCCGGCCATCGCGGCCGGAAACGTGTAGCCGTGCTTTGCGAGGTAATCGCGCGCCGCCTGCTCGGTCTTGTCGATCGTGAAGGTCAGTACGCGCAACGCATCACCGGCCTCGCGGTGCAGCTTCTCGATGAACGGGTTCTGCTTGGCACAGAACGGGCACCAGCTGGCCCAGAACTCGACGACCACGGGCCGGCCGTTCAGCTCCCGGGCCTTCAGCGTGCGGCCGTCGACCAGCGCGATGTCGCTCCAGCGGATCGGTGCCCGCTCATTCGCACGCGCGCCGACGACGGCGCTCGCTAAGGCTGCGGCCAGCGTGGTCAGGACGGCGCGTCGTTGCATGGGGGAACCAGGGAGGGAGCGCGGCCGCCGGGGCGGCCGCGCGAAACAGCCGTGATAGACCTACTTGTTGACCGGCGAGTTCGGGTCCAGCAGCAGCGCCATCACGTCCTTGATCTGCGCTTCGCTCAGGATGCCGGCATCACCGTAGCGCGGCATCTGCGAGCACAGGTTGAACGCGTGCGTGTTCCAGATCTTGCCCCACGTGTACTTGACGACCGCGTCGTTGTAGCCGCGCAGCTTGCCGTAGCCTTTCAGCGAGGGGCCGATGTTCCCGAACGAGACCTCGGCCTCGCTGATCTGGTGGCAGGCATAGCAGTTGCCGCCGTTGACCGTCTTCTCGTTGTCACTCCACTGCAGGCCGACGCCTGACTGCGCAATGCGCTCGCCCTGCTTGAAGTCGCCGAGGAACTTGCCGTCGGCCGGATACTTGATCGTCGCCAGGACCTTCTTCTGCAGCGCCTCGGCCTGGGCCTTCGGCACTTCCTTGCCGATGAACTGGGCATCCGAACAGACCGCCTGGATCTCGGTCTGGTTCAGCCGGTCGAGCTTGGCGGGGCCGCGCTCCTTGAACGAGGACTTGACCGTCTGGACCGATTCTTCCTTGGTCGGCGCCACGTAAGTTGCGCAACCCGCCAGAACCGCGAGGCCGGTGAGCGAGAAAATGACTTCCTTCTTCATCGTCGGCTCCTCAGCGCTTGATGGCCGGCGCGTCCATCTTCGCGCCGTTGGCGTTGACGCCAAGGAAAGTGATCAGGTCGATCGAAGTCGGTGACAGGAACACCAGCTCGGGCCAGCGTTGCTGCCGGAAACAGTCATACAGGCGCCACTGCATCGAGCGCAGCGCGCCCTGCGACACCCGGTAGGCTGGCCAGGTCGTGAACGCACGGTCGGCGTCCGGTTTGTTGCTGGAAATGTTCGGCAGGTCCTGCAGGCGGATGCGCTGCCCCGTCACGCCGTGGCAGGTGGCGCAGGAAAAGTCGTACGGTCCACCGCGCATATAAAAAGCCTGCTTGCCGCGATCGAACGACGCCCTCTCCTTGGGATGGCTCTGCGAGATGTTGACCGGCATGCCGCGCGACATCTCCGCCCCGAAGGCGGCGAGCGCCTCAATGTCCGTCTGCCGCTGGCCGGCTCCGGAGTACGGGCTCTTGGTGATCGCTGCGCGATCCATGCCCTGCAGGTTGACCATGCACCAAACGACGCGGGATTCGAAGTCCATCACCAGGTCGGCATCGGCGAAGTAACGCGGCAGTTGCGCGTAGGCGCCCTTGATGACGCCCGGCCCGATGCCGAGGTCGCACTGTTCGAGCGACACATTCTTCGGACCGCGCTTGGCCTTCCAGATCTCCTCGCCACGTGCGACCGTGAGCTCGGCGGGATTGCCATCCTGCAGCATCTCGCGATAGCGCGCGATGCCCTCCGCGGCGCTGCCCTGGGCCAGCGCACTGGCGCTCGCTCCGCCCAGGACCACCGCGGCCACGATCGTGGCCAACGTCTGCTTCTTCATGTGTTTCTGCCTCCTGGCTGAAGTTGCTGCTGATCCGCCCCTCTGCGGGGGCTTCAGATTATTGCAGTACCGACTCCGGCTCAGGGCCGGAGGTACACATAGCCTTCGCGGGCCTGAAGCGTGGCCGCTTCGGCAACCCCGGATGGCACGATCGTCGCCTCCGGAATCACCTTCGACTTGTCGATCTTTCTCGTTACCAGCGTGTTGTTGCAGACGCGGAATTCGACGCCCTTCGACTTCAGGTCCTGCACGGTGGCATCGAACGGATTGCCGTTGCGGTCCTTGGCGCCATCGAGCAGGAACTCGATGCCATTGCCGTTGGTGACGACGACGATCTTGGCCGTCGGGTCGGCCGCCAGGTGATTGCGGATGTTGCCCATGCCCCGTTGCGCTTCGTCGAGCCCATTGGTCAGGTGGTAGACGGTCTTGACAGGCGACTTCGAACTTGCCGTCGCGTCGGCCTTCGGATTGCCTGTTGAAGCGCAACCCGCGAGGAGTATCGAGGTGGCGAGTGCGGACGCAATGAACCAGCGGTGCTGCATGGGAGTCTCCTCGGGTGCTCGCAGGTGCGAACCCGATTTCCTAGTTGATCGTTGCTTCGTCGGTGCGGGTTTCACCCTTGTTGTCGACCCATGTCACCGTGATCTTGTCGCCTTTCTTGGCCCCCTTGAACTTGAACTGCAGATAGGGGTTCTTCGATACGGCCGGGCCCCACTCGGCATTCAGGACCGGCTTGCCGGCATGGGACACCACCACGGTCTGGATGAAGTGCGCCGGCACCAGGGCACCGGCGGAATCGCGGCGCTGGCCGCCTTCCATCTCGTGGCTCATCAGTACACGCACATCGACGCCGTCGGCAGATTCAGTCGCGCGGATACGCATCGGATCAGGCATGGAGTTCTCCTCTAGCTTGGGTTTCTGTTGATCTCGTAATCGCTAGCCGCCGCAGCCGCCGAGCGTGACCTTGACTTCCTTGGCAGCGGAATAGAACTTGTTGTCGGCCTTCACGACCGCGTACACGTTCGACGTCTGCCCCATCTTGATGCGGGTCGCGATGTTGGCGTCGGTCCCCGCCGGAATGCTGAATCCCGCCGCCAGCGTATTCGGGTTCTTCTCCACCAGGATGTAGATCGCCTGGGTGTTGGGGATCTTGCTGGTCACACCGACCGGCACGACCGCGCCGTTTTCCGCGATGTCGGGCGCCGTTATCGTGATATCGCCGCTCTGCGCGGATGTTGCACCGCCCAGCGCCTTGACCGTGTCGTCGACCGATTTGGTGTCAAAGGCGGCCTTGTTCCACGCCGCCTGCTGGGCCTGCGCCTGCTCCGCGGTCAGAAGGCCCGCTGCGACCATGAGGCCGAGCACGCCACCGGCACGAATGAAGTCCCTGCGATTGCGATCCATCGATGTCCTCCTGCGATTCCAGTTGTTTAACGCGTTAATGTAACTGAGCGCAAATCCGGACGGACTCACGCGCGATTGGGGTATTTACTTGGCCCCGCCAAGAATCCAGCTCGCAATGGCCCTGGCATCGCCGTCCTTGAGGGATGGCTGCGGCGGCATCGGCACCGCACCCCAGCTGCCCTGCCCGCCTTCCTTGATCTTCTTGACCAGATACGCCTCTGCATCGCTGCGGCTCTGGTACTTGCCGCCCACTTCGCGGAACGACGGGCCGACGATCTTGCTGTCGACGCCATGGCAGGCGGTGCAGGCATTGTTCGCGATGAGTTTCTTCACGTCGGGCGCCGCGGCCGCGGCGGCTGTCGTCGTTGGCGTTGCTGCGGTGGCCGCCACCGCCGACTTGCCCGGCTCGTACCGGGTGGTGTCGATTCCGCGGTAAGGGCCGAGCGGCCGCTTCTGCTCGGCCAGGTTGCCGTGCTGGTTGCGCGCGAATTCCGGCAGCGTCGAGACGACCTTGACCTCCTTCACGCAGTCTTTCATGCAGCTCGATCCCTGCGCATCGGGCTTGCCCTTGACGCTGGACATCCCGTGCTGCGTCGTCATGCCGCTACGGTTCGGCATCGGCACCTTGGTCAGGTTGCCGTCGTTGAGCTCGAAATCCGCCGGCACGATCTCGTTGAGGTTGAGCACGAAGGCGGTCACCGCGTACACCTGGTCCACGGTCAGCGACTGCGGATTGGTCCAGGGCATCGCGCGGTTGATGTAGTCCCATAGCGTCGCCGCCGAATTGAGCTTGGTACCCAGAGTACGAACCCCGTCGGCCCTGGTCAGCGCGCTGGCGCGTCCGCTTTGCAGGTCTTCCTTCTTGACGCCGCCGGCGAGCGGCATGTAACGATTGCTCTCGCCGAACGTGCCGTGGCAACTCGCGCACTGCGCGTCATAGATTTCCTGGCCCTGGGACACTGTGCCCTTGCCCTTCTTGACGCCATGGCCGTCAGGCCGGACATCAATGTCCCACCCGGCGATCTCCTGCGCCGTGGCCGGGCGCCCGAATCCATAGCGCGGAGCCTCCGCGGTCGCCGCCGTCTGCGCGCTGGCCGCCGACGCGATGACACCCGCAAGGAGGACCAGACTTCTCATCGGCTTAGCCAACCTGAACATTCCACACCTCCCCGTTCGGATTGACCTGCCACGTCTGGATCCCGTTGTTGTGATAGATCGAGCGCAGTGCCGCGCACGGCGCGCAGTTGCGGCAACGCCGGCTGGACATGGCCGCTCTCATCGACCGCCCGGCTCTGCAACAACGCCGGTGCACCATCCCAGTTCCAGTCGAAGCGGAAGCGCGTCAGCGCCTTCGTCAGCACCGGCTCCTGCAGTCGGGCCGTTGCCCAGTTCCTGCCACCGTCGGTGGAGACATCGACCCGTCGGACCTTGCCGCGACCGCTCCACGCCAGTCCGCTGATCTCGTAGTAGCCCTTGCCTTGCAGCATCTGTCCACCGGAAGGCGTCGTGATGACGGACTTCACTTCCTGCACCATGGAGTACTGACGGTGCAGTCCGTTCGGCATCAGGTCGATGTAGTGGATGGCTTCTTCGCGCGTGTTCCAGGGCTGGTCGCCGACTTCGAGTCGACGCAGCCACTTGACGCTCGACACGCCTTGCACGCCCGGCACCAGCAGGCGCAACGGATAGCCATTCTCCGGCCGCAGCATCTCGCCGTTCTGGCCGTAGACCACCATGACGTCGTTCAGCGCGAACTCCAGCGGGATCGTGCGCGTCAGCGCAGACCCATCCGAGCCCTCGGCCAGCACGAACTTCGCATTCTTCTTGTCGATACCCGACTTCATCGAGCAGTGTGGACAGCAGCACGCCGGTGAACTCGCTGCAGGCGAGCATGCCGTGCGTGTACTGCACCGTCGGCACCGCAACGTTGGCCCACTCCATGCCGGAGTTGGCGCCGCACTCGATGAAGTGGATGCGTGAGACCGACGGAAAGCGCAGGATGTCGTCCATCGTCAGGACGACCGGCCGCTTCACCATGCCGTGGATCATCAGCCGGTGCTGCGCCGGATCGATCGTCGGCATGCCGGAGTGGTGCCGCTCGAAGTGCAGGCCGCTCGGCGTGATGATCCCGAACAGGTTCTGCAGCGGCGTGAAGCTCACGGATGATTGCGGCTGCGGCGTCAGCCCCGGACTCTGACGCCGAATGACCTTGGCCTCGAACTCCGAGGGCACGCCATAGGGAAGCGAAACTACCGGAGCGCCAAGCGAGCGCGTCCACGGCGCGACGCTCGGTGGCTCGAAGGGCTTTGCACTGCCGGCCTGGGCCAACGCGCGGCCACTGGCGACCGCCGCGACCGCCCCCGCCACGGCGGCCCCGCCCTTGAGGAACCCGCGTCGCGAACGAGCGTCGCGGATCATCTCCGCTGAAATGTGGTTCTCGGGCGCCGCAACGACGCGCCCGGGCGAACTCGCCCCTGAACTGCCTCCCCGACTCATCGTCTCTCCTGTGTTCCGGCGCCTTACTTGGCTGCCGACATGAAACGTTTCAAAGTCCTGCTCGTCACCGGATGTTCTTCTTGTTGTCCTGCGATATGCACGCAGGCCGTCCGGCACAGAGTGACCACGTTTGGATCACTGATCGAGTAATACACCGTGGCACCGTCGCGCCTGCGCTCTGAGCACCCCGCGTCCGTACATCAGGTTGAGGTGACGCGAGACGTTGGTCTGGCTCGATCCCACCCGCTCGACGATATCCGAGACACTGCGCTCGGTGTCGCAGATCGTGTTCAGGATCTTCAGTCGTGTCGGCTCGGCCAGCAGGCCGAAATAGCCCGACACGGTTTCAAACAGGCGGTCCAGCTCGGGTTCCAAAGTGCATGCCTATATGCGCAAGGACGCATATGTTCCATGACGCATATACAAATGTCAAGCCATACTGCGCCACAGGCGTTACGCGTGGCGCATCGGCCTGTCGGCCCAGCCCGAATACCCTCCAGACCGCCTCTGACTACGGTACCCGCTCCCCGCTCCCGGGCCTTGCGGCAGGTCAATCGGCGCCAATATACCCCCAGGGGTATGCAGAAAATGGCTACACTTCGATGCTTCCGATTCCGGGCCTTGTCGGCCCGGGCGCAGCACTACCCGGTCGCCCATCACACGATGAATGGAACTACAGAACTTGCGCGCAGCGCCCTTCGCATTCTCGCCGGGGCCGGGCTGATCATCGCGGCGGTCACGGTCAACGCGGCCGAGACTAAGGCGGCAACAGCCGCGGCCGGCGCGACGGCGGTCGAGGTCCGCCTGCGAGATGTCGAGGAGGTGTACGCCGCGGATGCAATCATCGAGGCGGTCCGGCAGGCCACTATTGCCGCGCAGCTGTCGGGCACAGTCCTGCAGATCCTGGTCGATGCCGGTGATCCCGTGAAAAAGGGCCAGGTCATCGCGCGCATCGACACCCGAGAAACCGACGCCCAGGTAGCCGCGGGCCGCGCCAACGTGGCGCAGGCGGATGCGCTGCTGGCTCAGGCACGCCTGAACCTGGAGCGCACCAAGAGCCTGCTCGACAAGAACTTCGTCAGCCAGGCCGCGCTCGACAAGGCCGAGTCGGACTACAACGCCGCCCGGGCCGCCGCCGATGCCGCACGCGCGGGGCAGACACAGGCTGATACCTCGCGCAGCTATGCCGAACTGCGTTCACCGATTGACGGCGTCGTGACCCGCCGCCTGATGGAACCGGGCGAAGTTGCCGCGCCCGGCCGGGGCGTGGTCGCCGTGCACGATCCCTCCGCCCTACGGGCGGTCGGCAACCTGCCGCAGTACATGTTGCCCAAGGCGGCGAACGTGACCCGCGCCCGCATCGAAATTCCGCAGCTCAACCGTACCGTCGACGCAACCAAGGTCACCGTGCTGCCGGCGGCCGACCCCCGCCTGCTGTCGACGCAGATCCGCGCCGACCTCCCCGCCAGCGAGCCCTCGAGCGTTGCCCCCGGAGCCGCAGCCAAGATTCTGGTTCCGATCGGACGCGCCCGCAAGCTGGTGATTCCGTCGGCGGCGCTGATTCGCCGAGGCGAACTGACCGCGGTGAACGTCGTGGCGGCCGACGGCCAGGTCCAGCTGCGGCAGGTCCGCGTCGGGCCCCTCGTGGGCGATGGCCTGATCGAGATCCTGGCCGGGCTGAGCGATGGCGAGCGGGTGCTGCCGGCGCCCCTGGCGCCGCGCTGAAAGAGCTTCCGCGATGACGGCATCGGAACCCAAGCTCGGCATCTCTGGCCGCACCGCCGGTGCGTTCCTGCATTCGCAGCTCACGCCGCTGATTGCCCTCCTGCTCCTGCTGCTGGGGCTCTTCGCCGTGCTGGTGACGCCGAAAGAAGAGGAACCGCAGATCAACGTCACGATGGCGAACGTGATCATCCCGTTCCCGGGTGCGTCGAGCGAGGACGTCCACAACATGGTCACGGTGCCGGCCGAGCAGGTGCTGTCGCAGATCACCGGCATCGAGCACATCTACTCGGTGACTCAACCGGGCATGGCAATCCTGACCGTGCAGTACAAGGTCGGCCAGCCGCGCATCGATTCACTCGTGAAGCTGTACGACACGCTGATGTCGAACCGCGACTGGCTGCCTGCGCACCTCGGCGTGATGGAACCTGTCGTGAAGCCGAAGGGCATCGATGACGTGCCGATCGTTACGCTGACCCTGCATTCGAAACGGCCGGACGTCAGCGCCGCGGACCTGCAGCATGTCGCACACGAACTCGAGATCGAACTCAAGCGCGTGGCAGGAACCCGCGAGGTCACGACGCTTGGCGGCCCAGGCCAGGTCGTGCGAGTGACGCTGGATCCGGAGCGGATGAACGCACACCACATCACCGTGACGGACATCGAGCGCGCCCTGCGTGCGACCAACGCGTCGTTGCCGGTCGGCCAGCTGACGACGGGCAATCGCAGCGTGGAGGTCCGAACCGGACAGTTCCTGGGCAGCGCTTCCGACGTCGGGCAACTCGTGGTGGGCCTGGCCGGCCCGACCCGCGAACGGCGACCGATCCTGCTCGCGGATGTCGCGCGCATCTCGAACGGACCCGACACTCCCAGCCAGTATGTCTGGCACGGCACGCGCCCGGACAACACTGAGGGGTCGCCGGTGACCGAGTGGCCGGCAATCACGATTCAGGTGTCGAAGAAGCCCGGCGAGAACGCTTCAACGGTGGCCGACGCGGTGATGACGCGCATCGGGCAGCTCAACGGCCAGCTGATACCCGCCGACGTGGTCGTGGTGGAAACGCGCAACTACGGCGCCACGGCGAACGACAAGGCCAACCAGCTGATCAAGAAGCTGATCTTCGCCACGCTCTCGGTCGTGGCGCTGGTATGGGCGGCGCTGGGCCGGCGCGAGGCGCTGATCGTCGGCAGCGCCGTGGTGCTGACACTGGCCAGCACGCTCTTCGCGTCCTGGGCGTGGGGCTTCACGCTCAACCGCGTGTCGCTGTTCGCCCTGATCTTCTCGATCGGGATTCTGGTCGACGATGCGATCGTCGTGGTCGAGAACATCCATCGGCGAGCGCTGATCGACCACCTGCCGCTGGCGCAGATAATCCCGCGCGCTGTCGACGAAGTCGGCGGGCCGACGATCCTGGCGACTTTCACTGTCATCGCAGCGCTGCTGCCGATGGCCTTCGTCACCGGCCTGATGGGTCCGTACATGGCGCCGATCCCGATCAACTCGTCGATGGGGATGCTGCTGTCGCTGGCGATCGCGTTCGTCATCACGCCGTGGATGGCGCTGCGGCTGCTGCCGGCGGCGCACAGTGCGCCAAGCAGCGGCGACAAGCTCGGGCAGCGCCTGTCGACGTTCTTCGAGCGCGTGATGCGGCCGTTCCTGCGCGGCGACGCCGGCCGTGGACAGCGCCGCTGGCTGGGGCTCGGGATCGCCGGCGCCATCGCGCTTTCGGTGCTGCTGGTGCCGCTGAATCTCGTCGTGCTGAAGATGCTTCCGTTCGACAACAAGTCGGAGTTCCAGGTCGTCTGGACATGCCGACCGGCACCCCGGTCGAAGCGACCGCGGCCGTGCTGCGCGAACTGGCGGTCGAGGTGGCGAAGGCTGCCCGAGGTCACCGACTACCAGGCCTATGCGGGCCTGTCGGCACCGATCAACTTCAACGGACTCGTGCGGCAGTACTACCTGCGCACCGGCGGCGAGGTCGGCGATCTGCAGGTCAATCTGGTCGACAAGCACGAGCGCAAGCGCAAGAGCCACGAAATCGCACAGGCGGTACGACCCGCGCTGGATGCGATCGCCAGGCGTCATGGCGGCGATGTGAAGGTCGTCGAAGTGCCGCCGGGTCCGCCGGTGCTGTCACCGATCGTCGCCGAGATCTACGGGCCCGACAGCGAGGCGCAGATGAGGCTCGCCAAGCAGGTGCGCGCCGTGTTCGAGGCCACACCCGACATCACGGCGATCGACGACACGGTGCTGGACCCGGCCGAGCGCATCGTCCTGCGCGTCGATGCGGCCAAGGCCGCCCAGTACGGCATCCCGGCCGCGGAGATCGCACGCATCGCCCGGCTTGCGCTGGCGAGCGAGGACATCACGCCGCTGCACGATGGCGCCAGCAAGTACTCGGTGCCGGTGCGCATCGGCCTCGCCGACAGCGCGAAGGGCTCGCTGGATGCGCTGCTCAAGATGAAGGTGCGCGGCCCCGACACCGTGCGCGATGAGGCCACCGGCCTGCCCTACGAGATTCCGCTGTCCGAGCTGGTGCGTCCGACGACGCTGCCGCGCGAACGCGTGCTCTATCGCAAGGACCTGCAGCCCGTTGTCTACGTGACCGGCGATGTCGCAGGCGGCGCGGGCAAGACCGACTCGCCGCTCTACGGCATGTTCTCGATGCGCGCGGCGATTGCCAGGATCGCCACGCCGGGCGGGCTGCCGCTGGTGGAGCGCTGGATCGCGCCGCCCGACGATCACTACGCATCCTTTGCGCTCAAGTGGGACGGCGAGTGGCAGGTCACCTACGAGACTTTCCGCGACATGGGCATTGCGTATGCCGTCGGCCTGGTGCTGATCTACCTGCTGGTGGTGGCGCAGTTCCGTTCGTACCTGACGCCGCTCGTCATCATGGCGCCGATTCCGCTGACGATCATCGGCGTGCTGCCCGGGTCATGCCCTGCTGGGCGCACAGTTCACCGCCACATCAATGATCGGCATGATCGCGCTGGCCGGCATCATCGTGCGCAACTCGATCCTGCTGGTGGACTTCATCCACCAGCGCCTCGATGAGGGGGTCGACTTCCAGGACGCCACGATCGAGGCGGCCGCTACCCGCGCCAAACCGATCATCCTGACCGCCGTCGCGGCGATGCTCGGGGCGCTCTTCATCCTGGACGACCCGATCTTCAACGGCCTGGCGATTTCGCTGCTGTTCGGCATCTTTGTCTCGACCGCGCTGACGCTGGTGCTGATCCCGGTGCTGTATTACGCCGTCAACTACCGCCGACACGCTGGAGTTGCGCCGGCACTATCAACCACAACCGCCCCTGCCTGAGGAGGCCTGCATGACCATCGATCGCTGGATTCGTGTCTTTGCCGGGACTTTCATCATTCTGTCGGTGCTGCTCGGCGCACCGGCCAGCCCACTGTTTGTTTCGCAGTGGTGGCTGGCCTTCACTGCCTTCGTCGGCGCCAATCTGTTTCAATACGGCTTCACGAACGCTTGCCCGCTCGGATGGATCCTGAAGAAGCTGGGCGTCCCGGGGACCCAACTTGCCCACACGTAAGGCCGCCATGGAAACACAGCTCAGTGAAGCTGCTGCGAGTGCCCGCAACGAACTGATCCTTCGGCTCAAGCGGGTCGAAGGCCAGTTGCGCGGGGTTCAGCGGATGATCGAATCGGGCGAAGATTGCGAGCCGATCGCTCAGCAACTCGCCGCCAGCCGCAAGGCGCTGGACAAGGCCTTTTTCGAACTGCTGGCCTGTGCCATCGAGCACCCGGAATTCTCGCCCAACCGCAAGGAAGCAAAGGATCGCCGGATACAGCGCATGGCGCGCGCGCTGGCACGGCTGGCCTAGCCCGTCCCGCGCTTCAGGCAATTCCTGCAGCGGTGAACCCGTCCTCGATCGCCTTGATCTTGCGGCCGAGCACGGTCGCGCTGTCGTTGCGGAACAGCGACCGCGCAGCCTGCAGCACCGCACGCCGGCTGTCGGCAAACTGCGACGTGCGCGACAGGTGCACCGTCAGCGCGATGTAGAACAGCGCCGCGATCTCCTTCCGCGTTGAAGACGAACTTGCCTGCCGCTCTTCGCCGTCATCAGTCGATAGGCGGCGTAGTTGTGGATGCCGCTGTTGTCGTGCACCCAGCCGTAGTCGTTGCGGTCGTAGGTGTAGGGCGGCGTTGCGGTCCGGAAGTCGTTCATGTGCTTCGGCTGGTCGCAGCGTCGTCGGGTTCTCCATGTCGCGCAGGATCGTTCCGGGACCGTCGAAGCCGGTGCCGATGTTCCCACAGCCACTTGCCGAGTCGACCTCTTAGCGTTGGCGATGATCGTCCCGAAGATGTCCGAGTACGACTCGTTGAGCGCCCCGGCCTGCGTACGGTACTCAAGCCGTGAGGTGTTATCGGTGACGCCGTGGAACATCTCGTGCCCGACGACGTCGAGCATCGAGGCCACCGAGTAGAACGAATTGTCCGGAAACAGGATCTGCCCGTAGACCATCTGCGAGCCGTTCCAGTAGGCGTTCTTCCACTGGCGTGGCGGCACTCGTGCCCTCGGCGCGGTCCCAGCAGTTCACGCTCGAGATCATCTCCCCACCGCGGTTGTCGATGTTGTTGCGCAGGACCACGGTGCGCAGGAAGCGCGCCACTTCGGCGCCGTTGGCGTGCGCCCCGATCGCTTCGGGTGTCCACGGCGCCGGCGGGTTTTCGCACAGCTTGCCGGGCAGCAGGCTGTCCTGCATCGTCGGGTCCTTGAAGCCGAAGTCGCAGGTGGTGACGTTCAGCGCAAGGTCGCGTAGCTGCCGCCGGCCGCCGGCGACGACTTCGACCGTGATCTTTCTCTGCTTACGGTTGGCGTCGCGCACCGTCTGCACTTCGGCCGCCATCGTCGCTGTGCGCGGCAACTCGGCAAGCAGCTTGCCGCTCCTGGCATCGACCACGTAGTCCTTCAGCGGCGAATCACCGTGCGCCGCGCCGCGCGCGGGCCGCGACGAAACGTTTTCGAGGATGTAGGCGAGGCACCAACGGCGCTGGTGTTGATCGAAGTAGAAGTACAGCCGCGGTGTCTGCGTCACGGCTGCCGCCGTCACTGCCGCAGCCTTGGCGACCGTGGCCACGGCCTGCGCCGGCGAGACCTCGGCGATGTTGGAGACGCCGGCCGGCGTACCCAGTGAGGAGTTGATCCCGAGGCAGGCGTTTCGCTTGTCGAGTTCCACCGTCACCAGCGATCCGTACACCGGGATCTTGTCGAAGTACTGGCGGAACTTGACCACCGTCGTCCCGGTGAGCGGAATCGCCTCGGCGCCGACGCTCTTGAACTCGGACTGCATCCGGCCGGCCACCGGCTTCACCAGTTTCGGCAGGCGATCGTTGGCGAACGCCTTGTCCAGGTGTTCGAGCGCCGCTGCTTCAGGCCCCAGCGCGGCGGCGGTCGGAGCACGGCGACGGCCCGCGCGCAGGGCGCGCCGGACGCCGGCGGGCGCAGCGGCTTCCTCGAGTTCGCGCCCCAGCGGCTCGGCCGCGCTGACGGCGAAACCGCTGAGTCCGGTCTCGTCCTTCGCCGCGGTCGCCGCAGCCCGCGTGCCACGAAGTGCACGACGCGCGCCGGTTGCGGGACCGGCCGGTTGACTCTTCTTCACGCCACGGACGCGCATCTATTTCTCCTTCCGGGATTTACATTCAGGGTTTCAGTCGCTTGCGGAGCCGAACAGGCCCCTCCGGCTGCACGGAGCGGTTATCGCACGCGCCGCCTTGCCGCGCGGGCCGGCGACTTCTTCGCGGCCCGTACGATCTTCTTCGCCGCAGGCGCACGGCGAACCGCCTTGGCCGGCTTCTTCGCCGCCTTCTTGGTCGCCTTCTTGGTCGCCTTCTTTGGCGCCCGCTTTGCAGCCTTCTTCGCAGCCTTCTTCGCCGGTTTCTTCGCGGCTTTGGCGGCCGTCTTCATGGCCACCTTCTTCACAGTCCTCTTTGCCGCCCTCTTCGCCGGTGCGGGCGGGGCGAGCGGCGCGAGGGCCGCGCCGATCAGTCCGCCAGCGGTGTCGACGACTTCCTGCAGCCTGCGGATGCCGGCGATCGTGCTGCTCGACCCGAACGCGGCGATGACCGCGTTCATCTCGCCGATGAACTTGCGGAACTTGCGTGTCCGCTCCTCGATACTGTCGATCGCATGGCCGATGTACTCCAGCGTCAGCACGTCGCGCTTCTCGCGTGCGAGATCTTTCTGCTCCGGGGTCGCCGCCGGATCGATGACGACGCTGTGCAAGGCGGCGAACGCCTGTTGATAAATCTCGTCGGCCTGTTCGTTGGTCAGCATCTCAGCCCCTTCCCTTGTCCTGGTACGCCATGTAGGCCTCGCGCAACATGATCACTGCGCGCTCGAGGTCGGCCGCCGACGGAATCGCCGGCTGCGCCTGCTCGGCGGCGATCTGCAGGTTCCGTAGGCTGCGCTCGAGTTCGTTGAGCAGCGCAAGGTACGCGATCAGCACCTGGCGGTAGGCGTTCAGTTCGTCGTCCTTGGCGGCAACCTTGCCGAGCTGCGTTTTGCCGTCCTGCGCCAGACTCGCGATCTGGGCCTTCGCCTCGGGCGACAGTGTGGCGGTACCGCGCGGCACCGACTTCACCGGCGCGACGAGCCGTACGCCGCCGACGAGCATCGGAAGCCTTTCGACGTCGGCATTGAATGACGCCATCGCCGCATCCGCTTCGCGGCTGGCCTGGAACGACGCTGCAAGGTCCGCCAGCCGCACTCCGGTCGCGTTGGCCGACTCCGCCAGTGCGGCGATCTCGAGATCGTTCAGCCCGGCCCGGACCCGGTAGAAGTCGGCGGCGTCCTCGCGCAGCAGGACGATGAACTTGTCATTGATCAGCGGCGCGCCCTTGCCGACGGCTTCGACAAACTGCCGGCGCGAATGCTCGCGCGCGGCTTCGAGCGCAAGTGCCTTCAGCGGCGCCAGGTAGCCCGACACTTCGGCCGCGCTGGCGGCGATCGCCTTCAGTGGGAAACTGTTGAGGCTCGCGGAGAGTCCTTCGACTGCAGCGGCGAGCTCATCGGCCGACTTGCCTTCGGCGAGCGCCGTCAGCAGGTCGTTGTAGCGCGCGACGACGTCCCACGCCTGCATCCGCACCAGCACGTGGTCCACCGGTGCGGACTTCTTCGCTTCGGCGCCCGGATCGAACGGTGCCCCGCGCTTTCGCTGCTCGGGCTTTGCCGCCGCGCGCTTGGCCTTGATCTCCTCGAACTGGGAGACCGCCACGCCGTAATCCAGGACGACCGTTTCTCCCGCGGAACGGCCTTTGGCGAAGGAGTCCTTGTAGGTCGCGAACTCCCTGCCAGGAATCGTGGTGCATCCCGTTACGACGATTGCCGCGAACAGGCACGACACGATTGCTCCGCGGCGCAAAGCAGGGCGTGCAGCCATGGTTCTCCCCCCGGCGGTAAGCAGTTCATCAGGCGACGTCATGCGGTCCTCGCACGATTGCATCGATGGTTCTGGCAACATGGGCAATTCGCTTGTCGAGGGCGAGCGTGTTCGCGTGCGCGGGAAGCGACGATCTTGCGACTCGCTGCGAGAAGTTGTCCAGTGTTTGCCGCGGGGCTAGCTTGTTTCCGTTACGCGTGCATCTCACGCCTTGTCGGCTTCGGCGGTGCGCTTGCCGAAGCGCAGGACGATGAACTCCGCGGGGCGAACAACGGCGATTCCGATCTCGCAGATCAGGCGGCCGTTCAGGATGTCGTCCTGCGTCATCGTTGTTCGATCACATCTGACGAAGAATGCCTCGTCCTCGGTCCGGCCGGCCAGTGCTCCGCCGCGCCACAGTGAATGCAGGAAAGTTCCGGATCGAGCCGACGACACGCGTCCACAAGGGCTCCTCGTTGGGCTCGAACACGACCCAGTCGGTACCCTCGTCGATGCTGCGCTCGATGAAGATAGAGAGCCGGCGCACATTGACGTACTTCCACAGCGGGTCCGAACTCAGCGTGCGCGCGCCCCACACGAGCAGCCCGCGTCCGGGGAACTCGCGCAGCACGTTGATACCGCGCGGGTTCAGTAGCTCCTGTTCTGCGCCGGTAATTCGCGCGGTCGGGGCCAATGCTCCGCGGACCGCCTGGTCGGCAGGCGCCGTGTGCACGCCGCGCTCGAGATCCGTCCGCACATACACGCCCGCCACGTGCCCGCCCGGTGGCGCGATCCGGGTCTGCGTCCCATCGGCAAGGTCAGCGACGACGAGCCACGGGGTGTAGAGGGCCGCATTGCTCGAATCAGCCATTGCGACGCGTGGCTCGAGGCCGGCGGAACTCGACCCCGGTCCGTCCACGAGCGCGAATCGATACCGCATCGCCTCACAATGTGAGACGACACCGCGCGCGATCTCTGGCGGCACACCCGGGGCATACACCAGCGAAACGTCACGACAGCGGTCGCTCGCAAGCGCCAGAAGGCCCTGCACTTCGTGCCGCTGTTTCGTCTCATGCCCCTCGAAGTCGGCGACACGCAACGCACCGCCGTTCGCCCCGCCCTGTCGAAGCTGCCGACAGCCACGCCTGGGGCTGGCGCCGGCGGCTGCGTCGGCGCTGCGCACCAGCCGCGCAAGCGTCGAGTCTTCGAGACGATTGCCCCAGTGGTTGGACGCGGCCGGGTCGAGCACCAGGTCGTCGAAGTCCTCGGCGCCGTCCGGCACCGGAGCATTCGCAATGCCGTTGAGCCAGTCGAGCGGATCACCCGGCGGCGGCGACGCGTAGTAGGCCAGGCGCAGCCGGAACCCTACCGGCCGCGAACCGTGCGGACCTGGCACCGTGCCCGAACTGTCCGTGATGCGGGCGTAGAGTTGGCGTCCCCAGCGGCCCGGTCCGATCGCCTGCACACGAAAGTGCGGGCCGAACGCCGCGCTGGCGACCGTCGCGCCTGCATTGACGACGCGGCATACGTAGAGCCGTTGCCCGCCGTTCTCGAAGAAGCCGCGAGCGGCGTAGGGCAGGTGCCGGCCCGTGCCCGCGTCGCCGCCGAACCACCGTACGTACTCTGTGAAGCTGGTGACCAGCGTGGGGCGCAAGGGTCCGCGCTCGGTGGCGCCGAGGAAGCCCGCCGTGCTGGTGCCGACGCCTTCGATCGGCCGCGGCCCACTGCCGACCTCTTCGATGTAGACGCCGGGGTGCAGGTATTCAGGCATCACGCGCCTCCCGCTCGCGCACGAGCGTTGGCCATCGAGTTCCCGTCACTTCTGCTGTCGGCCCCTGGCTCGATCAGCGATTGTCCCGGGCTTGATCACTAGACTCCCACACTAAAGACGATCGGCGGCAACTCGCTGTCGATCAAGTACTCGAACTCACTGCGGAAGTCGTCGACCGACATCCTGGCTGTTGCTGCAATCCTCGCAAGTTTGAGCGGCGCTTCGAAGTCGTCACGCCGCAGCCGAATCATGTAGCGGCGGGCAATTGCATAGCGCGTGGAACGAACGTCGACCATTCTTATCCTCGCGCGGCCCGTGACCGGGTCGATGAGGTCGCGGAACGGCACGGGAACGAAGTTGCCCGCCTGCATTGAAATCATGGCGGCATTCCCGCCGGAGAGCAGGTACTTGGTCGCGCAGTAGCCCAGGTCGCGCGTGTACTCGAGGTCGAAGGGGATCGGATCGGCACACCGCAGCTCGTAGCCGATGTCCTTCGAGGCGATCGTCATGTCGACACCGAGCTTCTTCAAACGCGCCCGGACAGCCGTCTTCAGGAGATCGCCTATATCAATCTCGCCAAGCCGGATGTTTCCGTGTGCGTCGCGCTCGATCTTCGAAACGCCTCCAAGAACCTCCGGGTCGAGGCCGAGGACGAGCCCTTCTGCGATGACGGCAACCCCGTCGCGCCGTCCCTCCGACAGTCGCTTGATGATGGCGCAGACGAGCGTATCGACGATCGTCTCAAAGCGAATTTGCCGTGTCTGGAATTCTTCCCGGATCAGGGTCAGCGTCGCGCCGGCGGCCTTGCCGATGCCAAGGGCCAGATGTCCAGCCGTCCGCCCCATCGCAATGACAAAGTACCAGCGCGACGTCGTCTTTGCGTCCACCATCAGGTTCTTGACGATCTCCACGCCGTAGTGACGCGCGGTCTGGAAGCCGAACGTGTCGACATACGCCGGCAAGTCGAGATCGTTGTCAATCGTCTTGGGGACATGGACGATCTGCAGCCGGCCAGCTGCCGTCTCCTCCAGCTTCATCGCCGAATAGGCGGTGTCATCGCCGCCGATCGTGATCAGACGGGAAACGTTGAGCCGCAGCAGGGACTCGATTGCATTCTCGAGATGCTTCGGGTCTTTCGTGGGGTTTGCGCGCGAGATGCCGATGTGCGAGCCGCCGCGATAGTGGATACGCGAGACTTCCTCGGTCGTGAGCGGCGTGATGTGGGAGGTGTCGCCTTTCATGATCCACTCGAAGCCATCGCGGATTCCTATGACTTCGACGCCTTCCAGGATCGCGCGGATCGTGGCCGAGGCGATGACGCTATTGATCCCGGGGGCGGGACCTCCACCGACGAGGATGGCGAGATGCTGTTGCTGGCTCATGGGGAATCTCAGCCCCAGCTTAGCCGTCGAAGACCTGCAGCGGACGAAATCGATGGCCTAAGTGCGGTAGCCAATCGGGTGCAGCCCGTCTCCCCCGCTCCCGATCACCTTGTTGTCATCAATACGTCGGCAACCGGTGCGCCCGACGCGCTGCCGAGCGCGCAAAAGTGATCCTCGATCCCTGGGTCAAGACGAACGCCACTGGCGGGCCTATCCTCCCCTTCAGCATCGGCCAATCTGCAAGGAGGATCACTCGATGGGCACCGACACCGAACTTGAGGCAACCGTGCGAGCGCTGGTCCAGAAGGGCAAGGGAATACTGGCGGCCGATGAAAGCAGCCCGACGATTGCCAAGCGCTTCAAGTCGATCGGCGTCGAGTCAACCGAGGAGAATCGACGCGCCTATCGCTTCATCCTGCTCGCAACGCCTGGGCTCGGCGACTTCATCAGTGGCGTCATCCTCTATGAGGAAACGCTTGGCCAGCGGGCAGATGACGGTACACCGCTACCGCAGTTGATCGCACGCCAGGGCATCGTGCCCGGGATCAAGGTCGACGCCGGCAAGATCCCGCTGGCCCTCGCACCCGGTGACGAGATCACGCAGGGTCTGGACGGTCTCGCGAAGCGCCTCGATGGATACAAGCAGCAGGGCGCGCGCTTTGCCAAGTGGCGCGCCGTCTACAACATCTCCGACACACTGCCGAGCCGACTCGCGATCGAGGCCAATGCCGAGGCACTCGCCCGTTACGCCGCGATCTGCCAGGAACAGGGAGTTGTGCCGATCGTTGAACCTGAGGTCCTGATGGACGGTGCCCACAGCATCGACCGCTGCGCCGAGGTCACCGAAGAAGTTCTGCATGAAGTGTTCCACGCGTTGCATCAAAATCGAGTGGCACTTGAGCACATGCTGTTGAAGCCCAGCATGGTGGTGCCCGGCAAGGACCACGCGCAACAGGCAACGCCCGCTGAGGTCGCTGCGATCACACTCCGGACCCTGCGACGCACGGTGCCGGCGGCCGTGCCGGGCCTCTTCTTCCTGTCTGGCGGCCAGTCGCCGGCGCAGGCGACGGCCAATCTGGACGCAATGAACCGGCTCGGCAAGCAGCCGTGGCAACTGAGCTTCTCTTATGGGCGGGCGCTACAGGACCCTGCATTGAAGGCCTGGAAAGGGCAAGCCGCCAACGTGCAAGCGACCCAGAAAGCCCTCCTTCTCCGCGCCCGGCTGAACGGCGCGGCGCGCGAGGGAACTTACGTCCCGTCACTGGAAGACGCGGCGACCTGAGCGGACCGACAGCCGGTGCGCAGGGACGTCGCACCGACCTCGGGTGGCGTCGACGTCAGGCGCACTGACGACTTAACCGACGCGTCCCAGCGTCACCCACACGCTGTGAACGCCGTCGTCGTCCAGGATCGGAACCGCCCGTTCGGGAAGTTCCTTGCCATCGAGTTCCACCCGCAGGACGCCGCGCGCCACGCCGTGCGGGTTCTCGATCACGAAGTCGTACGTGGCACTCTTCGCCCGGTAGCGAATCTTGAAACTGCGCCACTGCTCCGGGATGCAGGGATCGATCAGGATCTCACGGCCGCGCAGCTTGAACCCAAGGATGAATTCGATGCCGGCGCGATACATCCACCCGGCGGCGCCGCTGTACCAGCTCCAGCCGCCTCGACCGGTATGCGGCGGTTCGCTGTAGACGTCGGCGGCGATGACGTAGGGTTCCGCCTTGTAGCGGTGGATGCCGGCGCGGGTGGAGCCGTGATTGATCGGATTCAGCATCTCGAAGAGCTCGGCCGCGCGCTCGCCGTCGCCCTGCAGCGCGTGGGCGATCACGCACCAGACGGCAGCCTGCGTGTACTGCGCCCCGTTTTCTCGCACGCCCGGCAGATAGCCCTTGATGTACCCCGGCTCCTGAGGCGAGCGATCAAATGGCGGCGCGAAAAGCAGCACCATGCTGTCGCCCGGCTTGACCAGATGTTCGCCCACGGATTCCATCGCCCGCCGCGCGCGTGCAGGCTCACCTGCACCGGAGATCAGCGCCCAGCTTTGCGCCAGTGAATCAATGCGGCATTCGGCGTTGCCCGCGCCACCCAGCGGAGACCCGTCGTCAAAGTAGGCGCGGCGATACCAGGCGCCGTCCCACGCTTCGCGCTCCACGGCGGCCTGCAGACTGTCTGCGTGTGCGGCCCACGCGCGCGCGTGCACGAGGTCACCACGCCGGACGGCGACCGGTGCGAACTCGCGTAGCGTCGCGCACAGGAACCAGGCCAGCCAGATGCTTTCGCCGCGACCTTCGGCGCCGACGCGGTTCATGCCGTCGTTCCA
The DNA here is from genome assembly GCA_963810985.1 of uncultured beta proteobacterium. GTDB lineage: Bacteria > Pseudomonadota > Gammaproteobacteria > Burkholderiales > Burkholderiaceae_F > JALORV01. The sequence continues at coordinate 48,083 of CAWEPP010000003.1, forward strand.
GTCTCCGCCATGCATCAATGGCAGGCCATGCTGTCCGACCTCCATGCTGATGTCGAGCGCACGGGCGCAATGCTCGTACACCGTGACCTTGTCGTCCGAGATCGCAGGTTCGAAGTACATCGCTTCGCGCTCGGGCGGCAGCACAGCGCCCTCGACGAACGGGGCCAGTTCGTCCAGCACGCTCGTGTCTCCGGTGGCCGTCAGATAGTGGCTGACGCAGTAAGGCAGCCAGACGCGATCATCGGAAAAATGCGTTCGCACGCCGCGTCCGGAAGGAGGATGCCACCAGTGCTGGACGTCACCTTCACGAAACTGATGCGCCGAGGCACTGACGATCTGTCTGCGGGTCAGATCCGGGCGCGCGATCGTCAATGCCATGACATCCTGCAGCTGGTCGCGGAATCCATACGCGCCACCGGCCTGATAGAACGCACTGCGGGCGTAGATGCGGCAGACAATCGTCTGGTACAGCAGCCAGTGATTGAGAATGACATTCATCTGCGGATCCGGCGTCTCGACCTGCACGCGGTCGAGGACTTCGCGCCACTGCTGCTTGACACGAACCAGTTCGGCCTCGGCAGCCGGCACAGACCGGTACCGCCCGATCAGCTCTCGCGCAGCCTCGGCGCTGGCGGCCTGGCCCAGCACGAAGATCAGATCGATCTGGGACTCGGGCTCGAGCGTGACATCACGCTGCAGCGCTGCGCATGGATCGAACCCCGCGCCGCACCGCCCCGAGAGCGGGACGCCCGCCGCGAGCGCGCCCGGTGCATCGAGATGGCCATTGCGACCGAGAAATTCCTGCCGATCGCAGGTCAGGCCGGCGGCGGGGGAATCCCACGCAACAAAGGCGATCCGGCTGCCGAACTCGCGATTCCACGGGTTTAGAGCGAACACGGCGCCCGTCTGGGTATCGACTTCGGTGACGACGAACGGTGCATTCACCGTGCGCGAGAATCCCAGCACCCACTCCACGTAGGCAGTGACTGAAATTCGGCGTGTGTGGTGCGCGCGATTGATGAGGCGCAGCCGCGATATCTTGACCGGATCTTCGGAGGCGACGAACTGGACCAGCTCACTCTCGATACCATTCGATCGATGCTGGAAGCTGACGTAGCCATGACCGAAGCGGGCGATATAGCTGGCTTCCTCGACACGAATTGGCAGTGCAGTCGGTGTCCACAGAACGCCGGAGTCGCGATCAAGCAGGTAGAACGCCTCACCCGTCGGATCCGACACCGGATCGTTTGACCAGGGCGTCAGCTGGTTCTCCCGACTGTTGCCGGCCCAGGTGAAGCCCGCAGCCGGACTCGGATGCCTGAAAGCCGAATCCGTCGTTGGCAACGATATTGATCCATGGCAGCGGCGTGCGCTGGCCTCGATTCAGGACGACGGCGTACTCACGCCCGCTGTCGGTGAATCCACCCAGGCCGTTCGGAAACTGCAGGGCGGGCGAGTGCAGCACGGCCGACGTGCCGGGTGTCAGCGCGCAAGCGTTGCTGCGCCGGCGCCACCTGATCGCGCTGGCGCATCGCCAGATGCGCCGACAGGTTGCCCTGGTTGCAGCTGATGACGACACGCGCGGCGGTCAGCAACAGCGCCCGTTCGGCCTCGCTGAGAAGATCGGCCCGCAGGATATAAATGGCACCGCGCCCTGCCGCGTCTTCGCTGCCCTTGCGCGCATTGCTTTCGTGAGCCCGCATCTCGAGATCCTGCTGCAGGCCCTCAGCGTACGAGGTCGACTGTTCGTTGAGGATGACAAGGTCGATCCCGAGCCGCTTCACGTGCAGATACTCATGGGCGGTCAGCAGCTGCCGGATCACGCCGATGTCAGCGCCGTCCTCGATGCGCGCAAGCAGGATCGGACGGTCGCCCGAAATGCCGAACTTCCAGAGCTCGGACACCGGCAGGCGATTGCCCTGCAGAAGTTCACGCGGGCCGCGCAGCAGCAGGTTCGAATAGAGGATCCGGCTCGCCAGTTGCTGGAAGACCTGGGCCTCGCTTCCGGTGATGCCGAGGTAATGCAGCTTGACCTGGGCGTGGGTCCACGCCAGGTTCGATGCGCGGTCGAATGCGCCCGGATCGTGGTACTTGTCGGCGAGGTTGAGGATCGTTTCGCGGCTGTTCGCGACCATCGTTGCAAACGATGCGTGCACCGTTGCCCCCGGGGCGATGGCCACGTGGATGCGCAGACTGGCGATCGGATCAAGTACCGCTCCGACGGTGTTCGACAGGCGCCGCCCCTCCAACAGCGCCAGGGGTGCCTGGACGTTGCGACCGCGACCGAGGAACTTGGCGCGGTCGGTCTCGAACTCAATGCCCGAACTGCCCTCGTTCTTGCTCTCGTAGGCGACCACGTGAGCCGCCCACAGGGACTCATCGTGGACCGATCGCGGTCGGCGTGTCGCGAGCAGTCCGTTGACCTGAGGCACGTATTCGGTCTGCACGAAGAGATTGGAGAAGGCCGGGTGGGCTTCGTCGGACGCTGGCGTTGCGAGCACGATCTCGGTGTACGAGGTGATTTCGATTTCGCGTGGCCTCGACCCGGTGTTCTTCAAGGTCAGACGCCGGATCTCGACGTCGTCATCGGCCGCCACCATGATCTCCAGCGACGATTCGATCCCGGCGTCGGCGCGCATGATGCGCACGCGGTCCTCGGAGAACTCGGCCTCGTAGTGAACCGGTTCGGCGCATACCGGTTGATAGCCGGCCGACCACAGGTACCCGCTCGTCCGATCGCGCAGGTAGAGATGACTGCCCCAGCTGTCGCGAGTGGCGTCCTCGCGCCAGCGCGTCACGGCGAGATCCCGCCAGCGGCTGTAGCCCGCCCCCGCTGCCGTGACCATCACGCTGTAGCGTCCGTTCGAAAGCAACTGCGTCGACGGCGGTACGGAATGCGGTGAATTGACCCGCCGATCGAGTGGTCCCGCCAGTGAACTTGCGACCGCGGGCGTGGCTCGATCGGAACGAGGCAAGGCGAGCGTGACGTCACGCTGGGCGGTTTCCTGCAACAACAACTCTGTCGCCTGCACCATCGGTATGCGATGGAAGCGATGACGCATCTCGCCATTGAGGATCACGTTAGCCAGGGCGACCAGCGTCATTCCCTGGTGGTGCGCCATGTACGCGCGCACGATCGCGACATCCTTCGACTTCGGCAATCGGCTGGAGGTGAAATCGAGCGCTTCATAAAAGCCGTAGCGCCCCAGGGCACCGACTGCGGTCAGCCGTTCGAAGTTCGAGACGGCAGCCTTGGCGTCGTACATGGCAGCAAGCGCGGTCGCGTACGGAGCGACGACCGTGTCCTTGCCCAGACCCCGCTTCAGGCCCAGGCCAGGGACGCCGAAGTTGGAGTACTGGTAGGTGAGGTGGATATCGCGCGCGTTGTAGGCCGACTCCGATATGCCCCAGGGTACGTTGCGTTCGTGACCGAAGTTGATGTGCCGGGCGATGACCCGGCGCACGGTCGCCTCGAGCAGTGTGCCGTGCGGCGTATCCATCAGCAGCGATGGCATCAGGTACTCGAACATCGATCCCGACCATGACACCAGTGCCGCGCCACCGTCGACGGGCACGAGCGTGCGACCGAGCCGGAACCAGTGGTCAGCAGGGACATCGCGCTTGGCGATCGCAGTGAAGCTCGTGAGCCTGGCTTCGGACGCGAGCAGGTCATAGCAGCCAAGATCGAGCCTGGCGTCCTCGACCAGGTAGCCGATCGAAAACAGATCGCGCGTTTCGTCGTAGAGAAAGGTGAAATCCATCTCGTCGAAGAGTGCGTGTGCCCGGCGCGAAAGCGTTCGCAACCGATCCGCGAGTTCCTCGACGGCGTGCTGTGAGTGTGCGAGCGTGCCCCGCGCTTCCTGCCCGACCGCGTCGCCATCTGCTCGAACGGCGCCGTCATCGATCCCACCTGTCGAACGTTCACTCTCGATAGCCTCGAGCCAGGGCGCAAGTTCGAGCCGATCGTGAAGCTGCCCGCGAACGTTCGACAGCATGGCCTCGGACCACAGCACCGCCTCCTGAAACTCTCCCGTATCACCTTCGCTGGCCAGGGTCTTGACAATGTCATGCACATCGGATGCAGCGATCTCCAGAGCTGCCAGGCGCTGATCGCGGTCATTCGGCGCGAGCGCTGGCGACTCGAGCAGGCGTTCGATCCGAAGCAATGCCTCATGCAGCTGGTCGAAGCCCACTCCGGCGGCGCCACGACGTTCGTCCACGTGAGCTAGCGAACGACGCAGCAGTGCGACTTCATCCCCAATCCCGGCCATCGCACGGGCTTCTGGCACCTGCCGGTTGACGGCCTCATTGCAGGCTTGCGACGAGCACCAGCAGCATTGCGGCCAGGTTGCCGCTGTCGACGGTCGACACATACCTGGGCTCGAGCGGCCGCAGGGTGAGCGTGTCGATCCAGTTCAGAAAGTGGCCACGATGACGCGGCAGGGCGTCCATTCCATCCAGCGTCGCCTCGAGTCGGCTTGCCATCTCATGCAGGCTGATCCAGCCAAGATCGCGGGCGGCGATGACTGACAGCAGGTACAGCCCGAAGTTGGTCGGCGAGCTGCGATGAGCAATGACCGGTGACGGGCTCCTCCTGGAAGTTGTCCGGCGGCAGGAAGTGGTTCTCCTTGGTCACGAAGGTCGCGAAATAGAGCCAGGTACGGCGAGCGATCAACCTCAGAGCGACGACATCGGCAGGACTCGATCGATCCGGCCGCTCCCTTCTTCGGGGGCGTGCTGATCCTCCGTGCGATCAACGGCGCCAGCACCCACAATGCAAGAAACGGCAGTGCAGCCCAGAGACGGTCGGGCTGGGTCTTGAACACCGCTACACCGACGGCGATGACGATGACGGTGGCGGGAAGCATGCCCTTGACGAAGCTCATGCCGGACAGGCGAGCCGCTGTCTGCACCTGCGCGCTGGTGTTCCACTCGAGCAGATTTCGGTGCCTCGCCAGACGAGCGAGGGTGCGCACGACCGCGTCGCCGGTCAACCAGGCGCGGTGAGCGAGCAGCGCCAGGTTCACACCGGCGCGCGTTCCCGCGGCAATGAAGTCCGCCGCCAGGCTTCGCAACCAGTGGCTGCGGTCAAGGTCCGGTTGCGGCACCAGGCGCTCAAGCAGCGGCAGCACCTGCGGAAGAAGGAGCGCGACGAGTGCCAGAGCGATCCAAGGCCCGGGAACCATGGACGGAACAAGCCAACTGGCGACGAGCATCAGGAACAGTGCCGGCGCCGAAAACGAGCGGCGCAGGTTCTCGATCATCTTCCAACGCGCCAGCGCCGGAACGCTGCGCCAGTACCGGCCGCAGATCCAGGGCAGCAGCTGCCAGTCACCGCGGATCCAGCGATGCGAGCGCATGTCAGCCACACCGGTATGCGACGGAAACTCCTCGAACAGTTCTACATCGCTGACAAATCCGCAGCGCGCGAAACTTCCTTCGAAAAGGTCATGACTCAGGATTGCGTTTTCCGGCGTCCGTCCCGTGAGCGATGCTTCGAAAGCATCGACGTCGTACAAGCCCTTGCCGGTAAACGTGCCCTCGCCAAACAGGTCCTGATTGATGTCCGACACCTGGAACGTGTACGGATCGACGCCGGCATGCCCTGAGAAGAGCTGCTGGAAACGGGTGCCGCCGATGCGCGTCGGCAGTGCAGGCGTGATGCGCGGTTGCAGGATGCCGTAACCCTTGACGACCCGGCTGCTCGCGTCAAACTTTGGCCTGTTCAACGGATGCGCGAGAGTGCCGACCAGTTCAGCAACCGCCCCGATCGGCAGGATCGTGTCGGCGTCGAGCGTCAGGACAAAGCACACCCCCTCGGGCGGCGGCACAAAATCCGCATCGACGAAGAACGACGTGTCGTTCGCACCGCGCAGCAGGCGGTTGAACTCCTGCAGCTTCCCGCGCTTGCGCTCCCACCCCATCCAACGCGACTGCGCCGGATTCCACAGACGACGTCGATGGAAAAGGTAAAAGCGCGGGTGACCGGCCGACGTTCCGTCCGTCGCGTTCCGGTACCGGCTGTTGAGCTTCCGGATTGCCGTCACCGCGTAGTCGTACTGGGCGCGGTCATCCGGCATCTGCTCACTGTCGGCGTCGAGCCAGTCCGTGAGCAGCGCGAAGTAGATCTCACCGGGGCCGCTGGACAGGTGGCGCGTTTCGAGCTGATGGACCTGCTCCGCGATGGACTCGTCGCTGCCAAGCAGGATCGGCACGACGACAAACGTGCGCAACGATGTGGGGATACCGCCAGCGAGTTCCAGGCGCGGCAGGTGACGGGGAGCCACGACTGCGGCAGCCAGCCGATTGACGATCGTGACCGCGATATCGGAGGCCGGGAAGATTGCCAGCGCCACGAGCAGGACAAGGAAGGAGGCAGCGATGCCGGCTTCCGCACTCGGCACGATTGCGACGGCAACCGCGCCGAGAGTCAGGAGCAAGATCGCGCCGACGTACAGAGGCAACGCTATCCGCAGAGCCGCCCGGAAGATCCTGCTTGTGAGTGGAACCCGGTATCCGACCTCCCGCTCCAGTTCCTCCCGCCCGTCATCGATCAGGTAGTAGCCAGGGTCATGCAGACGCTCATCTTCTGCAGCGCTTGCCTGAGCGGCACGCGCCACGGTCACCCGCGCGACCTCGAGTTCGCTTAGCGGGGCCCTGCGCGCGAGTTCCTCCACCGCGTGCCGATAGCGGTCGCGGGTCGTGAAGTCCATGCTGGCAAAGTGGGGCGCCGCGCACAAGGCGTCGTGCACCAGACTGACCGCCTCGACGAACTTCTGCCACTCGAACGACGAGATCAGCCGCAGGCTGGTGATCAGGTTGCGTACTGAAAGATCGGCCGCCGTTTGCCGATCCACCTCGAGCCGAACGACCTCCTCGGGGTGAGTCCCCTCCTTGGCCAGCCGTTCCGTAAGTGTTGCGAGCACCGGAGCAGCCACGACATCGGAGTAACGCAGTCGCTGATAGAGCTGCGCCGCGGACGCGCGCGGCAGCGGCAGGTTTTCGTCAAACGGCCAACCGGGCTGGTTCGATGCGCCGCTTGGGCCGAGTCCGAGCAATTCGTCGGCAAAGCGATCAGCCAGTTCGCGGCCGTCGATCGATTCGACGATGCGAGCGGCGAGGCGCCGCAAATTCTCGATCATCACGATGCGCAGCATGATCGGCAGTGCCCACAGCTCGGCCAGCGTCAACGGCTGCACGCGCTGGTACGCGGCAACGAATCGTTGCAGCAGGGCCGAGTCGAAGTGGCTGTCGGTGTGCGCGGTGAACGCCCATGCAATGCCGTAGATGCGAGGCATCCCGAACAGTGGGCCGCTGTCGAGCGCGGGCAACTCGTTGAAGAAGCCGGACGGGAGCAACGAGCGGATGTCGCGGATCTGCTCTTCAACGATGTGGAAGTTGTTGAGCAGCCATTCGGCGGCCGGCGTGATTGAACTCTGCTGGTCAACCGCGTTGCCGATGGCCTCGTAGGCGCTGGTCAGGACCCGCGCGTTGTCGGCGCTGCGCCGGGCGAAACCGAACCAGGGCAGGCGCAGATCCCCGGTGGTCTGTGCTTCTGCAAGACTCTCGGCGTGCTGCTCCAGCCGCTCCGGGCTGAATACTTCGGCCCACAATGGCTCGTCGCGTGCGCCCCAGCGCTGAGGCCGCGACAGCGCATCGAACCAGTTGGAGAGATAACGATAGAAGTTCAGCGATTACCTTGCGAAAGAAGATCGATAGCAGGCGGCGCGCGACGAATGGCGGTTGACCGAAGGTTAATCGCCTCCAGCCCGGCGAAAGGTGCCTCGCTGATCATCCGCTCAGAGCGGACGATTGCAATGCCGTTTCCCAGGGTGTAAATGGCCCGGAGCGCCAGGCGAAGCGGCCAGTGCCAATCACTTCCGACGCACTTGCAGAGCCAGATGGGCCGGAGTGATGGCATCTCTTATGCCACATCGGCCAAAGAAAAAGGGCGTGCATTGCTGCAAGCCCTTGATTAACTGGCGCGCCCGGCAGGATTCGAACCCACGACCCCTTGGTTCGTAGCCAAGTACTCTATCCAACTGAGCTACGGGCGCGTGAGCGCGAGTTTACCACGCGACCCTGCAGCGCTCTGCCCGCGCGCGCTAGAAACCGATTGTGATGCCGATGCTCGCGACCGGGTAGTACTTGAAGTTCTTGATGCTGTCCTGCAGGTCGATCGCTTCGAGAACGGTGCTGGCCTGGATCTGGTTGCAGAGCGCTGCCGGCGTGGCGGCACTGCAGGTTGCTGTCAGCGTCGCCTTCGGCGTGCCCTGGAACATCACGCCGAGGTCCGCGTAGAAATTCACACCGGCTCCCGAGACACGGCCGTACCCGATCCCGAGGTACGGTGCCGCGGAGCTTCCGGATTTCACCGTGCCGGTCAGGCTGCCGACGGCTGCGGCGGGATACGTCGTTCCGCCCAGCGTGTAGGTGCCACCGGTGGCCTGAGCCGTGACGTCGACCTTGTTGTCATTGAAGATAACGCCGCCGGTGATGCGGAACAGCGGTCCCAGCGGCGCCCAGTCGAGGAACAGGTTGGCGTTGGAAAGCTTGGTCTTGGCGTCGTAGTTGACGTCAGTGGAATCAACCGAGGTGTTGAAGTTGAGCCAGCTGTAGCCGACCCGTGCCGCCAGGGTCGGCACCATTTCGACAGCAACGTCGCCGCCGACACCAGTCGTGCCGGCGCGAATGCCGACGCCCGCAGCGGACGCGCTGCCGGCAATCAGCAATGCAGCGAAGAAAGCAACAGGACGGATACCGCGCACCGACGACTCCAGGCAGTTCTGAACGCGGGGGATTATTCCCGGCGCGCGAGGCCGCCGCGAGACTGCGGACGAACTAGCCACGATGCGGTATCAGGAAAGCAAACGCCCCCGGGCGGGGGCGTTTGGGTCTGGCGGAGACGGACGGATTCGAACCGTCGATGCACGTTTTTGCGCGCATGCTCCCTTAGCAGGGGAGTGCCTTCGACCTCTCGGCCACGTCTCCAAAACTCAACTGTCTCACTACCATCACCGACGGACGGATTGCTCGGCTTCGCCTCGTCCCTGCGCTGCGCTCCGGGACCACCGTCGGCTGCGCCTCCGATGTCCTTCGGCCGCTACGCGACCTCGTCGAACCGTCGATGCACGTCTTTGCGCGCAGCCTCCTTGCTTGGGAGTGCCTGCTACCCCTCGGCCACGTCTCCAAAATCCGCTTACGAAAAAACTGCGCGGGGTCTCGCCCGCGCAGGGCGCGAGTTTAGTCGCTGGGAGCCTTGCCAGCAATTCTCAGGCAGGCTCCTGCTCCAGGCCGAACGCTTTGTGCAGCGCTCGCACGGCGAGCTCCATGTACTTGTCCTCGACTACGACCGAGATCTTGATCTCGCTGGTGGAGATCATCTGGATGTTGATCCCCTCTTCCGACAGCGTGCGGAACATCAGGCTGGCGATGCCGACGTGCGAGCGCATGCCAATGCCGACGACCGAGACCTTGGCGATTTTCGGGTCGCCGACGATCTGCTTCGCGCCGACGTGATCCTTGACCTTGCTGTTCAGCACGTCGAGCGCCTTCTGGTACTCGTTGCGATGGACGGTGAACGAGAAGTCGGTCGTGCCTTCGACGCTGATGTTCTGCACGATCATGTCGACGTCGATGTTGGCGTCGGCGATCGCGCCGAGGATCTGGTAGGCGATGCCGGGCCGGTCGGGCACGCGGGTCAGGGTGATCTTGGCTTCGTCGCGCGAGAACGCAACTCCGGAGATGACAGCCTTTTCCATCTTCGCTTCTTCCTCGAAAGTGATCAGCGTGCCGGACGCAGCCTCCACGGCGAGCGCCAGGTCGGGCTCCGTCAGGCTCGACAGCACGCGCAACGGCACCTTGTACTTGCCCGCGAACTCCACCGACCGGATCTGCAGCACCTTGGAACCGAGGCTCGCCATCTCGAGCATCTCTTCGAACGTGACCTTGTCCAGCCGTCGCGCCTCGGGAACGATGCGTGGGTCGGTGGTGTAGACGCCGTCGACGTCGGTATAGATGAGGCACTCGTCGGCCTTCAGCGCCGCCGCCAGCGCCACGGCCGAGGTGTCGGATCCGCCCCGGCCGAGCGTGGTGATGTTGCCGAACTCGTCCGCACCCTGGAACCCGGCCACGACGACGACCGCGCCCTGCTGCAGGTCCTGGCGGATCTTCTTCTCGTCGATCTCAAGGATGCGCGCCTTGGTGAAGGCGCTGTCGGTCAGGACGTGCACCTGCGGCCCGGTGTAGCTCTTGGCCTTGAGGCCGCGCTCCTTGAGCGCCATCGAAAGCAGTCCGATGGTGACCTGCTCACCGGTCGAAGCCACGACGTCGAGTTCGCGCGGATCCGGGTTCGGCTGGACCTCCTTCGCGAGTGCGAGCAGGCGATTGGTCTCGCCGCTCATCGCGGAAACGATGACCACCAGCTGGTGACCGGCCTTGTGCCACTTCTCGAGGCGACGAGCGACGTTCTTGATGCGATCGACCGAGCCGACCGAGGTGCCGCCGTACTTGTGAACGATGAGAGCCATGGACGCGCGAGAAAAGGTTGCTGCCGGGAATCGATCAACCCGCGATTATAGGTGGCGGCGACGCTGTGCCGGCCTGATGCACGTCAGCCGAACCGGGCGCGCGGCTCAGTGACGGTCGCTCATTACCGATCGATCAGCGTGGCGTCGGACTGCCAGCCGATGCGAATGCGTTCACCGTCACAATCGGTCAGGCGTACGTCGGCCCCCAGCCCGGCGACGAAGATCAGCTCGTCGTCGCGCCAAAGCAGCGGCAGTCGGCCTCGATCGAATTCCGCGATGCCCGCGTCCTGGTAGAGCCGCTTCAGCGTCTTCGATGGGCGCCCTGCGTAGGGCTTGAAGCGCTCGCCGCCCGCACGCGGCTTGACCTCGAGCGGCCGTTGCGCCAGCCATTGGGGGTCGAAGCCCTCCTCGTCGGCCACCCGCTTGAAGCGCAGCACGCCACCCCACGCTGGCAGCCCGATCTCGTCTTCGCCGTTCCAGCGGAAGGATTCCGTGTCGCGGCTGGCGGAGTCGCTGGCCTTCAGCAGCAGCAAGCCCCGATAGCGCCGGACCTCGCGCTCGCCCACGCGCAGCAGCAGGCGCGCATCGCTCTTCGCGGTATGAACCTGGTCGAGCATCTCCTGCAGTCGTGCACGCGACACGGCCTCGATGTCATGCGAAGCGAGCCACGCGCGCAGCGCCCAGGTCTGGCGTGCCGGCGGCAGCAACGCCAGCGCGTCGAGCCGCAGCATCCCCTCCGGTGCGCCTTCCTGGCACACCGCGAGGTCAGCTTCGGCGACGCTGCGCAAAGCCTCCGCCGCTTCGGCGACGAGATCGACCGAACGTGCCGCCGCTGCGCGGAAGCCGGGCCGCAATTCGTCCAGCCGCGGCAGCACATCGAGCCGCAAGGCATTGCGCAGCAAAGTGCGGTCATCGTTGGAGTCGTCCTCCACGAACGCCAGGTGCCGATCTTCGACGAAGCGTTCCAGCTCGGTGCGCGTCACGTCGATGAACGGACGCACCAGCGCGAGTTCGCCGCTGGCAAAGGAACGCGCCGGCGCGAAGGCGGCGAGACCTTCGAGCCCGGCCCCGCGCAGCCACTGCACGAGAAAGGTCTCGAGGCGGTCATCGCGATGATGCGCACAACAGACGATGCGCGCACCGATCTCGGTTGCCACCTCGGCCAGCGCTTCGTAGCGGGCTTCGCGCGCAGCGGCTTCGAGGCCGCGGCCGGCGCGCTTCACGGTGACGCGCCGCCCGACGAACCGCAGGCCGAGCGCCGCAGCCTCGCGTTCGCAATGGAAGAGCCACTCGTCGGCGTGGCGGCTGATGCCGTGGTGAATATGGACCGCAACGACCTCGCGCAGTCCGGAGCCGCGCTGCGAGGCGAGACGCGCCATCACATGCAGCAACACCGTTGAGTCACGGCCGCCGCTGTACCCGAGGACCGCCGTCAGCGGCGGCCGCCGCGCCGGCTTGCGGCGCAACGGCTCCTCGCCACGCGGATCGAGCGCATCGCGCCGCTCCTGCGCCCGCTGCAGTGCCGAGCCAACGGCCGCCAGCAGCTGCGATTCGAGCGGGTCAGCTTTCTTCGGTCGTGTTCTTGAAGCGGCCATAGGCCATCAGGCGTGCGTGGCGCGCGGCCAGCAGCTCGCGCGGCTTCATGCCGCTGAACTGTCGCAGGCTGTCCGCCAGTGCACGCTTGAGCATGGCCGCCATCTGCTTGCCGTCCCGATGCGCGCCACCGAGCGGCTCCGTGACGATCTTGTCGATCAGCCCGAGCGCCTTCAGGCGGTGCGCGGTGAGCCCGAGCGCCTCGGCGGCCTCCGGCGCCTTGTCGGCACTCTTCCAGAGGATCGAGGCGCAGCCTTCGGGCGAGATCACCGAGTAGGTGGCGTATTGCAGCATCAGCACCTGGTCGGCCACGGCGACCGCGAGCGCACCGCCCGAGCCGCCCTCGCCGATGATCGTCGAGATGATCGGCACCTTGAGCTGCGACATTTCGTACAGGTTGTGACCAATCGCCTCCGACTGGCCACGCTCTTCCGCGTCGATGCCGGGGTACGCGCCGGGCGTATCGACGAAGGTGAAGACCGGCAGGCTGAATTTCTCGGCCAGCTTCATCAGTCGCAGCGCCTTGCGGTAGCCCTCGGGCTTGCTCATGCCGAAGTTGCGCAGCGCCCGCTCCTTCGTGTCGCGCCCCTTCTGGTGGCCGAGCACCATGACCGCCTGCCCGTTGAAGCGCGCGATCCCGCCGACGATCGACAGGTCGTCGGAGAACGCACGGTCGCCATGCAACTCGTGGAAGTCGGTGAAGATGTCCTCGACATAGTCGAGCGTGTACGGCCGCTGCGGATGACGCGAGATTTGCGACACCTGCCACGGTGAGAGCTTGGCGTAGATGTCCTTGATCAGTCCCTGGCTCTTCTTCTGCAGCCGCTCGATTTCCTCGGAAATGTCGACTGCGGAGTCATCCTGCACGAAGCGCAGCTCTTCGATCTTGGTTTCGAGCTCGGCGATCGGCTGTTCGAATTCGAGGAATGTGGTCTTGGCCATCTTCGTCAATACTCCACCGGCACCGGGTCCAGGCTGCGCCAGAGGTACCAGGTTGCGACGCTGCGCCACGGTTCCCACGCTGCGGCAAGCTCGGTGATCTGAGTGCGTGCACCCTTGCCGGTCATCGGCGCCCCGTCGAAATAATTGAGACTCACCGCCTTGAGTAAACCCAGGTCGTCCAGCGGCAGCACATTAGGCCTGAGCAGGTTGAAGATCAAGAACATCTCCGCGGTCCAGCGGCCGATGCCGCGAATGTCCACCAGCTCGGCAATGATGTCCTCGTCTTCCTTCTCCGCGAAGCCCGACGGATCGACGCGACCGCTGACGAAGTGCTGTGCCAGATCGCGGATGTACTCGACCTTGCGGTCCGACAGTCCACAGGCCCGCAATGTCGGAGCGCGCCGTCGCAACACCGCCCGCGGCGACATCTCACCGCAACAGGTCGAGAAACGTCCCCAGACCGACTCGGCTGCCTTGACCGAGATCTGCTGTCCGACGATCGAACGCGCGAGTGTGCAGAACGCATCGCCGCGCGAGGACAGCGCCACGCGCGGATGGCCCGCGATGATGCGTTCCAGCGTCGCGTCGCGACGACCGAGCGCCCGCCTGGCTCGTGCCCAGTACGCCGGCCGGGCCTGCGCTGCCATCTACTGACGCCTCCAAGTCGTGCCCGCGGCGCCATCCTCGAGCACGATGCCCTCGGCGGTCAGCTCGGCGCGGATGCGGTCGGCGGTCGCGAAATCGCGCGCCTTCTTGGCAGCGGCGCGCTCGGCGATCAGTGCATCGATACGCGCACCGTCATCCGTCGCCGCACCGCGCAGGAATTCGTCCGGCGCACGCTGCAGCAGGCCAAGCACCTTGCCCAGCGCCCTGAGCTGCACAGCCATTGCCACCGACCGGCTGCGATTGACCTCGCCCGCCAGTTCGAACAGCACCGACACCGCCAGCGCAGCGTTCAGGTCATCATCCATCGCAGCGGCGAAGCGCTGCGCGTAGGGATCGTTCCAGTCGACCTCGCCGTACGGCACATCCAGGCCGCGCAGGGCCGTGTAGAGACGTGTCAGGCCGGCCTTCGCGTCGTCGATCAGCGACTCCGTGAACGCGATCTGGCTGCGATAGTGCGAGCGCACGAGGAAAAAGCGCAGCACTTCGGCGTCGTACTTGGCCAGCGCAGCGCGAATCGTGAGGAAGTTGCCGAGTGACTTCGACATCTTCTCCTCGCCCACACGCAGGGCGCCGCTGTGCATCCAGAGCCGGGCGAAGGGCAGCTCGTATGCGCCCTCGCTCTGCGCGATCTCGTTCTCGTGGTGCGGGAAGACGAGGTCCGGCCCGCCGCCGTGGATGTCGAACGTGCGGCCGAGCGTCTCGCTCGCCATTGCCGAACACTCGATGTGCCACCCGGGCCGGCCCGGCCCCCAGCGCGACGGCCACTGCGGCTCGCCCGGCTTGGCGTGCTTCCACAGGACGAAGTCGAGCGGATCGCGCTTGCTGGCGTCGACTGCCACGCGCTCGCCCGCACGTAGATCGTCGAGTGACTTGCCCGACAGCTTGCCGTAGCCCGCGAACTTGCGTACGGCATAAACGACGTCGCCGTCGGCGTCCGGCTGGTAGGCCAGCTCCTTCTTCTCAAGCAGGCCGATCAGGTCGAGCATCTGCGGAATGTATTGAGTGGCACGCGGCTCCAGGTCCGGCGGCAGCAGGCCGAGTGCGGCGAAGTCCTCGTGCATCGCGCGGATGTTGTCTTCCGTGAGTTCCGCCGGAGTCACACCGCGCTCGGCCGCGCGACGGATGATCTTGTCCTCGACGTCAGTGATGTTGCGGACATAGGTCACGCGCAGGCCTCGCGCGCGCAGCCAGCGCACGGCCAGATCGAAGGCGATGAACGTGCGCGCATGGCCCAGGTGGCAGAGGTCGTACACCGTCATGCCGCAGACGTACATGCGTATATGGCCAGGGTCAATCGGCACCAGCGGTTCGACGCGGCGCGTCAGCGTGTTGTGGATTTTGATGGTCATGCGGGAACCCCTCTCAACCTCCGGCGGGCACCGGACGGGAATGTGGCGTCGGACAAGTCTGGTGGGAGCTCGTCAACAGCGCCGCAGTGTCATTTCAAGGGGCGTGGCGAATGTAGAATGCTCCCAGTATATCAATCGCTTACGCGGCAATTCCCGGGGTCTGTTCGCTCATTGATGCGACATTGCACGATCGTTCTCGGCACCCTCGTCCTATCGGCGATGACGGCCATGTCGGCCGTTGCGCAGACCTCGAGCGGTCTGCCGCCGCAGACTATCGGGCGCCTGCCGGCCGACAGCGAAATCCCCACCGAATTGCAGCAGGTCCAGCAACTGCTCGCCGCAGGCCGCCGCCAGGACGCCCTCGCGCGGGTCGACGCGGTGCTCGCGAAGAATCCGCGCGACGCGCAGATGCGCTTTGTCCGTGGCGTCATCCTCACGGAACTCAAGCAAATGGCCGAAGCGCGCGAGGTGTTCCGGCGCCTGACGGAAGACTTCCCGGAGCTGCCGGAGCCCTACAACAACCTCGCCGTCCTGTATGCAAGCGAAGGCCAGCTCGACAGTGCGCGCGCCGCACTCGAAATGGCGCTGACGGCGGCGCCCAATTACTCGACGGCGCTCGAAAACCTCGGCGACGTTTACCTGCAGATGGCCGCCGACGCCTACCAGCGCGCCATCAAGCTCGATCCGGCGAATCGCCAGGCGGGCGCCAAGCTGGCTCTTTCCCGCGAACTGATCAACAAGTCGCGCAACGTGCGCTGACGCATTCCACGAAAGGCACACTCCGATGAAACGGCTTAGCATTCTGCTGACGCTGGTCCTGGCGCTGCCTGGACTCGCCTGGGCGCAACGTGTCGCGCTCGACACCACGATGGGCACGATTGTCATCGAGCTCGCGCCGCAGGCCGCGCCGAAAACGGTGGCGAACTTCATCGAGTACGTGAAGAGCGGCCATTACAACAACACGGTGTTCCACCGCGTGATCGGGAACTTCATGATCCAGGCTGGCGGCTACACGGCCGACATGAGCGAGAAGCCGACCCGCGCGCCGATCCCGCTCGAAAGCCAGGGCGGCCTGAAGAACGAGCGCGGAGCAGTGTCGATGGCGCGCCGCGGCGACCCGAACTCGGCGACGGCACAGTTCTTCATCAACGTCGAGAACAATCCGAATCTCGACTACCCGAAACCCGACGGCAACGGCTACGCCGTGTTCGGCAAGGTGGTCGAAGGCATGGACGTCGTTGACAAGATCCGCGCCGTTCCCACGGGATCGAGCGGTCCGCACCAGAACGTACCGACTACCCCGGTCGTCATCAAGTCTGCACGCGTCGTGAAGTAAATCCAGGAGCCAGCATGATTCGCCTCTTCACCAACCTTGGCCCGATCACTATCGAACTCGATCACCAGCGGGCCCCGAAAACCGCCGAGAACTTCGAGTCCTACGTACGCAACGGCTTCTACGACGGGACGCTGTTTCACCGCGTCATCAACGGCTTCATGATCCAGGGCGGCGGCTTCGAAGCCGGCTTGCGGCAGAAGACGACCGAAGACCCGATCGAAAACGAAGCCGCGCAACGGCGTGCGCAACGCGAAATACACGCTCGCGATGGCCCGCACCGGCGATCCGCACTCCGCCACCGCGCAGTTCTTCATCAATGTCGCGGACAACGATTTCCTCAATCACACCGCCGCTACGCCGCAGGGCTGGGGCTATTGCGTGTTCGGCAAGGTCACCGACGGCTACGCCGTGGTTGACAAGATCAAGGCGGTGCGGACGGGCCGGCGCGGCGCGCACTCCGACGTGCCGGAAGTCGACGTGCTGATCGAGCGCGCCGAAATCGTCCAGTGAGCGACACAGCGGCGGACTTGCCCCCGGTACTGGCGGTCGAGCGCACGGTTGCCGCGCTGCTCGACCCGATCTTCATCTCCGACCTGCATCTGACAGCGCAGCGGCCCCGCACGATCGCGCGCTTCGTTCGCTTCCTGCAGGAGGATGCCCCGGGGCATCCCGAACTGGTCATCCTGGGTGATCTCTTCGAATTCTGGATCGGCGACGACGCCGGAGCGGCCGCCGCGCCGATCGTGGCAGCACTCGCCGCGGCAACGCGCAGCGGGCAGCGCCTGCTGCTGATGCACGGCAACCGCGATCCTCTGCTCGGCCGCGACTTCGCGCGCGCCACCGGTGGTGTGCTGCTTGCCGACCCCATCGTGGTCGACGTGGCCGGCACACCCACTCTGCTGTCGCACGGCGATGCTTGGTGCACGCTGGACGTCGACTACCAGCGCTTCCGCGCGCTCGCGCGGCAGCCGGAGTTCCAGCGCCAGTTCCTCGCCAAGCCGATTGCCGAGCGCATCGCATTCGCACAGGGTGCCCGCATGCAGAGCGAGCAGGAGAAGTCAGCCAAGGCGATGGACATCATGGATGTCACGCCCGATGCCGTGGCAGCAGCGCTGAAGCAGGCGAACGTGCGACGTGTCATCCACGGCCACACCCATCGGCCGGGAGCACACGTTCTTGACCTCGACGGTCAGCGGGCCGAACGCTGGGTCCTGCCCGACTGGGATCTCGACGAGACCCAGCCGCGCGGCGGGTTCCTCGACTTTGCCGACTACAAGCCGCGTCTGGTGTTCTTCGACGACTGATCCGCAAAGGCTTGCCAGCGCAGGTCGCGGTCTGTGTCGGTTGCGGCAGGCAATGCAGCCCGCCTGGACTTGCGCCTACTCGTCGACCAGGCGATTGAGCTGCTCCGGATCGACCTTCGGCGCCTCCAGTCGAGCCTCGTCGAGCGCGATGCCGCTGCGTTCGAGCGCGGCGATCAGGCGCTCGATCTCGCGCTGCTGAGCGGTCGCGTGATCGATGAGGCCGTGCAGCGCCTTGGCGAGCGGATCGTCGCCGTCCTGCGTGATGCCGTAGGCCGAAAACCCGAGTTGGTTGGCAGTGGCTTCGCGCTGCGCATCGAGTTCCTTGTGCAGGATGCGTGCGGGGTTGCCAACAGCGGTCGCGCCGGCCGGCACTTCCTTCACGACGACCGCATTGGAGCCGATGCGGGCGCCATCGCCAACGGTGAATCCGCCCAGCACCTTGGCGCCGGCGCCGACGATGACATTGCGTCCCAACGTCGGGTGGCGCTTCGAGCCCTTGGCAAGCGACGTGCCACCGAGCGTGACTCCCTGGTAGATCGTCGTGCCGTCGCCAATTTCCGCCGTCTCGCCGATGACGATGCCCATGCCGTGATCGATGAACACATGACGTCCGACCCGCGCTCCCGGATGGATCTCGATGCCCGTCAGCCAGCGCGACATATGCGAAATGAAGCGCGCGAGCCAGCGAAAGCCACCGCTCCAACAGGCATGCGCCAACCGGTGCATGCGTCAACGCATGCAGCCCGGGATAGCAGGTGAGCACCTCCCAGCGCGAACGAGCTGCGGGATCGCGTTGCAGGATGCAATCGATGTCTTCGCGCAGGCGCGTGAACATGGGTGACGCTTCAGGGTGTGACGAGGCCGATTGTACGGACGACGCGGAGTCCGGCTCGCTCAGGCGCGGCGCTTGCGGCCCGCGCGGTCCGCGCGCGCCTCGATGACCGCGGCCAGCACGCCCCGAAGGAGATCGACCTCGGTCTGTGTCGGACTCGCGCGGCCGAGCAGGCGACGCAGGCGCGGCATCAGCGTCTTCGGCTCGGCCGGATCGTGGAAGCCCACGACAGTCGCCGCGCGCTCGAATTCCACGTAGAGCTTTTCGAGCGCATCAACGCTGGCCGGCGGGTCCTCGTCGTGAAAGCGCCGCTGCCCCTCGCTGGATTGCGATCGTTGCGCGCAGCGCCAGCTGGCACTCGTACGCAGCTACCTGCACTGACTGCGCGAGATTCAGCGACGCAAACTCCGGGTTGGCGGGTATCGCACAGCTCAGCTGACAGCGCATGAGGTCGGCGTTGGCCAGCCCGCTGCGCTCGGTGCCGAACACGAAGGCGATATCCCCGGACGGAGCTGTATGCAGCCGATCGGCCGCCTGGCCGGCGACGCTGCGCAGGTCGAGCAGCCTCGGTCCGAACTCGCGGTCATAACCGGTCATCGCGATCGCCAGCGTGACCCCGGCCAGTGCCTCGGTGACGTCGGCGGCGGTCGCGCTCGCGGCCAGCACGTCGGCTGCGCCGGTCGAACGAGCGATCGCGTCGGCGTCCTGCCGATAGTCCGCATCACGCGGCGCGACAACCACGAGGCGGGTAAAGCCCATCGTCTTGATCGCGCGGGCCGCCGCGCCGATGTTCGCGGCAAGTGTCGGCTCCACCAAGACGAAGCGGACACGCGGAAAAAGCGATGCGTTGGCGAGGGACCCGGTCACGAGAAGCAGCGATCGACTAAAATGGCTGGTTCAGTCTAAACGCGACGGCGGTTCTGCCGCACGCGCCCCACCATGCACCCAATGCTCAACACGGCCGTGAAGGCCGCACGCAAGGCCGGTTCCGTCATCAACCGCGCCAGCGTGGACCTCGATGCCGTGCGTGTTGGCAGCAAGGGTCGCAGCGACTTTGTCACCGAGGTCGACCATGCAGCGGAGCGCGCGATCGTCGACATGCTGCTCAAGGCCTACCCCGACCACGCAGTGCTCGCGGAGGAATCCGGCGCGAGCGGTAATTCGGAATACACGTGGATCATCGATCCGCTCGACGGGACGACGAACTTCATTCACGGCTTCCCTCAGTATGCGGTCTCGATCGCGCTGCGCCACCGCGACCTGATCACGCAGGCGGTCGTCTTCGACCCCACTCGCAACGAACTCTTCACGGCCTCGCGCGGGCGAGGGGCCTTCCTCAACGAGCGGCGCATCCGCGTCTCGCGGCGCGACAAGCTGGCGGAATGCCTGATCGGTACCGGCTTTCCGTTCCGCAGCCTCGAGCACCTCGACGAGTACGTGACGATGTTCAAGAGCATCACGGAACATACGGCCGGCATCCGGCGGCCGGGCGCCGCCGCACTCGACCTCGCGTACGTTGCCGCCGGTCGGCTCGATGGTTTCTGGGAGATCGGCCTGTCGCCATGGGACATGGCGGCCGGCAGCCTGCTGATCCTCGAGGCGGGAGGTCTCGTTTCCGACTTCGACGGCGAGCCGGGTTACCTCGCGGACGGACGCATCGTCTGCGGTTCGCCCAAGATCTTTCCGCAGTTGCTGCAACTTGTGCGTCAGGTCCATCGCCCGGCACGCGCCGCCGGCGATTCGCGTTAGATCTTCGACCGCCCGCCCCCGAATACGACCGGTTTCCTGCCCGTGACGACGCGCGACGAGCTTCGCGGGCACACGCCCATGATGCAGCAGTACCTGCGCATCAAGGCCGACCATCCGAACGTGCTGCTGTTCTATCGGATGGGCGATTTCTACGAACTCTTCTATGACGATGCCGAGCGCGCGGCGCGCCTGCTGAATATCACACTCACCTCGCGCGGCGCTTCGGCGGGCACGCCGATCAAGATGGCCGGCGTGCCGGTCGTGTCGGTCGAACAATACCTCTCGCGTCTCGTCAAGCTCGGCGAGAGCGTGGCGATCTGCGAGCAGATCGGCGATCCGGCGACCAGCAAAGGCCCGGTCGAGCGGCGCGTGGTGCGCGTCGTCACGCCCGGCACCCTGACCGACACCGGCCTGCTGCCGGACAAGTTCGACGCGCCTTTGCTTGCGCTGGCGCCGCCGCGACAACGCGGCGGGCCGTTCGGTCTGGCGTGGCTCGTGCTGTCCTCCGGTGACCTGCGAGGGACGCTGGCGACCTCCTCGCAACTCGCGTCGGAACTGGCGCGGATCGCTCCCTCGGAAATCCTGGTGGCCGATGCCTGGGCCGACACGCTCGCGCCGCAACTCGCGCCCGCCGACGCCACGGTGCAGGCGAGACCGGACTGGCATTTCGACCCAGAGCGTGGCGCGACATCGCTGCAGCAGCTGCTGCAGGTTGCCACGCTCGACGCCTTTGGCATCGCCGATGTTTCGGAGATTCTGGCCGCGGCCGGCGCCCTGCTTGATTACGCACGTGCCACCCAGGGCGGGCGGCTGCCGCACGTCAGGTCCGTATGCAGGGAAGAAGCTTCGGACTACCTGGTTCTGGATCCGGTCACGCGGCGCAACCTCGAGGTCACCGAGACGCTGCGTGGCGAAGACGGCCCAACGCTGTTTCGTCTGCTCGATCACTGCGAGACCTCGATGGGCAGCCGGCGCCTGCGCCACTGGTTGCACCATCCGGTGCGTGACGCCGCCGAGGCGCGGGCGCGCCATCGAGCGGTCGCGGACCTGATGGAATCCGCGCCGCTCCACGCGACCTTGCGCGACGCGCTGCGCGGATTGCCCGACCTCGAACGCATCGCCACCCGCATCACGCTGCGGTCGGTGCGGCCGCGCGAGCTGGCGGCGTTACGCGACGCGTTGCCGGCCGTCGAGTGGTTGTCCGGATCGCTCGCGTCCGCCGAGGCTGCACGGCTGATCGAGCTGCGCCAGCCATGCAGCCTGCCTCCGATCCTCACGTCCACGCTACATAACGCGCTGCAGGCCGAGCCCGCCCATTCCGTCCGGGATGGCGATGTCATTGCGGCGGGACACGATACCGAGCTCGACGAGCTGCGTTTGCTGCGCGACAACGCCGGCCAGTTCCTGATCGACCTCGAGCAGCGCGAGCGTTCCCGCACTGGCATCGCCAACCTGCGGGTCGAGTACAACCGCGTGCACGGCTTCTATATCGAAGTCACGCACGGTCAGACAGCCAAGGTGCCGGACGACTACCGCCGCCGCCAGACGCTGAAGAACGCCGAGCGCTACATCACGCCGGAACTCAAGGCCTTCGAGGACCGCGCACTCTCGGCGCGGGAGCGTGCCCTGGCCCGCGAGAAGATCCTGTTCGACGATCTGGTCGAGGCGCTCGAAGCGCATGTGCCCGCGCTCCAGGCGGCGGCCGATGCGATCGCCGCACTCGACGCACTCGCCGCTTTCGCCCATCACGCCGAGCTTGCACGCTGGGTCGAACCGGAACTCAACGATCGCCCCGGCATCGACATCCGCGCCGGCCGCCACGCGGTGGTCGAACGCGAACTCGAAACCTACGTGCCCAACGACTGCGTGCTGCATCCCGGCCGCCGGCTGCTGGTCATCACCGGGCCGAACATGGGCGGCAAGTCTACCTACATGCGGTCCATGGCGCTGATCGCCCTACTCGCCTATGCCGGCAGCTTTGTTCCGGCCGCCAGCGCTCGGCTCGGCCCGATCGACCGCATCCTGACCCGCATCGGTGCCGCCGACGACCTGGCGCGCGGCCGCTCGACCTTCATGGTCGAGATGACCGAGGCAGCGGCGATCCTCAACAGCGCGACCGAGACCAGCCTGGTGCTGATGGACGAAATCGGCCGGGGCACTTCCACCTTCGACGGCCTGGCGCTCGCCGGTGCGATCGCGCGTGAACTGGTGGAGAAGAATCGCTGCCTGACGCTCTTCGCCACGCATTACTTCGAGCTGACGCAGCTGGCCGAGCAGCACGCGGAAGTTGCCAACGTCCACGTCGCCGCCGCCGAGTCCGGTGGCAAGGTCGTGTTCCTGCACGAAGTGCGCGAAGGCCCGGCGAGCCAGAGTTACGGGCTGGCGGTCGCACAGCTGGCGGGGGTGCCGCCGGGCGTTGTGCGCCGCGCGCGCGCATTGCTCGTTCGGCTCGAGGAGCGCGCGCTCGGCGTGCAGCCGCAGCTCGACATGTTTGTCAGCGCTGCGCCGCTCGCTGCAACCGAAGATCCATTGGATGCTCTGCGCGAACGACTCCGCACTGTCGACCTCGATGCACTGTCACCGCGCGACGCGCACGCGCTGCTCGACGAATTGCAGCGACTGGCAGGCGACCCGGACTGAGTCAGTGCAGCGTCTTCGGGTCCGCGACACGCAGGAAACCCGGAACCCCTGGCGCGTCAGCCTCTTCGAGTTCCTGCTCCGTGGCCTGACGTACGTCCACCACACGGATGTCGAAACGCAGCGCCATGCCGGCGAGCGGGTGATTTCCATCGAGCACGGCCATGTCATCGGCGATATCGGTGATCGTGAACACGCAACGATCTTCACCGTCCGGTCCCGCGGCCTCAACGCGCAGCCCCACCGTCACTTCCTCACCGAGATCGTCCACCGGCGTCAGCATGACGAGCTCAGGGTCGTACTCGCCGAACGCGTCCTCCGGCTCCAGTTGCAGCATAAGGTGGGCCCCGACGTCCTTGCCGGCCAGCGCCTCCTCGATGCGGGGAAAGATGTCCTCGTGGCCGTGCAGGTACTGCAGCGGTGCCTCGGTCTTGTCGAGCAACTGCCCCTGCGTGTCGTACATCGACACTTCGAGGCTCACCAGCGCGTCGTCGGCGATCTTCATCATCATCCCGTGCCCGACACAATTATGCCCCTGCGTGAATTCCTATAATCGCTGGCATGGACACTCTGCCGCTGCGCACGCTGGGCGCGTATCCGGTCGCGCGTTTCATGCGTGATGCCTGGCAACGCCGACCCTTGCTGGTACGCAATGCACTGCCGCACTTCGCGCCGCCCGTCGATCGCGCGCGCCTGCTGGCGTTCGCCGGCGCGCCTGAGGCCGAAGCGCGACTGATCGAGCGCGCAGGAGCCAGGTGGAAAATCAGCCATGGTCCGTTCAGGCGCCTGCCCGCCCGACGCCGGCCGAACTGGACCGTTCTCGTGCAGGGCGTGGACCTGCTCGATGACGGCGCACATGCGCTGCTGCAGCGATTCCGCTTCGTGCCCGATGCGAGGCTCGACGATCTGATGGTCAGTTACGCCACCGATGGCGGTGGAGTCGGTCCGCATGTCGACTCCTACGACGTCTTCCTGCTGCAGGGCTACGGCCGGCGGCGATGGCGCATCAGCCGGCAGCGCGACCTGAAACTGGTCAGCGGCGCACCGCTGCGCATTCTCGCAAACTTCCGTCCCAGCGCGGAATTCATTCTCGAACCCGGCGACCTTCTCTACCTGCCGCCGGGCGTGGCGCACGAAGGCACCGCATTGGGCGAATGCCTGACCTATTCCATCGGTTTTCGTGCACCAACGTTTCAGGAATTGCTGGAACCGATGCTCACTGACTTCGCCTCCCATGCGAACCTGCGCGGGCGATTTTCGGACCGCGGCCTAACACCGACGCGACACCCCGCCGCGCTGCCGGTCGGCCTGCTGCGCACATTGCACGCCGGACTCACTGCGCCGCGACCGCGCGAGCGCGATACCGCGCGCTTTCTGCTCTCCTATCTGTCGGAGCCCAAGGCGCAGGTCGTCTTCGAGCGCCCGGCGCGGCCGATGCACGAAGCCTCGTTTCGCGCGGCAGCCGGTCGCCGCGGCGTGTCGCTCGACCGGCGCACGCGATTGCTCTACCACCGAGGTTCCGTAGGTATCAACGGTGAGCATGAAGTCCTGGGGCCCAGCACTCGGAGCCTGGTGCGGCACCTCGCCGACGCCCGGCGGCTCGCGCCGGCGTTACTGCAGCCGGCGCTGGCCGCGACACTCGGACCCCTGCACCGCTGGTATCTCGCCGGCTGGCTGCACCTGTCGGAGGAAAGGCAGCATCCATGAAGCCATCTGAACTGTCGCTCTCGAGCGGTGCGCCGGAACGCGCCCTGATCACTTCTCGCGCGGAAACGCATGAAGCCGTGCTGATGGCACTGGGCCTTGCCGAGCGCTGGGTGCGTTTCCTGCACCGCGACCTCGGCGTGTTCGACCTGGCGAGCGCCGCCGTCGACGAACGACTGAGTCGATTGCTGCTCTCGCACCGATCGGCGCGCATTCAACTGCTGGTCGACGATGCTACGTGGCTCAACACGCGTGCGCCGCGCCTGCGTGCGCTGCAAAGAAAGTTCTCCCACGCGCTGGAGATGCGCGTGGCCTCGGAGGATGACCCGGTTGGCGACGACGCCTTCACGCTGATCGATGATCACACGGCGCTCGAGCTGAAGCCGACCGCGGCCGCGCGCGGTGACCTCTGGGTGCACAACAAACCGCGCGTCCAGCCGCTGCTTGCGAGTTTCGTGCGTCGCTGGGACTCCGCCGGACACAACCTCGCAGTCGTGCCACTGGGCCTTGGCTGAGCTAGGGCCTGCTCACGCTAAATGCGGGAGATGCGTTGGGCCGCAATGCGGATGGATGCGCGAAGGGCGGCGCAGCGAAGGGTTGTTCTCCTTCGCAAGCCGCCCGCCAAAGCAGACGCCGCATTTCGGCCCAACCCGAAGGGAAGGCGAATGGCGGGCGCATTGCGGCCGCATTGGCAATTGAGCGCTTCGCTGATTGGCATCAGCCAACGGCGCTCGCGGCGCTTGGCACTGCATCCCGCCATTCGCCTTCGCACTCCCGGCTTTGGCGTGAACAGGCCCTAGTTGCCTGCGTTGGCCATAATGCTGCAGTGCACCTATAATATTGGCCCGGGACGCAAGAGGTCGGCCTCGTACCCTTCGTCACCTGCGGACACAGCGATCACGCCAAATCCAAAACTCGATATCAAAACTCAGGAAGGGTGCAAATGAATAAGTCACTGTTACTTGCCTCAATGATGGTCGTCGCGCTGGCGGCGTGCGGTAAGAAGGAAGCCCCCGCTCCGGCGCCCGCTCCTGCTCCCGCCGCTGCTCCAGCTCCGGCGCCAGCGCCAGCGCCCGCACCTGCTCCGGCCGAAGCTCCGAAGGCCGACGCCGCTGCTCCTGCTGCTGCTCCCGCCGCTGCTCCTGCTGCGGCTCAAGGGACTGCTCCTTCGACCATGGTGGGACAGGAGCCTGTCAGGGCCGCCGCCGAGGCTGACAAGAAGAAGTAGGCCGCGCAGTAGATCGCATCACCGCGCGAGCAAAGGGCCGGCATTGCCGGCCCTTTTCTTTGGCGCGGCACTGATGGCGCCGTCACACCTCGCGCCAGGGCAATCCGTTGTCCTGATCGGCTACACCGATGTCGATGGGCACGCACGCCAGAACGCCTGCGAGCGCCGCCCGTGCGAGTTCCGGCCGATTGTTGCTGCGGGACAGGTGTGCCGCCGCAATCCAGCCGAGGTGCCGACGATCGATCCGCTGCAGGATATCCGCGGCCTGCAGGTTCGACAGGTGTCCGCGCGCACCGGCGATCCGCGCCTTCAGGAAGGGCGGGTAGCGGCCCTGTTGCAGCATCTGCACGTCGTGGTTGCACTCGAGCACGAGGGCATGCAGCCCGGAGAGGGCGGCGAGGATCACCTCGGAACACTCGCCGGCGTCGGTCAGCAACCCGGCGCGGCGCACACCGTCCGTGAAGGTGTACTGGACCGGCTCGCTGGCGTCATGCGGCACGGCGTAGGCGGCGACTCGCAACGCATCAATCTCGACCGTCTGACCCGCTTCAACGCGGATCCAGTCGACGTCCCGCTCGTCGAACGACGAGGCGCTCGCCGTGCCGGCGGTGCAATAGACGGGAACCCGGTGACGGCAAGCCAGCGTTGCGACGCCCCCGACGTGATCGGAGTGTTCGTGCGTGACGAAGACCGCAGCGAGTGACTCGACTTCGAGCCCGGCGCGCTGCAGCCGTCGCTCCAGTTGGCGCAGATTGAAACCGTTGTCTATCAGGACTCGGGTCGTCGACGCGCCCTCGCGCGCCTCGACGACCAGCCCGTTTCCGCTGCTGCCCGAGCCGAGACTGCAGACGCGCAGCACGCGCGAGCGTCAGCGCAACTGATCGCTCAGCAGCGCAAGGATGCGGTCGCCGGCGGCCGAACGTTCCGGCTTGCCGTCCTTGTCGAACACCTGGACCTGCGTGCCGGCCTGACCGGAGGCGCTGACCTGAACGCGATACTGCGGCGCCGCGACCGGCTTTTCCTTGCCGAGCATCTTGGTCAGAAAGCCTTGCTCGTCCTTCGCCTTCGCCTCGTAGTCGGGGTCGAGATAGCGGACGAAGTAGGTGCCCTTGGCGCGGTCACGATCCTCGACCGTGAATCCGCCGCGATCGAGTGCGAGCCCGACGCGCCGCCACGCACGATCGAAGGCGTCATCGATGACCAGTCGTTCACTGCGCCCGTCGGCGCCCTTGATGATCCATGCCGCCTCGGGCGCGGCGGCCACCGTGGCCGCGGCGCCCGCCGCCGGAGCGCCTGCCGCTGCCGGAGCCTTGGCGCTGGCGGCCGGGCCTGACGTCGCGCCATCGAACTTTGCCAGCAGTCGCTGCAGCATTTCGGCTTCCAGCCCGGGATCGGGCGGACGCGGCTGCCAGGCAGTGCGGTCCTGCTGCGACGACGTGAACACCTCGATCATGCCGCGATGAGATATGAAGATTTCCGACGTGTCCGTGGCGGTTCTTTCGATGCGCGCGCGGAACTTGTCCTGCTCACCGGTCTCATAGAGCGAGCTGAAGACGCGGCCCAGCGAACGCCGGATGAGATCCTGGTTGACCTTGGCCTTGTTCTCCGCCCACACCGTTTCCATCACGCCGGTCGCAGGATCGGACTTCTCCACCGCCAGGCCTACGCTGGGCCAGAACTCAAGCAGGATCGGCCACGCCTTGTCGGGCGGCATGTTGACCGCGAGCCAGCGCTGATTGCCGGCACGCTCGATGTGAGCGACCGCGGCGTCGGCGCGACCATGGCCGCGGTGGCAGCGCCCGGAGCACCGGCCGGGCCACCCGGACGACCCGCCGCCGTCGAGGACGCCGTGACCGTCTGCGGACGTTCCGGCACGGTGAAGCGCTCGTCGCGTGGCAGTTGCGAGAGATCGGGTGGAACCTCGAGCGGCGTCGTGCGTGTCCGTGCATTCTGGTAGTCGATGGTCTGCGAGACACTGCTGCCAGTCCACGTGCAACCCGACACGACCGCGAGCGAAGCGACCGATGTAGCCAAGGCGACACGGAAGAAGATCATGCGATACATCAGCGAAACTCCTGCGCGCATCTAGACAAGGCCTACTTCCTTCAACGCCGCCAGCACGACGTGCTCGGCGGCAGCCGACAGGGGCGTCAGCGGCAAGCGGATGCCACCTTCGATGCGACCCATCCTGACGAGCGCCCACTTGGTCGGAATCGGGTTGGGCTCGACGAACAATTTCTGGTGCAGCGGCCAGAGCTGGGCGTTCAGCAGACGCGCCCGTGCGAAGTCCCCAGCGAGCGCAGCGCGGCACATCTCGCTCATCAGCCGCGGGGCGACATTCGCCGTCACCGAGATGACGCCGTGCCCACCCAGCAGCATCAACGCCAGCGCACTGTCGTCGTTGCCGCTGTAAAGCGCGAAGTTCGCCGGCAGGCGCCGCAGCAGGTCGGCGGCGCGTGCAGCATCGCCCGTGGCATCCTTCAGCCCGACGATGCCCGGCACTTCGGACAGACGCATCGTGGTGTCGTTGGCCAGGTCCGCCACAGTGCGCCCGGGCACGTTGTACAGGATCATCGGCAGGTCGACGGTTTCAGCAATCGTGCGGAAGTGCCGATACAGGCCTTCCTGCGTCGGCTTGTTGTAGTACGGCACGACCTGCAGCGTGGCATCGGCCCCGACGGCCTTCGCGTGGCGAGTCAGCTCGATCGCCTCGGACGTCGAATTGCCACCGGTGCCAGCGATGACCGGGACGCGTCCCCGCACGGCGTCGACCGCGACGCGGATCAGTTCACCGTGTTCCTGCTGGTCCACCGTCGGTGACTCACCGGTCGTGCCGACGGCGACGATGGCATTCGTGCCTTCGGCCACATGCCAGTCAATCAAACGCCGGTAGGCGTCAAAGTCCAGCGAACCGTCCTCGCGCATCGGCGTAACGATGGCGACGATGCTGCCCTTGATCATGATGTGTTCGGCCTCCTCAGCCCAAGCGGCGGATTCTACAGGGCACCGAGCGTAATTCTGGTGGCGTGCCCACTCACAGCGACAGTGCTTCGACCGGCGTCGACGATTGCGGTTCAAGCCTGACGGCCGCAATGCGCTGAATCATCGCCGGATGCGGCGAGGCAACGTACCCATCCTCGAACGCAACGATCCGCAGTTCACTGAACGCTTCGAGCAGTTCGCGCGGGCGGAGCAGGAAATCCGGATTGCGCGGTCGCCCGAACTGCTCGTTGCCGCGCGCGAAAGTCTCGTAGATCAGCCGCCCGCCCGGTGCGACGGCATCCACCAGTAGCGGCATCATCGGACGGTGCAGGTAGTGGACGACGATCACCGCGTCGAATTGTCGGCCGGCAAAGGGCCATGCGCCACTTTCGAGATCCACCTCCAGAAATTCGACGCCGGGCTCCGTCTCAAGCGAAGCCGCGCAGGCGGGGTCGACGTCCACGGCCGTGACATGGCAACCACGGCGCGCGAACCAGCGAGCCTGCCGCCCGTGGCCACACGCAATATCGAGCACACGCGCATTGGCCGGAAGCCCGGAGGCGAACCGGACCACCCAGGCGGACGGTTCGGTAGCCTGCGGGTTGGATCGCGGCGGATCGTTCTCCGCGCTCACGTCAGTCGTAGACGAGGCCCATCGCGTCACGGACTTCCCGCATCGTCTCCTGCGCGGTGGCACGGGCGCGATCGCAGCCGTCCGCCACGATCGAACGCAGCAGCGAAGGATCGTCCAGGTAGGGCTGGGCCCGCTCACGCCAGGGCTGCTGCTCCCTGAGCATCGCGTCGATCACCGGTTGCTTGCAGTCCAGGCAGCCGATGCCGGCCGTGCGGCAGCCATGGGCCGCCCAGGCCCGTGTCTCCTCGGTCGAGTAAACCTTGTGCAGTTGCCAAACGGGGCAGCGTTCAGGTTCGCCGGGGTCGGTGCGGCGGACGCGCGCGGGATCCGTCGTCATGCGGCGGATCTTTTCCGTCAGCGCCTTGGGCTCCTCACGCATCAGGATCATGTTGCCGTAGCTCTTCGACATCTTCTGGCCGTCGAGACCCGGCAGCTTGGGAGTCTCGGTGAGCTTGACGTCCGGCTCGACCAGTATCACCCGACGTGATCCCTCGAGGTAGCCGAACGCGCGCTCGCGATCGCCCATCGACATACTCTGCGCCTGCGACAGCAGAGCACGCGCCTGCTCCAGCGCGTCGTCGTCGCCCTGCTCCTGGTAGCGCGTGCGCAGGTCATGGTAGAGCTTGGCGCGCTTGGCGCCGAGCTTCTTGACGGCGGCCTTGGCCTTCTCTTCGAAGCCGGGCTCGCGCCCGAACAGATTGTTGAAGCGGCGCGCGATCTCGCGCGTCATCTCGATGTGCGGCACCTGGTCCTCGCCGACCGGCACCATCGTCGCGCGGTAGATCAGGATGTCGGCCGCCTGCATCAGCGGGTAGCCAAGGAAGCCGTAGGTCGCGAGGTCGCGGTCGCTGATCCGCTCGATCTGGTCCTTGTAGGTCGGCACGCGTTCGAGCCAGCCGAGCGGTGTCGACATGGATAGCAGCAGGAAGAGTTCCGCGTGCTCCGGCACGCGTGACTGGATGAACACCGTCGCCTTGTTGGGGTCGAGGCCGGCCGCAAACCAGTCGATCACCATGTCCCACACGCTCGCGGCAAGCACCTCGGGCGTTTCATAGTGCGTTGTAAGCGCATGCCAGTCGGCGACGAAGAAGTAGCACGGGTGCTCGTCCTGCAGCTTGACCCAGTTCTTCAGTGCCCCGTGGTAGTGGCCGATGTGCAGCGCGCCCGTCGGGCGCATGCCGGAAAGCACGCGATCAGGAAACATGGTCAGACAAAAATTCGAACGATGGCGACACCGAACTCGTAGAACGGCTGCAGGAAGAAGCCAAGCGTGTTGGTGGCCAGCAATGCGATGAGGATGAAGAAACCATAGGGCTCGACACGGGCAAGCGCATAGGACAGTCGATGCGGCAGCAGGCCGACGAGGATGCGCCCGCCGTCCAGCGGCGGCAAGGGAAGCAGGTTCAGCGCCATCAGGCCGATGTTGACGAAGACGCCCGCCTTGGCCATCTCGACGAAGAATCGCTCCTGCAGGCCTGTAACGATCAATCCCTTCAGCACCAGGGCCCAGCCGATGGCCATCAGCAAATTGACGGCAGGCCCGGCCGCCGCCACCCAGATCATGTCGCGCTTGGGATGCCGCAGGTTGGCGAAGTTCACCGGCACGGGCTTCGCCCAGCCGAACATGAAGCCCGCTCCGCCCGCGAGCTTCGACAGCAGCACGATCGCGAGCGGCACGATCACGGTGCCGACCGGGTCGATGTGTTTGATGGGATTGAGCGTCACGCGCCCCAGCATGAAGGCTGTCGAATCGCCGAACATGCGCGCGACATAGCCATGCGCAGCTTCATGCAACGTGATGGCCAGCAGCACCGGGATTGCGTAGACGGCGATCGCCTGGATCACGCTGTCCATGCGAAGAAGTTTAGCAGTCGACCGCCGGGATCCCGCGAAACTCGTCGCGCGCCCGTCGGTGCGACGAGGTGCGGCCGACGACTTTGCCCTTTGCGGCAAGCCTCCCCGCCCGTGGCAGTTGTAAATCGGGCCGTACGCCCGGCCGCTCCGAAGGAAGGCCCGCTGACTTCACCGCATGCGGTGCACGTGCGACCGCGCAGCGGTCGCGTACACCGCATGCGCAACTTCACAATCCAAGCGCGGCCAGGTCGCCCTTGCCTTCGCGGATCACACCGGCCTGCGCCCCGGACAGGTCGACGACGGTGGTCGGCTCGATGCCGCACGGTCCGGCATCGAGCACGAAGTCGACCACGTGATCGAGTCGTGAACGGATGTCGTCGACGTCGTTCAGCGGCAGTTCATCGCCCGGCAGCTGCAGCGTCGTGCTGATCAGCGGCTGCCCGAGCACGTCGAGCAGGCCGAGCGCCACCGGATGATCGGGAATACGCAGGCCGATGGTCCGGCGCGAGGGGTGCGACAGGCGACGCGGCACCTCGCGAGTGGCTTCGAGGATCAGCGTGTACGGCCCGGGCGTCACGTCCTTCAGCAGACGGTAGGTGGCGTTGTCGACCTTGGCGTAGGAGCCGAGGTCCGACAGGTCGCGGCACATCATCGTCAGCAGGTGGCGCTCGTCGATACGGCGGATCGCACGGATGCGGTCCACGGCCGCCTTGTCGTCGAGGTGGCAGGCAAGCGCATAGCACGAGTCGGTCGGAATCGCGCCCACGCCGCCGTGGTCGAGGATCTGTGCGGCCTGGCGCAGCAGGCGCACCTGGGGATTGACGGGATGAACAACGAAGAGCTGCGCCATGGCTCAGCTCACGGGAACGCGCCGGCGCCGCGCGTCGGTCGAACTCGGGAGCGTCTCATGCGAACCGATGCCAGACGGGCGTGAGTCCCGGCGGCAAGGGCGCCACGACGCCCAGTTCGACGTTTTCCGCTTCGCCGGGTCCGTGGAAGTCGCTGCCGCGCGACGCCTCGAGTTCCATCTCGCGCGCCATCGCGGCGAAGTGCCGCACCTGCTCCCGCGAGTGATTGCTGGTCACGACCTCGAGCGCCACGCCACCGGCTTCCTTGAACTCCTTGACGAGCTCGTGCAGCTTGAGTTCACCGACGCGGTAGCGCCCGGGATGGGCCAGCACCGCCACTCCACCGGCAGCCGTGATCCACTGCACCGCTTCGTCCAGGTGCGCCCACTCGTGCGGCACATACCCCGGCTTGCCCGCCACCAGGTAGCGCTTGAAGACGTCGCGCACGTCGCGGCAGATGCCGGTGTCGACCAGGTAGCGCGCAAAGTGCGTGCGCGAGATCAGTTCGGGATTGCGTACATAGCGCAGCGCGCCCTCGTAGGCGTCTTCGATGCCCGCGGCCGCGAGCCCGTCGCTCATCTGCTGCGCGCGCTCGGTGCGGCCGCTGCGTACGCGCGCCAGCGCCAGGCGCAGCTTCCGATGGTCCGGATCGATGCCGAGGCCGACGACGTGCACCGTCGTCGACGCCCACGTCACGGAAACCTCGACGCCGTTCACGAACGGAAGATCGACATCGCGGGCCGTCGCGGCGGCCTCCTCAAGTCCGGCCACCTCGTCGTGATCGGTCAGCGCGAAGAGCTCGACGCGCGCGCTCGGCCGCCCGCAGGACGAGTTCGCGCGGCGACAGCACACCATCGGAGATCGTGGAGTGGGAATGCAGGTCCGCGGCGAGCGAACTCGCCGGGTGTTCTTCAACCATCATGGACGAATTCTAACGGGCAGCGTCGACACGCCGCGCGACGAAGTCACGGATCGCCTGCGCGATGCGATCCGGCCGGTCGTGATGCACCATGTGACCGGCGTCCTCCACCACCATCGATTCGACGTCGCGCAGCACGGCGCGGCGCCGCTCGACTTCATCGATCGCCGCCTGCGGAGGGTCGGCGACGAAGCGCAGCACGTCGGTGTTCTCCGCGCGGATCCAGAGAACCGGACATTCGATGCGGGCCCAGCAGGCAAGGACTTCATCGAGGCGGTAGAGCGTCGGATTGACGATCTTGTGCGCCGGATCGCCCGCCACGGCCCAGCGGCCGTCAGCCTGCTCGATCGCCCAGTGCTGCGCCAGAAACGCCGCTCGGTCCGGCGTCAGCCGCGGATTGTTCCGCTGCAGGCGTCGCGCCACGTCAGCCGCGCTTTCATAGTCACGCATGGCAATGTCATTGCGCAACTCGTCGAGCCATTGGGCATAGCGGCCCGGGGCCTGTGTCGCATGAGTCTCGCGCAGGCCGAAGCCCTCCAGGTTGATGACGGCCCGAGCGCGATCGGGCCGTATCCCGGCGTAGAGCAGCGCGACGTTGCCGCCCATGCTGTGACCAACGAGGTCGGCCGGTCCCGGCGCCTGGGCATCGAGCAGCGCTCCAGGTCCGCCAGGTAGTCGGGAAACCAGTAGCAGTCGGCGCGCGGCCGCTCGGTCAGTCCGTAGCCGCGCCAGTCCGGTGCCACCACGCGCCAGTCCTCCGGCAAGCGCGTCGACGACGAACTGGAACGACGCCGACACGTCCATCCAGCCGTGCAGCATGACCAGCGATTGACGCGCGCGCTCCGGCGCCGGCCCCCAGCAGCGCAGGTGGTAGCGCAGGCCGCGAATGTCGACGAACTCGGAGCGGGAGGGCCGCAGTGTGGCGTTCAAGAGGTTATCCAGCGCACGCGTGACATCGTTCGTTGCATCGGCCCGCGGCTTCGGCGATTATAGGAAGCCCGCCTGACGAAGGGATCACCATGCGCGACCAGTATCGCGCGCTTTATGAATCGTTCCGCTGGAGCGTACCGGCGGAGTTCAACATCGCGACGGTCTGCTGCCGCCGCTGGGCCAGCGAGTCATCGCGGATCGCCCTGCATTGCGAGGACGAACGCGGCAACCGCGCCTCCTACACTTATGCCGCACTGCAGGCCGACGCCAACCGGCTGTCGAACGCGCTGCGCGCGCTGGGCGTGCAGCGCGGCGACCGCGTCGCGATCGTGCTGCCGCAGCGCCCCGAAACCGCGGTTGCGCACATGGCGATCTACCAGCTCGGCGCGGTGGCGATGCCGCTGTCGATGCTGTTCGGCCCCGACGCGCTGGAGTACCGGCTGCAGGACAGCGCAGCCGTGGCCGCGATCGTCGACGCCACGGCGCTGCCAGCGCTCGAGTCGATTCGCGATCGCTGCCCCGACGCTGAGAAACCTCATCGTCGTCGATGAGGTTGCCGCCGCCGCGCGCGACTGGAGCAGCCTGCTTTCGGCCGCATCGGACCGGTTCGAACTGGTCGTCACGCGCGCCGACGATCCGGCCGTGCTGATCTACACCAGCGGCACCACCGGCCCACCGAAGGGCGCGCTGATGCCGCACTCGGCGCTGATCGGCAACCTGCCCGGCTTCGTCGCCTCCAGAACTGGTTTCCGCAGGCGGGCGACGTGTTCTGGTCGCCCGCGGACTGGGCCTGGACCGGCGGCCTGATGGACGCGCTTGCTGCCGACGCTGTACTTCGGCTTTCCGATCGTCGGCACCCGCGGCCGCTTCGCACCCGACCGCGCGTTCGAGCTGATGCAGCGGTACGGCGTGACCCACACGTTCCTGTTCCCGACCGCGCTGAAGGCGATGATGAAGGCGGTGGCCGCACCGCGCGGCGCTACAGCCTGCGCCTGCGCGCGATCATGAGCGCCGGCGAGGCGGTGGGCGACGCGGTGTTCGACTGGTGCCGCGCCGCGCTCGGCGTGACCGTCAACGAGATGTTCGGCCAGACCGAGATGAACTACATCGTCGGCAACTCGCACGCAAAGTGGCCGGCGCGACCCGGCAGCATGGGCCGGCCCTATCCTGGGCACCGCGTCGCCGTGATCGATGACGACGGCGACCCTGTAACCGCGGGCGCCACCGGCGACGTCGCGGTGCACCGACGCGACATCCACGGCCACCCCGATCCGGTGTTCTTCCTCGGATACTGGCGCAACCCCGACGCGACGCGCCGCAAGTTCAGCGGCGACTGGTGCCGCACCGGCGATCTCGCCAGCATGGACGACGACGGCTACCTCTGGTACCAGGGCCGCGCCGACGACATGTTCAAGGCGGCGGGCTACCGCATCGGCCCGAGCGAGATCGAGAACTGCCTGGTCAAGCATCCCGCCGTGGCCAATGCCGCCGTGGTGCCCAAGCCCGATGCCGAGCGCGGCGCGCTGGTGAAGGCCTACGTCGTGCTGGCCGCCGGTCATGCCGCGTCCGCCGTCCTCGTCGAGGAACTGCAGCAGCACGTGCGCGGCAAGCTCGCGCCGTACGAGTATCCGAAGGAGATCGAGTTCATCGATGCGCTGCCGATGACGACCACCGGCAAGGTGCAGCGACGGGTGCTGCGCGAGCGCGAGGCGGCACGCGCTCGCGGCGAGGGCGACTCAGCGGAAGGTCAGGCGTCGGCCACGAGCATCTTGCCGTTGGCCGTCGCCACGAGTTCGCCGTTCTGATTCCGGGCTTCGCACTCGGCAACGACGATGCCGCCGCCATGGCGCGGCTTCGGCACCAGCTCGGTCACCGTCCACTCGATGGTGAGCACGTCACCAGGGCGGACCGGCGCCAGGAACCGCGAGTTGTGCTCGAGGTATCCAAGCGCAGTTTTCGACACCAGGTTGCCGAAGGGGGCGCTCATCATGGCCGAGGTGAGCAACACCATGCAGGATCCGGCCGCCGAAGCGGGTCGACTTTGCATACGCCTCGTCGACATGCAGCGGATTGAAGTCGCCGATGAGTTCCGCACCGCGATCGAGGTGCTCGGGCGTCACCGTGACGGTCGAACCGAAGGTGTCGCCGAGGCGAAACTCGGAGTAGCGCCAGCCTGCGACCGGCGCCGGGCGCGGTATCGCCATTGCTGGCTTAGCGCCGTTCGTTGATGGTAGGCCAGGTGCCGGGCCGCATGGCCCGGCCACGATAGGCGGCATTGGCGATGGCCGCGGCCAATACCCGCTCGCGTTCCTCGGTATACGAATCGATGAGGCGCGTGACATACGCCGTCGGGACATCCCGATAGCGGCGCCGATCCGGGCGGAACGTGATCTCGCGCCAGCCCTGCTTGGCCAGCCAATTCCAGAGAGCATCGCTCATGCCAGCCTGGACCGTCATGCGGAGGTCTTCGCAGCAGATCCTGGCGCCGATGCCCGGCTTCAGGCCCGCCGACCTCAGCCCGCGCTCAACGCGGATTTTGAGCAGCGTACGTACCCGATCTCGAACCGGTCTGACCAGATCCACTTCAGACTATCCCTCCAGGTAAGACTCTAGCGAGTGCCAGCGCCGGCCGAATCCCCAGAACCGGCTAGTTCATAGGGCTTCGAGCGACGGGTTCCCGCCGCGGGCGGGTCGCCTCCCGAATGGCCATCAAGAGCACCTTCTGGCGGTCATCCGGCGCGACGTCGTAAAGGCGGTTCACCAGCGAGGTGGAAAGCGACGTGTAATGAAGCCGGTTTTCGCCACTGCGCAGCTCGCGCCAGCCCAGGCTGGCGAGCCACTCCCACATCTCGTCGGTCATGCCCGCCTGCACCGACATGCGCAACCCGGCGCAGCACAACGTGGCACCCATCTTAGGCTTGGGAGCAAGGACCGGCAGCGGCGGCAAGGCTTTCTTGCGGCCCAGCAATTCAGTCAACGGGGTATTCAGGATCACTGCCAGGTTCATGCGCGCTCCTCGATCGCTAGTCACTTTATCGGCATGCCACTGTGGATTCGATACCACGTGATTGCGATCGCGGTTGCAGGCTAATCCCGGGTCATCTCACGCGAGTCCGGTATCAAGTGCTGCAGCGCCTCCAGTTCCGCGGCGGTGAATCCGGCGGCCCGACGAGCGGCAAGATTGAACGGGCCACGCAGCCGGGGCGCCCTGTGACGCGCAGCGATGTCGGCGTAGGCCGCCAGCGGCTCCAGGTCGCGACGGGCACAGAGCCAGTGGAACCAGCGGTTGCCGATTGCCACATGGACGATCTCATCCCGCAGGATGATGTCCAGAATCCCCGCCGCGGCGGTGTCTCCGGCGGCTACGAGCTTGGCACGCAGCCGAGGCGAGGCGTCGAGCCCGCGGGCCTCCAGCGTCCGTGGCACCAGCGCCATGCGTTCGAGGACATCGCCCTGGGTACGCAGCGCCATGTCCCACAGGCCGTCGTGGGCATCGAAATCGCCATAGCCGTAGCCGAACGTGCCAAGGTGCGCCGCAAGCAGCGAGAAGTGGCGCGCTTCTTCCTGCGCCACCTGTCGCCAGTCTGAGTAGTACTCCGGCGGCAGGCCGGGAAAGCGCCAGATGGCGTCGAGGGCCAGTCCGATCGCATTGAACTCGATGTGCGCGATCGAGTGCAGTAAGGCCGCGCGCCCTTCGACCGTGCGCGCGTCACGACGGGGAACCCGATCCATGGCCACGAGCCGCGGGCGAGCCGGCCGTCCCGGCACCGGGCCGTCGGCCTGCAGTTCGCGACCGACATCGACCTCGCCGATCGCTGCCAGGCGCTCGACCGCGCGGCAACGCGCCTCGGGCTCGGCAATGGCCAGGGCGACAAGTGCGGCCGCACGCAGTTCGCTCATCCGCACGCCTCGTCCCGGCGCGGAATGAGTTCCGCCGTAAACTCCGGCGCATTGTCCGGTGGCGGCGTTCGTTGTCCCGGCCCCTTCAACTCACTGTCCATCTCGCATGAGCATCTACCAGATCGCGGATCGCGTCCCCGTCATCGACCCTACTGCCTTTGTATTCGAAAGCGCGACCGTCATCGGCCGCGTCGAGCTGCGCGCGCGTGTCAGCGTGTGGCCCTACGCCACGATACGCGGGGACGTCGAACCGATCATCATCGGCGCCGACAGCAACGTGCAGGAAGCCTGCGCGCTGCACACCGACCCGGGCTTTCCGCTGACGGTCGGCGAGAACGTCACCATCGGGCACCAGGCCTCGGTGCACGGCTGCACGATCGGAGACGGCACGCTCATCGGCATCCAGGCGATCGTGCTGAACGGCGCGAAGGTCGGCCGCAACTGCCTGATCGGCGCCGGCGCCCTCGTGCGGGAGGGCGATGTAATCCCGGACAACTCGCTGGTCGTCGGCTCGCCCGGCAAGGTGATACGCACGCTGGACGAGGCTGCGATCGCACGCAGCCTGCGCAACAGCGCCGTCTACTCGGAGCGCGGACAGCTGTACCGCACCGCGCTCAAGCGCATCGGCTGAGGAAACCGCGCGTCGCATTGCCGATGTCCGATCGCCTGCTGAAGTTCATGTTTCGCGGCGCACCGGTGCGTGGCGAGCTCGTGCGCGTCGCCGACGCCTGGCGCGAGATGACAGCACACCACCAGTATCCCGCGCCAGTTAAGCGGCTGCTGGGCGAGATGGTGGCCGCTGCGGCGCTGCTCGCGAGCAACATCAAGTTCAACGGTGCGCTCGTCATGCAGGTTCATGGCGATGGGCCGATCAAGCTGCTGGTGGTCGAGTGCCAGCCCGACCTTTCCTTGCGCGCCACCGCGAAATTCAGCGACCACGGATTCGCCGCCGGCGCCACGATGCGAGAACTGATCAACCGCAGCGGCCGCGGTCGCTTTGCCATCACCCTGGACCCGCGCGATCCGCGACCGGGCCAGCAGCCCTACCAGGGCATTGTCCCGCTCGACGGCGAGTCCATGGCCGACGTGCTCGAGACCTACATGCGCCAGTCCGAGCAGCTCGAAACGCGGCTCGTGCTGGCCGCCAACGATGAGGTCAGCGCCGGGCTGCTGTTGCAGCGCCTGCCTGAAACTGGAGGAACGCCCGGCACTATCGACGAAGACGCCTGGGATCGCGTCACACTGCTTGGCGCCACCCTGAGCGTCGACGAACTGTTGCGCCTCTCACCCGAAAACCTGGCGCGGCGGCTCTACAGCCAGGAAGTGCTGGAGCACCAGGCGACGCTGTCTCCCCGCTTCATGTGCCGCTGCTCACGGGAGCGCATCGGCCGCATGCTCGTCTCCCTCGGCCGCGAAGAAGTCGATTCGATCATCGCGGAACTCGCAAACGTGACGGTGACGTGCGACTTCTGCGGACGGCAGTACTCGTTCGACGCCGTCGACGTCGCGCAGCTCTTCACCAGCGGCGAGACCATGGAAGCTGACGGCCGACAGCGGCATTGACGTCTCGAACGACTCCGCATCACATCCCGCCGGGTGTGCCCCATCTGTCCGCTCGTGCGAGCACCTTGCATCCGGGATCGACCGGCTTTTGCCAGGGCGGTCGGCCGCCGCGCCGAATTCAGCGGCAGTTGACCGGCAGCCAAGCCTTGGGGAGGTCGGTCTTGTTGGCCGCCATCACGGTCATCTTCTCGGGCACCGCCGCGAAGCCGCAGACCCAGGCCACGGGCACGATGGGAGCATCTTCGACCACCGCGGGGCGCAGGCTCAAGGTCATGCCGCGCAGCGCACCGTTGGCCTGGTTGCCGAACGTCACGTGGATGGCGCCGGCTTCGACCGTCAGCGACTTGACATAGTTGCTGACCACCTTGTTGGGCACGGGCAAGCCCGCCGCGGCGTTGTCCTCGGGAAACGTTCGGGTGGTGGCCCAGGCGGCGGCGATCGGACCTTTGGCGATATCGGTCAGCCGCATCGCCTCAACGATCTGCTCGCGGATGTACTTGTCGCGATAGCTGGGAACA
This sequence comes from uncultured beta proteobacterium, assembly GCA_963810985.1. Classification (GTDB taxonomy): domain Bacteria; phylum Pseudomonadota; class Gammaproteobacteria; order Burkholderiales; family Burkholderiaceae_F; genus JALORV01. Next base: position 88,100 of record CAWEPP010000003.1, read on the forward strand.
GCCATCAGGGCCAGGATGGCGATGATCCCCACCACCACCATCAACTCGATCAGACTGAAGCCACGCGGTGGCGGCGTCGAACTTCTACGGGGCTTGTTCAGGGGAGCTGCTGGCCAGCAGTAGGCAGAGGTGGGCATGACCGCATTTTGCGATATCAGCCGAAAGCACCTGATTCGCTGGGGCGCGCACGAAGGGAAAGACCTCAAATCACCTCTCTGCTTGCTCGTGGGGCGGCCAGGCCCCGCACTCGACGACCTGAACGAGACCATCGGGGTCGACAGCGGCCCGTCAGGAACCGGTGAAGCCGCTTGGGCCTCTGCAATGTTTCGGGTAACGAACCGTGTGGCACCAGGCAGCGGCGGCTTGCAACCGCCTCACGACCGTGCCGCCCCTCGCGCAAGGGCGCGCTCGATCCGTCGGTCCGGGATCAGCCATATCAGGGCAACGGCGACGTAGATGGCCTGCGCAGCCCAGGGCACGAAGTACGTAGAGCCGATCGCGACGACGTAGGCGATGGGAGAAAGCTTCCCCTTCCAATCGGCACCGACAGCCGTTTTGAGTATCGACGCAGGGCCTTCGGACGCAATGATGGCCTTCTGCAGAATCCAATATGCGCATGCCGCCATCAGTAGAACCGCCCCGTACAGCGCCGAGGGCATTGCGGCAAAGTGGTTCTCTCCCATCCATCCGGTTGCAAACGGGAACAACGATAGCCAGAAGAGCAGATGAAGATTCGCCCAAAGAACAGCACCCGAAACTCGCGTGCTGGCATGGAGCATGTGGTGGTGGTTGTTCCAGTAGATCCCGACATAGACGAAACTCAGCACGTAGCTCAGGAAGACGGGAACCAAGGGCAACAACACATCGAGAGTGTCTCCGTGCGGAACCTTCATCTCCAGCACCATGATCGTGATGATGATGGCGATCACGCCGTCGCTGAACGCTTCCATTCGAGTCTTGCCCACCGGTCCTCCGTCAAAGTGTCCAGCAGTCACACCACACGATCGCCAGCAGCTCGTTGCCGGAGTCCGCGATCTGCCCAAGGTCCGGATTGTGACGATTCTGGCGTATCCGCCCGACGTCGGCCACCGCCCAAACAGCGGCTGGCGAGTTGGCGTCCGAAAGGGGTTCGTCAGGCGAGCAGCCGCGATAGATCGTAGGTCGACTTGACGCCGAGCGAAGTGCCGTTCTTCTCGAGCCACGCCGTGGCCCACTGTCGACCGGCATCGCGCAGCGCCGTAAGGAAGGACGTCTGCGCATTGAGCTTGCTGATCGTGTCAAGTGTTCCCATCAGCTCGGGCGCGTCGATCACGTGCAGGTTGAGCTTGCGCAGCCGTCGTTCCAGGTGACCCCAGGCGAGCAGCGACCGCCGCGCTTCCCGCTGCCCCAGCGCGATTCCCTGCAGTTCGCTGAAGAACGCGGCGCCGAAGCTGATCTCGGTGAGGCGCTGCGAAATCTCGCTGGCGGTTGTCGGTTCTTGGGGCCAGCGACAGCGGATGCAGCAGCACCGCGATGACGTCGCGCGCATCACACTCATGCAGCAACGGATAGAGCGGTGGATTCGCCGTCAATCCTCCGTCCCAGTAGCCCTCACCGTCAATCATCACCGTCTTGTGCACGGCCGGCAGGCAGGCCGAGGCGAGCAGCACCTCCAACGAGAGCTCACGCGTTCGGAAGATGCGCAGCGTGCCGGTGTTGACGCGCGTCGTCGCGATGAAGAGGTCAAGCCTGCATTCGGTCCGCAGGCGGTCGAAATCGATCTGGGCGGCGAGTATGTCGCGCAGCGGATTGAGGTCGAAAGGGTTCAACTGATAGGGCGCGAAGAAACGCACCATCGACAGATACGCACTGAACGCCGGCGTCGGTTTCACCTGCAGTCCATCCGTCTGCGACCAGTCGATCGGGATGAAGTTCGGCGGCGCGCTGGCGGCAACCGCGTCCCAGAAGTCTTTCAGAGCCTGCCGCGCTCCCTCTCGACCGCCGAGCAGACCGCCGTAGGCGAGCGCCACCGCATTCATCGCACCGGCACTCGCGCCGCTGACTGCCGCTATGTCGACACGACCGTCCTCCAGCAGCTGGTCGAGCACGCCCCAGGTGAACGCACCGTGAGATCCGCCACCCTGCAGGGCCAGCGTTGCAAGAGTCTTGCGCATCGAGGCAGCCTACAGGCAGGCTCCAATCCCGTCTCTACCGCGGCAAATCGGTCTGCCTCGTGCAAGGTGTCCCGGTTGGGACGCGCCGAACACAGTGGTCTGTCGAATCTCTAAATGACAGGGTGGATCCTGATCGGACTCAACGCCGCCGACCGAGACTCGCGACGATCCTTTCGCAGCGCTGCCGATCGCGCATGTCGGTCAGGCCCGGCAGCGCACACCATGCAAGCAGGATCTGCTCGGCGCTGCCTGCGCCGCCCGACGCCGTGCGTTTGAACCGATCGCGCAGGTGCTTGACCTGAACAGCCAGGCGCTGGGGCTGCAGGTCGGCCGGGCTCTCCATGCCGAGCATCAGCTCAAGTTCGAGCAAGGCATCACGACGGGCAGCGGCGGAGTCTTCGATCATCGCGAGGTGATCGTTCGCGCACGTCGGCATCCGCCAGCGCGCGTAGAGCCGCGTCGCGCCGCTCGAGCATTTTCTGCTCCCACTCGGCCGTCAGCGGCGGCAGCGCGGCCCAGCGCTGCTGCACCGACTCGACGGTTGCCGGGTCCGGATCCCCTTCGGCGAGCGCAAGAGCGTCCAGTTCCTCACAGAGCCATACCTTGGTGAGCAGCGCTTGCCACACCGCCGCCTCGCTCGCGCGAGTACGTCCACGCAGCAACTCCTCGACGCTGGTGCGCGCCTTCCGGAAGCGTGCGTCGAGCGCCGCCGGCGCTGCCCCATGCTCGGCGCTTGCGGTTCGCCATTGCTCCTGCAGCTCGCGCTGAGCACGACGGACCTGCGCTTCGTCCGCTTCGTTCGATCGACTCAGTTGCTCCACCTGCTCGCACAGCGACTCGAAGGTCCGACGCTGGCCGTGCTTGCGTTCTTCCGACTCCTTGCGCGAACCCGTGCGTGCGTCGAACACCGCATTGCATGCGGTTCGGAATCGTTCCCAAAGCGACCGTTCATCGCGCTGCGCGAGCACGATGGACTTGGCGTGTGCCTGCCAGCGCGCCTGCAGTTCCTTCACGCGCGAAGGTGCATCGCGCTCGGCTGCCTTGGGGATCAGTGCTTCCGCCTCGGAGATCAACGCCTCGCGCTCCTGCCGAGCCTGCTGGCGCGAAGCCGACAAGGCCTCGTGCAGTGAAGCCAGCGCGGCCTTCAGTCGCGCGTCGAGCTTCTTCCAGGCGCCGGGCTCGACGCTGCCCAGGCTGGTGCCCCGCCAGGTCGACTCGGTATCGCGGAGCCAGCGCTCGATCACGCGCCAGTCACTTGGCTCGCCGAGTAGCGTCGGTGCATGTGCCGCGGCGGCGGCGATGAACTCGTCACGCTGCTTGCGCGCCTGCTTGTGCTGGGCGGCTTGCTCGGCGAAGTAGCGCGCGGCAGGTGCGTAAGCCCTTTCGCAAGCGCCGTCAAAGCGCTCCCAGAGCGCCTTTGGCACCCCGGCATGCTGCTCGTCGAGTTTCTTCCACTCGGCACGCAGTTGCTGCACTTCGCGCGCAAGCGCCACTGGTGCTGGCCCCTGCTGCGCCAGGCCTTCGGCGCGTTCGCACAACTGAACCCGTGCGGTCTGCTGGCCAAACTGTTGCCAGCGCTCGAGCTCGACCAGTTGCTGCACCAGCCGGCTCAGCCGTTGCACGCTGGGCTTCGGCAATAGCCCAGCAAGCGGCTTAAGCGCGCGCGTCCTGTCGGCGGCAGCACGGGCCTCGTGCAACTGTCCCGCTGCCAGCGCCATCTCTGCTTCGTGCAGCGCCGCGTGCAGTTGCTGCCGCGCAGCGCCCTGCTCCTGCTGGGTCGCCCGCACATACGCCAGTCGTCGTTGCTCAATGACGAGCAGCGCCGCCTCGAAACGCCGCGTTAGCGCCGGCGTGCGGGCCGCAAGGTCAAGCGCCTGCCAGCGGCTCGGCAATTGCGCGTCATCGATCGGCGTACCGGTCGCAAGCTGCTCGGCTTCGAGCACCAGTGCCTCAGCGGCGGCAAGCGCCGGAGCAGCCTGCTCCCACTGCATGATCTGCCGTTCGGCCTGGTCCAGCCGCACCAAGGCATGCGTCTCATTGTCGTGCGCCGCCGCTGCACGCAGCGCTATCAGCTCCTCGCGCATAGCCGGCAGCGCCGTGGTCGCCGCTGGAGGCTGAAGCGAGTTGAGCCAGCCGTTGAGCCGCTGTTCGAACTGCGTGTGCGTGCGTTGTTCCTCGAGTTCGCGGTCGAAACGCTGCTGCATCAGCCGACCGATCGCCTCCCAGCGGGCGCGTCGATCCGGATCCTCTCCCAGGGCCAACGCCTTCCACCGCCGATCGAGTTCGACCGCTGCCATGACGATGGGGCCTGGCCGCGCCACGAGAGCCTCGGCTTCCTGGAGGATCGCATCGGCTGCCGCGGCGTTCTCGTTGCGTAGGCTGATTGCGTCGAGCCGCTCGCGCGCCATGCGGGCGACGCCGCGATCCTTGTCCCGTGATCCCCTGAGTAGCCGGTGCAGCGATTCGGGGGCCTGGACGCGCTCCGCCGCGGCGATACGAACGGACGCGTGCTCCGCGGCGAGCGCAATGTCCACCAGCACGTTGTCGTCGCCAATGCCATCGATCGCAATGCGGCGACGCCCATCATCTTCCGTATGCAAAGCAACCTGCGCGCGGATTGCATCGATGCACTCAGGCGCGGCGAGAATGTTCCGCGCGATACGTTCATCGGACGTTGTCGCCACCACCTTGCCCAACGACTCAGCGATGGCCGCGCGCACTTGTGGTTCGATCTCCTTCTTCAAGGCAGCCGTGAGCGCCTCCGGATCACTGCAGTGAGTGGCCGCGGCGATGCGCACGTCGGGTGAAGGATCGGCGCCGAGCAGTTGCACCAGCACCTTCGAGTCCCGTGGCAACGAGACAAGTCCAGCCGCACGTTGCGCCGGTTCGGCATGTTCATGCAGCGGAGATCCGAAGAGCTTGTCGAGCACGTTGTTGCTTGGTCTGGTGAGGTTTGAAAGTCAGGGCCGGGCGGGTGGGCATGGCGCGGCAACTGAATGGTACCGAGTACCGAGGCCGGTCGTTCAGCCCCGACCCGACCTGACTCCTTTCGGGCCGGCCGAAGTGCCAGTCCCAAGGAAGAATTCAATGTGCCGGCTGCACAGGGCGACCGCTCGGTTTGGCCGACGTTCGAGCCGGGTGCCGATTCCGCGGCCTCATATCCATCGCCGCACGGCTCTCGAGTACGCCCGGTATTCATCACCGAACATCGACTCGAGGACACGCTCTTCCGGCCCGATCTGGAATCGGTTCATGTAAGCCGCGAACACTGCAACCCATGCGAACGAAAGGGCATGCGACTGATAGGCGGCCAAGGCCAGCAGCAACAGCCAAATGCCGAGATACATCGGATTGCGGCTGAGGCGATAGACGCCACTCGTGACGACGCGACTGGCATTGCCCGGGCGGACAGGGTTGACTGTGGTGTGCGCCCGCCGGAATTCGTACACGCCGAGGATCGCCAGCGAGGCACCGATGATGGCGACGACGATGGCGATGACGGCAGCGGCAGGCAACGCGAAGCGCAGCCACGGCAACCCATGCGCCGTACCGACCATGCCGACTGCCACAGCCGCGGTCAACGCAAGCGGCGGTATTCGCAACTCGAGCCACTTCATGCGCAGCACGAATCTGTCATCCCTGCCGCCATTGATCGCACGTGAGCCGATACAGGCAGTGCCGTCGCAGCGGATGACCGTGCTCAGGTCACGCCGCCAAACTCGGCGCGCTCCATTTCGCGACGGAATGCCACGGCCGGGTCGTCGGGGTCGATGTCGACATCGCTCCAGCGTACGGTCTGCCCGGCGCCCACCGCATTACGCAATCGAACATGGTGCGCCAGCCCCAGCGGAAGTCCCTCCAGCCGCAGCGACTCGGCCGCGGGCAGTACCCGGCCGTACACCGTCGCACCGCCCTCCCCGTCCAACGCTTCACCCGCCGCCAGGTCGCGCTTCGCCGTCGCAACGACGTCGGCATTGAAGCCGATCGGGGCTCCGGTGGATTCACCGCGAAGCCCGACGCTCGCGACACTGATCCCGAGTTCGAGGCCGATCAGATGGAACGGCTTGTAAAGCGCGGAGTATTGTCCGCTCGGATCGGTCACCAGGCCGTACTCCTTGAAGCAGCGCTCCACGTATTCGCTGCCGCCGGCAAAGACCACATACACGCCCCAGCGCAGGTCGCGCGAAACCGGACTGCCATCGCGCTTGAGGCTCGAGATCACCTCGACCTGACCGCGCTGATGCAGGACGCCGCCTTCGCTCACCGGCCGCAGGACCGCAGGCAATTCGTCCACACCGCAGGGGGGAAAGGACAGCCCTTCGGGTGCGTTCAGTCCGGTCGCGTTCGACACCGCGCACATCTCGAGAGCGCTCTTGGTGCCGTCGAGGAACGAATTGAACATCTGGGCGTTCAGCCCGCCGCGGCGCGCATCGTCCTCGGTGAGGCCGTAGTACCGCCATACCGTCGCCGGCGTGGAAGCGTGATACTCGGGCAGATACTTCGTTCCCTTGCCCGCGGCGATGACCTCGAACCCGCAGGCACGTGCCCAGTCCACCATCTCACAGATCAGCGCCGGCTGGTCCCCGTAGGCGAGCGAATACACGATGCCCGCTTCCCGCGCCCGCCGCGCCAGCAGAGGACCTGCGAGTGCATCGGCCTCGACGTTGACCATGACAATGTGCTTGCCATGCTCACAGCACGCCAGGACGTGCGCGATGCCGGCGCTCGGCGAACCGGTGGCGTCGATAAGGATGTCGATGTCGCGCTCCTCAATCATGCGGCGCGCATCGTCGAAGAACCGCAATGACGTGATCGCCGTGTCCGCCCAGCCGACCCGGCGAAGGGCGTCGCGGGCCCGTTCCGGACTGAGATCAGCGATCGCGACGACGCGCATCCCCGGCGTATGGCGAACCTGAGACAGGAACATCGAGCCGAACTTGCCGGCACCGATCAGCCCGATACGCAGGGGCTCCCCGCGCTCCTCGCGCTGCTTGAGTAGCCGATGAAGATTCATCCCTGGCCTCCTTATCGCGGCACGGGTCCGTCGGTGCCGGGGACTACGACCCTAACGACAGCGGCCGACGCCGCGTCGATATCGCTCAGCGTACCGGCGCCGAACCCACGGTCGGGTCGGAGCGCGTGCCGACGAACTGAAACAGCACCTCGCCCTCTCGCACCATGTTCAGCTGCAGCCGGGCGCGTTCCGCAATGGCTTCGTTGCCTTCGCGCAGGCTGGCGACTTCGGCAGCCGCATCCGCATTGCGAGCAGCGAGCACCGCGTTGGTCGCGCGCTGCGCGGCAAGCTGGTGCTCGAGTTCGCTGACCCGCAGCCAGCCGCCCTTGCCAAACCATAGCGGGTACTGGATCGCCACCAGTAGCACGCCGAGGACAAGGGCCAGGATCCGCATCGATCAGCGCAGGTTGTAGAACGCGCCGCGACCGGGGTAGCTGGCGATGTCGCCGAGGTCTTCCTCGATGCGCAGGAGCTGGTTGTACTTCGCGATCCGGTCCGACCGGCTGAGCGAGCCGGTCTTGATCTGCAGCGCGTTGGTGCCGACCGCGATGTCGGCGATCGTCGCATCCTCGGTTTCGCCAGAACGGTGGCTGACGACCGCGGTGTAGCCCGCGCGCTTGGCCATCTCGATCGCGGCAAAGGTCTCGGTCAGCGTGCCGATCTGGTTGATCTTGATGAGGATCGAATTGGCGATGCCCTTGGCGATGCCTTCGCGCAGGATGCGGGTGTTGGTGACGAAGAGATCGTCGCCGACCAGCTGCACCTTCTTGCCGAGCACGGCTGTCAAATGTGCCCAGCCGCTCCAGTCTCCCTCGTGCATGCCGTCCTCGACCGACACGATCGGGTACTTGTCGCACCAGGTGGCCAACAGGTTCGTGAAGCCCTGGGCATCGAGCGTCAGGTTCTCGCCTGCAAGATGGTACTTGCCGTCCTTGTAGAACTCGCTTGCGGCGCAGTCGAGGCCAAGGGCGATCTGCGTGCCCGCTTCGTAGCCGGCCTTTTCAATCGCCGCCAGGATCAGCTGGATCGCAGCCTCGTGGTTCTTCACGTTGGGCGCAAAGCCGCCTTCGTCGCCGACGGCGGTGCTCATGCCCTGGTCGTGCATCAGCTTCTTAAGGGCGTGGAACACCTCGGCCCCGTAGCGAACCGCCTCGCTGAAGCTCGGCGCCCCGATCGGGATGATCATGAACTCCTGCAGATCGAGGTTGTTGTTCGCGTGGGCCCCGCCGTTGATGACGTTCATCATCGGCACCGGCATCGACATCGCGCCGCTGCCGCCGAAATACCGGTAGAGCGGCAGGCCGGCCTCCTCGGCGGCCGCTTTCGCGACCGCGATCGAGACTGCGAGCGTGGCGTTCGCGCCAAGCCGCATCTTGTTCTCGGTGCCGTCGAGGTCGATCAGTGCACGGTCGAGGAACGCCTGCTCGCTCGCCTCGAGACCCATCACCGCTTCGGAGATCTCGGTATTGATGTTCTCGACCGCCTTCAGCACACCCTTGCCGAGGTAGCGGCCCTTGTCGCCGTCACGCAGCTCGACGGCTTCGCGCGAGCCGGTCGACGCGCCCGAAGGTACCGCCGCGCGGCCCATCACGCCGGACTCCAGCAACACGTCGCACTCGACGGTAGGGTTGCCGCGGGAATCAAGGATCTCGCGGCCAATGATGTCAACGATGGAGGACATGGTCTCTACTTGTTGGAGGAATCTGTGCTCGTTCAGACGACCGGTGCGGGGACACCCTCGACGAGGATCATGTTGAAGTACTCGGTCGCGCCGGTGCGCTTCTCCCGCACGCGGCGGTAGGAGCCTTCGTCATACCAGGCCTTCGCCTGCTCGTAGCTCGGGAACTTCAGCACCGCCACGCGGGCCGGCTGCCAGTCGCCTTCGAGCGCCTCGTGCCGCCCGCCGCGCACCAGGTATTCGCCACCGTGATCCTTGATCGTGGCAGGCGCCGCGGCCATGTACTGCTTGTACTGCTCGGGGTCGGAAACCTTCATTTCGACGATCACATAGGCGACGGGCATCGTGGACCTCCGTGCTCAGTGGAACTTCGCTTCCAGAAAGCCGCTTCGCTTGGAGACACGATCAAGCTCGAGCAAGGTCTCGAGCAGCTCTCGCATGCGATCGAGCGGCACAGCGTTCGGACCGTCGCTCTTCGCCTCGGCCGGATTCGGGTGCGTCTCCATGAAAATCCCGGCAACGCCGACAGCGACAGCGGCACGCGCGAGCACGGGCACGAACTCGCGCTGACCTCCGCTCGACGTGCCTTGCCCGCCGGGCAGCTGCACTGAGTGCGTCGCATCGAACACTACCGGGGCGCCGGTGTCGCGCATAATCGCGAGCGAACGCATGTCGGAAACGAGATTGTTGTAGCCAAACGAAACGCCGCGCTCGCAGGCGAGGAAGCGATCCTCCGACAATCCCGTCTCTCGTGCCGCGTCACGCGCCTTGTCGATGACGTTCTTCATGTCACCAGGCGCAAGGAATTGTCCCTTCTTGATGTTTACCGGCTTGCCGCTGACCGCGCAGGCGCGAATGAAATCGGTCTGGCGGCACAGGAAGGCCGGCGTCTGCAGCACATCGACGACCGCCGCCGCGGGCGCAATTTCGTCATCGTCGTGCACATCGGTCAGCACCGGCACGCCGACGGCCTTCTTCACCGCCGCGAGGATGCGCAGACCCTCGTCGATGCCGAGACCGCGGAAGCTCTTGCCGGAGCTGCGGTTGGCCTTGTCGAAACTCGATTTGTAGATGAACGGGATGCCAAGTTCACGCGTGATGTCGCGCAGGCGACCGGCCGTATCGAGTGCCATCGCCTCGGACTCGATGACGCAGGGCCCGGCGATCAGAAACATCGGGCGGTCAAGGCCGACGTCGAAGTTGCACAGCTTCATGCTGCGCCGCTCCTCTCGGTCCATGCGCTGCGGCCCTGTGCGGCGGCGCGCTTCGGTCGAGCGATGCGTCGACGCGCGGCCTTCGACGAAGGCCTTGAACAGCGGATGCCCGCCACGTGGCGTCGAGGTGAACTCGGGGTGGAACTGCACGCCGATGAAAAACGGATGCGCCGGCAGCTCCATGATCTCCGGCAGGTTCTCGGTCGGCGTCCGAGCCGAAACCTTGTAGCCGCGTGCCTCGAGCTGCGGCACGTAGATGTTGTTCACTTCATAGCGATGGCGGTGCCGCTCGTTGACGTCGGCGCCGTAGATGCGCGCGGCCAGTGTGCCGGGCTCGATCGGGCACTTCTGCGCACCGAGGCGCATCGTGCCGCCGAGGTCGGATGTCGCGTCGCGCCGCTCGATGCGGCCGGTGCGGTCCATCCATTCGGTGATCAGCGCGACCACCGGATGCGGCGTGTCCGGGTCGAACTCGGTCGAGTTGGCCCCCGCCAGCCCGCAAATGTTGCGCGCGAATTCAATCGTCGCCAGTTGCATGCCAAGGCAGATGCCAAGGTACGGCACGTCGTGCTCGCGCGCGTACTGGATCGCCTTCATCTTGCCTTCGGTGCCGCGCTTGCCGAAGCCGCCCGGCACCAGGATTGCGTCGAGGCGCGAGAAGTCGATCTTTGCACCGGACTCGAGCGCCTCGGAGTCGACGTATTCGATTTCGACCTTCGTGCGCGTGTGGATGCCGGCGTGCCGCAGCGCTTCGTTCAGCGATTTGTAGGAATCCGACAGGTCGACATATTTGCCGACCATGCCGATCTTCACCTCGTGCTCCGGATGCTCCAGCGCATAGACCAGCTTGTCCCAGGCCGTGAGGTCGGCCGGGCGCGACGGCATGCCGAGCGTGAAGCAGACGATCTCGTCGAGCCCCTGCTTGTGCAGCATCGAGGGCACCTTGTAGATCGAATCGGCGTCCCACACGGAGATGACGGCGTTGTTCGGCACATTGGAAAAGAGCGAAATCTTCGCGCGTTCCTCGTCGGGAATCGGACGATCCGCGCGGCACAGCAGCACGTCAGGCGAGATACCGATCTCGCGCAGTTTCTGCACGCTGTGCTGGGTCGGCTTGGTCTTGAGTTCGCCCGCCATCGGTATGAACGGCACCAGCGTCAGGTGCACGAAGCAGCATGAACCACGGCCCAGCCGCAGGCTCATCTGGCGCGCCGCCTCGACGAACGGCAGCGACTCGATGTCGCCCACGGTGCCGCCGATTTCGACGATGGCCACATCCGTCTTGCCGGCCCAGGCCGCTGTCGCGCCGCGCTCGATGAATTCCTGGATCTCGTTGGTGACATGCGGAATCACCTGCACGGTCTTGCCCAGATACTCGCCGCGCCGTTCCTTCTTGATGACCGATTCGTAAATCTGCCCGGTCGTGAAGTTGTTCACCTTCCGCATCTTGGCGGAGATGAAGCGCTCGTAGTGGCCGAGGTCGAGATCGGTTTCCGCGCCGTCCTCGGTCACGAACACTTCGCCGTGCTGGAACGGCGACATCGTGCCGGGGTCGACGTTGATGTAGGGATCGAGCTTGATGAGGGTGACTTTGAGGCCGCGCGATTCGAGGATCGCGGCGAGCGAGGCGGCGGCGATCCCCTTGCCGAGGGAGGAGACCACGCCACCGGTAACGAACACGTATTTCGTCATCGTCTGCGCGCTGCCCTGCTAGCGTCAGGGTTCAGGCGTTACCGGTAAAGCGGCAGTATACCGACCCGCGCCGCGAGACAAGCGCGCGCCTGTCAGTTGATCGTCAAGCCGCGTGCCGTCAGCACCAGCTTCGCGCGGTCCGGATAGTCGGTTATCAGGCCATCGACCCCGAGCGCCGCCAGGCGCGCGATCTCATCCGGTTCGTTGAGGGTCCAGGGTACGACCTTCATTCCCAGCGCATGCGCTTCAGCGACCTGTTCTGCCGTGACATTGCGCCAGAACGGAGACCACGCCGAGCAACTGGCTGCCTTGGCAAGTCTCACCACGGAATTCCCGTGTTCGGCCGCCTTGAGGCCCGCATGCCACGGCGAGGCACCATCGGTGCCGGGGCGCACGGTATGCATTCCGCTCGACTCGATCGTCAGGCAGACCGTCGCGATCTGCGGCGCGAGTCGCTTCACTTCGATCAACGTGCGCCAGTCGAACGACTGGACCGTCACCCGGTCGCCCATTCCGGCCGATAGCACGGCCGTGACGACCGCCCGCGCAAACGTCGCGGCATCGGCCGTCGGGACTTCGGCGCCCGGAGTGATCTTGGTTTCGATGTTGAAGCGCACGGGGGCCCCGCCCGGCGAACGCGCGTTGCGCGCCAGCGCGAAGAGCGCGGCAAGCGTCGGTATGCGCTCCCCATCCGATGGCTTCTGCACCGGCCATTGCGCGGCGTACTTGTGCGCCGGATTAAGACGCCCGACGTCATAACGCGCCAGGTCGGCATAGTCGAGATCGATGAACGGCGCGCCGTCCGTTGCCAGCCACGACCCGTCCGGCCCACGCACCAGGGCCGGTGTCAGCCGCGGCTCGTGCGACAACACCAGGACGTGGTCGCGTGTCAGCGCAAGATCGGTTTCCAGCGTGGTGACGCCAATGTCGAGGGCGGCCTTGAAGCCCGTCAGCGTATTTTCCGGCGCGAGGCCGCGTGCGCCGCGGTGGCCCTGAAGGTCGATCGCGTGTGCCGCAGTATTGGCCGCCACCAGGCCACAGCACAGCCCCAGGCCGGCCAGCGAGCGCGCCAGCAGCGATGCGCGTCCTGACCAACGAAGCTTGAACGGCGACTGCATCGCAGGCTCCCGGCCGGTGAAGTTCAGCGGAAAACGAGCACAGGAATCTTGGTGTGCGTAAGAACCTTCTGGGTTTCACTGCCCAGCAGGATGCCCGACAATCCGCGCCGCCCGTGTGACGCCATGAAGATCAGATCGCAGTGCTGCTGGCGAGCGGCCTCGACGATGGCATCGGCTGGAAATTCGCTGGTGACCGACAGGCCGTTGAACTCGACTCCAGCGTCCCGTGCCGCCCTCTCGACGACCGCAAGGTGATGCTTGCTGGCCTTCTCGATCAGCGCCTCGTGCTGGTCCGGCGGCAGGTAGCCCACCGGCATGAAGTCCCCGTAAACCAGCGGCGTCGGCGCCGGCGCGGCGAAGAAGCCCGTGACCTTGGCACCGTGTACACGAGCCAACTCGACGCCGGCATGAATGGCTCTCTCTGACAGCTTGGACCCGTCGGTCGGAATAAATATGTGCTTGAACATGCGCCCTCCCATTGCCCGCTACTTCACGTAAGGCAGCACCCAGATCAGCATGCCGAGCACGTAGCACACAAATGCCGCCACCAGCGTGAAGGGCACGCTCCACGAAAGAAACTCGCGCAGCGAGACCTTGCGCTTCTCTTCGCGCTCGCAGATGTTCAGTGCCGCGAACAGGGCGGGCGCGCCGGCGACCGTGAGGTTGCTGCCCAGTGTTCCGGCCCACAGCAGCATCCACCACAACGGCCAGGCAGCGACACCGTCAGCCTGCAATTCCTTGATCGTGTAGAGAAACGTCAGGATGTACGCGTCGTGCTCGACGATGCCGACAATGGGCACCGTGACCCAGTACAGCAGCGTCGCGCCGAGCGCGAGGTTTTCGAGGAACAGCGGTCGCAGAGCCGTCGCCAACAGGTCCAAAATGTGCATCTTTTCAAGCGCGCCGACCAACGCAAAGAGCGCGATGTAAAAGAAGATCGCACGCCAGTCGAGCTCCCCCAGCATCTCCTCGAAGTCCGGCGCCTTCACTCGATCGCCGAGCAGTTCGAGCACCAGCACCAGAGTTACCGCTCCGGTCATCGCGATGAAGCCGAGCTTGACGCCCAATACCTGGCGGAATGCCATGCCGACAACCGTCAGCAGAAACCAGCCGACCACAAGGCCGGCGAAAAGCTTGTTCGGAATGTGGGTCTCGATCCCGAGCGCGCTCGGATCGACCGCTTGCCGCCTGTGTGAGCGAAAGCCGTAGGCATACATCGCCGCCAGCGTGATCGCGAAGGTCACTATCAGGATCGGGAACGACGACGGCCGGCCATGCTGCCAGATGAAGTCCATGAACTCGGCACCGGACACGCTGTGCATCATCTGCGGCGGCAGATCGCCCAGCAGCAGCGCAGTACCCATGAAATTGGCGCTGAAGCCGATCATCAGCACCACGGGCGTGATAGGCAGCCGCAAGGCGCGCGCCAGCGGCAATGCCACGGGCGCCATCATCAGGATGACGACGACGTTGTCGACGAACATCGAAATTACGCCGGAGAGCACCGAAAGGATCATCACCAGCAGGCCAGGTCGCCCGCCCGACAGCTTCAGCGCCTGCACCGACAGCCAGCTGGGCACGCCTGTCCTGCCAAAGTAGCCTGCGATGATCCAGATGCTCACCAATATGGCCATCACGTTCCAGTCGACCAGCCCGAATGCGTCGACATCGGTGACCACACCGAACCAGATCATCACGGTGACGCCCAGCAGGGCGGCGATCGTGCCGTCCACCACATTGGCGATGACCACGACGATGGTGATCGCAAAGATGATCAGCGCAAACCAGGCCAGGGGGCTCATTGCATCTCTCGCAGGGAGTTCATTCCGGACATCGTCACGTACCTGCGCGCATCACTTCACGAGAACCACCGGAAGCTGCGTCCCGTGGAGAACTCTCAGAGTGGTCGAGCCGACCAGCAGATCCGCAAGCGCCGAACGCCCGCGCGTCCCCATCACGATGTGATCACAGTCCAGTTCCTCAGCGCGGTGGATGATGCACTCCGCTGCATGGCCGACTGCCAGGTGAGCCTCGTAGGCAATCCCGGCCCCATCGAGCAGGTCCCGTGCGGGACGCAGCGCCTCGTCGCTTTGCGCGCGCTGGTATTCACTGATGTCGGACCGCGCGACGAACTGGCGCACATCGCCCGTCATCGCCGGCTGTACGTTGAGGAGGTGCAGTGTCGGGCCGCGCTCACCCACACGCGCGGCGATGAGGTAATGAAGTGCCCGCAGCGAGCACTCCGATCCATCGATCGGAACGAGCACCGACTTCATACCCCCCTCCCCTGACGCATTGAATTGGTGTGGCCCGGCGTCATCGGGCTTTCCGCTCCCGGATTATGACGCTGCCCGCCGCATTTGCACGCGTCCGGCTCCACGCAGCGTGGGCTAGACTTCCTCGCAGAGGATACGTTGGCCATGCGGTACTGCTCGATGTGCGGAAATGCGGTCACGCTGCGCGTGCCCGGCGGCGACAATCGACTGCGCGCCTGCTGCGACCAGTGCGGCACGATCCATTACGTCAACCCGCGCCCCGTGGTCGGCACGATTCCCGTCTGGGGCGACGAGATCCTTCTGTGTCGCCGCGCGATCGAGCCGCGCCATGGCAAGTGGACGCTGCCGGCCGGCTTCATGGAGGTCGGCGAAACGACCGCCGGCGGCGCCATGCGCGAGACACTCGAAGAGGCCGGCGCCCGGATCGAACTCGGCCCGCTCTTCACGGTGATCGATGTGCCGCACGTCGAGCAGGTGCACATCTTCTTCCAGGCACGCCTGCTCGACCTCAGCTTCGCTCCGGGCGAGGAAAGCCTCGAAGTGCAACTGTTCCGTGAGCAGGCGGTTCCGTGGAACGAGATCGCGTTTCGGACGGTTGCCAGTACGCTGCGACACTTTTTCAGTGACCGCGCGCGCGGCAGCTTTGGCGTCCACACCGAGGCGATTGAACCACCTGCACCGCGCCACGGCGTGTCCACCGCATGATTCCCTGGCTGTCCGCCGGGCAGCCGTTTCCGGGTGTCGACACCGCTTTGCGGGCACCGAACGGACTGCTGGCCGCAAGTTCGGAACTCACGGTCGACCAACTGGTCACGGCCTATCGGCAGGGCATCTTTCCCTGGTACGCGGAAGGTGAGCCGGTGCTGTGGTGGTCGCCCGATCCCCGCATGGTGCTTTACTGCGACGAGTTTCGCGTCTCGCGATCGCTCGGCAAGTCGCTATGCCGGGCGGCCACCGATCCCGCCACGGAAGTGACGATCGATCGTGACTTCGAGGGTGTCATGCAGGCCTGCGCCGAACCTCGCTTCACGGAGGTCGGCACCTGGATCACGCAACAGGTCAGGGACACCTATGGAGCCCTGCACCTCCGCGGGCTGGCGCACTCGGTCGAGACCTGGGTCGATGGCCGCCTGGTCGGCGGCCTCTACGGCGTCAGCATCGGCCGCATGTTCTTCGGCGAATCGATGTTCACGCGCGCGACCGATGCCTCCAAAATTGCGCTGGCCACGCTGGTGCGAATCCTGCAGGCCGAAGGGGTGCCGGTGATAGACTGCCAGCAGAACACGAGGCACCTGGCCTCTCTCGGAGGACGCGAGATCGCACGAGACATGTTCTGCGCCCATGTGGCGAGCGCGGTGACCCTGGCCCCCATCGCCTGGGCCAAGTACCGGCACGCGCGGCTGAACGCGCTGCTGGCACCGCCGTCACCCTCCGCGGCGGACTGACGTGGCGAACCTCAAGGAACTCCCGTTCTCGGCGCTGCAGTTCTACGCAACGGCGCCCTATCCCTGCAGCTACCTCGACGATCGACAGGCCCGCTCGCAGGTCGCCACGCCCGCGCATCTGATCAATGCGGATGTGTACAGCGAGCTGGTCAAGATGGGCTTTCGCCGCAGCGGTATCTTCACCTACCGCCCGTATTGCGACGGTTGCCGTGCCTGCGTGCCGGTGCGAGTGCCGGTGGCTGAATATCGCTCGAACCGGGCCCAGCGCCGCGCCTGGCACCATCATGCGGACCTGGCCTCGCGCGTGGCCACGCTCGCGTTCGACCCCGAACACTACGACCTCTATCTACGCTACCAGGCGACGCGCCATGCCGGCGGCGGCATGGACAACGACAGCAAGGAGCAGTACTCGCAGTTCCTGCTTCAGAGCAAGGTGAACACCCGCCTGGTGGAATTCCGCGATCGGGTCGGAGGATCCGAAGGCGTCGGCGCGTTGCGCATGGTGTCCATCATCGACATGCTCAATGACGGCCTGTCGTCCGTCTATACGTTCTTCGATCCCGACATCGAGGCCGCAAGCTTCGGCACCTACAACATCCTGTGGCAGATCGAGCAGTGCCGCGCGCTGAAGCTGCCTTATCTGTACCTTGGCTACTGGATCGCCGAAAGCCCGAAGATGGCCTACAAGGCGCGCTTTCGGCCCGTCGAGATCCTCCGCGGTGGTCGCTGGGACCGCCTGCGCGAGACACCTGCGCGTTAGCGCGCGCAGCACGCCGCTAAGATGGCGACGTGCTGTATCCACTGGCCCGCTCCGTCCTGTTCCGGCTCGACCCGGAAGTCGCGCATGAACTGACGCTGTCCAAGTTAGATATCGCCGCCGGGTTCGGCCTGACGCGCATCGTCGCGGGCCGTGTGCCGGACCTTCCCGTGCAGGCAATGGGCCTCACCTTCCGCAATCCGGTGGGGTTAGCCGCAGGCATGGACAAGAATGCAGCGCATGTCGACGCGTTGGGATCCTTCGGATTCGGGCACATCGAGGCCGGCACAGTCACACCGCGTCCGCAGCCCGGTAATCCGAAGCCGCGCCTGTTTCGCCTGGTGCCGGCGGAGGGCCTGATCAACCGCATGGGCTTCAACAATGACGGCGTCGAACGCTTCGTGGCCAACGTGCGGGCCCAGAAACGCTTCCGCGCTGCAGGCGGCATCCTCGGCCTCAACATCGGCAAGAACGCCACGACCCCCATCGAGCGCGCACTCGACGATTATGTCGCCGGCCTGCGCGCCGTCTACCTCGATGCCGACTACGTCGCCGTCAATATTTCCTCGCCTAACACGAAGGACCTGCGCGCGTTGCAGGGCGAACGCGAACTCGGAGGCTTGTTGGGCGGACTGCGCGACGAACGCCGCCGGCTGGAAGACGAGCACGGTCACCGCGTTCCGCTCGCCGTGAAGATTGCTCCGGATCTCGACGACGAGGCGATACCGCCGCTCGCCGACGCCCTGGTCGCGCACGGCGTCGACGGCGTGATCGCCACCAACACGACGATCGCGCGCGACCGGGTGCGCGGGCTCGCGCATGCGGAGGAGACCGGCGGGCTCTCCGGGCGTCCGCTGCGCGAACGCGCCACAGAAGTCGTCGGACTGCTCGCCCGACACCTCGAGGGCAGGCTACCGATCATCGGCGTCGGCGGCATCATGGAAGGCGCCGATGCGGTCGAGAAGATCCGCGCCGGCGCCTCTCTCGTCCAGATTTACACGGGGTTCATTTACTCCGGACCGGAGCTCATCGGCCAGTGCGTCGAGGCCATTTTGGCGGCGAATGTGCTGTCCGGCACCGATCGCTCGCGGCGTACCCGACGCGCCGCATGACGCGATGCGGTGCTTCATTGCCGCCTGGCCCGCCGACGAGACGCGACGGGTACTCGACCGGCTGCTCTTCAGTCTCAAGGGCCGCGTGCCGGATGCACGCGCGATGCAGGCGCGCAACCTGCACCTGACCCTCGCCTTCATCGGCGAACTCGCTCCGGATCGCGCCCGTGAACTCGCAAGTGACTGCAGCGACCTAGCCGGCGTGCCATGCGACTGGACGATCGACACACTTGGCAGCTTTGCGCGCGCCCGCGTCGCCTGGGCCGGTGGCCCGATCAATGAGTCGCTCACCTCGTGCGCCGCCCGTGCACGCAAGCGCCTAGACGAACGTCGGCATCGCATTCGACCGCAAGGATTTCGTGCCGCACGTGACGTTGTTTAGGGACGTGCGTCGCTTCGAATGCGCCGGGCCGTTGGCGGAGCCTATCCAATGGAACTCCGCGCATGTGGCGCTCTACGCCGCGGACCGTGACGCGCGCGGTCCCATCTATCGCCGCGTCAATCCGCCGGGAGAGGTCGGAGCGCGTTCAAGCAAAAGTTAAGGATTGCGAGCGCCGTTAGTGCGTCGCTCGCGGTACATGTCGCGGAAGGTGCGACCGCTCGGCGCCGGGAAGTCGCGGCTCCTGGTCCAGCCCGCGCCGATCGGCAACTGACGAATCAGGCGGTCGCTGCCGCCCATCCAGTTGAGCATGCGCACAGCGATGCGTGAGCCCAGCGCATAGAGCGCCGGACGCTTCGCGACGAAGGCCCAACCACCGATCGCGACGTGTTCGTACCACGGCCTCAGCCCGCGCTCCCATTGCTTCTCGCGCAGCTTGCGCAGCAGGTCGGGCAGCGGAATCTTGACCGGGCAGACCACGCTGCACTGGCCGCACAGCGTCGCAGCGTGCGGCAGGTCCAGCGCATTTTCAATGCCCACGTAGCTCGGCGTCAGCACCGACCCCATCGGGCCCGGATAGACCCAGCCATACGCGTGGCCGCCGATCTTCTGATACACGGGGCAATGGTTCATGCAGGCGCCGCAACGGATACAGCGCAGCATCTCCTGGAATTCGCTGCCGAGCAGACCCGTGCGTCCCGCATCGACCAGCACGTAGTACATGTGTTCGGGACCGTCGGGCTCGTCTGCCCGCCGCGGCCCTGTAAGGAGCGAGAAGTAGTTCGAAATCGGCTGTCCTGTCGCAGAGCGCGGCAGCAGGCGCATGATGGTTGCCACATCTTCCAGCGTCGGCAGCACCTTTTCGATTCCGGTCAGGACAACGTGCACCTTGGGCGGCATGATCGTGCACATGCCTTCGTTGCCTTCGTTGGTCACGAGAGCGACGGTCCCGGTTTCGGCGATCAGGAAATTCGCGCCGGTCACACCCATGTCGGCCGACAGGAAATGCCCGCGCAGCACCTCGCGCGCCTCGCGCGTCAGCTGCGTGATCTCGCTCTTGCGTTCGGTGCCGTGGGCCTTGGCGAACAGCGCCGAGATCTCTTCCTTGTCCTTGTGGATGACCGGCGCAATGATGTGCGACGGCGCCTCGTTGTCGTTGATCTGCAGGATGTACTCGCCGAGGTCCGTCTCGACCGGCTGCACACCGGCGGCGCTCAAGGCGGCGTTGAGCTGGACCTCCTCCGACACCATCGACTTCGACTTCGTGACCTTGCGCACGCCATGCTTCCTGGCGATTTCGACGATCAGACGCGTTGCCTCTTCTGGCGTCTGCGCATAGAGCACTACGGCGCCGCGCGCCGTCGCGTTGCGCTCGAAAGTCTCCAGCCAGAGGTCAAGGCGCTCGAGCGCGCGATTCCTGCGCTCCACGGCCGCACTGCGCGTGGCTTCGAAGTCGTCGAGTTCGGTGATGGCTGCCGCGCGCGCCGTCACGAACTTTTCCGAAAGCTTCTTCAGATTCTTCTGCAGCCGGGCGTCGGCCAGCTTCTGACCGGAACGTGCCTTGAAGTGCATCGACTGTACTGCCGACATGCCCGCCTTTCCTTGGCTTCATGGGCGTTCCGCTACGCTTACCGCTACGGGTCCGCCAAGAGGGATTGAATACTGCTGCCCTATCCTGCCACGGAGCGGCCCCGATGCGGCGCCGCGCGCAGGGGTGACGGGTTCGAGCCCTGTACCACTCACCAATAAATCAATGACTTAGCTGAGCCGGATCGGCCACGGAGATCGACCTGTCGTCGCCCTTCACTTGCGAATGCCGGCGAATAGCAGCAATTCGGCGATCACCTTTCTGTAGCGCAGCTTTAGATCGTCGATATCAACCTGATTTGTGATGTAGGTTCGATTATGTGCGGCGGTGTCCCCCGCCTGCTTGACGTCGTCCATCGCCTTTGGCGTGTTGCGGCCGAGTACGACAGCGCGGTCACCCTTGATATGAGCGAGGAGCTTGTCGAGTGGAACAAAGACGTTGTTTTGCTGAATCTCGTGGTGACGCCCGAGGTTCATGTACACCTCGATGAGCAGAGATTCCATCAAGCGTCGACAAAGTACAGCACACGCGTCGTAATAGCCCGCGTCGTAAGTTCCGTTGATCTGGTGTCCGAGCTGTTCGAGATACCCACGAGTGCCTGTCAGCATGTCAACGGGGAGAACGGCGCCCGAGACTTTGACTCTTCGCACGCCCAACAAAGGAGCATACAGATCATCGAGTGCTTGGACGGCACGAACATCGATCTGAAACGTGCCTTGGCGCTTGCCGCGCGCGGTCCTACGGCTGCGTCGAAGCTCGTCATCTAGCCGGGTCACGTTGGGCTTGGGAAACCCCTCCTCATGTAAGTCAGCGGCCAGTTCAGAAGCGGTTCGCTCCTCGTATTCCTGCGTGTGCCGGTAGTACCAGAGCAGGGCAATAGCGCGTCCGCCGTGTGTAAGCTCCTTTTCGGCTAGCGCTCTCGCGAAGTCAGCCCTTGTCTGCATTGGCCTTGCCACTGATCACAGACGCAAGGTACTGCACGCCGCGGCGAGAGATCTTGTAGCCGACGGCCTGTCCTTTCTTTCGTACTTTGTCGCCGATCACATACTTCGCGGCTGATCCTGACAGGGTCGTAGATGCGTTCGCCTGCGAGACGGGAACACCCAGATCCTTTGTTATCTTGCTGATGTCTCCTGAAGTCAGCTCGAAAGCGTTGGCCAAGTGTTCATGGACAAGGTACAGAGGGAGAAGAATGCGGTCGATCTGGCTCGTGCGATCCAGAATTTGGCGCTCGATGTCTTCCGCCTCGTCACAAGTCTTTGCAAGGTTGACGATTTCTGACAGGTTAGGGCCGGAAAGTGGTGCCTGTTGCCCAACTGGTTTCGGCGACGGAGGTTTGGCTCGCTTCCGTCCTACCGGCGCCGACGCGGGCCGTGCCGGTGCAGTACCGTGAGCCGAAACTCCGCCGTAGAACTGAAGCAAGTCGCGGACTTCTTCAGTCGTCCCTTCGATTTCCACCGACGTCCCGTTCGGCAATTTGAGCGAAGCTTTGGCCATTCTTAGACACCCCTCATCTCGTTTCGTCTTTCATAATCATTTTCCTCGGCACTTACCTTGAGTTGGCGCAGGACCTAGCCAGCCGGGCAGGCTCTGCCAAGGCGACGATGGTTCGTCGAGCCGTACGTGACCAAGCAACCCGGTTGCGCCTACTCGACACGATCCTTTGCTTTTGCCGCTTCAATCGTCTGCCACTGCATGTTCGACGGATCATCGGCGCCGCCGCGCTTCAGCGGTACGACGTGGTCGACCACGTAGCCCTGGCACGCTCCGCTCTTTGAGCCCGTTGCCGGGCAGGGGTTCTTGCGCTGGAATGCATCACGCGCCGCAGAGTTGTGCTCTTGCTTGCCACCCGATAGCCCGTGCGTGCCGTACCCGGGCGACGAAGGGGCGGTGTAGTGCGGCGCGTCCGCAGAGGAACTGCCGCTGCCGGGCGCCGACCGGTAGTGCGGAGCGACGTAGGTCCCATCCTTCCGCGTATAGCCTTGGACATACGTGCTCTTGCTGCCGCTACTGCTTCCGCCGCCCGACCCCTTGGCGTCGGCGAGCGCGGGACTCAGCAGCAGCAGGGCGCTGACAATGGCGGGGAGTAGGCGCATCAACATTCTTACCACCCACCTAACGCGCTATGAGCGCACGATAAGAGGCCGCCGCAGCCGTTTCAAATTTCATCAGTGAACCGACCTCCTCTCCGCGCTCGGCGAACACTCCGCACACAATTCCGTTTTCGCCTAGACCGTTCTGTTTCATCATGTCCCTCATGTCCTGCTCCAAGGTGCTGGCCAAGGTCTTGTCGAGCATCTTGTAGACCTTTTGATTGTCGGGGCTGTCTTGCTGCTCAACTGCGGAAGCCTCGGCAAACGCTCGCGCATTCGCCTTGCGAAAAGCCTGTGTGAACTTCGCTATGTCTACGCCACGGCTCTTGCACCAATTCGCTCGGGATCTCGTATTAATCCAGTAGTAGCCCCAGAACTGGCTGGCCGCCGCTTGCCTTGCCTTTGATGCATCCGGCGCGGACTGAACGGCCTTTTCCGCCTCAGCCAGAGAAAGTTCGGCGAGCTTCGTTAGACCGACTGATCCCCGCGCGTCTCCTCGGCCTTCTTCTTCATCGCGGCCATTTGAGTCTCGACCGACTGCTGAGCGCGCGTGTCCACCCATTCCTGCTTGGCGTAACCCACGGCGTAGTAGGCGGCTACCGCCGCCAGGCCGCTGACGAGCAGGCTGGTGAGCTTCTTCGCAGACATGGCCTCTCCCGTCCTTCTCTTTAAGGTTCTCTTAGCAGACTAGCTGGGTTGTCGGCCCCGGCACTAGCTTGCGTCAACTTTTTGGTTGAGGTTTGGCGATATACGGAGCTACTTCGTGCGTTCGCAACCGGTGGCCGCCTGATAGCTTTGTGCGAGGGGGATCAACCGATGACACGCGAACTTCGCAGGACAATCATTTCACTCACTGTGGTCGTAACGATGGCTGTGTCCTTCCTCCATACCCACCAGCGCCCGATCGCCTGCCACGGCACGCTTAGCCAGCGCGGCAGGCAGAATCGGATTCGAGGAGCTCATTCGTCGTTCGCGTGGGGGCTGGCGCTAGTCGTCGGTGCCATCGTGGCGAAGAAGCTGCCTGGACCCGCGCCTGACCCCACTTCGTCGCATATGGAAGTGCGATTAGCCGATCGCGCGCATCCAGTACGCGCAACCAAGCTCCGGCCGTCCGCTCTCAGAAGCGAGCGCAGGTTCCGATAAACATGGCCGGTGTGTTCTCTCCTTCACCCAAGAGTTTGTCTTTGGGGTTCTTGGTATCGCTCCAATAACCCACCGCATGCGTCGCCAGAAATCTCAGGCGCTGCTTGCTGATGCGGTACTCGACAAATCCGCGGCACACCATTGTGTCGTACTCGTTGAAGCCGTTGTCGCAGATTGCGTTAGGGTAGCTCTCGCCCATCTGCGTGATCAGATACTTCGCCTTCCGGTGCTGGGGCTGTCATCCTCTTTCGGTGGCGCGACAACGAACGGGCGGCCAGCCGCGAAAGTGAGCGATATTCCCAAGCGCCTGTTACCTTGTTCAACTTAAAGCCAGTGGCAAGCTCGGGTGTGCAGATGTACCGCTCGGGCGCCGCCTCTGATGCGCCGGAACAAAGCAACAGAAGGAGCGAGATCGGCAGAGCTTCAAAACGCATCGTCAATCTCCGGCAGGCAACAACCGCGAGCGCGGGCGACAGAGGAAGCAATGTAGCGGCCGGCGCGAACCCCCAATCTGCCCCTGATCAACGGACCACTCTTTCGAAAAAGAGTTCGGGCAGGCTTTCTTCGAAGGAGGGTATTCGCATACCCACCGAGCCCCCGATCGCCCTGCCACGGCCAAACCTCGCCGAGCCGGTCAGGCTGATTCAGGCTTCGGCCGCTAGTGCTTTGCGGCCGCGGCCCTGAACTCCCAAGGCGCTAACGGCGTCGGCTCTCGCCACAGAACCTCGCCTCTCTGCCTTCGCCGCCGCTCCAGCGGCAGGCATTCGTCCGGGTGCTTCAGGTACTTGCGTGAAGCACCACGCCAGCCCGTCCTCGACCTGTCGCCAGTTCACATGCACGCCGTCGCAGCGGACGTGCGCGACCGTGCGCCCGTAGCGATCGGTATCGACGCGCTCGAACTCGACGGCCTTCGCGTGTCTGCATAGCGCCTCAAGGTTGCGCCGCGAGACTTGCGAGTAAGGCTGCGTTCGCTCCGGCGCGTCGATCTCGGCGAGGCGAAGGACCGTCTTAACGTCGCCGTCCTTAACGGTGAGGGTGTCTGTAAAGAGCTAACGTTGGCACGGCTTTCGAGAGCGGATGAACACATTCACCACTTTGTCCGCCAGCAAGAATTCTATCCGCGCAGCTTGCCCAGGCGGCAGCAATTGCACCCGAGCGAGACAGAGCAGACGGCAAGTCTCGCCGCCGGCCGGAACGTCCGCAACGTGCTGACGGAACGCAGGCGCAGCGTGGCCGCTTCTGGCCGACGTGCGAAGTCGATCCACCTTTCGACCTCCGCAGCAGGGGTCCTAAAGCAGACGGATAAGTCACTGCTCGGGCAGGTATATGCGGGTGAGTACGCCAGTCTACCCAGCTGAGAGAAATGGAGCCGAGGTACATGGCGTTGAAGTCACCTGTCGCGTTCGAAAAGCAAGAGATGACGCGTTGAAGGCGAACGCCGGAATACTAAGGTCGCTCGATGGCGATTTCGGTACGTTATAGCCAAGGAAGAAGTAGCCTTTGTCGGTAACGGTGACAAAACTGGTATGTCGCGCATCACCCGACGTAAAGAAGATCACTATAAAGTTCAAATTCGAATTACCTCGACGGGAATTAGATTCAACGTGGCGATACTTCGACTTGCAAGGTCGTCCTTAGAACGGCGCACTCATACATCATGCGTGAACCATTGCCGCTTCCGGTGGCCTTCGGATCGAACGTAATCGTTAGAACGAATGGGTAGCCAATCCGCACCGTTTAGGAAAAAGTTCAATGTTGGGGACAGTTTTGACAATGGCTCCCTCCACGACAAACGTGACCAGCTGTGTGGTGGGGGATATTTCTAACGACGCATTTCAGGTCACCGATCCCGGGTGGGGGCCATTGGTTAGCGATAATTATTGTCTTACCTGGAGATTCGCCGCGCACGATGGCGCAACTCGAGCCGCCCTCGCAATAAGAGACAATGTGGCGTTACTCGTGCCATAGAGCTGTCTTCAATCTCCCAAGTCGTACCTTCTGCTTTCAACGAACGGGTTACGCCCGTGCTATCCCAGGAAGTAGGCCTTGCTCGCGCCTCCTGGATCGAGGTCTTATCCGCGGGCTGTATCACAGGCTCCGGGACAACCGGCGTGTACTGGCCTTTGACGTCCGTAGCGCGATCTATAGCGGTGACTTCGCTCGTGGTGTATTCGGACGGAACGACGGTTGCCGGTGTCCTCATCAATGCGCAGAGCAACCGTGTTGGACACGGACAGATCGCGGCTCCGCCGGCACAGAACATGTGAGTCCTGAGAGCGGAGTGAACACTATGCCACGGACGAAGCGTCGTGATCTCTGCGCCCCGCTCTGCGATAGAAAGTGTCCTTGGCGAATGGGATTGCGATGACGCACGGCAACGATTGGCTCAGCTGGTTTGGCAGACCCGATGTCTCAGTAGGGGGCGGCATCCCAAAAGTGAAATGTGTAAGCCAAAACGGTAGCGAGCACAGGCCGTAGTAGGCCTGTACTGCTTTAGAGAGGCTACTCAGAAGACCTATAACCGGCTTAGATACACGCGCTGAGCGAGCTTGAGGCGCAAGTAGCGAGGTAGTCGCCGCACAAAGCCAGACGAGAACATTGTTGTGAGGATCGCTGGCGCAAAGTGGGTGAGCGTCTGGCTCGCTGAATGGGCCTACGCCTAACGTCCGAATTCGAAACTCCGAACATGTCTGCACGTCCACAAGAACCGAGTGACGAAGTTCAGAAGGCGAACGCCGGCCTCCATGAAGTTATCAAATCTTTGTCGATCGCGTCTGCTTCAACCCGGAGGGTAACGCTTGCTAAGTTAGTGCCGATCCATTCGTTAGCGGGGTCAGTTGCCACGCTGAAGTGTGCAGGCAAGATCTTTGCTTCGAGGACGACACCTTGGATCTTTTCGGTGGGTGCGCTCCACTCTAATCGGCATGACGTTGACGCACGGCCAACATTGACGTGCTGGCGTAGTTTCCGGCGAGCTGGACCGGGCGTAGGCGCCAGCCGCATCGTGGTAAAAAGTTGTACGGCAAGCTGCCCGGCAAAGCCCGTGGTTTGTCGACGACAGCCATGCGCCTCGCACGCCCTGCCGAAGACCCTTGAAGAACCGGCACGAGTTGGGGAGAGACAGTCTCTAAACGGAGTCCGACGGCTGCATCGCCGCCGAGATGTGCGCACTGTCGTTGAGAGTGCTGATTGTATGAATCGCCTTCACGCAGGGATGCGAAGGATTGCGCCGTGCAGAATCCTGCGCGTTAAGGACAAAAGCCAGAGACACTCTGAGGCCGTTGGCCGAGAATCGCGAGTCTTCACAAGCGCGACGCCGCCAGTCGAATCAACGGAAAGGAGCTATCGGCGACGCCTCCACTGGGGAACGCCTAAACGAATGGTAGCATTACTGGACAAGCGCAATGATCAGGGTATCGCCCGGTTCTTTCGTGTAAAGACGCAAGCCTGGTCCCCGGGGCGGCGGACCCCGTGGGAGAAAGGACCTCCGTAACGGCAGGCAACCGCGATGCGCGGGAACAGATGAAACTCAGTGTCTGCGAGTTTTAGTATGGGAACGGCGGGCGCGGGGGATGCTGGGAGTGCCGGGAACCGGGGAAGAACTCGGCGCGTTAAGTGGCGGGGCGGTTTCGCTGCCTCCGCCTCGCATCCTGCAATGATGATTGAGTGTAGTGACGACACCGGTGAGAATGCAAAAGAAAGCGCAGAATCGCTAGCCTTGAGTCGCATGTTGTTCCCTTCTTGAGCGACTTTAATCGGAGAGGTGGAGGTGGAGCCACCGCGCAGGCGTCACGTCCCACGCGTCGGCGCCGCAAAGCGGCGCAACTGTGCGCTCGCTTTAACGTGATGGCAATGGGGGTCATGCCCCCCGCGTTGGCGCGACTCGACCAGCGCTCAGGCAGATCCGTGAAATGATTGACACGTCCGCTTTAAGCCGATCCTCATAAACGATCAATTAGTCGCAATTGCCCGATTACTGCCGGCGTTGTCAGGGCGAGTTCAGTTGGCGCCACGGTCACGCAAGCAGTCCGTCGGGGTGATCTGGTCCCGCGCGGCATCCTCGGCCGCTCGTTCGAGCATCCGTCGCGCCGCCGCGTCCGCGGAGCGGTCAACGGACCCAGACCTCAGGGCGCGCCGCAAGGCGAGTTCGCGCCTAAGGACAGTTGCTCGATCAGGTCCCGATCGCGGCCCGTTTTCTCGCTGCTCGCGCTCCAGCTCGGCTTGGCAGCGAGCGAGGGCACGCGCGGAGGGCAGGGTCGGAACGCGGGTCCAGTCGCTTCGACTCCTGCACGTGATCGGTGAGCGCGGACGGATTGAAGAGCCAGCGCGGCGGCGTGCGCGGGCGGCGAGCAGTCCCTTCGGACGTCGGCGATCGGCGCCGACGCGCGCGGTCGAAGTTCTTGGCCTCTCAGGTCGTCTCATCGGTTCATGGTCCTCGCTATGTCCCTGCTCCGGAAACGCCTCTATCAGGCGGGTGCACCGGGGCGAGGCTCTTGGCGGAGGCGTTCGGTTGGAAAAGTTTGCGAAGTCCGTTAGCGGAGGGCTCGTTACGGCGGTCGGTCCCCGGGGCCGGCCCCAGAGCTTCTTCATCCCCCCCTGCCTCGACCCGCTCCTCGCGCCGTGCAGGGTCAGGCAGGGCACGGAGTTGGCGCGTGTTCGGTCATCAGGGCTCGAACATGGCCTGAACTGTTCCTTGTGCTTCATTCGAACACGTTCCGGGAAGCCGCGCGCAGCCACGCGATGTAGCCGATCATGTTGTCGATGCCGGAGAGTGAGGTACCCCTCCGCGATGTGCCAATTGTTGCTTCTCTTTCCTCCCGATCCAATGGACATTCTGCGCTGATCCATACACAACCCGACATAGCTCGGCAGCTATTCCACACGAATTTGATCGGTTCGCGGGACGAGACGGTTTTCGATCTCATCGCCAATTTCCTTTTTCGTTCATCGCAATCTGCTTCGATGCCGGCGACCGGCCGGCGCGGTTCCTCTTCTTGCTGCTTCTTCTCGGACCGTTCGACGCTCTCACGTACAACGCTCGACCGTTTTACAAAACCGTTGCGCGCCTTAAAGGAAAACCGTCTTGTCAACGGTTTCCCTTAAGGCGGCACCATCGTCGGCTTCGACACCGTTCGACGACCGTTCAACATTTCGTTGCTCGAACGCCTCCGGCTTGAGGCGGAAACGCCGAAACCGGCTTGCCGCGGTCGCCGTATTGCTTGCCATCCTCCCGCTCAACCGGACCGTTCTCGACAAGGCGGGCGAGCGCCGCCACCTTCGCCTTGCGTCGCTCGCCCATCTCGTCGAATCGCTTGACGATCGCGCCTTCGGCTAACCGTCCCCCGGCGCTTCTCGTCCTTGAGCCACGCAGCGAGCTTCTCCGCGTCCGGGTCTGGCTCGGACCCTCGCCGTCGAGGTCGAAGAACGGGGGGGCGATCGGCCCGCAGGTACGGCGCGCCGCTCAGCTCGGGATAGCTGCGCAGAGGTGGATGCGGCGCTTCCTGCCGTAGCTGCTGCGCGCGCTCTCGATCAGGACGATCTCGCGGCCCTCGAAGTCGCCCGCGCTGAAGCCCGGCGGCCAGAGCGGCTGGGACTATCCGCGGTTATCAGCGCGACCGCGGTGGTCGCCCAAGCAGGTCGGCGAGCACCAATCACCACGGCCGGCGATGGCGCCGACCGAACCCGCCGAGTTCGCCGCCTTCGGGTGGCGGGGTGGGACACGCCGTGAACCCGACGTCGAGACGGCTCGGCGACACGCCGGCCGCGACGACAGCCGCACGACGCCTACGTTGCTCTCGTTCCGCGCCGTTCGCGCGCGAGCGGTCTCCATGAAGACCTGAACGGCGTCCGGGCACTCCTGCTCAATACTCGAATCAGCTGACGCGGTCGGCGTCGGGCGCGCCAAGGAGAGCAGCTCTGGGCTGCGACCGCGACGGAGCCCTGCGCTTCCGTGCAGCGGAATGATGTGAAGCCTTCCGCCTCTGGATTCCGCGTCCAGGCAGGAGGTCCGCGCGCGCGTGGCGGATGTGCGAGTAAAGCTTCCGCGTGATGATCCAGCCGTGTGGGTGAGTTCCATGTGACGATGACCACGTCTCCCTCGATGACCAGAGTGCCCGCGCCGAGCTCGGCTGCCAGGTGATGATCGCGGTGGCCCACTCGCAGATGACGAGGGTCTTCGATGCCGTGCGGCGCCGATCAGGCCCGAGACGGGAGCGCGCTCGGTATGTGAGGGGTGAAGGATGAACGGGCGCGCGGGGCGGCTGGACGTGCTGCCAGCCCTCGGGGAGGTGCTCGATTCGAAGTTCGCCATCTAGAGGCAGCCCCGCGCCCATTCGTTCGGCCCAGCGCCTGGATGCGGTTGAAGCTCACGCGGCATGGCGAACCTCCGCGGGGTCGGTGAAATGTGATCTGTACAGCCTCCAACCGACGTGCCCGGCGCGCCCTTTGATGAGCGCCGCGAGGCCGAGCGTCGGCAATGCGGCCAAGATCAGCGCGAGCCAGATCGGCGATCGCGAGATCGGGTTTGGCGACGACCATCAGAACGTCGAGCCGGGTCGCGAAAGTCCAGTCGAAGTGTTCGGGCGGTTCGCCGGGCGGGAGCACGACGACGCCCTCCTTGTTCCGATGAACGTGCCGCCAGGCTGATTGACCGAGATGTACACGCCGTTGTTCGGCGCGAGCCCCTGCGACCGCCAGGTCACGATCTTCCGGGCGTAGGGTGGCGAGCGGCCCACGTCGGCGCTCATCGCTTCTTCTTCCGAGCTTCGAGCGCCCGCTGAATCGCTCGGCAGAACAGTTGCAAGCGCCGGTCGCGCCCGCCGTACCCGACGTGCCGGGTCAGCGCGCGGTGCGAGCTTCGTCACCGGAAGTCGGCGCGACCAGAGATCGAGCGCGAGCAGGAAGTCGCGCGCGGCGCCCACGGCCTCGACCTCGACCTCGAAGCCGCATCGTCGACGCCGGACTCGAACAGGTCGTTCATGCGGCCTGCGTCTGTGCCTTTGAACGTCGACGGCGCTTCGACTGCGGCTCGTAGTCGGCGTGCGCCTCGATCCAAGCGTCGAGGGCACGCGGCGTCACGAATTGCTGTCGGCCGAGGTAGGTCAAAGTCGGATGGTCGCCTCGCGCCTGGCGCGTCGCGAGCACGCCCTCGGTGCGTGCCGCGGCAGCTGAGGGCCGCCTGGGACGGCCACCGGAGCAGCTTGCGATGCGCCAGCTCGGAGGGGAGGAGCCGTCCGGCCGCGTGCAGGCGCCTGAAGTCGCGGACCTCCGGCAGCTCGTCCAGGGAGGGCGACTGGACCTTCTGATTGCATTGGGGGCGTCCCTGAAAAAGGCCGCGCGATGTGCGCGGGACGCCGGTAAAGGTAACCACGATTCGCTCGGAAGTAACTTCCGAGCGCACCCCTCAAGATCTTTTCGCTCCTGATCCTGCGTACCCCGCCCTCGCTGATTCCGAACATCTGGGCGAGCGTGGCCGTGCTCTCGGTGCTTGCTCGAATCGCGGCGTTGCGCCGGTGGATGTCGAGTTTCTCGCCAGGGCATTAGCGAGTTGGGTATCGCTGCGCTTCACGTTGCACCGCGTCGTGCGTAGCGCCGAGGTCTGAGGAGTGGGTGAACCCGAAGGTAGAGCCCCGCAGGCAGGCGCGCTCGTATTCGAGTTCAAAACAGGGCGCGGTTCCCGCAGCTGTGACCGATCCAGAGCTTGGCGCAGGTGGAGCAGCGCCTCGCGCCGCCCGACCCGCGAAAGTCGGCGCCGCTCGGGCCAGCGCAGCTCCCTCGCCAGCTTCAGCAGGACATCGCCCTCGGGGCTGGCTTCCGGATAGCGGCCGGCGGGATCGGCGCATCGTCCGCAAGACCGTAGCGCGCGAGTTCAATATGCCGGCCGCCGTCGATCGCGCGGAGCGGCGTCAGTCGCCGCCTCAGGATCCGCAGCAGATCGCGCTCCCAGAAGGGTCAGCGCCTCGCGCATCGCCGGCTTCATGTCCGGTAGCTGGTAGGTCCGCTGGAGCTTCGGCGGCGCGTGGTTCAGGATCGCGTCGATTGGTGACGTGGGAGGAAGAACTGCGAGCTGCCGCATGCGCGTCGCGGCGGTCCGCCGGAGGTCGTGCGGCTTCAGCCCCGGGACGGTGCGGTTGAGAACCTGATAGAGCGCCTCCGGTGAGCGGACCTCCCAGCCCTTTGACAGCAGCGCTTCGAGCCGTCCTGCTCAGCGGCAGCGCGTGCATCTTCCCGTTCTTCGTCGGCCCGTGCGTCCAGACGCCTTCGCGGATCTGCTCGAGCAGCGCCGCCCTCGCCCTCGCCCACCCGGCACGCGGTCAGGAGGACAAACCGAAGCATCGGGCCGTGGGGCGCCGGAAGGTTCCAGACCGTGCGCAGTTCGTCATCGGACGCCAGCCGGTCGCGCGGGTCCGCCTTTTCGATTTCGAGGTCGCCCGCGTCGAGCGCGTCCAGGGGGCTCGCCTGACGACGAGTTGGTGAGCAGCGGCCCAGCGGAACATCTTGCGGAGCAGACGCAGCAGTTTCCCAGCGGCGATTGTGGCCGTCGGCCTTCTTCGCCTCGACCAGCGCCGCGATGTGCCGCCGCGTGATCGTGTCGAGCCGGCGAGGGAACAGCGTCTTGCAGTCCCGCTCGAAGTAGCGCCACACGGACTGGGCGCTCGCCCGGTAGCGCGGCACGATGCGCTCGGCATGCCAGCGCCGGGCGCCTCCTCGAAGGTGAGCGGAACCGCCACCGCCTTCGGCGCTACCCCGGCCCGGCGACGGGCCTCGGCCACCGGCATGGACGGCCACTCGCCGATGACCTCTTTCCCGCGTCTGGCCCTTGACCTCGGTGCGACGGGACTCCACTTCTTCGCGCCGGTCGGGTAGACCCGGAGGCGCAGCCAGTTCGCCCGTCGGCGATGTATCGTACCCGGCTCTCGGCCCTGATGCCCTTCACTTGCGCTTCGGTCAGCATGTCGCCCTCAACCCGTAATCGCTACGGACCGCTACGGTTAACCGCTACGGTTAGTATAGGCCGAATGGAGGCGAACGAGGGCGAAACGAGTCCGAACGACAGAGGGAAACGAGGCTACGGGATCAGCGCCGGAGGGGACTGGAAGTGCATCGACTGCGTCTGCATCAGGCGTCTCCCGCCAGCACCTGCGAATGTGCAGCACACGCGTTGTCGTATCGCCGGTGCGCCGCAGCCGGCCCTCGATGTTGAGGATGCAGCCGAGGTCGCCGAGGACCAGCACGTCGGCACCACTGGCGCGCACATTGCGGCATTTCTCGTCGACGATCGCGCCGGAGATATCGCCGTACTTGACGGAAAACGTGCCGCCGAAACCGCAACACTGTTCGCAGTCCTTCATCTCGGTCAGGCGGACCCCGGACAGCTTGGCCAGCAAGGCCCGCGGCTGGGACTTCACTCCCATCTCGCGCAGACCGCTGCACGAATCGTGGTACGTGATGTGGCCGGCGAAGTCGATGGCAGGGTCTCGACCCGCAGCACATTGTCAGGAAATCCGTCAGTTCGAAGATGCGGCTTGCAAGACTCTCGGCGCGCGACTTCAGGTCCGGGTGATCATGGAAGAGTTCGATGTACTGGTGCTTGATCTGACCGCCGCAGGACCCGCTCGGGATCACGACGTACTCGAACCCTTCGAACTCGCGCAGAACCTTTTCGGCCAGCGCGCGTGCCGTTGCGCTGTCGCCCGAGTTGTAGGCGGGCTGGCCGCAGCAGGTCTGGCCTTCCGGCACGACGACTTCGCAGCCAGCCGACTCGAGCAGCTTGAGCATGGAGAAGCCGATCTCCGGACGTACCGCATCGACCAGGCAAGTGACGAACAGCGCTACGCGCATCGCTGCGCTCCCGCGCCGTAGCCCACTGCGCTGCGATTGCAGTATCGAGTTCCGCGACCGGAACTGGGACCAAGTTCGGTCTCTGCGAAGCCACGTGGCAAAGCGTTGTTGGCCATCGTTTCGTATGGTGGTATAACCCGTACTGCAGCGATATTGCTCTGCACCATGCCCCCGACCACGCGCGAAAAAACTGCTATCCAGGTGATCGAGCGGATGATGAAGCTGCTCGATACGCTTGCTTCTCGATCGGACCCGGTCAGCCTCAAGGACCTCGCGAGTTCCACGGGACTTCATCCCTCGACGGCGCACCGGATTCTAAATGACATGGTCGTCGGTCGGTTCGTCGACCGCGCCGAAACACCGGGGTCCTATCGACTGGGCATGCGCCTGCTCGAGCTTGGAAACCTGGTCAAGGCTCGGCTGTCGGTACGTGAGGCGGCGCTCGAGCCGATGCGCGAACTGCATCGCAAGACCGGGCAGACCGTCAACCTCTCAGTGCGCCAGGGCGACGAGATCGTCTACATCGATCGCGCCTACAGCGAACGATCGGGCATGCAGGTAGTGCGGTCGATCGGGGGACGGGCGCCGCTGCACCTAACGTCGAGCGGGAAATTGTTCCTGGCGTTCGACGACCCGCGGGTCGTGCGCGCTTACGCCACTCGTACCGGACTCGCCGGCCACACACGCAACAGCATCACGGAACTCACCAAGCTGGAAAGAGAACTCTCGCAGGTGCGAACGCGCGGCTACGCCCGCGACAACGAAGAACTGGAACTGGGAGTGCGTTGCATCGCCGCCGGAATACGCGACGACTCGGGGCGACTGGTGGCGGGACTGTCAGTATCGGCGCCGGCGGAACGCATGCAGGACGAGTGGCTGGAGGACCTGCAGGGAACCGCGGCGTGCGAATTTCAACTGGCCTCGGGCACATCCCCGCGGCGCATTGAAACCGATCCTAGATCGGCTTTTCCGAGCCCGTGACGTTGGCGATAGGCTTGCTGGCCGGGGCAGCCTTTTCGGCGCCGAAATGTTTCGCTTCCAGCCAATCGCGGATGCGCTGTGCATCGCCGATCCGGGAATACTTGCCGACCGAGTCCAGCAGCACCATCACGATACGCTGGCCCTCGACGACGGCCTGCATGACGAGACAGCGGCCTGCCGCCGAGATGTAACCCGTTTTCTGCAGGCCGATGTCCCAGTCCGGATTGGCCGTCAATCGGTTGGTGTTGCTGTAGCGGACCATGCGCTTGCCGACGGGCAGTGCAAGCTCACCGCTGACCGAGTGTGCCCGGATAACGTCGTGCTCGTATCCTGCCTTCACCAGTTTGACCAGATCGTTGGCGCTCGAACGGTTCTCCGGCGAGAGACCGGTGGGGTCGGCAAAGTGCGAGTCGCTCATGTCGAGCATGCGTGCCTTGGCGTTCATCGCCTCGACGAATGCATCCAGACCGCCGGGATACGTGCGACCGAGCAACTGCGCGGCGCGGTTCTCCGACGACATCAAGGCGAGATGCAGCGCGGTGTCACGCGAAAGCTTCATGCCCGGGCGCAGGTTCGAGCGCACGTTGGCCCGCACCATTTCGTTCTGCGACACCACGAGTTCTTCGTCGAGCGGCAGGTTCGCTTCGACCGTTACCAGGGCGGTCATCAGCTTGGTGATCGAAGCGATCGGCAGGACGGCGTGCGTATTCTTCTCGAACAGGATCTCGTCCGTGTCCTGGTTGACGACGAGGGCGACCGAGGACTTCAGTTCGAGCGGGTCCTGCGCGCGATTCAGGCCTGCGAGTTGCCCTTCTGAGGGCCGCAGTGGCTTGCGTTCAGCCGCTGCTCGTTTGCCACGCGCCGAGCTATTGGCGGAGATAGCAGCCTTGCCGGCCGGCACGGTACCCTGCACTCGAGGCTTGGCGGACGCGGTGGCCGCCGTAGCGTTGGTCGAAGTTTCAGCAGGCGCAGCAGCACTGACGGAGAGCGTCGCC
Source organism: uncultured beta proteobacterium (assembly GCA_963810985.1). Taxonomy (GTDB): domain Bacteria; phylum Pseudomonadota; class Gammaproteobacteria; order Burkholderiales; family Burkholderiaceae_F; genus JALORV01. The sequence goes on from CAWEPP010000003.1 coordinate 123,578, forward strand.
ACGGACAGGCCCGCAGCGAGCATCAACACGGTCCAGCGCTGTATTTCCATGCCTACTCCCTCCCAAAGCCCTGCCGCGGCGGGCTGCCAATATCGTCCGGAAGCATTGAACCGCGCCGCGCCACCCGGCAATCGGTCGCTAACCGGTTCCGATGGCCGCCAAATCGGTGGTCGCCATAGCAGCAGGTCCGATCTCCAGCCCCAACCCGGCCCTGCTTCCCCTATGGCGGCGGATTGTATACGGGGATGCCGACAGGGGAACAGTCTCAAAGCTGCCATCTGCATTAACTCTTATGTGGCCCTCCTCAAGTGCTACCTGAAGTTACCCGGGACGCTCGAAGGTAATTGAACCCTGGCAGGCGCCGGGGGAGCAAAGACCTGAGCCGGCTCCGGTTTCCCGAGTGAAAAGGGCCCGCCAGGCGGGCCCTCCAAGGATCATGGACAGCTCCTTACTGCTGGGAGGTGCTGCGGCGACGAACGGCGGCAAGACCGACCAGTCCAAGACCCAACAGGGCAAGCGAGCCGGGCTCAGGAACCGGTATCTCCTGCGACCCAAACGTCGTGTAGTGGCTGAGTCCCGCGCCCTCACCCCTGAAAGCTGAGTAGGTGTACGTCTGTTCCAGCCCGCTCGGGTTATAGATAAGAGCGATGTTAGGGTCTGCGCCGATCTTCAGCAGAATGTAGGTGGCCGACGAAGTAAAGATGATGTTCTCTGCCCCACCCCCATCCGTCTTGGTGCCGGTTGCGAAATCCGGGTCAACAACGGCATTCACGAAGCCAGTTTCGGAGGCGAGACTGTCGTTCGCGAGCCAGAACAGGTCACCATTGGGTGCGGAGAACCCGGTCGCCGTGCTGACGTTCGGCACGTTGGAGTCATAGACACCACTTATCAGACTGGATAACAGGGCCGTACAACCCAGCGAGCAGGTCAGCTGGCTCCGATCATCGTCTGACACGTAGGTGATCTGCGGTCCCGCTGGTTCCGGCAACCAATCTCCGTAAAACGTAATCACGTTGGCGCCCGCGGCGACCGCAAAGAGGCCGGCCGAGAGGCCAACCAGCACTTTCAAACCACTTCGTAACTTCATGTTCCACACCTCAAAAGGCCAACCATCCGTCCCCGTCTTCAACAGAGCAGTAACCATGCCATGGGAAAAAATCCCATGAATTCCACGATGTTGCGACGCGGTAATCCGTTCGTCTCGGTGCTGTTTGTAAAGAACCTCGACGCGCCTCCAACCCCATGTTTCGCCGCGGCAGCGCTGTCGCAACGGTGTCCGAGCCGTACGGGCCATCAACGCCGGGACTTGTTTCGATGGCACATCGCGCGTCAGACCGAACAGCGACCGGCAAACCTTCTCCGACGTCGCGGGCGGCATCGGGTAGGTGCTCGCCCCCGGAGTCGTCGGGTAGGATGCCCGCCGCACTCACCAAGTCAGGATGTCTTCAATGAGCAACTTCTGGGATCTGATGTGGCTGATTTTTTCGGCCTTTGTCTTCGTCGCCTACCTGGTCGTGCTGTTCCAGATCGTGGTCGACCTGTTCCGCGACGCCGAGCTGGGCGGCATTTCGAAGGCGATCTGGATCGTCGGTCTGCTGGTACTGCCCTTTCTGACAGCGCTGCTCTACGTCATCGTGCGCGGTCGGGGCATGGCACAGCGCCAGCGGGCTGCGTTCCAACAGGTGCGGTCAGAGGCTGAAGCACAACTGCGAACGATGGCAGGCAAGTCACCGGTCGAGCAGATCGCCGACGCCAAAGCCCTGCTCGACGCCGGCGCGATCACTGCTGACGAGTTCGCCAAACTCAAGACCAAGGCGCTGGCCTAGAGCTCGCTTCAAACTAAGCCGCGTGATCGGGGCATCTCGGTTCAGTGAGCCTGACGCTGCAGCGATTGGGCCGTATTGCCCCGGGCTTGCCGGAACTGGCGGCCTACCGCCGTAGCGATTTTCCGCATGACCTGGCCGCGGGGCTCGCCGTTGCGGCGATGGCGATCCCGGGCAGTGTGGCCACGGCGCAGCTGGTCGGCTTCTCGCCGGTCGTTGGGCTGTATGCAAGCACTTTGCCGATGATCGCCTACGCGCTGTTCGGCACTTCGCGGCAGTTGATGGTGGGTCCGAGCGCCGCCACCGCCGCGCTCCTCGCGGCCGCGGTCGCTCCGCTCGCCGGCGGCAGTCAAGACCAGGCCCTGTCGCTTGCGATTGCACTGACCTTCATCACTGGCGTCCTGTTCGTCGGCGCAAGTTTCCTGCGGCTCGGCGCCATCGCCGACCTTCTGTCGAAGCCGATCCTGGTCGGCTTCATGAATGGCGTCGCCATCAAGTGTTGTGCTGAGCCAGCTCGGCGTGCTGTTCGGCTTTCGCATCGAAGCCAGCGGCATCGTGCCGCGCGCGTTGGAATTCATTGCGCGGCTGCCCGCGACACACTGGCCGACGCTCGCCGTCGGACTTGCCACGATCGCGCTGCTGTTGTTGCTTCCGCGGGTGAGCCGGCGCCTGCCTGCCACCCTCGTCGCTCTGGTGGGAGCCGGATTCGCGGTGCATTTCCTCGGCCTCGAAGAGCATGGCGTGCGGACGATCGGTGCTGTGCCGTCGGGCTTCCCGATTCCCCGCGTTCCGGAAATTCCGCTCGATACGCTGCCCATCCTGATCGCGGAAGCCGCGGGTCTGGCACTGGTGATGTTTTCCACGACGATGCTGGCAGCACGCAGCTTTGCCGACCGCAACCGCTACGAGATCGATGCGGACCGCGAAATCGCCGCGCTCGGTGCCGCCAACATCGCCGCGGCGTTCGCCCAGGGCTTCGTGGTTACAGGCACCAATTCCCGCACCGCCCTCGGCGAGGTCGCCGGGGGCCGCACGCAGATGGCCGGCATCGTGACCGCGGTGGTGATCGCCGTCGTCGTCGCTTTCTTCACTTGGCCGCTGCAGTACATCCCCGCCGTCTCGCTCGCCGCCTTGCTGGTGGTGGCAGGGGCGTCGCTGTTCAACTGGCGCAATGTCGCGGCGATCGGGCGCATCGACCGCCGCGAGTACTGGATCGCGATGACTGCCACCGTCGGCGTCATCGTGGTCGGCGTAATGAACGCGATCCTGCTGGCGATCGTGCTGGCGCTGATGAGTTTTGTGCAGCTTGCTTCTCGACCCAAGGTCGAGCGGTTGGGCACTATCGACGGCCAGTCCGGCTTTTACTCGCTCGCGCGGCACCCGGAGGCGTCATCGCCAGAGGGATCATGCTGTTCCGCTTCGACGGCGCGATCATCTTTTTCAGCGCTGCGTACTTCAAGCGCGAGGTGCTCAAGGCCGTGGCAAAGACTGCCGGCCTTCGCTGGTTCGTCCTCGATCTGGAGCCCGTCAACATGGTCGACGCAACGGGCGTCTACACGATCAAGGAAGTGTTCGAGGAACTGCGTGCGCGTGGCATCGAAACCTGTGCCGTCGGGCGCGAAACCGAGTGGGTTGACTGGGCCGCTGCCCGGGGATTTGAGGAGCGGCTGACAGAGACGCGCTTCTTTCCGACGCTGTGGCGACGCGACAAGCGCCTACTCCGCCGAGTCAAACTCGGCGGCATCGAGCGCGGAATCGACCGCCGACTCGCAACGTTGACAGTGAATTCCGTCGCGACTTCGTGCTGCGATTTATTGAACTTCCGTGCTTCCCAGGTGCGCAAACGCGCGCCGTAGCAAGGCCGAACGACTGGGTCTGAGCCGGGTGGCATCAAAAACACTGTTAACCCCTATGCAGCCTACACTTCGCCTGCGACTACGGGAATTGGAAACGGGCGCGGCTGCGCCGCCGGCTCGCCGGACCGCTGCAGAAATTCCTGCAGTGTCTGCGTCGACATGCCGTCCCGTCGCGCATGCGAGCGCTGGTGGTAGATGCTCTTGTAATAGTCGCAATGCCGGCAGACAGGACGAAACACGCCCTGCTGCTGTTCGTCAATCAGCGCCCTGTACGCAGGGTTGTCCGAACGCAGGATTTCCGCCAGGGGAGCGTCATCGACGTGTCCGATGCGCAGCGTGGCATTGGCGTCGCGAGCGGCGCAGGCATTCACACTGCCGTCGGCCATCACCTGTACTGAATCGAAAAGCTTCACGCAGGCGCCCCGCTTGAAGCCCTTTTCGGTCGTCGCGATCCGCATATCCAGGCCGACAACGTCTTCCTTGGAAATCAGCCCGCCCCAGTTGTTGTAGCTGCCGTGCGAAAAACGCACGTCCGCGCCGGCCCGCTTGAACCGATCGAGCAATGCGACCAGAGGGTGGTTCTGGTTGCGATGCTCCCCTTCGGACGTCCTCATGCCGATTTCGAATTCAAAGGGCCATCTGTCCGCGGCTTTTAGCAATGCTTCGAGATTGCGAATCAGCCGCCGGTACAGGAGCGGCGTGCCGCGCGAGACTGCAACGAAGCTGGCTTCGTCGTGCCCGTACACACTGACCGTGAACCGGGTCAGCTTGCGCAGGGCCAGCAGTCGCTCGACGACGGTCACCGGCGGGATGGTGAAGTTGGTGAAGAACATGTAGCTGACCACGCGCGGATCCGCCTCGAGAATCGCGAGCTTTTCGAATGTACGGCGATCCATGAAGACGTCGCCGGTGCTCGGAGTCAGTTCGAAGCGGCTGTAACCAAGGTCCAGCGCTTCTCGCAAGACCCGCGAGAAGCAATCGTTCGACATGGTGGTACGTGCGCTCGTCTTCTTCGAGTAAGCGCAAAACCGGCACTTGAGATTGCAGGCGCTGCTCGTCTCGATGTGAAAGAGGGACGCGTCGCGCGGAATGAACTCGCGCCCGAGCCAGCTGTTGACCTGTATTTCCGCACGAACCACGGTGCTCATAACGAGACGCTCAAAAGTTCTCGATCGCATCCTGGCGATCCTCTCTCAAGTGACAGATCGGCATCCGTCGGCCGACAAAGGCTACCTCAAAACTATATAACGGGAGCCGTAATCTCTTCGCCCCGGCCGGCGATAAAGTCGGTTGCTGGCGACGCCGGCAGCACGATTGTCGCCAGCGCCCACTGCGGACAGACCGCGGCCAATCTCACTCTCGACCATGCGGTTCGTTCGCGCGGCAGACATCAGCCGCCGCGCGAGTCCCGCTTGGCCTGCGTGCGCGCGTTGCGCGCGCGCACGCGAGCGGCCTGCGAAGTGCGCTTCAACCGGACAGGGGCGGACACAACGCCCACCTCGCCGGCCCGGCGCGCACTGGCGCCGCGCTTCGCCTTGCCCTGACGGATCTGCCGCCCGCCGCCACCTGCGATGCACGCTTGCGCGCCAAGGCGTCGGCCACCGCCACCCTGAGGTTTGCCATGCGACGTTTCGCATTCAACTTGTCGAGCTTCGCGACGAAGCGCGCCAGCGTCTCTCGAACAGGCGTGCCCGTTTCTCCGCCACGGCCATCGCGGTGACCTGCGTGCCGCTTTTCACGCCAGTGGATGCGCGGTTGGCACGCCGCATCTGCCGATGTCGGTCCCGACTCTTGTCGCGCAACTTGCGCGTGCGCTCGATCATTGCCTTGAGGGTCGCCGGCGTCCAGGCGACTTCACCGCCTGCAAAGCTTGCCGTGACTATTGCAAATTCGGAGTCCGTGCACCACTTCCGTGCTGTGGCGATGGAATAGCCCATTGAGTCTTTCCTTTCGTCGACGATCGTGTGTTGTTGCGGGCCGCTGAGCAGCGTGGGCCTGCCTTCAGGAGCGAGCTTTCAGGATTTTTCGCGCATCAGCCAGTTCGGAGTCGGTTCGGCGACCTTGTGCATTCGGTTCCGGTCGGTGTGATGGAAGAGTTCGTCGCGGCCCAGGATCCTGAGCACCGTGTCCTGTTCGTAGGACCAGGTGCCGTCGTCATGGATGTCGACCTTGATGCGGAACTCGAGCGTCTTCTTCGCGTGGTCGAGGAACGGATTCGAGCAGGTGCCGTTGGTCGGCGATCCGAACAAGCACTCGAGCGCGAAGGACTTCGCATCGGCCGCCGCGTTGCCGATGGCCATCGCGACCTGGCCGCGCGGGAATCGTGTGGGTCTGGATGATCATGCCGGTGGCGGGTTCCCACAGCCAGTAGCCGACCTGGTCATGGAATGTCGCAGGACGGTTCGGCCGCAGCACATGCGTCCAGTAGCGCAGCCCGTACAGCAGTTGCGGCCCGTTCAGCTGCGGGTCGATCGGCTGCAGTTCGTAGCGTTCGTAGAACGCATCCTTCTTCGATCCTTCGCTCGCCGAGGTGCACATCGAGGCCGCGCTGGCCCTCCCAGATACCTGCAAGCGGGGCGAGCGGTCCGAGATTTCTCAGCGTGTCGAAGTCGACTTCATCGGGCTCAGTGAAAGATATCGGTGGGGAATCGGGTCATCATTGAATGTTGGAAGTACGACAAGAAGTGAGGCAGTGGTTCGACACGGCGCAAGCGACCTCACGGCTTGCGGCGTTCCCGCAAGTAGGAATGCACGAGGCGGATACGCGCGCCGAACCAGTTGAAGCGCTCCGACAGGAAGCGGTAGATCGACGCACCGACCAGCGTTCCGAGCGCGACCGAGGTCACGACGAAGACCACGGTGATCAGTCCCTCGAGTCCGGCAGCACGGTCGCTCAGCATGCGTGTCACCGATAGCAGCCCGAGGGAACCCGGCACGACCAGCCAGAAGCTCGGCAGCGAGGTCACCGTCGAGGGCGGACCGTTGAAGCGCAGGTGGATCAGGTAACTCGCCGGCATGGCGACGATCATGCCGAAGAAGCCGCTGATCTCGGCGCCGAACAGCCCGGCCGCCGCGCGCTGTGCCGCGATGGCCGCCAGTGCCACCACCAGGATCCAGAGCAATGAATTGCGCGGCGCGGAGAAGTGCAGGTAGACACCAAGGCAGAACACCGGCACCCCTGCCCACGCCGCCCACGGCACTTTCACGAACTGCGAGCTCGAGTACACGAGGTTCTCCGGATGCGCTCCCAGCAGCGCGGCCCCGGCCGCCAGGCCGAACGTGAGCAGTACCAGCTGGATGAAACCGGCAATGAGCCGGCTCGAGCCGCTCACCATGTCGCCATAGGCCAGCTCCACCATCCCGAGAGTCAGCATCCCGCCCGGCAGGAACGTGACCAAAGGCGGCACCAGCATGTGCAGCGGATCGACCGGCAGGCCATAGGACGCGGCATAGAACACGGCAAAAGACACGAGGGTCGCCGCGACCACCGGCATCGGCACTGCGAACAGCGTTCGTTGCGGCACCAGCAGCTTCAAGACACCGACAATGAAGCCAAGGATCGCGGCCGCCGCGATGTTGGCGAGCGTCGGCATCAGCACCATCGCCACGCCGATCGCGAGGATCGTATGGCCGATCAGTCCGCCGAATGCGGCCGAAGCGCGGCTGCGTGCGCAGGATTTCGATCAGCCGGTCGAGTCCCTCGCGCGGCGTCAGCGTCGCGCGCTGTGCCTCGTCGCCGAGGCGGTAGACCTCGGCGATCTGGTCGAGCCGCAGTGGCCTGCGACGGGCCTTCGGCCAGCGTCACGCGCTCCTGCGCCTCATCGTGCATCGTGATGAAGATGGCGGTGGGCAACGCGACCACGCGCGTGCGGCCCATGCCGTAGGCCAGCGCGACCCGGCGCAACAGCAGCTCGACCTCGGCGGTCTGCTCGCCGCAGGCCAGGTAGGACTGCCCGAGCCGGAACATGAATTCGAGCAGTATGCCGGAGTCCGTTGCGTCCTGGCAAGTGGCCGCCGTCATGGAGGCACCGGCCGGCCTGTACGTCGGGCCACGCGCAGATCCGCGCGCATGGCCGGCTTCAGTGGCTTGGGCAGGACGAGTGCGCGGCCGATGCCGGGCCGCGCCGCGCTCGCTGTGCAATCGGGTGCGATCAGGCCGCCTTGCCTTCGGCACGCGTCATCAGGAAGTCCGCAATCAGCGGCACCGGCCGGCCCGGTCGCGCCCTTCGCGTCGCCCGACACCGACGCCGTGCCGGCGATGTCGATGTGCGCCCACTTGTACTTCTTCGCGAAGTGCGAAGGAAACAGCGCCGCGGTGATCGAACCCGCCGGCGGTCCGCCGAGGTTGCTCATGTCGGCGAAGTTGCTCTTCAGCTGGCCCTGGTAGTCGTCCCACATCGGCAATTGCCAGGCGCGGTCGCCCGCAGTTGATGCCCGCCTTCAGCAGTTCGGCCGCCAGCGCGTCGTCGTTGGCGAACAGTCCGCTGGCATGGGCGCCGAGGGCGATGACGCAGGCGCCGGTCAGCGTGGCGAGGTCGATCACGCAGGCCGGATCGAAACGCTCCGCATAGGTCATCGCGTCGCACAGCACGAGGCGCCCTTCGGCGTCGGTGTTCAGGATCTCGATCGTGATGCCGGCCATCGACTTGACGACGTCGCCCGGGCGGCTGGCGTTGCCGCCGGGCATGTTCTCGACCGCCATGACCAGCCCGATCAGGTTGATCGGCAGGCCCAGCTTCGCCACGGTCCTGAAGATACCGATGACGCTGCCGCCGCCGCTCATGTCGTACTTCATCTCGTCGAGGTTGGCGCCGGGCTTCAGCGACACGCCGCCGGTGTCGAACGTCATGCCCTTGCCGACCAGCACGATCGGCTTGGCGCTGCCGCCCTTGCTGTACTTCATCACGATGAACTTGCAGGGCGAGTACGAGGCGCGGCCGACCGACAGCGCCGAGTGCATGCCGAGCTTTTCCATGTCGGCGCGCTCGAGGATCTCGACGTCGAAGCCGAATTCCTTGCCGAGCTTCTGCGCGGTCTCGGCCATGTAGGCCGGTGTGCAGACGTTGCCACCCAGGTTGCCGAGATCCTTGGTCAGCGCCATGCCTTCGGCTATCGCAAGCCCGGCCTTGACTGCGCCTTCGAGTGCCGCCGTCGGTTCGACTCGCAACCACAGCGTGACCGCGCTCGCGCCGCGCGCCGGTGGCTGCTTTGCGCGCGGCGCGTCGAACTTGTAGGCGCCGTCGGCCAGCAGCCGCGCCGCCTGCTGCAGGCGCCACGCCAGGGGTCGATTCGGCAGGTCGACGTCTGCGAGCGTGACCGCGGCGTCTTTCGCCACTCCGCCGGCCAGCAGTTTCGCCGCGGCCGAAATTGCGTCGCGGTAGGCCTTGTCGCTCAGGGCAGCCCGCTGGCCCAGGCTGACCAGCAGCACGCGCTCAGCGGCCACGCCGGCCAGGTCCGGGAACAGCAGCGTCGAACCGGCCTTTTCGTCGAGGTCGCCTCGCTTGAGGGCCGCCGCGAGCTTGCCGCCGGCCGCCTGGTCGACCGCCTGCGCAGCGGGCAGCAGGGATCCATCGGCAAATGCACCGACGACCAGCATGGCGGACTTCAGCGTGGCCGGTGCCGCGTTTGATAGGGTGATCTTCATGGGGTCGCTCCGAAATGAACGACAACCGCGAATGCCGAAGGGCGCGGACTGCCGCGCCGTTCGGTCTTGAAGCGAATCGCTCTAGATGCCCCAGGGCAGACCGAGCGAGCTGCCAGGCCACCAGCAGGATCAGCCAGACGATGGCAATCGCGATCACGTAGGGCAGCATCAGCGCGATGACCGTACCGACGCCGGCGTCCTTCACGTACTTCTGGCAGAACACGACGATCATCGCGAAGTACGCATTGAGCGGCGTGATCGAGTTCATCGGCGAGTCGCCGACGCGGTACGCGGCGAGCATTGCGTCCGGCGGCACGCCGAGCTTCATCAGCAGCGGCACGAAGATCGGCGCGAAGATCGCCCACTTCGGGATCGCGCCGGTCATGATCAGGTCGAGAATAATCACAACGATCACGAAACCGATCATCAGCCACACGGCATCGAGGTTGGCCGCCTGCAGGATGTTGCCGAGCGAGATCGCCGCCAGCGGCGCCATGTTGGTGTAGTTGAAGTAGGCGAGGAACTGGCTGATGATCAGCAGCAGGAAGATGAGGCCGCTCAGGCTGGCGATCGACTTCTGCACGGCATTGATCACGTCGACCGATGTATTCATCGTCTTGGCGCCAATGCCGTACGCCGATGCCGGCTGAGAGGAAGACCAGCGCGATCGTCACGATCAGGCTGTTCATGAATGGCGAGTTGCCGATGATCGAGCCGGTCTCCGGGTTGCGCAGCGGCGCGCCCGACGGCAGCAACAGCAGCAGCGACAAAGGCGAGCGCGAGCGCCAGACCGACGCCGGCGAACTTCAGGCCGCGATACTCGTCGGCCGACAGTACGTTCTCGCCCTCCACCACGTAGTCGCCGGTGTACTTGCCGAGCCGCGGCTCGACGATCCGGTTGTTGACGAGCACGACCACGACCATCATCACGAGCACCGACGCGATCGAGAACCAGAGGTTCGACGCCAGGTCGATCGACTTGTTGGCGTCGATCAGGTGGATCGCATCGTTGGTGATGCCGACCAGGATGCCGTCGACGGGCACGATCAGGATGTTGACCAGAAACACGCTGGCCACGGCCGCGAACGCCAGCGCCAAGGCCCGCCAGCGGATGCCGGCCGACGCTGATGAAGGCGGCTCCGGCCAGCGGGATCAGCACCAGATAGCCCGCATCGGCCGCGATGCTCGAGACGATGCCGACGAAGACCAGGATCCAGGTGAGCGCCCAACTCGGCGCGATGATCACGAGCTTGCGGATCAGCGCCTTCACCAGCCCCGATGCCTCGGCGACGCCGACGCCGACCATCGCGACGATGATCACGCCGACCGCCTGGAAGTTCATGAAGTTCGTGACGACCCCGGTGAACATGAAGCGGATGCCGTCGGCCGTCAGCAGGCTGCGCGCTGCGGTCGTCGACCGTCTCGAGCTTGTGGGTTTCCGGGATTGATCACCTGATAGGTGATCGCCACGCCCAGCAGGTAGAAGACGTGCGACAGCACGATCACGATGGCGATCAGGATCAGGAAGATCACGACCGGGTGCGGCACCTTGTTGCCGACCCGCTCGACGACATCGAGGATCTTCTGCATCCCTCCCTTTTGTGCTTCTGTAGCCGCGGTCATGGACGGGATCCTTTCGTTCTCATTCTTGTAAGTACATCCGAGTCACATCACGCACGTACTGGCCACTCCGACCTCAACCCGCGGATCGGGAACCCAGTTGCAGCGAGCGGGCCGGTCATTTAAGTCCACATCGGTGAATTCGGCAAGTCCACGCCTGCTGATATATCCTCTCGGATCGCGCAGCGTCGACGAGAGATTGCGAGAGTTTGTCGGCAGACGTGAACGAGATGGAAGTGCGGGCTTTGTAAGGGATCGGTCACACGCCGCATCCATGCTAGGCCCGAGCCGCTTCATGCACGTCGATCGTGCATTCTCTTGATCGAGACCCGGATACGACAAGGAGAAAGAACAATGGCCAAGAAATCCCGTCATCGTGCTGGTTTCCATCCCGCGCCTTCGCTTGCGGAGGCAGCAAAGACCAAGGTCAGCGTCGCCCGCTCGGTGCCATCGAGCGCCACCGCGGTCGGTGTCGCCGTCGGATCGAAGGGAGCGGTCGCGCGACAGATCGGACTCGACCGCGACGCACTCGCGGCCGCGGGTTTCGAGGGCAAGCTCGGCCAGACCCTTTTGATTGCAAAGGACAAGCAGTCGGTCGTCATTGCAGTCGGCGTCGGCGATGCCGGCCTCGATGTCGCCAAGTTGCGTGATGCGGCCGCCGCGTTCGCACGCGCCGCGTCCCGGCAGTCGCATCTGGCGACCGGTCTTGCCGATGTCGCCGGCGGTGTCGCGCCTGCGGCGGCTGCGCAGGCCGTCACCGAAGGCGTGCTGCTCGCGCGCTACCGCTACGAGCAGTTGAAGAGCAAGAAGTCCGGCGTGCCCCTCGAGCAGCTCACTCTGGTGACGACGCGCCGAGCGCGCGAAGGCGGAAACAGCGGGCGCGCAGACACGGCCAGACGATGGCTTCGGCCGCGATGCTCGCGCGCGACCTCGCCAACGCGCCGGCCAAGGAACTGCCGGCCACGCGCATGGCCGAAATCGCGGAGGAAGTGGCGCGCGACGCGCGGCCTGCAGGTCGAGGTGTTCGGCAAGGCCGACCTCGAGAAAATGGGTTGCGGCGGCATCCTCGGCGTCAATGCCGGCAGCACCGAGCCGCCGCGCATGGTCAAGCTCACCTACAAGCCGAAAGGCGGCAAGGGCAAGTCAGGCCACCTCGCGATGGTCGGCAAGGGCATCATGTACGACTCCGGCGGTATCAACCTGAAGCCGGCGCAGGGCATGCAACTGTTCATGAAGATGGACATGGCCGGCGCGGCGGCCGTGCTCGGTGCGATGTCGGTGCTGCGCGACCTCGACTGCCCGAACACGGTCACCGCCTTCCTGATGTGCACCGACAACATGCCGTCGGGTTCGGCCACGAAGATGGGCGACGTGCTCACACATCGCAACGGCAAGACGGTCGAGATCCACAACACCGACGCCGAGGGCCGCCTGATCCTCGCCGATGGCCTGGCGCTGGCGGCCGAATTGAAGCCCGACGCGATCATCAACATCGGCACGCTGACCGGCGCGATCCTGGCCGCGCTCGGCGAAATGCTGACCGGCGTGTTCTCGAACCACGAAGGCTTCGTCGACCAGGTGAAGGCCTCGGCCGCTCGCACCGACGAAACGGTCTGGCAGATGCCGCTCGACCGGCGCTACCGCAAGCAGATCGACTCGCCGATCGCCGACCTGCAAGAACATGGGCGACGCGCAGCCGGGCTCGATCACCGCGGCGCTCTACCTCGAGGAGTTCGTCGACGGCATTCCGTGGACGCACTTCGACATCTGCGGAACGATGAAGTCCGACGCCGACGATTCGTGGCGCTCGCAGCGGCGCCACCGGCGTCTGCTGCGCGCCTGCTGGCCGATCTCGCGGTCAATTTCGCGCCCAAGCCGCGCTGACGCTTTCGCGCAGCGGATCGCACTCTTGCGGGTGATCCGCGATGCGGCACGGTTGCCGCGTCCGCAAACTCGCAGTAGCGTGGCGGCCGGGTTAAAGTGCGGCATCGGACCACAGCCTATCCAACGACAGGTGCAAGCACTTGAACGACATCTACGTCCTGTTCCTGATCATCGCGGTCGTCATCGTCCTGTTCGTCACGGAAAAAGTGCCGGTGGTGATCGTCGCGCTCGGCACCGCGCTGGCGCTGTACTTCACCGGCATCCTCGACTTCCGTCAGGCGCTCGGCGGGCTCGGGGATCCGACGACGATCTTCATCGCGTCGCTGTTCGTGGTCAGCGCGGGGCTCGAAGTGACGGGCGTCACGGCATGGGCCGGGCAGTTGCTGATCGAAAAGGCGGGCGAAAGCCGCGTGCGGCAGATCGTGCTGATCATGCTGCTGTGCTCGGCGCTGACGGCGCTGATCAGCCTGAACGGTGCGGTCGCCGCGCTGCTGCCGGTGGTCGTCGTGATGGCGGTGCGCCTGAAGCGCTCGCCCTCGCAGTTGCTGATGCCGATGGTGTTCGCCTCGCATGCCGGGTCGATCCTTGCACTGACCGGCTCGCCGGTGAACGTGCTCGTTTCCGAGGCGGCGGCAGAGGCCGGCACCGGTTACTTCGGATTCTTCGAATTCGCGATCGTCGGCGTGCCGCTGCTGCCGGCACGATGGTGATCCTCGTGTTGCTCGGGCCAAAGCCTGCTGCCGCACACGCAGCGGCGCCTCGATGCCGACCGACCTGTCCAAGCACGCGCGCACGCTCGTCGAGCAGTACCGGCTCGACAGCGGCAGTGCTTCCAGCTGCGCGTGCGCGCGGGTTCGCCGCTGATCGGCACCGCGCCGGACGCGATCGATCTAGCCGGCTACGCGGGACTGAGCCTGATCGGTGCGCAGGCCGGAGCACCGCGCCGGCCGCTGACGCGCGCGGCGCTCGCTGAAGGCGACATGCTGATCGTGCGCGGCGACGCGGACGCCGCCGCGAGCCTCGCGAACGACAAGCAGCTGGCGCTTCGGCGCGGGCGATGCAGAAGGGCAATGTCGCCGACGTGCTGTTCAACCGCTCCTCCGGGTCTGGCGGAGGTCGTGATTCCGCCGCGCTCGGCGCATGGTCGGCGCAGGAGATGTTTCCCGGCATGGTGACCGAAAGCGGCGACCTGCTGATCCTCGCCGTACAGCGCCGAGGCGAGGACGTCGTACCTGGCAAGACCACGCTCGAAGTCGGCGACACGATGCTGCTGCAGGGCACCTGGTCGCGCACTCGACAAGCGCCTCGCCGATCCGGAAGTGCTGGTCGTCAATTCGCCCGACGTCGTGCGCCGTCAGGCGGTGCCGATGGGCAACGGCGCGAAGACGGCGATCGCGATCCTCGTGGCGATGGTTGCTCGCGCTCGCGACGGGCATCGTGCCGGCCGCGATCGCCGGGCTGGTCGCGGCGTTCCTGATGGTGCTGCTGCGCGTGCTGTCGCGTCGACCAGGCCTACCGCTCGGTCAACTGGACGACGGTGATCCTGGTCGGCGCGATGACGCCGCTGTCGGCCGCGATGGCCGAGACCGGCGCGGCGCAGATGCTCGCCGACAAACTGGTCGCGATCGTCGGCGATGCCGGTCCCTACGCGCTGCTGGCCGGACTCTTCATCCTGACCGCGGTCATGGGCCAGCTCATCAGCAACACCGCGACGGCACTGATCATCATCCCGATCGCCGTCGCGGCCGCGCTCGAAATCGGCATCTCGCCGCGCCCGGTCCTGATGAGCGTCTGCGTCGCCGCGGCGGCGTCGTTCCTGACGCCGGTCGCCACGCCGGTGAACCTGATGATCATGGGGCCGGGCGGCTACAAGTTCGGCGACTACTGGAAGCTCGGCATCGTCTGCATGGCGTGGTTCTTCGTCATGGCGGTGTTCTTCGTGCCGATGATCTGGCGATTCTGATGTTCATCGCAAGAACGCCGTTTGCCGCCCGTCCAACGAGTCGGGCAGCCCGAGTTTCATTCGGAAGTGCCACATGGCATGTCCGCCACGGCTGGCCGCTCGCGCGCCGGCCTTCTCAACCACGAGGACTTTAACTATGTCGAACACGGATACCACTCGACGAAACTTTTTCGTCGCATCGGCTGCAGCGCTGGCCGCGACGGCCAGCGCCCCGGCGCTGGCGCAGGGCAAGCCCGACGGCACCATCGAGTTCTCGCTTTGGCGCGCCGGGTTCATCATCGGCGGCAGCGGCGGCAGCGGCACATTGGTCTTCAAGGACAATGGTTATCACCTGAACATCGGCGGCGTGAGCCTGGGCGCGACCATCGGCGTAGCGCGCACGGACTTTGTCGGCGAGGTCTACAACCTGAAGCAAGCCAAGGACGTCGAAGGCACCTACACCGCGGTCTCTGCCGGTGGCGCACTTGCCGGCGGAGCTGGCTTCGCCGAACTGCAGAACTCACGTGGTGTGCGTCTGCGGGTGTCGGGACGGCAGATCGGACTGATGGTGTCGATCGATCTGTCCGGCATGCAGATTTCGCTCCGCAGCTGAGCAACTGCCAGCGCCTTCGTGCGAGTCCGGGACCCTGATCCGCGCGGTAGCGCGGATCAGGTATCTGCCCGACCCCGCCGGCTCTCGTGGTGCCTGTTCAGCTAGCGCCCGACTGCCAGCGCTACGCCAAGCAGCACGGCCAGCGTCAGCAGCGACACGCCGGCCACGGCCCATTGCCGTAACACGCCGTCGAGGCGACACAGCACGGCGCTCGCGCGTGCATTGATGCGAGCCCCGGCATCGATCACTACGGCGATATCACCCGGCGGCACCGTTGGCAGCCGATCGCCCACGAGTGCCAGCATCCAGGCGAGCGCGGCGCCGACGCCCACCGGCCAGAGCGACGCCCACAGCGCCCTCGGCGCCACGATTTCGGCGACGGTTCCCAGCGACAGCTCCAGGTAGAGCGCCCACGGCACGATGAGTGCCGCGCCCGCGGTCGCGAGCCACGGCCAGCGCAGGCCGGCCGCGGCTCGAGCGTTTGGCTCTGCGGCGCTGTTGGCTGCCACGCGTCGCAGGAAGTGCAGCATCAGCAGCGTCGTGCCGACTGCGGACGCATAGGCCACGACGCAGCCCACCCGAGCCGAGCGGTCCTTTGACCGCGAGCTTGGCGACGGCGCCGCCGGTCAGCGGCAGTCCGCCGAGTCCCACGGCGAGCACGGCGGCGAGCAGCAACGTGCCGCGCAGCCGCGTCGCCGCCGTCGCGGCGACGACGCCCACCAACAGGAACATCGCGCCCTTCACCAGGATGTGATGCGTCGCATAGAACGCGGCCAGCACCGGCGTGGCGGTATCGAGGTTCGCAATGCCCATGCCGATCACGGCAGCGGTGAATCCCATCTGGCTGACGCTCGAGTACGCCAGCACGACCTTCGGATGTGGCTGCGTGATGCCGATCGCCACGCGCATACAGCGCCGTGAACATGCCTGCGATCGCCAGCGTATCGCCCCAGTCGGCCAGCCCGGCGTCGACCGGCAGGAAGCGGATCAGGCCGATGATGCCGGCCTTGACGACGACACCGCTCAGCACCGCGGACGCGGGCATCGGCGCCGCGGCGTGCGCCAGCGGCATCCACACGTGCAGCGGGACCAGGCCCGCCTTCAGGCCGAAGCCAATGACCAGGAGCGTCACGATGAGGTCGCGATTCGCTGCCGTCGGCAATGCGGCCGCGGCATCGCGGATCAGCAGGCTGCCGTCAGGTGTCGCCCGCGCCAGCAGGATCATCGCAATCAACACCAGCGTCTCACCCGCGAGAGCCAGTCCCAGGTAGATCCCGGCCGCACGGCGCGCACCCGCGCTCTCGTCCTGGAATACCAGCGCGCTCGCACCGAGCGTCATCGTCGCCAGCATCAGGTACAGCAGTCGGCATGTCGGCTGCGACGAACACGCCGAGACAGCCGGTGAGGCACAGTAGCCAGCTTGCGGCAAAGCGGCCGCGATTCGGCTGTTCGCGCTGGTAGGCGGCAGCGTAGGCCCCGGCCGCACTCCACAGCAATGCCGCCACGCCAAGCAGCAGCGCGCCGGGCGTATCGAGGGCCAGCACGCCGGTGTACGACCCGGCCGAGATCAACGTGACTGTCGTGCCACGATCGACGACGAGCGCAGCGAGCAGCGCCGGCAGCGGTGCCCACGCCAGCCAGGGCAGCATGCGCTCGCGCGCCGACGGCCACAGACACGCGGTCAGCAGAATGAGCGGCAGCGCCAGCGTTCCCGTAAGCAGAATCATCCCCGCCGTCATCGCGCGCCACTCATGAGTTGATCGCGGCCGATGAGTACCAGGTCGAGCGGCGCGAGCGCCAGGACGCCGAGCAGCGCCGAGACGATCGCTAGTGCCAGCACGATCGCTTCGCTCGCACGCGGCACCGGCGTGATCGTCACCGGTTCGTCCGTCGTCGTCAGTGCCTTCGAGAGCACCAGGAATACATAGGCGGCGGTGAGCAGTCCGCCGAGCGCGATGATCAGCACCCACCACCACTGCTCCGATTCGAGCGCGGCAGACAGCAGCAGCCACTTGGCGAGAAATCCGCCGGCGGGCGGCAGGCCGATCAGCGCGATCCCGCTCAGCGCGAAGGCGGCGATCGTCAGCGGCAGTGCGCGCGCGACGCCGCGCAGGTCGGCAACGCGATCGTGACCGAGCGCGGCATAGACGAGGCCTGCCGCCATGAACATCGCGGCCTTGGCGGTCGCATGCGAGATTGCCTGCAGCAGTCCGCCGGCCAGCGCCGACGCGGCACCTGCCGCCGAGGCTGCGCCCAGCACCAGCGGAAACATCAGGAACAGGTAGCCGATCTGCGCGACGGTCGAATACGCGACCATCAGCTTGAGGCGCGCCTGCTGGAGCGCCACGACGCTGCCGACGATAATCGCGCCGGCGCCGAGTGCCGCCAGCAGCTGTGCGGCTGCCGGCGTCACGACGCCGGCAAAGGCGTCGAGCCACAACCGGATGACGAGGAAGAACGAGCCCTTGATCACCAGGCCCGATAGCAGCGCGCTCGCGGCCGCCGGCGCGCCAGCGTGAGCGGGCGGCAGCCACAGGTGCAACGGGAACAGCGCCGTCTTCGCCAGCAGGCCGGCCGTCATCAGCGCGAGCGCGACGATCGTTACCGCGTCAGCGCGCGCATGCTGCGAAATCAGCGCGATGTCGAGCATGCCGTAGCCGCCGTAAATCAGCACCGTGCCGACGAGATAGAGCACCGAACCCGCCAGCGCATACAGCAGGTAGCGCAGCGCCGCCTGCAGTGTCTCGGCACGACCGTCGAGGCTCACCAGCGGCACGGCCGCGAAGGCCACGAGCTCGAGGCCGACGTAGAGCGTGAAGAAGTCGCCGGCCAGGAACACGACCAGCAGCGCGGCCCAGACGCCGAGCAGCATGACCCAGAACACGAACGGTGCCCGCGCCTCGCGCTGCCCGTGCGGAGTTGCAAAGTCGGCGCGAGCGAAGAGCGCGATGGCCGCCAGCACAACCACCGTCGTGACCATCATGGCCACCGACAGTCCGTCGGCGCGCAGCACGATACCGAGCGGCGGCGCCCAGTCCCCGAGCCGGTAGACCAGCGCCGCGCCGGACTCGAGCATCTGCACGACGATCGCGAGCGCCGCGATGGCGCCGATCGGCAGCGCTGCGAGCGCAATCCGCTCCGCGTGGCGCCCGCCGAACAGCACCGCCAGCAGCAGGCCGGCGACTGGCACCATCAGCGCAAGCACCAGCCAGTGCCCGCCGGTCGTGGTCAGGTCCTGCATCGGCGTCAGAGGATTTCCGCCCGACGCGAGGCGCCGGCGTCGGCACCGACCGCCGGCGCAGGCGGATCCGCGGCCGGTCGCGGCAACGCATCGGGCGACAGGCTCGCGGTGTGCGCGGTTTCCGCCAGCCGCAGCAGCAGGGTGACCGCCAGCGCGGTCGCCGAGAACGCGACAATGATGCCGGTGATCACGAGACCTTGTAGGACCGGATCACCCGGCAGGCCCATGGCCGCGCCACGTCGCGCGACCACGCCGGCGATCAGGAACACGCCCGACCCCAGCAGGTTGAACGACAGGATCTTGCGCAGCACGTGCGGGTGCACGATCAGCCCATACAGGCCGATGCCGGCCAGCGCCGCGCCCACGAGGCCATACCACGTCGCCGAGTTCATTGACGCTCGCTTCCGTGACGTTCCGGCGGGCCGGCCACCATCAGCGCAAGCGTCACGCCGACCGTGACGATCTTGACGATTTCGACGGCGAGAATGATCGGCTTGGCGAGCGGCTCCGGATACGCGAGAAAGCCGGCACCGAACGCGAGGCCGGCCAGGCCGACCAGCAGAAACGCCGCCGGCCCGGCGACGAGCCAGAAACGTAGCCAGCGTTGGTCGATCGTCGGCGTGTCGGCCAGTCGCGCCATGATTGCGAGCAGCCACATGGCGGCGAGGATCGTGCCACCCTGGAACGCGCCGCCCGGGTGATCGGCGCTGACGAACAGCAGATAGACGCCGAACACGATGCCGATCGGCGGCAGCAGGCGGGCGAAGAACACCAGCACACCGTTCGGATCGGCCGCGTGCCGCCGACCTGGCCGGCCACCCCAGAGATCATTGCGCGCGAGCGACCAGACGCCGACGATTGCCAGCACCAGCACGACCTTTTCCAGCAGCGTGTCGGTCGCGCGATAGGCCATCAGCGTCGCCGCGACCGGATTGCCCAGTCCGGTCGCGGGAAGGCCGGCAACGGCCAATGGTGCCAGCGTCGGTGCGGGAGTCGGCAACGCCAGCACCGCGATCGACAGTGCGCCCGTCACGGCACCGGCCGCGAGCAGCGCGAACAGGCGCAGCAACGCACCCGGCCGCTCGCGCTCGGCCGCCGCCTCGGTCGCGCGCAACTGCGCAGAAGCGTTGAGCATCAGCAAGCCCGTGAGTCCGCCGCCGATCGCGGCCTCGGTCAGCGCCACATCGGGCGCGCCGAGACGGAACCAGACCAGTGCCACCAGCAATCCGAATGCGACGAAGCCAACCACCGCGGCGTAGGTCGCCCGCGTGCGCAGTGCAAAGAAGGCGATCGCGAGCGCCAGCAGGCCGAGGCCGATGTCGAGCGCCAGTCCCAGTCGGACGAGATTCACCGTGGACGGCCCTCGCGGCGTGCCGTCGACCCCGCGAGCTGGGAAACCGTCGCGCTCGCCAGCAGGATCAGGCCCCAGACCACGATCAGCTTCAGTGCGGCCAATCCGTCCGCCGCACGCGGCAGCAGGCCGAGCACGATGAGCCCGATGCCTAGATTGTCGGCCTTGGTCAGCGCGTGCAGGCGCGACAGCGTGTCCGGAAAGCGCAGCAGCCCGACAGTTCCGGCGACGAAGAAGAACACGCCGGCGCCGATCAGCACGACGCTCAGATAGCCGATGAGCGCGCTCATCGATGGTCCTTGCCCGGCAAGTCGCGCTCGACTCCTGCGTCGTTAATCCGGGCGTCGTCGGGTTGCTCCCGTGTGCTGCCCTTCTTCACGAAGGCAATCGCCGCGAAAGCGGCGAGCAGCGCGAGTGTCAGCGCGAGGTCGACCGCGCTGCCGCTTCCAGCTGCGGCACCAAACAGCAGCAGAGCCCCGACCCCGCCCGTGCCAAGCAGTTGTGCAGCCATGATGCGTTCGGCGTCGCCCGGCCCGCGCAGTACACGCGCCAGCCCCGCCGCAACCGTTGCGATGATGATCACCGCACTGCCGATTAGGAACTCATACATCGGCAGCGTCCATGGCCCTGGGCGGGGCCGCATTCGCCAACGCCGCTGCGCCCGGCGCAATGGCCCGCGTGAGCCGGGCCTCCTCGGCGCTCAGCTGCTCGAGGACCGGCTGCCCAATGTCGAGGCAGTGATAGACGACGCCACCTTCGTCATCGCCGCAGGGCACGGTCCCGGGCAGCAGGCTGGTATAGGACGTGAACACGTTGCGCGCCACGCCGGGCGGCACGCGCGGGTGATAGACCACAAAACCTGATGTCAGCGGCAGGCGCGGATCGAACGCGCGACGCGCCACATCGACTCCCGCGACGACTGATTGCCATAGAAAGCGTGGCACCAGCGCCAGCAAGGCCCAGGGGCGGATCCGCAGCGTCCCAGCCGGCAGCAGCCTGATGCTGGCCCACGCCGCCGCTGCAGCGGTCGCGACACCGAACACCAACTGCTCGGGCACCCAGCCCATCAGCACGATCCACAGCGCGAGAAAGCCGAGCCCGCGGACCAGCAGCGCGCCGCGCGGAGCCACCGCCGAGGGCGCTGCATCGGTTGCCGCCTCTGCCCGCGCCATCCCGGCTCTCCGCTGGATTCAGGCCGACGCCGGCGCCGCTTGCGGTACCCGCGCCGGGTCGTCCTTGATGAAGGTGACGTACAGCGTCGGCAGGAACACCAGCGTCAGCAGCGTCGCCACCAGCAGGCCCCCCATGATCGCGAACGCCATCGGCCCCCAGAACACGGTCGGTGCGATTGGGATCAGGCCGAGCACGGTCGAGATCGCCGTCAGCATCATCGGCCGCAGGCGCGACGTGCTCGCCGACATCACGGCGTCGCGCACGCTGCGGCCCTCGGCACGGTCGGCCTCGATCTGCACAATCAGGATGACGGCGTTCTTGGCAATCATCCCCATCAGCGAGAGGATGCCGAGGATGGCGACAAAGCCGAGCGGACTTCCCGACACCAGCAGAGCGCCAACGACGCCGATCAGGCCGAGCGGCAGCAGTGACACCACCATCCCGAGGCGCCGGAAGCTCACCAGCAGCAGCATCATGATGGTCAGCATCAGCACGATCATCAGCGGCACGACCGCGACCACCGAGGCCTGCGACCTCGCGCTTTCCTCGAAGATGCCGCCGGTGACCACCTTGTAGGGCTTGGGGCAGCGAGTCATTCAGCTTCGCGAACGCCGGCGCCAGCTTGCTGACGACCTCGTCAGGCAGCACGCCCGGGGCGACGTCCGCCCGCACCGTCAGCGTCGGCACGCGGTCGCGGCGCCACACCAGCGGGTATTCCTGGTCGTACTCGAAGGTCGCGAACTGGGCCAGCGGCACGGTGCGGCCATTGGGCAGCGGAATCTGCAGAACACGCAGCGCATTGAGCGATACACGCTGGTCCTCGATCGCGCGCGCCACCACGTTGATCAGGTAGATGTCGTCGCGCACCTGGGTCACGACCGAGCCCGACACGGCGGCATTGAGCACGGCTGCAATCGCCGACGACGTGACGCCGAGACGGCGCGCCTGGTCCTGGTCGATCTTCACCCGGACTTCGCGTCCCGGCTCCATCCAGTCGTAGTTGATCAGGCGCGCGCGGTTGTCGGTCGCAATCGTCTGTGCCACTTCGAGCGCGATGCGCCGGACTTCCTCGACGTCCGGGACCGCTGACGCGATACTGCAACGGCCAGCCGACCGGCGGGCCGAGTTCAAGCGGGTAGACGCGCGCGACCACGTTTGGAAAATCCTCGGCCAGCAGCTTTTCGAGCTTGGCCTGCAGCCGGTCTCGCGCGGGCACGTCCTTGGCGACGACCACGATCTGCGCGAAAAACGGGTTCGGCAACTGCACATTCAACGGCAGGTAAAAGCGGATCGCGCCGCGTCCAACGTAGGTGCTCCAGCGATCGATGCCTTCGTCCTTCGCCAGCACTTCCTCGACCCGTTTCGCGGTTGTCTCGCTGGCGAAGATCGACGCGTTCTGCGGAAGCGTCAGATCGACCAGAAGTTCCGGGCGATCTGAGGCTGGAAAGAACTGCGCCGGAACGAATCGCACCAGGAACACGGCCGCGACAAATGCTGCAACCGTCAGCGCGATGGTCAGCCACCTGGCGCGCATCGCCGCGCTCAGGAACGCGCTGTAGATCTGCAGCACGCGCCCGGGCTTCTCCTCCTTCTGCTCCTTGGGCGGCTTCAGGATCGCCATGCCAAGCAGGGGCGCAAAAATGACGGCGACGAACCAGGAGACGATCAGCGCGATCGCCACCACCGCAAAGATCGAGAATGTGTACTCGCCTGCGGAACTGCGGGCGAAACCGATCGGCACAAAGCCGGCGATCGTCACCAGCGTGCCGATCAGCATCGGGGCGGCCAGCGTCTTGTAGGCAAACGTGGCCGCCTTTTCCATCGAATCGCCCGCGCCGAGCCGGCGGATCATCGCGTCGATGGTCGTCATCGCGTCGTCGACGAGCAGTGTCAACGCAATGATCAGCGCGCCGAGCGAGATGCGATGCAGGTCGATGCCGAAGGTACCCATGACCACGAACACGATCGCGAGCGTCAGCGGTATCGCCAGGGCGACCACCGAGCCCGGGCGCACGCCGAGCGCGACGAAGCTGGCCGCCAGGATGATCAGGATCGCCTGCCAGAGCGACGTAATGAACTCGTTGATTGCAGTATCGACGGTCTCGGCCTGGTCAGCGACGAGGATCGGTTCGACGCCGAGCGGCAGCTTGGCCTTGATGTCCTGCATCTCCTTGCGGATGTTCTCGCCGAGGGCAAGGATGTCACCGGCATCGCGCATTGCAATGCCGAGGCCAATCGCCGGCGTGCCGTTGACGCGGAACAGCGGCTGCGGCGGATCGACGAATCCGCGTCGCACCGTCGCGATGTCGCCGAGGCGCACCATGCGGTCGCCGGCCAGGAAGTTGAACTCCTCGATCGCACGCTCGTCCTCGAACGATCCTGACACACGCAGCGAGAGCCGTTCATCGACGGTCTGGATCACGCCCGACGGTCGCACCAGGTTCTGTGCCTGCAAGGCGCGTGCTATGGCGGAGTAGTCGAGACCCAGCCCGGCCAGTTTCTCGGTCGAGAACTCGAGGAAGATCTGCTCGTCCTGCGCACCGATGATTTCGATCTTCGAGACGTCGGGCACCTGCAGCAGTCGTGAGCGCGCGTCTTCGACGTAATCGCGCAATTCACGCTTCGAGAATCCGTCGGCGGTGAACCCGTAGATGATGCCAAAGGTGTTGCCGAAGTCGTCGTTGAACCCCGGACCGACCACGCCCGCCGGCAGCGTGCCGCGCATGTCGCCGATGTTCCGGCGCACCTCGTACCAGAGGTCCGGCACGATCTCTGGTGGTGTCGACTGCTGAAGTTCGACGAAGATCGTCGTCACGCCGGGGCTGGTGTAGCTGCGTACTGTGTGGATGAAGCGCGTCTCCTGCAACCGCCGTTCGAGGCGCTCGGTCACCTGCTCGATCGTGTCCTCGAGCGACGCGCCGGGCCAGGCGGCCTGCACGATCATCGTGCGAAACGTAAACACCGGATCTTCGGCGCGTCCCAGCTTGAGGAACGCGAAGGAGCCGGCGATGACCGCCACCAGCATCAGGAAGATCACGAATGAGCGACGGCTGATCGCCCATTCGGAAAGATTCGGGCCGATCACCGCTTGCTTTCGAGCAGTCGGACGGTCTGTCCCGGACGCAGGGCCTGGATGCCCGCCGTGACGACGAGATCACCTTCCTTCAGACCCTTGCCGATCACCACGCGCGCCGGGTCGTTGCGCAGCACTTCCACGACCCGCGGTGAGACCGCCTTCGTCGTCGGATCGATGATCCAGACGGCCGGCTGGTTGGCGTCACGCGTCAGCGCCGAGACCGGGATGTTGATGCCAGCCTCGCCTCCCAGTTTGGTGCGGCCGGTCACCGTAGAACCCAGGCGCATTCCGGCGGGCGGGTCGATCAGTCCGACGCGCACCGCAAAGGTGCCGGTGGCGGGATCGGCGCGCGGCGAAACCTCGCGCACGCGGCCTTCTGCCGTGACCTTGGGATCGGAGGTCAGCACCACCGTGACTTCGGGATTCGCGGGCACGACATCCTTGATGCGCGGCGGCACGCCGAACACCGCATCGCGCCCGCTCTCGCTGGCGATTTGCACGATCATGCGGCCGGCCTGCACGACCTCGCCGGGTTCAGCGCCAACGGCGGTGACCGTGCCCGGCGAATCGGCGACCAGGCGCGTATAGCCGAGGCGATTGGATGCGATGTCGAGCTGCGATTGCGCGGCAGTGACCTGCGACTGGGCCGCCCGGAACGTGGCCTCGACCTGATCGAAGCGCGCCTTCGAGATGAAGTTCTGCGCCAGCAGTTCCTTGTGCCGGTCATAGTTGTTGCGCGCCTCGACCAGCTGCGCGCGTGCCGCGGCCACGTTCGCGCGTGCACCCGCCACACCACTTTCCTCGTTCTCGGGATTGAGGACAGCAATCAGTTGCCCCGACTTGACCCTGGCCCCGACGTCGACGCGACGTTCGACGACCCGGCCATCGATGCGGAACGAGAGGTTGATTTCCGACTGCGCTTGCACCGTGCCGGTCAGCGAAATCGTTTCGCCGCCCGGGAACATTTCGACCTTCATGTACCGGACCGGACGAATGTCGGGCGCCGCGGCCTTTTCGGCGGGCCGGCAGCCGACGAGAGTGGCCAGCGCCAGCAACGCGACGATAAGCGGGAGGTGCCGGCGCCGGAACGACAGCGCGGTTTCAGTATGCGTCGAGGACAAGAGTGTCTCCATGGCACTGCGGTACGGCTGCCGCTCGCGCCGGCCTACATCCCGCTTCCGATCGACCCGGAGTGCAGCCGATGGACCACGGCGATGACGACATTTGCGATGACGGAACGGATTCGGAGTGCAACCGCGCAATCTGACTCCGAACGCTAGACTTCATGAATTGCGCGAAGGATTTTAACTTCGATCACTTTGAAGTCAAACGCGGCCATGATCGCAGCGGACACAGCGCGTCATTCGAAGTGCTGCCGCTACGGTCGCACCGGAGAAAATGGTCTTAGCGATGTCGTTTGAACATGTCCGACACGGTGCAGGCACGGGCGAGCATGGTGCATGCGCGTGCATGACGTCGCGCGCGCCCGCCCCGTCGGTGCGGCAGCGGATCCGGCCGGCAATGATGCCACTGCTCCTGCTGGCATGGCTCGTTGTCACCGTGGCAGGCTGCGGCACGCTGATCCGCAATCCGGTCCCTCCCGAACTGACGACGACGGCCATCGTGCCAGGCATGCCGGATGTGCGTGCCTGGGCGGGTCACGCGAGCCCGGCGATGCAGGACGACATCGTGCTGTCATACAAGCAGGAGTCGCGCGCCGAGTTTCCTGTCGGCGCCGATGGGCGCGTCCAGTACTCGCATCTACTGCTTTCC
The DNA here is from genome assembly GCA_963810985.1 of uncultured beta proteobacterium. Taxonomy (GTDB): domain Bacteria; phylum Pseudomonadota; class Gammaproteobacteria; order Burkholderiales; family Burkholderiaceae_F; genus JALORV01. The sequence goes on from CAWEPP010000003.1 coordinate 149,574, forward strand.
GGTGGCGGCGCCAACGGAGCCTTCGGTTCCGGTCTGCTCAACGGCTGGACCAAGGCCGGTACCCGCCCCGTGTTCAAGATCGTTACCGGCGTTTCCACCGGGGCGCTGATGGCGCCTTACGCGTTCCTCGGGCCCAAGTACGACGATGCCTTGCGCGATCTCTACACGACGACCCGTTCGCAGAACATCTTTGTCAGCGGGTCGCTGTTCGGCATGATCTCGCAACTGTTTTTCGGCGAAGCCTTGACCGACACCGGCCCGCTCGCGACGATGATCGCGCAGCATGTTGACGAGCAATTCGTGCGCGAGGTGGCCACCGCGCACTCGCAGGGCCGTCGACTCTACATGGGCACCGTCGAACTCGACGCCCAGCGCTTCGTCGTGTGGAACATGGGCCTGATCGCGCAGGCGGACTATCCGGACAAGGTCAGGCTGTTTCGCAAAGTGATGCTGGCCTCGGCATCGATCCCGGTGGTCTTCCCGCCGGTCTTTTTCGACGTAGAGGCCGGAGGCAGGCTCTTTGACGAGATGCACGTCGATGGCGGCGTGGCGGCCATGGTCTTCTTCAATGCTGGCCTGTTCAGTCCTCTGGTCGCGCGGAATACCGTGGGCGCCGCGCCAGGCTACGACCGGATCTTCGTGATCCACAACGGCCAGCTAGCCCCGCCGACGCCGACACCGACACCGCGCACCGTCCGCGGGATTTCGAGCCGCGTGCTCGAAGCGGCCGGCCGTTCCGCCGTGATCGGCGACCTGTTCCGCATCTACACGATCGCGCAGCGGGAAGGAGCCGAGTACCGCTGGGTCACGATTCCGGACGACGTGAGCCTGCGAGGCGATGAGTTCTTCGACCCCGTGTTGATGACATCACTCTACGAAATTGGGTTCAAACGCGGCGTTGCGGGCGGCGATTGGAACATGCGCCTGCCGGGCGAACTCCACCACCTGCGCAGCCGAGCCGAGTAGGCGGGCTGGCCCCCGCGCAGGTCGCGAGGGCCAGCCTCTCAGTGCACGATGCGGTCGAACACGAACTTGCCGTTCTTGACGTCGACCGGGATGACGTCCTTCGGCCCGAAGCGACCCTCGAGCACGAGTCGCGCCACCGGGTTCTCGATCTCCTGCTGGATCGCACGCTTCAATGGTCGCGCACCGTAGAGCGGATCGAAGCCGACCTTCGCGATCTCGGCGAGCGCCGAATCGCTGACGTCGAGCTTCATTTCCTGCGCCGCCAGTCGCAATTCGAGCCGCTTCAGCTGGATCTTCGCGATCGCTTTGATCTGGCGTGAATCGAGCGCCTGGAACACGACGATTTCATCGATCCGGTTCACGAACTCGGGCCGGAAGTGCTTTCGCACCTCGCCCATCACGGTGTCCTTGATCTTCTCAGGATCCTGGCCCGCCATGCGCTGGATGTCGTGCGAGCCGAGATTCGAGGTCATCACGATCACGGTGTTCTTGAAGTCGACCGTGCGGCCCTGGCCGTCGGTCATGCGACCATCGTCCAGCACCTGCAGCAACACGTTGAATACGTCGGGGTGCGCCTTCTCGACCTCGTCGAACAGGATCACCGCATAGGGCTTGCGGCGCACGGCCTCGGTCAGCGCACCGCCCTCGTCGTAGCCGATATAGCCCGGCGGCGCGCCGATCATGCGAGCCACGGAGTGCTTCTCCATGTACTCGCTCATGTCGATTCGGATCAATGCATCTTCGGTGTCGAACAAGAATTCGGCGAGCGCCTTCGTCAGTTCGGTCTTGCCCACGCCGGTCGGTCCCAGGAACAGGAACGAACCATACGGGCGGTTCGGGTCCGCCAGGCCCGCCCGCGAACGGCGGATCGCATCGGACACCAGCCGCACGGCCTCGTCCTGGCCGACGACGCGCCGGTGCAGGAAGTCTTCCATCTTCAGCAACTTCTCGCGCTCGCCCTGCATCATCTTGCTGACCGGGATGCCAGTCGCGCGTGACACCACTTCGGCGATCTCTTCGGCGCCCACTTGCGTGCGCAGCAGCCTGGGCTTGCCCTTGGGCGCCTCGGCCTTCTCGGCCTGCTTCAGTTGCGACTCGAGCTGCGGAAGCTTGCCGTACTGGATCTCGGCCAGCTTGTCGTACTGGCCCTTGCGCTTGAGGTCTTCCATCTGCAGACGCAGCTTGTCGATCTCTTCCTTGATGTGCTGCGTGCCTTGGACCGCGGCCTTCTCGGACTTCCATACTTCCTCGAGGTCGGCGTACTCGCGCCCGAGCCGCGCAATTTCGACCTCGATCAGCTCGAGCCGTTTCTTCGACGCCTCATCCTTTTCTTTCTTCACCGCTTCGCGCTCGATCTTCAACTGGATCAGGCGTCGGTCGAGCTTGTCCATCGACTCGGGCTTCGAGTCGATTTCCATCTTGATGCGAGCGGCCGCTTCGTCGATCAGGTCGATCGCCTTGTCGGGCAGGAAGCGGTCGGTGATGTAGCGGTGCGAGAGTTCGGCGGCTGCGACGATTGCCGGGTCGGTGATCTCGACACCATGGTGCAGTTCGTAGCGCTCCTGCAGTCCGCGCAGGATGGCGATGGTCGCCTCGACGCTTGGTTCGTCGACCAGCACCTTCTGGAAGCGGCGCTCGAGCGCAGCATCCTTCTCGATGTACTTGCGGTACTCGTTGAGTGTGGTGGCGCCGATGCAGTGCAGCTCGCCGCGCGCGAGCGCGGGCTTGAGCATGTTGCCGGCGTCGATCGCGCCTTCGGCCTTGCCGGCGCCGACCATCGTGTGCATCTCGTCGATGAAGAGGATGATGCGACCCGACTCGGCGGAGACTTCCTTCAGCACGGCCTTCAGCCGCTCCTCGAACTCGCCGCGGTACTTGGCACCGGCGAGCAGCCCTGCCATGTCGAGCACCAGCACTCGCTTGCCCTTGAGTGTCTCGGGCACTTCCTCGTTGACGATGCGCTGCGCGAGGCCCTCGACGATCGCGGTCTTGCCAACGCCTGGTTCGCCGATCAAGACCGGATTGTTCTTCGTGCGTCGCTGCAGGATCTGGATCGTGCGGCGGATCTCGTCGTCGCGGCCGATCACCGGGTCCAGCTTGCCTTGCTGCGCGCGCTCGGTCAGGTCGATCGTGTACTTCTTGAGCGCTTCACGCTGGCCTTCGGCCTCGGCGCTTTCGACCGGGGCGCCGCCACGCACGGCGTCGATCGCCGCTTCGAGGGCCTTGCGGCTGACACCGTGCTCGCGCGCCAGCCGCCCTGCTTCGCCTTTGTCGTCGGCGACCGCCAGCAGGAACATCTCGCTCGCGATATAGCTGTCGCCGCGTCGCTGGGCTTCCTTGTCGGTGGCGTTCAGCAGGCTGTTGAGGTCGCGACCGACCTGAATCTGGCCGTCACCCCCTTTCACCTGGGGCAGGCGCTTGACCGCGGCATCGAGCGCCGTGGTCAAGGCATTGACATTGGCTCCGGCCCGCTGCACCAGCGAGCGCGCGCCCGCATCGCCCTGCCGCAGCATGGCGAGCAGCACGTGGACGGGCTCAATGTACGAATTGTCATGCCCGGCGGCGATCGACTGAGCGTCGCCGAGCGCTTCCTGAAACTTCGTCGTCAGTTTGTCAATACGCATGTAGCCCCCCCCCGAATTCGGCTTCCCAGTCGAAGGTAGGGTGAAGTGGCGCATTTTCAAGCTCATTTGGCGCCGCCGTCGCTTTGCTAGGATCGACCGCAGAGGGTTGCGGTGCGCTGGCTCCGGGTTGACCGGGCGCGTCGGAAGCCGCCTCGACATTCAGGTCTGCACTGTGCACCCCGGACTGCTGGTATCGCTCGTACTCCTGTTCGGCCTGCCCCTGGGCGCACTGGCGCAGTCCGCCGACGTTGCCGACGAAGGCGTACGCCTGGTCGGCGCAGCCGGGGTCAGTGGCCGCGTTGCCGCGGCGCTCGACGAGGCCCTTTCGAGATTCCGGCTTCCGGCAGAGGCCGACGAGGCCGACGAGGAGCGCGAACTGCGACGCGCCGAACGCGCCGCCATCGAGGTCCTGGCTACGGAGGGCTACTTCAGTCCCGCCGTGCGCTTTGAACCGAATCCGGCCAAGGTCCCGCGCTATCGACTTCTGGTGGAAACCGGTCGCCTCACCACCGTGAGCACCGTCGACATCCGGTTTCGAGGCGCCCTGGCGGAACCGACATTTGCGGAGCGTGCCGCCGCGTTGCGTCGCGAGTGGAGCGTTCCCGCCGGAGCGCCGTTTCGCAGCGCCGACTGGGAGGCGGCCAAGAACCGGCTGATGCTGGCGGTGACGGCGCGCGACTTCGCGGCAGCCACGATTGCGCAGTCAAGCGCCGAGGTCGACGCCGAGAGCGGTGCGGCCGTACTGAACATCGAAATCGACAGCGGTCCGGCCTACCGCGTCGGCCCCCTGCACATCGAGGGGCTGCAGCGACACGATGCGGCGCTGGTCGAGCGCTTCAACCCTTTCAAGGCGGGTGCTCCGTTCGACCGAACCTTGATGCTCCAGTTCCAGCAGTCGCTGCAGGAGTCCGCGTACTTCAACAGCGTGGTCGTGACGCTCGATCTGGAGGCGGCGACGGCCGATGTGGCACCGCTGCGGGTGCAGCTCCGCGAAGCGCTCATTCGCCGATTCTCTGCCGGAGTGGGCTTCGCGACCAATACGGGCGCCCATATCGAGGCGATCTACCGCCAGGCCGTCACGTTCGGACGGCCGTACATTCTGCAGTCCGGCTTTCGCATCGATCAGACCGGCCAGTTCGCTTTCACCGACATGATCTTTCCGCCGCAGCGAAGCGGCGTGCGCGACAGCGTCGGTGCGCTGGTCGAGAACTCCGAAATCGAGAACCTGCGGATCAACCGCTGGGGTGTCGGTGCCGCCCGTTCGCAGCTCACCGGCCCACGTGATGGACGCAACGTGGAAACGCAACTGGCGCTGAACTTCGAACACGAGCGGCGCGAGACGCCGCTCGATCCGCCAATCACCCTCAACGTGCTGTCGAGCACCTATACCTGGACCCGGCGCGACGTCGACGACATCACCAACCCGCGCCGTGGCAATCTGATCCAGTTGCAGGGTTCAGTGGGCCTCGGCGGCCTGTCGATCGACGACGCATTCCTGCGCGGCTTCGGCAGCGTCGTCCAGTACGTGCCGGTCGGCATCCGCGACGCACTGATACTGCGTGGGCAGGTCGGCGGCGTCGAGGCGCAGAGTACGAACAGCGTCCCCAACAAGTTCCTGTTTCGCACGGGCGGCGCGTTGACCGTGCGCGGTTACGACTTCGAGAGCCTCGGCGTCGAACAGGGTGGCGCCATCGTTGGCGGCCGTGCACTGGCCGTTGCCTCGATCGAATACGTCAAATGGCTCGAGCGCTGGGGTGGCAACTGGGGCCTCGCCGCCTTCATCGACGCTGGCGACGCGGCGGCGCGCTTCAAGGATCTCGATCCGGCCTATGGCTACGGCCTGGGCGTGCGTTGGCGCACACCGGCGGGACCGCTGGCGGTTGACGTCGCCTACGGTGAACGCTTCCATCAGGTCCGCGTGCACTTTTCGGTGGCGATCGCGTTCTGATCCGCATGCAGCCCACGCCCGCTCCGGCCCCCGCACCGAAACGGCTACGCCCGTCCTGGCTGAGCTCGGTCGCGATCGTGCTCGGCCCCGCGCTGCTGGCATTGATAGCAGTGGCCGCCGCGGCGGGGTGGCTTGTAGCGACGAGCACCGGGCTGCGCGTCGCCGCCGGACTGGCGAGCACCTTCGTCCCTGGACTAACGGTGGGGGGCGTCGAGGGCACGCTCGGCGACGGGGTGCGGATTGCGAGATTCGAACTGAAGCGTGCAAGCTGGTCGGTTGCAGCCGACTCCGTGGTCCTGAACCTGCGTGAATGGTCGCTGAGGCAGCGCACCCTTGATGTGGAGCACGTATCGGCGCAGCGCGTGCAGATCGACTGGGTCGCAAGCGGCGGACCGGGCACGCCCCCTGCGACGCTGGGACTGCCCTTCGACCTCATCGTGCGCCAGAGCGGCATCCAGGAGCTCGCGCTCGGCGCGCGCGAGGCCACGCCGATCGTGTTCCGTCGCGTTGCACTCCTCGGCCGGATGAACGCACAAGGTATCGCCGTCGATCAGATAAGCGGCGAATTCGAGCGCACCCGGGTGCAGGCGCAGGGACGCATCGACGCCCCGGATCCCTTCGCCACGGCGGCGCGCGCGCAGCTGAGTACCACGCTGCAGGACCGCGCCGTCACCGCGACCGTCTCGGCCACGGGCTCGCTGCAGCAACTGCGGCTTGAACTGAACGCTGACGACAACGCCGCGCGAGCGCGCGCCGACGCCGTCCTCCGCGTCTTCGCCGCCGTGCCGCTCGAACGGCTGGCAGTCGACGTCGAGGCTTTCGATCCAGCGCTCTGGATGAGTGATGTGCCGTCGATGCAACTGCGAGCGCATGCCGATCTGACGCCGACGACACAGGCCGACGGCACATGGTCCGTCGGCGGCCCCTTCTCCGTGGACAACAGCACCGCCGGTCCGATCGACCGCGATCGACTGCCGGTCCGTTCGGTGCGCGGAACCCTGGCGTGGGCCGCCGAAACGCTGCGGTTCGATATCGAGCGGGCCGAGGGGGTGCGTGGCATCGCCAACGGAGCCCTGACCTGGTCCAGATCCGACGGTGTGCAGGCGGCAGCCCGATTCAGCGGTATCGATGCGTCAACACTGCACTCCCGCGCCGTGGCGACAAATGCCAGCGGGCAGCTCGACTACGGTCTGCAGGAAGGCGTGCAGCGCTTTGTCGGCAGCGCACGCAACGCCGGCGCACTGGCCCTGAGCGCCGACATCGATGCTTCGCTTCGATCCCAGGTGCTCGAAGTGGCGCGGGCGCAACTGAGCCTCGCCGAGGGTCGGGCCGACCTGCGCGGCCGGATCGAACTGGGCGGTGCCCGCAGCGCTCGTATCAATGGCAGCTTCAAAGATCTCGACCTGTCGCGACTCGTGCGTGGAATCGATACACGCTTGAACGGCACGCTCGATTTCGACGGACGACTGCAGTCGCCGCTCCGCGGCCGGGCGCGCTTCGATCTGGGCGAAAGCCGTATCGCAGGCCGGCCGCTGACCGGTCACGGCTCCGTCGAGGCCGCTGATCACAACCTCGCCGCCGACATTGAACTTCGGTCCGGCACATCGCGGCTGACCGCCATCGGAGGCCTCGGCGCGGGCCGCGAACTGCGCATGGAACTATCGGCTCAGGACATCGAAGCACTGTTGCCGGGCTACGGCGGCCGGGTCGACGCCCACGCCACGCTCGCGGGCGAACTGGAGGCCGTGCGGATCGATGGCACGGCAGCGGCCAAGAACCTGCGGCTTCCCGGGGGCCACCGCATCGGCAGTGTGGTCGCTTCGTTCCGGGGAGGCGCGGCGGCCAACGAGCCCCTCGCTCTGACCGTGGATCTCGCCGACCACACGGCCCCCGGGGGACCGGAACAGTCGCTTGCCGGCGCCACACTGATCGGCCGGGGCACGATGTCCAGCGCAACTCTGGAGCTGAACGGCGCCACGGGAGCTCAGCAGCCGGTGCGCCTGATCGCCAGCGGCGGCATCAAGGAGGGAGCCTGGCGCGGATCACTGGTGGCTGTAGAAGTCGGGGCGCCAGTCGAACTCCTGATGCGGTCTGCGACGCCGCTGACGATCTCGCTGAATGCCCTGACGCTCGGACCGGCGGAGTTCCTGCTGCACGGTGCGCGTTTTACCGAGTTTGAACTCCGGCTCGGGGAGGGTCGCTGGCGTACCTCGGGCCGCTTCGAGGACCTGCAGCCACAGGCCCTCGACGCCCGCGCACGCGCACCGCGGCGAGTCGTACGCAGCGGCGCCGGCGATCGCGTCCCGCTCACGCTTGCCGGGCGCTGGGAGCTCGAATATGCCGATGCGGTCAACGGCATCGCCGTGATCGAACGCACCGGTGGCGATATCTACAGCGGCATCGATGCACTCAACCCGATCGGCGTGAGCGACGTCGGGGCCGCGCTCAACGTGCTCGACAATCGCATCACCGGCAACGTCTACATGCGAGGTCGGGCACTGGGCAAGATCGACGCTGCGATCGACGCCTATCTCGACCCCGCCGCGCCGGGCGGCCGCCTGCTGGCGCAGGAGCGCCCGTTCCGCGTCGTCGTTGACGCAAGGCTGCCGGACCTGAGCTGGATCGGCCCGCTGATCGGCGACAACGTCCAGTTCGGCGGCGCGGGATCGATCAATGCAACGATCGGCGGCACGCCGGCAGATCCGACTTCGACTGGCACACTGCGGGGCGACGCCCTGCGCTTGGCGTGGGTCGACCAGGCGGTGCGCATGGAAAACGGCCGCCTCGATGCCGTGCTCGACGACGGCGTCCTCGTCATCAACGAGCTGCTGTTCGCCGGCAACCCGCGCGTGGCGCCGCTCGAGAAGCGCGCCCTCGAAGGGCTGGACTCCGACCGGCCGTTCGAAGTGCGCGCCGTCGGCCGCATCGCGCTGCGGTCACTGACCGGCAGTATCGGCGTGCGGGCCACGCAGTTGCCGGTGCTGCAACGGGCGGACCGCTGGATGGTGGTCTCGGGCGACGGTGGCATCACGCTGTCGCCGCAGCGGGCGGATCTCTACGCCAAAGCTGACGGTCGACGGTGCGTACATCAATTTCGACGGTCTGCGCGGCGGTCGCAGCCTGCCGAACGACGTCGTCGTGACGCGTGCCGGTACCCAGCGCAAGGCAAGCGCTGCCGCACCGGTGGACGTGACGCTGGATGTGCAGGGTTCCCTCGGACGCCGGTTCTATATCGAAGGGGCCGGCCTCGAAGCGCGTCTGGCCGGCGCGGTGAACCTCAGCGGGCGACCGTCGCAACTGCGCGCCGAAGGCAGCGTTCGCACGGTCGATGGCGTGTTTGCCGGTTATGGCCAGCGGCTGCGCATCGAGCGCGGCATCGTCACCTTCCAGGGGCCGGTCGACAACCCGGCGCTCAACGTACTGGCCGTGCGCGCGGGATTGCCGGTCGAGGTCGGTGTCGCCATCAGCGGGACCGCCCAGCGGCCCTACGTGCGCCTGCACTCCGATCCGTCGATGTCGGACACCGAGAAGCTGAATTGGCTGGTGCTCGGCCGTCCGCCGGGTGCGAGCGACGGCAATGACCGCGCGCTGCTGTCGGCGGCCGCCAGCGCGCTCTTTGCCGGTCAGGCGGACAGCGCCAGCGCGAGCGTCATGCGCACGCTCGGCATCGACCAGATCACGCTGCAGCCGGGCCAGAGCAGTGCCTCGCTGCTGCCGCGCGAAACCGTGGCGGGGAGATTGCGCAGCAGCGGCATTCCGACATCGAGTTCGGCGGCGGCGGATTTCCTGGCTGTCGGCAAACGCATCAACGACGACCTGTACCTGTCGTTCGAGCAGGCGCTGACCGGAGCCGAATACTTCGTGGCATTGAACTACCGCTTGACGCGTCAGCTCTCGCTGATCGCCCGAGCCGGCAGCACCAACGCGCTCGACCTCGTCTATTCGATCGCCTTCGACTGACTCCCCTCCGGCCGAAGTGGATCAGGCCGGAGCGACGACGTCCGCGGGTGGTGACGCGCCGCGCTCCGGCCGCGCGACACGGAACCACGTCGCGTACAGCGCCGGCAGAAACAGGAGCGTCAATACGGTGGCCACGATGAGGCCGCCCATGATCGCGATGGCCATCGGGCCCCAGAACGTGCTGCGCGACAGCGGGATCATCGCCAGCACGGCGGCCGCCGCGGTCAGCACGATCGGACGCAGGCGCCGCACGGCGGCCTCGATGATCGCGTCCCAGGCGGGCATCCCCGCCTCGCGGTTGCGCTCGATCTGGTCGACCAGAATCACCGAGTTGCGGATGATCATGCCGAACATCGCGATGACACCCAGCTGCGCCACGAAGCCGAACGGCGCCCGGAAAAGCAGCAGGCCGAGCGACGCGCCGATCAGGCCGAGCGGCCCGGTGAGGAATACCAGCATCGAGCGCGAGAAGGTGTGGAGCTGCAGCATCAGCAGCGTAAAGACGATGAACAACATCAGCGGCACGTTGGCCACGATCGCCGTTCCGGCCTTCGAGGACTCTTCGGCCGCGCCGGCGATCGCGATCTGGTAGCCCTCCGGCAGGCGCCGCTTCAGCGCCGCCAGCTGCGGGTCGGCCGCGATCTGCGTCGATACCGTCTGGCCCTGAATGCCCTCGCGCACGTCGCTTTGCACCGTGATCGCGTAGTCACGATCCTGC
>CAWEPP010000004.1:0-245505 GCA_963810985.1 uncultured beta proteobacterium
AGAAAGGTTCCTGCCCGACGATGGCGTTTCCGTTCAGCACGAAACGCCACAGCGCCTTGCCGGCCAGGCCTCCGACGAAGAAGCTGCCTTTCCATTCGGGGAATCTGTCGCCGGTATAAAACGCCGCGCCGCCCGGCGCGGTTGAGGTCGGGTACCAGAACGCCAGGGGCGGCGTGTACGGCGCGTTGTGGATGCCTCCTCCGATGCGGCAACTCGTGCCTTGCGGGTCGCCGTAATTGCAGCCATACGAAACGATCGGCCAGCCGAAGTTGCGCATCGGCAGCGACAGGTTCACTTCATCGCCGCCCTGCGGTCCATGCTCGGTGACCCAGAGTTCACCGGTGGTCTGGATGCAGCGCTGCGGCCTGCGGGTTGCGGTGACCGTAGCTCCAGATTGCTCGCGTCAGCGGTTCCGCACTGGATCGCATACGGGTTGTCGGGCGGGATCGAGCCGTCGGTGTTGATGCGAACCACCTTGCCGAGTTGTGACGTCAGCGACTGCGCTTCGTTGGCGGGGCTGATCGGCATCTGGCGCTCGCCGAGCGTCACGAAGAGCGTTCCATCCGTCCGGAAGATCGAGCCGACTGCCGTAATGGCCCTGGCTGACCTTCTTCGGCGTCTGCCGGAAGATCACCTGCACGTTTTCCAATGCCGTCAGCGACGCGTTGAGGTCCGCGCGCGCGACGGCGGTGCCGTTCGTGCTGTTGGCTCCCGGCTCCGAGTACGCGAGGTAGATGCGTCGATTGGTCGTGAGGCTGAATTGCGGATCGAGCGCGACATCGAGCAGGCCACCCTGGCCGTTGGCATCCACCGTCGGTACGCCACTGATCTGCGATTTCGTCGCGCCATCGGCGCTCACCAGCACCAGCGTTCCACCCTTCTGCGTCACCAGTACGCGGCTGTCGGGGAGGAACGCCATGCCCCAGGGAGTCGACAGGCCGGTGGCGAAGAGCGTGAGCTTGGGCGTGACGCCGCTTGATGTCGACGGGGGCGGTGCGGCGACATTGATCTCAAACGGTGCCGGCGGCGGGCCCGGAGGCGGCGGAGGGGCCGGGGTCGGAGGCGGCGGAGTCGGCGACGGAATGGGAGTCGGCGCCGGGGTGGGCGAACCACCGGGCGGGGTCACCGGAGGGAGCGTCGGCGATGGAGCCGGGCTGGGTGACGGACCTGGCGATGGTGTGGGTGACGCCATCGGCGCAGCGTCCTCGCCGCCGCCACAGGCGACGAGACCTGTGCCACTTGCGACGGAAAGAGACAGCGTGAAGAAGAGCGCCTTGCGGCTCATCGAGCGGCGTCACCGAGGGCCAGCGATCGAGGCAGTCTAGCCATCGAAGCCCTCTCGATCACTCCGCCGCCCAGACTAGCTTCTTCCCGATAGAGCACCGCGGATTGGCCCGGCGTGACCGCCCACTGCGGCTCGTCGAAGGCCAGTTCGAAGCGGTCGCCCTCGGCGGCAATGACGGTGCAGGCAGCATCGGCCTGCCGATAGCGGGTCTTGGCCGTGAGCCTCGTTCCCGGCGCGGGCGGCTCGCCACCGATCCACGCTGCGTCGATCGCGACCAGGCGATCGCTCATCAGCCAGGGATGATCGTGCCCCTGCACGACCCACAGTGTGTTCGCTCGATGTCCTTGCGCGCGACGAACCAGGGGCTCTGCGCCGCGCCCTGCAAGCCGCCGATGCCGATGCCCTTGCGCTGGCCCAGCGTGTAGAACGCGAGCCCGACGTGTTCGCCGATCACGCGACCGTCTTCGTCCGGATCGGTCCCGGCTGCATCGGCAGGTAGCGGTTGAGGAACTCGCGGAACGGCCGCTCGCCGATGAAGCAGATGCCGGTGGAGTCGCGCTTTGCGGCATTCGGCAAGCCGATCTCGCGTGCGATCTCGCGCACCCGGGGCTTGGTCAGGTCGCCGATCGGGAACAGCGTGCGCGCGAGCTGCGCCTGGTTCAGCCGGTGCAGGAAGTAGCTCTGGTCCTTGTTCGGATCGACGCCGCGCAGCAGCTCGAACTTGCCTTCGCGCTCGCGGACCCGCGCGTAGTGTCCGGTGGCGATGTGGTCGGCGCCCAGCTTGATCGCGTGGTCGAGAAACGCCTTGAACTTGATCTCGGCATTGCACAGGACGTCGGGGTTCGGCGTGCGGCCGGCCGGAGTACTCGCGCAGGAACTCGGCGAACACGCGGTCCTTGTACTCGGCGGCGAAGTTGACCGCTTCGAGCTCGATGCCGATCACGTCGGCGGCAGCGGCGGCGTCGATCAGGTCCTGTCGGGTCGAGCAGTACTCGTCGTCGTCATCGTCTTCCCAGTTCTTCATGAAGAGGCCGACGACGTCGTGGCCCTGCTGCTTCAGCAGCCAGGCCGCGACCGAGGAGTCGACCCCGCCCGACATGCCGATGACGACGCGCCCCTTGCTCATGCCAGCACAGATGGGTGCGCGTAGACGAGACTCAACGGATAGCGCTGCCCGGCGAGGTAGTCGTCGATGCACTTCATCACGAGCGGGCTGCGATGCTCCGGCAGCCGCGCACGGATCTCGTCGGCCGTGAGCCAGAGCGTGCGCAGGATGCCGTGGTCGAGCGCGCGGCCGGCTCGGGCTCGCCGACGGTGCCGACGAACGCGAAGCGCAGGTACGTGACGGGTTCGGCTGTCCTGGCTGAGGGCGAGCGGGCCAGGTAGACGCCGAGCAAGGCGGTGGGCGTGAACGCACGCGGTTTCCTCCAGCGTCTCGCGGACCGCGCCGTCGACCGGCGATTCGCCGGGATCCAGGTGGCCGGCCGGCTGGTTCAGGCGGACGCCTCGGGCGTTTCTTCCTCGACCAGCAGGAACCGGCCGTCGCGTTCGACCACGGCGGCGACCGTGACGTTGGGCTTCCAGACGGCGGGCATCGTTGACCGTTGTCAGCGCGCCGCCGCGTGCGGGGCGGCGGTGCTTTCGCGTAAAGTCGCGATTCTATCGGCCGGACCACCCTGTTCGGCCGTGGCCGGCAGCCGCCACCAGAGCGGCCGCGCGCAACGAACAAGCAACGTCACGAGCGAGGGGGACGCTGAATGAAGATCGGAGTGCCCGCAGAGGTCCGGCCGGGCGAGACCCGTGTCGCCGCGACCCCTGAGACGGTCAAGAAGCTGACCGGCGCCAAGCACAGTGTGATCGTGCAGTCGGGCGCCGGCGTGGCGGCAAGCTTCCCCGACGAGGCCTACACCGCGGCCGGCGCGACGATCGGCTCCGCCGCCGAGGCGCTCGGCGCCGAGATGGTGCTGAAGGTGCGCCCGCCGAGCGCCGACGAGTTGCCGCTGATGAAGCGCGGCGCCGTGCTGGTCGGCATGCTCAATCCGTTCGACCGCGACGGCCTCGCCGCGATGAGCGGCGCGGGCCTGACCGGCTTCGCGCTCGAGGCGGCGCCGCGCACGACGCGCGCGCAGAGCATGGACGTGCTGTCCTCGCAGGCCAACATCGCCGGCTACAAGGCGGTGATGATGGCCGCCAACACCTACCAGCAGCTGTTCCCGATGCTGATGACCGCGGCCGGCACGATCAAGGCGGCGCGCGTGGTGATCCTCGGCGTCGGCGTGGCCGGACTGCAGGCGATCGCCACCGCCAAGCGGCTGGGCGCGGTGATCGAGGCCAGCGACGTGCGGCCCGCGGTGAAGGAGCAGGTCGAATCGCTCGGCGCCAAGTTCATCGACGTGCCGTACGAAACCGACGAAGAGCGCGAGATCGCCGAGGGCGTCGGCGGCTACGCGCGACCGATGCCGGCCGAGCTGGCTGGAGCGGCAGAAGGTCGAGGTCGGCGAAGCGGCTGGCGCAGGCCGACATCGTGATCGCCACCGCGCTGATCCCGGGCCGCGCGGCGCCGGTGCTGGTCACCGAGGAGATGGTCAAGGCCATGCAGCCGGGCTCGGTGATCGTCGACATGGCGGTCGAGCAGGGCGGCAACTGCCCGCTGTCGGAACCCGGCAAGACCGTGGTCGAAGCACGGCGTGCACATCATCGGCGAGACCAACATGCCGGCGCTGGTGCCGACCGATTCGTCGGCGCTCTATGCGCGCAACGTGCTCGATTTCCTCAAGCTCGTCGTCGACAAGGACGGCAACTTCATGGTGCCGCTGGACGACGACATCGTCGCCGCCTGCCTGATGTGCCCGGGCGGCGAAGTCAAGCGCAAGAACTGACCGAGGAAGCCCATGGAAGTCGTAAGCCCGACAGTCATCAACCTGATCATCTTCGTGCTGGCCATCTACGTCGGCTACCACGTCGTGTGGAACGTCACGCCGGCGCTGCACACGCCGCTGATGGCGTGACCAACGCGATCTCGGCCATCGTCATCGTCGGCGCGATGCTGGCTGCGGCGCTCACCGAGACCGGACTCGGCAAGGCGATGGGCGTGCTGGCCGTGGCGCTGGCCGCGGTCAACATCTTCGGCGGCTTCCTGGTGACGCGCCGCATGCTCGAGATGTTCAAGAAGAAGGAGCCGAAGGCCGGCTCGGCCGAGAAGAAGTAGGGGCGGGCCATGAGCACTCAGCATGAACCTCGTCACGCTGCTGTACCTGGTCGCCGGTGTTGCTTCATCCAGGCGCTGAAGGGCCTGTCGCACCCGACGCACGTCGCGTCCGCGGCAACTGTTCGGCATGATCGGCATGGCGATCGCCATCGTCACCACCGCCGCGCTGATCTACCGGCTCGCGCCGCAAATCGCCACCGGTGGCATGGCCTGGGTGCTGGTCGGTCTGGTGGTCGGCGGGGCTATCGGCGCCACGATCGCGTGCAAGCGTCGAGATGACCAAGATGCCGGAGCTGGTGGCCTTCTTCCACAGCATGATCGGCCTGGCGGCGGTGTTCATCGCCATTGCGGCGGTGGCCGAGCCGTGGGCCTTCGGCATCGCCGAGAAGGGCGGGCGCATTGCCGGCCGGCAACCGCCTCGAGCTGGCGCTCGGCGCCGCCATCGGCGCGATCACCTTCACCGGCTCGGTGATCGCCTTCGGCAAGCTCGCCGGCAAGTACAAGTTCCGCCTGTTCCAGGGCGCGCCGGTGGTGTTTCCCGGGCAGCACAAGCTGAACCTGGCGCTCGGGCTTGCGGCGGCGTTCTTCTGCTTCGGCTTCTGGCACTCACAGAGCCCGATGGATTTCGCGCTGGTGATTGCGCTCGGCTTCCTGCTCGGCGTGCTGCTGATCATCCCGATCGGCGGCGCCGACATGCCGGTCGTGGTGTCGATGCTCAACAGCTACTCGGGCTGGGCGGCGGCCGGCATCGGCTTCTCGCTCAACAACTCCATGCTGATCGTCGCCGGCTCGCTGGTGGGATCGTCGGGCGCGATCCTCAGCTACATCATGTGCAAGGCGATGAACCGCTCGTTCTTCAACGTGATCCTCGGCGGCTTCGGCGGCGAGGTCGCGGCGGCGGCCGGCAAGGCCGAGCAGCGGCCGGTCAGAGCGGGAGCGCCGACGACGCGGCCTTCCTGCTGGGCAACGCCGAAACCGTGATCATCGTGCCGGGCTACGGCCTGGCGGTGGCGCGCGCGCAGCACGCGGTGAAGGAGCTCGCCGACAAGCTGATCGCCAAGGGCGTGACGGTGAAGTACGCGATCCATCCGGTCGCCGGCCGCATGCCGGGCCACATGAACGTGCTGCTGGCCGAGGCCGAGGTGCCCTACGACCAGGTGTTCGAGATGGAGGACATCAACGGCGAGTTCGGCCAGGCCGACGTCGCGATCATCCTCGGCGCCAACGACGTCGTCAACCCGGCCGCCAAGGACCCGAAGCGGCGATCTACGGCATGCCGATCCTCGAGGCCTACAAGGCGAAGCAGGTGATCGTCAACAAGCGCTCGATGGCCGCGGGCTACGCCGGCCTCGACAACGAGCTGTTCTACATGGACAAGACGATGATGGTGTTCGGCGACGCGAAGAAGGTGGTCGAGGAGATGAACAAGGCCATCGGCTGACGTGGCGTGATGACGTCCTGCGCGTCGATCACGTCTCGTTTTCTCCCTGGCCGCGCGCCAGCGTCGAGCCCGTTGATAGCCTCGGCATACGGTAGTTGTGGCGTGGCCATGCGCGGCTGAAACAACTCGTTACGACTCTCACATCCGGCGACTGGCTGCGCTTGACGGTGCACAAGCGCCCGCGAGGCTGCCGGCCTAGCCTGTGTTCATCGATACCGAAGGAGGTTCCGATGAGCACGTACAGAGTTGAACGAAAGCTGATGATCAGTGTTGCACTGGCCGCTGCGGCCGCGGCGCTCGCGGTGGGCACTGCGCTGGCACATGGCGGATACGGACCCGGCTACGGCATGGGTTGTGGTGCCGCGCCGGCCGCGGGCGCCGGCAATACGCCCGGAGTGGGGCCGGGATGTGGCGCGGGTTTCGGGCCCGGCATGCGCCACGGCGCTGGCCCGGGATTCGGACCGGCCGGTGGCGGCCTCGCGCTGTTGACGGACGAAGAACGCACGGCGCACCGAACCAAGATGCAGAGCCTGGCGTCGTACGACGAGTGCAAGGCCTACATGGCCGACTTCAGCAAGCAGATGCAGGCGCGCGCGAAGGAGAAGGGCCAGGCCGTCGGTGGGCCGAATGAGGCGATGTGCGATCAAATGAAGGCGCACGGCCGATTCACGCAGTAGAGGCTATCGCGTTCCGGCGCCGGCTCAACGCCGGCGCGGCACGCCGGAACCCGGAAAGGCTCCTTCCGCCTGGCGGCGTTTGCGCTCCGGCGTGTAGTGCCACCACGGCCTCGCCTCACCGGTGCGTGCCTGATGGATCGCTGCGGCGAAGGTGTCCCAGACGCAGGGATCCTGCCGCATCCCGGTCTTGCGCTCGAGCGCCGCATAGAGCGCGTCGGGTTCACGGCGTGCCAGTTGCGCCACGCTCGAGATGCCGAGCAGCGTGAGGTCGCGGCGCATCGCGGGTCCGATGTTCCTAAGCGCCATCAGCTCGTCGGCTGCCTTCGGTTTCGGCGCGGGATACTGGCGCTCGTAGTCCTCCACGGCGAGCAGCAGCTCGAGGCGGCGCGTACGCCGGATCTCGGTCCAGTGCAGTCCTTCGACGGCGCCGACCAGCGCGTACAACGCATTGAGGCTGACCCCGCGATGGGTCCGCTGCAGTCGAACAAACGCGGTGATCGGACCGACGCGACGCAACTGCGCGGGGCTGGTGATCCCAATCGACGCGAGCCACTGCGCAGTCTTCGGGCCAAGGTTGAGCAGTTTCGCCAGCGGTGCGTCGGAGTCGCGGGGCATGGTAGATCGGGTGCGAGGTGGACTCGGTTGCGGCCCTGTCAGCGCGTCAGCAATGTCACCAGCGCCGGGGCCAGCCACGGCGCGATGAAGGCCGTCACCAGCGCCGTCAGTCCCATCGCCAGCCCTGCGAACGCGCCCATCTGTTCGCTGACCTGGAACGCGCGCGCCGTGCCGATGCCGTGCGCGGCGACGCCCACCGCAAAGCCGCGTGCCGGGTGCGAATCGATGCGCAGCGCGTTGAGCAGCGGCCGCGCGATGATCGCGCCGGTCATGCCGGTCAGGATCACGAATACCGCGGTGAGCGAGGGCAGGCCGCCGATCTTCTCGGCGATGCCCATCGCGATCGGCGTGGTCACCGACTTCGGCGCGAGCGACAGCAGAGTCTCGCGGGACGCGCCCAGCAGCCACGCAATGCCGAGCGCCGAAGTGATCGCGGTGATGACGCCGGCGACCAGCCCGAAGGTCAGCGGCAACCACAGGCGTCTCAGCCGCGCGCGCTGGTCATAGAGCGGAATCGCCAGCGCCACGGTTGCCGGCCCGAGCAGGAAGTGCACGAACTGTGCGCCGTCGAAGTAGGTGCGGTACGGCGTGCCGGTCAGGACCAGCAGCGTCACGAGCAGGACGACGGCGATCGCCACCGGGTTGGCAAGCGGATTCATGCCCGCGCGCTGGTAGATGCGCCAGGCGACGAGGTACGCGAGCAGCGTGGCCGTCAGGCCAAGCAGCGGCGTGGCGGCGAGATAGACCCAGATCGAATCAAGCCTCGGTGTCATCGGGCGCGAAGCGGCGTGCGGTCCAGGTGACGACCAACGCCGTGACGGCGATGGCCAGCGCGGTGCTGACGAGGAGCGAGACGACGATCGGCAACCACTCCTGGCCGATGCGCGCTGCGTGCAGCATCACGCCGACGCCGGCCGGGACGAAGAGCAGCGACAGGTGCTTGAGCAGCTCCAGCGACGTCGGTCGAAGCGGTCGACCGCAGCGGGGCGCGCCATCAGGACAGACGAGCAGCAGGACCATGCCGAGCACCGGACCGGGTATCGGCAACCGCAGCAGATAACTCAGCACTTCGCCGATCGTCTGGAACACCAGCAACGTCGCGAGCGCTTCCAGCATCGCGTCAGCGCGGGTTCAGGCGCTCGTCGAGCCACTCGATCCAGTGCATCACGCGCGTCTCGGTGCCGCTCTGCAGGTGCGTGATGCAACCGATATTGGCGGAAAGGATCGCGTCCGGTTGCGGCGCCTGCAGGTGACCGAGGCGACGGTCGCGCAGCTGGATCGAAAGCTCCGGCTGCAGCACCGAGTAGGTGCCGGCCGAGCCGCAGCAGAAGTGGCTTTCGCCGACGGGCGCCACGGTGGCGCCCAATGAGGTGAGCAGCGCCTCGACCGCGCCCTTCACCTTGAGTCCGTGCTGCAGCGTGCAGGGCGAGTGAAACACCACCTTGCCGGCAACGCCGTTGCCGAGCTTGCGCTTCAGATCTTCGCCGAGCGCCGGCAGGATCTCGGCGACGTCCTTCGTCAGTTCACTGACGCGCAGAGCCTTTGCCGCGTAGGCCGGATCGCGCGCGAGCATGTGGCCGTACTCCTTGACCTGCAGACCGCAGCCGCTCGCATTCATGACGATCGCTTCCGCTCCCGCCTCGATCAGCGGCCACCACGCATCGATATTGCGGCGGGCATCGTCGAGTCCGCCGTCCTGGTCGTTCAGGTGATAACGGATGGCCCCGCAGCAACCGGCCGCAGCCGGTCGCACGACTTCGATGCCGAGCGAATCGAGCACGCGCGCCGTCGACGTGTTGATGTTCGGTGCCATCGCCGGCTGCACGCAGCCTTCGAGCAGGATCATCCTGCGCGAATGCTGGCGCGACGGATAGGCGCCCGCCGGATGCGAGGCCGGCACTTTGGCCTTGAGGCTCGCGGGCAGCATCGGCCGCATCAGCTGACCGAGCTTCATCGCCGGTCCGAACAGCGGGCTCGTCAGTCCAGCCTTCAGCACCGCACGAACGGCGCGGTCGGCGAACGGGCGCGGTACATGTTCGTCGACGAGCTTGCGGCCGATGTCGACCAGCCGGCCGTACTGCACACCCGACGGGCAGGTCGTCTCGCAGCTGCGGCAGGTAAGGCACCGATCCAGGTGCAGCTGCGTCTTCGCCGTGACCGCCTCGCCTTCGAGCATCTGCTTCATCAGGTAGATGCGGCCGCGCGGCGAATCGAGCTCGTCACCGAGCAGCTGGTAGGTCGGGCAGGTGGCGGTGCAGAAGCCGCAATGCACGCACTTGCGCAGGATCGCGTCGGCCTCCTTGCCTTCGGGCGTGTCGCGGATCCAGTCGGCGAGATTGAGTCTGCATGGCTACGCTCAGCGGGATCAGTCGGCCCGGGTTGAAGATGCCCGCCGGGTCGAACTCGGCCTTCAGCCGCGCGTTCAGCCGCGCCAGAACCGGGTCGAGCGTCTGGAATGCCGGAACGCCTTCGCTGCCGCGGAATCGCGTGGCGTGTCCACCGACGGCGGCGACCTTCGAACGAAGCGACGTTGCGTCGACATCGCCGGTCAACCAGCGCTGGCCGCCGTGCCACTCGATCAGCGTCGTGCCAAGACCGAGCGGCGGCGTGGTCGGGGGCACCGCCAGTCGCCAAAGCGATCGTTGAGCGCCGGACTGGAAGTAGGCATGGCGCTGTTCGCGCAGGTCGACCCACCAGCGTTCGGCGCCATCGACAACACTGCCGCCAAGCCGCGCCTGCGCCGCGTCGACGGCCGCGCGCGCGCCGGACAGTCGCAGCCACAGCGTGCCATCCGAGCCAGGCACTGGCCGAGATAGGCAGCGGCTGGCCGCCCCACTCGTTGAGCTGGCGTATGGCGGCGGCCTCGTCGATCTCGAAGCGCAGCGTGCGCTCGGCCACTGGACGCGGCAGTACCTTCAGCGAAACGTCGACCAGCACGCCGAGCGTGCCGAGCGAACCAGCCAGCACGCGCGCCATGTCGTAGCCGGCGACGTTCTTCATCACGCGCCCGCCAAACGAAAGCACGTCGCCGCGGCCATCGATGAGGCTCGCGCCGAGCACGAAGTCACGTATCGACCCCGCCGCGACACGGCGCGGGCCGGCGATGCCGGCGGCGACGGCACCGCCGACGGTAGCAGTTGCACCGAAGTGCGGAGGCTCGAACGGCAGCATCTGATTGCGTTCGGCCAGTGCCGTCTCGAGCTCGACCAGTGGCGTGCCGGACCGGACGGTGACGACGAGTTCGGTCGGCGCGTAATCGACGATGCCGCTGTATTCGCGCGGATCGAGTGGCTCGCCTGACGTCGCGTTGCCGTAGAAGTCCTTCGTGCCGCCCGCGCGGATGTGCAGTGGCGAGCGCTTCTCCGTGGCGGTGCGCACACGATCGCGCAGGCGCGTCAGCGCCGGAGACTCGTGCTCTGTCATCGTGTGCTTCTGGAATTGGTACGCCGGTGATTCAGCGCGCGGGACGCGGCGAGCGGCATCGTCGGGCTCAGAAGCGCGGCAGTTCGGGGAACTTCAGCTGGCCGCCGTGCACATGCATCTTGCCGTACTCGGCACAGCGGTTCAGCGTCGGCACCGCCTTGCCCGGATTCAGCAGCCGCGGCGGATCGAATGCGCGCTTGATCGCGTGGAAGGCCTGCAGAGTCGCGCTGTCGAACTGCTGGCACATCTGGTGGATCTTCTCCACGCCGACACCGTGTTCGCCGGTGACCGTGCCGCCGACGGCGATCGAAAGCTCGAGGATCTCGAAGCCGAACTCCTCGGCGCGCACGACGGATGACGGGTCGTTGGCGTCGAACATGATCAGCGGATGCAGGTTGCCGTCGCCGGCGTGGAAGACGTTGGCGCAGCGCAGGTCGTACTTCTTCTCCATGGCGGCGATCGCCTTCAGCACTTCGCCGAGGCGCTTGCGCGGGATCGTGCCGTCCATGCAGTAGTAGTCGGGCGAGATCCGGCCCACCGCGGGGAACGCCGCCTTGCGCCCGGCCCAGAAGCGCAGGCGCTCGGGCTCGGACTGCGAGACCGTCAGCTGCGTTGCGCCGCTCGTCTCGAGCACCGCCTTGATGCGATCGATCTCCTCGGTGACTTCTTCGGGCGTGCCATCGGACTCGACCAGCATGATGATGGCAGCATCGAGGTCGTAGCCCGCCTTCACGAACGGCTCGACGGCGGCGGTGGCCGGCTTGTCCATCATCTCCATGCCGGCCGGGATGATGCCGGCGGCGATCACCGCAGCGACGGCGTCACCGCCTTTCTCGACGTCGTCGAACGACGCCATGATGACCTGCTGCTTCTGCGGCTTGGGCACCAGCTTCAGCGTCGCTTCGGTCAGCACCAGCAGCAGGCCCTCGGAGCCGACCGCCAGCGGCAGCAGGTCATAGCCCGCGGCATCCGGCGCCTCCGAACCGATCTCGACGATGTCGCCCTCGATCGTGACGCCGCGCACGCGCAGCACGTTGTGCAGCGTGAGCCCGTACTTCAGGCAATGCACGCCGCCGGCGTTCTCGGCGATGTTGCCGCCGATCGTGCAGGCGATCTGGCTCGACGGATCGGGCGCGTAGTACAGGCCGAGATGCGCCACCGCCTCGGAAATCGCCGAGTTGCGCACGCCCGGCTGCACCTTGGCGGTACGCGCCAGCGGGTCGATCTTCAGGATGCGGTTGAACTTGGTGAGCGAGAGCAGCACACCCTGGCCGTGCGGCAACGCGCCGCCCGAGAGCCCCGTGCCCGCACCGCGCGGCACCACGGGCACCTTCAGTTCGTGGCAGGCGCGCAGGATCTGCACGACCTGCGCCTCGTCCTCCGGCAGCGCAACCACCATCGGCAACTGGCGGTACAGCGTCAGGCCGTCGCACTCGTAGGGCCGCGTGTCCTCCTCGCGCCACAGCACGCAATGCTCGGGCAGGAAACTGCGCAGCCGTGCGACGACAGCGCGCTGGCGTTCGACATCGACCGCGCCCGCACCTTCGAGCGGGATGCGCTCGGACAGCATCTGCGTCGGTGGATGCGCGAGGTCGGCCGGAGCGTTCATGTCGATGACGGTATCACGCAGTCGGGGCCGCGGTCGCGGCCGTTCAAGCGCGCACTTTACCGCTGAATGCCAGTCCCGCGCGGGCTCGTGTCCGAGACAAATCGGCAACATCGCGGAAACGTTCGGCTGGTGTCATGCTGCGGCTCGACAGGAGGCGTGAAGCTTGAGTTCAATGAACCGGATGTGGCGACGCACGACGCCCATGGCCCTGGCGTGCGTCGCCGGAGTGGCGGCCTTGGTGGCGGCGTGTTCGACACCGGCCCCGCCGACGGCGGCGCCGGCAGCGGCAGCACCCCTGCCGTTGCCGCCGCCACCCTGGCGCGACGGCGCGCCGCTGGCCGTGACATCGGGCCGCTGGCAGTGGACCGATGCAAGCCGTGACCGCGAGATCGTGGCGCAATGGCATGCGCCGAGCAGCTCGGCTGCCCAGGCGCTGCTGCTCGTGCTGCCCGGACTGGCGCAGGGCAGCTCGGCGCCGCCGGCGCTGATCGAGGCACTGGCCGGCAGCGGCTTCGCGGTCGTGACGATCGGGCACGAGGGCAACGACGCCACGGTATGGCGCGGCCCCGAGGCGCGCCGCGCCGATTTCACCGAGGCGGCGCGGCGCATGTATGCCCCGAGCGAAGCGACGGAACGCGGAGCCGATGTGAGCTTCGTGCTCGATGCGCTTGAGCAGCAACCGCCGGCCTGGTTGCCGGCGGGGGCGACGCAGCGGGTCGGTGTGGTCGGAATCGGACTGGGTTCGCAGACGGCGCAGTGGCTGCTGGGTGAGCCCATGGCGCGGGCGCAGGTGGCGGCGAGCGAACGGCGGATCGGGGCCGCGGCGCTGCTCGGACCCTACGTCAGTTTCGACGGGCCCGCGATGCACCAGCGCTACGAAGCCATCGTGGCGCCGCTGCTCGTCGCCTATGGGCTGACCGAAACGGATCCCTATGGGCTCGGCATGACATCGCAGCAGCGGCGCGCGATGGTCGCCGAACTGCGCAATGCGCGCGTCACCGAAGTCCGGCTGCCGACAGCGTCACTGGCCGGCGCGCTGACGCCCGGAGCCGCGGGCGGACCGGCATCGGCGGGTGGCATGCCGTCGATGCCCGGGGGTTCTGCACCGATGTCGCGCAGCGAACCGCCGGCGCGAGGCGGTCGCAGTCCGGGCGGAGGCACGCCGCAAGGTGGAGGCATGCCCCAGGGTGGCACGATCGATGCTGCCGGGCGGTCGGCCGGAAGGTGCGACAGGTTCGATGGGTGGCCCGCGCGGTGCTGCATCCGTCGCCGGCGAGCGCGCCGCGCGCGTGGCACTGCTGCTGTCCGTGCAGGCGTTCTTCGAAGCTGAACTGCTCGGCAGCAAGGATGCGCGCGAGTGGCTCGAGGGGCCGCACCCGGGGCCGGTGCAGTGGGCGACCTATCCGGCTGGCCGCGCGACGACGCGGGTCTCAGGCGGCCGCAGCGCGCAGTGACGCGCGGTTGAGTGCGTCTACGTTATCGGCTGTCAGCGCGCGCCGGCTGAAACAAAGCGCGCAACGATCGGGCGATAGCGCTCGGACCAGCGCTCGATCGGTCCCGCGGCGCCGCCGAACACCTGCGTGACAAACGCCAGCGTCAGGTCGCGCGTGGCGGCCTTGACCTGAGGGTTCAGTTGCACGCCGCCCGTGCCGGCGCGGTCGGTGAAGATGCTGTGCGATCCGCCCGTGAACACGGCGAGCGTCTTGCGGCTGCTGCCGATCGCCTCGAACACCGCCACACGATCGTCGGCGCCCGAGTAGTAGCCGGGAATCTGGATCACGTCCTCGGTGGCGGTGATGTGCAGGGTCGGCACCGTCACGTGCTTCAGTATCCTCGCCGGATCGGACTCGCCGTAGAACGGCGGCGCCGAGATCAGGATCGCCGCGCTGTAGCGCGGATCGCGCAACTCGAGCACGCGGCCGTCGCGCTCGACGCGCGCGCCGGCCGCCAGCAGGGCGGTGTTGGCGCCATACGAGTGCCCCGCGACGACGATGTGGTTCGCATCGATGCTGCGCGCGTATTCACTCTCCAGCAGTCGATCGAGCGCAAAGCGCAGGTCGAGCACCCGGTTGATGGCCTCGCGCTCCTGTGCGGCGTCGTGCAGGCGCCCCACGAGCGAGAACGGATTGCCGATCCAGATCGCGCGATCACTGCCGACATGCTGCACGTGCAGGCTGGCAATGCCGTTGGCCGCGAAGTGGCTGCCAAGGTAGCTGTAGCCGCGCCGCGATCCGCCGATGCCGTGCGAGAACACCACCAGCGGAATGCGCGCGCCCGGCTCGATCGTCGCGGGCAGATACAGGCGCACCGGGACGGCGCGGCCGCGCAGCGGGTCGTTCCATTCGTATTCGACTGCGCCGTAGGCGGGCGCCGCGGTGACGGTCGCTGTCGCAACCGCCTCGTCCGGCACCTGTGCCGCCAGCGGAGTGGTCGTCAGGGCCAGAGCGAGTGCGCCGCTGCACGAGGTCAGCAGGCGACGGCGCAACAAGGTCTGGATCGTCATAATCATTCGGCTCCCGAAGCGTGCGGGGCGGCCGCAGGCGATCTCGGTTTACGGTGCAGGATGCGCCGGCCGATGAAGGAAAGGAAGTCGTCTACATAGGTGAAGACGACCGGTACCACGAGCAGGCTGAGGAAGGTCGACGTGATCAGTCCGCCGATGACGACGATCGCCATCGGCGCGCGGAAGCTCGGGTCGGTGCCGAGGCCGATCGCGACCGGCATCATGCCGGCGCCCATCGCCACGGTGGTCATGACGATCGGGCGCGCACGCTTGCGGCAGGCGTCGACCGTGGCTTCCCAGCGCGACAACCCGTGATCACGGCGCGCGAGGATGACGTAGTCGATCAGCAGGATGGAGTTCTTGGTCGCGATGCCCATCAGCATGATGAGCCCGATCATCGACGGCATTGAAAGCGCCGACTGCGTCACGAACAGTGCGAGGAACGCGCCCGGGATCGACAGCACGAGCGCGACCAGGATCGTCGCCGGCTGCACGAAGTCCTTGAACAGCAGCACCAGCACGATGTAGATGCAGAGCACGCCAGTCAGCATCGCGAGGCCAAAGCTGGCGAAGAGTTCATTCATCGCCTCCGCGTCGCCGATCGTGGTCTGGATCACGCCCGGGGGCAATTGCTGCAGGCTCGGCAGCGCGAGCGCCTGCTTCTCGACCTCGCCGAGCGGCTGTCCGTTCAGCTCGATCTCGAAGTTGATGTTGCGCAGGCGGTCGTAGCGGTCGATTTCCGCCGGCCCGCCGTCGATCGACAATCGCGCGACGTTGCCGAGCATCACCGGGCCGTGCTTGCCGGGCACCGGCAGCCGTTCGATCAGGCGCAGGTCCTGCCGTGCATCGGGCGGCAACTTCACGACGATCGGGATCTGCCGCTGGGAAAGGTTGAGCTTGGCGAGTCCCTGGTCGTAGTCGCCCGCGGTGGCGACGCGCAGCGTGTCGGCGATCGCGACCGACGTCACGCCGAGGTCGGCCGCCCGCGCGAAGTCCGGCCGCACGACGAGTTCGGGCCGCACCAGGCTTGCGCTCGTCGTCACGCCGCCGATGCCAGGAATCGTGCGCAGTTCGCGCTCGACCTTGCGCGCGTGCTCGGCGAGCACAGCGCCATTTTCGCCCGCCAGTACCAGCACATACTTTTCCTGTGCTCCGGCGAGCCCGACGGTGATGCGGGCGCCGGGCAGCTGAGTCAGCGCCGCGCGCAGTTCGCCTTCGATCGCCTGCTTGCTGATACCGCGCCGTTCGCCGCGCGGCGTCATGTTGATCGTCAACGTGGCCTTGCGTGCCTCGGCCGCGCCACGCGGCTCGAACGGGTTCGAGCCCGCCGCGCCGCCACCGACGGCGGTGTAAACCAGCTTCACGTGCGGATTCTTCTCGACGATCGCGCGCGCCTGCTCGGCGCTCGCGAGCGTCTGCTTGAACGTGCTGCCCGGTGGCAGCGTGATGTAGACCTGCGTCTGCGACAGGTCGTCCGGCGGAATGAAGCCGGTCGGAAGCAACGGCACCAGCGCGAACGAACCGAAGAAGAACACAGCCGCGCCGAGCACCGTCGCGATGCGATGCTTCAGGCACCACTGTGCCCAGCGCAGGTAGATCTGCAGCCAGCGCGGCTCGCCATGGTCCTTGGCCGGCTTGTGCAGGATGTAGGCGGCCATCATCGGCGTCAGCATGCGTGCGACCACCAGCGAGAAGAAGACGGCGATCGCCGCCGTCCAGCCGAACTGCACGAAGAACTTGCCCGGCACGCCGCTCATGAAGGCGGTCGGCAGGAACACCGCGATCAGCGTGAAGCTCGTCGCGATCACCGCCAGCCCGATTTCGTCAGCCGCTTCCATCGCGGCCTGGAACGGCGTCTTGCCCATGCGCATGTGGCGCACGATGTTCTCGATCTCGACGATCGCATCGTCGACCAGGATGCCGACCACCAGCGAGAGGCTGAGCAGCGTGATGACGTTCAGCGAGAAGCCCATCAGGTACATCGCGCCGAAGGTCGGCAGGATCGAAAGCGGCAGCGCCGCCGCCGACACCAGCGTTGCGCGCCAGTCGCGCAGGAAGAGCCACACGACCAGCACCGCGAGCAGCGCGCCCTCGATCAGCAGCCACATCGAGCCGTCGAAGTTCTCCTGCACCGGATCGACGAAGTTGAACGCCTCCGTGATGCGGATGTGCGAGTGCTCGGCCTTGAGCTTCGCCAGCTGGGCGCGCACACCGTCGGCGACGTCGATCTCGCCGGCGCCACGGGAGCGCGTGATTTCGAAGCCCACCACCGGCCGGCCATTGAGCAGCGCTGCCGAGCGCTGCTCGGCCACCGTGTCGCTGACGGTGGCCACCTGGTCGAGCCGGATGCGGCGGCCGTCGGACAGTGTGATGTCCATGGCGGCAAGTTCGTAGGCCGAAGACACCGTGCCTATCGTTCGCACCGACTGCTCGACGCCGCCGATGTCGGCGCGGCCGCCCGACGCTTCCTGCTGGATCTGGCGCAGCTGGCGCGAGATGTCGGCGGCGCTGACGCGTTGAGCGCCAGCAGGCGCGCCGGATCGAGCTCGACGCGGATCTCGCGATCGACGCCGCCGACGCGCGCCACCGCGCCGACGCCGCGCACCGCGAGCATGCTCTTGGTGACCGTGTTGTCGACGAACCAGGACAGCGCTTCGTCGTCGAGGCGATCCGAGTCGACCGTGTAGGTCAGGATCGGCGCACCGGACAGGTTGACCTTCGAGATGATCGGGTCGCGCAGGTCGCCCGGCAGGTCGGAGCGAATGCGCGTCACGGCGTCGCGTACGTCGTCGACCGCCTCCTGCGTCGGCTTCTCGAGCCGGAACTCGACCGTGATCGTCGCGGTGCCGTCCTGCACTTTCGTGTAGACGTGCTTGATGCCCTGCAGGGTTGCAATCGAGTTTTCGATCTTGCGCGCAACCTCGGTCTCCATCTGCGCCGGCGCGGCGCCGGGCAGCGATGCGACCACGGTCACGGTCGGCAGATCGATGTCCGGGAACTGCTGGATCTTCATCGCCTTGAAGCCGACGACGCCGATCAGCGTCAGCATCACGAACAGCAGGATCGCCGGGATCGGATTGCGGATCGACCACGAAGAGACGTTGATAGCCATCGACGTCTCTACTTCTGGGCCGACTTGACCGGAGCCGCGGACTCGACGACTCGGACGGTGTCGCCGTCGGCCAGGAAGCCGCCACCGGTTTCGACCACGCGCGCGGACGGGGGCAGCCCGGCGACGATCTCGATCCGGTCGCCGAGGCGCCGGCCGACCTCGACCTTGGACTGCACGACCTTGTTGTCGGCACCGACCAGGAACACGTAGGCGAAGCCGTCACGCAGGACCACGGCGCTCTGCGTCAGGGTCAGTGCGCCGCCGCGGCCGAGTTCGAACTCTCCGCGTGCAAAGGAGCCGGCGCGCGCGGCACTGCTGGCCGGCAGGTCCACATAGACGATGCCGTTGCGCGTCGCCGGGTCGACCGACGGCGCGACCGCGCGCACCGTGCCCTCGACCTTGTCGCCATTGGCAGTGGTGAGCGTGGCTCGCATTCCGGGCGCGAGTTTCGTGCAGCTCGGTGCCGGTGACTTCGGCGCGCCACTCGAGGCGGCCGCCGCGGATCAGACGGAACAGTTCCTGGTTCGGCTGCGTCAGCGAACCGACGGTGGCGGTGCGGGCGGAAATCACGCCATCGTCGGGCGCGACGATGCGCGCCTGCGCCAGCCGCACTTCCTCGGCCTGCACGCGCGCGCGCGCGGCAGCCAGGCGAGCCGCGGTGGTCTGCTCTGCGGTCAGGACCTGGATCGTCGCCTGCGAGCTGATGAAGCCCTGCGACTGCAGCTGCTTCGAACGTTCCGCGTTGGCCTTCGCCTCGGCCAGCGCCGCCTCGGCCTCGGCCACCGACGCGCGTCGCCTGCGCGAGGTCGGCCAATACCGCGTCGGTCGCGATCTTCGCGAGCGGCTGGCCGCGCTTGACGGTGTCGCCGACGTTGACCAGTACCTCGGTCAGGCGCAGGCCGGACAGCTCGGCGCCGATGACAGCTTCCTGCCACGCCACGATGTTGCCGTTGGCGGCCAGTGTCTGCGGCCACTCGATGCGTTCCGGCGTCGCCAGCGCCACTGTGAGGGCAGGCCGGGCAGCGGCGGCCTTGGCGTCGCCTTTTACCGAGCCGCTGTCGGCCTCCTTGCTGCAGCCGACGACGAGGCGCAGCGGCAAGCACCGCCCCGGCTGCAATCAAGGGCAGCGCTCGTCGCGCCGCGCGTGGGATCGTCGGTTTCATCAGGAGGATCGCTCCATGCGGGCCCTGATCGGCGCCGCCCGATCTCATGGTCGAGCAGGGCGCGGCTGTAGCCGACGAGACGGTCGAGGATCTGCTCCATCGCCTGCGGCCGGTTCAGCACGTCGGGCGCGAGCATCTTCATGAACTCGCGAGACATGCAGTAGTCGTGCGCCATCGCGACCAACGCGAAGGCAAGCTGGTGGATGTCGGCATCGGCCTCGACTCAATCCGCAGTGGCGCGCGATGACGTTCGCCAGCGAGTTGTGCGCGGGCACGACGACCTGCGCGATCACTTCCCGGAACACCGCCGACGGTTCGATCATCTCGCGCAGATGAACGCGCATGACCTGGGCGTCGAGCCCATCGCCGCAGTCATCGGACCGGGAGAGGTCGCCGAGGAACGGAGCAAGGAACATCCGCATCGACTCTTCGAAGCTCAGTGCCGGGTCATCGAAGCGGCCAAAGGCGTCGGCCATCTCCTTGATCGGCCGCAGCAAAACGGCGCGATACAGGCCTTCCTTGTCGCCGAAGTAGTAGTGGATCGCTGCCACGTTGACGCCGGCGGCGTCGCAGATCTCGCGCGTCGTTGCGGCTACATAGCCCTTGGCCGCGAAGATCCGGGTCGCGGCGGCGACCAGTTGCTCGCGCGCGAGGACACCGCGATCGGAAGAGCGCTCGGCGGTTGCGTCGTCGGCGCGGAGCGGACCGGGCTCGTGAAGCGCGCCGGATTTGAGGGAAACAGAGGTGGTGGCATTCATCGTGCGGCGCAATGTATCACATCAATCAAGCGTTTGATTGAAACGTGAACTACATAGTAACTATGTGCACTTTATGGTCTTCGGACTTGGCTCGGTGGCCGTACCCGCGCCTTGGCCACAGCCACCAGTGGTCGGAGCGGTTCCTTCCGAAGGCGGACATAAGGAGACAGCGCGGGACGCGCTGGTGGGTGCCCTCCTCGTCGCCGTCGGCGTTACGGCGGCTGGCGCGCGCTTCGTCCGCGCGGGCAGCGATGCGTTGGTTCGGGGCGTACGCCGTGGCTGAGGCCCGGCGTACGCGTCAGCGCAGGGACCGCTGCGGGATCACTTGACCGGCCAGATATTGCCGGCGCTCAGCTTGTTGTTGATCCCATCGGGCTCGAGGAAATTGACCTGGACCTTGTCGCCATTGTTGAGTTTCGAGAGGTCGTAGACACCGTCGGGCACATAGACATCCGCGGTCGAGCCATCCGCGGCGCGCAGACGCACCGACTGCGCGTAGCTATCCACCGAAACCACCACGTACACGGCCGGAGGCTGGCCCTGGTTCACTCCGCCCGGGTTGCGAAAGCCGGGGCGGTCGCCGACTCCGCCGACACGTTGCGCGTCGGCAGAGGCGCCGAAGAGGAGCGCAAGCGCGGCCAGTGTCGAGAAGAACAGTCGTGCGTTCATGGTTTCCTCCTGCGTAATGAAGCAGCCGTCCGATCCCGCCGAAAACGACCGACCTCAATCTAGCGGATATTCGGGTCGCGAGCCTAGGGGAACTCGTGAGGCATGCGCAAGCCTGTGATTGACAATCCAGGGCGCTTTCCTTGGGCTGCTGCGACGCCTGCGGGCGCATTGCGCCCGCAGGTCACACTTCGCGCTTCGTCAGGCCGCCGCCTTGAAGAGCTGCATCATCGATGCGCGCGGCCAGGCGCGCACTCCAGGCGGTCGGCTTGTGCACCTGGCGCTCGGCGAGCAGATGGCGCGCACTGGGCCGTGTCGCCGGCGCGGATCGCCGCCGCGATCAGCGTCAAGGTCAGCAGGTCGCGCTGCGCGTGGCTGCCGCCGAACCCATTGGCGATGTCCCGCACCGGCTCGATGCACTCGATCGCGCGAACGGGACGGCCCTGCGCGAAGGCCAGCACGCCTTCCGCCAGCGGCAAGCCGATGTCGCGCGTCATCGCCTGGTTGGCGCCGACGCTGTCCGCCGCCGTGGTGCGCATGTCGGTCAGCAGTCGCTCGCACTCCGCCGTCCGCCCGGTTGCCGCAAAACTCATCATCGCGTGCAGGTCATTGAATGCGTAGAACCCGCGCTCCTCGACCGCCTTGCCGTGCCAGCGATCGGCGACCCGCTCGAAGCGGTCGCCCACGTTCACGCCTTCAAGCTGCAGGCGCCACAGCAGCGCGGTGCAGTCGATGAGGACCAGCAGCATGTCGGCCTGCGGGCCATCGAGCTTGCGGTCGTACAGATCAAGTGCCGCATCAAATGCGCCGCGGTCCATGTGGAACAGCGCCAGGTGCCACCAGTTATGCGGGGCGAACGCGTTGTCGGCGGTCGCCCAGTCGGCTTCGCGCGTCGTCAGCCAGCCGATGCCCTCGTCGATGCGGCCCTGCATCTCCATCACGTGGGTGACCGCATGCACAGCCCAGCCGTCGGTAGGCACGATCTCCAGCGCGCGGCGGCCGGTCGCTTCGGCCTCGGCGTACTGATTGCACTCCTCCAGGCCGAATGCGTGCATGCCCAGGACGTAGGAATAGCCCGGCAGATTGGCGCTCCACGCAGGCAGCACGCGCGAGATGCGGTTGCGCAGGTTCAGCGCGTCGCCACGGAAGAAGTCCATCAGATGCGCCGTCTGCAGCGCAAGCGCGTCGCGCGGCCACTCGCGAAGGACAGCATCGAAGCTGCGGCTGGCGGCGTGCCAGTGACCGTCGACGAGCTGCTGGCCGGCTGCAATCAGCGCACGCTCGCGTGCATTGGCCCGATGGCTGAACTCGGTGGCGCGCGCCACGGCCGCGCGAGCGGCTGGCAGGTAACGGCCCTCGCAGGTCGTGGCGAGCACATACGCCTTGAACAGGTGGGCGAGAACGAACGCCTCGTCTTCCGCCAGTGCGGCGTCCGACGGTGGCAATCGGGTCTCCCCGGTAGGCGTGGAACTGTTCGAGAGCCTTCTCGAAGTGGGCGAGTGCGGTGGCGCTCGGCGTGGAAACGGTTCAGGCCACGGTGGTCTTGAAGCATCGGAATCTCCTTGATAGTCGAGAGTGGTGAAGGTGAAGGGCCAGCGACGAATCACGAGGCCGATTGGATGCGAAATTGCTGCGTGCGGACTGCCGCACCGAAGTGCGTCGGTGGCGCGAGCCAGCGGTGCCACCTGCTGCTGGCGCGAGTAATGCAGCGCCATCGCATCGATCGTCCCGACGGCGCCGAAGGAGCGAGCAGGGCAGCCAGCGCGCCGGCGCCGCGCACGAGCCGGCGACGGTTGCAGTCGTGGAGCAGGAAAGGGGGGTGCATCGTGGTCTCCGAAGGGTTCGGTGGGCGAAGGCGGCATCTTTCCCGGTTGGGCTCATCAGGTCCTTGGCGCGGCCTGAAACGTTCTGAATCCGAGGCGGCGCATTAAGCTCCGGGCATCTTCCCTCGGCCTCCGAACCGTGAATTCCGAAATCGCCGAGTTTCGCTTCGGGCGCTTTCAGCTCGATCCGGTCCGGCGGGTGCTGCGTGTCGATGGCACCCCAGCCCGGCTCGGTGCGCGCGCGATCGACGTGCTGCTGGTCCTCATCCGCCAGCGCGAACGGATCGTCAGCAAGGATCAGCTGCTCGATCTCGTCTGGCCGGGACTCGTCGTGGAAGAGAACAACCTGCAGGTGCAGGTGTCGGCGCTGCGCAAGTTGCTCGGGCCTCAGGCCATCGCCACGATTCCCGGGCGGGGTTACCAGTTCATCGCCGATCTCGATGGCGAAGGTCCGCATGCAGCGACGACGGTGGCGGACGTTGCAGTGACTTCGCCAACACCGCGCAGCACCTTGCCGGCGCGCCTGCCGCCCTTGATCGGCCGCGACGCGGACCTTGCCGAGGCATCCGCCTTGCTTGTCGCGCATGCACTCGTGACACTCACCGGGCCCGGCGGGATCGGCAAGACGCGGCTGGCGCTGGCCGTGGCCCATGCCGTGCAGGCGAATTACACCGACGGCGTGCACGTGGTCGACCTGGCTGCCGTCACCGATCCGGTGCGTGTGCCGGCGGCGGTTGCCTCCGCGCTCGGCGTCGAACATACCAACCGGGCAGCCGCCGGCCGCGACGATCGCCGGTGCGTTGCGCGAGCAGTCCGCGCTGGTGCTGCTCGACAACTGTGAACACGTGCTGGCGGAGGTCGCGGCGCTGGTCGAGGCGATCCGGCAGCGTGCGCCCGGCGGTGCACCTGCTGGCCACGTCGCAGGCGCCACTGCGCGTGGCGGGTGAACAGGTGGTCCGCCTGGCCCCGCTGGCATTGCCGCCGGCGGATCTGATGGCCGACGTGAGGGAGGCCGAACGCTACGGTGCACTTCATCTTTTCGCCGTACGTGCCCGCGCCGCGCAGCGCGGTTTCGCGCTGAAGCCGGACACGCTTGGCGCCGCCGTCGAGATCTGCCGCGAGCTGGACGGGATGCCGCTCGCGATCGAATTGGCCGCCGCGCGTCTGCCGCTGTTGGGCCTGACCGGCCTGCGTGATCGCCTGGACGAGCGGTTGCGCTTTCTCACCGCCGGCGCACGCGATGCGCCGGCGCGCCAGCAGACACTCCGCGCGACGCTCGAATGGAGCCATTCGCTCCTCGACGCCGGGGAACAGGTGCTGTTCCGAAGGCTCGGTGTATTCGTCGGCGGCTTTTCGCTCGCGCTGGCTCAGCGCGTCGTGGTCGACGCCGATGGCGACCCGTGGACGATGCTCGACCGACTGGGCGCGCTGGTCGACAAGTCACTCGTGGTCGCGGAAGGCGAGGGCGAGCCGCGCTACCGCTGCTCGAGTCCGCGCGCGCCTTTGCGCTCGAGCTGCTGGCCGCTGCCGGCGAGGTTGAGGAACTGGAGCGCCGCCGTGCCGAGGCGATGCGTGAGACTGCTGGAGGAATTCGATGCGGCGATCGTGCATGCACCGCGCTTTGACGTGCTGGTGCAGGCCTTCGAGCCGGAGATGGACAACCTGCGCGCGGCGTTGCGCTGGGCGATGGGCATGCCGGACGCGCGCCAGACCGCGCTCGCGCTGCTGGCCTCGAGCAATGCGCTGTGGATCGAGCTGGATCCCTTCGGCGATGCGATCGACGAACTACCTGGCGGCGCGTGCTGGCTCGACGACTCCGTTCCGCCTGCGCTTGCGGCGCGCTTTCGCCTGGCGTTCCAGGCCGATGGTGCGTGACGCGATTGATGCATCCGACGCAGTGGCGCGACGAGGCATGGCGCGCGCTGGAGGCGTATCGCGAGCTCGATGACCGCATCGGCCTGTACAAGGCGCTGTGCTCGCTCGGTAGCGCACCGCGCGAGGTGATCGACGAGGCGCAGGCCGGCGCCTTGCTCGAGGAGGCCGCGCAACTGGAAGACCCCGCGTGGTCGCCGCGCCAGCGTTCGCGCCGCCAACTGTCCCTCGAGTGGTTTCACGACCTCGGCGGACGTTTCGAGGCAGCGCGCGAGGCCGGGTTGCAGCACGTCGCGCTGGCGCGCGCGGCCGGCGCACTCGGCGCGATTCCCGCACTCAGCAACCTCGCCGACACCGAGTTCGTACTCGGTCACAGCGAAGTCGCGATTGCACTGTGCCGCGAGGCGATCGAACGCGCGGCCGCACTCGGGCGGCCCGCCGCGGCCGTGCATGCGTACGGCAACATGGTGCCGGCGCTGCTCGCACGTGGAGAACTGGACCAGGCGGAGGAGGCCATACGAGCCGGCCGGGCGCTGCTGGTACGTGGTCTCGGTACGGCGTTCGTCCTGCTCTTTCCGCTCGCACTGCTCACACAGCGTCGCAACCTGTCGGAACTGTCGGCGCGGCTGGTCGGCTGCGCGGACCGCGCCTATGCAGAGGGCGCCAGCAATGCATCCGCCCGAGCGGAGGATGCGCGAGAGTGTGCTCGCCGCGTTGCGCGCGAGCCTGCCGGAGGAGGCAATTCAAGGCATTGCTCGCTGAAGGGGCGGGCTGGACCGAAGAGGAAGGATTCGCCCGCGCCGGCATCCGCTAAGTCGCGGCAACACAATCCAGGCAGCGAGGACGGCCGCCCGTCGAGCGACGCTAGACGCGCACCACTTTGCCCGGATTCAGGATGTTCAGCGGGTCGAACGCGCGCTTGAGCCGGACCATCAGATCCAGCGCATCCTCGCCGTGCTCCTCATGCAGGAACCCCATCTTGTGTATGCCGACGCCATGCTCGCCAGTGCAGGTGCCGTCCATCGCGATCGCGCGCTCGACGATGCGGGTGTTCAGTCGCTCGGCCTCCTCGACCTCGCGCGGGTCGTCGGCGTTGGCGAGGATCGCGCAATGGAAGTTGCCGTCGCCGACATGGCCGAGGATGGGCGCAGGCAGGAAGCTCGCCTCGGTGTCGGCAATCGTTTCGTTGATGCAGTCGGCGAGCCGCGAGATCGGCACGCAGACGTCGGTCGTGAAGCTGCGGCAGCCGGGCTTGAGCTGCAGGCACGCGAAGTAGGCGTTGTGCCGCGCTTCCCACAGGCGCGTCCGGTCCTCAGGCCGGGTCGCCCACTGGAAGCCCTGTCCGCCGTGTTCGGCAGCGAGATCCTGCGACGGTGCTTGGCCTGCTCCTCGACGCTCGCCGGCGAGCCGTGGAACTCGAACAGCAGCAATGGCAGCTCGGGCAGGCCGAGCTTGTCGCGCAGGTTGACGGCTTTCACCGTCAGCGCGTCCAGAAGTTCGCAGCGCGCAATCGGCACCCCGAGCTGGATCGTCGCGATCGTCGTCTGCACGGCGGCGTCAACGCTCGGAAACGAACAGGTCGCCGCCGATATCGCCTCCGGCTGCGGATAGAGCTTCAGCGTGACATCGGTGATGATGCCGAGCGTGCCCTCGCTGCCAACGAAGATGCGCGTCAGGTCATAGCCGGCCGAGCTCTTCTTCGCCCGGCGTGCGGTGCGGATCACCTTGCCCTCGGCGGTGACGACGGTCAGGGCCATCACGTTCTCGCGCATCGTTCCGTAGCGCACCGCGTTGGTTCCCGAGGCGCGCGTGGCGGCCATGCCGCCGATCGTCGCGTCGGCCCCGGGGTCGATCGGGAAGAAGAGGCCGCGTGTCCTTGATCGCCGCATTGAGCTGCTTGCGCGTGATGCCGGCCTGCGCGGTGACGGTCAGGTCCTCGGCGTTGACGGCGAGCACGGCGTTCATGCGGCCAGGTCGATCGAGATGCCGCCGTGCACGGCCAGCAGGTGACCCTCGATCGAGGAGCCGACGCCGTAGGGAATCACCGGTACGCGATGTGCCGCGGCCAGCAGGACGACGGCGCCACGTCGTCGGTCGATTCGGCGAACACGACGGCATCCGGCGGCATCGGCGCGTACGGCGATTCGTCACGACCGTGGTGGTCGCGCACTGCCGCTGCCGTGGAGAAGCGCGCACCGAAGCGCGTGGCCAACGCGTCGACGAGGGCGGCGGGGAAGCGGGGCGTGGGATGCGGGCGCGTTCATAATCCGGACTCCGGCCAGGGTCTTGCGACAATCGCGCTCTACCATACACCGGGCGGGCCAAAGGCAGATGGGCAAGCGACTGACGACGATAGCGACGCGCACCGGCGATGATGGCACGACCGGTCTCGGCGACGGCACGCGCACTCGCAAGGATGCTCTGCGCGTGGCGGCGATGGGCGATGTCGACGAACTCAATTCCACGCTCGGCCTGCTGCTGACCGAGCCGCTGCCCGACGACGTGCGCAGCGATCTCGTCGACATCCAGCACGATCTCTTCGATCTTGGCGGCGAGCTCTGCATCCCGGGCTACACGATGGTGCAGGAGGCTCATGTGGCGCGGCTCGATGCGCGGCTCGCGCACTACAACGCAAGCCTGCCGCGGCTGGCCGAGTTCATCCTGCCGGGCGGATCGCGCGCCGCTGCGCTGGCGCATGTCAGCCGCACCGTCTGTCGGCGCGCGGAGCGTGCGGTGGTCGCGCTGGGCGCCGAAGAGGCTGTCAACTCCGCGCCGCGCCAGTACCTGAACCGCCTCTCCGATCTGCTGTTCGTGCTTGCTCGCACACTCAATCGTTATGCCGGTGGCAGTGACGTGCTGTGGCAGCAGCGCAAGAACGCCGCGAACCCGGACGCCTAGTGCCGGCCTCAACGGCTGCGGCGGTCCGATTCGTCCGGCGGACACGCATTTCGTCGCGCCGCGCCCCGGTCCGTCGCAACCGGCCGGCGGTGTCCGGCACGGTTCCGTAAGCTCGCGCCCTTCGCTGCGAGCCGCAGCTGATTTCCCGGAAGGAACCCATGAAGTTCAAGACCCTAAACGCGACCGCAGCGATCCTGCTCGCCGCGTCAGTGGCCCCGATGATCGCCCGCGCCGCCCAGTCGGAGCGGCCGCTGCTGCCGATCTTCGATGCCGCCACCATCACCGCGCGCTGCGACGGCGAACTCGCCGCCGTTCGCCGGCAGCAGCAGGCAATGGAAGCGCGCAAGGGGGCCGGCAACGTATTCGCCGAACTGAACGCGCTGTCGATCCGATTCGCCGACTTCGCCTACCCGGTTTACCTGCTGCAGAACGTCGCGACCGATAAGACCACGCGCGATGCGGCGCAGGCCTGCCTGGAAAAGCTGCTGCCGTTCGAGACCGAGCTGTACCAGAGCGCCGCGCTGTACCAGCGCGTGAAGGCCGTCAAGCCGAAGGATCTGACGGACACCGTCTATCAACAGGACCTGTTCGAGAAGTTCGAGGACGGCGGCGCGACGCTACCGCCCGAGAAGCGCAAGCGCGCCAAGGAGATCATCGACGAGCTCGAGCGCCTGTCGCTGTCGTTCAGCAAGAATATCAACGAGGACGGCACGACGGTCACCATCACGCCGGCCGAAGCGGCCGGTATGCCCGAGGCCTGGATTGCCGCGCGCAAGCGCGATGACCAGGGCAACTTCGTGCTTGGGATGGATTACCCGACGATCCTGCCGTTCCTGGAGCTTGCGACCAACGCGGATGCGCGCAAGCGTGTCTGGATAGCGAAGAATCGCGAGGGCGGCGAGAAGAACCTGCAGATCCTCGAGCAGGCCCTGAAGCTGCGGTACGAGCTGGCGCAACTGCATGGTCAGCCGGACTTCGCCACTTATGCGCTGAAGCGTCGCATGGCGCTGACGCCGGCGGCGGTCTACGAATTTCTCGGCAATGTGAAGGCAGCGGCGGATCCGCTGCAGGCGAAAGAGTTTGTCGAATTGCGCGCCGAAAAGGCCAGGCTCGATGGCACGCCCCTGGCTGACACGAAGCTCAACCGCTGGGATGTCAATTACCTGAAGGAGCGTGTGCGCAAAGCGCGCTACAGCATTGACCAGGAGGCTCTGCGCGCCTATTTCCCAACTGAAGCGAGCGTTCAGTACGCGATGCAGCTCGCGAGCACGCTCTACGGCGTCGAGTTTGTTGCACGCGACGTTCCCCGCTGGCACGGCGACGTGCGCTACTACGACGTGTATGAACGCCTGACCGATGGCAAGCGCGGTGGCTTCGTCGGCGGGATCTACCTCGATCTCTTCCCGCGTGAGGGCAAGTACAACCATGCCGCAGCGTTCCCGGTGCGTGGCGTCTCCACGCTCGCGAATCGCACGCCGATCTCGGTGCTGGTGGCCAACCTCAATGCGAAGGGTCTTAACCACAATGAACTCGAGACCCTGCTGCACGAATACGGCCACGTGCTGCACGGCGTTCTGTCGAAGACGCGCTATGTGGACCAGTCCGGCACGTCGGTGAAGCGCGACTTCGTCGAGGCGCCATCGCAGATGTTCGAGGAATGGGCGCGGCGCGAGGAGCCGCTGGCGCTGTTTGCCAAGATCTGCCCGACCTGCCCGCGGCTGACCAAGGACCAGATCGTGCAGCTCGATGCGGCGCGCAGGTTCGGTCGTGGGAATTTCTTCGCACGGCAGGGCGAGTACGCGCTCTATGACATGCGGCTGCACACCGGCCAGCCCGGCGCGCCGATGCCGCCGTGGATTGCCATCGAGAATGCCGGGCCGCTTGGCTTCGTCGAAGGGTCGATGTTCCCGGCCGGCTTTGGTCACCTGCTCGGCGGTTACGCGGCCGGGTACT
Organism: uncultured beta proteobacterium; assembly: GCA_963810985.1. Lineage (GTDB taxonomy): Bacteria > Pseudomonadota > Gammaproteobacteria > Burkholderiales > Burkholderiaceae_F > JALORV01. The sequence goes on from CAWEPP010000004.1 coordinate 29,007, forward strand.
ACGGCTACATGTGGTCGCAGGTCATTGCGCTCGACATGCTGTCTGCCTTCGACGGCAAGCTGATGAACCCGGCCGTCGGCCAACGCTATCGGCAGACGATCCTCGCCTCGGGCGGGCAGCGCCGGCCGCATGCGCTGGTCGAGGCCTTTCTCGGTCGCAAGCCAAACAGCGACGCGTTCTACGCAGAAGTGAACGGCACCCGCTGAGAGGAACACAGGTCCGGACGCGCTTCTAGCGTCCGGACCTGCGTCTCGCGTCCTGTTTCGGCCGCAGGCCGCGGTGATCGAGCGCTTCGCGCAATATGAACTCCACTTGCGCGTTGACAGAACGTAGCTCGGCCGCCGCAAGTCGCTCGAGTTCGTCCCACAGGCGGGGATCGATCCGCAGCAGGAAGGCCTTCTTGTCCGGCGCCGGCATCGTCAGGCGCGACGCCTGCGCGCGCTCGATCGCAGATTTCAGCCGTCGCGGTTCATCGCTGCCCAGCAGCAGTGACGAGCCGTCCTCGCGGCGGATCAGCACGGCGTCGTAGCCGGATACGTTGTAAAGCCAGCCGCGGCGCGTGCGGTGCACGCCCCAACCCTCCCAGAACGTCGTTCGCGTGACTTCGACGGCAGCGATGTCGTCGATGGGCACGGCCTTCCGTGGCCAGCCCAAGCCGAAGTGAAACCGCAGCGACGTTGTCGTCGATCCGAGTCGTCAGCGAGGACCACAGCCAACCGGCCGCCAGCGCGACGGCCGCTCCCACCACCATGGCCCACAGGGAACCCGGACCCAGGCCCGGCGGTCGGAATAAGTGCACACGACGACCAGGCCCAGCGCGAACGCGGTGAACGACAAGCGCATCGGCCAGCCGGCTTGCGTGTGCTGGTAGGCGGGGCGGGTCATCGTCCCTTCGTCCCCGCCGCGTTGCGGCTCCAGCGGCTACGCGCGAAAGCAAGCGCAGCGAACGTCTCCACCGAGGCGCCGACCGCGGCCAGCACGATCGCAGGCACGAGCGGGAGCCAGCCGAAGACGGCGGAAAGTGCCCCGAGCAGCAGCACCAGAGTGCCGCCGAGCAGGAGCACCAACAGCAGTGCCGGACTCATGTCGGGCTAGGGCAGGCGGCTCGACCAGCGGTGCTACTGATAAAGCGTGCCCGGTATTGATCACCGGCTGGGCATCGCTTTCCGAGCACAGCACGACGAGCAGGTTGCTCACCATGGCCGCGCGACGCTCGTCATCGAGGTGCACGATGTCGCGGTCCGACAGTCCCTTGAGCGCCATCTCGACCATGCTGACCGCGCCATGCACGATCTTGCTGCGTGCCGCGATGATTGCCTCGGCCTGCTGCCGGCGCAGCATGACCTGAGCGATCTCGGGCGCATAGGCGAGGTGCGTGAGCTTGGCGTCCTCGACCGCGATGCCGGCCTGGTCGAGTCGGTCTGCCAGTTCGCGGACCAGCGCCTGTGTCACGCGGTCCTGGCTGGCGCGCAGCGTCGGCTCGTCCGATCCCTCGTTCTCGCCTTCGTCGTAGGCGTAGCTCGACGCCAGGTGGCGCACCGCGGCTTCGGCCTGCACGCGCACGTATTGCGTCGTAGTCCTCGACATCGAACACGGCCTGCGCGGTGTTGCGCACGCGCCAGACGATGGCAGCGGCGATCTCGATAGGGTTGCCGCGCTTGTCGTTGACCTTCAGCCGCTCGCTCATCAGGTTGTGCACGCGCAGGCTGATCTTCTGCTTTCGGTAGAACGGATTGGCCCAGCGCAGTCCTTCGGTGCGGTCGGTGCCGGTGTAGGCGCCGAACAGCATCAGGATCGCCGCCTCGTTCGGCTGCAGCATGTACAGGCCCGCCAGCACGAAGGCGCCGATGAGGATCAGAACCACTCCTGCGGCCAGGCCGATGAGGCCCGCGGGGCGCACGACGAGGAAGATCCCGACCGCGATCAGTATCAGGCCAACGGCAATCCATAGTGTAGCCGCTCGACGTGGAGCGCTGGATTTCCTGCGTACGGGGTATCGGCTGCATGAAGCGCCTCCTATCAAAGTGATATCACTTTGATAGATATGACCGACGCCGTCAAACGTGGCCGACGGACGGCGGAAGATGACGCCTGACTGGATCAGTTCCGATCTCGGCACCGCGTGACCGCACCGCGGCTCCGCGCAGAACTCGCGTCAGTGGAAACCCGCATACAGATCCGAGCACCGCTGTCGCGCCGCTTTACAGCCATGCGTTCATTTGCGACCTCACTTCTTGTAAGGCATTGAATCGAAGTCGCAATGCCTGCGAGGCGCGTTTCTTGCAGCCATCGCGCACCTGTAAGCCGAGTTCTGGGTTGTGCGGCTGACATTTACCAAAGGGGACACTGCTCTATGAGGCACAAATTCAGGAAACTCGCGTTGGTAGCCCTGCTCGCAGCCGCCACATCGGGCGCATTTGCGGATCCGATCGACCTGTCGACCTGGACACCGTTGACGCTCGATTTCCCCGGTGGTCAGCCGGCCGGAAACTGGGTCCTCGAAGGAGGCAACACGGCAGTCCAACAGACCGTCAATGCCGACCCGTCGTTTTTCCGGAACGGCGTGAACCAAGGGGGCTACACAATCGATGGCTCCTGGCAGGTCCTGGAGACCGGGGGCGATGACGACTACATGGGGTTTGCCTTCGGCTATCAGAACTCAAGCAACTTCTACCTGTTCGACTGGAAGCAGGGCAGTCAGGGCTATGTCGGCCGCACCGCCGCCGAGGGCATGACGATCAAGAAGTTCGAGGGCGCCACGGGTAACGGCCTGGCCGACCTGTCGCTGGAGGAGTTCTGGGAGAACGAGGTTGACTTCGGTGACATGACCGTCCTTGCCATGAACCACGGTTCGGACAAGGGTTGGTTGGACAACAAGCTGTACGACTTCCACCTTGACTTCAACCTGACCCTGGGTGAAATCCATATCGTGGTCAAGGATGGCGCCACGATGCTCTGGGACGTCACGATTAACGACACGACCTTCACGAATGGTCAGTTCGCGTTCTACAACAATTCGCAGCAGAATGTCCGGTATGCGGGATTCGAGCAGGAAGTTGTCGATCCCCCCGTAGCCGTTCCCGAGCCTGCCTCAATCGCTCTGCTCGGACTCGCGCTTGCCGGCCTTGGCTTCTTCCGCCGCCGCAAGTTGCACTGACCCGCTTGGCGCTACAGACAGAAAGCCCGCTTCGTGCGGGCTTTTTCTTGTTTGGGTCGGGGCGCACAAGCACCCTTGGGTGCGCAGACTCGTCACGAACTAGCGGAACAAACCGCCGAACAGTCGCCGCCGCAGGTCCTGCCAGGTGCCGCGACGATCGCGCCGGCGCATCGCCAGGCGAGTGCTGCAGCCGACTTCAGACAGGTCAGGGGAAGGCAGGTATCGAAGGTTCGATGCCCCGGTCGACAGCTTCCGGATGCCTGCGCGCGAGCATCTGCTCGATTTCCTCGACGCGCGCCACAGGAACATCGACCATCAGCAGGATCTTTCCCGCCTCGATGTCGGATTCGAAGGGCTTCAGATCCGCGCTGGGAATCGACAGTCCGATCATGGTCGCGGTCCAGGCGCCGAAGGCGGTTCCCCCCAGCGTCGCCAGCAGGAACGCGCCGGCACCGAAAGTGATGTCGCCGATGGGTGAAAGTCGAAGGTAGACGCCAAGCAACATGCCACCCAAGGCGCCGAGTCCGGCTCCGAGGAACAGCGCATGGCGCACGTCGGATTTTTGCAGGACGTTCGCTTCGTGCAGCGTACCGAACGACATGCCGCTCTTCCCCAGGAAGTGCATATGCCGGTCTTCGATACGGGCGAGCAGTAAATCATTGGCCGTCTGGATCGCGCTGGCCATGTCGGGCAGAACCACGTACAGACGCCGTTTCATACTGCCTCCTTGTCGAGATGCATGTGTCGACTCGCACGCACCGCGCGCTTCCTATTCAAGCAGGTAAGGGCCGGCACGTCGAGTATGCCCTGCCACCGCCCGCTGCGGCTACTCCCGCTAGCTCGATCGTCTGATGCGTGCGAATCCGATTTGCAGGAAGCGCTTCGTGCGGTGCACAACGGTGCCGCACGCCTCGAGCGGGTTGGCGGGGGTTTGCAATTGCGGGTTTTACCGTTACCGTCCGCTCGGTCGTTTTCGCACGAACGAGTGCATTGAGCAGTTCCGCACTCGACCTTCGAACCCGTAACGCGAGGTGGCACATGGCCATCGCAGTCGTCTTGGTCGTACTGATTGCGGGCTCGCTCCTGTTTCATTTTCTGAGCCCGTGGTACTTCACCCCGATCGCGTCCAACTGGAGCGCCATCGACGACACGATATCCATCACCTTCTGGGTGACCGGCGCCGTCTTCGTGCTGGTCAACCTGTTCATGGCCTATGCGGTGTTCCGCTACCGGCACCGCACCAGCGCACGGGCGCAGTACGAACCGGAAAACAAGAAGCTCGAATGGTGGCTGCTCGCAGTGACCACGGTCGGTGTGGCTGCAATGCTGGCACCGGGGCTCTTCGTGTGGGCCAAGTTCGTCGATGTGCCGAAGGATGCGGTGGTCGTCGAGGTCGTCGGCCAGCAGTGGAACTGGTCGTACCGCTTTCCCGGCAAGGACGGCAAGCTCGGCGCCGTCAGCACGCAGCACATCAGCGGCGAAAATCCGCTCGGAATCGCTCCGAACGATCCCGACGGCCAGGACGACATCGTGGTGATGAGTCCGGAGGTGCACCTGCCACTGGGCAAGCCGATCAAAGTCCTGCTGCGCTCGAATGACGTGCTGCATAACTTCTCGGTTGCGCAGATCCGCGTAAAGATGGACTTCGTTCCCGGCATGGTCACTCATCTCTGGTTCACGCCGACGCGGACCGGAAACTTTGATCTGCTGTGCGAGGAACTGTGCGGCATTGCCCACTTTGCGATGCGCGGACGGATGGTCATCGAGGAAGACGGACCGTACCAGGCCTGGATCGCGCGCCAGCCAACCTTCGCGCAGACGGCGGCGCGGCGCCCCGGTGACGCAGCCGCGGGCCAGGTGCTGTTCGCGACCTGTTCCGCGTGTCACGGCGCACAGGGCGAAGGCAATCGTGAACTCAACGCGCCGAAGCTTGCGGGCCAGGCCGGCTGGTATCTCAAGCGGCAACTGGCGAGCTACAAGCAGGGTGCGCGTGGGGCGAGCGACAAGGATGCCTTCGGCAAGATCATGGCGCCGATGGCAGCCACGCTCGCCGACGAAGCCGCGATCGACAATGTCGTGGCATACATCGCAACGCTGCCGGACAACCCGTCCCCTGTGACGGTGAAAGGCAATCCGGCTCACGGTCAGGAGCGCTTCGTGACCTGCGGCGCATGCCATGGTGCAGACGGCCGCGGCATCCAGGCGACGAACGCGCCGCGCCTGAAGGGGATGAGCGACTGGTATGTCGTCACCCAGATCAAGAATTTCCGGGACGGCGCGCGGGGCGCGCACCCGCAGGACCTTTATGGAGCCCAGATGGCGCTGTTCGCCGCCGGACTCACCAGCGATCAGGCGATCCACGATCTCGTTGCCTACATTGACACACTGAAGGATCGACCGACCAAGGGCGCGAAGGGTCGTTGACCCTACTGCGCCCGCCACGCAACTGAAACGGGGCTGGAACGAGCCCGAAACGCGAACAGGAAAGCCGATGTCAGCCCACGTTGCCCACGAGGAATCGGACTTTGCACCGCCCGCAGAGGTGGGGGAAGTCGAGCTCTACCATCCGAAGACCTGGCTCGGGCGCTACGTCTTCAGTCAGGATGCCAAGATCATCGCCGTGCAGTACGCATGCACCGCCATCGGCATCGGGCTGGTCGCACTGGTGTTGTCGTGGCTGATGCGGTTGCAACTCGCGTGGCCGAACCAGTTCTCGTTCATCAATCCCTCCAATTACCTGCAGTTCGTCAGCATGCACGGGATGATCATGGTCATCTACCTGCTGACAGCACTGTTCCTCGGCGGTTTCGGCAACTACCTGATCCCGTTGATGGTGGGGGCGCGCGACATGGTGTTCCCGTACGTGAACATGCTGTCCTACTGGATCTACCTGTTCGCGGTGCTGCTGCTGGTCGCGAGCTTCTTCGTTCCCGGCGGGCCCGACCGGCGCCGGCTGGACGCTGTATCCGCCGCAGGCCATCCTGGACGGCACGCCGGGATCCACCTGGGGCATCATCCTGATGCTGGTCTCGCTGGCGTTTTTCATCATCGGCTTCACGATGGGCGGGCTGAACTACGTCGTGACGGTGCTGCAGGCCCGCACGCGCGGCATGACGATGATGCGGCTGCCGCTGACGATCTGGGGCATCTTCATGGCGACGATCCTCGCGCTGCTGGCGTTTCCGGCGCTGTTCGTCAGCGCGATCATGATGACGCTCGACCTGACGCTCGGCACCAGCTTCTTCATGCCGGCGATGGTCTCGAAGGGCCAGCAGCTCGACCATGCGGGCGGCAGCCCGATCCTGTTCCAGCACCTGTTCTGGTTCTTCGGACATCCCGAGGTCTACATCGTTGCGCTGCCCGCATTCGGCATCGTCTCCGACCTGATCAGCGTGCATGCACGCAAGAACATCTTCGGCTATCGGATGATGGTGTGGGCGATCCTGATCATCGGTGGCTCTCGTTCATCGTGTGGGCGCACCACATGTATGTCAGCGGCATGAATCCGTACCTGGGTTTCTTCTTCGCCACGACGACGCTGATCATTGCGATCCCGACCGCGATCAAGGTCTACAACTGGGTGCTGACGCTGTGGCGCGGCAACATCCACCTGACCGTACCGATGCTGTTCGCGATCGGCTTCATCTTCACCTTCGTCAATGGCGGCCTGACCGGGCTCTTCCTGGGCAACGTCACGATCGACCTGCCGCTGTCGGACACGATGTTCGTCGTGGCGCACTTCCACATGGTGATGGCGATCGCGCCGATCATGGTCGTCTTCGGTGCCATCTATCACTGGTACCCGAAGATCACCGGGCGCATGCTCAACGACACGCTTGGGCACATTCACTTCTGGATCACGTTCGTCGGCAGCTACGCGATCTATTACCCGATGCATTACCTGGGGTTCATGGGCGTGCCGCGCCGCTATTACGCGATCGAGGGCACGAACTTCATCCCGGCGTCCGCGCAGACCCTGAACGAGGCGATCACCATCGCGGCGCTGATCGTCGGCGCCGCGCAGATGCTGTTTCTGTACAACCTCATCACGAGCTACTTCAAGGGACGGCCATCGGGAGGCAACCCGTGGAACGCCACGACGCTCGAGTGGCAGACGCCCGAAACACCCCCGGTCCACGGCAATTTCGGCAAGGAACTGCCGGTCGGTCTACCGCTGGGCCTACGACTACAGCGTGCCCGGCATCAAGGAAGACTTCATTCCGCAGAACGTCGCGCCCAAGGACGTCGCGGCCGGCAACTGGATCAAGGCATCCTAGGGACCCGACCGTGACGATCACGCTGGTCTTCCTCGCGCTGCTGATGGGCGCAATCCTGTGGTGGCTGTTCCGGCAGACCGTCAACGTGCAGCCCTGGGTCGCGGAGGGCCCGGCGCGGCGACATGCGCATCGGTGTGCTGTCGCGGCCCACGGCCAAGACGGCGCTGATCGTGTTCCTGGGTGTCGCGACGTCGCTCTTTGCGCTGTTCATCAGCGCCTACGCGATGCGCATCACGTTTCTCGACTGGAACCCGCTGCCGCAGCCGCGGCTGCTGGTGTTCAACACGGCGGTCCTGGTCGTGGCCAGCGTTGCGATGGAGTGGACGGTCTTCGCGGCCCGCCGCGGGAACCTGCCGTCGGTGCGGACGGGCCTGCTCGTGAGCGGGGTGCTGAGCTTCGGTTTCCTTGCGGGTCAGCTGTGGGTCTGGAAGCAGTTGAGCGACGCCGGCTACTTCATAGCAACGAGTGCCGCCACCGGATTCTTCTACGTGCTGACGGCGGTGCATGGCTTGCATGTGCTGGGCGGGCTGGTCGCCTGGGTCAGGACCTCGGCCCGGGCCCGGCGCGGCGCCGACCTTCCCCGGATCCGGCTCGGAGTCGAACTGTGCGCCATGTACTGGCATTTCCTGCTCGTGGTCTGGGTCGTGCTGTTTGCCGTGCTGGTGTCGAACTACCTCGGGCTCGCGATCTGCACGCCCTCGGTATCGCTCTGATGCAGTCCGTGTTCCGCAATCGCTAGGGAGATCGAACCCATGCCGCCGCACGAAGCCAGTACCGCAGCGTCCCTGGCGCCGTCACAAGGACTGCAGGGCGTCGTCGAAGACTTCTCCTCGGATCAGCGCGCCTTCAAGGGCGTCCCCTGGGGCAAGCCGATGATGTGGATCTTTCTCGTCAGCGACACGTTCATCTTCGGCAGCTTCCTGATCGCCTACATGACGGTGCGCGGCTCGACGACCGTGCCCTGGCCCAACCCCAGCCAGGTCTTCTCGCTCGAGTTGTTCGGCAGGAACGTGCCGCTGCTGCTGATCGCGATCATGACCTTCGTGCTCATCAGCAGCAGCGGGACGATGGCACTGGCGGTCAACTACGGCTACCGCAAGGATCGCAAGACGACATTCTGGCTGTTGCTTGCCACTGCCGTGCTCGGCGCGACCTTCGTCGGCATGCAGGCGTTCGAATGGACCAAGCTGATCTCGGAAGGCGTCCGGCCCTGGGGCAATCCGTGGGGCGCGGCGCAGTTCGGATCGGCGTTCTTCATGATCACCGGTTTCCACGGCACGCACGTGACGATCGGCGTCATCTTCCTCATCATCGTCGCGACCAAGGTCTGGCGCGGCGACCTCGATCATCAGCGACATGGATTCCTGACCGGACGGCGCGGCAACTACGAAATCGTCGAGACGATGGGGCTTTACTGGCACTTCGTCGACCTGGTCTGGGTCTTCATTTTCGCGTTCTTCTATCTCTGGTAGTCCGGTTTCGATTGCGGAGGGCCAACACGTGGAACATGCAGGCGGACATCACGCGGCACACGGCGACGGGGCACATGCGGCTGCCGCGACTCATGAGCAGGGCCAGCAGCACCCGCTCGGGGTCTACTTCAAGATCTGGGCCTTGCTGTTCGTCCTCAGCATCGCCTCCTACATGGTCGATTTTTTCCATGTGCAGGGACTGCTGCGGTGGACGCTGATCATCGTCTTCATGTTGATGAAGGCCGGGCTCATCGTGGCGGTCTTCATGCACATGAAGTGGGAACGCCTGGCGCTGGTCTATGTGATCGTCCTGCCGCCGGCGCTGCTGCTGGTGCTGCTGGGAATCGGCGCGATCGAGGCTGGCTACACACACCTGACGCGTGATACGTTCTTTGAACAGCCGGTCGTGGCGCCGGTTCAGCCGCACTAGCGCACGCGAACCGGCCAGCCGAACGCGGGCGACTTCCCTCCGGAAGGGACCGCGGGCAGCGCCAGGGAGCAACACACTTGGGAGTTGAGATGGAACATGCAATCGATCGCCGGGACGACGGAATCCCGGAAGTGCGCAAGGTCGAAAACGGCCGGCCGCTGGTCTGGTTGCAGCGCGGTTGGGCGGACTTCAGGAAGGCGGCGGCACCGAGCCTGATCTACGGCGCCTGGGCGGCGGCCTTCGGCTTTGCGCTGCTGATGGTGGCCTGGCGCTCCACCTATCTGGTGCCGGCGCTGGTCGGCGGCTTCCTGCTCGTCGCGCCCTTCGTCGCCATCGTGTTCTATGCGCTGTCGCAGCAGATCGAGCAGGGGCAGCCGGTCGACGGCGCGGAGGCGGCCTTCGCGTGGAGGCGCAATTCCGGGTCGATCGCGCTCTGGGGACTCGCGCTGACGCTCGCCCTGATCGTGTGGGAGCGGCTGGCCGCGATACTTTTCGCGCTGTCTTACGGCGGCCAGGTGACGGACCTCGCGTCGCTGATGTCGGACATCCTGTTCTCAGGCCGCTATTTGCCGCTGTTGTTCGTGTATTTCGCCGTGGGCGGCATCTTCGCGCTGACGGTATTCGTGTTCGGAGTCGTGACCGCGCCAATGCTGCTCGACCGTGAGGTCGATGTCGTCACCGCGGCGCTGACGAGTCTGCGTGCCTGCCTCGCGAATCCGGGGGCGACGTTGGTGTGGGCCGTGCTCATCGCGTTGCTGACTGCCATCGGATTTGCGACGCTGATGCTGGGTATGGTGATCGTGTTCCCGCTGCTGGGGCACGCGAGCTGGCACGCGTATCGCGATCTCGTCAAGTAAGCGCAATTCCTCCCACGGCCCGGCCTACTTCGCCGGAACATTGGCCAGGTGCCCGCGGCGCTGGCGCACGGCCGAAGCAAGAACGTCCAGCACCTTGACGCTGTCGTCCCAGCCGATGCAGCCGTCGGTGACCGACTGGCCGTAGGTCAGCGGCTTGCCCGGGACCAGATCCTGGCGCCCGGCCACCAGGTGGCTTTCGATCATCACGCCGATGATGCGGGTGTCGCCTGAGGCAAGCTGCTGGGCGATGTTCTCGGCGACCGGCACCTGGTTCGCGTGGTTCTTCTGGCTGTTGGCGTGGCTGGCGTCGATCATCAGACGCTGCGCGAGGCCTGACTTGCCCAGCTCGGTGCACGCGGCCTCAACGCTCGCCGCATCGAAGTTCGGAGTCCTGCCGCCGCGCAGGATGATGTGGCAGTCCTCGTTACCCTTGGTCGAGACGATGGCCGAGTGCCCGCCCTTGGTGACCGACAGGAAATGATGCGGCTGCTGCGCGGCCTTGATCGCATCGGACGCGATCCTGATGTTGCCGTCGGTGCCGTTCTTGAAGCCGACCGGACAGGACAGGCCGGAAGCCAGTTCGCGGTGCACCTGGCTTTCGGTGGTGCGCGCACCGATCGCGCCCCAGGCGACGAAGTCGGCGATGTACTGCGGCGTGATCATGTCGAGGTACTCGCAGCCGGCGGGCAGGCCGGCTGCGTTGATCTCCATGAGCAGCTCGCGCGCGACGCGCAGGCCGTGGTTGATGCGGAAGCTGCCGTCCATGTCGGGGTCGTTGATCAGTCCCTTCCAGCCGACGGTCGTGCGCGGCTTCTCGAAGTACACGCGCATGACGATCTCGAGGTCGGCCGCGAGGCGATCACGCTCGGCCTTCAGCTTGCGTGCGTAATCGAGCGCGGCCGAGGGATCGTGGATCGAGCACGGACCGATGACGACGACGAGCCGGTCGTCCATGCCGTGCAGGATGCGGTGGATCGCCTGCCGGCTCTCGTGCACGGTGACCGAGGCGACGTCTTCGCACGGAAACTCGCGGATCAGGTGTGCGGGTGGCGAGAGTTCCTTGATCTCGCGGATTCGCAGGTCATCGGTCATGTAACGCATGGTTCGTGCTCCGTCCATCGTGGTTCCTCGGCGTCTCTCGGCCGGGCCACCTGGCGAAAAAAAACCGCCAGGTGTTTGGGCCTGGCGGTTCGGGTCGATTCGGTGTTTTCGTTACGCGCGCCGTTCGACTCTCTCCGCCAGGCGGGGAAAGGCAAAGAAATAAAAGAAATAGAAGCGCGCGGTCGGGTTCATCGTCAGTTCGCGCCACGAATGCGCGGCGCGAAGCCGCAAGATACCCGAGGATGGCGCCCGCCTGCAAGCCGGTCGCGTTTGACGCCGGTCAGACATCGGCGCGGATGACCCAGAAATAGCGCGTGATCTGCCAGAAGAGCGGCGCCGCGAAGGTGAGGGCGTCGAGACGTTCGAGTACGCCGCGCGTCAATTCGAACTCGGTGTCCCACTGGCGCGCGCCGAGGCTCTGCTTGACCGCGGCCAGTACCACGGAGCCGAGGTAACCGGTGCCGACGATGACCAGCGACATGACGAGCGCCTGCCACCAGGTGAACGGAGTGATCCACCACAGGCCGCGTGCCGACCAGCGCGCCGCAGGCGCTGCCTGCCAGCACACCGTTCACGGTCTTGTTCGGATTGGATCGGAGGGCCCGGCCGCCGAGCGCGGCGCTGAAGACGATCTGCAGCACGTCGGTGAGAAAAAGAACCAGCAGGAAGAACAGCAGCAGCAGCGGCCCGCGTCCTTCATAGCCCCGGATCGGCAGCGTCGCAATCGCCGGCGCGTGGCTGATGCAATAGACGCTGATCATCAGTCCCCATTGCACCTTGGCGATGCGTTCGAGGAAACGCTCGTTGTCCTGACGGATGGCCACGACGACCGGCAAAAGCAGGAACACGTAGACGGGGATGAAGGTCGCGAACACGCTGGCGCGGCCGAATCCGAGCAGGATGTATTGCGCCGGAATCACCAGATAGAACGCGACGACCAGCGCCCAGTGGTCCGAGGACTTGATCGGCGTCAGCGACACGAATTCGCGCAACGCGAAAAACGAGGCCAGCGCGAACACCACCAGCAGCGCGATGGGGCCGAGGGCGAAGGCGATCGTGAACACCGCCAGCACCGACCACGACGCCCGGATGCGGGAGTTCAGCACGCCGAGTCGTGCCAGCCGCGCGGGATCGTGGGTCCGATGCAGCGCCCACTGCCCGATGCCCGTCGCCATGGCAGAGAGCAGGGCCACCGAGCCGAACACGGCGAGAAACGTTTCCTGTTGGGTCAGGTTCATCAGCTGGCGAGTCGGATCACGGCGGCACGCGCCCGCTCCAGGAATACGTCCTTGTCCTCGCCCGAACCGAGTGCCAGCGCCGCGCCGAAACGTACGGTGCAGATGATCGGCACCGGCAGCAAGGCGCCCTTGGGCATGCTGCGATGGAGGTTCTCGATGTACACCGGGATCAGCTCGACCGGCGGAAACTCGCTGGCGAGGTGGAAGAGCCCGCTCTTGAACGGTCCGGGCAGCGGCTGCGCGCTGCGCGTGCCCTCCGGAAAGATGATCAGCGAAAAACCGTGCTCGAGCGCATCGCGCAACGGCTCGAGCGGGTCCGCGTTCGGGTCCTCGCGGCTGCGATCGACCATGACGACATTCAACTCATCGCGCGCAATGGCGCCGCGGATGCCCGGCTTGTCCCAGTAGTCCTTCGCCGCCACCGGTCGCGTGTTGGAACGCAGTTCTTCCGGCAATGCAGCCCACAGCACCACCGTGTCCATGTGGCTGGTGTGATTGCCGAAGTAGATGCGCTGCGCCGCTGTAGGTGCAGAGCCGATCCAGCGCGGATACGCGCCGACGAGCAGGCGCGTCAGCCACACGATTGGCGGCAGGAACTTCAGAAACTTTCCCCAAAGATTTGTTGTCGTTGTGTGGAGATTATGCCAAGCGGCGGCGCGTCAACTTTCAATGCGAGTCTGCCTTGTCTGCCTGCCACGGCGCGCTTCAGGGCCGCGCGGCCCGTTACTTTCTTTGTCTTGGCAAAGAAAGTAACCAAAGAAAGCCGCGCCTGCGAAGGCGCCCTGCGGGTGCCCTGTGCTGCTCGGGGCGCGGGCGGGCCTGCAAACTCGCGCCCGATGGGCGCTCAGACAGGCAGGCCCTCAAAGACCCCCGCGCCCCCTGCGCTGCTCGGCGCCTTCGAAGGCATCCAACTGAGTCGCGTTTGGCAGCGTCGGCACGGCGACAGGGTTGGTCCGCTCGGGGACGCCGCGGCGGTGCGGGGCGGCAGCGGGGCTGTGCCGGGCGCGTGTCTGAGCCCGTGGCACGCGCAGCGTGATCGGGCGAGTTTCGCGCACGGCCCGCCGACGCCCTGCAGCGCAAGGGAAGCCGGAGCGTCAGCGGAGGTCGGCCTCGTGCGGTCGCCTTTCTTTGCCTACTTTCTTTGGCGAAGCAAAGAAAGTACGGCGGCCCCGCGCCGGGAGCGGTCGTTCGTCGACGGAAGGTGATCGGTTTCGCGCAGCGCCAACGTACTGCATCAAAGCGCAAACACGCTTGCGCGGCGCTACGCAGTTCCGCCGACAGTGAGCCCTTCGATCCGCAGCGTCGGCTGCCCGACGCCGACCGGCACGCTCTGGCCGTCCTTGCCGCAGGTGCCGATGCCGGGGTCGAGCGCCATGTCGTTGCCGATCATCGTGACGCGCGTCAGCGCGTCCGGGCCGTTGCCGATCAGCGTGGCGCCCTTGACCGGTGCTGTGATCGTGCCGTTTTCGATGAGGTAGGCCTCGGCCATGCAGAAGACGAACTTGCCGTTCGTGATGTCGACCTGGCCGCCGCGGAAGTTGCTGGCGTACAGGCCCTTCTTCACCGAGCGGATGATTTCGGCCGGGTCATCCTTGCCGCCGAGCATGTAGGTGTTCGTCATGCGCGGCATCGGCAGGTGTGCGAACGACTCGCGCCGTCCGTTGCCGGTGGGCGCCACTTTCATCAGGCGCGCGTTGAGCGTGTCCTGGATGTAGCCGCGCAGGATGCCGTCTTCGATCATCACCGTGCGCTGGGTCGGATTGCCTTCGTCGTCGATGTTGAGCGAGCCGCGGCGGTCCGGCAGCGTGCCGTCGTCGATGACGGTGACGCCCTTCGAGGCGACACGCTCGCCGACGCGCCCTGCGAAAGCGCTCGACCCCTTGCGATTGAAGTCGCCCTCGAGGCCATGGCCGACCGCCTCGTGCAGCAGGATGCCGGGCCAGCCGGGGCCGAGCACGACCGGCATCACGCCGGCGGGCGTCGGTCGTGCCGACAGGTTCACCAGGGCCTGGTCCACCGCGCGGTGCGCATAGTCGGCCAGACGCTCCTCCGTGTAGTACGCCAGGTCATGCCGCCCGCCGCCGCCCGCGAAGCCCTGCTCGCGGTGGCCGTCGGCTTCCACGATCGTGGTGACCGAAAGGTAGACCAGCGGACGCACATCGGCGGCGAGCACGCCGTCACTGCGCGCGACCAGTACGACGTCATAGTCCGCGCCGATGTTCGCCATCACCTGCTTGACGCGCGGGTCGCGCGCGCGCGCATGGTGCTCGATGCGTTCGAGCATGCGGATCTTCTCGGCCGCGTCGAGCGAGGCGACGGGGTCATCGGTGCCGTAGAGCGCCGCCTGCGGCCGCGGCGCAATCCGTGCCGCAACGCGCACGCGTCCGCTGCCCTGGCGCGCAATCGCACGGGCGGCGACCGCCGCTTCGGTCAGCGAGTCGATCGAAATGTCGTCCGAGTAGGCAAAGGCGGTCTTGTCACCGGCCACGGCGCGGACGCCGACGCCCTGCTCGATGTCGAAGCTGCCGCTCTTGACGATGCCCTCTTCCAGCGAAAACGATTCGCTGCGCGTGTACTGGAAGTAAAGGTCGGCGAAGTCGGCACGGTGCTCGAAGATCGTCGCCAGCACCTTCTGCAGGCGGGCTTCGTCGAGTTCGTACGGGTCGAGCAGCAGGCGCCGGGCGGTGGCCAGGCGGTCGAGAGCGGGATCGGAAGGCTTCATCGTGTGAGGGACCTTGGGCAGGCGCGCAGTGTATCGGCTGTCAATGGGATCACATCACCCGATGAGTGAGCGCGGGCAGCGAGCTTCGGCAACGGGCGATCACCTGCGGGTCGATGTCCCCGAAGACAACCCCGGCGCCGTCAGGGCGATTCGCGATGACTTCACCCCAGGGGTCGATCAGCATCGAATGGCCGAACGTGGCGCGGCCGTTCTCGTGGCGGCCGCCTTGCGCTGGCGCAAGCACGTAAGCGAGGTTCTCGATCGCCCGTGCCCGCAGCAGCACCTCCCAGTGGGCATGTCCGGTCGTCGCCGTGAAAGCCGCCGGCACCAGGATGAGATCGGGCGCGCCCATCGCGCGGTAAAGCTCGGGAAACCGCAGGTCGTAACAGATCGACAGCCCGACCTTCAGCATCGGGCCGTCTTTGGGTTCCAGCGTGAACGTCGCGACCTCGCCGCCGGGTGCGATGGTGACGGCTTCGTCATAGCTTTCGACGCCGCGCGTGAAGCGGAACAGATGTACCTTGTCGTAACGCGCCACGCGTTCGCCGTGCGGGTCGAACACCAGGGTCGTGTTCAGTACGCGATCCGCTTCCGGCGCTTCGAGCGGCAGCGTTCCGCCGACCAGCCAGATGCCGTGCCTGCGCGCCTGCGCGGCGAGGAACTCCTGGATCGGTCCGCGTCCGAGGCGCTCGCGCACGGCGACCTTGTCGGTGTCCTTCATGCCCATCAGGCAGAAGTACTCCGGCAGCGCGATCAGCTGGGCGCCGGTGGCCGCGGCCTCGGCGATCAGCGTCTCCGCAGTGGCGAGGTTGGTGTCGAGCCGCGCGGCCGAGACCATTTGCACGGCGGCGACCCGCACGGGGCGGGAAGCTGAGGCTTCAACACTCATCGGGGCTGCTCCGCTGTGTTGGAAGTGATGCGGCCGCGTCGCACGACGATCGGGTCGTTCCAGGTGCCGCTGATGTCGTACTCGAGGGCGAAGGCCTTGGACAGTGTCCCCTTGAGGACCGTGTTGGCCAGCAGCGCACCCAGGCCGATGATCGGGTTGACCGCGGCAACGGCCAGTGCGGCCGTCGACGCATCGATCTCGGGCAGCACGATCAGATGCAGCTGCTGGGTTTCGTTGGTGAGATTCACCGTGCCGGACATCAGCGCAGCGGCACCTGTCCCGGCCATGCGGAAGTCCTGCGTGGAGATGACGCCGCGCGCAATCGTGGCATCAGAGCGAATCGAACTGAATGCGAAGCCCTCGCCAAAGCTCTCGCGCGTGTCGGTCATCAGCGTCTGTGACAGCGACTGCAACGACAGCAGCATCAGCAGGCGGCCGGCGCCACGCGTATCGACCTTCAGGAAGCGGCCGTCCTCGGCGCGCAGGCTTAGCGCACCGGCCAGCGTCGGGTAATCGATCTCGAGGGGCGAGCCGATCCACTCGAGATTGCCCTCCAGCTTGCCGTGCCCGCGTGCGATCGCACCGGGAATGCCGAAGCGGCCCAGGGTGGCACCCGCGTCGCTTGCATCGAACGCGAACCGGACCTGCGTCCGCAGCGCGCCCGTGGGGCCGGGCAACCACTCGCCGCTCGCGGCGAGCTTCATGTCCGGATTGACGAGGTCGAGCCGACTGACCTTCCATGCCGCCGCGTTGCCCGTCCCGACGTTCGCCGCGGTGAGTTCGAGGTGGCCGAGCTTCATTTCACCGAGCTCGAAGTTTTCGACAGCGACCTCGAGGGCGGGAAGGCGGCGTGCCGGCGCCCGCAGCACATCGACGACGTCGGCCTTCCTGCTACCGGCGATGTGGAGCCTCGACAGTCGCGCCGAAACGAGTCCGAGGCCTGCGCCGCCACTGCTGCCTTTCGCGCCCGGGCGCCAGCCGATGTAACCGGCCGCGCCGTCCGACACCAGGTTCATGTCATAGCCGCCGGCGTCTGTGCGGGTGGCCCCCAGCGTCACGTTGCGGAAGCTGCGATTGCTGAGGATGAGCTCGGGTGTACGCAGGGCGATGTAATCGATGCGCATGTCGCCGCCTTCGGCCGCCCCGGGCGCACGCGGCGCAGTCGGCTCCACCCCGATACCGAGCCAGTCGGCCCAGGCCTCCACGTCGATGCGAGGCAGGGCGACGAGCACCAGCAGACCGCGCTCGGGCGCATTGGCAGGCTCGTTCAGCGAAATGACACCGCGCTCCAGCTGCATCCTCTCTTCGACCCGGCGGCGCTCGAGGTGCACACCCACCACGCGTCCTGCCGTGATGCGCAATTCATCCTGCGTGCCGCTAGTCGACTTCTCGAACCGCAGCGGTAGTGCCTCGCCAGCGGTCTTGCGCAGTGGAGCGATCCCGTCCATCGTCAGGCCAAGCAGATCGCTGTCGGCCTGCAGTGTCATCGCGCCACGCTGGGCCGTCAGGCTGGCGCTGTAGCGCACGCTGCCCTGCGTGCGATCCAGGATGCGCTGGACCATGTCGACCTCGATAGCGCGCCGCAGTCCTGCCGGTGTCGCCGTACCGGTCGCGCTGACGACGACCGTGCCGTCGTTTCGCGTGCTGGCATCGAGCCGCGCCTGTCCACCCAGGAAACCCGCCGCGAGATTGTTGAAGCGCACGCCGCGCTCGCTGAAAGCGAGAGTTCCGTTCGCGCGCGTGAAAGGCGGCACGTCCGGGAGTGTCAGGTCATTGTTCTGCAACTGCACGGTGCCCGTCACGCGCGTATCACCCCCGCGCGCCAGCGGGACGTCGAGCTTCAGCTCGACCTTCGCGGTGCCCTTCGCTTCGGCACCGCGTGTGATGTCGCCGATCAGGCCGGCCACAGGGCTCGAGTTCACGTAGTCCACGATTCCGGCAAGCGTGCCGTCGACCTGCCCACGTACCTCCAGCGCTGCATTGCGCGAGAGATCGGGGATGCGCGCGGTGGTGCCCGTGATGCGAGCGCCGCCGATCGTGCCGCGTTGTGCATTGAAGGTCATCCCCTGCCGCTCGAACACGAGTTCGCCGTCGATGTCGCGGATCAACGGCCACGGCTTGCCTGGTGTGCGCTCACCATTGGGGCCTGTCGCGGGAGCAACGTCCAGCACCACGCCGCGCAAGCGGGCCACGGCCCTGAATTCGCCCGTCGTGGGCGTCGCATACGGAAATTTCGCGAGATCGCCCCGCAATCGCAGCGTTCCGTCGGCCAGCTGGCCCTCGCGCAGCGCGTGCTCGAGCCACGACAGGGTTCCCTCACCGGCCGACAGCGGGACATAGCGATGGGCATTGCGGACGTCGAGCCGCGCGATGCGGGCCGAGAGATCGGCCGTGCCCGGTCCTTCGGTGCCCGCGGCCGGTGCGCGCCATGTCCCGGAGGCGGACACGTCGAGATCCGCGTTCGACAGGATCAACTGGGCAATCTTCAGTTCCGGCACATCGCCTGACTTCCAGCGCAGGTCGGCGGTCAGCTGCTTCAACGGGATGCGTGGCTCGCGGAAGACGCCCGGAAACACAAGCGCGGCGTCGCGCGAGGTCAGTTGCAGCGAGCCCGCGCCCCGGTCGAGTTGCACGATGCCACTGAGCCGCTCAAACCCAGGCGTCTGCGCAGCATCGGGCGCATCGGATCTCGCCGGCTGCGCGGCGACCGAAAGTTCCTCAAACCGGACCTTCGCAGCCAGCGTCGCCAAGCGCGGTTCGTCACCGTCCCATTGCAGCGAGAAATCCGCCAGCCGGCCGGTTGGCGCATAACGCGAGATCGCGTCCAGCAGCTCGCGACCGAGCGGCAGATGGGTCGCGATCGCCGCCACGCCCGTCAGGTCGACACGGGCGCCTTCGAGCTCGACGTGCCGCGGGCCGGTGTCCGAGCGGGTAGCGCGATACGCCAGGTCGAGGGGCGGAAAGTTCACGCCGTTCGCAAGCACGAACGTCACGCCGACAAGACCGTACTGCAGCCCGCCGTGCGCCTCGTCGCCCCAGCGCTTCTGCGTTACCCGCCCCTGGAACGAACTCAACTGCAGCGACTGCAGGTCCTTCGCCAGTCGGGCGTCGACATTGGTCAGGGCCAGGTCGGCGATTGCACTGACCACCTCCGTCGCATCGACCCGGATCCAGGTGCGCAGCGCACCCTGCGCGCGGCGTACATCGAGTGGCGCGTGCACCCAGTCGTTGACCTGTGCCAGATCGACGTAATCGACCTGCGCGAAGAGCTCACCGCGCCAGCGCTTGAGGTCCGACAGCCGACCAAAGGTCGGCCGATTGAATTCGCCCCGCAGGTCGATGGCTGCCGCGATAGCGGGAGGTGGTGCCAGCTGCAGCCCGAAACGCGTGGTTCCCAGGCCGGTATCGAGCAGAAGATCGGCGTCCGAGAACACGATCTCGCGCGACTTTCCACCGCGCTCGTCGCGCAGGAGCACGCGCGCGTCGCGGATCACGACGCCGTCCTGGGCCAGCAGCCAGTCGAAGGCCTTGCCGTCGCCGCCTGCCTCTGCCGGATCGATGATGAAACCCGCCACCGACACGCGACCCGCATCGAGCAAGGTCACCGCCAGCTCGGGTGCGTAGATGCGCAGACGCGAGAAGCGGGGCTCCAGCGCCGGAACGCTGGTCCATGACAGCGTTCCCTCGATGCGAGGCAACGACAGCACGGCCGCGCCGCCCTGGCCGGTGATCGCGACGTCACTGAGCGCGAGCACGGGATTGAGGCCTTTCCAGGATGCCTCGATGCGGCCGATGCGCACCGGAGCCTGCAGCGCGCGACTGGCGATGCCTTCGATCTGGGGACGCCAGTCGTTGGCGCGCGGCAGCAGCCAGTAACGTGCCGCGAGCATCGTCAGGCCCGCAGCAAAGAACGCGATGACGACGAGCCAGCCGATCGCCCGCAGCGTCAGGCGGAACGCGTCGACCGCGCCGGCGCCGAAGCGGCGCGCGATCGACTCTTCAGCGACATGCAGGCCGTGCTCGATCTGCTCCGTAACCGCGTGTTCGAGCGCGTGCTCGATCGCCTGCGCGCGCGCGCCGAGTTCGCGTGCAAGAGTGGGCGGACGGTCAGACGGCGGAGTCACGGTGATTCAGTGGGGAGGCAGTGCGACGGCGCGATCGTTTCGGAGCCGGCCGGCGGAAAACAGAGCGGCTCATCATCGTTGAAACTACAATCGGCGGTGGCGCGATACTCAGGCGGGCTGCCACGCGCCATGCGCAGCGCGCCACGCGGAACGGGCAAGTTCACTCTATCACAGCGGCCCCAGCCAGCCGGGTCTGCGCCTCTGACTTCGGCGAAGCAACGTGACTCCCCTGACACCCAACGCTGACGCCGACTGGCGTGGAACGCCCGCCGTGCTGGAAGACGTTCCGTCGCTCTCTCGCTACGTGCAGCGCGCACTCGACGCCGAGGCTCGGGCCCGCCAGCACGCCCGAAGCGCGCTTCGAGCGTTTGCGTGCCCTGGCGATGGAGCCATGGTCGGCGCCGCGCATGCGTGCCTTCCTCGAGGCAACGCCAGGCATGCCGGCAAGTGCCGCCGCGCTATCGGTGACGCTTGCGACGACTGCGCCGCCAGGTGATGCTGTCTCTGATCGCGCGCGATGCGACCGGAGCGGCCGGACTCGACGAGGTCGTGCGCACAACGACGGCGCTGGCTGAAGTGGCCCTGCAGGCAGCCGTTTCACTGCACGCCCACGAACTGGCGGAGGTCCATGGCGTGCCCGTCGGCGCCGACGGGACCCCGCAGGACCTGCTGATCGTGGGCATGGGCAAGCTCGGCGGCGCCGAACTCAATGTGTCGTCCGACATCGACCTGGTGTTCGTCTACGACGAGGACGGCACGACGCGCGCGCAGGGTCGCTACGAAGCCGCCACGCGTCCGCTGACCAATCACGAGTTCTTCGAGCGCCTCGGCCGGCGAATCATCGCGGCGCTGGCCGACGTCACCGAGCACGGCTTCGTGTTTCGCGTCGACATGCGGCTGCGACCGAATGGCGACTCGGGCCCGCTGGTGGTTTCGACGGCGATGCTGGAGGAGTATCTGGTGGCGCTGGGCCGCGAATGGGAGCGGTTCGCGTGGCTGAAGGGACGTATCGTCTCGTCGCCCGTGTTCGCCACGGCCGAACAGTTTGCTGCGCAGCGTCTGGCGCTCGAGGACATCGTGCGGCCGTTCGTGTTCCGCAAGTACCTTGACTACGGCGCGATCGCCTCGCTGCGCGAACTGCATGCGCTGATCCGCGCCGAGAGCGGACGGCGCAATGCCGGACGCGATGACCGCGGTGACAACGTCAAGCTCGGGCGCGGCGGCATCCGCGAGATCGAGTTTCTCGCGCAGACCTTCCAGGTGATCCGTGGCGGGCGGGAGCCGCGCCTGCGCTCGCGCTCGACGCTGGCGACGCTTGCATGCCTCGCGGAGCTCGGATCGCTGCCGCGCGACACGAGCACCCGGCTCGCGGCGTGCTACGAGTTCCTGCGCGACCTGGAACACGCCCTGCAATACGTCGATGACGCGCAGACTCATGTGTTGCCGGTCGATGCCGAGGCGCGTGAACGCGTCGCCGCGCTGCTCGGGGTGCGCAATGCCGCTGCGCTGGTTGCGGCGTTTCGCGCCACCCAGGACTGCGTCGCGGGCGCGTTCGATGCGGTGTTCGTCGAGCCCGATGTGGATCCGTCGCTACTGCCCCTGCCGTCCGGGCCGGCGGACAGCATGGTCGATGACACCGCTCTGAGAGAACACCTGCAATCGATGGGCTACGCCGATTCCGCCGCGACGGCGCAGCGACTGCGCGGTGTCCTCGCTTCACGTCGGGTCCAGGTGGCCAACGAGGCGACGCGGACGCGCATCGAGCGCCTTCTCAAGTCCGGACTGAAGGCTGCCACCGAGCGCGCGCGGGGATCCGGGGCGTCGCACGACATCGGGCCGGACGAGCTGTTCGCGCGCTTCGCGCAACTGGTCGACGTCATCGCCGGGCGCAGCACCTATATTTCCCTGCTGAACCAATTTCCGCCGGCACTCGAGCGCGTCATGCGGCTGCTCGCGGCCAGTCGCTGGGCGACTGATTACCTGGTCCGGCATCCGATCCTGCTCGACGAACTGCTCGATGAACGTGTCGAGCTGTTCGACAACGAGAACACGCCCGACTGGATCGGATGGGCCGACAGCGTGCGGGCCAGGCTCGCCGAGACGGACGGAGACCAGGAAGCGCAGATGAACCTGCTGCGCGACGTCCACCATGCGCAGGTCTTTCGCCTGCTCGTGGCCGACCTCGATGGCCGACTGACGGTCGAGCGCCTGGCCGATCACCTGTCCGCACTGGCGGACGCCACGCTCGCACTGACGCTTGAAAGCGCATGGAAGACCGTCGCGCGCCGACATCGCGCAGAGCCGGCCTTTGCGGTGATTTCCTACGGCAAGCTGGGCGGCAAGGAGCTCGGCTACGCCTCCGACCTCGACCTCATTTTCCTGTACGACGATCCACATCCCGACGCGCCGGAGATCTATTCGTCGCTCGCGCGGCGTCTCGTCACCTGGCTGACTTCGCAGACTTCGTCCGGCATCCTGTTCGACATCGACCTGCGACTGCGCCCCAACGGCAATGCCGGCCTGATGGTGTCGTCGTTCGACGCGTTCTCCCGCTACCAGCGCAACGACGATGGCCTGGGCGCGTGGGTGTGGGAGACCCAGGCGCTGACGCGCGCGCGCTACTCGTGCGGCGACCGCGCGCTGGGTGCGCGCTTCGAGGACGAACGGGCGCGGGTCCTGGCGCGCGTGCGTGACCTGGCGGCCCTGCGCAAGGAAGTGCTGGCGATGCGCCAGAAGATGTTCGACGGCCATCCCAATCCCAGCCCGGAATTCGACCTCAAGCACGACCGTGGCGGCATGGTCGACATCGAGTTCATCGTCCAGTACCTGGTGCTTGCGCATGCGCACGAACGGCCGCAGCTGCTGCGCAATGCCGGCAACATCGCTCTGCTGCAGATGGCCGGCGCGATGGGGCTCGTCGACGCGTCGCTCGCGCGCCAGGTGGCGGATGCCTATCGCACGTTCCGGGCCTTGCAGCATCGACTGCGGCTCAACGGCGCCGAGCGCGCCCGCGTGGCACCGGAAGAAGTGGTGCACGAGGTCGACGCCGTGCGGCGCCTGTGGCACCGGGTGTTCGACGAGTGAGCCTGCGTTCGACCTTGCGCCGCGTTGCCGTCGACCGTCTGGTTGCTGGGGGCGATCAGCCTGCTCAATGACGCGGCGTCCGAGCTGGTGTACCCGCTGATCCCGCTCTACCTGGCCACGGTGCTGGGGGCGGGGCCACGCGCGCTGGGTTTCGTCGAAGGCGCGGCCGAGGCGACCGCCGCTTTGCTCAAACTCGTGTCCGGGGTCTGGTACGACCGGGTGGGGCGCGCCAAGGGTTTCGTCGTCGTGGGTTATGGCCTGGCAGCGATCGCACGGCCGGCCATCTCGTTCGTGACGGCGTGGCCGGGCCTGCTGCTGCTGCGCCTGATGGATCGGCTCGGCAAGGGTCTGCGCTCATCGCCGCGCGACGCGCTGCTGGCACAGGCCGTGCCCGCGGATCGGCGCGGGCTGGCGTTCGGACTCCATCGCGCCTTCGACAACGCCGGCGCCGTGATCGGACCGTTGCTCGCGGCAGGACTGCTGGCGCTGCACGTGCCGGTGCGCGACATCCTGCTGTGGGCCGCCGTCCCGGGTGTGCTGTGCGTCGCGCTGGCGCTGGCGCTGCGGGAGCCCGCAGTACTCGAGCGTCCGCCCGTGCGTAAGACCGAATGGCGCTGGTCGTCGCTGCCGCCGGCGTTTCGCCGCGTTCTGCTCGTACTCGCAGTCTTCACGCTCGGGCAGGCATCGAACGCGTTCATGCTGCTGCGGGCGAATGAGCTCGGCATGCCGGGGACGCAGGTTGCCTTGATGTGGGCGGCCGTTGCGATGACGTCGACTCTGTTTTCGGTTCCGCTCTCCGCCTGGACGGACCGAGTCGGGCGCCTGCCGCTGTTGATCGCAGGCTGGTCGCTGCACGCGCTGCTCTTCGTCGCACTGGCACTGGTCGATGCGCCCGGCCCGCTCTGGATCATCGCGGTGATGCTGGGGCTCTATATGGCGGCTACCGAAGGCGCGGAACGCGCGCTGATCGGCGACCTGGTGCCTGCGACCGCGCTTGGCAGCGCCTATGGCTGGTACTACCTGGTCAAGGGACTGCTGTTGCTGCCGGCGTCGGCGGCGTTCGGCACGATTTGGTTCGCCACCAACGCGACGACGGCCTTCCTGGCCGCGGCCGTGCTCGTATCGGCCGCCACGGCACTGCTCGCCGTCTGGGTGCTTCCGGCCGTGCGTGCGCACCGCTAAAACAAACGGATCAGCGTATAGGCCAACATGCCCAGCACGATGCCGGCAAACGCGCGGCGGGTCCCGATCATGACGGCGACCGTGACGATGGCGGCGACGAGTTTCGGATTCGACACCTGCAGCGCGAGCTCGCCGGATTGCAGCACGACCTCCGGCACGATCAGCGCGACCAGCGCGCAAGCCGGTGCATAGCGCAGCGCGTGCTGCAGACGCCCGGGCAGCACAACGCGCTCACCGAGCATGAGGAAAGCGTTGCGCGTGATGAAAGTCAGCAGCGTCAGACCGCCGATCGTCAGCCAGATCTCGGTGCTGGTCATCATCGGGCGTCGCTCCGCCGTCCGCCCTCGCCCATGCTGTCCATCGCCATCGCGACCGCGACGCCGGCAGCGACCGCAAGCAGCAGTCCGAGGCGGAGCGGGAGCGGCGCGGCCAGCACGGCGACCACGCCTGCCGTCAGGCAACCTGCAGCGGCCGGTCGCCCCGAGAACATCGGCATCGTGATCGCGATCAGTGCCAGGATCGCGGCGTACTCGAGTCCCCATGCGCCGGGTATCACTTCGGCCAGCACGATGCCGGCGATCGACAGTGGTTGCCATGCCATCCACGTTCCCGACACAAGGCCGAAGAAGAACCACAACTGTTCGGTATTGCCGCGCTGCTGTGGTGGCGCGTCACCATAGCGCCCAATGAAGAGTGCCACGCCGATATCGGCCGTCAGGTAGCCGATCGACAGGCGCCGTACCAGCGGCAGCCGGCCGAGATACGGCCACATCGTGGCGGAGAAGATGATGAAACGAAGGTTGACGATGCCCGCCGTCAGCAGCACCAGCCACACGGGCGCCCCGGCGGCGATCAGAGGCAGCGAGGCCATCTGCGCGCTTCCGGAGTAGACCAGCAGCGTCATCGCGAGCGCCTGCGGCACCGTGAGGCCGGTTTTGATCATTGCGACGCCCGCGACCAGTCCCCAGATCGCGGTCGGCAGCATGGCCGGCAGCGCGGCGCGCAGGCCACGCTGGAACGCGTCGCGTCGCTGACGGGAAAGTTCGGGCTGAGCGCCGAACAGCCTGCGCGCGATCATGCGGCCTTCATGGCCGGCCCGCGCCAGACCAGCACGATGCCCGCCGCAGCGGCTGTGAGCGCGGCGACGCCTTCGATCGCGAGCAGCGCTGTCTGCCGTCCGGCGGGCGAGGTCAATGGCAAGACTGACTCCGGTGAGCGCGGATTATAGGGAGCAGCCCCTGCCGCCAGAACCGGCACAAGACTCGGCAGGGTGGTCGTCTTCGTTAGAATCGCTGCCAGGCAAGCAGGGTTGTGCAACAAAAAGGGAGAACGGCGATGTCGATGGCCGATCGCGACGGCTTCATCTGGTACGACGGCAAGCTGGTGCCATGGCGCGATGCGACCACGCACGTACTGACGCACTCGCTGCACTATGGACTGGCCGTCTTCGAGGGCGTTCGCGCCTACAAGACGGAGCGCGGCCCGGCGATCTTCCGTCTCAAGGAGCACACGGACCGCCTGTTCAACTCGGCCAAGATCTTCATGATGGAGATTCCCTACGGTCGGGAGCAGCTCTTCGAGGCGCAGCGCGAGGTCGTTCGCGCGAACAAGCTCGAGTCCTGCTACCTGCGGCCGCTCGCGTTCTACGGCTCGGAGAAGATGGGCGTGAGCCCGAAGGGCGCCGCGGTCCATGTGTCGATCGCGGCCTGGCCCTGGGGCGCGTACCTCGGCGAAGAGGGCCTGCAGCGCGGTATCCGCGTGAAGACGTCCTCGTTCCAGCGGCACCACATCAACGTGTCGATGGTCCGCAGCAAGACCGCCGGACACTATGTCAACTCGATCCTTGCGAATCAGGAGGCCGTGCGCGACGGCTATGACGAGGCATTGCTGCTCGACACGAATGGGTTTGTCGCGGAGGGAGCGGGCGAGAACCTCTTCATCGTCAAGGACGGCAAGATCTTCGAACCCGAGATGGTCTCCGGACTCACCGGCATCACACGTGCGACGATCATCGAACTCGCGCGCGATCT
Source organism: uncultured beta proteobacterium (assembly GCA_963810985.1). Classification (GTDB taxonomy): domain Bacteria; phylum Pseudomonadota; class Gammaproteobacteria; order Burkholderiales; family Burkholderiaceae_F; genus JALORV01. The sequence continues at coordinate 55,570 of CAWEPP010000004.1, forward strand.
CGGCTCGAGCGTCAGCGCGATGCCGATGACGCGCGATGACGTCTACCTGGCCGACGAGGCGTTCTTCACCGGCACCGCGGCGGAAGTGACGCCGATCCGCGAACTCGACGGGCGTGTGATCGGCGTCGGCGCGCGCGGCCCGGTCACCGAGAAGATCCAGTCACTCTTCTTCGACGTCGTCAACGGCCGCGCCTCGAAATACAGCCGCTGGCTGACACCCGTATGAGCACCACGCTGACCACGCACCAGGAAGGGCCAGTCGTCGAACTGCACGCGACGGAGTTGCCGGCGTTCTGCCCCAACCCCGCCATGCCGGTGTGGAACCATCACCCGCGCGTGTTTCTCGACGTCGCCACGACCGGCGCGGCGATGTGCCCCTATTGCGGCACGCGCTACCGCCTGAAGGCGGGCGAAGTCGTCAAGGGCCATTGAGTCCGCGCCTGCCCTCCATGCGCCGCCCATGTCCCGCCTGACCAAGCCACTGCTCTTCGCCTCGCCGGAGGAGTGCGAGCACGCGTTCTACGAGGCGCTGGAGAGCGCGGACGTCGAAGCCGTGGCGGATCTCTGGCTGGAGGACGACGACATCGTCTGCGTGCACCCGAACGGGCCGCGCCTGCTCGGCTACGCGGCGGTGCGCGCCTCCTGGGCGGCCATACTCGCGAACGGCCCGGTAAACGTGCGCGGAACATCGCGCAAGTCGCTCGATACGCCGACGGTCGCCGTCCACAACGTCATCGAGGAAGTCCTCCTCAAGCAGGGCGCGGCGCAGCAGGTCGTCAGCGTGCTGGCCACCAATGTGTACGTGAAGACCTCGGCGGGCTGGAAGATGGTGCTGCACCACGCGTCCCAGGCCAATGGCGGTGAAGTGGTCAGCGCGGCGGAGCCGAGCGCGATCCTCCACTGACGTGACGGGCGCAACGTCCTACCGCGCGCCTGCCTGGCTGCCCGGTGGTCATCTGCAGACCGTCGTTCCGGCGCTGCTGGTGCCGCAAGCGGGCGTTGATTACCGGCGTGAGCGCTGGACGACGCCCGACGACGACTTCATCGACGTGGACTTCGCACAGCCCGAACCGGTGGAGGCGGCGGCGCCCATCCTCGTGCTGTTTCATGGGCTCGAGGGCAGTTCGGCGAGCCACTATGCCCGCGCCACCATGCGTGCCTTTGCCGACCTGGGTTGGCGCTGCCTCGTCGTGCATTTTCGCGGCTGCTCGGGCGAACCCAACCGCCTGCCGCGCGCCTATCACTCGGGTGACTCGGACGAAGGCGACTGGATCCTGCGGCGGGTACATGCACGCTGGCCGCAGGCACGCCTCTTCGTTGTCGGTGTTTCGTTGGGCGGCAACATGCTCGCGAAGTGGCTCGGCGAGCGCGCCGAGGAGGCGCAGTTCGTCACGGCCGCAGCATCGGTGGGCTCCCCGCTGGATCTGGCCGCCGGTGGCGCGGCGCTGGGACGCGGGCTCAATCGCGTCTACACGAAGATGTTCCTGGCGACCCTGAAACCGAAGGCGCTGGCCAAGCTCGAACGGTTTCCCGGTGCAGCCGATGCCGACAGGCTGCGCGCCAGCCGCAATCTCTACGAGTTCGACAATGCGTACACGGCACCGGTGCACGGATTCCGCAATACCGAGGACTACTGGGCGCGCGCATCGGGCAAGCCGTGGCTGGCCGGTGTGCGCGTGCCTCACCTCGTGCTCAATGCGCTGAATGATCCGTTCGTGCCGGCCGCGAGCCTGCCTCGCGCCGGCGAGGTATCGCGCTTCGTGCGCCTCGAGCATCCGGGCGAAGGCGGTCACATCGGCTTCGCACGTAGTCCTTTTCCGGGCCGGCTCGACTTCATCCCGCAGCGCCTGAGCGAGTTCTTCACCCGCGGCATCTGACCGCACGCAGCACGCCTATCCTTTGCGTCATGGACGACACCGTGCTGGCGGCGATCGCGAAGTGGCCGAACGTTCCGGCCGTCTACGGTTGGCTGGGACTGAGTGCGCGCGGCGAGTGGCGACTGAAGGGGCAGCCGATCGGGAATGCGGCGTTGCGCGAGTTCATCGGCCGGAATTACGCGGCTGACGAGCGCGGCCGCTGGTACTTCCAGAACGGTCCGCAGCGCGTCTTCGTCGAGCTTGAAGCGGCCCCGTGGATCTGGCGGATCAGTTCAGACGGTCTTCAACGCCAGGTCCTTGCTCACACGGGTCGAGCGCAAGGCTGCTGCGCGGCGCCTGGGTCGACGAGAACGGTCGGGTCTATCTGCACACCGACGTCGGGTTCGGTCTGGTCGAGTCTCGAGATGCGGCAACCCTCATCGAAAGTCTAAGTATGGGACCCCGGCGCCCAATCGAGGATGACGAACTGGAGGCCTGGTTCGCCGACAGTGCTACGTACGCCGTTGTTCACGGCGCGATCCTTGGCCTGTATGGCAATTCTGAGCTCGGTCGCCTGCGCATGGATGAACTGCCGCGTCGATTCGGGTTCGTTCGCACACCCCAGTCCGATTGACGAATGCGGACCTAAGCAGACGTCCGTGGTTTCACCTCGATAGTGCGGCGGCCTGCTATCTTGACCACGGCTCGCGTGGCACAAGATTGCCGGGCTGAATCCACGGGCGGTTGGAAGGAGGGAACTGCATGTGTGGCGAGACTTCGACGGATGAGTGTGTGATCAGCGCAGGGCAGCTGTCTAGAACTGCCGGCGCAGCAGGAGCCTTGTTGCTTGCTTGCGTCGGATCCGCACTTCTGTTCGCGCCAACTTCGCCGCAGGCGCAGACTCCGGCGCCACCGAAAATCGAAGAGTTCGTTCGCGAGCCGGAATTTTCGCGTCCGTCACTGTCGCCGGACGGCCGCTTGATCGCAGCCCTGGTCATCGGGCAGGGAGGGCGCAAGCAACTCGTGATCATCAATCCTGTCGAACTCGGGAAGTCACGCGTCGCGGCGGCCTTCGCGGATGCTGACGTAGAGAGCTTCCAGTGGATCAGCGATCGCCGTCTGGTGTTCCGGGCGACTGACCTGACGTCCGGAGGTGGCAGCCAACTGGCGCCCGGGCTGTTTGCCGTTGATGTCGATGGTTCCGACTACCGCCAACTGGTCGACAGAAACTGGCGCGCTAGACAAGGAGAGGCGCGGCGACTCGGCGACAAATCGCTTGCCTGGAACACCTTTCTTTTGGGGCCGACCTACGATCGCCAATCGGACGACGTCTTTGTCGTCGAGTTCCCAGTAGACCGATCGTTGCGGCCGGGTGATGAATTGCCTAGTCCGAACTTGCAGCGATTGAACACACGAACGGGCCAACTCGCCAATCTTTCGCTTGGCGCGCCGACGGGTCCTGGGACCTGGCTGGTGGACCACGACGGCCAAGCGCGGATGCGCGTGATCGCCCGCAAGGGACAGACTTCCGTCCACTACCGCGATCCCAAGGATGATCGATGGCGTGTTATGGCGGAGTTTCCCGTAACCAGCAGTGAAGGTTTCATTCCTTTGCGCGTCCGGCGCGATGGCACGATTCTGGTCATCGCCACCAATGGGCGCGACACTCGAGGGCTCTATGCCTACGATCCGGCCGCGGCGCGCATCACATCAGAAGCCATCGTTGCTGTGGAGGGTTTCGATTACGACGGCACGTCCGTCTGGGACTTGAAGTCGGATCGCCTGATTGGTGTGCACGTCAACGGGGACGGAGCCGGTACCGCCTGGCTGGACCCCCGCATGCGGGAGATTCAGAAGTTGATCGACGCCACTTTGCCAGGCACCACCAACCGTATATCGGTCCCGTTGCGGCCGGCGTCACCGTTCATGCTTGTTGAGTCCTTCTCCGACGCGCAGCCCCCCGTATTTGCGATCTACAACGCGGAGACTCGGAACCTGACGCGTGTCGCGCGATCGTGGTCAGGCATCGATCCGAAACTGATGGGCCGAAAGGAATTCGTCCGCATCAAGGCGCGCGACGGCCTCGAGGTGCCGATGTACTACACCCTTCCGCCGGCATCGTTCGGCAAGACCAACCTCCCCACTGTAGTGCTGGTGCATGGTGGACCTTGGGTTCGCGGCAAGCGGTGGGGATGGGATCCGGATGCGCAGCTACTGGCCAGTCGCGGCTACCTCGTGCTGGAACCGGAATTCCGCGGCAGCACCGGCTACGGCTTCAAGCACTTCCAGGCCGGCTGGAAGCAATGGGGCCTGGCGATGCAGGACGATGTCACTGACGCGACTCGATGGGCTATCACGAGGGGGCTTGCCGATCCCGGGCGCGTTTGCGCGGCGGGTGCGAGTTATGGTGGCTACGCAACGCTGATGGCGCTCGTACGCGAATCCGAACTTTTCAAGTGCGGTATAGCCTGGGTCGCAGTGACCGACATCAATCTGCTCTTCACGGCCAGCTGGAGCGACACGACCGATACCGCGCGGCGTTACGGCATGCGCACGATGATCGGTGACCCGGAAATGGACGCGGCCCAGCTAACGGCGGCCTCACCGTTGGCCAACGCCAGCAAGATCAAGCAACCTTTGCTGCTCGCCTACGGCGGAACCGACCTGCGCGTTCCACTCGAACATGGGCGGCGCTTTCGCGATGCGTTGGTGGCGTCCAACCCGAACGTCGAGTGGGTTGTCTATGGCGACGAAGGACACGGCTGGACCAAACTCGAAACGCGCATCGACTTCTGGACACGCGTGGAGCAGTTCCTGAAAGCGAACCTCGGTCCGTCACCCGGGAAGTAGGGCCGCGGAGTCCCGGGGCATTTGCGCTCGCGGGCTCCGCGGCACCACGGATTGGCTGACGCGGTCAGTCGAAAACCGGCGACTCGACGCCGAGGATCTTGTGCAGCTTGGGGCTGGTCGTCGTGTACTGCAGGTGAATCTTGCGTTCGGGAAAGATGTACTTCGTCGCACCGAACGCGGCGAGGGCGGCTTCATGGAAGCCGGAGAGGATCAGCTTCTTCTTGCCCGGGTAGAGGTTGATGTCACCGACCGCGAAGATGCCTGGCACGTTGGTCTCGAACTTCTCGGTATCCACCACGATCTGCTTGCGTTCGAGATCGAGGCCCCACTCGGCGATCGGTCCGAGCTTGGGCGACAGGCCGAAGAACACCAGCAGCGCATCGAGCGGCACGCGGCGCGTCAACCCGTCGAGCGAAGTGACGCGCACCTCCGAGAGGCGGCCGGCCGTTTCGTCGAATCCGGAGACCTGGCCCACGAGGAATTGCATTTCGAGGCGCTCGCACAGTTCCTTCATCCTGGCGACCGACGCCGGTGCCGCGCGGAAGCCGTCGCGCCGATGCACGAGCACCACGCTCTCGGCCTTGCCGACGAAGTCGAGCGCCCAGTCGAGCGCCGAATCGCCGCCGCCCGCGATCACCAGGTTCCTGCCGTGAAACTGCGTCGGATCCTTGACGCGGTAGTGCAGCTGAGTGCCCAGGAACTTTTCAATCTCCGGCACCTTCAGCGTGCGTGGCTGGAACGAGCCGACGCCGGCCGCGATGATGATGACCTTGGTGATGAAGCGCGTGCCTTTGCCGGTCTCGACGAAGAACCGGCCGTCCTCGAGCTTCTCCACGACGCTGACTTCCTGCTCGAGGTGGAAGGTCGCGCCGAAAGGCTCGATCTGCTTGAGCAGGCTGTCGGTCAATTCCTTGCCGGTGCACACCGGGATCGCCGGAATGTCGTAAATGGGCTTGTCCGGATACAACTCGATGCACTGTCCGCCGACTTCCTTCAACGAGTCGATGACATGTGCCTTGATTTCGAGCAGCCCCAGCTCGAACACCTGGAACAGTCCCACCGGCCCGGCACCGACGATGATCGCATCGGTCTCGATCGCGCCAGCCATGTCCGTCGGGGCTTGCAACTGCTGGCTTTCAGAAGGTGTCGTCGAATTCATGGTGGCAGGCAGGCGTAGCCGCGGGGCCGGGCGCAGACGTTCGTGATCGGGGTCCGTGGTGCAGCGCGCAATTGTACGGCGTCCCTCGTCCCGAAGCGCCGCATGGACGAGTCCCACGGCAGGCGGTCGCGGCGCCTTAGCGCGACGGCTTGCCCTCCTGGCCCGTGCGTCCGCTTGCGCGCATCGCCTCCTGCTCGCGCAGGATGTCGGCCTGCAGTTCTCGCACGCGCGCATCGATCTCCGACATTGTGTAGAAGTCGCCGTCGTTCGCGCGACGGGCCAGCTCCATCTGCTGCAGCGCTGCCGGCTTGATGCCTAGCAGGACGTACATCTCGCCGATGGACTGGTGATGCAAGGACTGCTTTCCAAGTGCCTCGTAACTGCGTCCGAGCAGCGCGTAGTACCCGGGCTGCGAGCGCGTGATCGCGGCCTGCGTGCGCAGCGTCTCGATGGCCTGCTGGTGCTGCTTCGACTTGTTGAGCAGGTCAATGTAATGCCCCACCGCCACGGTGGACAGCGGGTAGCGCGCCGCCCCGTCGCGCGCGGCCTCGAGGGCCAGCCTTGCGTTCCTCGTCCGACCTCGCGGCGGCGAAACGCGTCTCCGAAACCAGCTTGTCGAGGATCACCGACGAAGCGGTCGTAAGCCGGCGCGCGGCCAGCGCGCTTTCCAGCGCCAGATCCGGCTTGTTGAGCTTCAGCGCGGCCAGCGCGGCGCCATAGTGCGCCGCCACGTCCGAGGCGGCGGTGCGTTGTTTCAGTTGCCCGTTGAAGTACTCGAGTTGATCGAGCCAGCCCTGGCCGTTGACTTCCTGCAGCACACGCAGTCGGGCCCGGACCAGATAGAAGTCGAGCGGATCGAGCCGCTGTTTGAAGCGCATGTTGCGCGTGCGGTTCTGCATGTCGCTGATGCGCTCGACCGTCATCGGGTGGGTCCGCAGGTACGCCGGAGCCGTACCCTCGTAAAGTCGCGAGCCCTGCTGCAGCCGGCCGAAAAAGCCTTCGAGTCCGCGCCCGTCGAACCCGGCATTCACGAGAGTGACGAAACCGACGCGATCGGCCTCGCGCTCGGCCTCGCGGGAGAAGTTGAGTTGCTGCTGTATTGCGGCAGCCTGCCCGCCCATGATCGCGGCCTGAGCCAGATCGCCGCTGGAGGATCCCCCGGCACGCGCGGCGAGGATCGCCAGCAGCAGCGCGCCGATCTGGATCGCCATCGTGTCCTTCTGCCCGGCCAGCATGCGCGCGATGTGACGCTGCGACACGTGGCCGATTTCGTGCGCGATCACGCCCGCCAGCTCAGACTCCGTCTGGGCGGCGATGACCAGGCCGGTATGAACACCGATGAACCCGCCGGGCAGCGCGAACGCGTTGAGCATCGGATCGCGCACGATGAAGAAGCTGAAGTCGTTGGTGCGCGCGGCGCTGACCGACACGAGCTGGTAACCAAGGTGGTTCAGGTACTCGGTCGCTTCCGGGTCGGCCAGGTAGTCCGGGTCGCGCCGGATCTGGGCCATGATCTGCTCGCCCAGCTTGCGTTCGAGGCCGGGCGGCAGTTCCTCGCTGCCGGCTTCGCCCAGCATCGGCAGGTCGAAGCCCTGGGCGTGCGCCGGCAGCGCCACAGGTGCGCTGAGCGCGAAGGACACCAGCAAGACAACAGCGAAGCGGGCGATGTGCACTGAAGACGGATAGGCGCAGGAACGCCTGTCTCCGTATGATATCCAGCCTGGTGTTTCGTTCCCTTGCTGGATTGCTGCTGGCCGATGAAGCCATTGACACATTTTGACGCCTCCGGGCAGGCCCACATGGTCGACGTCGGGGACAAGCCGGCGACGCATCGGGTGGCCGTGGCGACCGGGCGCATCACGATGCTGCCCTCCACGCTGGCCGCGGTGCAGGCCGGAGGATCGAAGAAGGGCGATGTCCTCGGCGTCGCGCGCATCGCGGCGATCCAGGCTGCCAAGCGCACGTCGGAACTGATTCCGCTGTGTCATCCGGTCGCGCTGACGCGTGTCGCCGTCGAGTTCGGATCGATGAGCCTGCCAGCGCCGTGATCTGCGAGGCACGCGCCGAGACGCACGGGCCGACCGGCGTCGAGATGGAAGCGCTGACGGCGGTCCAGGTGGCGCTGCTGACGATCTACGACATGTGCAAGGCGGTCGATCGCGGCATGGTCATGGGCGACGTCCGGCTGCTCGAGAAGCATGGCGGCCGTTCGGGTAGCTTCGTCGCCGACAAAACGGGCTGATGCGGCTTTATTCGGCGGAGCAGGTCCACGCGGCGCTCGATCTCGACGCGCTCGCCGATGCGATCGGTCGCACGCTTCAGTCCTCCCCCGTGGCGCCGCTGCGGCATGCGCATGCTTTGTCGGGCACCGACAGCCTGCTGCTGATGCCCGCCTGGTCGGCCAATGGCCTCGGGGTCAAGCTGGTGACCGTCATGCCGGGCAATCCGGCGCGCGGCCTCGCCACCGTCAACGCCATCTACGTGCTGTTCGACCGCGTCACCGGCGAAGCACGCGCGGTCATCGACGGCGAGGCACTGACGTTGCGGCGCACTGCCGCGGTGTCGCTGCTGGCAGCGCGGCACCTGGCCCGTGCCGATGCGCGCAATGCACTCATCATCGGCACCGGAAAGCTTGCCCCCTACATGGCCCATGCGCACGCGCGTGCACGGCGGCTCGAGCGCCTGTGGGTCTGGGGTCGGCGCGGCGAGGGGGCGCAATCGGTCGCCCAGCGGCTGCGCGACGAAGGGCTGCCGGCGCAGGCCGTAGACGACCTCGAAGCCGCGGTGCGCGGCGCGGACATCATCAGCTGTGCGACGACGTCGACGCATCCGATCGTGCGCGGCGCCTGGGTTGCGCAAGGTACCCATCTCGACCTGGTCGGCGGCTTCCGGCGTGGCATGCGCGAGGCCGATAACGACGCGGTCGCACGCGCGCGCATCGTGGTCGATACCTACGCCGGTGCGCTGGCCGAGGCGGCCGACATCCTCGAGCCGCTCGAGGCGGGAGTGATCAACCGCGCGTCGATCGTCGCCGAACTGAGCGAACTCGTGGCGGACCCGGCGCGCGGTCGCACCGCGGCCGGCGACATCACGCTCTTCAAGTCGGTCGGCACCGCGTTCGCGGACCTGGCGGCTGCGCAGTTGCTGCTGGAACGGGCGGGGTAGTGCGGGTCATCGCAGTGCGATGGGTGGCGTGCCTTTCTGTTTCGGCGGAGCGCGCGGCCCGTCCACTGCGCGGCTTGCAGGCCGCGCTGGCTGCGCGGGGTCGACAGCACGCATGTGCTGTCGACAATTCCCCGCTACGCCCAGAGCGCAGCCGACTAATCAGTGTTGAGCGGCTCGCGCAACAAGCCGTGCCACTCCGAGTGCACGTGCGATCGGCAAAGCCGGTCGCGTACACGAGGAGTGCTAGCTGCTCAGCATCTCGCGCGCATGCTTGCGCGTCGTCTCGGTGATTTCCTGTCCGCCGAGCATCCGCGCCAGTTCCTCGACGCGCGCACGCCGCTCGAGCAGGCCAATCTGCGACACGCGGCCGGCCGTCTGACGCGCTCGACTTGGTGACGGCGCAATGCTGGTCGCCACGCGCCGCCACCTGCGGCAGGTGCGTCACGCAGAGCACCTGTCGGCTCTGCCCGAGCTGCTTCAGCAGACGGCCGACCGTTTCGGCGACGGCGCCGCCGATGCCGGCATCGACCTCATCGAAGATCAGCGTTGGCACGGGCGTGGCCGCCGCCGCGATGACCGCGATGGCGAGCGAAATGCGCGCGAGCTCACCACCGGAGGCGACCCGTACCAGGGGCTTGACGGCGACGCCTGCATGCGCGGCGACCATGAACTCCGCTTTCTCGTTGCCGGTCGCGGCCGGCGCGGAATCGGAAAGCTGCACCTCGAAGCGCCCACCGGGCATCGCGAGATCCTGCATCGCCCGCGTGACCTCGGCCGACATCTGCCGTGCCGCCGCGCGACGCGCCTTCGAAAGCACCGCGGCGGCCGCGTCGTAGCGCTGCTGTGCCGCCTGTTCGCGTGCACGCAGTCCGTCGAGATCGGACGAGGCGTTCAACGCCGCGAGCTTGGTGCGCGAATCGGCAAGGAGCCCCGCCAGATCGCCCGGGGCGCAACGCAGCCGGCGCGCGGCCGCATGCAGCGCCGAAACACGCGCCTCGACATCGGCCAGGCGCGAGGCATCGAGGTCGGCGCGGTCGACATAGCGCTGCAGTGCGGCCACCGCCTCCGCGAGCTGTACCTGCGCCGTGTCGACCAGTTCTACCACGGGCGTGAGGCGGTCATCGAAGGCACCGAGCTGCGTCAACCGGCTGCTGCTCGTCCCGATCCGGGCAAGCGCCGAGTCGTCCGCTTCGTTCAGCGCGACGATCGCGGATTGCGCGCCCTCGAGCAGGCTCGCGGCATGCGAGAGCCGCTTGTGCTCGGCCTCGACCTGTTCCCACTCCCCGGCGACTGGCGCCAGCGTCTCGAGCTCATCGACCAGCCAGCGCAGCCGCTCCTGCTCGGCGGTGGCGCTCGCGGCCATTGCTTCAGCGTCCTCGCGTGCGCGCTGCTCCCGCTTCCACTCCGCGTGGATGCGACGCGACGGCCCGGCGTTGATCGCCCAGTGCGCCATGCTCGTCGAGCAGGTCGAGCTGCGCCGCGGGCCGCAGCAGCGACTGGTGCGCGTGCTGGCCATGCACGTCGACCAGCTGCTCGCCGAGCTCGCGCAACTGCGCCAGCGTGACGCGCGGCGCCGTTGATGAAGGCGCGGCTGCGACCGTTCGCGTCGACCGTGCGGCGGACCAGCACGAGGCCGCCGCTCGTCGCCGTCAGCTCATGTGTCGGCGAGCCAGCGTTCGACCGGCGCGTCCGGTCCTGAACTCGGCGGCGATGTCGGCGCGTGTCGCGCCTTCGCGCACGACGTCGGCCTCGCCGCGCTCGCCCAGCGCAAGCTGCAGCGCATCGATCAGGATCGACTTGCCGGCGCCGGTTTCGCCGGTCAGCACCGTGAAGCCCGGCGCGAACTCCAGCTCGAGCGCGTCGACGATCACGAAATCGCGGATCGAAAGCGAAACCAGCATGCTCGGCGAGGCGGACGGCGTTCAGGCGCGCGAGTGCGGTTCGCTCGGCATCACGCTCCAGTGCAGCTTCTGGCGCAGCGTGGCGAAGAAGTTGTAGCCCACGGGATGCAGCAGCGTGACGATATCGGTGCCGCGCCGGGCGCGCACGATGTCGCCGGCCATGCAGGTGCGCAGTACGACTGCATGTCGAAGTGCGCGTTGGCGTCGCGCACGTCGGTGATCTCGATTTCGACCACGACGCCGTCGGGCAGCACGATCGGCCGGTTGGACAGCGTTTGCGGCGCGACCGGCACCAGCAGCAGCGCCGGCGAGGCTCGGATGGAGGATCGGGCCGTCGGCCGACAGCGCGTAGGCGGTCGAGCCGGTCGGCGTCGCGATGATCACGCCGTCGGCGCGCTGGTTGTACATGATCACGCCGTCGACCCGCGCGGTGTACTCGACCATGCCCGCCGGCCACGCCGCGCGACACCACGACGTCGTTCAGCGCCACCGCGTGGTGCACGACGTTGCCGGCACGTCGCACTTCCGCATCCAGCACGAAGCGGCTGATCGGTCTCGTAGCGGCCGCCCAGCATCGCCGGCAGCGACTCGGCCATCTGGTCGAGCGCGATGTCGGTCATGAACCCGAGCCGGCCGTGGTTGATGCCGATCAGCGGCACGTCGGAACGGGGCGAGCTCGCGGGCGATGCCGAGCATCGTGCCGTCGCCGCCCAGGACGATGGCGACGTCCGCGTGCTTGCCGATCGCGTGTACCGTGTGCGCGTTCCACGTCGTCGAGCCCGACGCTTTCCGCCGTCGCAAGGTCGAACAGCACCCGTGCCCCGGTCGACTCGACGATGCGCGCGATCGCGAGCAGCGGCTCGCGGATGCCTTCCGCGCGCGGCTTGCCGAACAGGGCGACATGGCGGAATGCCTGCGTCATCGGCCGATTATGCAGGACGCGCCCACCTGTCTGTACTACCTCGCCGCACTTCGCAGGCGCGGTAACCGTCATAGAATCTGCGCATGATTGACGAACGCGCCCGCACGCTGCTCAAGACGCTGATCGAGCTCTACATCGCCGACGGCCAGCCGGTGGGCTCGCGCGCGCTGTCCCGGCTCTCGGGGCTGGACCTCTCGCCGGCGACGATCCGCAACGTCATGTCGGATCTGGAGGAGATGGGTTTCGTGTCGAGTCCGCACACCTCGGCGGGGCGGGTGCCGACCCCGCGCGGCTACCGGTTCTTCGTCGACACGCTCGTCACGCTGCGCCCGCTCGAGGACCAGCAGACCGCCATCATCGAGGGCCGCCTGCGCGAGGCCGACCCGCAGCGCGCCATCCAGACGGCCGCGCAGCTGCTGTCCAGCCTGTCGCAGTTCGCCGGTGTGGTGCTGACACCGCGCCGCTCGTCCTCGTTCAAGCAGGTGGAGTTCGTGCGGCTTTCCGAGCGCCGCGTGCTGCTGATCATCGTCACGCCCGAAGGGGACGTGCAGAACCGCATCCTGCTGACCCAGACCTCGTTCACGCAGTCGCAGCTGATCGAGGCCGCGAACATGCTCAACGAACACTTCGCCGGCAAGAGCTTCAGCGAGGTGCGCGCGCTGCTCCACTCCGACCTGCGCCGGCTGCGCGAGGACATCTCCGCGCTGATGGAGGCAGCGGTGCAGGCGGGCAGCGAGGCGGAGGCGGAATCCGATCCGGTCGTCGTTTCCGGCGCACGCAATCTGCTCGGAAGTGACCTGTCCACCGATGTCGACACGCTGCGCCGCATGTTCGATACCTTCGAGCACAAGACGCGGCTGATCCACCTGCTGGATACGTCGATCGGCGCGCACGGCGTCCAGATCTACATCGGCGGCGAGTCGCAGCTCGTGCCGATGGACGAGATGAGCCTGGTGGTCGCACCCTATGCCGTCGACGGCCAGGTGGTCGGCACGCTCGGCGTCGTCGGCCCGACCCGAATGGCCTACGAGCGCGTCATTCCGATCGTCGACATCACCGCCAAGCTGCTGTCGAGCGCGCTGTCGCAGAGTTAGGCGTCCTCGTGTACGCGACCGCTACGCGGTCGCACGTGCACTCGGAGCGGGACGGCATATCAGTCGGCTGCGCTCCGGAGCGGCCGCGCGCTTCGCCGATCCTCAACGGCACGGCACCCTCCCTGGCCCTCCCGCCAGGCGGGAGGGGAAGCGCCTGGCGGGAGGGCTTACGCCAAAGTGGTAGGCACGGGTACCTCGCCTTGCCGGGCTTGTTGCGTGTCAAGCGCGTCGCCACCTCCAAGACCCAGACTGCCCGGGTCTCTTAGAGGAGGAATCATGGGATACGCCGATCGAACGGTGGCGGAGATCGCTACCTCACTACCAGGGGCGACCTCGGTGTTTCGCGCTCATCGCATCGACTTCTGCTGCGGCGGGGCGCGTCCGCTGGCCGAGGCCGCTGCCGCCGCGCGGTGTCGCTCGAGCAGATCGAGGCCGAACTGCACGGCTCTCGCCGGACGCGCCGCGCGAGGCGCCGACGGAAACGAACGCGCTGATCGGGCACATCCTGGCGCGCTATCACGATACGCATCGCCGTGAACTGCCGGAACTGCTGCGGCTCGCGGCGCGCGTCGAAGAGCGCCATGCCGGCAACGCGCTGGTGCCGACGGGTCTGCACGCCGCCCTGCAGGAACTCGCAACCGCGCTTGACGAGCACATGGCGAAGGAAGAACAGATCCTGTTCCCGCTGATGATGCAGGGCGGTCACCCGATGATCGCGTCGCCGATCGGGCGCATGCGCTTCGAGCACGATGAACATGGTGAGCGGCTCGCCCGTCTCGAAGCCCTGACACACGGCCTCACGCTGCCGGACGAAGCCTGCCCGACCTGGCGCGCCCTGTACGCCGCGCTGCGCAAGCTGATCGATGACGTGCACGAACACGTGCATCTGGAAAACAACCTGCTGTTTCCGCGATTCGGCTGAACCGGCGCGGCGCTCCCGTCGCGCGGAGGCTCAGCGCGGCGGTGACTTACGGCTCGCCCGCGCGTGGCTTGGGCGGCGCCGGACGCTTGCCGTCCAGCACGTGCGCGATCGCGAGCAGAGGATGGCGCCACATCATCCGCGGGCCGGCATAGCGCATCATCACGCGCGTGGCTTCCCGCTGCTGCGGGCCATAGCAGTGGATCTGGCAGTTCGTGCAGGTGGGCTTGTCCGGCCCGTATGGGCAGCCCGCAAGGCGCTTGCGTGCGTACTCGAAGAGAGTGCCGCACTCATCGCACAGCCCGTCGTTGACACGAGGCTGCGTGCCGTGGTGATCGCGGCAATAGATGCGCAGCATCGCGCCGATGGTGTTGAGTTCGCGCGCGAGTCGGCGGCGTTGCGAGCCGCGCTTCGCGGCGCTCGGCGCCCGCCGGCAGCAGTGGAGTGCGTGGTGGGTGTCATGGCGCGATGCTGCCGTCGCCGCGCTCAGGCGGGTCTGCGCTGCGTCAAGAGTGACGCCAGCCTTCCTCCGGAGAGGTAGCTCCGGAGGCGGTCAAATGTGAGAAGCGCCGGGGCGATGCGGCTGCCAAGGGGCAACGGCCGCGCCCGTTGGCGATCAGCGGAATTTCACCCGGGTGGCGGTCAGAATTCCCTTCGCGATGGTCCCGTCGACCTCGAGGTCGGTGCCGTTCTTGATGTCCTTCAGCGTCTTGCTGCCCGGTATCACCTGTGTGCTTCCGTCGACGCTGACGCGCTGCGAGCCGACCAGGAATTCGGCGGCAGTGTCGTTGGCCCGCCCGCTGACGAGGCCGCGCACCGAGGCCGACCCACTCGCAAGGTCTTTGATCTCCACTGTTACGGCGTACAGCGTGCCGTTGAGTTTGACGGCCCCGATCTCGACCTTGGCCCCGTTCTTCAGGTCGTCGAACTTGGCCGCGACGCCATTGCGCAGGTAGATCGTCGTCGGTGTCAGCATGACGGTCTTGCCGTCGACAACGACAGACCCCGGTTGAATGTTGCTGGCAATGCCGTCGACGGAGAACGTTGGTGGATCGTTCGGGTTGTTGGTGAACTGGATCTCTTCAGCGATGAGGTACACGCCGTCGTAGGTGCCATCGACCTTGACGTCGGCGCCGAGCACGAGGTCGTCGGCCGTGCCCTTCTTGAAGCGCGTGGCCGTCGTCGTCCTGACGTCGAACGGCAGCGGGGACAGCCTGAACGTCTTCGTCTTGTCGGCCGCCGTCGCCAGCGGATTGGCGACCTTGCCGAACAGCACGCGGGCGATGCCGGCCGGCGGCGGCAGGAACTCGAGCGTCGTCGCCTCGACGACTCCGTTGACCACCGGACCCTCCACCTTCACGAGCACGCCGTCGCCCAGGTTGGATGCATCGCCGCCGCGCACGTAGGTGGTCTGCGACGTGACCTTGGTCTTGGTATCACGCACCCGGAACACGTCCGTGGCGCTGACGAAGCCGGTGACCGCGCCGCTCAGCTCGACCCGTGCCGCCGTCGTGGACAGGAACTCGATGCGCGAGGCACGCAGCACGTTGCGCTACGTACGGTGCCGCGTCGCACGCACGGAGCGGCCATCGCGCAGATCCGCCGCTGTGCCGCCGACCAGCTGTGCGGCGCTGGCATCGACGGCGATGCCGCCGATGCGCAGGTTGCTGATGCTCTGGTAATCGGTGACCAGGCCTTCCACGGTGAGCGTTGCGTCATTCGGGATGACCGGGCCGCCAACGCGTATCGACGCGCGCGGCCAGTTCGCCGCTCACCAGCGGCAGATCAGTCCACACCGCAACGCGGCGTCCATCCGCCACCGTCTGTCCGGCCGGAACGATCGTCGCCTGCGTCGCACGGACCGTCAGCCCACCGATGCGGAAAGTGCCATTGGCGAAGTTCGTCACGGTGCCGGCGACGCGCAGGTTGCTTGCGGCTGGACGCAGCTCGATGCGCGTTGCCTGGATCTCGGCGCTGCCATTGCGCTGGCCATGAACTTCAACCACGGCGCCGGCGAGTTCTGTCAGGGCCGTGAAGCCTTCGAAGATCGTCGGCGAGGCCGCGGTCGACGTTCACCAGTACGGTCTGGCCCATCACCACGAGACCGCTCGCCGTTACGGAGGTCACGGGCCCGATCACTTCGGACGCGACCGTTGCCGTCGTGATCCGGTTCGACTGGTGCTCGAACTGGATCTGCATGCCGAGGCGCACCGCATCGACGCTCGCCGCCGTTGGCTGGTCGGGTCGCTCGTCGACCGCGAACTGCGCGCCAGTCTCGTCGTAGTGCTGGCCGCTGACGATGATGCTGCCAAAGCCGCTGACCGGGCCGGCACCGGCAGAGACTGGGGACCCGCTGCCGCCGCTGCCGATGCGGGCCACCATTTCACCGCTACCGCCGCCACAGCCGGCCAGGCCGGCGGCGATCAGCACCGCAAGGAATCGAAGCAGCGATTTCATCGGTTCATTGATCGTCCTTAGTCGGTCCTCGACCGGCAGATCCGGCTCACTCGACAGCGGGTTGGCCCGCTCGGATAGAAGTAGGCGCCAAAACGCATCCGCATCAGCTGGCTTCCGAGGTGATCGCGTTCATCGATGCGAGTGCGCTCGTTGGCCAGCGCGAACATGCGGCGCAGTGCGGACTCCCAGATGCGACGCGCCAGCCGCTGCAGTTCCATGACCGATTCTGCCGAGAGTTCATCGGCATAGAGGCTCTGCTCCAGGAAGGGCCCGGACTGCCCGTGCCTGGACGGCGCGCAGGTTTCTGGGAGGCGGCAGCGATGTGGTCCGCCAGATTGCGTTCGAATATAGGTCAGGGTCTTGGCGACGCCTTCACGGGGAACATAGGTGCCGGCGCGCAGCCGGACCGTCTCGCCGTGCACCTCGGCCAGGCCGAGCCGTATGAGTTCGTCGACGATCGAGCGCGGATGGAAGTCGCGCGAGATCGACTGTGACAGTTGCTCGAACGACGGCTCCTCGGGCGTCCGGCCGCGCATCGGCAGCACCTTGGGAAGCCCATCGGCGTCGAGATAGTCTGGATCGTTGGTCCAGCGCATGAACACTTCGTCCGGCAGCGACAGCATCCGATCGAAGGTATGCGTCTTCAGCACGCCGTCGGAGGTCAGGGCCCGCACGTCCTTGCGGTGGACCCCCGACAGCAGGCTGACCGCCGAGTCCGTGACCTTGCGCGGACCCTTCTCGAGTTCGGCGTGGGCCGCCCGCAGAAAGGCGATCTTGAGCGCCGCAGTGAACTGCGGATAGGTCACGCCGCTGGCGACCAGCAGCTGAACCAGCGGTGCCAGCAACCCGACGCTTTCGTCGAGCAACGTCGGCACGCGTTCGTGGGTGTCCCAGGCGATTCTGCGTCCACGTTGATGCTTAGCTTTCGTCGGCGTCGAAACTCGGGTCCCCTGCGTGGGATTATTTCCCGCGTCGGCGTTCGCATGGATAGTCCTGATGGTGCGCGCCTCGCCGGAAACGCGCTAGGCCACCGGGATTACAGGCGAACACCAGACCCCAAAAAACGCCCCCCTAGAATGCGGTGCTGGGCGGTCGCGCCGGATCGCATCAAAAGGCGCCTAAAACATGGCTATTTCGCCGGAACCGCCGTTTCGGCATGGCAAGTTGGCACGTACTGCGGTCCTGCTCGTCAATCTCGGGCACCCCGACGGCGCCGGAGCCGGGGCCGGTGCGGCGCTATCTGAAGGAATTCCTGTCGGATCCGCGTGTGGTGGAGATCCCACGGGTGTTGTGGTGGCCGCATTTTGCACGGCGTCATCCTGCGTGTTGCGGCCGCGCAAGTCGGCGGCCAAGTACGCCGCCATCTGGACCGAGCAGGGGTCTCCGCTGCTGGTGCACTCGCAACAGCAGGCCCTGTTGCTGCGCGGCTACCTCGGGGCTCGCGGGACACGACGTCGAGGTCGAACTGGCAATGCGCTACGGCGAACCGTCCATTGAGTCGGCGCTGCGGCGCCTGGCCGAGCGCCGTGTGGACCGCGTCCTGATCGTGCCGATGTACCCGCAGTACTCGGCGACGACAACGGCGTCGGTGCTGGATGAGGTTTTCGACGTGCTCGGTCGCGTGCGCAACATCCCCGAAGTGCGCTGGATCAAGCACTTTCACGATGACGCCGGCTACATCGCGGCGCTCCGGCAATCGGTGCTCGAACACTGGAAGCGCCATGGCCGGGCCCAGGACCGCGGCGGCAAGCTGGTGATGAGTTTTCACGGCGTGCCGAAGCGCACGCTGCGGCTCGGCGACCCGTACCACTGCGAGTGCCAGAAGACCGGACGCCTGCTGGCGAGTCGCTGGGCTTGGCCCCGACCAGTACGTGTGACCTTCCAGTCGCGCTTCGGCCGCGCCGAGTGGCTGCAGCCCTACACGGCACCGACGCTGGAGGCGCTGGCCAGGGGCGGGCACGAAGTCGGTCGATGTCATCTGTCCCGGCTTCCCGGCGGACTGCCTCGAGACGCTGGAGGAAATCGCGATGGAGGGCCGCGACACATTCCTGGCCAACGGCGGCAAGGAGTACCGCTATATCGCGTGCCTGAACGAGTTGCCCGCCTTCATCACCGCGCTGACGGACCTCTGCTTGCAGCACCTGCAGGGCTGGCCGACGGCAGGCGCGGAGGTTGCCACGCGCGCTGCCGAGGCCGAACAGGGCCGCGCGCGGGCCGTGCAGATGGGAGCGGAACGCTAGGCCGGCCGGTCGCCGGCTGACTTCAGGAAGTCGGCGAACGCAGCGACAGCGCGTTGCCGTTGACCTGTACTACGTCGCCGACCTTGAAGCCGGCTGCAAGCTGCTGCACCACCCGCATCGAACCGTCGAGCATCTGCACCTCGACGAAGAAGACCGGGGACGAGTGCGCAGAGCGGGTGACGGAGACGACGGTGCCGCATTCGTTGCTGCAGGCCGCGGCAACGACGCGGCGCCTTGTCGACCGCCGCTGGCCTTGCATGCGCGTTGATCAGCGCGATGATCGCGATCGCCGCCAGACCGAGCAAGGCGATCGGCGCCTGCGCGCCGAAGGTCTCGGCGCGGGGATCGTGGTCGTTCTGCTTGAGTACCGCCATGTGTGTGGTGGCTCGAGGTAAGGGATCCATGTGCTTTGTACTGTTGCTCAACGGAACGCGGAAGGTCATCCGATCCCACGTTACCGCGAGTGCGCTCGGTCGACCTCTCATCCAAACCGGTGAATCGCGCGTGAGCCAAGGCGCTGGATGGCAGGCGGCGACCGACCGGTGCGTGCTCGAACGAAGCGAGGCGCCAGGACGCGGATGTAGCGGCCGTGCGACGCCGGGAACCTTCGTGTGTAAAACGTTTGCCTTGTCCGCGACGCTCCATCTCATCGCCCGCACCCCGTTCAAGGCAAACTTTGTCGCCGCCGCCGCTTGATTTCCGCGCGGCCGCCCACAGATCAGGTAAGCCTTTGAAATCAAAACATAAAACCCGGAGGAGTGATGCAGCAACCGGATCCGGGCGCGGCGGTCGATACCGCCACGCCTGAGAAGGAAACTACGGCGGCGGCCGAAGCCGCGGCGCAGCCTGCGATCGGCTCGACATCCGTCGGCGAGGTCGAGAAGGAACTCGACGCCGCGCTCGCCAAGGCGAACGAGAACTACGAGCTTTACCTGCGCGCCAAGGCCGATGCCGAGAACATCCGCCGCCGCGGCCAGGAGGAAGTCAGCAAGGCCTACAAGTTCGCCGTCGAGTCCTTCGCCGAGTCCTGGTCCCCGTGGTGGACAGCCTCGAGAAGGCGCTCGAGGTCAAGGATGCCTCCGCCGAGCAGCTGCGCGAGGGCGTCGAGCTGACGCTGCGCCAGTTGCGCTCGGCCTTCGAGAAGAACGCGCTGGCCGAAATCAATCCGGTCGGGCAGAAGTTCGACCCGCACCGGCACCAGGCCATCTCGTCGGTGCCGGCGTCGGACCAGTGTCCCGCCAACCAGGTTGTCACGGTGCTGCAGAAGGGCTGGACCCTCGTCCGAGCGGGTGCTGCGTCCGGCCCTGGTGGTCATCGCCAAGTGAATTCCATGACAGCGAACGTTGAAACCACGAGGACGGCGCGCATATAGCGTGCAGTGAAGATTGCGACGGCCATGGGCCGACGACAGACATCTGAGGGGAGCATTGCATGGCAAAGATCATCGGAATCGACCTGGGCACCACCAACTCCGCCGTGGCGGTGATGGAGGGCGACCAGGTCAAGGTCATTGAAAATGCCGAGGGCACGCGCACGACGCCGTCGGTCATCGCCTACCTCGACGATGGCGAGATCCTGGTCGGCGCACCCGCCAAGCGGCAGGCCGTCACCAACGCGAAGAACACGCTGTACGCGGTCAAGCGGCTGATCGGTCGCAAGTTCGAGGACGCCGAAGTGCAGAAGGACATCAAGCTGATGCCCTTCGCAATCGTCAAGGCGCCCAATGGCGACGCCTGGGTGCGCGCGCAGGGGAAGGACCTCGCGGCCCAGCAGGTGTCGGCCGAAGTGCTGCGCAAGATGAAGAAGACCGCCGAGGACTACCTCGGCCACGAAGTCACCGAAGCGGTCATCACGGTGCCGGCGTACTTCAACGACTCGCAGCGCCAGGCCACCAAGGACGCGGGCCGCATCGCCGGCCTCGAGGTCAAGCGCATCATCAACGAGCCGACCGCGGCCGCGCTCGCGTTCGGCATGGACAAGGCCGGCAAGGGCGACCGCAAGATCGCGGTCTATGACCTCGGCGGCGGCACGTTCGACATCTCGATCATCGAGATCGCCGATGTCGAAGGCGAGAAGCAGTTCGAAGTGCTGTCGACCAACGGCGACACGTTCCTCGGTGGCGAGGACTTCGACCAGCGCATCATCGATTACGTCGTGGCCGAGTTCAAGAAAGAGCAGGGCGCCGATCTCTCGAAGGACGTGCTTGCGCTGCAACGGCTGAAGGACGCGGCCGAGAAGGCCAAGATCGAACTGTCGTCGGCGACGCAGACCGAGATCAACCTGCCGTACATCACGGCCGATGCGTCAGGCCCGAAGCACCTGAACATCAAGCTCACGCGCTCCAAGCTCGAGTCGCTGGTCGAGGAACTGATCCAGCGCACGATCGAGCCGGTCAAGACCGCGCTGAAGGACGCCGGGGTGAAGGTCACCGACATCCAGGACGTGATCCTGGTCGGCGGCCAGACGCGCATGCCGAAGGTGCAGGAGGTCGTGAAGGACCTCTTCGGCAAGGAGCCGCGCAAGGACGTCAACCCGGACGAAGCCGTCGCCGTCGGTGCGGCGATCCAGGGCTCGGTGCTCGCGGGTGACAAGAAGGACGTGCTGCTGCTCGACGTCACGCCACTGTCGCTCGGCATCGAGACGCTGGGCGGCGTGATGACGAAGATGATCCACAAGAACACGACGATCCCGACCAAGTTCGCGCAGACCTTCTCGACGGCCGAGGACAACCAGCCGGCGGTGACGATCAAGGTCTACCAGGGCGAACGCGAGATGGCGGGCGGCAACAAGCTGCTCGGCGAGTTCAACCTGGAAGGCATCGCGCCGTCGGCGCGCGGCATGCCGCAGATCGAGGTCACGTTCGACATCGACGCCAACGGCATCCTGCACGTGAGCGCCAAGGACAAGGCGACCGGCAAGGAAAACAAGATCACGATCAAGGCGAACTCGGGCCTGACCGAAGACGAGATCCAGCGCATGGTGAAGGACGCCGAGGCCAACAAGGCCGAGGACCACAAGCGCTTCGAACTCGCGCAGGCGCGCAACACGGCCGACGCGGCGGTGCACGAGGCACGCAAGGCGGCGACCGAGGCCGGCGACAAGGCCGGTGCGGCGACCAAGGAGCGCGTCGAGTCGGCCGCCAAGGAACTCGAGGACGCGATCAAGGGCGACGACAAGTCGGTGATCGAAGCCAAGCTCAAGTCGCTGACCGAAGCGCATCAGCAGTTGATGGCGGCGGTGCAGGCGCAGGGTGCCCAGTCGGCTGATGCCGGCGCGGCGCCGGGCGGAGCGAAGGCCGAGGACGAAAGCGTCGTCGACGCCGAGTTCAAGGAAGTGAAGCGCGGCTAAGCAGAAAGACGCGAGCCGCCAATACCGGGCCTGTGCCCGGAACCGCCGGGTGCAGGCCGCAAAGCCGCACCCGGCTTTTGCATTGATGACAGTGACGCACAACGAATGAGCAAACGCGACTTCTACGAGATCCTCGGCGTGCCCAAGGGCGCGTCCGAAGAGGACATCAAGAAGGCGTATCGCAAGCTCGCGATGAAGTACCACCCGGACCGCAACAAGGGCCGGAAGGACGCCGAGGCGCGCTTCAAGGAGGCCAAGGAGGCCTACGAGATGCTGTCCGACAAGGACAAGCGCGCGGCCTACGACCGCTTCGGTCATGCCGGCGTCGATCCGTCGATGGCGGGCGCGGCCGGTGCCGGCGCCGGCGCGGGCGGCTTCGACTTCAACGAAATGTTCCGCCAGTCGCGCGGTGGCCAGGCGCCGGGCGGTGGAGGATTCCACTTCGAAGGCAATCCCGAGGATCTGTTCGAAGGTCTCTTCGGCGGAGCGCGCGGCGGTCGGCGTGGCGCGGCACCTCGCACGCGCCAGGGTGCCGACATCGCGTATCGCATGAACGTCTCGCTCGAGCAGGCCGCGCGCGGCTTCGAGACGATGATCAACGTGCCGGGCGAAGGCGGCAGCGGCGAACGCACGCTCGAAGTGAAGATTCCCGCCGGCATCCGCGATGGCCAGAAGGTGCGCGTCGCCGGGCGTGGCCAGCCCGGGCACGAGGGTGGGCCGGCGGGTGATCTGCTGGTGCAGATCCACATCGAGCCGCATGCGCGCTTCGAGCGCGAGGGCGACGATCTCGTCACGCGCGTCACGATCAGCCAGCCGACGGCAGCTCTCGGTGGCGAGATCGATGTGCCGACGCTCGATGGCCACGTGACGATGACGATTCCCGCGGGCACGCAGCCGGGTCGCCGCCTGCGATTGCGCGGCAAGGGCATGCCAACGATGAAGTCCGGGTCGCACGGCGACCTCTACGTCCAGGTGCAGGTTGAAACGCCTGTGCACCTGACGTCGGAACAGAAGGAGCTGTATCGCCGGCTCGACGCCTCGTTGAAGGGCGGCGGGCCGACGCACGGTACGTAAACTGCGTTGCTTTGCGCCACGCGCTCACCACGTAACCGGCCGTCGATGGCCACGGGTGGAAGCAGCAGCGCGTCGCTGGGTTGAATGGAAGGGGTGCGGGAGTCGATGTCTAAGCGCGATTACTACGAAGTCCTCGGGATAGCGAAGGACGCGTCCGAACAGGACATCACCAAGGCCTATCGCAAGCTGGCGATGAAGCATCACCCGGACCGCAACACGGACGGCGACGCCAAGGTATCCGAAGAGAAGTTCAAGGAGGCGAAGGAAGCCTACGAAGTCCTGTCCGACGCCAGCAAGCGCGCGGCCTACGACCGCTTCGGCCATGCCGGGCTCGGGCAGGGCGCGGGTGGATTCGGCGGCGGTGGGCCCGAGGGCTTCGGCGGATTCGCCGATGCGTTCGGCGACATCTTCAGCGACATCTTCGGCGGTGGCGCGCGCGGCGGCCGCAACGCCGTCTATCGCGGCGCCGACCTGCGCTACAGCATGGAGATCACGCTCGAGCAGGCGGCCGAAGGCTTCGCCACCGAGATCCGCGTGCCGAGCTGGGACACCTGCGAGACCTGTTCGGGTTCCGGCGCGAAGCCGGGCACGAGTGCCAAGACCTGCGGCACGTGTGGCGGCGCCGGCAACGTGCGCATGTCGCAGGGCTTCTTCTCGATCCAGCAGACCTGCCCGACCTGTCGCGGCAGCGGCAAGGTGATTCCGGAACCCTGCACGACCTGCAGCGGCGCCGGGCGCGTCAAGAAGAACAAGGTGCTCGAAGTCGCGATTCCGCAGGGCATCGACGAAGGCCAGCGCATTCGCCTGGCAGGCAAAGGCGAGCCCGGCATGAACGGCGGTCCGCACGGTGACCTCTACGTCGAGATCCACCTCAAGCAGCACGCGGTGTTCCAGCGCGACGGCGACGACCTGCACTGCGAGATTCCGATCGGCTTCACGACCGCCGCGCTCGGCGGCGAAGTCGACGTGCCGACGCTCAACGGCAAGGCGAGTCTCGATGTCGGCGAAGGCACGCAGTCCGGCAAGACCTATCGCCTGCGCGGCAAGGGCATCAAGGGTGTGCGTTCGAGCTACCCGGGTGATCTCTACTGCCACGTCAGCGTCGAGACGCCGGTGCGCCTGACCGAGAAGCAGAAGAAGCTGCTGCGCGAGTTCGAGACGTCGCTGAAGGCCGGCGGCCAGAAGCATTCGCCGCAGGAGAAGAGCTTCGTCGATCGCATGAAGGGCTTCTTCACCGCCGAGTAGGCTGCGAGTGCGCGGGCTCGCGCCAGTCGCCCCCGTTACGCGACGTCCATCAGGCTTCGCTTGCGCAGGGGATGCATGTGCGCGTCGTCCGTCTCTGCGCTGAGCGACAATTGAGCGCTTCAACTGCCCGCGTCAACTGCGGGCCGCATGGCAGGGACCTCGATGTGGATACACGAGACGTGCCGCGCTTTTGCCGCGGCGATGGCCACGTTGGTCGCAACGGCTGCGGCGGATCGGACGCACCATCCGTCTCTGCCGCTGCGACTGCGCCGTCCGATCACCGCCGCCCCGCCCCTCCCCGGCATCCGCCGCCAACGCCCGCCCCACGCCGACCCTGCCTTGCCGCCGTCACCGACACCGCGCCGCAGCGCGCGACGCCTGCCCGACGACGACGGGCGCACGCTGCAGGTCGGCCCGGGCAAGACCTACGCCACGCCGAGCGCGGCCGCCGCCGCGGCGCAGGCGAGCGACCGCATCCTGATCGCTCCCGGTGACTACCGCGGCGACGTCGCAACCTGGCGCGCAGCGAACCTCGACATCTGCGGCGACGGCGGCCGTGCGCGGCTCTACGCCGACGGCAAGAATGCGCAGGGCAAGGGCATCTGGGTGATTGCCGTGCCAACAGCGCGACGACGACGATCGTCAACGTGCGAGTTTCACGACGCCAAGGTGCCGGACCAGAACGGCGCCGGCATCCGGCACGAGGGCGGCAACCTCGTCCTGCGCAACGCCGGCTTCTTCGACAACGAGAACGGCATCCTCGGCGGCAGCGGCCCGGTCACAGTGACGATCGAGCGCTCCGAGTTCGCGCGCAACGGCTACGGCGACGGCTACTCGCACAACATCTACATCGGCAACGTCGACCGGCTGCGCGTCGTCGCGAGCTGGTTCCACGAGGCGAAGATCGGCCACAACCTGAAGAGCCGCGCGAAGGAAAACATCGTCGAGAACAGCTACTTCATGGACGGGCCGACCGGCACCTCCAGCTACCTGCTCGACTTTCCCGACGGCGGCATCGTCTTCATGCGCGGCAACCTGCTGCACAAGGGCCCGATGGCCGACAACACGACCGCGGTGGCCTACGGTGCCGAGCGGAACATGTGGACCACCAACACCGTCACGCTGACACACAACACCGTCGTCACGACGATGGGCCGGGGAACGTTCATTTCCTTCGCCGGCTATACGCAGCAGGCCACGCTCACGGCGAACCTCTTTGCCGGCAACGCGGCGCTCGTCGAGCGGGATTGCGGCTCCTACGCTGGTCCAGCAGAACAACTTCATGACCGGCGAAGGCAATGTCCCCGGCGCCGCGACCGGGCAGTTCTGGCCGATCGCCGCGATCCAGCCGCAACTGGTGCTGTCCACGGTGCCTGATCCGCAGTACACGTCGGATTCGCCGCAGCCGTTCCAGCTGCGCGCGCTCGCGTCCGGCCAGCGCCTCATCGGCGCTCTGCAGTCCGCGCCGTAGACGACGCGCGCTTCGGGCGATACTCCGGTTCCCCACAGGGCTGACCGGACACCTTGGCGCACGCACACCCCGATCGCTTCGACATGGCCGTCATCGGTGCCGGGGCCGCCGGCATGATGTGCGCCGCCGTCGCCGGCCAACGCGGCGCGCGCGTCGTGCTGATCGAACACGCCGCGAAGCTCGGAGAAAAGATCCGCATCTCCGGCGGCGGCCGCTGCAACTTCACCAACGTCGATGCCGGCCGCCACGACCGCTACCTCTCCGAGAATCCGCACTTCGCCCGCTCCGCGCTCGCGCGCTACACGCCGGCCGACTTCATCGCGCTGGTGAAGCGCCATCGCATCGCCTTCCACGAGAAGCACAAGGGGCAGCTCTTCTGCGACGACAGCGCCGAGCAGATCATCGCGATGCTGCAGGCCGAATGCGGCGCCGGCAACGTGCAGTGGCGCATGCCGTGCGCGGTGAGCGCCGTGCGGCGCGCTCGGAAGGCTACGAACTCGACACCGATGCGGGCGTGCTGCGTGCAGACGCGCGTGGTGATCGCCACCGGCGGGCTTTCGATTCCGAAGATCGGCGCGACCGACTTCGGCTACCGCATCGCGCGACAGTTCGGCCTGCGCATCGTCGAGCCGCGGCCGGCGCTGGTGCCGCTGACCTTCGACACGCGCGCGTGGCGGCCGTTCGCCGAGCTCGCCGGCGTTTCGCTGCGAAGTGCACGTGCACTGCAACGACGGCCCCTTCGACGAGGATCTGCTGTTCACGCACCGCGGCCTTTCCGGCCCGGCGATCCTGCAGATCTCCAGCCACTGGAATCCGCGCGAGCCGATCACGATCGACCTGCTGCCATGCCTGCGCCAGTCCGAAGCCGACGACGCACTGCTGCGCTGAAGCGCTCCAGCCGTCAGACCGTGGCAACGCACTCGCAACTGGCTGCCACGCCGCCTGGCAGAACAATGGGCCGCGCTGCAGGGCCATGCCGCCGACCACCGCATCGCCGACGTCTCCGACGCCGACCTGCGTACGCTCGCGACTTCGCTGAAAGAGTGGCGCCTCGTGCCAAGCGGCACCGAGGGCTACCGCAAGGCCGAAGTCACGCGCGGCGGAGTCGCCACCGACGAGCTTTCGCAGTCAACCCTCGAAGCGCGCAAGGCGCCGGGGCTGCACTTCATCGGCGAAGTCGTCGATGTCACCGGATGGCTGGGCGGATACAACTTTCAGTGGGCGTGGGCGTCGGGCGTAGCCGCTGGCTCGTCGGATGACGGGGACCATGAAGTAGCGAATTGCTGGTTTGTAGTCCGACAGTAATTCAGTGACTGGCAAGGACTTCATTTACCCAGTCGCGCTTACAGCACCCCCCGATCACTCAGTGTGGAGTTGAAGTTGACCCGTTTTCGCGGACACCTCATCCTGACGGAGAAAGGAGTCTGACGTTCCGGAAAACCGGGGCAGTTCAAAACTGGAGGTATGGTCGCTTCGGCCGGCCCGATAGGGGCAAGGAGAAGCGATGAAGAAATCGCGGTTTACCGAGGAGCAGATCGCCTACGCGCTGCGGCAGGCCGAGGCGGAACGCCGGTGGTGACGTTGCCGGCAGCTCGGGGTGTCGGAGGCGACGTTCTACGTGTGGAAGAAGAAGTTCGCCGGGCTCGGCGTGACGGAGCTGCGCAAGCTGCGCATGCTCGAGGAAGAGAATGCGCGGCTGAAGCGCGTGGTGGCCGATCTGACGCTGGACCGGCACATCCTGCAAGAGGTGCTGCGAAAAAAAGTCTGAAGCCGGCCCGTCGCCGCGAGCTCGCGCACTGGATGCGCGACCGGTTCGGGGCCAGCGTGCAGCAGGCGTGCCGGCTGGCGCTGCTGCGCCGCTCGACGTGGTATCGGCGTAGCCAGGCGAAGGATCAGACGCCGCTGCGCATGCGCATTCGGGAAATCGCGCATGAATCGCCCACGATTCGGTTACTTGCGCATCCACGTCCTGCTGCGGCGCGAGGGCTGGCTGATCAACGCAAGCGTGTCCATCGTCTGTATCGGCTCGACGGGCTGCAGGTGCGCATGCGGGTCCGCCGGCGCAAGCGGCTGAGCTTGCACCGCGGTCCGGTGCCGAGGCCGACCGCGGCCAATCAGCACTGGAGCATGGATTTCGTCCACGATCAGTTGCTCGACGGCCGGCATTTCGCATCCTCACCGTGATCGATCAGTGGAGTCGCGAGAGTGTGTCGGTTGAGCCCGGTTTGCGCTCACCGGCAGCAGCGTCGGCCACGGTGCTCGATCAGGTGGCCAGTGCCGCGCCGATTGCCGAAGGCGATCACCGTCGATCACGGCACCGAATTCACGTCCAGGGCGCTCGATGAATGGGCGTGGCGACGTGGTGTCCAGCTCGACTTCATCCGGCCCGGCAAGCCCGTGGAAAACGGGCTGATCGAGTCGTTCAACGGACGCTTGCGCGACGAGTGCCTGAACGTCACCGAGTTCACGTCGCTCGAGCACGCACGCGCACCCTAAGGCGTGGCAGGACGACTACAACATCATCGGCCACATGGTTCGCTGGGCCACTGACCCCCAGCGAATTCGCCCGACGCGGTCAGGAAACCGGAGCAGCGAAGCGGCCAACCTCTAGCTCAGAACCGTCCGGCTTCCGGGGGAACGTCAATCGGACACTTGAGAACCAAGTTCATCAACCGTCCGTGCAAGCGGGGGCAACTCCATTGAGAGGCTTAGCTATTGCATCGATGACGACTACTTGCGAGGGCTGCCACAGCAGTGTGCTCGCGAAATTGGGCTTCTATCACACCGGAAGCGATGAGCGCCCTGCTTAAACGTGAAAGTGCTCGACGTCTTACGATGCTTGGCGAAGGCCAGCCAGACCTTGAGGGTGTTCGACGCACCCGACAGCAGGAACTTGAGTTCCTTGGATGAGCGATTTCTGACTACGGTTTCAACGGCACCAGCTTCGCCCGCGTCTTCCCATCCGCATCGAGCAGCAACAGCGGCCCTCCTCGTCGCGCGCATTGCGCGTGGCCTCGAGCACGGCCGTGAACCGCGCCTCCTGCTCCATCACCGCCGGCGGACACGTGTTGCTCGTGGGCGCGATACCGCCGAAGCGCAGTCCGGCGGCATCGGCGAAGTAGGTCGTCGAATACGGATTGCAGCCGAGCGAGCCGCCGGCGTACTGGCGGTCGAAGAAGCGCAGCGTGCTGCGGGCCGAGGTCGCGGGCTTGCCGTCAATCGTCTCGGCGACCCATGCGGTGTTTTCCAGGCGCTCGGCGGGTGTTGGAGCCGTTGCCGCGCACCCCGTGATAGCCAGCACAGCGAACCAGGTCGCCAGACGACTTCCTTGACCGTGCATGGGGAACTCCTCCGAATCTATCGGGCTCTGAGGTTGTGCGGTCCGCGCCGAGGCGGACGTGCACGGTCCGCTCGGGTTTGTCCGCATTCTAAGTTGCCATCACGTCGATAACCTCACGACCTTTCGCGCGGGACCAACCAAGAAGTGGAACATTCCGATCAGACAACCTACGATGCAAAGTCCGAACTCGACCGCCTGCATCCGCCGTTGCGCCTCGACCGGCGCGGCTTCGTGAAGACCTCGCTCGGTGCGGGCTTTGCCGCGGCGGTGCTGCCGGTGCAGGCGAAAACGATGATCACGACTGACACGCAGGGCCTGACCGCCGGCGAAGTGAAGATCCCGACACGGACGGCGAGATGCCGGCCTACCGCGCGCAGCCGGCGGGCCGGACAGGTCTGCCCGTGGTGCTGGTGGTGCAGGAAATCTTCGGCGTGCACGAGCACATCAAGGACGTGTGCCGCCGCCTGGCCAAGCAGGGCTACCTCGCGATCGCGCCGGAGCTGTACGCGCGCCAGGGCGACGCCGACGAAGTACAGCGACATCTCGGCTGCTGATCAGGAGGTCGTCTCGAAGGTGCCGGACGCGCAGGTGATGTCCGACCTCGATGCAGCGGCTGGCCTGGGCCGCGAAGAACGGCGGCGGACGGCAAGCTCGGCGTCACCGGCTTCTGCTGGGGCGGACGGATCGTCTGGATGTATGCGGCACACAACCCGAATCTCAACGCGGGCGTGGCGTGGTACGGACCGGTCGTGCGCGCCTATCGACGCCGGGAGACAAGCCGCGATGGACGTGGCGGGCGCGATCAAGGCGCCGGTGCTGGGGCTGTACGGTGGCGCGGACGGCGGCATCCCGAACGACACCGTGGAGAAGATGCGGGCAGCGCTGAAGGCAGCCGGCAATACGAAAAGCGAGATCGTCATCTACCCCGACACGCCGCACGCCTTCCACGCCGACTACCGGCCGAGCTACCGCAAGGAGCAGGCGGAGGACGGCTGGAAGCGCCTGCTCGGCGTGGTTCAAGCAATACCTGGGCTGAAGCAACACGCGGGCTGGGCTTGACAGCCCTGCTACGCTTGCTGCAAATGGGCAAAGGGGCGCGTTGGCGCCCCTTTGCGTTGCGGCTTCACCTCTCAAATCAGGAAGCGGCGGAACGGACTCGGCGCTGATGGCGCGCGGGACTGACCGACTCCACGATGACCACGCTCGGCTACATCATCCTCGCGAATCTCGTCTCGACGCTGCTGTCGATCGGGCTGGCGGCGTTGCTGAGCTTTCGCTACCTCGCGCAGGTGATCGACCGGCTGGTGCCGGTCTCGGCGGGCCTGCTGCTGGCGACCGCGGTCACGCACCTGCTGCCGGAAGCGTTTCACAGTGGGGCCAATCCGCAGGCGCTCGGATGGGTGCTGCTGGCCGGCATCCTGGGCTTCTTCCTGCTGGAGAAGCTGGCGCTGATCCACCACACGCACCACCACGAAGGCGACCTGCATCACCACGCGCATGGCCACGACAAGCACGAAGCCGGGCGCGGCGGAGTGCCGATCCTGGTGGGCGATGCGTTCCACAATTTCGCCGATGGCGTGGTCATCGCCAGCGCGTTCCTGGTCGACGTGCACCTGGGCTTCATTGCCACCCTCTCGGTGATGGCGCACGAGATCCCGCACGAGGTCGGTGACTTCATGATCCTGCTGAATGCCGGTTTCACGCGCCGGCGCGCGTTCGCGTTCAATCTGCTGTCGGGCATGTCGGCCGTGCTCGGCGGGCTCATCGGCTACTTCGTGCTGGACCAGATGCAGACGTTGCTGCCCTATGCGCTGGCGATCGCCGCCGCGAGCTTCATCTACATCGCGCTGTCGGACCTGCTGCCGGAGATGATGCGTCGCTCGTCGCTGGCGAAGACGCTGCCGCAAGTCGGGTCTGGTGCTGCTCGGCGTGGTCATCGCCGCGCTCGCGACCGGCTCCTTCAGCGGGCACTGATCGTTCGTCGCAGCGCGCTAGGGTTCAGCGCCGGTGCGGATCGGGCGCGTCGGGTCGGCGATCCACTCGCACCAGGACCCGGCGTAAAGCGCGGAGTCCGGCAGTCCCGCGACTTCCATCGCAAGTACGTTGTGGCAGGCGGTGACGCCGGAGCCGCACTGGTGCGCAACTGCGTCGGAAGGGCGGTCGCCCATCAGCGCGGAGAATTCGGCTTTCAGCTCCGCGGGCGACTTGAAACGCTGGTCGGCGGTGAGGTTGTGCTGCCAGGGTCGATTCAGTGCGCCTGGAATGTGGCCGGCCACCGGATCGATCGGTTCCTGCTCGCCGCGGTAGCGCTCCGGCATGCGCGCGTCGAGCAGCAGGCGGTCGCGCTGCCCGAGTGCTGCGAGCACGGCGTCGGCAGTGACGATCTTGACGAGTGACTCTGCCGGCGCTGAAGTCGCCCGCGGCGCGCGCGACCGCTGTGGTCTCGGTGGTCCCGCCGGCCGCGATCCACGCCGGCCAGCCGCCGTCCAGGACCGCGACGCGCGCATGTCCGAGCCAGCGTGCCAGCCACCACAGCCGCGCGGCGAACTGTCCGCCCTGTGCGTCGTACGCCACGATCTGAGCTGTCATTGCCGAAGCCCCATGCGCGGAACCGCGCGACCAGCGCGTCCCGATTCGGCAGCGGATGGCGACCGTTGCGGCCGGTCTTGGCCCCCGAAAGGTCGTTGTCGATGGAGGCGAACTGCGCGCCGGGAACATGGCCGGCGCGATAGGCGCGCGGTCCTGCGTCGAGGTCGAAGAGATCGTGGCGAACGTCGAAGATTGCCCACCGCGGATCGTCCAGGTGCGCCTTCAGTGTCTCTGCGGAAACCAGCGTCGTGTAGTCCATCGGCATCTCGGGTTCGTTCGGGGTTCAGTGGTCCTGCGTCACTGCGGCGGGAGCGCGGCGGCGCGCGATCAGCACGGTGGAAGCGACGCTGCTCGCGATGATGATCGCAATCCCGACCCAGCCGAGCAACGGGATCTGATCACCAAAAAAGAAGATCCCGATCAGCGACGCGACCACCACCGCGGAATACTGCAGATTGGCCACCACCAGCGTGTGCCCGTAGGCATAGGCGCGCGTCATCGCGAGTTGTGCCATGGTCGCGGTGACGCCGATGCCGGCGAGCAGCGCGATGCCGTGCGCGTCGTGTTTCGAGAAGCCCGCCAGCGCGGCGCCTGCCAGGCCGAGCACGGTGCCCGACAGCGAGAAGTAGAAGACCGTGCGCCACTCCGGTTCGCCGAGGCGCCCGAGTTCGCGCACGTACCAGTAGGCGATGGCCGACAGCACACCCGAGACGAGCCCGACCAGCGCTGCGACCTGCTGGTCATCCGAGAACGTCGGGCGCAGCAGCAGGACAACCCCGACGAATCCGACGCACACGGCCCGACCAGGCGCCAGTCCGCGCGCAACCCGGCCTTCAGCCCGAAGCCGACCGTGAACGCCGCCAGGAACAGCGCTGACGTGTAGTTGAGCGTCATTGCGGTGCCGAGCGGCAGCTTCGTGGTGGCGTAGAACCAGAGCGCGAGTGCGGCGGTGCCGACGGCGCCGCGCCACAGGTGCGTCTTTGCCACAGGGGTTGCCAGCGAGGCGCGGCGCCAGCGCACGAACGCATACAGGATGATGATGCCGATCAGCGAGCGGTACAGCACGATCTCGCTGACGCCATATTGCTGGCTAGCGAGCTTGACCATGGCGCCCATGACGGAAAAGAGCCCTGCGGCCACCAGCATCCAGAGCGCGCTCATCGGCGGCATTCTAGAGAGCCCGGTGGAAGGCCGCTGCGGGCCTCCGACAGCGCTGCTCTAGAATCGGGCTCACGCTTTGCCTTCGCCCGACTCCCGATGCCACCCAAGCACGCCGCCGCGACTCCGACCTTCGAACAGGCGCTCGATGAACTCGATGCACTGGTCCGCCGCATGGAGTCTGGCGAGTTGTCGCTCGACGAATCGATCGCCGCCTACCGGCGGGGCGCAGAACTGGCGCGCCTCTGTCAGGCGCGGCTCGCGCAGGCCGAACAGGAGATCAAGCAGCTCGAAGGCGACATGCTGAAGCCACTCGACCCGGCCGATCTGCGGGGCGCGGGCTCATGAGCGCTGCGTCTGCGCTGGCGCCGGGACTGCAGGGCCCGGAGCCTTCGACTCTGGGTGCGTGATGCCGGCGAGCGTTTCGAATCGGCCGCTGAAGAGATGCTGCCGGCCGCAGAGCGCGAGCCGCAGCGCCTGCACGCGGCGATGCGCTACGCGGTGCTGGGCGGCGGCAAGCGCGTGCGGCCCTTGCTGGTGTACGCGGCCGGGGAAGTGACCGCGGCCGAGGCCGAAGCGCTCGATCGCGCCGCGCTGGCGGTCGAGTACGTGCACGCGTATTCGCTGGTGCACGACGATCTGCCGTGCATGGACAACGATGTGCTGCGCCGGGGCAAGCCGACGGTGCATGTCGCCTTCGACGAAGCCACCGCCATGCTGGCCGGCGATGCCTTGCAGGCGGAGGCCTTCACGGTCATCGCCAACGGCGCATTGCCGGCGCCGCAGACGGCCTCGCTGATGCGGGAGCTCGCCCACGCCGCAGGCACACAGGGCATGTGCGGTGGACAGGCGATCGACCTGTCGGTGGTCGGACGACAGATCACGCCGCTGGAACTCGAGCGCATGCACCGGATGAAGACCGGTGCCCTGCTGAAGGCAGCGGTGCTGATGGGCGCGCTGTCGGGCCAGGCGGCCGCGCTGACCGAATGCACGCGCGAGGCGCTTACCCGCTATGGGGACGCGATGGGACTCGCATTCCAGGTCGTCGACGACATCCTCGACGTCGAGGGCGATACCGCCGAGCTCGGCAAGACCGCAGGCAAGGATGCGGCGCAGAGCAAGCCGACCTATGTCTCGGTGCTCGGGCTCGAAGCGGCGCGGGCGCTGAGCCTGCGGCTGCGTGCCCAGGCGCTCGAAGCCGTGTCCGGGCTCGGTCCGCGTGCGACTCGGTGCGTGAACTGGCCGATCTGATCGTCTGCCGGACGCACTGAACCCTCGCATGAGCTCACTGCTGCAGACCATCGACACGCCCGCGGACCTGCGTCGGCTGGACCGCTCGGAGCTGCCGGCGCTCGCCGATGAGCTGCGCCAGTTCGTCCTCGAGTCGGTGTCGAAGACCGGTGGTCACCTGAGTTCGAACCTCGGCACCGTCGAGCTGACGATCGCGCTCCACTACGTGTTCAATACGCCGGACGATCGCATCGTCTGGGACGTCGGCCACCAGACCTATGCGCACAAGATCCTGACCGGACGGCGCGACGGCATGGCGAAACTGCGCCAGTACGGCGGCGTGTCGGGCTTCCCGCGGCGCTCCGAAAGCGAGTACGACACCTTCGGCACGGCGCATTCGTCGACCTCGATCTCGGCCGCGCTCGGCATGGCGGTGGCGGCGCGCAACCAGGGCAGGATCGCGCACGCGATCGCCGTCATCGGCGACGGCGCGATGACCGCCGGCATGGCGTTCGAGGCGATGAACAACGCCGGCGTCACCGACAACATCCGCCTGCTGGTGGTGCTGAACGACAACGACATGTCGATCTCGCCAGCCGTCGGCGGGCTCAACCGCTATCTCGCGCGCCTGATGAGCGGCCGCTTCTATGCCGCCGCCAAGCAGGCCGGCAAGCAGGTGCTGAAGAACTTCCCGCCGGTGTTCGAGCTGGCGAAGAAGCTCGAGGAGCATGCCAAGGGCATGGTCGTGCCCGGGACGCTGTTCGAGGAGTTCGGGCTCAACTACATCGGGCCGATCGACGGCCACGACCTCGCGTCGTTGATCCCGACGCTGCAGAACATCAAGCAGCTGCCGGGACCGCAGTTCCTGCACGTGGTGACGCGCAAGGGCCAGGGCTACAAGCTGGCCGAAGCCGACCCGGTGCTGTACCACGGCCCGGGCAAGTTCGACCCGCACGTCGGCATCACCAAGTCCGGCGTCCAGCAAGCCGACCTACACGCAGGTCTTCGGCGACTGGCTGGTGGACGTCGGCCGCGATCGATCCGCGCGTCGTCGGCATCACGCCGGCGATGCGCGAAGGCTCCGGGCTGGTGCGGTTCGAGCAGGAGTTCCCGGATCGGTACTTCGACGTCGGCATCGCCGAGCAGCATGCGGTGACCTTTGCCGCCGGGCTCGCGTGCGACGGCATGAAGCCGGTGGTCGCGATCTACTCGACCTTCCTGCAGCGCGCCTACGACCAGCTCATCCACGACGTCGCGCTGCAGAACCTGCCGGTGGTGTTCGCGCTCGACCGCGGCGGCCTGGTCGGCGCCGACGGCGCCACGCACCACGGCGCGTTCGACCTTCGTTCCTGCGCTGCATCCCGAACATGGTCGTCATGGCGCCGTCCGACGAGAACGAGTGCCGGCAGATGCTGTACACCGCGTTGCAGCTCGACGGACCGGCGGCCGTGCGCTATCCGCGCGGCAGCGGGCCGGGCGTGGCGATCAAGCAGGAGATGGCGAGCCTGCCGCTGGGCCGAGGTCTGGTGCGCCGCTCGTCCAAGGCGCGCAGCGGTCACCGCATTGCACTGCTCGCCTTTGGCTCGATGGTGGCGCCGGCGCTGGCTGCCGCCGAGGAGTTCGACGCGACCGTCGCCGACATGCGCTTCGTCAAGCCGCTGGATACCGCGCTGGTGCTGCAGCTCGCCCGCTCGCACGACGCGTTGGTGACGCTGGAAGAAAACGTAGTGCAGGGTGGAGCGGGCAGTGCCGTCCTCGAAGTCCTGGCCGCGTCCGACCTCAGGGTCCCGGTGCTGCAGCTCGGACTGCCCGATCGCTTCGTCGACCATGGCGACTCGGCCTTGCTGCTGAAGGAGTGCGGTCTCGATGCGGCCGGCATCGCGGCCGCGATCCGCCAGCGCTACGGGGCGATGATCGTCGCGCATCACGCGCGTTCAGTCGCCTGAGACGCGGCACCGCCGCTTCGCATGAAGCCGATTGCGATCGTGCAGCACGAGGCCGACGTTGCGCCCGGCACCTTCGAGCAGCACCTGCAGACACGCGGTCGACGCTACGAACTGATCCGCATCGACGCGGGTGACGCGCTGCCGCGCTCGGCGGCGCCCTACGCCGGTGTCTGCTCGCTCGGCGGCAACATGAGCGTCAACGATGCGTCTGCCGTGGATCGCGGAGGAGATTGCGTTCCTGCGCGATGCCGATGCGCGGGGAATTCCGATCATCGGTCACTGCCTGGGCGGGCAGCTGCTGGCCAAGGCCTTGGGTGGCCAGGTCACGCGCGCGCCGCATCTGGAAATGGGCTGGGCACCGGTCACGATCGACGACGCGGCACTGGCGCGCGAATGGCTGGGCGAGGGTGCCGAGGCCGTCGAGCTCTTCCACTGGCACGGCGACACCTTCGAGGTGCCGCCCGGTGGTCGACGATTCCTCACCGGTCCCTGGTGTGCGAACCAGGCGTTCGTGCTGCCTCGCCCGGGCACCGACCATGTCGGCATGCAGTTCCACATCGAGATGACGCCCGAACTGGTGCGAAGCTGGGCGGCCGATCCGATGGCCGGGCGCGAGTTCGAACGCGAACGCGCGCGGACCGGCGGTCCAGCCGTGCAGTCACCCGAGGAAATGGTCAGGGACCTTGAGCAGCGCTCCGCACGCATGTATCGCGTGGCGGCTCACCTGTATGACCGTTGGTTGCGCGGCGTGCGCGACTGAAGCGTAGGTGCGGCGTTCAGCGCCGCAGGCGTGCGGGCTGCCAGGTGTCGACCCAGCGGCCGCCGTAATACTCTTCCACCTTCTTCGCGGGGCGGTGCGGGCAGATGCGCTGGTGGACTGCGGCCAGCATCATCAGTTCCGCCATGGCGTCCGGCTCGAGGTGGCTGAGGTTCGGGTCCTGGCCGCTCCAGGCCTTCTCGAAATACTGGTTCATCTCCGGGTAGCCCCAGAGCAGTGTCAGGGCGCGCATCACCGCCGGGTAGCGCTCCTCGATGACGGATGTCTCTGTCGCCGCCCGCGGCGCGGGACGCACGCCGGCGCCGCTGGCGAGCAGCGGGTCGACTGACGCAACAAAAGTGCTGAACCGGGACGGTGTCGTTCTCATAGCGCGTTTAGGGTAAAGCCCATCCATTCGGATGACAAGCCCAAACCGACGTTCGGAGGGTCCGAAAATTCACGTTCCAGACCTCTAGGCGCGCAGTCTGGCGCAAACGTGGCGGATTCAAGCCGGAGCCGAGCGAGCGGCGCGCGACTGGCGCCCAGCGGACCGCGGAGCGCGCAACAGTTGAGCCAATAGGTCGGTCACGGGCGACAAGCGGCCGGCGGTCATTCGCGGAAATTCTCGAAGGTCAGCGGGACTTCGGTGATCTGTGCGCGCAGCAGCGCAATGACCTCCTGCAGAGTGTCGCGTCTTCGCA
The DNA here is from genome assembly GCA_963810985.1 of uncultured beta proteobacterium. Lineage (GTDB taxonomy): Bacteria > Pseudomonadota > Gammaproteobacteria > Burkholderiales > Burkholderiaceae_F > JALORV01. The sequence goes on from CAWEPP010000004.1 coordinate 92,992, forward strand.
CCCGTCACGCGCACCGCGTCGCCCTGGATGCTGCCATTGACCTTGAGCTTGCTTTCCTTGATCAGGCCGACCATCTTCTTGGCGAGCGTCGACTCGATGCCGTTGCGGACCTTGATCGTCTGCTTCAGCTTGTCGCCGGAGATCTTCTCCGGCTTGCCCAGGTCGAGCATGCGCACGTCGACACCGCGCTTGGCCATTTTCGCCGTCAGCACGTCGCGCACCTGGCCCAGCTTGAAGTCATCGTCGGCATAGGCGGTCAGCTCGAAGTCCTTGGACTCGATGCGCGCGTCGGAGCCCTTGAAGTCAAAGCGATTGGTGATCTCCTTGTTGGCCTGCTCGACCGCATTGCGAACCTCGACCATGTTCGGCTTGCAGACGGCGTCGAATGACGGCATGGGGCATCTCCGTGAAGCGGGAAAGTGACGGACAGCGGAAGTCTAGGCGCTCGCCCCTACAATCGTCCGATGCCTGTGAACGTCGAAAGCAATGTCAGCCTGGCGGCCTACAACACCTTCGGTGTCGAGGCACGCGCGGCACGCTTTGCGCGTGTCGGCCGCAGGGAGCATCTGGCGGAGCTGTTGGCCGATCCCGATCTGCGATCGATGCCGCTCCTCGTGCTCGGCGGTGGCAGCAACGTGCTTTTCACCCGCGACTTCGAAGGCCTGGTCGTCAGGATCGAAATCGATGGCATCGAGCGACTCGGCGAGGCAGGTGGCAGGCATCTCGTGCGTGTCGGTGCGGGAGAGAACTGGCACGGCACCGTTGCGCGGTTGCTCGATGCCTCGGTACCGGGCCTCGAGAACCTCGCGCTGATCCCGGGTTCGGTCGGTGCGGCGCCGATCCAGAACATCGGCGCCTACGGCCTGGAACTCGCCGAGCGCTTCGAGTCGCTCGAGGCTTACGACAGGGAAACGGGCGAGCACATCGTGCTCGATAGCGAGCAATGTCGCTTCGGCTATCGCGACAGCGTGTTCAAGCAGCTGCCGGGGCGCTATGTCGTGTTGAGCGTGACGCTGGCCCTGCCGACGGAGTGGACGCCGGTCATCGGCTATGCCGATGTCGAGCACGAGCTGAAGGCGCGCTCGTGCGCTCGGCCTCAGCCGCGCGATGTGTTCGATGCCGTGGTCGCGATCCGACGGCGCAAGTTGCCCGACCCGGCCGTCGATCGGCAATGCCGGCAGCTTCTTCAAGAACCCGGTCGTGCCGCGGGCTACGCGCGACCGGCTGCGCGAGAAGTTCCCTTCGCTGGTGAGCTACGAGCTCGGCGGAGGGCGGTGCAAGCTCGCCGCCGGCTGGCTGATCGACGCGTGCGGCCTCAAGGGGTATGCGCGCGGCCGGGCGGCGGTCTACGACCGGCAGGCGCTGGTCCTGGTGAACCGTGGCGGCGCCACCGGCGCGGAGATCCTGGAACTGGCCCATGAAGTGCAGGACCGCGTCCGACAGAAGTTCGACGTGTCGCTCGAACCCGAACCGGTCATCGTGTAGCGAGCTGGCAAAAAAAGGCCCGCCTAAGCGGGCCAAGATTTGCTGCGATCAAGGCAAGTGTCGTGGTCGCCGGTCGGAGAGCTCGCTTGCGGTGAGGAGAACGCGCAGAGCACCGGCGGCCACGAACGACTCCACTGTCGCACCGATTGCGGCGCGGCGCACTCATCCAAACGTATTGTGCGGCGGCACGAATTCGCCGTTGCCCCGGGGCTATTTGTCCTTTCGGTCCTCGGTCAGCTGCGGCAGTGCGGTTCCCGACGGCCCGGAGAGCAGCCCGGCCTTGGCGTAGGTGAGCAGTTTCTCGCGCGTGTCGGCGATGTCGAGGTTGCGCATCGTCAGTTGCCCGATGCGGTCGGCCGGCGAGAACATCGACTCGCCCTTTTCCATCGTCAGGCGCTCGGGCTTGTAGGTGAGGTTGGGCGACTCGGTGTTGAGGATCGAGTAGTCATTGCCGCGCCGCAGCTCGATCGTGACTTCGCCGGTGATCGCACGCGCGACCCAGCGCTGCGCGCTCTCGCGCAACATGATCGCCTGCGGGTCGAACCAGCGGCCCTGGTACAGCAGCCTTCCGAGCTTGCGACCGTTGTCGCGGTACTGCTCGATCGTGTCTTCGTTGTGGATGCCGGTGACGAGTCGCTCATAGGCGATGAAGAGCAGCGCGAGTCCCGGCGCCTCGTAGATGCCGCGGCTCTTGGCCTCGATGATGCGGTTTTCGATCTGGTCCGACATGCCGAGCCCGTGACGGCCGCCGATGCGGTTGGCCTCCAGCAGCAGTTCGACCGGATCCGTGAACTCGATGCCATTGAGTGCGACGGGGCGGCCCTCGTCGAAGCGGACCGTGACTTCCTCGCGCTTGATGTCGACGTCGTCGCGCCAGAAGGCCACGCCCATGATCGGCTGCACGATGCGGATGCCACTCGACAGGTACTCGAGATCCTTGGCCTCATGCGTGGCGCCGAGCATGTTCGAATCAGTCGAGTACGCCTTCTCCGCCGACATCTTGTAGGCGAAGCCGGCCTGCTTCATGAACTCCGACATCTCGGCACGGCCGCCGAGTTCGTCGATGAAGGCCTGGTCGAGCCAGGGCTTGTAGATCTTGAGCGACGGATTGGCGAGCAGCCCGTAGCGGTAGAAGCGCTCGATGTCGTTGCCCTTGTAGGTGCTGCCGTCGCCCCAGATGTGGACGTCGTCTTCCTTCATCGCCATGACCAGCAACGTGCCGGTCACGGCGCGACCGATCGGCGTGGTGTTGAAGTAAGTGAGCCCCGCGGTCGAGATGTGGAACGCGCCGCACTGCAGGGCCATGATGCCCTCGGCGACCAGTTGTGCGCGGCAGTCGACCAGGCGCGCCTTCTCGGCGCCGTAGAGCAGCGCCTTGCGCGGGATCTCGTCGTAGTCAGGCTCGTCCGGCTGGCCCAGGTTGGCGGTATAGGCGCACGGGATCGCGCCCTTCTGGCGCATCCAGAGCAAGGCGGCACTGGTATCGAGCCCGCCGGAAAAGGCGATGCCGACTCGCTGGCCGATGGGCAGACTTTGAAGGATGGTTGACATGGTGGAGAGCTTGCAAGGGCGCGCCGTCGGCACGCGTGATTCGAGCGCTACTCGACCTCGCGGCCGAGCAGCAGATATTCCATCAGTGCCTTCTGCACGTGCAGCCGGTTCTCCGCCTCGTCCCAGACGACGGATTGCGGCCCGTCGAGCACGGCGGCGGTGACTTCCTCGCCGCGATGGGCCGGCAGGCAGTGCATGAAGAGCGCATCCGGTCGGGCGCTGCGCATCATCGCCTCGTCGACGCGCCAGTCGGCGAAGGCCCGGCGGCGCGATTCGTTCTCCGCCTCGAAGCCCATGCTGGTCCAGACATCGGTCGTCACGAGGTCGGCGCCGCGCGCGGCGTCCATCGGACTGGCTATGACAGCGATGTGAGGTCCGGCGGGTGCGCGTTGCGGATCGAGCGCGTAGCCGGGTGGCGTCGACACGTTGACCTTGAAGCCGAGCAGTTGCGCGGCCTGGATCCAGGTGTAGGCCATGTTGTTGGCATCGCCGATCCACGCGACCGTGCGTCCCGCGATCGGGCCGCGGTGCTCGAGAAACGTGAAGATGTCCGCGAGGATCTGGCACGGGTGAAACTCGTTGGTCAGGCCGTTGATGACCGGCACGCGCGAATGCGCTGCGAAGCGCGCGAGCTTCGCCTGCTCGTAGGTGCGGATCATCACGAGGTCGACCATGCGCGATATCACGCGCGCGGTGTCCTCGATCGGTTCGGCGCGCCCCAGCTGGGAGTCGCCCGTCGTGATGTGGATGACCGAGCCGCCCATCTGGTACATGCCGGCCTCGAAGGACACGCGGGTCCGCGTCGAGGCCTTCTCGAACACCATCGCCAGCGTGCGGTCGCGCAGCGGCTGATAGAACTCGTAGCGCTTGAAGCGCTCCTTGATCACCCGCGTGCGCTCGAACACCCACTCCAGCTCATCGCGCGCGAAGTCCGAGAGCTGCAGGAAGTGGCGGATCGGGGCCGTCATGGCGTCAGGCGGCGCGTGCCGCCGGTGACAGGAAGGCGCGGATGACGGGCGCAAGCCGCGCCACGATCTGGTCGGCCTCCGCCGACGAAAGGATCAGCGGCGGCAGCAACCGCACCACGGTGTCCTGGGTGACGTTGATCAGCAGGCCGGCCGCCAAGCGCCTGCTTGACGAGTTCGCCGCACGGCCGGTCGAGTTCGACACCGGTCATCAGGCCCATGCCGCGGACCTCCTTCACGCCACCGACCCCGGCCAGTTCGCGCGCGCAGGCCCGAGCGGAGGCGCTCGCCCTGCGCGACGGCGTTCGCCATCAGGCCTTCGCTCTCGATGATCGCCAGCGTCTCGAGACCGGCGCGCATCGCCAGCGGGCCGCCGCCGAACGTCGTGCCGTGCTGCCCGGGACCGAAGACTCCGGCGGCGCGGCCACCGGCCAGCAGCGCGCCGATCGGCACACCGGAGCCGAGGCCCTTGGCGAGCGTGATGACGTCGGGGCGGATGTCGGCCCACTGGTAGCGCGAACCACTTGCCGGTGCGGCCGATGCCGCTTTGCACCTCGTCGATCATCAGCAGCCAGCCGCGCTCATCGCACAGCCGGCGCAGCCCGCGCACATAGTCGAGGTCGGCGACCTGGATGCCGCCTTCTCCTTGCAGCACCTCGAGCCACACGGCCCGCACGCGCGGATCGGCCGCCGCGGCACGCTCGACCGCGGCCAGGTCGTTGTACGGCACACGGATGAAACCGCTGGGCAGCGGGTCGAAGCCCTTGCGCGCCTTTTCGCTGGCGGTGGCGGCCAGGGTGGCGAGGGTGCGCCCGTGCCAGGCGCGCTCCATGACGATCGTCTGCGCGGCCGGCTCGCCGTTCTTGTGGCCGTACAGGCGCACGAGCTTCAGCGCGCCTTCGTTCGCTTCCGAGCCCGAGTTGCCGAAGAACACTTCCTGCAGCCCCGACAGTTCGCACAGGCGATCCGCCAGCGCTTCCTGCTCGCGTATGCGATAGACGTTCGAAGTGTGAATCAGCCGGCCGAGCTGCTCGCTGAGCGCGGCGACGAGGCGCGGATGCGCATGGCCGAGCCCGTTGACCGCGATGCCGGCCAGCGCATCGAGATATTCCTTGCCCTGCTCGTCGTACAGCCACGCGCCGCGGCCGTGCGTGAACGCGACGGGCAGCCGGTTGTAGGTGTTCATCAGGTGCGTCATGGCGCGCGCTCCGGGCGGATGGCGGAAAGAAAAACGCGGCGCCGGAATGCCGCAGCCGCGTTTGCACGATTATAGGGAAACGGCGTGACGGGGATGAGTCAAGTGTCAGCAATGGTCTGCTGGGTTCGGCGTCGTCAATATCGGCGCCGGCACCGTCGGTTGCGGACTGGCCAACCGCCTCTTGGCGGCGATGCCCTCGCGCGCGCCGCCTGGATGATCGGAACGGCCTCGCACGGGCTGAGCGCGATCAGGCGGACCGCTTGCGCGCCGGTTTGCCGGCGGCCAGGTGCACGAGCTTCTTTTCTTCGGCCTCGGCCAGCACGCGGATCGACGGCACATAGCCCTGGTACACGACGCCGTGCAGCTCGACCTTGTTCTGCACGCGCAGGTAGCGCACCAGGTAGTCGACGATGTTGGCGGTGATGCGCTGGCCGGGGACCAGCACCGGGATGCCAGGCGGGTAGGGCACGATCTGGTCGCAGCTGATCCGGCCGGCGAGCTTGCCATTTTGCTGGTCGTTTTCGTCGAGCAGGGGCACCAGCTCGCCGGTGGCGTAGTAGGCGTCGCGCGGCAGGACGACGAGCTCGGTGAACGGCGGCAGGTCCGGCGTGCGGTAGAGCCGCCGCGGTGCGCGCTTCTCGCGCGCGATCCGCATCAGTGCGTCGTACAGGCGCGAGCACTTCGAGCGCGTGGTGCCGACGGTCAGCAGCAGCGTCAGTGTATTGAAGGTCGACTTCTCGACCGTGATGTTGAACCGCGTGAACAATTCGTTCTGCAGGTCGTCGACCGTCATGCCGCAGGATGAGATGTCGACCGTGACCTTGGTCGGGTCGAGCCGGATGCCATCCTCGCGCACCTCTTCCGGCAGCAGGTCGTCGAGCTCGAGCACGCGGAACACGCCGGTCGAGTTGATCTGTTCGCGCAGCTCGTCGGCCAGCATCAGCGTCCGCTGCAGCAGCTTGTAGCCTTCGAGCACCGCCTGCTTGCGGCTGACATCGAGGCTCGCGATCATGCTGTACATCGGGCTGGTCGATGTATGCATGTTGAAGTTCTCGCGGAAGATGTGCTCGTTGAAGGTCGGATCATTGACGTGGATGTAGGCCGCCTGCGAGAGAGCGGAGAGCGTCTTGTGCGCTGACTGCGTGGCGTAGTCGGCACCTGATTCGAGCGCCGTCGGCCGCAGTGCCGGATGAAAGCGGGCGTGGGCGAACCATGCCTCGTCGATCAGGACCTTGATGTTGCGGGCATGCGCCGCGTCGACGATTGGCTTCAGGTCGTAGCGCAGGCCGTCATAGGTGCACGAGGTCAGCACCAGCAACTCGGCGTCCGGATGGTCCTCGATCGCCTTCAGGATCGTCCGCTTCGGCACCGGGCCGAACACGCCGTACTTGCGGTTGACCGACGAGTCGAGATAGACCGGGCGCGCGCCGGACAGCACGACACCGTGGTGCACCGACTTGTGACAGTTGCGGTCGAGCAGCAGTTTCTCGCCGGGCGCGATCAACGTCTGCAGGATCACCTTGTTCGCGGTCGACGTGCCGTTGGTGGCAAAGAACGTGCGGCGCGCCCCGAAGGCCTTCGCCGCCATCTGCTGCGCCTCGGCGATCACGCCGGTCGGCTCCATCAGCGAGTCGAGCGCCTTGACCGAGACCGAGAGGTCGGCGTCGAACACGTGCTCACCCATGAAGTCGTAGAACTCGTTGACCCAGGGGCTGCCGCGCATCGAGTCGCCGCTCGAATGCCCGGGCGTGTGCCAGGCGTCCTTGGCCGCCATCACATAAGCCTTCAGCGCGTCGTAGAACGGCGTGCGCGCACGTTCGGCGATCTGCGCGTTCAGGATCCGGTACATGCCGCGGTAGTCACGCTCTTCGCGATAGAAGTAGCCATCCACCGCCTCGGCGAACAGCGCGTCGACCACCTGGTCTTCCTTTTCCTTCTCGATCAGGATGTAGATGTCGAGCTCGGGTCGCAGCGACGTGATGCGCTGGACCAGCTTGAGCGCCGAGACCTGCAGGTTGCGCGGCCCGGTCTTGTCGCCGCTGCGCTTCTTGCGCGTGTCCTGGACCGCATAGAGTTTGTCGTCGACGATCGCGGTCTGCACATCCCCGTCGCGCTCGATCAACGCCAGACCTTCCTTCGCCGTCAGGGCGCCGATGAAGGTGATGCCGAACGGGTTGTCCAGTGAGCGCGCCGCCGCGTTCAGCCCTTTCAGCAACTCGCGCAGGATCAGTGGTTCGTCGTTGATGACGAGCACCTTGGACACGGGCTTGGACATACGGGCGCTCGGACCGACGAGGGAAGGGGCGCTTTATGCGGCAATTGCCGGGCAAATGCAAGCCGATGGCGGATGAGTTGCGGCGAGTTCGCCAGCGGTTCGCGTCAGTCCGATGGGGCGATCATTTTGCCTACGCCTGCTGTCTCTGGCGCTCGGATAAAATTTGCGACCTGTTCCGACCGCGCCGCGGTGGTTTGCCGAGGAACGAGGCCTGCCGTGTCCGACCCGCCCGCCCCTCCTCTAGCCCAACCCCGAGAGTTCTTCATCCACGGGGTGACCGCGTCCGGGCACACCTTCCGCCCGAGCGACTGGGCCGAACGCCTGTGCGGCGTGATGTCCTGCTATCGACCCGGCGGGATTGCTACCGGCCGCGACGCCTATATCGGTTACTCGCCCTACGTCCGTCCCACGCTGGTGGGAGGCGTCAAGTGCGTGGTGGTCGATGAACGGCTGCGCGAACTGGAGCGCATGGCGTTCGACTTCGTCATGAATTTCGCTCGCGACAACGACCTTCAGGTGTATGAAGGCTGCTCGCTGCCCGAGTCTGCGGCACCGCCCGCGGTGGGCGGCGGGAGTGGACGCTGATCAGCAGGAACGCGCCGGAGCGGAGTGCCCTGCGCAGCGGCGGGGCCGGATTCTTGCCAGGCCCCGAAACTACGCCATCGCCTTGATGGCGGCGGCGAGGCGGCTCTTGTTGCGGGCCGCGGTGTTCTTGTGGATCACCTTCTTGTCGGCGATCGAGTCGATGACGCTGGTCGCCTGGGTGAGGGTTGCCAAGGCGGCCTTCTTGTCGCCAGCTTCGATCGCCTTGCGGACCGACTTGACCGCGGTACGCGCGCGCGAACGCTGCGAGGCGTTCTGAGCGTTGCGTGCGGTGTCCTGCCGTGCCCGCTTGCGGGCTTGTTTGCTGTTCGCCATGAAAATTCCTGTCGTGGGTTCGCGTGGTGCGCTGCTAACTGTGTTGCCTGATCTCTTACGGATTCCTGGCCGGGCCGTTGCACTACTGCATGGTCCGGCGGCCATCGCGACAGGCCAAGTCGTCGGGCCAGCGCTCCAAGTACTAGCTGTTTAACGCTGGCGTCGACGGCACGCGCGGCGCGGAAAGCCCTAAACTATATCAAATCAACCTCTTACAAACAATTCTCTCCTCCGCAAGGCGCACGGCGGGGCCGAATGGCTCGCGCAATCGCGGCCGACGGCACAATCCCCCGCAGTGAACCTATTCCGCTCCCTGGCGACTGTCAGCAGCTTCACGCTGCTGTCGCGCGTCACCGGTCTCGTCCGGGACATGCTGATTTCGCGCCTGTTCGGTGCGAGCGCGGAGACCGACGCGTTCAACGTGGCATTTCGCCTGCCCAACCTCTTGCGCCGGCTGTTCGGGGAAGGCGCGTTCCAGCAGGCGTTTGTGCCGATGCTGGCCGATGTCCGCGCTCACGGAGATTCGGAACGGACGCTCGCGTTTGCCGGTCACGTCGCCAGCGCGCTCTTCTGGGTCCTGCTCGCCGTCTCGGTGATCGGCGTGCTGGCCGCTCCGGTCCTCGTGTGGCTGATCGCCTCGGGTCTGGCCCGCAATCCAGCCGCATTCGATCTGGCGACCGTGATGACGCGCTGGATGTTCCCGTACATCCTTTTCATGTCGCTGGTCGCGATGGCGGCCGGCGTGCTGAATACCTATCGACGCTTCGCCATCCCCGCTTTCACGCCGGTGCTGCTGAATCTGTCCTTCATCGGCTGCGCGCTGTGGCTCGCACCGCGGCTGGCCCAGCCGATCATGGCGCTCGCGTTTGCCGTGCTGATCGGCGGCGTCCTGCAACTCGGACTGCAATGGGCCGCGCTGCGCCGCGCCGGGCTGCATTTGCGCATCGGCCTGCCACGCGCGGCGTTCGCCGATCCGGACGTGCGGCGAGTGGCCGCGCTGATGCTGCCGGCCATCTTCTCGGTGTCCGTCGCGCAACTGTCCATCATCATCAACACCAACATCGCGTCGCACCTGACGACCGGCAGCGTGACATGGCTGGCCTTCGCTGACCGCCTGATGGAGTTCCCAACGGCGCTGCTCGGCGTGGCGCTCGGCACGGTGCTGCTGCCCAACCTGTCGGCCGCGTTTGCCGAGAAGCGCGTCCAGGACTACTCGCGGCTCCTCGACTGGGGCCTGCGTCTCATGTTCCTGCTCGCGCTGCCGGCGGCCGTCGGTCTGGGGCTGCTGGCGCATGGCATCGTGTCCGTGCTGTTCCAGGGGCGCGAGTTCACGGCCGCCGATGTCCACCAGACCGCCGTTGCCGTTGTCGGTTACGCGGTGGGCCTGCTTGGCCTGATCGCGGTGAAGATCCTGGCACCGGGTTTTTATGCACAGAAGGACGTGCGCACGCCGGTCAAGATCGCAGTGGCCGTGTTGGTGGCCACGCAGTTGGCCAACCTCGTCCTCGTGCCGCTCTTCGCGCACGCCGGGCTGGCGCTGTCGGTCAGCCTGGGAGCCTGCGCCAACGCGCTGGCCCTTTACTTCGGCCTAAAGCGGCGTGGCGTCTTCCAGCCGCGGCCGGGCTGGGGTCGCTTCCTGCTGCGACTGGCCGTGGCACTCGCAGTGCTGGCAGCGGCGCTCTGGTTCGCCCAGTTGCGGCTCGACTGGACCGCGTTGCAGGCTACGCCGTGGCTGCGCGCCGGCCTGCTGGCGGCTTTGGTGAGCGGCGCCGCGGCCGTGTATTTCGCGGCACTGTTTGCGCTGGGCTTTCGTCCGCGCGAATTCCTGCACGAGCGACGGCCAGAATGAAAACGCCGCCCGCAGGCGGCGTTCGTGACGTGCCAGTAGCAGACTACAGGGCTGCCTGGTCGGCCTGCTTCAGCATCGTGCCGGCGTCGCTCACTTCGAACTTGCCCGGGCCTTCGATGTTCAGCGTCCTGACGACGCCGTCGTCGACCAGCATCGAGAAGCGTTGGCACCGCACGCCCATGCCGCGCGCCGTCAGGTCGAGTTCGAGACCGAGCTTCTTCGTGTAGTCGGCCGAGCCATCGGCCATCATGCGCACCTTGCCGGTAGCCTTCTGGTCGCGGCCCCAGGCGCCCATGACGAATGCATCGTTGACGGCGAGGCACCAGATCTCGTCGATGCCCTTGGCCTTCAGCTGCTCGTACAGCGCGACGTAGCCGGGTACGTGCTTGGCCGAACACGTCGGCGTGTAGGCGCCGGGCAGACCGAACACCGCGATCTTCTTGCCCTTGACCAGGTCCCCGACCTTGAAGGTGTTGGGGCCCAAGCGAACAGCCTGCGGTCTCGACTTCGACGAATTCCTGCAGTTCACCATCCGGCAGCTTGTCTCCGACCTTGATCGTCATGGCGCGTCGTCCTGTGGTTTGTTGGGGGGAAAGCAATCAGTCTAGCAACGTGTGAACCGCGGGCGACTCAGTCGCCGAGCGCGACGCCTTCGCGCCGCGGATCGGCGCCGCCCGCCCAGCCGAGACGGCCATCCGGCAGGCGTATCCGCACGATGCCCTGCAGTCCGCTCGCCATGTCGATCTCGCGGATGTCGTGCCCGCGTGCCTTCAGTGCTTCGACGACACCGGCGCCGAAGCGCCCTGTCTCCAGCTCGGTCGGCCCATTGCGCGAACCGAAGTTCGGCAGCGCAATCGCCTGTTGGATGTCGAGATTCCAGTCGAGGACACCGACCAGTGTCTTGGCGACATAGCCGATGATCTGCGAGCCGCCCGGGGAGCCCAGGGTCGCCAGCAACGCTCCGCTCTGGCGGTCGAACACCAGCGTCGGCGCCATCGAACTGCGCGGGCGTTTGCCCGGCTGCACGCGATTGGCAACCGGTTTGCCGTCGACCACCGGCACGAAGGAGAAGTCCGTCAGCTGGTTGTTCAGCAGGAATCCGCGCACCATCACCCGGGCACCAAAGACATCCTCGATCGTCGTCGTCATCGACACGGCGTTGCCGCTGCCGTCGATGACCGAGATGTGCGACGTCGCGGTCCTCGGCGGCGAAGGATCGGGCGCCCAGACGACGGCCGTGCCGGGCGGCACGCCCGGCTGCGCAGTGCCCATGCTGCGCGGGCCGATCAGTTGCGCACGCTGCTTGAGGTAGGCGGGGTCGAGCAGGCCCGTGACGTTCACCGGCACGAAGTCGCTGTCCGCGACGTAGAGACCGCGGTCGGCGAAGGCGAGTCGGCCCGCCTCGGAAAAGAGGTGCACGGCCTCCGCGCGCGGCTCGAGCGTCGGCGCGTCGTCGGGCGGAAAAACGGCGATGTTCCGGTGCGTGAAGATGCCGAGCATCTGTGCCACCGCGATGCCGCCTGACGATGGCGGCGGCATGCCGCACACGCGCCATGCCTTGTAATCGGTGCAGACGGCCGAGCGCTGTTTCACCCGGTAGGCCGCGAAGTCTGAAAGCGCGAGGCTGACCGGCATTCGGGTGCGATCGCACCGCCCGCACGACATCGGTCGCGATCGGGCCGGCGTAGAACGCGTTGGCGCCGTCGGTGGCGATTTCGCGCAGGGTCGCAGCCAACTCCGGATTGCGCACGACAGTGCCGACCGCCTTGGGTGTCCCGTCGGCGCTGTAGAAGTACGCGGTGGCGGCCGCGTCGCCCTTCAGGTACTTCTCACCAGCCAGAAGCTGATTCAGGCGTGGCGACATCGCAAAGCCGTTCTCGGCGAGGCGGATCGCGGGCTCGAACAGGCGTGCCCACGCCAGCTTGCCGTACCGCCTGTGCGCCGTCTCGAGCAGGCGAACGGCTCCGGGCGTGCCTACTGAACGACCACCGACGACCGCCTCGTAGAAGGCCAACGGCTTGCCATCAGCGGACAGAAACAGGCGCTCATCGACCGCCAGCGGCGCGGTCTCGCGGCCGTCGTACGCCACGACCTCATTGCCATCCCAGTGCATCAGGAACGCCCCGCCGCCCAGTCCCGAGCTCTGCGGCTCGACCAGCGCCAGCACCAGCTGGATCGATATCGCGGCGTCCACCGCGCTGCCGCCGGCGCGCAGGATCTCAAGGCCAGCCTGGGTCGCGAGCGGGTTGGCCGACGCGGCCATGTGCCGCTGCGCGGTGGATGTCGCCAGCCCCGAGCGAAACGCAGTCGACGGCTCGGGCTGCGAGGGGCGGTCCGGCGCCGTGGCGCAGGCCGCGAGCAGCGCGAAGACGAAACCGGCGCCGGTGCGAACCAACCGCAGCATGGGTGACTCCCTGGCGAAAGCTCGGTGAATTACTTTGGCTGCATGCGGATCGCGCCGTCGAGCCGGATCGTCTCGCCATTCAACATGATGTTCTCGACGATGTGCCGCACCAGCGCCGCATACTCATCCGGCTTGCCGAGGCGCGAGGGGAACGGCACCTGCTTGCCCAGCGAGTCCTGCACCTCCTGCGGCATGCCGAGCAGCATCGGAGTCGCGAACAGACCGGGAGCGATCGTCACGCAGCGGATCCCGCTGCGCGAAAGGTCGCGCGCGATCGGCAGTGTCATGCCGACGACGCCGCCCTTGGAAGCGGAATACGCGGACTGGCCGATCTGGCCGTCGAACGCGGCGACCGAGGCGGTGTTGACCAGCACACCGCGCTCGCCTTCGGCCGTCGGTTCCTGCTTCGACATGGCATCGGACGCCAGTCGGATCATGTTGAAGGTGCCCACGAGATTGATCGTGATGACGCGCGCGAAGGACGCCAGCGCGTGCGGTCCTTCCTTGCCGACCACCTTCTCGCCGATCGCGATGCCGGCGCAGTTGATCAGCCCGCGCAGCGTGCCCAGCGCGAGCGCGGCCTCGACGGCGGCGCGGCCATCGGCTTCGCTGGAGACATCGCACTTGACGTAACGCGCGCCTGTGCCGAGTTCGCGCGCGAGCGCCACGCCACGATCAGCCTGGACATCGGCGATGACGACCTTGCCGCCCTGCGCGGCGAGCATGCGCGAAGTTGCGCCACCGAGACCCGATGCGCCACCGGTGACGATGAAGACGTTGCTGTTGATCTGCATGGTGACTCCCCGCTCGAAACCGAGGAGTTTAGAGGAGCAGGTGCGGACGCACCCGCGTGGCGGACCTACTGGAACGTGCAGCGGGCGTAGAGCCACATCGTGCCGCTGGCTTCACCGTCGGCATTGACCCGCGCCCGCGCCCGCACCATGGGCAGCAGGCATTGTTCCGTGGCAAACCCTGCCGAATTCATCCAGTCCTTCATCGACTCCGAAGGCAGTCCGATCATGAACTTGGGACGGGTGTAGGTCCCATCGACGGTCGGACGCGCCCCTTCGACCTGTACTGCTCCGCCCAGCCAGCTGTAGTCGCGCAGCGGCGGCGCGGCGGTTGCGGCCAGCACGTGTGCACTTCGAGGTGACACGTCGGTTCGGGGAGCGGCCCCGCTGTCGCGAACCGAGTAAGGACGCATGACGGATTCAGGGACGGCGTCGATACGCATCTGCGCCGATGCCGCTGTGGCAAGGACCATGGCAACGGCCCCCAGGAGGGCCGGTGGCGCAGCTTGCAGGCAACGGAGGCCGGTCAGACTCATGAAGCACCCTCGCATGGTCACAGCGAGTGGATAACTGCACTTTACTCTGCAGTAAAGCGGCATTTCGTGACAAGAGTCCAATCGGATGACTAAAGTGCGCAGTCCGGCGCAGTGACGCCGAAGGACGGCCAGGGAACACGGGAGGGGACGCCATGAGGCGAGGACGCGAACTGCTGCAGGGGCTCAAGAGCTTCGAGAAGGGCAAGATCGTCACGGCACGTGAAGCGGTGCAACTGATCAACGATGGCGACACGATTGCCACGACCGGATTCGTCGGCATCGGCTTTCCTGAAAACATCGCTGTTGCGCTGGAACAGCGCTACGTCGAATCCAGCGAAAAGGATCCGGACGGGGTTGGCCGGCCCGAGGGTTTGACTCTGGTGTACGCCGCCGGACAGGGCGATGGCAAGGAGCGCGGACTCAACCACCTCGGCTATCCGGGCCTGGTCAGACGGGTGATCGGCGGTCACTGGGGGCTGGTGCCCAAGCTGCAGGCGCTCGCGGTCGCCAATCGGATCGAGGCCTACAACCTGCCGCAGGGCGTCATCACACATCTCTTCCGCGACATCGCCGCCGGCAAGCCAGGGCACTTGTCGCGCATCGGGCTCGGCACCTTCGTCGACCCACGCCACGGCGGCGGCAAGATCAACGAACGTACGACCGAAGACTTTGTCGAGCTGATGACGGTCGGAGGGCAGGAGTACCTGTTCTACAAGGCGTTCCCGATCCACGTCGGCATCGTCCGTGGCACGACTGCTGACCAGGACGGCAACATCACGATGGAACGCGAGGCGCTGACGCTGGAAGGACTTGCGATCGCGATGGCGGCGCGCAACTCCGGCGGCATCGTCATCGTGCAGGTCGAACGCATCGCCGAGCGCGGGTCGCTCAATCCGCGCCACGTCAAGATACCCGGCGTGCTGGTCGACTGCATCGTGGTGGCGGAGAAGCCCGAGTACCACATGCAGACCTTCGTCGAGCAATACAACCCGGGCTTCGCCGGTGAGATCCGTGTGCCCGTGGGTTCGCTCGCGCCGATGGCGATGAGCGAGCGCAAGATCATCGCGCGCCGTGCGGCGCTCGAGCTGCAGGCCAACAGCGTCGTCAACCTGGGCATCGGCATGCCGGAGGGTGTCGCTGGCGTGGCGACCGAGGAGAAGGTCATCGACCTTCTGACGCTGACCGCCGAGCCGGGCGTGGTCGGCGGCATTCCGGCCTCGGGCCTGAACTTCGGCGCGGCGGTCAACACGCAGGCCATCATCGATCAGCCGTACCAGTTCGACTTCTACGACGGTGGCGGTCTCGATCTTGCGTTTCTCGGTCTTGCCCAGGCCGACCGCGAGGGCAATCTCAACGTCAGCAAGTTCGGTCCGCGGCTGGCCGGCGCCGGTGGCTTCATCAACATCTCCCAGTCAGCCAAGCGCGTCGTCTTCATCGGCACCTTCACGGCCGGTGATCTGCAGGTCAAGATTGGAGGCGGCCGACTGAAGCTGCTGAACGACATCGGCCCGAAGAAATTCGTCGAGCAGGTCGAACACCGCACATACTCCGGAGCCGAGGCGCGGCGCCGCGGCCAGCCGGCGCTCTACATCACCGAGCGCTGCGTATTCCGGCTGGGAGATAACGGACTCGAATTGACCGAGGTGGCACCCGGGGTGGACATCGAACGCGACATCCTGGCGCGCATGGACTTCAAGCCGGGCATTCCGCGTGACCCGATCACCATGGACGCGGCGATCTTCGGCGACGAACCGATGGGCCTGCGCGAACGGATGCTGGCGCTTCCGCTCGCGCAGCGCCTGTCCTACGACGAAGAGCACAACGTGCTGTTCCTCAACTTCGAGCGGATGTCGGTTCGGACTTCGGCCGATGTGGCCGCCGTGCTGGCCGAAATCAGGAGGCGGCTCGATGAAATCGGGCACAAGGTCTACGGCATCGTGAACTACGACAACTTCGACCTCGCGCCGGAGGTGGCCGACGAATACGCGGCGATGGTGCATCAACTCGTCGAGAACTACTACTTTGGCGTCAGCCGCTACACGACCTCGGGATTCCTGCGGGCCAAGCTCGGCAAGGCGCTGACGCGGCGCGGCGTCGCGCCGCATATCTACGAGTCAGCCGCCGAAGCGCTGAAGCACGTCCGCAGCGATTAGCCGCACGGGCGGACTTTCAACGCGGCGCGTCGTCGTCGGAGGCGAGCGCGCGCTGCATCAGGACCACGTCGACCCAGCGGTCGAACTTGCGCCCGACCGCCTTCAACACGCCGGTGTGCTCGAAGCCGCAGGCGCGATGCACGCCGATCGAGCCTGCGTTACCTGTGTCGCCAATGACGGCCAGCATCTGTCGCAGGCCCTGTGCCGCGCAGCGGGTGCAGAGTTCATTCAGCAGTGCCTTGCCGACTCCGCGACCCATGGCGTCTGGCGCGACGTAGACCGAGTCTTCGACGGTGTAGCGGTAGGCGGCTCGCGTGCGAAAGTGGTTGGCGTAGGCGTAGCCCACGACCTGTCCGCCATCGACCGCGACCAGGTACGGAAATCCCGCTGCCGTCACCTGCGCATGGCGCGACCGCATTTCGTCCATGGCCGGTGGCTCGGTCTCGAAGGTGCCAAGCCCGTGCAGGACGTGATGGCCATAGATCGACTGGATCGCCGGAACGTCAGTGGGAAGTGCGGTGCGGAGTTCCATGGTCGCGTCACAGGTCGGGTCGAAAAAAAAGGCGGTGCAGCGCGCGCTGACCGCCCATCGTTAGCGCTGTCGCAATCAGCGCAGCGTCACATCGACGCGGCGCGCTTCACGCGGATCCGCGCCACCCATCGTGACCGCCGGCTTGGACAGCTCGACGGCCTGCGCGCTGACACCCGCCGTGACGAGCAGGTCGCGCACGGCAAACGCGCGCTGCTTTGCCAACTCGGCATTGGCCGCCGCGTCGCCGCTGGCGTCGTGAAAGCCCGAGATGACCCAGCGCGCCGACTTGCTGTCCCGGGCCGCGCTGATGAGAGGCGCGAGCTGCGTTAACGCGTCGGCCGGCAGCTCCGCCTTGCCCAGCTCAAAGTAAAGCCTGGCCATCGGTTCCGCGACCGAGGACGCGGTCGAAGTCCCTGCCATGGCCGGTGCCGACACCGGCAGTGCAGCCGCGGCGGATGTCGGCTTCTTACCGAGCTGTCCGATCGCCGTGCCGGCGGCGATGCCGATCGTGAAGATCGATACGAAAATCGCCAGCGCGATCGCCAGGAACAGCGCGTAGCCGGTTTCCCTGTCTTCCTCGTCGAACATGCAGGTTCCTCCTAGCGCAGGATGATATCGACCCGACGCGCATCGGCGTCGCTGCCCTGGCCGACGATGACGTCGGTGGGCTTGACCAGCGCGATACGCTCCGCGGCAACACCTTCGGCGACCAGCGCGTCGCGCACCATTGTTGCGCGAGCCTTGGCGAGTTCAAGGTTCTTCGCGGTATCGCCGGTTGGATCGGCATAGCCAGAGAGTTCCACCTTCGCGTCCGTGTTCGTCTTCAGCGCCTTGGCGTAGCCGTTGAGGATGAGCTTGCCGGCGTTCGAAATGTCGTCCGAGCCGGTATTGAAGTGCACGCGGTTCGGCACGCCGACAATGACCATGACCGGCACCGCGATCGTCGCGACTTCGGCGACGACCGGTGCCGGCGCCGCGGCGGCCGGGGTGGGCTTGCCGCCGTGGATCGCGGCGATGATCGGAACGATCAGCAGCGCGACGATGTTGATGATCTTGATCAGCGGGTTGACGGCCGGGCCGGCCGTGTCCTTGTACGGGTCGCCGACCGTGTCACCGGTGACCGCCGCCTTGTGCGCATCCGAGCCTTTTCCGCCGTGGTGGCCTTCTTCGATGTACTTCTTGGCGTTGTCCCACGCACCGCCGCCGGTCGTCATCGAAATCGCGACGAAGAGCCCCGTGACGATCGTGCCCATCAGAACACCACCGAGCGCCGCGGGTCCAAGGATGACGCCGACGACGATCGGCACCAGTACCGGCAGCAGCGACGGGATCATCATTTCCTTGATCGCGGCCGTCGTCAGCATGTCGACCGCCCGGCTGTAGTCGGGCTTGGCCTTGTACTCCATGATCCCCGGAATCTCGCGGAACTGGCGCCGCACTTCCTCGACCACCGCGCCTGCCGCGCGGCCGACGGCTTCCATCGCCATTGCGCCGAACAGGAACGGGATCAGGCCGCCGATGAAGAGGCCAATGATCACCATGTGGTTCGACAGGTCGAAGGTGACCTTCATGCCGGCCTGCTCGAGGCCGCCGGTGTAATCGGCAAACAGCACCAGCGCGGCCAGGGCGGCCGAGCCGATCGCGTAGCCCTTGGTGACGGCCTTGGTCGTGTTGCCGACCGCGTCCAGCGGGTCGGTGATGGCCCGCACTTCTTTCGGCATGTCCGCCATCTCGGCGATGCCGCCGGCGTTGTCGGTAATCGGGCCATAGGCGTCGAGCGCCACGATGATGCCGGTCATCGACAGCATCGACGTCGCCGCGACCGCGATGCCGTAGAGGCCCGCGAGCCAGTACGAAGCCAGGATGGCGGCGCAGATCGCGATCACCGGCCAGGCACAGGCTTTCATCGACACCGCAATGCCGGCAATGATGTTGGTCGCATGCCCGGTGGTCGAGGCCTGCGCAACGTATTTGACCGGCGCGAACTGCGTGCCCGTGTAGTACTCGGTGATGTAGACGAGCGCCGCGGTCAGGACCAGGCCGACGACCGCTGCCAGGTAGAGGTTCATCAACGAAAGGCCGGCGGCGCTCGCGACGGGGCCGAGAATCCACTGGGTCACCGGCCAGAACAGCACCAGCGAGATCACGCCGGCGACGATCAGCCCACGATAGAGCGCGTTCATGATCTTGCCGCCGTCGCGTGCCTTGACGAACATGCAGCCGACGATCGACGACAGGATCGAGACGCCGGAGATCGCGAGCGGATAGAGGATGCCGGCGTCCGAGCCCTTGAACACCAGACCGCCGATCAGCATCGTCGCGATGACGGTGACCGCGAACGTTTCGAAGAGGTCCGCCGCCATGCCGGCGCAGTCGCCGACGTTGTCACCGACGTTGTCGGCGATCACTGCCGGGTTGCGCGGGTCGTCTTCCGGGATGCCGGCTTCGACCTTGCCGACGAGGTCGGCGCCGACGTCGGCCCCCTTGGTGAAGATGCCGCCACCGAGTCGGGCGAAGATCGAGATCAGCGAAGCGCCGAACGCGAAGCCGATCATCGGGTGCAGCAGGTCACGCGTGTTGGCCGTGGCGTGGGTCTTCGTCAGAACCCAGTAGAAGCCGGCCACGCCGATCAGCCCGAGGCCGACCACCAGCAGGCCGGTGATGGCCCCGCCACGGAAGGCGATATTGAGCGCCGGGTTCAGGCCCTGCGTCGCCGCCTGCGCGGTGCGGACGTTGGAGCGCACGGAGACGTTCATGCCGACGTAGCCGGCCAGTCCGGACAGCACGGCACCGAGCACGAAGCCGATCGCGGTCCACAGCCCGAGCTGCGGTACCACCGCGATGATGATCGCCAGCACGACGCCGACGATCGCGATCGTGCGGTACTGGCGGTTGAGGTAGGCCTGGGCGCCGGTTTGCACGGCGGCGGCGATTTCCTGCATGCGCGCATTGCCTGCGGGCTGCTTCAGGATCCAGGTAATCGACCACGCGCCAAAGACCAGGGCCGCGAGGCCGCAGAGCAGGGCGAGTGCCAATGCAGACATGGGGTTCTCCTTATTGAAACTTGGGTATCAGGTACAAGCGAAAGCTAGGAGGCGAGCGCGTCGAACGCGCGGCTCCGGATTTCTTCGACCGGGCCGACGCCCGAGATCCTGCGGTACTTCGGGGCTCCGGGCTGGCCGGCAGTGGCCAGCTTCGAGTAATACTCGACCAGTGCCCGGGTTTGCGCGTGATAGACCTCGAGGCGTTTGCGCACCGTATCCTCGCGGTCATCATCACGCTGGATCAATGGCTCGCCGGTGACATCGTCGCGGCCTTCCACCTTCGGCGGGTTGAAGCGCACGTGGTAGGTGCGGCCGCTGGCAACGTGCACGCGGCGGCCGCTCATGCGGTCGATGATGTCGCCGTCCGGGACGTCGATTTCGAGTACGTAGTCGATCGCCACGCCAGCCGACTTCATTGCGTCGGCCTGCGGGATCGTGCGCGGGAAACCGTCGAAGAGGTAACCATTGGCGGTGTCCGGCTGCTTCAGGCGATCCTTCACCAGGCCAATGATGATGTCGTCGGAGACCAGGCCGCCGGCGTCCATCACCTTCTTGGCCGCGATGCCGAGCGGTGTGCCGGCCTTGACCGCAGCGCGCAGCATGTCGCCGGTGGAAATCTGCGGAATGCCGAAGCGTTCCTTGATGAACGTGGCCTGCGTGCCCTTGCCCGCCCCGGGTGGCCCCAGCAATATCAGTCGCATCCCCCGTCCTCTGCCCGCACTGCGTCGTTGTTATCAGGCGTCCGGAAGCGTTGCCCGGCGCCAAAACCGCAGGATTCTACCCGGATCGAGCGGCGCAACGCTGGCCGAACGAAAGGTGAACCAGGGCGCCGACCTCGAGGCGGCGGACGCTATCGGCGCGCCGCAAACAGGGCGCGCACGTGTTCGAGGTCGCTTGGCGTATCGACTCCGGGGGGAAGGGCCGCCGGCAAGTCCATGACGGCGATCCGATAACCGTGGGCGAGTGCCCGCAGTTGTTCAAGGCGCTCGAGTTCCTCCAGCGGGTCCGGGGGCAGGTGCGGAAAGCGCGCCAGGAAAGCCGTCCGATAGGCATACAGCCCGATATGGCGGCGTGCGCCCAGCGTGGGTGGCAGCGCCGTCCGGTCGGAGTCAAACGCGTCACGCGCCCACGGGATCGGGGCCCGGGAAAAGTAGAGCGCCTGCCCGCGCCGGTCCGTGACCACCTTGACGACATTGGGATTGAAGAACTCCGCCGCGTCGGTGATCGGGTGTGCCGCGGTTGCAATGACGCAGTCAGGACTGCGGTCGAGCAGGTCTGCTACCGCGTCGATGACGTCAGGTGGAATCAGCGGCTCGTCGCCCTGCACATTGACGACGACATCATCCGCGCCGAGACCGAGCAGGTCGGCGGCTTGCGCCAGTCGGTCGGTGCCGGTCGCGTGGGCCGGTGACGTCGCCAGGCATTCGACGCCGTGAGTACGGCAGGCGTCAACGATTTCATCGCTGTCAGCAGCGACGACGACCCGGCTCGCGCGGCTCGCGCGGGCGCTGTGCGCAACGCGGACCACCATGGGCAGGCCGGCAATGTCGGCCAGGGGCTTGCGCGGCAGCCGCGTGGAGGCCAGCCGCGCCGGGATGATGACGGTGAATCCGGCCACAGCAGCGTTCGGACGGGTTCAGCGCCCGAGTTCCGCCGGTTCGACCTTGCGTGCCTCGGACTCGAGCATGACCGGTATGTCGTCACGGATCGGATACGCGAGCGCGTCGGCCTTGCAGACCAGTTCCTGGGCCGCCTTGTTGTAATCGAGCGCGCCCTTGCAGAGCGGGCAGACGAGGATGTCAAGCAGTCGAGGGTCCATGCGCTGCCTTTCGATGGGGAATCAGGCGTGCCACGACGAGATCGATGAGCCGCTCGTCGACCGTCGTTTCGAGCGGAACGACCCAGATGCGCGCATCCATGCGCACTGGCTCGAGGCGCTCACATTTTACGGCGTCCTTTTCGGTGATCAGCACGAGGTGCGTGCGCAGTTGCGCGAACGGGTTGTCCCGGAAGTCGTGGTGGTCGGGCAAGGGCAGTGCTTCGAAAGTGAGTCCGGCGGTATGCAGCATGGCGAAGAAGCGCTCGGGCACGCCGATGCCGGCCGCCGCGGTCATCGTCAGCGAACGGGCGGCCTGGCGGCGCGCAAGTTCGACGAGCGGCATCGTGTGGGTGCGATCGCCGAGTCGGTGAATCTCGTCGGCGAGGCGCGTCTGCATTTCGAAGCCTGGCGTGCTGCGGGCCGGATTGCTCGTGGTTCCTCGCAGCACGATGGCATCGACGCATTCAAGCCGGCCGGCGGGCTCACGGAGCGGGCCGGCCGGCAGCAGCCACCCGTTGCCGAGGCCACGCTCGTCGACCAGCGCAAGCTCCACCTCGCGGGCCAGACGCCGGTGCTGCAGTCCGTCGTCGGCGACGATCACGTCGCAGTCGGGATGCGCCCGCAGCAACTGGCGTGCCGCTGCCACTCGCCGGACACCGACCACCACCGGGGCCTGCGTCGCACGCGCGATCAGCAAGGGTTCATCGCCGACCTCGGAGGCTGCGGCGTCCTGGTCGACTAGGCGCGGTGAGCGCGTCGTGCCGCCGTAGCCGCGCGACACGACGCCGGGGTGCCAGCCGCGCCGTTGCAGGCTGCGCACGAGTTCGATCGTCAGCGGCGTCTTGCCAGTGCCGCCGACATACAGGTTGCCCACGACGACGACCGGCACGCCCACGCGCTCGGCTCGCAGCAACCCGCTTGCATATGCGGCTCGCCGCAACAGCAGCGCGCCGGCATACAGCAGTGCAAGGGGACTCAGCAGCCAGGCCAGCAGGCCGCGACGCTGCCATGCTGAGGTGACGGTGGCTTCCGTGATGGCGTCAGCCGTGATCGTTCAACGACGACCGGCCGCGCGCTGGGTGGCAAAACTGATGCGGACGATCCCGGCCAATCGGGCAGCCTCCATCACGCTGATGACGGACTGGTGCGGGGACTGTGCGTCCGCATTGATCACCAGGAGTGTGTCCTCCCGGCCTTGCACGACCTTGGTGAGTTCGCCTGCCAGGGCGTCCGCGCTGGTGGCCGCCAGCAGGGTCTTCTCCAGTGCATACCGACCGTCTGCCGTGACGGCAATGTTGATCACGTTGGGTGGCGGCACGGGTGTGGTCGCGTCCGCCGACGGCAACTGGATCTTGAGTTCCGCGAACCTCGAATAGGTCGTGCTGACGGCCAGGAAGATCAGGACGATCAGCAGGACGTCGATCAGCGGAATCAGGTTGACTTCCGGCTCCTCCTCGTACGTGCGTCGAAAGCGCATTACGGGCCTCGGCCGCCGTAGACGAATTCGAGCAAGCGCTCGGCCTGCTCCTCCATGTCGACCAGGTAGTCCTCGACGAGGCGGCGGAAGTACCGGTGCGCCAGCACCGCCGGGACGGCCACGATGATGCCGAACGCGGTGCAGTACAACGCCACCGAGATGCCATGTGCCAGTGCCTGCGGGCTCGACCCGGCCTGTTGCGAGGCAAAGATGTGGATCATCCCGACCACCGTGCCGAACAGCCCAAGCAGCGGGGCGATCGAGCCGATCGATCCCAGCAATGTCAGGTTCTTCGTCAGTCGGTTGGCGACAACCGCGCCGGCCGCTTCGATCTGCTGGATGGCGCCTTCGCGCAGCACACGATCATTGCGCAGGCCGGCCGCCAGCACGCGACCGAGTGGCGAGTTCTGTTCGAGCTTGCCGATGATGTCGGGAGTCACGGACTGCTTCTTGACCAGGCTGACGACGTCGTCGAGCAGTCCGCTCGGTAAGATGCGTGGACGGCGCAGTGCGACGGTCCGTTCGATGATCAGCGCCAGGGCAAGCACGGAAGCGAGAACCAGAGGCCAGACGGGCCAGCCCAACTCAACAATGATGGCGAACAACTCGTTTGACTCCGGTGTCTGCGCGCGAGAAACGCGCGAAATGTAGTGGCGTGCTGGAGTGACCGCAAGTTTCCACAGTTCCTGTGGACAAGTATGTGGAGAACTTAGCGCACACTGGGCTAAGCCCTTGTCGCAGCGTACTTTGCCGGTCGTGCCCACGCCGTGAGCAGGTGGAAAACCAGCGGGAAATCAAGAACTTGAACGGTACTCACCCTTTCGTACGAGGCGCGAAAGCCTGGCCGGCGCGAAGGCATTGGCTTTGTGGACATTTTTCGCCCGGAAACCCGCATGGCGCTTGAGTTTGAGCCGCCGGATCCAGTATTCACGCGGGCTCCGCTGACGGTTTCCGCGCTGAACCGCGCCGTTGCGGGCCTCCTGGAACGCAGCTTCCCGCTGGTGCGGGTCGAGGGCGAGATCTCCAACCTGACGCGCGCTGCGAGCGGGCACTGGTACTTCGTCCTCAAGGACGACATCGCGCAAGTACGTTGTGTGATGTTCCGCGGGCGCAACACTCTGGTCGACTGGCAGCCGCGCGAGGGTGATGCGGTCGAAGCGACGGCGATCGTGTCGCTGTACGAGGCGCGCGGCGAGTTCCAGCTGAATGTCGAGTTCATGCGAAGGGCGGGCCTCGGTCGCCTGTTCGAGGAGTTCCTTAAGCTCAAGCAGCGCCTTGCCGCGGATGGCGTGTTCGATGAGAGTCGTAAGCGTACGCTGCCACGCCTGCCGCGCGCCGTGGGGGTCGTCACGTCGCTGCAGGCCGCCGCGCTGCGCGACGTTGTCAGCGCGCTGCAGCGTCGGGCTCCCTATGTGCGCGTGGTCGTGTATCCGGTGCCGGTCCAGGGCGCCGATGCCGGCGCGCGCATCGCGCAGATGCTGGGGCGGGTGGGCGAGCGCGCGGAGGTCGATGCGATTCTGCTGGTGCGCGGCGGGGGATCGATCGAAGACCTGTGGGCATTCAATGAGGAGGCAGTCGCGCGCGCGATCCGCGCCTGTCCGCTTCCGGTCGTGGTCGGCGTCGGCCACGAAAGCGACTTCACGATCGCCGATTTTGCGGCTGACGTGCGGGCGCCCACACCGACCGCGGCGGCAGAACTCGTGGCGCCCGCGGCCGATGCCCTGCGCGACGAACTGGCGTCGCAACTGCGGCATCTGGCCCGCCAGCTCCGCAGCCGGCTGCAGGATGCGGCGCAGCGCATCGACTTTGCGCAGCGCAGCCTGGCGGTACCGCGCGCGCCGATTGCCGGGCTCGAGTCACGCGTTGCCGGGCTGCAGTCGCGTGCTGCGGCCGCGGTGGCTCGCGGCGTCGGCGGTGCCGCCGCACAGGTGGCAACATACCGGACGCGCTGGCTGCGATCGCGTCCTTCGCTCCCGTTCGACGTTCTGGCGTCGCGCCGGGGCCGGCTCCTGGCATCGGGCGAAGCGCTGCTTGCCGCGCGGACCGGACGCCTGCACCCGCTGTCGGCGCGCCTTGCCGCGATGAATCCCGCGGCGGTCCTGAGTCGTGGGTACGCCATCGCGCTTGACGCCCGCGGCCGTGCCGTGACGGATGCTGCATCGCTCGCCATTGGCGACCCGTTGCGGATCGTGGTGTTTCGCGGCGCCGCCGGCGTGCGGGTCGAGACGCTCGATTCCAAAGGCCCTTTGAACGATGCGGATGTCGCCTGAGCGCACGGCGATAGAATTTCACTTTGAACGAACGTACCCGAGGCCTTCCATGGAACACACGCTGCCGGCACTTCCCTATGCGACCGATGCACTCGCGCCCCACATGTCGAAGGAAACCTTCGAGTACCACTACGGCAAACATCATCAGGCCTACGTCACGAACCTGAACAACCTGATCAAGGGGACCGAGTTCGAAGCGCTCTCCCTCGAGGACATCGTGCGCAAGTCGTCGGGCGGCGTCTTCAACAACTCCGCCCAGGTGTGGAACCACACGTTCTTCTGGAATTGTATGAAGCCCGGCGGCGGGGGCGAGCCCGCCGGTGCGCTGGCGCAGGCGATCACGAAGAAGTGGGGCTCGTATGGCGCGTTCAGGGAAGCGTTCACCAAGAGCGCGGTTGGCAACTTCGGTTCCGGCTGGACCTGGCTCGTGAAGAAGGGTGACGGAACGGTGGATCTGGTGAACACCAGCAACGCGGCCACGCCGCTGACGACAGTCGACAAGCCGCTGCTGACGATCGATGTGTGGGAACACGCCTATTACATCGACTATCGCAATGCGCGTCCCAAGTTCGTGGAAACGTTCCTGACGTCGCTCGCCAACTGGGACTACGCCGCCCGCAACTTCGGCTGACGCGAATCGTCAGCGCTTCGCCCATGAAAGCGGCCGCTGCGGCGGCCGCTTTCATGGGAACAACTGTTCAGCGGGTGGCAGGCAGCCCGCCGATCTTCGATCCCACCGCCAGACCTTTGCGCGCAAACCAGCCCTGCTCCATTTCGAGCGCAAAGCGGACTGGACGCTGCGAACAGTGCAAGGTTTCGTTCTTCGGCGCCATGTCGACAATCTGCAGGATCGTGCCGTCATCCTCGATGAACGCAATCGACAGCGGCAGTGGCGTGTTGCGCATCCAGAAGCACTGCTGCGCCTTGTACTCGAAGACGAACAGCATCCCGTGATTCGGTGGAGTCTTCTCGCGGAACATCATGCCGACTGTGCGGCTCTGCGACGTGGTGGCCAGCTCCGCCGTGATGATGTGCATGCCGGCCGTCAGGCGCGCTGTCGGCAGGGTGGGCTGCGGGCCCGATTGGGCGAGGGCGCTGCCGGCGAGCGCCATGCCGAGCAGCAGCGCGAAGGTACGACATAGCAAGGAGGATGGCACGGACATCGGTTGACTCGCGAGACGGACGGTTGGTGTGAATTTACCGCGCTGGGCCACAGCGCCGGCGCCGTGCAACGCGCGAAATGAAGGCAGGGAATGTCCCTTGCCTTGCTCCAGCCACGCAGGGCTTACTTCGTCGGATTGTCGGTCGCTGCCGTGTCAGTCTTCGGCTTCGCTTCCGCCGTGGCTTTCTTGTCGGTCGTGGCCTTGGCCGTTCTGCGGTGCCGCCGGTGTAGCCGCCTTGGCCGGAGCGGCCGGAGCCGCGGCTAGGGCCAGCACAGCGCCGGCAAACATGGCGCTGATCAGCGGGGATTGCTTTCTTCATTACTTTCTCCCTGGGTACTTCAAGTGGCGGCAGAAACCTCGTCGGCGCGCCGTCCCTCCGTGTGGACGACCGAGTGGCCGGAGGTTTAGCGGCCGTCTGATGCGCCCGGTTGACACGCGTCATGTGCAGTATCGTCCAACGACAGTCGGCCCGAGTAAACTCTCGACCCTGCTATCGAGGCAATCGGCCGGCCGAAGCATGTTGCTGAGCTGTTGCCATTCACAAGAAGACACCGCCCGGAGACGCCATGTACGCGCACATCAAGGTCCCCACGACCGGCCAGAAGATCACCGTCAACAAGGACTACAGCCTCAGCGTTCCTGACCAGCCGATCATTCCGTACATCGAAGGCGACGGCACGGGCGTCGACATCACACCGGTAATGATCAAGGTGGTCGACGCCGCGGTGGCGAAGGCCTACGGCGGCAAGAAGAAGATCGTCTGGATGGAGATCTTTGCGGGCGAGAAGTCGACCAAGGTGTACGGCCCCGACGTCTGGCTGCCGGACGAAACGCTCAAGGTGCTGCGCGACTACGTCGTGTCGATCAAGGGCCCGCTGACGACCCCGGTCGGTGGCGGCATCCGATCGATCAACGTCGCGCTGCGGCAGGAACTCGATCTTTACGTCTGCCTGCGTCCGATCCAGTACTTCAAGGGCGTGCCGAGCCCGGTCAAGGAGCCCGAGAAGACCAACATGGTCATCTTCCGCGAGAACTCGGAAGACATCTACGCCGGCATCGAGTACGAGGCGGAGAGCGACAAGGCGAAGAAGCTCATCAAGTTCCTGCAGGACGAGATGGGCGTCAAGAAGATCCGCTTCCCGGCGACGTCCGGCATCGGCATCAAGCCGATCTCGCGCGAAGGCACCGAGCGGCTCGTGCGCAAGGCGCTCCAGTATTGCATCGACAACAAGCGCAAGAGCCTGACCTTCGTGCACAAGGGCAACATCATGAAGTTCACCGAAGGCGCCTTCGCGAAGTGGGGCTATGAGCTGGCCCAGCGCGAATTCAAGGCCGAGCTGCTCGACGGCGGACCGTGGATGAAGATCAAGGCGCCGCACGGCGACATCGTTCTCAAGGACGTCATCGCGGATGCTTTCCTGCAGCAGATCCTGCTGCGGCCGGCCGAGTACGACGTCATCGCGACGATGAACCTCAACGGTGACTACATCTCCGACGCGCTGGCCGCACAGGTCGGTGGCATTGGCATCGCGCCGGGTGCGAACCTGTCCGATTCCATCGCGATGTTCGAGGCCACGCATGGCACGGCGCCAAAGTACGCTGGCAAGGACTACGTCAATCCGGGCTCCGAGATCCTGTCGGCCGAGATGATGCTGCGCCACATGGGCTGGACCGAGGCGGCCGACCTCGTCATCAAGTCGATGGAACGCTCGATCCTGTCGAAGAAAGTCACCTACGACTTCGCGCGCCTGATGGAAGGCGCCACCCAGGTCAGCTGCTCCGGGCTTCGGGCAGGTGATGATCGACAACATGTGATCGCCTCGGGTGTACGCGACGCGCTTTGCGCGTCGCACGTGCGCCCTCGGCGGCACGGCTCTCGCTGCGCGAAAGCCGCTCAATACTGACTTGTCGGCTCCGCTCCGGAGCGGCCGCGCGCTCCGCCGAGTTGAAAAGGCGGGCACTCCACCCCGCGATACACCTCGCAGTGCCAGGTTCGCCTTTCCCTACTCGCCAGGCGAGAAGGGTGCGGGGAGGAGGGCCAACCCCCTTCCGCCGGGCGGAAGGGCAGGGTAGGTGCCGTGCCGTTGTCAGTCGGCGGAGCGTGCGGCCGCTCCGGAGCGAGCCGACAAGATAGTGTTGTGCGCGCGCGTAGCGCGCGTGCCGCGACGAGTGCACGTGCGAGCCCGGAGGGCTCGCGTACACGAGGAGCGCCCACCAAAAAAATACCCCGCCGCAGCGGGGTCATTAAGCGATGCGCTGCCGATCAGGCAGCGGCAGTGATATTCGATGCCTGCTTGCCCTTCGGCCCCTGCACGACTTCGAACTGCACCTTCTGGCCTTCCTTCAGTGTCTTGAAGCCATTCATCTGGATCGCAGAGAAGTGCGCAAACAAGTCCTCTCCCCCGTCATCCGGCGTGATGAAGCCGAACCCCTTGGCGTCGTTGAACCACTTGACCGTTCCTGTTGCCATGCCCTCATCCTTCCCACGTATGAAGGGGCGGCTCCGTTGTCATTTCTGCCGCCGACGCTGCCCCGATTCCGCGCACTCGTGCTTCATTTCGGGTGCGCGCCCACCCCGCGTCATTGCACATGCCGGGCAGACGGCAGCGATTGTTCGAGCAAATGCCGCGTCGGTCAAGCGGTTGTCGGCGGCGCGCCTCCGACACGGGATTCCAGGGTCTCCGGTCCGGACTTGCCTGGGGGCGAGCTAAGAGCGAACGGACAGTGCCTTGTGCCACGCGTGCGGAACCGCAGCGCGCAATTTCACTCTTATGTTGCGTGTGCGCGTCGCGTTTCGAAAGCATCTTGTTCGCCGTGATGCACAATGATTTACCGTATGATTGGTACGCTTTTTGTATACCGTTAATCACGACCGGTTTGCCTAGAATGTGGGTCAATGAGTGAGCGGAGCGACGAAGGTACTGTCGTCGAGAAGCAGGCTTCTCGCGTCAAACCGCCGCCCATGTATCAGGTGGTCCTGCTGAACGACGACTACACGCCCATGGAGTTCGTGGTCGGAGTCCTGCAGAAGTTCTTCGGCAAGGGGAGAGAACAGGCAACCCAGATCATGCTGAAGGTGCATCACGAAGGACGCGGCGTCTGTGGCGTCTACCCACGCGACATCGCCGCGACCAAGGTCGAGCAGGTCGGCAGTTATTCACGCCAGCACCAGCATCCGCTGCAGTGCGTGATGGAGGAAGCATGATCGCCCAGGAACTCGAAGTCAGCCTGCACATGGCCTTTGTGGAGGCGCGCCAGGCCCGGCACGAATTCATCACCGTCGAGCACCTGCTGCTCGCGCTGCTCGACAATCCGTCGGCAGCGGAAGTGCTGCGTGCCTGCGCCTGCAACATCGAGGACCTGCGCAAGAATCTGCAGAACTTCATTGCCGACAACACGCCGATCCTGCCCCCGAACTCCGAGGCGGACACGCAGCCCACGCTCGGCTTCCAGCGCGTGATCCAGCGCGCGATCATGCACGTGCAGTCGACGAGCAACGGCAAGAAGGAAGTGACGGGCGCCAACGTGCTTGTGGCGATCTTCGGCGAGAAGGACTCGCACGCGGTGTACTACCTGCACCAGCAGGGCGTGACGCGACTCGACGTGGTCAACTTCATCTCGCACGGGATCACGAAATCCGGGCAGGCGGAGGAAAAGGCGAAACCCGCCGCCGAGCAGGAGCAGGAGGGCGAGGGCAAGGACCAGCCGTCGCCGCTCGAGCAGTACACGCAGAATCTCAATGCGCTGGCCAAGGAAGGCAAGATCGATCCGCTGATCGGTCGCGAGCCCGAGGTCGAACGCGTGATCCAGGTGCTGTGCCGCCGGCGCAAGAACAACCCGCTGCTGGTGGGCGAGGCCGGGGTCGGCAAGACCGCAATCGCCGAGGGCCTGGCATGGCGCATCGTCAAGGGCGACGTGCCGGAGATCCTCGACAAGTCGAACGTCTATTCGCTCGACATGGGCGCGCTGCTGGCGGGCACCAAGTATCGCGGCGACTTCGAGCAGCGGTTAAAGGCGGTGCTGAAGCAGCTGAAGGCCAATTCCAACGCGGTGCTCTTCATCGACGAAATCCACACGCTGATCGGCGCCGGGTCGGCCTCGGGCGGAACGCTCGACGCTTCGAACCTGTTGAAGCCGGCACTGGCGAGCGGCGCGCTCAAGTGCATCGGCGCGACGACCTACAACGAATACCGCGGCATCTTCGAAAAAGATCACGCACTGTCGCGCCGCTTCCAGAAGATCGACGTCAACGAGCCGACGGTGCAGCAGACGATCGAGATCCTGAAGGGGCTGAAGTCGCGCTTCGAGGAACATCACGGCGTCAAGTACTCCTCGGGCGCGATCACCGCCGCGGCCGAGCTCTCGGCCAAGTTCATCAATGATCGCCACCTGCCGGACAAGGCGATCGACGTCATCGACGAGGCCGGCGCCGCGCAGCGCATCCTGCCGAAGTCGAAGCAGAAGAAGACGATCGGCAAGAACGAGGTCGAGGAGATCATCGCCAAGATCGCGCGCATCCCGCCGCAGACCGTGTCGAGCGACGATCGCGCGCAGTTGAAGAACCTCGACCGGAACCTCAAGAACGTCGTGTTCGGCCAGGACCCGGCGATCGAGGCGCTCGCGGCCGCGATCAAGATGGCGCGCTCGGGACTCGGCAAGCCGGACAAGCCGATCGGCTCGTTCCTGTTCTCCGGTCCGACCGGCGTCGGCAAGACCGAAGTCGCCAAGCAGCTCGCCTTCACGATGGGCATCGAGCTGATCCGCTTCGACATGTCGCGAGTACATGGAGCGCCATGCGGTCAGTCGCCTGATCGGCGCCCCGCCGGGATACGTCGGATTCGACCAGGGCGGACTGCTGACGGAGGCCATCAGCAAGAAGCCGCACGCCGTGCTGCTGCTCGACGAGATCGAGAAGGCGCACCCGGACATCTTCAACATCCTGCTGCAGGTGATGGATCACGGCACGCTGACCGACAACAACGGTCGCAAGGCGGATTTCCGCAACGTCATCATCGTGATGACGACCAACGCCGGCGCCGAGACGCTGCAGAAGACCGCCATCGGCTTCTCGAACACGCGCGAGGCCGGCGACGAGATGGCCGACATCAAGCGCATGTTCACGCCCGAGTTCCGCAACCGGCTCGACGCCATCATCTCCTTCAAGGCGCTCAACGAAGAGGTGGTGCTGCGCGTCGTCGACAAGTTCCTGATGCAGCTCGAAGATCAGCTGCACGAGAAGAAGGTCGACATCGTCTTCACGGATGCGCTGCGGGCGCACCTGGCCAAGAAGGGCTTCGATCCGATGATGGGCGCGCGCCCGATGGCGCGACTGATCCAGGACACGATCCGCCGCGCGCTGGCCGACGAACTGCTGTTCGGCAAGCTGGTCAGCGGCGGCCGGGTCGAAGTCGACGTGGACAGCGAGGGCAACGTGAAGCTCGACTTCCCGCCCTCGGACAGCGGTGACGCCCCGCGCCGCGAGCAGGGCGAGCCGGTTCTCTCCGAGTAGCGGATGGGCGCGGACATGCCGCGCCGGCATGTCGATATGCGATTCCGCCGCCCTGCCGTACGGTTGACGGCATCGGCCCACCTGCCGGATAGTCGGCCCTCAGAGTCCTCTAGGCTCTGAGGGCTTTTTCTTTTGAGGAGACAGCTGTGAAAAAGACACGATGGGTCGCGACCCTCGTCTGGCCGCTGGCGGCGTCCGCGGCGCTGGCGCAGGGTGGACCGGCGATTCCGCCGAACGCCGCCTACCTGGCGGCCAACTGCGCGAACTGCCACGGCACCACGGGCAATGCCAAGGGGGCGATGCCGAGCCTGGCGGGCCAGCCCAAGGCCTTCATCGTCGAGCAGATGAAGAGCCTTCCGCGATGGCAAGCGGACGGCGACCATCATGCATCAGCTCGCCAAGGGCTATACGGACCCGCAGATCGAGGCGATCGCGGACCATTTTGCGCGGCAATCCGCGGCACGCTGAGGGGGAACGGATGAACTCGACGCAATTCTCTCGGCGCGATCTTCTCAAGGCGTTGTCGGCGACGGCCGCCGCCGGCTCACTGTCCGCCTGCGCCACGCTCGGCGAGAAGAAATCCATCGGCAAGGTGGTGGTGGTCGGTGCCGGCTACGGCGGCGCCACGACGGCCAAATACCTGCGCCTGTGGTCCGAAGGCACGATCGACGTGACGCTGGTCGATCCGAACGAAGCCTTCATTTCCTGCCCGATCTCGAACCTGGTTCTGGGCGGCTCGAAGACGATGGCCGACATCACGGTCAGCTACGCCGGGCTCGACAAGCACGGCGTCAAGCGCGTGCGCGACACCGTGTCTGCCATCGATGCCGACAAGAAGCAGGTACGGCTGGCGTCCGGCGGCACGCTGCCCTACGACCGGCTGGTGGTCTCGCCCGGAATCGAGTTCATGTACGACAAGCTGCAAGGCTGGTCGACAGCCGCCGAAGGCACGGTGCTGCACGCCTGGAAGGCGGGGCCGCAGACCGTGGCGCTGCGCCGCCAGCTCACCGAGTTGAAGGACGGCGGTGTGGTGGTGATGGCCATCCCGCTGGCGCCCTACCGCTGCCCGCCGGGGCCGTACGAACGCGCGTGCCAGATCGCCTGGTACCTGAAGCAGGCCAAACCGAAGAGCAAGCTGATCGTGCTCGATGCCAATCCTGACTACGTTTCGAAGAAGCCGCTGTTCTCGCGTGTGTTCGGCGAGGACTACAAGGGCATCGTCGACTACCGCGTCGCCTCGCCAGTCACCGAGATCGATGTCAAGACCGGCACGCTGGTCACGGAGATCGGCGACAAGGTGCGCGGTGACGTCATCAATTTCATTCCGCCGCAGCGCGCCGCGAACATCGCGCGCGATGCCGGGCTGATCACGGCCAACAACCGCTGGTGCGAGGTCGACTGGACGACGCTGGAGTCGGTCAAGGTCAAAGGCGTCCACGTGCTGGGCGACGCCACGCTGTCGGCGCCGGCGATGCCGAAGTCGGGGCATATGGCCAACCAGCATGGCAAGGCGGCGGCCGCCGCGATCGTCGAACTGCTCAACGGGCGCCCCGTCACGCCTCCGATGATGGCCAACACCTGCTACAGCTTCATCGACGACAAGAACGCCGTGCATGTCGCCAGCGTGCATCGCTGGGTGCCGGAGAAGAAGACCATGGAGGCGGTGGCGGGCTCGGGCGGCATTTCGTCGCAGGATCGTGCGTCTTGGGCACTGGAAGGCGCCTACGCCAACGGCTGGGCGCAGACGATCTGGGCGGATATGTTGGCTTAGCCGCCGCTCAGCGTACGCGACCGCGTTGCGGTCGCACGTGCGCTCGCGGCGATGTGAAACAGGCGGGCGCGCTTCGGGCGGCCGGGCGGCCGCCTGCACTACAACTGCAGCACTTGGCGGCGCGCTGCGCCGCTTTCTATTTGAAATCGATCGTGCTTGCCTGTTCGGGATGGCGGCCGACCTTGTCGGCATAGAAGTCGCGCAGCATTTGGAGGTCACGCACCTGGTCACCGCTGAGGTGAACAAAACGGGTGACGCCGATCTCGCGGCGGGCGTAGTCGATATAGGCCAAACCGACCGGCAGGTCGAGCCTGAGCGCGAGGTGGTAGAAGCCCGAGCGCAGATGGTCCGTTCGCTGGCGCGTTCCCTCGGGCGACAGCCCGAGCCAGAACCAGGGCTCCGATTTCATCAGGGCGGCGAGTTGGTCGACCGCGCCACTGGAGTGCTGACGGTCGACCGGCCGGCCGCCCCAGAGCCTCATCAGGCGTCCCACGGTCGCGCCGGCAAACCCCTTGAACAGCGACTCCTTGCCGATCCAGCGAATCGGCAGGTCAATCGTCCACTTCGCGAGCAGCCCGACGATGAAGTCCCAGTTGGAGGTGTGCGGATAGACGATCGCAATGCCCTTGGGTCCCGGGAATCCTTCGAAGCGCACCTGCCATCCGAACAGAGCAAGCGCTGCGCGCGCGCCGCGCGACAGCCACGACGCCTTCGCCGGCGCGGCGGCGTCAGGGTGCATCGAGGGGGTCAATGCTTCCCGGTGCTGCCGAAACCGCCGGCACCGCGCTCCGAGGCGCTGAAGTCTTCGACGACGTTGAAGTGCGCCTGCACGACCGGGACGATGACGAGCTGCGCCAGGCGCTCGAGCGGGCTCAGCGTGAACGCCGTGGAGCTGCGGTTCCAGGTGGAGACCATCAGCTCGCCCTGGTAGTCGGAGTCGATCAGGCCGACCAGGTTGCCGAGCACGATCCCATGCTTGTGGCCGAGTCCGGAGCGCGGCAGGATCAGCGCCGCGTAGCCCGGATCGGCGATGTGAATTGCGATCCCGGTTTTCACCAGGTGGGTCGTACCCGGCTCCAGCTGCAGCGGTGACTCCAGGCAAGCACGCAGGTCGAGGCCCGCTGCACCGGCCGTCGCGTAGTGCGGCAGTTGATCACGCAGCCGCGCATCGAGGATCCGGACGTCGATCTTCATGCGTTGGGCGGGTGCTGTCCGAAGACCTTTGAAATGACGGCGCGTCCGGCGCTGGCCCGCAAATCGGCCCGCTGTGCAGCCATGCGGCGCAGCTTGCGGATGGACCACACCACCAGCACCAAGCCCAGCAGCAGCGGGATGATGACTGCGCGCGATGCGAACCAGTACAGGATCAGCACGACGCCGATGATCAGCGCGATTCCCGAGCCGACCTGCTGTGCCGTCGCGCGGTCCGAGGCCAGCCGCGCCAGCAGTTTATCGGCTTCCAGGCGGGTCAGCGGCAAGATCTTGGCTAGCTCCCGTTGCGGGTGAGCGATGTCGACGAGGCCATGATCGCTTCTCCCGGGGGACGTCTGCCGCGAATCGAGACGCGTCGTCGCACCGCCTGCGCTTCCGGCCTTCGGCACCTGGCCGGCGGGCAGTTCGATCATCCCTTGCTTCGACTGCGCCAGGATGCGAGCGGCCGATTCGCGCTGCAGTACTTCGATGTAGGCGACAAAGTCGCCGTTGGGCGGCTCGGCGTAGTCCGTCATCAGAGGCGAGCGGCGATCTCCGCGATGAGCCGTCGCGCCTGCGAGTGCTTGTCGGCGCTGGCCAGCGTGGTGACTCCACCGGCCTCCACCAGGTGCAGTTCGCTGGCATCAGCACCCAGTGCATCCTGCGCCCGGTTCGCGACGATCAGTGGAACCTTCTTGGACGCAAGCTTGGCGCGCGCGTTGTCGAGCACATTCTCGCTTTCCGCGGCGAAGCCGACGCAGTAGGGCGGTCGTGCGAGTTGCGCCACGCTGGCGAGGATATCGGGGTTGAGACCGAACTGGAGTTGCGGCGTGTCGCCAGACGCCTGCTTCTTGAGCTTGCTGGCGCTCGCGTTGGCCACGTGCCAGTCCGCGACGGCGGCGACCGCGATGAAGATGTCAGCCGGCAACGCGGCATGCACGGCATCGTGCATCTCGCGCGCCGTGCGCACGTCGATGCGGCGCACATGGCGCGGCGTCGCGAGCGTCGTGGGTCCGGCCACCAGCGTGACCTCGGCGCCGGCCTGGGCCGCGGCCCGTGCCAGCGCGAACCCGGTCTTGCCCGACGAGAGATTGGTAGATGCCACGCACCGGATCGATCGGTTCGAACGTCGGGCCTGCTGTCAGCAGCACGCGCCTGCCAGCCAGCCGCTTGGGCTGGAAGAACGCGATCACCTCGTCGAGCAGCTCGGCCGGCTCGAGCATCCGGCCCATGCCGACCTCGCCGCAGGCCTGGTCGCCGGCCGCGGGGCCAAGCACGGTGATGCCGTCGGCGAGCCAGCTGCGCGACGTTGCGCCGGGTCGCGGGGTTCTCCCACATCTCGACGTTCATCGCCGGGGCGACCAGCAGCGGCGTCGTCGCGGCTGCGTGCCAGCACCAGCGTCGACAGCAGGTCGTCCGCCAGGCCGTGCGCGGTCTTGGCGAGGAAGTGCGCAGTGGCCGGGGCGACGAGGACCGCGTCGACGCCACGCGTCAGTTCGATATGCGGCATCGCGTTGGTCGACTGGCGCGCCGCCGCGACCCCAGGGGTCCGTGTGCACCGGCTGGCCCGTCAGGGCCTGCATCGTGGTGGCCGTGACGAACTCCTGTGCTGCCGCCGTCATGACGACCTGCACCTTTGCGCCTTCGTCCTGCAGGCGACGCACGAGCTCGCAGACCTTGTAGGCCGCGATGCCGCCCGTCATGCCGACCACTAGCCGCTTGCCTGTCGAGTTCCATCGCACTATTTTGCCCGACGCACGCGCAGGAGTTCATCGAGGATCAGAAGCGCCGCGCCAGCGACGATTGCCGAGTCGGCCAGGTTGAAGGCCGGCCAGTGCCAGCCGCCCCAGTGAAAGTCGAGAAAGTCGATCACGTGCCCGTAGGCAATGCGGTCGATGACGTTGCCGACTGCGCCTCCGAGTATCAGCGCCAGGGCGCAGGCGAAGAGGCGCTGGTGTCCGTGCCGTGCCAGCAGGTAGAGGATGAAGGCCGACGCCGCGAGCCCGACGACGGTCAGGAACTCGTCCTGCCAACCGGAGGCGGAGGCCAGGAACGAAAACGCCGCCCCCTTGTTGTAGGTAAGCACCAGGTTGAAGAAGCTCGTCACCGGATGCACATCGCCGAAGCTGAACGTGCGCTCGACGACGATCTTGGTCAGCTGGTCGAGAAAGATCACCAGCAAGGCCAGCGCGAGCCACGGCAGCATGCGCTGCCACCAGGAGGTGCGGGAAACGCCATCAGGCGTGCGTGCGCGCTCGCCGGCGCCGAAGAGATTCGACACGCAGCGCCCGCACAGTGTCGGGTGCGCAGGACTCGCACCGACGTCCGCGCGCCAGTGCCAGCAGCGCTCGCACTTGGCATGAGGTCGACGGCGTCACGGCGATGGCCTCGGCATCTCATTCGCGACGGTCGTCACGCGCGCCTGTGACGTGATCAGCACGAAGCGCAGGTCGTCGCCGAGGGACTGAAGCAGTCGCGCTTTGGCGCCGCTGGCACGGATCTCGACTTCCGCCTGCAGCGACGAGCCGATGGCGCTCTTTTCGCGCAGTTCTTCGAGGCGCTTCTGCACCTCGGCCCGCACTGCGCGCAAAGCGCCCCAGCGTTCGACCAGTGCGGCTTCGTCAGGTACGACCGGCAACTGCGCATAGGTCTCGGTGAAAATCGTGCCCTCGTTTGTGCCTGCGGAACACTTTCCACGCTTCCTCGGCCGTGAACGACAGCAACGGCGCCATCAGCTTCAGCACGGCGTCGGTAATCAGGTAGAGCGCCGACTGGGCCGAACGGCGCGCCTTCGAGTGAGGCGGTGTCGTGTACAGCCGGTCCTTCAGGATGTCGAGGTAGAACGCGCCGAGGTCTTCGGAGGCGAAGGTCTGCAGTCGCGCGACGATCGGGTGGTACTCGTAGCGGTCGTAGTCGGCCAGCGTGCGCGCGCTGACATCGCGCATCAATGCCAGCGCGTAACGGTCGATTTCGAGCCACTCGTCAACCGGCAGCATGTCCTTCGCCGGATCGAAGTCGCTGACGTTGGCGAGCAGGAAGCGCAGGGTGTTGCGCAGCCGGCGGTAGCTTTCGACCACGCGCTTGAGGATCTCGTCGGACAGCGACAGTTCGCCCGAATAATCCGTGCTCGTGACCCAGAGCCGGATGATTTCCGCCCCCAGCGTGTCGGCCACCTTCTGCGGCGCGATCACGTTGCCGAGCGACTTGCTCATCTTGCGGCCCTGGCCGTCGACGACGAAGCCGTGCGTCAGCAGCGCCCTGTACGGCGGCACGCCATTGATCATGCAGGAGGTCAGCAGCGACGAGTGGAACCAGCCGCGGTGCTGGTCGGATCCCTCGAGATACATCTCGGCCGGGAAATGCGATTCTTCGGCGTGCGAACCGCGCAGCACCGTTTCGTGCGTCGTGCCGGAGTCGAACCAGACATCGATCGTGTCCTTGTTCTTCACGTAGTGCTCGGCAACTCGTCGCCGAGCAACTCGCGCGGATCGAGGTCCTGCCAGGCTTCGATGCCGCCCTGCTCGACGCGCAGCGCCACCTGCTCGAGCAGTTCAACCGTGCGCGGGTGCAGTTCGCCGGTGGCTTTGTGCACGAAGAAGGCCATCGGCGTGCCCCACTGCCGCTGGCGTGACAGCGTCCAGTCCGGCCGGTTGGCGATCATGCCCTGCAGCCGTGCCTTGCCCCAGGCCGGATAGAACTTCGTGGCCTCGATGCCGGCCAGCGCGAGTTCGCGCAGCGTCTTCTCGCTGTTCTTCGGCAGCGTGTCCATGCCGGCGAACCACTGCGAGGTCGCGCGGTAAATGACCGGCGTGCGATGCCGCCAGCAATGCATGTAGCTGTGCGTGAACTTCTCGACCTTCAGCAGCGCGCCATGCTCGCGCATGACGTCGACCACCTTTGGATTGGCGTCCCAGATCTTCATGCCGCCGAACAGTGGCAGCGAGTCGGCATAGACCCCGTCGCCCTGCACCGGGTTAAGGATCTCGTCATCGGTCATGCCATGCGCCTTGCACGAGACGAAGTCTTCGACACCGTAGGCGGGCGACGAATGCACGATGCCGGTGCCGGTGTCGAGCGTGACGTAGTCACCGAGGTAGACCGGCGCATCGCGGTCATAGAACGGGTGGCGGAAGCGGATCAAACCCAGTGCATCCCCGCGCGCCGTCGCCAGCGTCGTCCCCGTGAGTCCCCAGCTTGCCAGGCACGCCTCTTTGCGGTCGCTCGCCAGCACCAGCAGCCCACGCGCGGTGTCGACGAGGTCGTAGCTGAACTCCGGATGCAGGTTGAGCGCCTGGTTGGCCGGGATCGTCCAGGGTGTCGTGGTCCAGATCGTCGCGGCGACCGGCTTGTCGGGCAGCGTCGTGAGCCCGAAGGCCCGGGCCAGCTTGCCTCGCTCGTCGTCACGCAACGGGAAAGCGACATCGACCGCGAGGTCCACCTTGTCCTGGTACTCGACCTCGGCTTCGGCCAGTGCGGAGCCGCAGTCGAAACACCAGTTCACCGGTTTGAGCCCCCGGAACACGAAGCCCTTGGCCATGATCTTCGCCAGTGCGCGAATCTCGTTCGCCTCGGCGCGGAAGTTCATCGTCGTGTAGGGACGATCCCACGCGCCGAGCACGCCGAGACGCTTGAAGTCCTTCTTCTGGCGCTCGATCTGCTCCGTCGCCCAGGCGCGCGACTTGGCAATCACCTCGCGCGGCGGCAGGTGCTTGCCGTACTTCTTCTCGATCTGGATTTCGATCGGCATGCCGTGGCAGTCCCAGCCGGGCACGTAGTGGGCGTCGAAGCCCGCCATCTGGTGGCTTTTGACGACGACGTCCTTCAGTACCTTGTTGACCGCGTGGCCGATGTGGATGTCGTTGTTCGCGTACGGCGGGCCATCGTGCAGGATCCACTTGGCTCGTCCGACCGACGCGGCGCGGATCCGGTCGTAGACCTGCTGCTCGTCCCACTCGCGGATCCACTGCGGTTCGCGCCTGGCGAGATCGCCGCGCATCGGGAACGGCGTGTCCGGAAGGTTCAGCGGGTACTTGCGCGTCGCGGGATCGGACGCGGGCTTCTTCTTGGCGTCGGCGTCAGCCATCGTGGCACTCCTTGGCCCCCTCGGGCTCTGCAAGAGGTGTCGTGGTACAGCGGAGTGCGAGTGTACCGTGCGGCCGTGTTTCAGCCGGCGGCAGGAAATGGCAACTCGTCAACGAACAGCGAGCGCGCCTGTGTGGCATCGGCGGCGATCGCGGCGGCCAGTTCGTCCAGCGTCGCGTAGCGCTCCTCGTTGCGCAGCTTCTGCAGGAACTCGACGCGCACGAGACGACCGTACACGTGGTCGTCGAAGTCGAACAGGTGGACTTCGAGCAGCCAGCGGCCACTGTCGTCCACCGTGGGGCGCAGGCCGATGCTGGCCACGCCGGGTCGCGCCGTCGCCCCAAGGCCATGAACACGCACGGCAAATACGCCCTGGACGGCGGGATGACGATGCGCGATCCGCAGGTTCAAGGTGGGAAAACCGATCGTGCGGCCCAGTTTTCGTCCGTGCAGTACGCGCCCGCTGATCGCGTACGGCCGACCCAGCAGGTGCCGGGCACGCGCCAGGTCACCGGCCGTCAGCGCGGCACGCACGGCGGAGCTTGAGATGCGTTCCTGCCCTTCGACGACGGTCGGCATCTGCTCCAGTGCGAATGCGCCGTGCGCCGCGTGTCGTTGCAGCAGTTCGATGTCGCCGGTTCGCCGCGCGCCGAAGCGGAAGTCGTCGCCGACGAGGAGCCAGCGCGCGCGGCATCCCAGCACGACGAGGTCGATGAAGGCTTCGGCCGAGAGCGCGGCAAAGGTGCGGTTGAAATGCTGAACGATGACGCGGTCGATACCTTGTGCGGCCAGCGCCTCAAACTTGTCGCGCAGCCCGGAGATGCGCGTGGGCGCGCGGTCGGGGGTGAAGAGTTCGCGCGGATGAGGCTCGAAGGTCATCACGGCGGAGGCGATCCCGCGCGCACGTGCGGCCGCGACGACACGCGCCAGCAGCGCCTGATGGCCGCGATGCACGCCATCGAAGTTGCCGATCGTCAGCGCGCACGGCACGCGTTCGCTCGGCCGCGGAATTCCGCGGAACACCTGCATGGGATGGATGCTTCTTCCCGGAAGAACCAAGCTGAAAGTATACGGTCCGGCTTGGTTTGTTCCGTGTTTTCCAATACTTAGCGCGGGCTGCCGGCGTGCGGTCGGTACAATTGCCGGCAATGAAGAACATCGTCGTGCTGATCTCTGGTCGCGGCAGCAACCTGGAGGCTGTATTGCGTGCGGCCGAGGCGGAACGCTGGCGCGACACGCTGGGCGCCGCGGTCGTCGCGGTCATCAGTAATCGGCGCGACGCGGCCGGACTGGCCGTCGCGCAACGCTTCGGCATCGCAACCGCAGTCATTGAACACTCGCCGTTCCCTTCGCGCGAGGCATTCGAAGCGACGCTGGCCGCGGAAATCGATCGTCACGATCCGACACTGGTCCTGCTGGCCGGCTTCATGCGCGTGCTGACGCCAGGATTCGTGCGGCGATACGCCGGACGGCTGGTGAACATCCACCCGTCGCTGCTGCCGCTGTTCCCGGGATTGCAGACGCATCGAGCAGGCGCTGGCGGCCGGAGTGCGCGTCCATGGCGCCACGGTGCACTTCGTCTCCGAAACGGTGGACTCTGGCGGCATCATCGCGCAGGCGGTCGTGCCGGTCCTGCCGTCCGACAACGAAGATTCGCTCGCGGACCGCGTGCTCGAGCAGGAGCACCGACTGTTGCCGCACGCGCTGCGGCTGCTGCTCGAGCAGCGCGTGCGATGCGTCGAAGGGCGCGTTGTCGTGCGCGACTGCAGCGCGCCTGACCTGGCGTTGCACGGCGCGTGATGCGCGCACGCAAGACGCCCAGGCAAGGTGCCCCGCGCGCCACCGCAGGAGGGCCGCGGCCCGCGCGTCCGCGCGCACCGGAGCCGCTCGCCGCGCGTGGCCAGCGCACTCGCCCGGACACCGGCCGCAGTCATAGTGCGCAGCGCGTCACGTCGCTGATCGTCGACGAGCTTGCGCGCGCGCTGGCGCACGTGCTGCGCTTCGAAGGGCCGGCCGACGCGGTGATGTCGCGCTTCTTCCGTGAGCACCCGAACCTGGGCAGTCGCGACCGCAGCGTGATCGCCGAAGCGATCTTCCACGCGCTGCGGCGCCTGGCCACGCTCGGTTGGGTCATGCAGCCCGCGGTGCCGGCGCGCGCGCCACGCTTCGCGGCGCTCGTCACGCTGGCGCGGCAATACGGATTTGACGCGCTCGAGGAGCGCGCGTTGCGCGGGGATGCGAATGCGGTGAAGCACGCGCTGGCGGTCAAGCTCGCGCAGGCGCCGGCGTCGGTGCGCGCCGAACTGCCGCACTGGCTCTACCTGGCGATCACGGGCCAGTACGACGATGCCGCCGAGCTCGTGGCGGCGCTCGCCGAACCGGCGCCGCTCGACCTCCGGGTCAATCTCATCAAGGCCAACCGCGACGCTGTGCTCGAAGAGCTTCGCGCGCATCACGTGGTGGCGACGGCGACACCGTATTCGCCCGAGGGAATCCGGCTCGCCACCAAGCCGGGCTTGACGCAGTGGCCCGCCTATCGCGAAGGGCGCATCGAAGTGCAGGACGAGGGCAGCCAACTCATCGCGCGGCTGCTGCAGCCGCGGCGCGGTGAAATGGTCGTCGACTTCTGCGCCGGCGCCGGCGGCAAGACGCTGGCGCTGGGCGCCTTGATGCGATCGAGCGGTCGCTTGTACGCATTCGACATCAATCAGCGCCGGCTCGAAGGGATGGGCCCGCGGCTGAAGCGCTCGGGCCTCTCGAACGTGCACCCGGTGGCGATCCGCAGCGAAGCAGACATCCGTGTCAAGCGGCTGCACGGCAAGTGCGACCGGGTCCTGGTCGACGCGCCGTGCTCCGGGTCGGGCACCCTGCGGCGCAACCCGGACCTCAAGTGGCGCTTCGACGAAACCGAGCTCGCACGTGTCAACGAAGTGCAGCATGCCGTACTTGCGGCCGCGGCCCGCCTGCCCAAGCCCGGCGGGCGACTCGTCTATGTCACCTGCTCGCTGCTGGCGCGCGAGAACCAGCAGGTGATCGAAGCGTTTCTCGCGACCCATCCCGAGTATCGGCTGGTGCCCGCGCAGGAAGTGCTGGCCTCGCAGGGGGTTACCGTCGATCATCTGCCGCGCTTTGCACCGTACTTCGTGATGCTGCCGCACCTGCATGGCAGCGATGGTTTTTTCGCGGCGATCCTGGAACGTTACTGACCCATGGCCGAGCCCACGCTGCTGCAGGAGGTCGTCGAACTGGTGCGTGACGGCATTGCCCAGCCACGCCTCCTTTGGCAACTGGCGGTGATCGCCGTTGGCCTCGTTGCTGGCTGGATGCTGGCGGGGCAGGTGCGGCGTCGCACCGAAGGCCGCATTGCGGCGGAATCCCAGGTGCCTGGGCTCCGCACCGATGTCCTCCGATTCTCGATCGCCGGTGTGCGCCGCCTCGCGTTCCCCGTCGCAGCATTGCTGATCATTGTCGCCGGGGGTCTGCTGCTGCGCGCGGCGGGAGTCATACAGCGTCCCGGTGATGCGCAGGTGCTGCGACTTGCGCTCACGCTGCTTGTCGCGCTTGGCGGCATACGCCTGCTGGTCTATGCGATGCGGCGCTCGTTGCC
Organism: uncultured beta proteobacterium; assembly: GCA_963810985.1. Classification (GTDB taxonomy): domain Bacteria; phylum Pseudomonadota; class Gammaproteobacteria; order Burkholderiales; family Burkholderiaceae_F; genus JALORV01. The sequence goes on from CAWEPP010000004.1 coordinate 136,582, forward strand.
CCAGGCGGCCTGGCTGGGGACCTTCGAGCGGGCGATCGCCACGCTAGTCTGGCTCGGTATCGCACTGCACCTGACGGGCGTGCTCGGCGACGCGGTCGCTGCCCTCGAATCGGTTCGCCTGCCGCTGGGCCGCTCGCAGATCAGCGTGTGGGATCTGCTGATGGGCGTGGTTTCGGTCGTCGTCACCGCGCTCGCCGCGCTCTGGCTCGGCTCGACGATCGAATCGCGCCTGATGCACACGGAATCAATCACCGCCAATTCACGAGTCGTGCTGTCGCGTGTCATCAAGGCACTGTTGCTGGTCGTTGCGGTGCTGCTCGCCTTGTCGATGGTCGGTATCGATCTCACGGTGCTGTCCGTCTTCGGAGGCGCGCTCGGTGTCGGCCTGGGACTCGGCCTGCAGCGCATCGCCAGCAATTACGTCAGCGGCTTCATCATCCTGCTCGATCGCAGCCTGTCCATCGGGGATCTGATCACGGCGGCGGACAAGTACTACGGCAAGGTCACGCAGATCAACACCCGGTACACAGTGATCCGGGCGCTGGATGGTACCGAGACCATCTTGCCGAACGAGTTGCTCGTGTCCACCCCGGTCGTCAATCACTCCTACACCGATCACAAGGTGCGCATCGCGATCAAGGTGTCGGTCGCGTATTCGGCTGACGTGGATCGGGCGCTCGTGGTGCTGATCGAGTGCGCACAGTCGCAGCCGCGCGTCCAGACCGAACCGGCACCGACAGCTTTCATCGCCGGACTCGGCGCCGACGGCGTCGACCTCGAGGTCGGCTTCTGGATTCGCGATCCGGAGGAGGGCACGCTTGCGGTTCGCTCGGATATCACCCGCCAGGTGCTGCGCAGGTTTGCCGAGGAGGGGATCGGAATCCCGTTTCCGCAACGCGAAGTGCGGATCGTGGCCGAAGCGGCGGCGGCGCCAGCCGTGCCAAAAGGTGCTCAAACGCCTTGATTCGGCTCAATTTGGCCGGATCTTCGATGTTAGGGCGGACCGTGTCCGACCGGTACAATCCGCCCCTTAACTACATCTAGCGCCGCAGTCTTCGAAAGTCGGCGTCTACTGAGGAAAACCCCTTCATGTATCTGATTGAATTCCTGGACGGTGGGCTGTTGCAGCTCAATTGGTGGCAACTTATTCTGGCCGCCCTCGCGCTGACCCACGTCACGATCGCTGGGGTCACGATCTACCTGCACCGCAGCCAGGCGCACCGCGCGCTGGACCTGCACCCGCTGGTGGCGAACTTCTTCCGTGCCTGGCTCTGGCTGACGACCGGCATGCAGACGCGCGAATGGGTCTCGATCCACCGCAAGCATCACGCCAAGTGCGAGACGGTCGAAGATCCTCACAGCCCGCAGACCCGCGGCATCAAGACCGTGCTGTGGACCGGCGCGGAGCTGTACCAGGCCGAAGCCAAGAACACGGAAACGCTCTCGCGCTACGGACATGGAACGCCGAACGACTGGGTAGAGCGAAACGTCTACTCCAGATTCACCTGGCAGGGCGTCGGCGTCATGATGATCGCCGACCTGATCCTGTTCGGCGCGGCCGGACTGGCGATATGGGCGGTGCAGATGATCTGGATTCCGTTCTTCGCGGCGGGCGTCATCAACGGCATCGGTCACTTCTGGGGTTATCGCAATTACGACGCGCCGGATGCCAGCACCAACATCTCGCCCTGGGGCATCCTGATCGGCGGCGAGGAACTGCACAACAATCATCACACCCATCCGACCTCGGCCAAGTTTTCGCTGAAGTGGTTCGAGTTCGACCTCGGCTGGACCTACATCCGCGCGATGCAGGCTGTCGGCCTGGCGAAGGTGCTGCGCGTGGCACCGGTGCCAGCCCTTGCCGAGCCCAAGCCCGCTGTCGATCACGAGACCTTGCAGGCGGTCATCGCCAACCGCTACGACTTGTTGGCCAAGTACGCCCGCAACCTGAAGCAGGCCTATCGGGCGGAACTCGGCAGCCTCGAGCTGCCGGCCGCCGAGCGGGCGCGCTTCGCCAAGCTCAAGGGCTGGTTGCGCAAGGGTGACGTGTCAGCACTGCCGGCGGCCGAGCAACGCACCTTGAGCGACCTGATGGCGCGCAGTCGCGTGCTCAAGACCCTGGTCGAGATGCGGACCGAACTGGCGACGACATGGGAGAAGAGCTCGGCGTCGCGCGAACAGATGCTGGCTCACCTGCAGGACTGGATCGCCCGCGCCGAGGCGAGCCGCATCCGTGCCCTCGAGGACGCCGCGCTGCGGATTCGCAGCTATCGCACCGCGGCAGCGTAAGACCGCGCGCCGACATTCGGCAGCCAACAAAAAGCCCGGCAAGTTGCCGGGCTTTTTTCGCAAATGGCTTTCGCCGGTTGCAGCGACCTACTTGAGCTTCGTTTCCTTATAGGCGACGTGTTTGCGCGCCTTCGGGTCGAACTTCATCAGTTGCAGCTTGTCGGGCGTCGTCTTCTTGTTCTTCGACGTCGTGTAGAAATGGCCGGTACCGGCCGTGGACTCGAGCTTGATCTTTTCGCGGGCGCCTTTGGCCATGGTGATCTCCTAGTGGGCTGATCGCGCAGTGATGTCGGACAGGGCCACTCAGCCGTGCAGCTCGCCACGCTCGCGCAGTTCGGCGAGCACGACGTCGAGGCCCTTCTTGTCGATCGTGCGAAGCGCGGCGTTCGTCAGGCGCAGACGCACCCAGCGGTTCTCGCTTTCCACCCAGAAACGACGGTACTGCAGGTTGGGCATGAAGCGACGCTTCGTCTTGTTGTTGGCATGGGAGACATTGTTGCCCACCATCGGCCGTTTGCCGGTTACTTGACACACGCGTGCCATTTCAAGCTCCTGTACTTTCCTGTGCTGTCTATGTCCGGCCGAAACTCGGCTACCGGGCTTTGAAACTCGCTGCGCTGGATCCTGCCGTCGATTGCTGGCTTGGGTACTGGCCCAAAACCGCCATGACGACACGGAACCTGATTTCCGGAGCCAGTGCCGCTGGGCCGATCAACGCAAAGCCGCGCATTGTAAGCGTTTTTGCGCTTGTGCAGCAAGCCGGCCCATGGGGCGGGAGCGTGCGCTGCCGTCGTTCAACGGGCCCCCGATAGGCCGACATCGGTCGGGTCAGAGCAGTCCGCGCTCCGCGAAGGACACCGTGGCCGAACCCGCCACGATCAGGTGGTCCAGTACTCGCACGTCGACCAGCGTCAGCGCCTGGCGCAGCGTCGCTGTCAACAACTCGTCGCTTCGGCTGGGTTCGGCCACGCCTGACGGGTGGTTATGGGCAAAGATGACCGCCGCGGCGTTCAGTGCCAGCGCGCGCTTGACGACCTCGCGCGGGTAGACGCTGGTCTGGGTCAGTGTGCCCCGGAACAGTTCTTCGGCGACCAGCAACCGATTTTGGGCGTCCAGGAAGAGGGCTATGAACACTTCGTGCTCGCGGCGAGCCAGCGTGAGGCGCAGGTAATCGCGCACGGCGCCGGGGGAATTCAGCGCCGTATCGCGCCGGATGTCTTCGCGCAGCGACCGGCGCGCGAGCTCCAGCACCGCCTGCAGTTGTGCCGATTTGGCCGGACCAAGCCCCGGCATTGACGTCAGTTCCGAAGGCGTTGCGGCAAGCAATCCGCTGAGACCGCCAAAGCGCGCCAGCGCGTCACGGCCCAGGTCGAGTGCAGTCCGACCGGCGGTCCCGGTGCGCAGGAAGATCGCGATCAGTTCGGCGTCGGTCAGCACCTGCGGGCCCTGCGCGAGGAGGCGCTCGCGCGGGCGTTCGTCCTCGGGCCAGTCCTTAATCGTCACCCGCGCTGCCTCGACTAGAATCGATCGTCATGGCCGACTCCTCCCGCATTGCGACCGGCTCGCATGTCACGCTGCATTATCGTATCGCGGTGCTGGTGGGAGGCGAGGAGCGTGAGGTGATGAGCACCTTCGAGTCGAAGCCGGCGACGCTGACGGTCGGCGCGAACGAACTGGCGCCGCCGCTGGAGGCCCGACTGATCGGGCTAGCTGAAGGCACTCGCGAGCGCTTCGAACTGCCTTCGGGCGAGGGTTTCGGGATGCGCAGTCCGGATCTCGTGCAGGTGCTCTCACGCGCGGTCTTCGATTCAAATGCCGGGCGCGATGTCGACTATGTTCCGGGTGACGTGGTCGAATTCGCGAGTCCGGAAGGCATGCGGGTCTCGGGCGTACTGAAGGAGCACGGTGGCGATCGGGTCGTCGTGGACTTCAATCATCCGCTGGCCGGCCTGCCGGTTCGCTTTGACGTGCAGATCGTCGGAGTCCTCTGAATATGGAAGTCGTACTGGCCCAGCCGCGCGGGTTCTGTGCGGGCGTCGATCGGGCGATCGAGATCGTCGAGCGGGCATTGAAGGCGTACGGTGCGCCGATCTATGTCCGGCACGAGATCGTCCACAACACCTACGTCGTCGAGGATCTGCGCGGCAAGGGTGCGGTCTTCGTCAACGAACTCGATGAGGTGCCCGGTGGCGGGACGGTTGTGTTTTCTGCGCACGGCGTCTCCAAGGCGGTGCAGGCCGAAGCCGCACAGCGCGGCCTGCGAGTGTTTGATGCGACCTGCCCGCTAGTGACGAAGGTCCATGTCGAAGTCGCGAAGATGCACGCTGCAGGCTACGACATCGTGATGATCGGCCACCAGGGTCACCCCGAAGTCGAAGGGACGATGGGTCAGTTGACCGCTGGTATGCACCTGGTCGAGACAGTGGATGACGTTGCCAGGCTGGTCGTGCGCGATCCCGCGTGGCTCGCCTACGTCACGCAGACGACGCTTTCGCTCGACGACGCGGCTGCGGTGATCGCCGCACTGAAGCAGCGTTTTCCGAAGATTGCCGAGCCCAAGAAGGCCGACATCTGCTACGCGACACAGAATCGGCAGGACGCCGTCAAGTTCATGGCGCCGCAGGTCGACATCGTCATCGTCGTCGGCAGCCCCAACAGTTCCAATTCGAATCGCCTGCGCGAAGTCGCGGAACGCTTCGGCGTCCCTGCTTATCTGGTCGATACGGCCGCGCAGCTCAATCCCACATGGTTCGAGGGCAAGCGCCGTATCGGCGTCACGGCGGGGGCGTCCGCGCCCGAGGTGCTGGTCGAGGAACTGGTCGCGGCGCTGCGCGCGATGGGCGGCACGAGTGTTCGTTCCCTCGCCGGCGTCACCGAGGACGTGGTGTTCCCGATGCCCAAGGGCCTCGGCCGGGCGGCGGCGTAGTCGGAACCCGCGAAGATGATCCCGACCCTGATCGCGCCAGCGCCGAGGCTTTGCAGAATATGAACCGGCCAACGGCTGCCGCCGGAACACGCACGCTTGCGCGTTATGACGCGGTCGTGACGGCACCGTTCGGTGCGGTGGGTGTCGAAACGGCGCAGGGCCGCGTCACCACACTGAGGTTTCTGCCAGCGCAGGGCGCCGTCCTGCCGACGAGCGCGCTTGCTGCGGAGGCAGTGGAACAACTCGAAAGCTACTTTCTCGATCCCGACTTTCGCTTCGATCTGCCGCTGCAGATCGAAGGCACGCCGTTCCAGTGCCGGGTGTGGGACGCCATCGCGTCGATCCCGCGCGGACGGACGCGCCGCTATGGCGATCTTGCCGCCGATCTCGATGCGCCGGCGCGCGCGGTCGGGCAGGCGTGCGGCGACAATCGGCTGCCACTCATCATCCCCTGTCACCGCGTGATCGGTGCCGCAAGTCTCGGGGGCTTCGCTCACGCGCGCGCGGGCTTTGCACTGTCCGTGAAGCGCTGGCTACTGGAGCACGAAAGTGCACTGGTCGGGACGCTGATCTAGGGCCTGTTCACGCTAAAGCCGGGAGTGCGCAAGCGAATGGCGGGATGCAGTGCGAGGCGCGGCGAGCGCCGATGGCTGATGCCAATCAGCGAAGCGGCAACGACGCAATGCGCCCGCCATTCGCTTGCCCTTCGGGTTGGGCCGCAATGCGGCGTCTGCTTTGTCGGACGGCTTGCGCAGGGGAACCACCCTGCGCCGCGCCGCCCTTCGCGCATCCATCCGCATTGCGGCCCAACGCATCTCCCGCATTTAGCGTGAACAGGCCCTAGCGTCCATGGATCCGCTGGTCGACCGCTTTCTCGATTCACTCTGGCTCGAAGACGGACTGGCGCGCAATACCTTGGCGGCGTACCGGCGCGACCTCGACGGGCTGGGGCGCTGGCTGGCATCGCGCGAGACCACTCTGGTGAACGCGAGCGAAGCGGACCTGGCGGGATACTTTGCCAGCCAGCATGCCGCCACACGAGCGGCCACGGCCAATCGCCGTCTGGCGGTGCTGCGGCGGTTCTACCGCTGGGCGCTGCGTGAGCGCCTGATCGCGGCCGACCCGACGCTGCGCCTGCACGCGGCACGGCGAACGCCGCGCTTCCCGGTGACGCTCAGCGAAGCGCAGGTCGAGTCGCTGCTCGCCGCGCCCGACGTCTCGACGGCGCTCGGCCTGCGTGATCGCGCGATGTTCGAGGTGCTTTACGCCGCCGGGCTGCGCGTGTCGGAACTGGTCGGGCTGAAACTCGGCGAACTGTCGCTGAGCGAGGGGCTGGTGCGTGTCATCGGCAAGGGCTCGAAGGAACGGATCGTGCCGCTTGGAGAGGAAGCTCGCGCGTGGGTCGAACGCTATCTGCGCGGGTGCGCGGCCGGAGCTGCTCGCCGGGCGTGTCGCCGACGCGGTGTTCGTGACCCGGCGCGCGGCGGCGATGACGCGCCAGATGTTCTGGGTCCTGGTGAAGCGCTACGCGGCGCGGGCCGGCATCAAGGCACCGCTGTCGCCGCACGGCCTGCGGCACGCGTTCGCCACCCACCTGCTCAACCATGGCGCGGACCTGCGCGTCGTCCAGCTGCTGCTGGGCCATGCCGACATCTCGACGACGCAGATCTACACGCATGTCGCGCGCGCGCGCCTGAAGGCGCTGCACGCGGAACACCATCCGCGCGGCTAGGGCGCGGGCCGCTCGTTACACTCGCGCGCCATGGGCAAGGTGAAGCATGTCTCGGAGACTCCGGCCACGCAGTTTCTGCGACTGCACGAGGTTGTCTTCACCGAGCACACGTATGACTACGTCGAGCATGGCGGCACTGCGGTGTCGGCGCGCGAACTCGGCGTCGACGAGCATGCGGTCGTCAAGACGCTCGTGATGCAGGACGACGCGGGGGAACCGCTGATCGTGTTGATGCACGGTGACTGCACGGTATCGACCAAGAACCTCGCGCGTCAGATCGATCGCAAGCGCGTCGAACCCTGCCGCCCCGACGTGGCGCAGCGACATTCCGGGTATCTGGTCGGCGGCACATCGCCGTTCGGCACCCGCAAGCCGATGCCGGTCTTCGTGGAGCGCAGCGTGCTGGAGCTTGCCGCGCATCTTTATCAATGGGGGGCGGCGCGGTTACCTGGTCGGGCTCGACCCCAAGGTGCTGACGCAGGGAGCTGGCGGCGCGGCCGGTCGACTGCGCAATCAAGGAGTAGGCGATGGCGATGCTGTGGACTTTGCTGGCGATCGTGGCTGCCTACTTGATCGGTTCGATCTCGTTCGCGGTGATCGTGAGCCGGGTGCTGGGACTCGCGGACCCACGCACCTATGGCTCCGGCAATCCGGGCGCGACCAACGTGCTGCGCTCGGGCAGCAAGCCGGCCGCCGTGCTGACGCTGCTGGGCGATGCGCTCAAGGGCTGGCTGGCGGTGTGGCTGGTCCAGCGCTACGGCCCGCCGCTGGGCGTCGGCGACTGGGGTGTAGCCCTCGCGGGTGTCGCCGTGTTCCTCGGACACCTCTATCCGGTCTTCTTTCACTTCAAGGGCGGCAAGGGAGTGGCGACCGCCGCCGGCGTCATCCTCGCCTTCAATCCCTGGCTGGCGCTCGCGACCGCGGTCACGTGGCTGATCATCGCCTTCTTCTTCCGCTACTCGTCGCTCGCGTCCCTGATCGCGGCCGTGTTTGCTGCGTTCTATTCCGCGTTCGGATGGGGCTTCGACGAACGCTTCGTCGCGCTGGTGGTCATCGCTGGCTTCGTCATCTACCGGCACCAGGCCAACATTCGCAACCTGATGGCGGGCAAGGAACGGCGCATCGGCGCGAAGGGCAAGGACGCGCTCCCGCGTGCCTGACGCAAATCAGGCGGCGGCTTCCGCCAGCGACCAGCGCGGGTGTACCGCGTAGCCGAGTTTCCGGCCCAGTTCCGCCGGGTTCGTGCGCCGCAGTGCCGCCAGGCCGGCGAGCGCAATCATCGCGCCGTTGTCGGTGCACAGATCAAGCGGCGGGAAGTGGACCTCGGTGCCATCGCGCCGTGCATCCGCATTCAAACGAGTCCGCAACTGGGCGTTGGCACCGACGCCGCCGGCGACCACGAGCCGCTTCAGTCCGGTCACTTCGAGCGCACGCCGCGACTTGGCGGCCAGCACATCGACGATGGCATCGACGAATGCGCGCGCGATATCGGCACGGCCCTTGTTCGCACAGATTGCTCTGGCGTCGGACGACAGTGAGCACCGCGGTTTTCAGGCCGCTGAAGCTGAAATCCAGGTTGCCACTGTTGAGCATCGGTCGTGGCAGGCGCAGCGAACCCTCGACGCCAAAGTCCGCCAGGCGCGACACCGCCGGTCCGCCGGGGTAACCCAGTCCCAGCAACTGCGCGGTCTTGTCGAACGCCTCGCCCGCGGCGTCGTCGACCGTTTCGCCGAGCAGCGTGTAACGCCCCCAGTCGTCGACTCGCATCAGTTGCGTGTGGCCACCGGAGACCAGCAGCGCGACAAACGGGAAGGGTGGTGCCGGCTTGGCCAGCAGCGGCGAGAGCAGATGACCCTCCAGGTGGTGCACCTCCACCACGGGCCGGTCGAGTGCATATCCAATGGCATGTGCAATGCTGGTTCCGACCAGCAGCGCGCCGGCCAGGCCGGGGCCTGCGGTCACGGCGATGGCATCGATGTCTGCCGCCGTCCCATTCGTCTGCTGCAGGACACGGTCGAGCAGCGGGAGCACGCGGCGGATGTGGTCGCGCGAGGCAAGTTCCGGCACCACCCCGCCGTAGGCCTGGTGCATCTCGACCTGAGAGTGCAGCGCCTGGCCCAGCAGGCCGCGTTCACTGTCCAGGAGCGCGATGCCGGTCTCGTCGCAGGAGGTCTCGATCCCGAGGATCCGCATGCAGCCAAGTGTACGAGACGAGGCGAGGGCCGACCTGGCCGATGCCTGCGGCTAAACCGTTGACTTGTCTGGGGAAAGGCGAATCGGCTATACTCACGCGCTTTGCAGCTTGGTCAACCACCCAACGCCGTCGGTTAGGTGATTCAGGGCCGGCCGGCTGACCCACCCGATCCACGAGTACCCGATACCGATGCCTACTATTCGCGTCAAGGAAAACGAGCCGTTCGAAGTTGCGCTGCGCCGCTTCAAGCGCACGATCGAGAAGAGCGGACTGCTGACCGGAGCTGCGCGCGCGCGAGTTCTACGAGAAGCCGACAGCCGAGCGCAAGCGCAAGAAATCTGCCGCGATCAAGCGTCACTTCAAGCGCCTGCGCAGCCAGATGCTGCCGAAGAAGATGTACTAGGCACCGACCCGGCTGCACGATGGTCGGCTGTATGTGAAGCGCGCCTCCGGGCGCGCTTTCGCTTTCTGGAGTCCAACATGACCGGCCACGACGACCTTGAAAGAACGCATCACGGAAGACATGAAGGCGGCGATGCGCGCCAAGGAAGCAGCCGCCTGTCCGCCATCCGGCTGCTGCAGGCCGCGATCAAGCAGAAAGAAGTGGACGAGCGCGTCGTGGCCGACGATATGGCAGTGCTCGCCATCGTCGAGAAGCTCATCAAGCAGCGCAAGGACTCCATCGAACAATTCGCCAAGGCCGGCCGTACCGACCTCGTGGACAAGGAAAAGGCGGAACTCGATCTGCTGTCGGCTACCTGCCGCAGCAGATGGCGGACGCCGAGCTGGCGGCCGCGGTCGATGCCGCCATCGCCGAGTCCGGCGCCGCCGGTCCGCAGGGCATGGGCAAGGTGATGGCGCTGCTCAAGCCCCGCATCGCCGGTCGCGCCGACATGGGCAAGGCCTCCGCGCTGGTGAAACAGCGGCTGACGTAGCCATTATTTGCGGCCGCAGGCCGCCTACGCGCGGCAGCGCACGGCCGCCCGAAGCGGCCACGCCTGATTCATCCGACGAAAGTGCACGTGCGTCGGCGAAGCCGATGCGTACACTTTCGTCGCAACCATGATTCCCCAGAGCTTCATCCAGGACCTGCTCGCCCGAGTCGACATCGTCGACGTCGTGGGCCGCTACGTGCAGCTCAAAAAGGGCGGCCAGAACTTCCTGGGCCTGTGTCCGTTCCACGGCGAGAAGAGTCCGTCGTTCACCGTCAGTCCGTCCAAGCAGTTTTATCACTGCTTCGGATGCGGCGCGCACGGCAGCGCAATCGGCTTCCTGATGGAACACCGCGGGCTGGGCTACGTGGAGGCTATCCGCGAGCTGGCACAACAGGCCGGCCTGCAGGTGCCTGAATCAGCGGAACGCAACAGCGACGCCAGCAGCAAGGTTCGCGCACTCACTGACCTGCTCAAGCAGGCGGAGGATTACTACCGCGGACAGCTCAAGGACAGTCCAGCCGCGATCGAGTACCTCAAGGGGCGAGGCCTCACAGGCGCTACGGCTGCGCGCTTCGGGCTGGGCTATGCGCCGGACGCCTGGCAGCCGCTGCGCGCGGCGGTCGCCAATTACGACGATTCGCGACTGGTGGAGGCCGGGCTCGTCATCGCCGACGAAGGAAAGCGCTATGACCGCTTTCGCGGCCGCATCATGTTCCCGATCCGCAATCCACGCGGCCAGGTGATCGGTTTCGGGGCGCGCATCCTCGGGGCCGGCGAACCGAAGTACCTCAATTCGCCCGAGACGCCAGTGTTTCGCAAGGGCCAGGAGCTCTACGGACTGCACGAGGCGCGCGATGCGATCCGGCAATCGGACCGTGCCATCGTCTGCGAGGGCTATCTCGATGTGATCCAGCTGTCGCAGGCCGGTTTCGCCGAGGCTGTCGCTGCACTCGGCACTGCGGTCACGAGCGCCCACGTCAGTGCGCTGCTGCGCGCCACCGATCACGTGATTTTCGCGTTCGATGGCGATGCGGCCGGTCGCAAGGCCGCGCGCCGCGCTCTCGAGGCGACCCTGCCTGTCATAGCGGACACCAAGCGCGCCAGCTTCGTCCTGTTGCCCGAGGGTGAGGACCCGGACAGCCTGGTCCAGGCGCGAGGCGCCGCCGCGTTCGAGGCCGAACTCACGCGTGCGTTGCCTTTGTCGCGTTTCTTCATCGAGACTCTGGCGAGCGGACGATCGCTCGGCTCGCCGGAGGATCGCGCGGCGATCGTCGCGGAGGCCAAGCCGCTGCTGCTGTCGATGCCCCCGGGGCGCTTCGCCTGCAGTTGCTGCGCGAACTGGCCGACGCGACCCGGACGCCGCTCGAGGACCTGGAGACGCTGTACGGAGTCCGGCGGTCACGGCCGAGTCGCCCAGCTCAGCTGCAGCGCCGAACACCGCACGCCGAGGTGGAGGATCTCAAGCGGCGGATCCTGCAGCAACTGCTCGCTCACCCGCCGCTGGCACGCGAGTTCCAGCAGTCGGTGGTCGATGAGCACGTGGGGCGCGAGGACCGGATCGATCAGGAGATCAGCGAGGTCTGGCAGGCTGCCACGCAGCCGGCCTCGTCGGCCAGTGCCGTCATGACGCATGGCACGCTGCTTGAGGTGTTGCAGGGCAGCGCCTACATCGACGATTACCGGGTGCTCGCCGCCCAGGAAATGGAACTCGACACCGACGTCGAAACGTCCCGGCAGGTCCTGGAGGAGGCATTCCACAAGCTCAGCCTGCGTCGACTTGAGCAGGAACGCACCGAACGCCTGGCCGAGTTCGAGAAGGAACCAGTCACCGGAACGCCTGGCCGCCTATCAGGATGCGGACCGCGCCTACATGCGGGCGCGCGGCAAGGCGCCGGCGAGGCCCGCTTGCATTGATCCGGCCAATGCTTGCCGGGTTGCATTCCGGAAGTTTGCTAAGATATTGAATTCTCGGCGATTTCGTACCTCGCGGGTACGCGATGCCGGAGCGCCCAGGAGATCGCGATCAGATCGGTGGCGCAGCAGTGATGCATTAACCGCGTGCGAGACGCACTCCAGGGCGCCTGAGACCAGGATCCGCCCGGCCCTCGCGGCATGTCTGCTCTAAGACACGCGGTGATGCGAAATCGTGACCGTCCCGAACCGTCGGGCGGACGCGATTGATATCGCGTATTTGGACCCAATGATGTTTCCGGTGTTGTGGACTCGGCCTGCGTTCGCGCAGGCGCTGCGCATCGGCATTTTTCCCGCCCTGCACCTATGCAGCGGCCGATCGGAGCGAGAACGATGGTGATGAAGAAGCCGGTGGTGAAAGCCCAACCTGCGCGAGGCAGCGCGCGTGAAGCGACGCGCACCAAAGGTGCAGCGAAGAAAGCCGCACCGGCGCCGGTGATGAAGACCGCGGCCAAGGCGGCGACACTGAAGACGGCCGTACTGGCCAAGGCAGCCATCCTGAAGGCTGTTGCACCGGCGAAAGCCGCGCCTGCCAAGGCGGCGGCGCCAGCCGTTGTTGCTCAACTACTGGCCAAGCGCGACTCCGCCCGGCGCGGCTCCGCGCGGCCGCCCGGGACGCAAGCCGAAGTCATCTGAAGAACAGTTGATGGGTGCCGAAGGTGGCGCCGATGCCGTGCCCGAGGCAGGAGACGACACGGCCGATCCGAGCGTGCAGATCGTCGAGAAGATGAGCGCGACCAAGCTGCGCGCCAAGGATCGTCGTGCCAAGGAAAAGGCGCTGAAGGAAGCGCTGGAGCGCAGCTACCACGGCACCGAGGAAGACCTCGAGGCGCGTCGCAACAAGCTGAAGGCGCTGATCAAGCTCGGCAAGGAGCGCGGCTTCCTGACCTACGCCGAGATCAACGACCATCTGCCGGACAATCTGGTCGACGCCGAAGCGATCGACTCGATCATCACGACGTTCGGCGACATGGGCATCCAGGTCTTCGACCAGGCGCCCGATGCCGAGACGCTGCTGATGGGCGACAACGTGCCCACCGCGACGACCGACGACGACGTCGAGGAAGAAGCCGAAGCAGCGCTGACGACCGTGGACGCCGAATTCGGCCGCACGACCGATCCGGTGCGCATGTACATGCGCGAGATGGGTTCGGTCGAACTGCTGACGCGCGAAGGCGAGATCGAGATCGCGAAGCGCATCGAGGACGGTCTCAAGCATATGGTGATGGCGGTGTCGGCGTGCCCGACGACCATCGCCGAGATCCTGGCGCACTCCGAGCGCATTCGGGCCAGCGAGATCCCGATCGACGAGGTGGTCGACGGCCTGATGGATCCGACCGCCGAGGACTTCCCGACGGCCGGCGGCGAGGATGAAGACGAGGAAGGCGAGGAGACAACCGATATCGGTGCCTCGGGCATGACGGCGGCGCAGCTCGACGAGCTGAAAGTGCGCGCGATCGAGAAGTTCGATCACGTCGCGAAGCTGTTCGAGAAGATGCGCGTGGCCTTCGAGAAGGAAGGCTACAAGTCGCCGGGTTATCTCAAGTCCCAGACCAAGATCCTCGACGAGCTGATGAGCCTGCGCTTCACGGCCAAGATGGTCGAGAAGCTGTCGGACACGCTACGCAAGCAGGTCGACGAAGTCCGCAGTATTGAAAAGCAGATCTACGAGATCGTCGTCAACAAGTGCGGCATGCCGCGCGCGCATTTCCTGAAGGCGTTTCCCGGCAACGAAACGAACATGCGCTGGGCCGCGCGCGAGGCGGACTCCGGCCAGCCCTATGCCGAGGTGCTCCGCCGCAACCTGCCGGCCGTTCAGGAGTTGCAGAGCAAGCTGGCGGACCTGCAGAAGCGTGTCGTGCTGCCGCTGCGCGACCTGCGCGAGGTCTACAAGCAGATGGCCACCGGCGAAGCCAAGGCGCGCAAGGCCAAGCGCGAGATGACCGAGGCCAATCTGCGGCTCGTGATCTCGATCGCAAAGAAGTACACCAACCGTGGCCTGCAGTTCCTCGACCTGATCCAGGAAGGCAACATCGGCCTGATGAAGGCGGTCGACAAGTTCGAGTACCGCCGCGGCTACAAGTTCTCGACCTACGCCACCTGGTGGATCCGCCAGGCCATCACGCGTTCGATCGCGGACCAGGCGCGGACGATCCGCATCCCGGTGCACATGATCGAGACGATCAACAAGATGAACCGGATCAGTCGCCAGATCCTGCAGGAAACCGGCACCGAGCCCGATCCGGCGACCCTCGCCGTCAAGATGGAAATGCCGGAAGACAAGATCCGCAAGATCCTCAAGATCGCGAAGGAACCGATCAGCATGGAAACGCCGATCGGCGACGATGACGATTCGCACCTGGGCGACTTCATCGAGGACCAGACGACGATCGCTCCGGTCGACGCGGCCCAGTACAACTCGCTGTCCGGTGTGACCAAGGACGTGCTGGATTCGCTGACCCCGCGCGAAGCCAAGGTGCTGCGCATGCGCTTCGGCATCGAGATGTCGACCGACCATACACTCGAAGAGGTCGGCAAGCAGTTCGACGTGACGCGCGAGCGCATTCGCCAGATCGAGGCGAAGGCGCTGCGCAAGCTCCGTCACCCCAGCCGCTCCGACAAGCTGAAGAGCTTTCTCGAGTAATCCGGCGTGCGCGCTGCCTCGACGACTCACGGCCACAGCTCAGTGCTGTGGCTGTGCGCGTTTCGGTCCGACGGGCCGTTAGCTCAGCTGGTTAGAGCAGAGGACTCATAATCCTTTGGTCGCTGGTTCAAATCCAGCACGGCCCACTATCACTATCCTGACCTTTCCGGCCCACCCCCTTGTCCGACTATCACGACTTTGAACACTTTGGCCTAGACCCGCGCATCGTTGCGGCGGTGAAGGCGATGGGCTACACGACGCCAACGCCGATTCAGTCAAAGGCGATACCGATCGTGATGCAGGGCAAGGACGTGATGGGAGCGGCGCAGACCGGCACCGGCAAGACGGCGGGTTTTGCGCTGCCGATCATCCAGCGCCTGCTGCCGCAGGCGAGTACCAGCATGTCGCCGGCCCGGCACCCGGTGCGGTCACTGATACTGGCACCGACGCGCGAGCTGGCCGACCAGGTAGCGGACAACGTCAAGCGCTACATCACCGGCACGCCGCTGCGGTGTGCGGTCGTCTACGGCGGTGTCGACATGGATCCGCAGACGCAGGCGCTGCGGACCGGAGTCGAAATCGTCGTCGCCACGCCGGGCCGCCTGCTCGACCACCTGCAGAGCAAGAACACCTCGCTGGGCCAGGTGCAGATCGTCGTGCTCGACGAAGCCGATCGCATGCTCGACATGGGTTTTTTGCCCGACATTTCACGCATCCTGAATCTCCTGCCAAAGGAGCGCCAGAGCCTGATGTTTTCGGCGACGTTTTCCGAAGAAATCAAGAAGCTCGCCGCGAACTTCCTGCGCGAGCCGGTGCTGATCGAAGTGGCACGTCGCAACGCCACGGCCGAGAACGTCAAGCAGGAAGTCGTGCGTCTGCACGAATCCGAGAAGACCGACGTGTTGCTCGAACTGCTGCGCACGCGCGGCGAGGGTGGCGGCCGGCTCACGCAGGTGCTGGTGTTCGTCAACTCGAAGATCGAGTGTCGTCGTCTCGCCCGCCAGTTGCAGAAGGCCGGCGTGAACGCGGACGCGATCCACGGAGACAAGACACAGGACGAGCGCATGAAGGCGCTCGAAGGGTTCAAGGCCGGTTCGATCGAGGTGCTGGTTGCCACCGACGTTGCTGCCCGGGGTCTGGATATCGTCGAGCTGCCGGTCGTCATCAACTACGACGTCCCGTTTGCGCCCGAGGACTACATCCACCGCATCGGCCGCACGGGGCGCGCCGGCGCGAGTGGGCTGACGATCATGATGATGACCGGGTCGGACGAGCGCAGCGTCGCCGCAATTGAGCGCCTGACGAAGCAGAAGTTCGAGCTGGGCACGGTCGCGTCACCGCCACGGCGCGAGCGTGGCCGTGATGAACGCGAGCGGTCCGGACGCGACGATGTGCGGCGACCTCGTCGCGAGTCCTGCGGCGCCGCGCACCGCGCCTGCGCCAGCGGATGACTTCTTTTCGCGTCCCTACGAGTCGGGCGCGCCGGCGGCCGGAACGCCTCCGATTCCAAACGAAACTCCCGAGACTCCTCGGCCAGGTCGCGTTGCCGCATTGCTCGGCGGGAAGCGGAAGTAGGCGGTTTCCCGCACGCCTGGCTGGCCCGCGAAACGCGTCATCGGGCCCGAGCGGGCCAATCCCTGATCAGTGTTGGAATCTTGTATCGGGAGGCGCGACTGCGGCTCACGGTGTTGCAGCAGCTGGCGCTGCGGCCGCAGGAAAGGTGATCACGTGGTCAGCATCCAGCCGGATGCCGATCTTCTCGCCGATCGCGTGATCATGGTGACTCGGCACCAGTGCAAGGACTTCGCGCCCGCTGTCGAGTCGCAGGGTGTAGATGAAGTCGCCGCCGCGGAAAACCTTGCGCATGACCTCGGCCTTGAGCGGACTGGCGTCGTCATGGACCACATCGTCGGGCCGCAGAAGTACTTCGACAAAGCAGCCCTTGCCGCAGGTGGCACACCCCTGCTGACACGGCAGCGGAATATCTCCCTTGAGTTCGCCCAGCTCGATGGCGACGTTGCGCGGTGACAGGACCTGAGCCGGCAGGAATACGCCCTGGCCGATGAAGTCCGCGACATAGCGCGTGGCAGGTCGGTGATATAGCTCATACGGCCGGTCCCACTGCTCGAGGATCCCGTGATGCATGACGCCGACACGATCGGCGATTGCGAAGGCCTCCTGCTGATCGTGCGTCACCAGGATCGCCGTCGTGCCGCTCGCCTTCAGGATCTGCCGGACTTCGTGGCCCAGACGCTGGCGCAGCTCGACATCAAGGCTGGAAAAAGGCTCGTCCATCAGCAGCAGCGACGGCCGAGGGGCAAGCGCCCGGGCAAGCGCGACGCGCTGCTGCTGGCCGCCGGACAGTTCATGCGGGAAACGGCGCGCCTGCGGTGTGAGGCCGACCAGGTCCAGCATTTCCTGCGCGCGGCGGGCGCGGTCTGACGCGCGCAACCGAACGCAGCCCGAACGACACGTTGCCTTCGACCGTGAGGTGGGGAAACAGGGCGTAGTCCTGGAACACGAGGCCGACGCTGCGGCGCTCCGGTGGGGCGGTGAAATGCGGGCCAGACACCACGAGACCGTCGATCTCGATCGTGCCCGTCGCCACCGGCAGGAAGCCGGCGATGGCACGCAGCAGCGTGGTCTTGCCGCACCCCGAGCTGCCGACGACGCAGCCAATCTCGCCCCGATCCAGTGACAGCGACAGGCCTTCGAGCACGCGCGCGCCGCCCCGGATAATCGACACCGAGGCCTTCGATGACCAGCAGCGCAGCGCGACGGGGTTCTATGTCCATGATTCGGTTAGTCTAGCCTATCAAATGCAGTTAGTTCTCATTTGCATTTAGACTCCACGTTGCGCGGAGGGATTTTGGCGACCGAGGTCAATCCAGGGTCAGCAGTGCCAGCAGTGCGACGCCATCGGTGGCTGGCAGGACAGCCTGCGCCCGGGCTGGGCCGACCGCTCCTGCTCGCGTTGGCCTGTGTGGGCGTCGTGGGCCTGCCTGTCCTGAGCATCTTCGCCAGTTTCCTCGGTGCCGCCGAATCGGCCGACACGCTGCGGCACCTGTTGTCCACCGTGATCCCGGCGGCAATGGCCGAAACCTTCTTGCTGGGCGCCGGCGTCGTCGCGGGCGTGGTGATCGTCGGTTCCGTCACCGCATGGCTCGCTGCCACCTGTGAGTTTCCGGGGCGGCGCATCCTCGAGTGGGCGCTGTTGCTGCCGCTGGCGATGCCCGCCTACATCGTCGCCTATGCGTACACGGACGCCCTGCAGTTCGCCGGCCCGCTCCAGACTGCCCTGCGGGAAGCGTTCGACTGGCGCCGGGGCGACTACTGGTTCCCGGAGATCCGCTCCATTGCGGGCGGGATCTTCGTGTTCACTGTCGTGCTGTATCCCTACGTCTATCTGCTGGCCCGCACGGCGTTCCTGGCGCGCACGGCGGCCATGATCGACGCGGCGCGCAGCCTGGGACTCACCGCATGGCAGACATGGTGGCGGGTCAACATTCCGCTGGCGCGACCGGCGATCGCCGCGGGGGCGTTGCTCGCCCTGATGGAAACGCTGGCCGACTACGGTGCCTCGGTGTACTTCGGATTGCAGACCTTCACGACGGCGATCTACCGCGCATGGTTTTCATTGGGAGACCGCGTGGCGGCCAGTCAGCTCGCCGGCGTGTTGCTGCTGCTCGTGCTGGGCCTGCTCGCACTGGAGCGCGCAGCACGCGGACGTGCCCGCTTCTTCACTCCCACGGCCAGCCAACGGCCGGCGCCGCGCTCGATGCTGAACGGATGGAGGGCCTGGGGCGCGATCGCCTTGTGCGTTATGCCCGTAATGGTCGGCTTCGCCTTGCCGGTGCTGCTGCTGGTGCGACTGCTCCTTCCGGTGTGGACTGGCGTGGACCCAGCACGCTATCTGCAGTGGCTGGCCAACACGCTAGGCGTGGCGGTCGGCAGCTCGGTGGTCGTGCTGGGGGTGGTGCTCGCGCTGGCCTACGCGGCGCGCGCGGCGGAACGCGGGGCTGCCCGCCGCACTGGTGCGAGCCTCGGTGCGGCTGATGAGCCTGGGATACGCGTTGCCGGGTGCCGTCGTCGCGGTGGGAATACTCGTTCCGCTGGCCGGCTTCGACAACGCCCTCGACGGCCTTCTGAAATCGCTGATCGGCGTCGGGACCGGCCTGCTGCTGACCGGCAGCGTGTTCGCGCTGCTCTACGGGTACCTCGTGCGTTACTTCGCGGTCGCGTATCAATCGGTCGAAGCCGGGCTCGCACGCATCACGCCGGCGATGGACGCCAGTGCGCGCAGCCTCGGCAGTTCGACCATCGACACCTTTCTCCGGGTCCACCTGCCGATACTTTCGCCGTCGGTTCTTGCCGCCGTGCTGCTGGTGTTCGTCGACGTAATGAAGGAGTTGCCGGCGACACTGGTGCTGCGCCCGTTCAACTTCGACACGCTGGCTGTCGTCGCGTACCAGCTCGCCAGCGATGAGCGCCTCGGCGAGGCCGCGCTGCCGGCACTGACCATCGTGCTCGCAGGTGTCCTTCCCGTCGTGCTGCTGTCACGCGCGATCGCACGGGCGGCTGGCCCGGGGCAGACCTAGAACCCGCGCGAGCCCACGCCGCGATTCAGCGATGGCTTCGAGCGGGTTCTAGTACGCTTGCCGCCTTTTCCAGCGGAGTGCCTGCACCATGGGCTATGCATTTGCAGCGCCGGCCCAGGCGGTCGTGCCGATCGATGGTTCGACCGACCTGTTTCCGGTGCATCGGATCTATTGCGTTGGCCGTAACTATGCCGACCACGCCAAGGAGATGGGCTTCTCCGAGCGCGAGGCGCCGTTTTTTTTCATGAAGCCGGCCGATGCCGTGCTGCCGGTTCCCTTCGGCAAGACCGGTGATCTGCCGTACCCGGGCGAAACCGCGAATCTGCATCACGAGATCGAACTCGTGGTCGCCATCGGACGGGCCGGACGCGACATCGCGCCAGGCGATGCGCCCTCACACATCTGGGGCTACGCAGTAGGACTCGACATGACGCGCCGCGACCTGCAATTCGCGCTGCGCGACAAGGGCCGCCCGTGGGACGTGGCCAAGGGCTTCGACTTCTCGGCGCCGATCTCGCCGCTGAAGCCGATCGCGGTGACCGGCGAACTCACGTCTGCCGCGATCTGGCTCGAGGTCAATGGCCAGAAACGGCAGTCGAGCGACATCTCCAAGCTCATCTGGAATGTCAACGAGACGATCGCGCATCTGTCGAAGTATTTCGCGCTGATGCCGGGCGACCTGATCTATCACGGGCACGCCCGAAGGCGTCGGCGCGGTCAAGCCGGGCGACGCGCTGACGCGGCGGAATCGCCGGCCTCGGCACGCTGCAGGTGAGAGTCGTCTAGTGCCAACCGGGCGCCGCACGACGATGCGTCGCATCGCCTGGGTCATCGCGTGCGTCGCTGAGCTGGGCCGCGCCGATGGCGCAGGCCCAACCCGTCATCACGCTTAAAGTCCACCACTTTCTGCCGCCCGGGTCGACGACGCATGCGAAGCTGATCGTGCCCTGGTGCGCGAAGATCGAGGCAGAGTCCTCGGGCCGCCTGAAGTGCCAGATCTATCCGTCGATGCAACTCGGCGGCACGGCGCCGCAGCTCTTCGACCAGGTGCGCGACGGCGTCGTCGACATCGTCTGGACGCTGCCCGGCTACAACGCGGGGCGCTTTCCGGCGATGGAAGTGTTCGAACTGCCGTTCATGATCACCGATGCCGAGTCCGCCTCGCGCGCGGCGTGGCAGTTCTACGAAAAGCACGGCCGCAGCGAGTTTCGCGAAGTGCGGCCACTCGCCGTCCATGTTCACGACGCCGGTTACCTGCACATGCGCGAGCGGCCGGTGCGCACGCTCGAGGATTTCCGCGGCATGAAGCTGCGCGCGCCGACGCGGCAGACCAACAAGCTGCTCGCGGCGCTCGGCGCCTCGCCGGTCTCGATGCCGGTCACCGGGCTGGCCGACGCGATGAGCAAGGGCGTGCTCGACGGCGCGGTCGTGCCGTGGGAGGTGGTGCCGGCGGTCAAGGTGCACGAGGTCGCGCGCTTTCACACCGAGACGGATCCCAACGTGCCGGCGCTTTACACGGCGGTGTTCCTGTTGGCGATGAATCCGAAGACCTACGATCGGCTTGCCGCCGGATCTGAAGGCAGTCATCGACCGCAATTCGGGGCTTGAACTCTCGACGCAGGCCGGGCGGCTGTGGGAGCAGCAGAAGGCGCCGGCACGCAAGCTGGCGCAGGATCGCGGCAACACGGTCATCGTGGTACCGGCGGCGGAACTGGTGAACTGGCAACGCGCCGCACAGCCCGTCTTTGTCGACTGGATTGCCGACATGAAGCGGCGTCAGATCGATGGCGATCTGTTGCTGTCCGATGCGCGCGCGCTGCTGGCCCGCAACGCTGCGTCGACTGCCGCGGCGCCCACGCGCGAACGGGCAAGCAAGTAGCCATGCGGCGCGCGCTGGGCACGACGGCGATCGTGTTCGCGCTGGCGGGCGGAGTCATCGTTGCGCTGGTCGCCGGCGTAACCGTGCTGTCGGTGGTCGGCCGCTGGCTGCTTTCGACCCCGATTCCGGGTGACGTCGAACTGGTGCAGCTTGGCACGGCCAGCGCGCTGGCGCTCTTCCTCCCGTACTGTCAGTTGCACGGCAGCCACCTCATCGTCGACATCTTCACGGTGCGTTCGGGAGCCGCGCTGCATCGCCGGCTCGATGCCGTCGCGCACCTGGTCGCCGCCGCCGTGCTCATGCTGCTGGCCGCGCGCGCCGCGGTCGGGGTCGCGAGCCTGCACGCCGCGACCGAGACATCGATGGTGCTCGGTGTGCCGCTTTGGCTGGCCTATGCGCCGATGGTGCCGGCCCTCGCGCTGGCGGCACTGATCGCCCTGCTGGGCACGCGTCGGCACCCACCAAGGATGACGCCTGATGCTGGCGTGGAGCGCTCTCTGCGCTCTTTGCCGCGATGTTGGTGCTGATGGCGCTGCGGCTGCCCATCTGGGTGGCGATGTTCGTGCCCGGCGCTGTCGGCTTTGCGGCCGTCGCCGGCAGTGAAGCGCTGCTCGCGTATCTCAAGGGCATCGTCTTTGCGCGATTCTCGATCTACGACCTGTCGGTGATTCCGCTTTTCCTGCTGATGGGACAGCTCGCGACCGAGGGTGGCCTGTCGCGTGCACTGTTTCGCGCGGCGGCGAGCTTCGTCGGTCACTGGCGTGGCGGACTGGCGCAAGCCGCAGTGCTCGCCAGCGCGGCGTTCGGCGCGGTGTGCGGTTCGTCCGTCGCCACGGCGGCGACGATCG
Organism: uncultured beta proteobacterium; assembly: GCA_963810985.1. Lineage (GTDB taxonomy): Bacteria > Pseudomonadota > Gammaproteobacteria > Burkholderiales > Burkholderiaceae_F > JALORV01. Next base: position 158,598 of record CAWEPP010000004.1, read on the forward strand.
CGCAGGTAGCGTTGCCGGAGATGCGCCGTTATCGCTATGACGGCGGCTTCGCAATGGCGGCACTGGCCGCCGGAGGCACCCTTGGCATCCTGATCCCGCCTTCGGTGGTGCTGGTGCTGTACGCCATCATCGCGGAGCAGAACATCGCGAAGCTGTTCGCGGCGGCGCTGTTGCCAGGCCTCGCTCGCGGCGCTGCTCTACTGCATCGCCATCGCGCTGCTGATGCGATGGCGGCCCGCGCTCGGGCCGGCCGAGCCGCGCGTGCCCTGGCGGGAGCGCTGGCCGGCGCTGGGCGGCGTCGTTCCGGTCCTCGTGATCTTTCTGGTCGTGCTGGGTGGCATCTACGGCGGCGTGTTCACTGCCACCGAAGCGGCCGCCATCGGCGTGGTGCTGACGGCGGTGGTCGGAGCTGCTGCGACGCCAGCTCACGCTGGCGGGCGTGAAGTCTGCGCTGCTCGGAACCGCCGAAGTGTCCGGTGTCATCTTCATGATCTTCCTGGGTGCTGACATGCTGAACGGCGCGCTCGCGCTCACGCAGATGCCGGCGCGCGCGGCCGAGTTCGTCGGCGCGCTGCCGCTGCCGCCGCTGGCGGTACTGGCCCTGGTGCTGCTCGGCTATATCGCGCTCGGCAGCGTCATGGATGAACTGTCGATGCTGCTGCTGACACTGCCGGTCGTCTTTCCCGCGGTGATGCAGCTCGACCTCTTCGGCCTGCCGCTCGAATCCAAGGCGATCTGGTTCGGGGTCCTGCTGCTCACCGTGGTCAACATCGGGTTGATCGCGCCCCCCGTGGGGCTCAACATGTACGTGGTCGGCGCCTTGGCGCGCGACATACCTATCGCGCAGGGCTATCGGCGTGTCGTCGCGTTCCTGGCCGCCGACGCGGTGCGGCTCGTGCTGCTGCTGTGCGTTCCATCGCTGTCGCTCTGGCTGGTGCAATTTGTTCGATAGGATGGCGGCATGATGAAGCTCTACAACTACTTCCGCAGCTCGGCGTCGTTCCGCGTGCGGATCGCGCTGAACCTCAAGGGCCTGCCCTATGAGTACGCCGCCGTGCACCTGACCCGGGACGGCGGCCAGCAGTTCATTCCGGCCTTCCGTGCACTCAATCCGGATGCGCTGATCCCGGTGCTCGACGACGACGGCCGCGTGCTGACGCAGTCGCTGGCGATCATCGAGTACCTTGACGAGACGCGTCCCGAGCCGCCGCTCTTGCCGCGCGACGCCCTCGAACGCGCCTACGTGCGCTCGTTTGCACTCGGGATCGCGTGCGAGATCCACCCGCTCAACAACCTGCGGGTATTGCGTTATCTCGTGCGCGAGCTCGGGGCGAGCGAAGACGCCAAGAATGCCTGGTACCGGCACTGGGTCGAGCAGGGCCTCGCTGCGCTCGAGGCGCGCGTCGTGGCCGAAGGACGCGCAGGGCGCCATGTGCTGGGCGAGCGCGTCACGCTGGCCGACGTCGTGCTGGTGCCGCAGATCTTCAACGCACGTCGCTTCGACTGCCGGCTCGATCATGTGCCGACGCTGATGCGCATCTTCGATCACTGCATGGAACTTGCGGCCTTCGTCGACGCCCAGCCGTCGAAACAGCCGGACGCCGAGGCATGATCGCGTCTCGTGCCGCTCAGCGGTCGAACGACACGCGTTCACGTACGGCGGCGGCGAGCTCCGTGACGGCGGTGGCGTAGAAGTAACTGCGGTTGTAGTGCAGGATCGCGCCGAAGTTCACCGTGCCGACTCGGTAGGCGCGACCCGGCTGGCCGCCGCTGTCCACCAGGGGCAGGTCGATGACGATCACCGCCGTGTCGAGCGACAACGGCGCCTCGCTGACCACGCCCGCCGCCAGCGCCGTCGACCATGTTGTCTGCGCTTCGATGCCGCGACCCAGTGCATCGACGATGCTTTCGTCGGCCTCGGCCTCGAAAGCGATCGGCAGCTCGCGTTGCCAGCCGTGACCGACGAGGAAGTTGGCCACCGAGCCGATCGCGTCGGTCGGGCTCGACAGCAGATCGATCCTGCCGTCACCGTCGAAGTCCACGCCCCAGCGGCGGATCGAGCCGGGCATGAACTGCGGCAGTCCGATCGCGCCGGCGAATGAGCCGCGGTAGGAGGCCGGATCGCGCCGCTGTTCTCGCGCAAGCAGCAGGAACTCGATGAACTCGGCGCGGTAGAACTCAGCGCGGCGCAGGTAATCGAAGCTCAGCGTGGTGAAGACATCGAGCGTCCGGAAGTTGCCGGTGATGCGCCCGAAGTAGGTCTCGACTCCGATGATGGCGACGATGATCTCGGCGGGGACGCCGAACTGTTCCTCGGCCCGCGCCAGGCGCGGCGCGGTGCGCCTGCCAGAAGGCCGCTCCCGCCTGGATGCGCGACGGGTCGAGGTAGCGCTGGCGGTATTCCAGCCAGTTGCGCTGGCCAAAGGGTATCGGCGGCTGCATCAGGCGTTCAACGCTGGCGGAGTAGCGCGCGTCGCGCAGCCAGCGCTCGAGCCGCGTGCGGTCGAAACCGTGAGTCGTCACGAGTTCATCGATGAACTGCTTAACCTCGGGGCGCGCGAGATACCCGCTGCTCGCCTGCGCCGGCGCAACCGTCGCCAACGCGGCGAGCGACGGCGAGAAAGCCCGGCGGTCAAGCGTCACAGCGGATTCGGACGCGGCCGGAACGCCCGGATCGCACGACGCAGCGCGCGAAGGTCAGCGCGCGTCGCCTCGGCCGAGGCGGGTCCGTAGCGCAGCTGCTCGTAGCGGGAGAGCAGGCGACGGGCCAGCTTCACATCGTCTTCGACCAGCGCGCGCTTGGTCCGCACATAGAGCTCGCGCGGACCGCACGATACGGAGGCGGCCACTCCGGCACGTTCGAGCCGCTCCCGCAGCAGCTGGAAGGATGCTCCGAGCGGATCGCGCACCAGGCGTGGTCGCAGTGAGACGAAGGCGAGCCAGGCCAGTAGGAGGCCCATGATGAGCGCCAGCAACAGGATGACGCTTTCCAGCTTGGGCGCGAGGCCGAGCCGCTCGACCAGCGCCTGTTGCCGTTCCAGTGAATACGTCAGCACCCACTGGTTCCAGCTGTTTTCCACGGCTTCCCAGTTGTAGCGCAGCGCGCGCAGCCAGGGCACATCGGTGCCCGCCGCTGTCGCGCCTCGGCCTGCCTGGCGCGCGATCTCGCCCGCTCCGCTCTGTATGCGCACCGGCGCCACGACGGCGGTCGGATCGATCCGCACCCAACCCTGGCCTTGCAGCCAGATTTCGGCCCAGGCGTGCGCGTCGGATTGCCGTACGGTCATGAAGCCGTCGACCGGGTTCTGCTCGCCGCCCTGGTAGCCGGTCACGACACGCGCCGGCACGTCCAGCACACGCATCAGGAACACGAAGGCCGATGCATAGTGCTCGCAGAATCCGAGCCGGGTGTCGAACAGGAATTCATCGATCGAGTGGCGTCCGAGCGGCGGCGGCTCCAGCGTGTAGCCATAACCGCCACGCCGGAAGTGATCGAGCACCGCGTTGGCCAGCTGTGCGTCTTGCGCGAAACGCTGGGCCGAGGTGCCTGGCACGACCTGGTCGCGCAGTTCGGCGGCGAACTGCAACGTGCGCGGGTTGAAGCCGGCCGGCAGCACCAGCCAGTCTTGCAACTGCGCCGGGCTGAGATTCGCGTCGAGCCGGTAGGAGGTGTAGGACGTCGCGTCGTAGCGAATGCGGCTCGTGATCAAGCCGTTGGCCAGCAGGCGCATGTCGGAGGTGAGCCGCGCCTCGAACTGGGACAGCGCAGGCAGTCGTCCCACGGCTTCGAGTGCGAACAGCCAGTCGCGCTTGTGCGGCTCGAGCGTCACCGAGTAGGTCACCGCCGAGCGCCGATCGGGCTCGATCGTGAGCTCCGTCGCTGGGGCCGTGCGGTTGGCCAGTGGCAGCCAGGTGCGGCCGGTGTAGGTCCCGAACACCGGGCCCCGCCAGTAGAGCCTGTCCTTGCCGGGTGTCGCGTTATCGAAGCTGACGCGAAACGCGATCTCGTCGGAATCGAGCAGGCGGCTGATCGACCCGGGCGACATCGAATCGGACAGCCCCGTTCTGCCGCGACCGGACTCTCCGGGCATGCCCCATAGCGGACCGGAAAAGCGCGGAAACAGCACAAAGAGCGCCACCGTCAGCGGAATGGCCTTGGCCAGCGTGAGTCCGACCAGGCGCAGCTTGTGCGCGGCAGGCAGGTCGACCTCGTCGAGATTGACGCTGACCAGAACGAAGAAGAGGGCGATGACGGCGGTGACGGTCATCGCTGCCACCGGCAGCCCCTGCCCATACAGGAACTGGGTCAGGAGGATAAAGAATGACAGGAAGATCACGACGAAGATGTCACGCCGTGCGCGCATCTCGAGCAGCTTGAGCGCCATCAGCAGCAGCAGGAACGTGACGCCCGCCTCCTGGCCTGCCAGCGTTCGATGCTGGATATAGACGGCGCCGCCGGCGGCGAGCAGCAGCGGCAGCATGACAAAGCGCCCTGGCAGTGAACGCTGTGCGATGGTCAGCCAGATGCGCCAGATGAGCATCAGCAGCACGACCGACGTGGCCCACCACGGCAGATGCTGGAAGTGTGGCACCACGACCAGGGATACCGCTGCGAGCAGCACCAGCATGTCGCGCCGTTCGCGCGCCGCGCTCGACGTCTGCGGCCCGAACACACGCGCCGCGGGTGCCAGCCAGCGTCGCAGCGTGGCGTAACCCTGTGCGCCTGCGGAGGCCGTCGTCATCTCAGCCTCGATGCAGCGCGAGCGCCGTGAGGCACTTCTCACGGTGCTGGGGGCCTGATCCCGCGAACACCATCGTGCCTGGCAGCCGCAGTCCGTAGCGCGTGTGGGCGGATTCCGCGTCCAGCACCCAGCGCGTCAGTCGCGACAGTTTCTGCTCGATATCCAGCTGCCGCGGCAGGCTTTCGAAGTCGAGCAGCAGCTCGCCACCCCCCTGCGCCTCGAACTGCTTGACCGACAACTCGTCGGAGCGTGCGGCCAGTCGCCACGCGATCATCTTTTGCGGGTCGCCCGGGCTGTAGGGCCGCACGCCCGCAAAGTCGTCGCCCGACGACGCGAGTCCGAAACCGTCGCCCCCGCCGGTGCCGGTCAACGGCAGGGGCGGGGCATCGACCTCCGGCTTCGGATACACCATCGCGCTCAAGGCGGGTGTGAGGTAGGCCCAGGCACGCCACAGGCCGAACGGGAAGCGGGACTCGATGACGATGCGCGGTGCCGGCAGGCGGCCACGCTGTGGTGCGGGCAGTGGCACGCCGATGCTCCGATCGCCGCGGGCCGGGACCTCGATCGACACCGTGAGCGCCGTGCGCGGGTGCCTCATCAGGAGCGGGAACCGGCGCGGCGCCGTCGCGGGGTCGATGAACGCGAAGCGAAGGGCAAAACGGTCGACGGTTGTCGGGTTGGTTGCCGTCACCTCGAAGATGGCGACGTCGCCCGCGAACACAGGCTCGACGCGGATGCCACGCAGCACGATCTGTGCGAGGTTGGAGTGGGTGGTATGCATGCCGACGATCGCCATGCTGGCGACCAGGAAGGTCAATACATAGCCGAGCTGCAGGTCGTAGTTGATGGAGCCGATCAGAAGCACGAGGATGGCGCCGCCGAATACCAGCCCGGGTGTGGTCGGCAGGATGTAGACGCGACGTCGGTCGAGCAGGACGTCACCGGACTCCGGCCCATGGCGACCGGCGATCCACTGGCCGATGCGAACCGTCAGCGGATGTGCTGTGATGCTCATCAGCCGGGACCATTGACGCCGTCGCTGGCGTTCACGGCACGGGAACGGCGCCGATCAGCTGGCTGACGAGTTCCTTGCCGTGCAAAGCGCGGCCGCTGTCGCGGCTGACGGCGTGCAGGCGATGGCCCGCGACCGCCGGCATCACGTTCTGCACGTCTTCCGGGATCACGTGATTACGTCCGTCCAGCCAGGCCCAGGCACGCGCCGCCGCCAGCAGTGCGAGCCCACCGCGGGGTGACAGGCCTTCGGCGTACTTGCCCGAGGCGCGCGTGTGTCCCATCAGCGCCTGAACGTAGTCCAGCAGAGCCGATGAAACGAAGACCTTCTTCACTTCCACCTGCGCAATGACCAGGTCGGCCGGACGTGCGACAGGCCCGAGCGCCTTCAGCATGTCGCGCCGCGCCTCGCCAGAGAGCAGCGCGCGCTCAGCCGCGCGATCCGGATAACCGAGGCTGATGCACATCAGGAACCGATCGAGCTGGGACTCCGGCAGCGGAAACGTGCCGACTTGCGACAGCGGATTCTGGGTCGCTATCACGAAGAATGGCAGTGGCAGCGGGCGTGACTGGCCGTCGACCGACACCTGACTCTCCTCCATGGCTTCCAGCAGCGCGCTCTGGGTCTTGGGACTGGCGCGGTTGATCTCGTCGGACAGCAGCACCTCGGTGAAGATCGGGCCTGGATGAAACACGAACTGCCCGCTGGTGCGGTCATAGACCGAGACACCGATCACGTCGGAAGGCAGGAGGTCGCTGGTGAACTGGATGCGTCGGAACGGCAGGCCGAGGGAAATGGCGATGGCATGAGCGAGGGTCGTCTTGCCGACGCCCGGAGCGTCCTCGATCAGAAGGTGTCCGCCCGCTAGCAGGCACGTCAGGCTCTGCCGGATCTGCAGGTTTTTGCCGACGATGACGCTGCCGATCTGGCTGGCAGTCGCGCGGAATTTCTCTAACATGGCGTCAAACGCTCAGGCCGCGCCGTGCAGGCCTCGAAATCGGGCTGGAAGGAGACATGCTTCACACAGGGTTCTTCACGCACCGCGCCTGCACCGCGCACGAGATGGGTTCCTGGCATCCCGAAAGCCCGGAAAGGCTTGCGGCCATCCAGGACCATCTGATTTCCATCGGTATCGCGCCGCACCTGGAGCACTTCGACGCGCCCGTTGCATCGGAAGCAGCGCTGGCACGCGCCCATGACGCCGAGTACATCGACAGGTTGAAAACCAGCGTACCACAGCAGGGGTACTGGCCTGTCGATCCGGACACCTCGATGAATCCGCACACCTGGAACGCCGCGCTGCGTTCCGCGGGGGCCGTGGTGGAGGCGACCGATCGCGTGATCGCGCGCGAGCTGGCGAACGCATTCTGCGCGGTGCGCCCGCCGGGCCACCATGCGCGCAAGGCGGCGGCGATGGGCTTCTGTTTCTTCAACAATGTGGCGGTCGGTGCGCGCCATGCACTGTCGGCGCACGGACTGGAGCGGGTCGCGGTGATCGACTTCGACGTGCACCATGGCAATGGAACCGAGGAGATCCTCGCAGGCGACGAGCGCGTGCTGATGGTCAGTTTTTTCCAGCATCCGTTTTACCCGTACACGGGAACCGAGCACGTGGCGAAAAACATGGTGAATGTGCCCCTTCCGGCCGGAACGAAGGGGGATGTCGTGCGTCAGGTGGTCGACGAAGTCTGGCTGCCGCGGCTGCGCGCCTTCCGTCCCGAGATGATCTTCATCTCCGCCGGGTTCGATGCGCACCGGGAGGATGACCTCGGCCAGATGGGGCTGGTGGAGGCCGACTATGTCTACATCACCCAACGGATGATGGAAGTGGCGGCCGAATTCGGTGAAGGTCGGATCGTCAGTACGCTCGAGGGTGGATACAACCTCAGCGCGCTGGCGCGTAGCGTCGGGGCGCATGTGAAGGCCTTGGCGCAGCTATAAAGGCACTACTCGCGCGACCGCTGGGCGGTCGCACGAGCACCTGCAACGAAGAGATCAGGCGCGCGCCCTTCGGGCAGCCGAGCGGGCGCGCACAAGGAGTTCGGCTGGCGCCGAACTGCAAACGGATGGCGCGGTCGATCTACGACATCGGGCTGGACCGGACTCCGGCGAATTTCGCGGCACTGTCGCCGCTCGGATTCGTCGAGCGCAGTGCAACGGTGTTCCCGGACCTGCCAGCCGTGGTGCATGGCAGTGGTGCCAGGCTGATTCGGCGTACGTGGCGAGAGGTGTACGCGCGTTCACGCCAGCTGGCTCATGCTCTCGCGCGGAGCGGCATCGGTCGCAGCGACACGGTCGCGGTGATGCTGCCGAACACGCCGGAAATGGTCGAGGCGCACTACGGAATTCCAATGGCGGGCGCGGTGCTGAATGCACTGAACACGCGTCTCGATCCGGCGTCGATCGCGTTCATGCTGGAGCACGGCGAAGCGAAGGCAGTCATCGTCGACCGCGAATTTGCATCGACCGTCCGCGCGGCACTCGTGCTTCTGGGACGGCCGCTGCCGGTGATCGATGTCGACGATCCGGTGTACGACGGTCCGGGAACGCTGGTGGGCGATCTGTCGTACGAAGCATTCCTCGCGACCGGTTCGGCGGATTTTTCGTGGCCGCAGCCGGCCGACGAGTGGGACGCAATCTCACTCAATTACACATCGGGCACCACCGGCAATCCCAAGGGGGTCGTCTACTCGCACCGCGGCGCGTACACCAATGCCGTGTCCAACGTGCTGGTTTGGGCGATGCCGCATCACCCGGTGTACCTGTGGACCTTGCCGATGTTTCACTGCAACGGCTGGTGCTTCCCTTGGACCGTCGCGGCGATGGCGGGCACGCATGTATGCCTGCGTCGCGTCGATGCGGCGGCTGTGTTCGACGCGATCCGTGAGCATCGCGTCACGCACTACTGCGGCGCGCCGATCGTGCACTCGCTGCTGGTCAATGCTCCGGACGCGTTGAAGCGCGGAATCGGGCATCGGGTCAGCGCCATGGTGGCCGCTGCTGCGCCGCCGGCGTCGATGATCGAGGGCATGGACCGGCTCGGATTCGACCTGACGCATGTCTACGGCCTGACTGAGGTCTATGGCCCGGCGACCGTCTGTGCCAGGCAGCCGGACTGGGCCACACTCGACGTCGGCGAACGCGCGATGCTCAATGGCCGGCAGGGCGTGCGGTACACGCTGGAGGAAGGGGTCTCTGTACTCGATCCGGACACGCTGCAGCCGGTGCCCTGGGACGGCGAGACCATCGGCGAAGTCATGTTCCGCGGCAACATCGCGATGAAGGGTTACCTAAAGAACGAGAAGGCGACAGAGGAGGCCTTCAAGGGGGGCTGGTTCCATTCGGGCGACCTCGCGGTGGTGTACCCCGACGGCTACCTGAGAATCAAGGACCGCAGCAAGGACATCATCATCTCGGGCGGAGAGAACATCTCGTCGATCGAGGTCGAGGACGTGCTGTACCGCCATCCGGCCGTCATCGCGGCGGCTGTCGTCGCGCAGCCCGATCCGAAGTGGGGCGAGGTGCCGTGCGCCTTCGTCGAACTTAAGGACGGCGCGGAAGTGACGGCCGAAGAACTGCTGGCGCATTGCCGGAAGTACCTCGCGAGTTTCAAGATGCCAAAGAAGATCGTGTTCGGCGAGCTGCCGAAGACTTCGACAGGCAAGATCCAGAAATTCATGCTCAGGCAGCAGGCGAAATCCGCCTCGGCCATCGATGTCTAGGAGACGGCAATGAACGCACCCGAGAGCCGCGCTGTCGCGGAGCCCTTCGTGCTGAACGAGCGCGATGCACGCGGCGTCGTCACGCTGACGCTGAACCGCCCGCAGCAGTTCAACGCACTGTCGGAGGAAATGCTAGAAGCGTTGCAGCGCGAACTCGATGCGGTGGCGGCGGACACCGGAGCGCGCGTCGTCGTCATCGCCGGCAAGGGCAAGGCTTTCTGCCCGGGGCACGACCTGAAGCAGATGAAGGCCAACCCTTCCGTCGAGTACTACCGACGGCTATTCGCGCAATGCGCGCGACTGATGATGACGATCCAGCGCATGCCCCAGCCGGTTATCGCCCGGGTCCACGGCATCGCGACGGCGGCGGGCTGCCAGCTGGTCGCCATGTGCGACCTTGCCGTCGCGTCGTCTGACGCACGCTTTGCCGTCAGCGGCATCAACGTGGGGCTCTTCTGTTCGACGCCGGGCGTGGCGCTGTCGCGCAATGTCGGCCGCAAGGAGGCTTTCGAAATGCTTGTCACCGGTGACTTCATCGATGCGGCGACGGCGCAGGCGCGCGGACTCGTCAACCGCGTCGTGCCGGCGGATCAGCTCGATGCCGAAGTCGATCGCCTGGCCACATCGATCCTTGCCAAGCCCCGCGTTGCGATATCGATGGGCAAGGATCTCTTCTACCGCCAGATCGAGACCGGCATCGACGCCGCCTACCAGCTCGCGGGCCAGACTATGGCCTGCAACATGATCGATGACGTAGCGCAGGAAGGCGTGCAGGCCTTCATGGAAAAGCGCAAGCCGACCTGGGCGCCGTAGTCGGCGGTGCTTGCTACGGTTTCACGGGCTCCGCCGGCTGTTCGACAGCGGGCGGCGCGGTCACCGCGCGGCGGAAGAAGTTGAGCAGGGGCGATTCGGTCGCAGTGTTACTGCCGGCGTCAGCGGCCGGGGGGGTGGCTTCCATCGTCGCTGCGGGCGCTGTTTTCGCTACGACTGGCGTGGCGGCCGACCGCCCCGCGGCCTTCGCGACGGGGGGCGACGCACCGTTGGACCTGGACTCCACCGCCGCCGCCGCAGTCGACTTGCCGTCACTCGGCAATGGCAGGGCGAGCGTATAGAGCGTCAGCGCCGCCCAGCCGGCGATGACGAGCAGCGGCAACCCCCGCGTCGATGCCTGCGCCAGCAATGCCGTCACCTGGCCCTGGCGTGCGAAGGCCGGCGGTCGTGCGGCCACGCGTTCGAGCGCATCCTCGACCCGCTGCCGCTGCTGCTTCAATGGGCCGACGCGATCGCGCGCCGCGCGCAATCCAAGGTAGGTGAAGCACACCGCCAGCGCTGCGAACAGCGCGATGCCGGACAGCAACCCATGTTTGCCGGGCAGGGGCAGATTCCAGGCACCCACCAATACGATGACGTACGCGGTCAGCAGGAACGCCTGCGCCGTGATCAACCATGACAGGTGCTGGCCGAGTGCTGCCGCCGAACCCTGGATTGCCGTGTTTAGGCGATCCAGCTCGCGTTCGAGCGCAAGGCGGTTGTCGTCCTTTGCGAGGGCGGCGTCGGCCGCTTCGCGCACCGCATCGGCGCTGCCGTCGGTCGGGGATAGTGCCCGCATCGGAATCTCCTTCAGGTCCTGCATGGAGTTTCGACAGCGGGGCCTGGCCCAGGGATCGCCCATCCGGGGGAAGGCGCCTCACCCCCACGTGCGATGGTTGGTGCTTGCCTCGCGGGCGGACGCATGCATGACTCGACGGCGCGATCGGGCCGCCCCGCCCGCACGGCACTTCGGCTGATGGTCGGGTGAGGATGCCGGAATCAGACGATACGTCGCGGTTAGAACTCCGCGATCACGCTGGCGAAGACATCGATGCCCCAGTCCAGTGCCTCGCGACTGATCGTCAGCGGCGGGGCGAAGCGGATCACCGTTTCGTGGGTGTCCTTGCTCAGCACACCGCGTTCGGCCATGCGCTCGACGGCCGCGCGGGTGGAGACTCGCGCACCGTCGAGTTCAACGCCGACCCAGAGCCCGCGCCCCCGCACGGCGCGGATCAGCGGGGAGTCGATTTCACGCAGACGGGACAGGAGATGTGAACCGAGTGTTCGGCTGCGCTCGACGAGTTTCTCGTCGACGAGCACACGCAGCGCTTCGAGCGCCACGCGTGCCGCCAGCGGATTGCCGCCGAAGGTCGAGCCATGGCTGCCGGGCTCCATCAGATCCAGTACTGAGGCCACGGCGACGAAGGCGGATACCGGCAGCAGACCGCCGCCGAGCGCCTTGCCGACAAGCACGCCGTCGGGGCGGATGCCGTCGTGCATGTAGGCAAACATCGCACCGGTGCGGCCGAGGCCGGACTGAATTTCGTCGAGGATGAGCAGGACGCGACGTTCGTCGCATAGGCGCCGCACCGCCTGCAGAAATCCCGCGGGTGGCAGCACGATGCCCGCTTCGCCCTGGATCGGTTCGATCAGCACGGCGCAGGTGGCGTCGGTGATCGCTTCATCTAGCGAAGCGATGTCACCGAAGTCGAAGTGCCGGAATCCCGGTGCAAACGGTCCGAAGTCCGCGCGATAGGCGGCCTCCGTTGAGAAGCCGACGACGGTCGACGAGCGTCCGTGGAAGTTGCCGCGCGCCACGACGATTTCGGCCTGGTCGGCCGGGATGCCCTTGACGCGATAGCCCCAGCGGCGCACTGCCTTGATCCCCGTTTCGACCGACTCGCAGCCGCCGCTGGCCGGCAGCGCGCGTGCCGGCGATTTCAGGTCCGCGAGCTCAACCAGTTTCGCCAGGAACGGACCGAGCAACGTCGAGTGATACGCGCGCGACGTGACCGCCATGAGTTGAGCCTGTTCGATCAACGCCTTGACGAGCCGCGGATGAGCGTGGCCATGACTGACCGCGGAGTACGCCGACATGAAGTCGAGATAGCGCTTGCCGTCGGCGTCCCATAGCCAGCAGCCCGCGCCGCGTTCGAGCACGACGGGGATCGGCGCGTAGTTCGGCGCCGCATACGACTGCTCTAGCGCAATCGCCGCGTGGGCGCCATTGAAGACCTGTCCGAGCCTCGCATCCATTTCACACCTCGTCTGGGTCTGACAAGTGTATGAAGGGCCTCGTCGAGGCGAGGTGGATCGGCACTGATCATTCTGCTCGATCCGGCTGTTCGGCACAGGGACTTCCGCCGATTCGGCGGTGCGTCGTGCCGACGGGTTCGGCGCGCTCAGATCAGCGGGTAGCCCCGAAATGCCTTGATCGTCTGCAACTCCGGTTTCGAACTGATCTTTTCCACTCCGAGGGTGGGATCGTCGGTCCATGCATTGGTGAGATCGCGATAGTGATCGAGATCGCGACAGGCGAGGCGCAGCACGTAATCGCATTGCCCGGAGACGAGGAAGCATTCGACGACCTCATCGGCATTGCGCATCCGCTGCTCGAAGCGGCTGTGCGTCGCCTGGGTCTGGTCCTTCAGCGTCACTTCAACGACGATCGTCAACAGCCCGCCGAGCCGGCGCGGGTCCAGCACCGCCATGTAACCGGCGATCAGGCCCGCGCGCTCGAGCCGGCGCACACGGTCGAGGCAGGCGCGCGGGCTAAGCGCAATGCGCCCCGAGAGTTCCTGGTTCGTGATGCGGCCGTCGGCCTGCAGGATCTCGAGGATCTTGCGATCGATGCGGTCGAGGTCATTCGTGCCCATGCGCGGCAGTATACGAACGGTCACGGCCCCGGCGGATCGCCTCACGTAGGATGCGCCAACGCACTTTCGCTTCCCCTCCGCGATGCCTCTGTTCGATCCTGCTGCGCTCAATCCCGGAGTCCGCCCGCGCGAGATCGTGGCCTGGGCCGGCTACGACTTCGCCAACTCGGGCTATACGACGGTCGTGCTGACGGCGGTGTTCAACGCCTATTTCGTCGGCGTGGTCGCCGCGAACGCCGACTGGGCGACGTTCGCCTGGACGCTGACACTCGGCATCTCCAATGCGCTGGTCATGCTGGCGATGCCGATGATCGGTGCCTATGCCGACCTGCGGGCGCGCAAGAAGTGGTTGCTGGCGATATCGACCGGTGGCTGCGTTGTTGGAACGGCGGCCTTGGCGGCGGTCGGTCCCGGCGATGTCGCGCTGGCAACGGTAGCGATCACCGTCTCCAACTTCTTCTTCATGGTCGGCGTCGGCCTGATCGCGGCCTTCCTGCCGGAACTGGCTCGGCCGGAAGCATTGGGGAAGGTCTCCGGCTGGGGCTGGGGCTTCGGCTATGTCGGCGGTCTCATCACGCTCGCGCTGTGCCTGGCGTACGTGCAGTGGTCTCAGGGGCTGGGCGCGACTGCCAGTGAATTCGTTCCGATCACGATGCTCATCACCGCCACCGTGTTCGCGATCGCGGCGGCACCGGCATTGCTGATCGTGCAGGAGCGGACAGCGCCCCAGGCCGACGAACGCGTCGGCCACTTCGTGCACCAGGCCATGGCGCGCCTCTTTGACACCCTGCGCCATGTCGACCGCTATCGCGATTTCGCCCGCCTGCTGCTTTGTGGCGTGTTCTACCAGGCCGGCGTCATGGTCGTCATCGCGCTGGCGGCGATCTATGCACAGGAAGTGATGAAGTTCAGCTTCGTGCAGACGATGACGCTGGTGCTCGTCGTCAACGTCACGGCGGCCATTGGCGCGTTTGCCTTCGGCTACGTGCAGGACGCCCTCGGCCACAAGCTCGCCCTCGGCCTCACGCTGCTGATGTGGCTGGCGATGGTGACCGTGGCCGGACTGGCGACCAGTGCCGCGATGTTCTGGGTCGCCGCCAACCTGGCCGGACTGGCGATGGGATCGAGCCAGTCGGCAGGACGCGCGCTCGCCGGGCTCTTTGCCCCGAAGGATCGGCTCGCCGAGTTCTACGGCCTGTGGACCTTCGCGACCCAACTGGCGGCGATCATCGGGCCGATCAGCTATGGCGCGGTGGTCTTCGCGACGGACAACAACCATCGCCTCGGGATCGTGCTGACGGGGCTCTACTTCGTCGCCGGACTGCTGGCGCTCGCGACGATCGATATTGCTCGCGGACGCCGGGCGGCCGAGGCGGCGGCAACGCTTCAGTGAGGGCGCCTTGCCCGGGTCAGGTGGCGGACTGCAACGCCGCAATGCCCGCCGCGGCGATCTGTGCATCTTCGCTCGACTTCACGCCCGAGACGCCGACCGCACCCACGACGTGGCCGTCGACGATGATGGGCACACCGCCCTCGAGCATCCCGTCGAGGGGCGCCGAGAGAAACGCGGTACGACCGCCATTGATCATGTCTTCGTAGAGCTTGGTCTCGCGCTTGCCGAGCGCTGACGCCCGCGCTTTCGCGGGCGCGATCGCGGCCGACACCGGTGCTACCCCATCCATCCGGTGCAGCAGCAGCAGGTGACCGCCGTCATCGCAGATGGCGATCACCACGTACCACTGGTGCGTGACAGCCACGGCTTCGGCTGCGGCTGCGATGCGCCTGGCGTCGTCGAGCGTGAGCATGGGTTTGGTCTTCATCGTCGTCTCCGTGCAGTGAGCGTTCAGCGATAGCGTAAAAGGT
Organism: uncultured beta proteobacterium; assembly: GCA_963810985.1. Lineage (GTDB taxonomy): Bacteria > Pseudomonadota > Gammaproteobacteria > Burkholderiales > Burkholderiaceae_F > JALORV01. Next base: position 173,623 of record CAWEPP010000004.1, read on the forward strand.
AGTAGCCGCGCGACACCCATTCGCGCAGGGCCGCATGCGAGAGTTGCAACGCGGCGGCGCCGGGCACCAGTTGGTAGGGCTGGAACGGATGTTGGCCGGCGTAGGCGGTCGGACAGGCGATCACTTCGAGTCCGGCCGCTTCGAACACCTGGTGCGAACGTGGCATGTGTATCGCGTCGGTGACCAAGGCGACGCGCTTCAGTCCCTCGGCCTTGAGCATCCGGGCTGCCATCAGCGCATTTTCACCGGTGGTCATCGCCTCGACATCCACCCAGCGGACATCGAGGCTATATTCCCTGACCAGCACGTCTCGCATCAACGACGCCTCCGCGAACCGACTGGCTTCGGGTCGGCCGCCTGTGACCAGGATCGGCAAACCTGTCTCGCGCGCCAGCTTCGCACCGTAGCGCAGGCGCTGCAGTGTGTAGGTCTTCACGGTCTCGCCACCCCACTCGGGCGAGCCGCGATTGTTGCCGCCGGCCAGAATGACGATGGCCTGCGCGCGCTTCAGGTCGCTCGCCGTCACGGGTGGCGGTTCGAGCGAGCGCGCCAGGGCATTTGCCACGACTGGCAGCGACAGCGCAAGCAGTGCCAGCTGCGAGCCGAGTATCAGGGTCAGTCCGAGCGCCCGACGTCGGCGCAACAGCAGCGCGCCGACGATCGACAGAACGATCAGCGATGTCGGCGGCAGCGCCAGGTCCGACAAGGCGTAGCTGAAGGTCACAGACAAGCCTCAAATGGAAACGGCCGCGAGCTTACGCGAGCCCACGGCCGTCGAAGTGAAGCGATGACTACGCGCGAACAGCGCCGCGAATCTGCTCCAGCGCGGTAGGATCTTCGATCGTCGTCAGGTCGCCCGGATCGCGGCCTTCACACAGCGCCTGGATCGAGCGCCGCAGCAGCTTGCCCGAGCGTGTCTTCGGCAGCACGCTGACAAAGTGCACGCGTGCCGGCCGCGCGACCGCGCCCAACTGGCTGTCGACGGTCTTCATCATCTCGCCTTCGTGCGCCAGCTTCTTCTCCGGGGTGTCGGCCAGGCTCGGGTCTTTCAGGATCGCGAACGCCATCGCAACCTGCCCCTTGAGCTGATCGGCAACGCCGACAACCGCGACCTCGGCGATGTTGGGATGGGATGACAGCGACTCCTCGATCTCGCGCGTGCCGAGGCGGTGGCCGGCGACGTTGATCACGTCATCGGTGCGGCCGAGGATGAAGAAATAGCCGTCCTCGTCGCGGATGCCCCAGTCGAAGGTCGAATAGACCTGCCGGTTCGGAATGGTGGTCCAGTAGGTCTTCACGAAGCGGGCGTCGTCACCCCAGACCGTGGTCATGCACCCGGGCGGCAGCGGGCCGTCGATCGCGACCACGCCCTTCTCATGGTGGGCGGTGATCTCTTCGCCGGTGGCTTCGTTGTAGATCTTGACCGAATACCCGTAGCAGGGCACACCGGGCGAACCGAACTTTGACGGCAGCGCCTCGACGCCGCGGGGAATCGCCAGGATCGGCCAGCCCGTCTCGGTCTGCCAGAAGTTGTCGATGATCGGCTTGCCGATGCCGTCGGCGATCCAGCGCGCGGTCGGCTCATCAAGCGGCTCGCCCGCGAGGAACAGCAGTCGCAGCGAAGACAGGTCGTATTTCTTCAGCAGCGCCGGATCCTGCTTCTTCAGCACCCGGATCGCGGTCGGCGCCGAGAACATCGTTGTGACCTTGTACTTCTCGACGATGCTCCACCAGACACCGCCGTCGGGCCGGATCGGCGTGCCTTCGTACATGATGGTCGCCATGCCGGCCAGCAGTGGACCGTAGATGATGTAGCTGTGGCCCACCACCCAGCCGATGTCGCTGGTCGCGAAGTAGGTCTCGCCAGCGTTGCCGCAGAAGATGAGCTTCATCGAGGCCGCCAGCGCCACGGCGTGGCCGCCGGTATCGCGCTGCACGCCCTTGGGCTTGCCGGTCGTGCCCGAGGTGTAAAGGATGTAACCCGGTTCGCTCGACTCCAGCCAGGCACACGGCACCTCGTCGTTCATGTGCTCGGCGCGCAACTTCGCGTAGTCGGCATCGCGGCTGGCCACTGCCTTCGCTTCGGCCAGTCCGCGACTGACCATCAGCACCTTGGCCGGCGGAAACTTGGCGAGTGAAATCGCCTCGTCGAGCAGATGCTTGTAGGGCACCGGCTTGCCGCCCCGCGAACCAGCGTCTGCGGACACGATCACTTTCGGCTGCGCATCGTCGATGCGGGTGGCCAGACTGACAGCAGCGAAGCCGCCGAAGACCACCGAATGGATCGCGCCGATGCGTGCGCACGCCAGCATCGCGAACGCGGCTTCCGGAATCATCGGCATGTAGATCAGCACGCGGTCACCGCGGCCGGCGCCGAGCGACTGCAGGATCCCGGCCATCCGGTTCACTTCCCGGTGCAGCTGGCGGAACGTGTAGGTCTTTTCTTCGCCGGTCTCGGTGGAGATGTAGATCAGCGCCGGCTGGTCGCCGCGAGTCGCCACGTGGCGATCCACCGCGTTGTGGCACAAATTGGTAGTCCCACCGACGAACCACTTCGCAAATGGAGGTCGCGTGTAGTCCAGTACCTGAGTAAATGGCGTCTTCCAGTCGATCAGCGCGGCCTGCTCGGCCCAGAACCCCGACGGGTCCGTGATCGATCTAGCGTGAAACTCCTTGTACTTCGCCATGCGTGCCTCCCTCCGCCGGTGTGGCTTGTAGTTCTTTCTGTTGCCGCACCAGTTTCAGGAGCGGTGCAATCTGTTCCAGCAATCTGGGCAGATGCTGCACCACTTCGGCAGCCCGGCCAGCGCGGATCAGCGCCAGGGCCAGGTTGATGTCCATCGAACCGTCCTCGGGCTTCGGTTCCATGCTCCCCGGCGAGGCGCCGTCCGAGGTCCCGAGAATGATGCGGCGGGAGCGATTTTGCTGTGCCTGCGCGGATCGCTTTTGAGCCAGCGCACGAAGTTCCTCCGCGCTGCGCCGCAGTTCCTCGGATAGCGTCGACAACCCGATGCAGGTCCAGACCTCGACGCCCGGGCCGGCGGCCTCGACATTCTCGAGCACCTTGCGCAGGCGCGCAGCAAAGCGCAGGACCCCGGACAGGCCGGAGGAAGGCGTCGCCACACAGAATTCGAACTTGTCGGTGCGGGTGCCCAGGTCTTCCAGACGGATCGAGGCGGCCAGCGTGCGGCCCACCAGCTTGAGTCGCTGTTCGACTTCGCCCTCCCAGGTCTCCTGCTGGGGCAGCGACAACTCGACCCGCACGCAGATCAGCGCCACGTCGGACAGGTTGCGGCGGGCGAAGGAAATGAGCTTTTCGACCTGCTTGTCGAAGAACGGCGTGCTCAGCAGTTCGGTCTCGCTGTCGACCGTGCGCGAGGACTCCAGAGACGCCTGGCTCTCGGCCAGCGCTTCGCGGGTGGCCGAGAGTCGCACCAGCACTTCAAGCCGGGCGATCAGTTCGGCCGCGCCGAGGCCCTTCTGGATGAAGTCGGTGGCACCGATCGCGGCCGCGCGATCGCGCTCCGCCGCTTCGTCCTCGCCCGAGATGACGACGACCGGGAGCTCGCGGATGCGCTGCACCTTTGAGCTGCGCACGCGGTTGAGCAGCTCGAAGCCGTCAACCTTCGGCATCGTCAGGTCGGTGATGACGACGCGGATCGAGGAGTCGAGCAGGATCGCCTGCCAGGCCGCCTCGCCGTCCATGACTTCGCGGATGTCGAACCGGTCGCGGATGTGCTGGACGATCGAGGCCCGAACGATGCGGGAATCGTCGGCAATGAGCACCCGCGGCTTGGGCGGCGCGGACGGCGCGGATGAAGTTTTGGCGGTGTCGGTGGGCAAGCCAACCTCGTGGGGGAACGGCGGGTCAGGGCTCCGACGCCGGACTTCCGTACGTTCCGTGGACGGAATCTAGACGGAATCTAGCGTAACTGATCGGCGTAAACCTTGGCCACCTTTAGGTTTTCTCGCTGGAATGCGCTATGTTTCCCGCCATTCCTTACCTCGCGAGCAGACGAACGGTGGTACGAGTGCTTCGATCGTCACGCCTTGGGTTGGTGGTGGTCGCGTTGGTGCTGGTCGTGCGCACCGGATCGGCGTACTCGCAGGTGCCGCCGGATGTGCTCGCCTCGGAACTGGTCGTACGGGCCCTGGCCCTGGTCGACGCGCCGTATCGGTACGGCGGACGAACACCGACCGGATTCGATTGCAGCGGATTCGTCGGCTATGTCGTCGGTGAGTCGGCGGGCATCGCGCTGCCGCGCCGTTCCGAGGACATCGGTCGGATAGGCGATTCGGTCGACAAGACTGACCTCATGGCCGGCGACCTCGTCTTCTTCAACACACTGGGGCGGCGCCTCTCGCATGTCGGGATCTACATCGGCGACGGCAACTTCGTGCACGCGCCGGCCCGTCGCGGCCGGGTTCGCGTTGAGCGGATGACAGACCCCTACTGGGTGGCGCGCTACAACGGTGCGCGGAGGCTGGAAGTCCTGCGGTCCGGACCGCAGCTTGCCAGCACGGCCACAGTGCCAGCCGCCGTGGCGGTTGACTCTGCTCTCGAAGTTCGAATAACTCCCTGATTCGTCTGAAGTTTCTTGCTAAGTCCCTGAATCTGATATGGGTCAATGAATGCAAATGAGAACCATTTGCATTTGAGACAAGTTTTCGTTAATGTTCCGACATCGATTCGGGATTTCCGATTCGAACTGAACCCAAACGGAAACCGCAATGAGCTCACCTCGCATCCTCTGGTCCGCCGAACACTGGCTGCGGCGCGGCCTTCAACTCACTGTCATCATGGGCATCGTCGCGGCGGCGCTGACCCCGCTCGAGGGTCATGCGCAGGACAAGGTCCTGAACCTCTACTCGGCGCGCCACTACCAGACCGACGAGGCGCTGTACGCCGACTTCACGAAGCAGACCGGCGTCAAGATCAACCGGATCGAGCTGGGTGACGAGCAGTTGCTGCAGCGGCTGAAGACCGAGGGCGCGAACAGCCCGGCTGACGTCGTCCTGCTGGTCGACGCGGCCCGGCTGTGGCGCGCACAAATCGACGGACTGTTCCAGCCGGTGCAGTCGAAGGTGCTGGCCGAGCGCGTTCCCGCCAATTTCCGCTCGAATGACGGCACCTGGTTCGGATTCTCCCTGCGCGCCCGTGCCATCGTCTACGACAAGGCCAAGCTCAAGCCGGAAGATGTCGACACCTACCTGAAGCTTGCCGATCCGAAGCTCAAGGGTCTTGTCTGCACACGGTCAGGCTCGCATCCGTACATGCTGTCGCTGATCGGCGCGCTGATCGAAGTGAACGGCGAAGCCAGGACCGAGGAATGGGCCCGAGGCATGGTGGCCAACATGGCGCGGCCACCGCGTGGCGGCGACACCGACCAGATCAAGGGAGTCGCGGCCGGCGAGTGTGGCGTCGCGCTGACCAACAGCTACTACTGGCTGCGCCTGGTGCGTTCGAGCGATCCGAAGGACAAGGAGGTCGTGGCGAAGGTGGGCTTCCTGTGGCCGAACCAGTCGACGACTGGCACCCACATCAACATTTCGGGCGGCGGCGTGGCGAAGCACGCACCGAACCGTGCGAACGCGATCCAGTTCCTGGAATACCTCTCGAGTCCGCAGGCGCAGACCTACTTTGCCGATGGCAACAATGAGTGGCCGGTGGTGAAGGGCGCAAGCACGAACAACGCGGCGCTCGCGGCACTCGGCACACCGAAGTTCGAGAACGTACCGGTATCTACGATCGGCAAGAACCAGATCGCGGCGCAGCGCATCCTCGATCGCGTCGGCTATCGCTGATCGAAGGGGCGATGACTTTGCGCGACGCGAGGGACCCGCTGGCGCTCGGTGGTCGGGGACAAAGCGGCGAGATCGTCGCACCACGACTCGATTGCGTGCCGAACATCGTCCGGGCGTTCGGTCAGCGGCCAATGGTGGCAGTCGATCTCGACCTCGCGCACGTTGGGGAACCGACGCGCGATCTGCGCCGTCTCGCCGAACTCGGCGAATGTACCGCCGCGTGAAAGCAGAGCCAGCACTGGGCAGCGAATGGATTCGGGCGCCGGTGGCGCGCTGAAGAGTTCGACCAGGTCCTGCAGGTACACCGCCAGCGGCACGTAGCGCAGGTCGGCGCGCGTCGATGAATAACGCCGGACGAACTCCGCCTCGGCAGCGGGTGATCCGAGCGCGCGCCGGGCTTCCTGATCGAGCGCGTGCAGGTCAAGGGGCGGCAATGGCCCGCGGTGCAACCCGATCGCGTTGCAGGTCCTGATCATGGCCGCGGCAGCGGCGAATAACGGACGCAACTGGGCGACGCGGGCCCACTTGCCGTGCAGCGCCGCGCCGAACACCGGGTCGATCAGCGCTATCGCACGTACGCGCTGCGGCCGCGTGGCCGCAGCGTGCATCGCGACCTGTGATCCGAGGCTGTGGCCGACCAGCACTGCCTGCGCATGCCCTTCGGCGGCAAGGATCGCGTCCAGGTCGTCGCACCAGAGGTCCAGCCCGATGTGGCGTCGTGTCAGCGAGCCGCCATGGCCCCGGAGATCGACACGGATTACATCCCAGTGCTCGACCAGGCGCGTGGTGACGACGAACTCGCTCCAGCGGGTCAGGTTGCTGGCCAGTCCATGCAGTAGGACGATGGCTCCATCTGAGGTCTGACGCTGTGCGCGCATTTGCGCCGGCGTCACCCGATAGGCGACGCGGACGCCGTGCCCGCGATCGAGCAGGCGCGCCAGTTCACAGTCCGGAGCGACACCCATGCGTCCGATCATCGCATCGCCGCGGCCCCCGCAGTTTTGATTTGGCCCCGATGTGCGCCTCGGCCGGCCGCCTAAGATGTGTCACATGCCTTCCGAGCGGTTGGATGTCGTCATCATCGGCGCGGGCCACAACGGCCTGACGTGCGCCTGCTATCTCGCCGCTGCCGGCCTCAAGGTGCGCGTCGTCGAACGGCGGGGCGTCGTCGGCGGCGCCGCAGTTACTGAGGAGTTTCATCCGGGCTTCCGCAATTCGACCGCGAGCTACACGGTCAGCCTGCTGAACCCCAAGGTGATCCGCGACCTGCGGCTGGTCGAGCATGGCCTCACCGTTGTCGAGCGGCCCTACTCCAACTTCGTACCATTACCCGACGGTCGCGCGCTGAGGTTCGGAGGCGACCTCGCGGCCACGCAGGCGGAGGTGACGCGATTTTCTGCGCGCGACGCAGAACGGCTGCCTGCGTTCTATTCAAGGCTTGATCGCCTCGCCGAGCAACTGAAGCAGTGGGTGCTTAGGACGCCACCGAACCTCGGTGGGCCCCTCGTCATCGAAGGCTGGCGCGACCTCGCCGCCGCTGCGAAGCTGTTGCTGCAGTTCGGCCGCCTACCGCGCGAAGGCCAGCGGGACCTCGTCGACGTCTTCACGAAAAGCGCCGGCGAGCTGGCTCGACAGTTGGTTCGAATCCGAGCCGCTGAAGGCGGTGCTCGGCTGGGACTCGGTCGTCGGCAACTATGCGAGCCCGTATGCGCCGGGCTCCGCCTACGTGCTGCTGCACCACTGCTTCGGCGAGGTCAACGGCAAGCCGGGCAAATGGGGCCACGCGATCGGAGGCATGGGCGCGATCACGCAGGCGATGGCCGCCGAGGCGCGCGCCCGTGGCGTCGAGATCACGCTCGAGGCGCCGGTAGCGCGCGTGGTCGTCGAAGGCGGTGCCGCGGTCGGCGTCGAGCTCGGGGATGGCACGGTTCTGCGGGCACGCGCGGTCGCGTCGAACGTCAATCCAAAGCTGCTGTATCAGCGGCTGCTCGAACCCGCCCACTTGCCGTCGGAGTTCGTCGAGGCGATCGGACGTTACAAGTGCGGCTCGGGCTCGTTGCGCATCAATGTCGCGTTGGCGGAGTTGCCGGACTTCATTGCAGCGCCCGGCACTGAAGCACAGCCGCACCACGCAAGCGGCATCGTGTTCGGCCCTTCGCTCGACTACATGGACCGCGCGTGGCGCGACGCCGAGGACGGCGGCTACTCCCGCTGCCCGATCGTCGAGATGCTGATCCCGAGCGTGGTCGACGACACGCTCGCGCCGCGCGGGCAGCACGTCGCCAGCCTGTTCTGCCAGCAGTTCGATCCAGAGGCCGACTGGGACCGGCTGAAGCCGTCGGCGGTCGATACGATCTTCGACGTCGTGCAGGCGCATTGCCCGAATTTCCGCGACTCGCTGCTCGGGTTTCGTGCACTGACTCCGCTCGACCTCGAGCGCGAGTTCGGGCTGGTCGGTGGCGACATCTTTCATGGTCAGTTGTCGCTCGACCAGCTCTTCTCGATGCGGCCGATCATGGGCTACGCGCGCTACCGCGGTCCACTGCGTGGGCTCTACCACTGCGGCTCGGGCGCACACCCGGGCGGCGGCGTGACCGGCGCCCCGGGCCACAACGCCGCGAGAGAAATGATCCGCGATCTGCGCTGAAGCCGTCCGTCGCGCGGCGTGGGCGGCGCTGCGATCAGCCGTATGTCAGCGCGCGCGCCTTGCCGTGGAACACGCGGTAGGCGAACACGGTGTACGCGAGGATGGCAGGCACGCTGATGGCGACGCCGATCAGGATGACCTTCAGCGCCGCCGGGCTGCTGGCGGCCTCCCACACGGTCAGGCGGTCCATCACCACGTAGGGAAAGAGGCTGTACCCCATGCCCGCGGCCGCAAGCACGAACACCCCGACGGCGAGGGCCAGGGGCACCCAGCAGGATTCGCCCGTCACGCGCTCGGGCCGACGCAGCAGCAGCCAAAGTGCACCGAGGGCGGCCAGCGTGGCCAGCGGAATCGGCGCCAGCGCGATGAACTCCGGCAGCGAGAACCAGCGCGCGCGCACCGTGGGGCTGGCAATCGGCGTGGCGACGGAAATCGCACCGATGCCAAGCACCAGCGGCAGAAACATCAGCCGCGCCCAGCCCACTGCCTTGTGCTGCAGCTCACCCTCGGTCTTCATGATGAGCCACGTTGCGCCGATCAGCAGATAGGATGCCGGCAGCGCCACTGCGATCAGCGCCGCGAACAAGGTTGCGGCCACGCCATCGGCGAAGCCGGTGATGTAGCGCCCGAGCATCCAGCCCTGTGCCACCGACGCAATGGTCGAGCCAGCGAAGAACACCGTGTTCCACAGCGGCTTGTGATCGTCCTTCGCCTTGACGCGGAAGTCGAAGGCCACGCCGCGCATGATCAGACCTATCAGCATGGCGGCCGTAGGCAGGTAGAGCGCCGTGAGCACCACGCCGTGCGCAACCGGAAATGCGATCAGCAGGATGCCCACGCCGAGCACGAGCCAGGTCTCATTGGCGTCCCAGAATGGACCGATGGAGGCGACCATGATGTCCTTCTCGTCGGACGTGGCGCGCTGCAGCCACATGCCGACGCCGAGGTCGTAGCCGTCGAGCACGACATACATCAGCATCGAGAAGCCCATCAGGCCGAGGAATATCACCGGCAGTGCCTGGTCGAAGGCGCTCATCGTCATCTCCTCACTCGCCACCTGTCGCCGCCGTAGTGGCCACGGGCTTCTGGCCGGGCAGCCGCACCGGCTTGCTCAGGTCCTCGACCGGCTTTTCGGCCATGTGCCGCAGCACGCTGACGTAGGCGACGATCAGCAAGGCATAGACGATCAGATAGGCCGTCAATGTGAGGGCGATGTGCGCCGGCGGAACGTTCGAGGCCGCTTCGGCCGTCTTCAGGTAGCCGTAGACCAGATACGGCTGGCGGCCGACCTCGGTCACGTACCAGCCGGCGACGGTCGCGAGCCAGCCGCTGAAAGTCATCCCGACCAGGCCCGCCAGCATCCAGCGCGGCAGCGTGAGCGCCGTGCCGCTCCCGCGTTGGCGCCAGACCAGCCACACGCCGAGCCAGGAGGTCAGGAGCATCAGCACGCCGGTGCCGACCATGATGCGGAAGCTCCAGAAGAGCGGCGCCACCGGCGGATGAGCGTTCGGGAAGGCGTCGATCCCCTTCAGTTCGCCATCGGCTTCATGCGTCAGGATCAGGGCAGCGCCGTGCGGGACCTCGATCGCGAAGCGGTTGGACTGAGTCGCCGCATCCGGCAGCGCGAACAGCACCAGCGGCGCGCCACGCTGAGTCTTCCACAGCGCTTCCATCGCCGCCACCTTGGCGGGCTGGTGCTCGAGCGTGTTGAGTCCGTGCAGATCGCCCATGAAGATCTGCGCCGGGATCAACGCAGCACCAGCGATCGAGGCTTGCCCTGATCACGGGGCGCGTGGCGGGGTTGTCCTTGCCGCGCAGCAGTTGCCAGGCCGACACGCCTGTCATCAGGAAGGCCACCGTCAGGAACGACGCCAGCAGCATGTGCGTGAGCCGGTACGGCATGCTCGGGTTGAAGAGCACCTCGAGCCAGCTCGTCACGTGGAACACGCCGTCGACGATCTCGTGCCCCGCTGGGGTCTGCATCCAGGAGTTCAGCGCGATGATCCAGAACGCGCTCAATGTCGTGCCGAAGGCGACGAGGAAGGTGGCGATGAGATGCACTCGTTCCGATACACGGCCGTGGCCGAACAGCATGATTCCGAGGAAAGACGCCTCGAGGAAGAATGCGGTCAGCACCTCATAGCCCAATAGCGGCCCGGCAATGTTGCCAACCCGCTGCATGAAGCCGGGCCAGTTCGTGCCGAACTGGAAACTCATCACGATGCCCGAGACGACGCCGAGCGCGAAGGTCAAGGCGAAGACCTTGGTCCAGAAACGGTAGGCATGCAGCCAGTGCTCGCGCTGAGTCCGCAGCCAGGCCAGCCGCAGCGACAGCAAGGCCCAGCCGAGCGCGATCGAGATCGTGGGAAAGAGGATGTGGAAGGTGATGTTGGCCGCAAACTGGATGCGCGCCAGCAGCAGGCCGTCAAGCGAGTCCATGGGTCACTCCCTGCTTCACGAGCCGGTCATGTCCGGCCTCTGGCACGATCGTCGTGCACCTGCGAAACTCATCCGGCCAATCCTGCGGCCAGTTCCACATTGCCGCCCGCGGCAGCCGTGTTGACCGTCAAGGTGCGCTCAGCGCAGAAGCGGAGCAGGTAGTGCGGACCGCCCGCCTTGGGACCGGTGCCCGACAGGCCTTCGCCGCCGAAGGGCTGGCTACCGACGACGGCGCCGATGATGTTGCGGTTCACATAGAGGTTGCCGACCTGCGCGCGTTCCACGACGTGCGCGACGCGACCGTCGAGGCGCGTGTGCAGTCCCATCGTAAGTCCGTAGCCCGTCCCATTGATCGCATCGATGACAGCATCGAGCGCGTGCCTGTCGTAGCGCACGACGTGCAGGATGGGTCCGAAGTTCTCGGCCTTCAGTTCGCCGATCGAGTTGATTTCGTAGGCGACAGGTGCGAAGTAGTGACCGTCGAGCCCGGCCGGCAGTTCGCATTCGTGGATGCGGCGGCCGTGCGCGCGCAGCCATTCACGGTGCTGATCCAGCAGGGCGAGCTGTGCCGCGTCGATCACCGGTCCGACATCGGTGCGCGGATCGGCCGGATCGCCGATCACCAGCTCGTGCATCGCGCCGGCGATCATCTCGAGCATCGAGTCGGCGACGTCGTTCTGGACGTACAGCACACGCAGCGCCGAGCAGCGTTGGCCGCACGAGCGGAACGCGCTCGAGACCACCGCGTCAGTGACCTGCTCCGGCAGCGCGGTGGAGTCGACGATCATCGCGTTCTGGCCGCCCGTTTCGGCGATCAGCACGCCGATCGGGGCGTCGCGCGCGGCGAGCGCCCGGTTGATCGACCGCGCGGTGGCGGTCGAGCCGGTGAAGACGACGCCGGCTACGCGCGGATCGGAGGTCAGCGCGCGTCCGACCGTTTCGCCGTCGCCCGGCACGAACTGCAGGACGTCGTGCGGGATGCCCGCTTCGTGCATCAGTTGCACCGCTCGGTGGGCCACCAGCGGCGTCTGCTCGGCCGGCTTGGCGACCACGCTGTTGCCGGTCACCAGGGCGGCCACGATCTGCCCACCGAAGATCGCGAGCGGAAAATTCCACGGACTGATGCAGACGAACACGCCGCGCCCGGCCAGGCGGAGTTCGTTCGACTCGCCTGCCGGACCGGGCAGGGCCTGTGGACGCATTAGTTCACGCGCAACGACAGCGTAGTAGCGGCAGAAGTCGATCGCCTCGCGCACTTCCATATGGGCGTCGAGCATCGTGCGCCCGCCTTCGCGCACGAGCAGCGCGACCAGTTCGTTGTGCGCCCCCTCCCAGGCGTCGGCGACGCGCTCAATAAGCGCCGCTCGTAACTCGACGCCGCGCGCGTCCCACGCGCGCATGGCGGCATGGGCCTTGCCAATAGCCTGCCGGGCGACGTCGGCGTCGGCCTCAACCACCGTCCCGGCGCTGTCAGCGCGACGCGCCGGGTTGGTGACCGTCCGCGCAGCGCGTGCGCTCCCGGCGGCGTTCGCGGCGGCATCGATGCGGCCGACGCGTGTGACCGCCTCGGTGAGTCGTACCAGCGTTGGTGCATTCTGCAAGTCGATGCCGCGTGAGTTCGGTCGACCGGAGTACAGGCGATGTCCCGTCGGCAGCGCCGCAGCCGGTTCGTCAGCCGCGGCGAGCAGATGTTGCGCCTGTTCATAGGCGTCCTCGACCAGCGACGTCGCCGGCACCGAGCGATCGGTGATCTGGTGTACGAACGAAGTGTTCGACCCGTTTTCCAGCAGTCGTCGCACCAGGTAGGCCAGCAGGTCGCGGAACTCGCCGACCGGGGCATAGACGCGCACACGCGCATTTGGACCGTCCGCCAGCAAGGCGTCGTACAACGGGTCGCCCATGCCATGCAGCCGCTGAAACTCGTAGCGACGGCCGGGTGCAAGTTCCGCGGCGAACTCGATGATCGATGCGACTGTCAGCGCGTTGTGCGTGGCGAACTGCGGATAGACGGGCGCCCGGTGTGAGAGCAGGCGGCGCGCCGTTGCAAGATAGGACAAATCGGTCGCCCACTTGCGCGTGTAGACCGGAAATCCCTCGAGTCCCAGCTCCTGTGCACGCTTGATCTCCGCATCCCAGTACGCGCCCTTGGTGAAGCGCACGGTGATCGGTCGACTCAGCTCGTCGCTGAGGGCGAGCAGGTGATCGATCGTGGCCGGAGCGCGCGTCTGGTAGGTCTGGATCGCCAGGCCGAGGCCCGGCCAGTCGGCGAGCGACGCCTCACGCATCAGACGTTCGAAGAGGCCGATGTGCAGTGCCAGGCGCTCCGACTCCTCGGCGTCGATCGTCAGATTGACATCGGCGTTGCGCGCGAGCTGACCGAGTTCCACCAGCCGGGGGTAGAGCTCGCGGTCGCTGCGTTCAACCTGCGAGGTCTCGAAGCGCGGGTGTATCGCAGACAGCTTGACCGAAATGCCGTCGCGCGCGGTCCAGTCGCCGCCATGGGAGGCCTTCAATGCAGACAGCGCGTCGACATAGGAGCGGTACGCCCGGTCGGCGTCGGCCCGTGTGCGCGCGCCTTCTCCCAGCATGTCGAACGAGTACATGACTCGCGCGTCGGGCCGCCGCGCGGCGCGCCGCGTCGCATCCGCCAAGTTCGTCGCAAACACGAACTGGTCGCCGAAGCGGCGGATGCCTTCGATCACGAGCGGACGCAGCGTGCTCTTCGCGAGCCAGGCGCGCAGCGACGAAGTGTCGGCGCCGGCGCCTCGCAGGTCGGCCTCCGCCGCGGTGTGGCCGGCGACTTTCAGCGCGGTTGCGAGTACCCGCGTCACGAAGTTGCCGTCGAGTCCGACCGAGCCCTGCCGGAACGCGGCCAGCTTTTCGGCGATCAGCCAGGTTTGTGTCTCGGCGTCCGGCGCCCGCAGGAGTGCTTCGGCCAGTCGCAGCAGCGCGATGCCCTCGGGCGTGGCGAGCGGGAACGAGTTGAGCAGGTTCTGCGCCGACAGAAGGCCCGGATCAGCGGCGCGGACCGCTTCGATATAGCGCAGCGCGCGCGTCCGGGCCGCGGCGCGGACGGTGGGTGACGGCATGCCGAGGGCCAGCAGCCGCTCGATTGCACTCCGCTCGTCCGCGGTCGGGTCACCCAGGTCGGGCAACGCCCGCAGCGCTTCCAGCACGTCTGGCATGTGATCTCCAGCGAGGAAAGGTGCTCAGGGAATGTAGCAGGGGTCGCCGGTTTCCCGCGGCACTAGACTCTCGCGCTTTTGCCTGCCGCCCCATGTTCGACTTCTCCGCCGAGACCGGCTTCGTCGCACTGTTTTTCGCGAGCTTCATCGCGGCTACGGTGCTGCCCGGGGGATCGGAGTTCGTGCTGATCGCGGTGATACACAAGCATCCGGAAGCCATCTGGCAGGCGGTGGCGATTGCCACGGTCGGCAACACGCTCGGCGGCCTGACGTCCTACTGGGTCGGCCGGCTGATTCCGAACCGGGTTCACCACAAGTCGATCATTTACCTGCACAAGTACGGTTACTGGGCGCTGCTGTTTTCGTGGGTGCCGTTGATCGGCGACGCGCTCTCGGTCGCAGCGGGCTGGCTGCGGCTGAGCCCCTGGATTTCGATGGTCGCGTTCGCGATCGGCAAACTGTTCCGCTACCTTCTGGTCGCTGGCGGCTGGGCCTGGTTCGAGGCGCTGGTGCTGCGCTGAGACCCCCCTCTAAGGTGGGGGCCGGTGGGGAGGTCGGCGACTCCTATAATTCTCCGGTTTTCCCGATCGAGTCTGCAGCGTCGAACCTCGGCGCGACTTCCAGCCAAGTGAACCCATGAAAATCCTCGTCACGGTCAAGCGCGTAGTCGACTACAACGTCAAGGTCCGGGTCAAGTCGGACGGCAGCGGCGTCGACATCGCCAACGTCAAGATGTCGATGAATCCCTTCGACGAGATCGCCGTCGAGGAAGCGGTGCGCCTGAAGGAGGCCGGCGTGGCGACAGAGATCGTCGCCGTGTCCTGCGGCGTGCCGCAGTGTCAGGAAACGTTGCGTACCGCGATGGCGATCGGCGCCGACCGCGGCATCCTAGTCGAAACCGACGTCGAACTGCAGCCGCTGGCGGTCGCCAAGCTGCTCAAGGCAGTGGCCGACAAGGAGAAGCCCAACCTCATCATCGTCGGTAAGCAGGCGATTGACGACGACGCCAATCAGACCGGTCAGATGCTGGCGGCGTTGCTCGACATTCCGCAGGGTGCGTTCGCGTCCAAGCTCAAGATCGCCGACGGTCGTGCCGATGTGACGCGCGAGGTCGACGGTGGCCTCGAAACGATCTCGATCAGCCTGCCGGCGGTGGTGACCGCCGACCTGCGCCTCAACGAGCCGCGCTACGTGACGCTGCCGAACATCATGAAAGCCAAGAAGAAGCCACTTGAGTTGATCAAGCCGGCCGATCTTGGGGTCGACGTCACACCGCGCCTGAAGACGCTCAAGGTCAGTGAGCCACCCGCGCGAAAGGCGGGCATCAGGGTGCCGGATGTCGCCACCCTGGTCAGCAAGCTGAAGAACGAAGCCAAAGCCATCTGAAAGCCGAGAGACACGACATGACTGCACTCGTACTGGCAGAACACGACAACGCGTCGATCAAGGGCCCGACACTCAACACGGTAACGGCGGCGGCGAAGGCCGCTGGCGACGTGCACGTGCTGATCGTCGGTCACAACGCCGCTGGCGCTGCGCAGGCGGCGGCCAAGATCGGCGGCGTCAGCAAGGTTCTTCTGGCCGACGGAGCGCAGTTCGCCGACGGGCTGGCCGAAGCGGTTGCGGCCCAGGTGCTGCAGGTCGCCGGCAGCTACTCGCATGTGCTCGCACCGGCCACCGCGTACGGCAAGAACATCCTGCCGCGGGTGGCCGCGAAACTGGATTCGGCGCAGGTGTCCGAGATCAGTAGCGTCGAATCGCCCGACACGTTCACGCGTCCGATTTACGCCGGCAATGCGATCGCCACTGTGCAGTCGGGTGACAAGGTCAAAGTCATTACCGTGCGCCCGACCAATTTCGACGCCGCGCCAGCGGAGGGCGGTTCGGCCACAGTCGAGAACGTGACGGCAGTCGCGGCGAGTGATGCCTCGCGCTTCGTGGGCCGCGACATTGCCAAGTCCGATCGTCCAGAACTCCAGGGCGCCAAGGTGGTGATATCCGGCGGACGGGGCATGGGGTCGGCCGAGAACTTCAAGATGCTCGAGCCGCTGGCCGACAAGCTGAACGCGGCGATGGGCGCCTCGCGTGCGGCGGTCGACGCAGGCTACGCGCCGAACGACTGGCAGGTCGGCCAGACCGGCAAGGTCGTTGCGCCGGGGCTGTACATCGCGGTCGGAATTTCTGGCGCTATCCAGCATCTGGCCGGAATGAAGGACTCGAAGGTCATCGTCGCGATCAACAAGGACCCGGAGGCGCCGATCTTTTCGGTGGCTGACTACGGGCTGGTCGGCGATCTGTTCGAGATCGTTCCGCAGCTGGTCAAGGAACTGGGCTAACTCCCGCGGCCGACACCGCGGCCTGCGCACACTACTCACGTCGGGAATTCCATGAGCTACACCGCGCCGATCAAGGACATGCTGTTCGTACTCAACGAACTGGCTGGACTGAAAGTAGTCCAGCAACTCCCGGGCTGCGAGGATGCGACCGACGACACGGTGCAGGCCGTGCTCGAAGAGAACGCGCGCTTCATGGGTGAAGTCATCGCACCGCTCAACTTGAGCGGCGACACCCAGCCCGGCAAGTGGGACAACGGCAACGTCACGACGAGCCCAGGGTTCCGCGCCGCCTTCAAATCATTCGGTGAGGCGGGATGGCAAGGCATCCAGCATCCGACGCAATACGGCGGGCAAGGTCTGCCCAAGATCGTCGGTGCCGCGTGCATGGAAATGATGCAGGCCGCGAACCTGTCATTTGCGCTCTGTCCGCTGCTCACGGACGGCGCGATCGAGGCGCTGCTGGTGGCGGGCTCGGACAAGCAGAAGGACGCCTACCTTCCGCGCCTGATCGAAGGCCGCTGGACCGGCACGATGAATCTGACCGAGCCGCAGGCAGGTTCGGACCTCGCGCAGGTGCGCACGCGAGCCGTGCCGCAGTCCGACGGTACGTTTCGCGTCTTCGGCCAGAAGATCTTCATCACTTACGGCGATCACGACCTTGCCGAGAACATCGTGCACCTCGTGCTGGCGCGCACGCCGGACGCGCCCGAGGGCGTCAAGGGCATTTCGCTCTTCATCGTGCCGAAAGTCATGTTCGGGGCCGATGGCACGCTAGGTAAGCGCAACGATGTCTACTGCGCGTCCATCGAGCACAAGCTCGGCATCAGGGCGAGCCCGACCTGCGTGCTCCTGTTCGGCGACGGCAAGGGCGAAGTCGGCTCGGGTGCCATCGGTTACCTCGTCGGCGAGGAAAACCGTGGCCTCGAATACATGTTCGTCATGATGAACGCCGCACGCTTCCAGGTCGGCATGCAGGGCATCGCCGTGTGCGATCGCGCCTACCAGATGGCTGCGAGCTACGCGAAGGAACGCGTCCAGAGCCGTGCGGTCGAAGGCTCGACCGGACCGGTGGCCATCATCCAGCACCCGGACGTCCGTCGCATGCTGATGTTCATGCGCGCCAACACCGAAGCAGCGCGTGCGCTGGCCTATGTCGCTGCCGGGTATTTCGACGTCGCGCACGGTCATCCCGATGCCGCGACTCGTAAACAGGCGCAGGCAGCCTATGAGTATCTGGTGCCGCTCGTGAAGGGCTGGTCGACCGAGATCTCGATCGAGGTGGCATCAACCGGCGTGCAGGTGCACGGTGGCATGGGCTTCATCGAGGAAACCGGTGCCGCGCAGTTCTACCGCGACGCGCGGATTCTCACCATTTACGAAGGCACGACCGCAATCCAGGCGAACGACCTGGTCGGGCGCAAGACGTCGCGCGACGGCGGAGCGACCGCACGCGCCTTCATCGGACAGATGCGGGCGACGGCGACGGAACTCGCGGCTGGCACCGGGGACCTGCCGGCCATCGGCCAGCGCCTCTTTGCCGCCGTGGATGCCTACGAGTCCGTCGTCGACTACGTCGTCGCGCAATACAAGAGCGACATCCGCGCGGTGTTCGCGGGCTCCGTGCCATACCTGAAGTTGGCAGGAATCACACACGGTGGCTGGCAGATGGCACGCGCGGCGCTGGCGGCGAGTCGGATGGTCGCCGAGGGCCGTGACGTCGCGTTCGCCGGCGCCAAGATCGCCACGGCACGGTTCTTCGCGGATCACATGCTGGTTACCGTGCCGGCACTGGCCTCGAGCGTGGTGGCCGGCAGCGCCGGCACCCTCGCGCTCACTGAAGAACTGTTTTAGCCGCAGGTGGAGCGCGCCCGTCACCTGGCGGGCAGCCCCAGGAAGTCATAGCTCTCAACTATCGATTGTATTGGGACAATTAATTTGTCCGGGATAGTTCGGCGGCGTAGGCTGCTTTCAGCCGTGCGCCCTGCGGAGTGGCCGCGCGGAGTGTTTTCCGTCGAATCCAGCGAGGAGATTTCCATGCAATTAAAAGGCTCGAAAACCGAAAAGAACCTGAAGGACGCGTTTGCCGGCGAATCCCAGGCCAACCGTCGCTACCTGTACTTCGCAGCCAAGGCTGACGTCGAGGGCTACAACGATGTCGCCGCCGTCTTCCGCTCGACGGCCGAAGGGGAAACCGGCCATGCGCACGGGCACCTCGAATATCTCGAGGCTGTCGGCGATCCCGCCACGGGTCTGCCAATCGGCCCGACCAAAGCCAACCTGAAGGCATCGATCGCCGGCGAGACGCACGAGTACACCGATATGTACCCGGGCATGGCGAAGTCAGCGCGTGACGAGGGTTTCGAGGAGATCGCGGACTGGTTCGAGACACTGGCCAAGGCCGAGCGTTCGCACGCCAACAAGTTCCAGCGCACGCTCGACGCGATCGTCGACTAAGGCATTTCGTTCCTGCCGACTCGCGCGCGGGACGTGTTTCCGGCGATGAGCCGACGGTGCAGTGCCGCGGCTCATCGTCCCGCCTGGCCCGCGCTTGCGGCCCGCTCAGCACAGTGGCGCGTGCGCTGCTGTGCTGAGCTTTCTGCAATCTCCATTCAATCGGATCACCTATGACCGTACGTGAGGGCAGCCTCGAGGCGCCGACACGCCATCCGCTGGCGTGGAAGAGCCCGGATTTCTGGGACCAGCAGGCGCTCGACAAGGAACTGCATCGTGTCTTCGACGTCTGCCATGGCTGTCGGCGTTGCGTGAGCCTGTGCGGATCGTTTCCGACACTCTTCGATCTGGTCGACAACGGTCCGACGCGGCGAAGTCGATGGCGTTCCGAGTGAGAAGTACAAGGACGTCGTCGACCAGTGCTATCTGTGCGACATGTGCTACATGACCAAGTGTCCGTATGTGCCGCCGCATCCGTGGAACCTGGACTTTCCGCACTTGATGCTGCGTGCCAAGGCGGTCCACTTCAGGAACCATGGCGCCAAGGCCACGGACAAATTCCTGACCTCGACCGACAAGCTCGGCATGTTTGCAGGCATTCCGATCGTGACGCAGGTCGTGAACGCGGTGAACAAGACCAGACCGGTGCGCGCGATGGTCGAGTCGACGATGGGCATCGATCGCGATGCCTGGATGCCGACCTTCGCCGAAACCAGGTTCCGCTCGACAGCGAAGTCGGACTCCGCGCCGCCGGTGAAGGACGGCGCCAAGACGCCCGGCAAGGTCGCGATCTACTCGACCTGCTACATCAACTACAACGAGCCCGGCATCGGCCACGACCTCGTCAAGGTGCTGAAGCACAACGACATACCGTACGTGCTGCTCGACAAGGAAGCGTGCTGCGGCATGCCGAAGCTCGAGATCGGCGACCTGGAGTCGGTCGAGCAGCTGAAGAACATCAACATCCCTCAACTCGCCCGTGTTGCGCGCGAGGGCTACGCGATCGTGACGCCGATCCCGTCGTGCACGCTGATGTACAAGCAGGAACTGCCGCTGATGTTTCCGGACGACGCCGACGTGAAGGCGGTGCAGGACGCGATGT
The DNA here is from genome assembly GCA_963810985.1 of uncultured beta proteobacterium. Taxonomy (GTDB): domain Bacteria; phylum Pseudomonadota; class Gammaproteobacteria; order Burkholderiales; family Burkholderiaceae_F; genus JALORV01. The sequence continues at coordinate 193,588 of CAWEPP010000004.1, forward strand.
GGGATCCGTTCGAGTATCTGGTCGCGCGCAACAAGGACGGACTGCTGAAGACGGACTTCAAGACGCCGCTCGGCAAGGTCTCGTACCACATCCCGTGCCACGGCCGGGTGCAGAACATCGGCCGCAAGACCGAGGAGTTCCTCAAGCTCACGCCGGGCATCGAACTGAACACGGTCGAGCGCTGCTCGGGCCATTCCGGCACTGTGGGGCACGCGCAAGGAGTTTCACCAGATGGCGATGAAGATCGGCAAGCCGGTCTTCAAGAGGATGGCGGAAACCGCGCCCGACTACATCAGCTCGGACTGCCAGCTCGGCGGCCACCACATCGAGCAGGGCATCGCCAATTTCGCCAAGGATGCGCTCGGCGGCAAGACGCCGGTCAACGCGCACCCGATCACGCTGGTGCGCATCGCCTACGGACTTTGAACTGATCGATCTGCAACACGGAAGGACATGGAGATGACGATGGCCCAGATTTCCCGCGACAGCCTGCTGACGCTCGAGGCTTACGCACAGGCAGCGCAAGGAGTTCCGCGCCAGGGTGATCGCGCACAAGAAGAACCGCACGGTCCACGCTCGGCAAGCACATGACGCTGATCTTCGAGGACGAGCTGACGATGCGCTACCAGGTGCAGGAGATGCTGCGCATCGAGAAGACCTTCGAGGAGTCGGGCATCCAGGACGAACTCGACGCCTATAACCCGCTGATCCCGGACGGCACGAACCTGAAGGTGACGATGATGATCGAGTACGACGATCCGCATCGAGCGCAAGCTGAACTGTCGCGACTGAAGGGCGTCGAGGACAAGCGTCTACGTCCAGGTCGACGGCCACGCGAAGGTCTATGCCATTGCAGATGAAGACCTGGAGCGCGAGAACGAAGAGAAGACCTCGTCGGTGCACTTCCTGCGCTTCGAACTGGCGCCGGCGATGATCGCGTCGTTCAAGGGTGGTGCAGCGGTGGCGGTCGGGATCGACCACCCCAACTACGCGTCCCGCATCGACGAACTCGGCTCCCGAGGTACAAGTCGGCGCTGGCGAGGGACTTCGCCTGAGCCGGTTGAAATGGCGTCCGGACGGAAGCCGCCTTCAGGCGGCGCAGCCGGCGCTGAGGTCCGCGTGCGCAAGGGGCGCGGCGCCGTTTCGAACGTTCCCCACCGGTTTGAGGCGCTCGGGCGCGAGGCTGACGGCGACGCGCGCGACACTGCACTGCTCGATGATGAACCGTTGCCGCCCCTGGTGACGAGCGTCACCATCGAATCGGCCCGCAGCCTGATCACCTACAACGATTCGCCGGACATCCCCTTCGATCGATCGATCAACCCGTTTCGCGGGTGCGAACACGGATGCACGTACTGCTACGCGCGTCCGACTCACAGCTACCTCAACCTTTCGCCCGGCCTCGATTTCGAAACGAAGCTGGTGGCCAAGCGCAATGCGGCCGAAGTCCTACGGCGCGAATTGGCAGCGCCGGCGTATCGAGTCGCGCACGTGGCAATCGGCACAGTCACCGATGCCTACCAACCGATCGAACGCGAACTGAAGGTCACTCGCGCCGTACTGGAAGTTCTCAGCGAAGCGCGGCATCCGCTCGGCATCGTCACGAAATCTGCCCTGATTGAGCGCGACATCGATCTGCTGGGGCCGATGGCCTCCGACCGGCTCGCGGAAGCCTTCATCAGCGTCACGACGCTCGATGCCCGGCTGTCGCTGATCCTGGAGCCGCGTGCGGCGAGCCCGCTGCGGAGGCTGCGGACGATCGAAACCCTGTCTCGCGCCGGCATTCCGGTGCATGTCAACGTCGCGCCGGTGATTCCGTTCATCAACGAGCCCGAACTCGAGAAGATTCTCGAGGCCACGGCGAGCGCCGGCGCGGTGCGGTCGCACTACACAGTGCTGCGCTTGCCGTGGGAAGTCAGCCCATTATTCGAGCAGTGGCTGGCGACACACTTCCCCGACCGGGCACAGCGGGTGCTGAACCGGGTACGCGAGATGCGTGACGGCAAGAACTACGATGCGAATTTCGGCACGCGGATGAAGGGCACGGGCACCTGGGCGGCGCTGGTGCGACAGCGCTTCGACAAGGCGAGCGCAAAGTACGGGCTCGATCGCACGCTGCCGGAGCTGCGCACCGATCTCTTCGTCGCGCCGAGGAACGCGGGACCGCAGATCGCCTTGTTCTAGTGCGTGAGCCCGAGCGTGTGCTCGAAGTAGGTCTGGAACAGCAGTGCGATCGTGGCCATCAGCGCAATCGCGCCCCCCGCCAGCGTGGCAATCGCGACCAGCACAGCGTCCCAGCCGCTCCGGTTGCGCCGGTCCGTTCCGGCGTTGTAACGGGCATCGAAGCGCTCGTCGGGCATCAGGGCAATGACCAGCGCCTGAATGAACCCGGCCGTGACGGGAATCATCAGTACGAAAAAGGCCGGTGACTGGTACCAGTTGCGCACCCCGATCAGCAGCGGCACGGTCGCTGCGGTGATGGCCAGCGGCAGCCACCACAGCTTCTGTCCAAGGTAGAGCCGGTTAAGCCCAAGCGTTCCGGCCAGCGCCGCGAGCAGTGCGGCCAGGGCTTTGTGACGAAATTTCGCCATGCGGAGTCAATGGGGTGGTGCGGACGATCATACGGACTGTTGGTTTGCTGCCCCTGCGTCCGGACGAGGCCGGCCCGCGCCTGCCTTGCTTCTGCTGCCCGTGGGCGGATACAATCGCGGGTTCTCCGCTGCGGCGCGCCATGCATGTGGCCTGCGTCGCCTTGGCACGGCATCGGGCCGTGGCGGAACCAGTCAATGACGGGCGGCGTTGGCGATCGACACTGTGGCGAAGCAGGGCGGCCGCAAGTGATGACCCGGCGTTGTTCATCGACGAAGAAGGAACTGCAATGGTCGTGATTCGACTTGCTCGCGGCGGCGCAAAGAAGCGACCGTTTTTCAACATTGTTGCTACCGACTCGCGCAATCCCCGCGACGGCCGCTTCATCGAGCGCGTGGGGTTCTACAACCCGGTCGCGGCGGAGAACGAGCCGAAGCTGCGTGTTGCTCTTGATCGGCTCAACTACTGGACTGGTGTCGGCGCCCGTGTGTCGCCGACCGTGGCGCGCCTGGTCAAGGAACACAAGCCGGCGACGGCCTGACAGGCGTGGCACGGTCCGCGGCTGAGGAAGCGCCGCCGGACCTGGTGGAACTTGGGGCCGTGCGGGGTTCTTACGGCGTCCGGGGTTGGGCACGTGTCGCTCCCTATGCAAGCGACGGGTCCGTACTGGAGCAGGCCCGTGTCTGGTGGCTGCGCCGGGACGGCAAGACAGAGGCTGTGGTGCCGGAAGGGTGCCGGCGCCACGGGACGCTGTGGCTGGTCAAGTGGGCCGGCTGCGAATCGAAGGAAGCGGCCGACGCCTGCAAGGGTGGTGAACTCGCGGTGCCGCGCTCCGAGTTCCCTCCGGCAGCCGACGGCGAGTTCTACTGGGCAGACCTTCTCGGTTGCCGCGTCGTCAGTGCCGATGGTGAGGTCCTGGGTACCGTGGCTGGGCTGAGTGAAAACCGGGCCGGGCAGATGATCGAAGTGGACGACGGCCACGGGGGGCCGAAGCGGCTGATCCCCCTGATCGAGCAGTATGTGCAGGCCGTCGATCCGATCGCGCGACTGGTGCGGGTCGACTGGCAGAAGGATTGGTGATGCGCTTCGACGTGGTCACGCTCTTCCCCGCGATGTTCGCGGCGATCACGGAGCATGGGATCACGCGGCGCGCGCATGAGCTCGGACTGTGGTCGCTGACGACGTGGAACCCGCGGGACTACTCGACGGACGCGCACCGGACCGTCGATGATCGTCCGTACGGGGGCGGCCCGGGCATGATCATGATGGCCGAGCCGCTTGCGCTGGCGATCGAAGCCGCGCGGAACGACGGTGGCGCGACCAGCGTCATCACGCTGGCGCCGGGTGGACGCCCGCTGACCGATGCGCGGGTGCGACACTGGGCGGAGCAGGGTGGAGCGCTTGGCATCGTCTGCGGGCGCTACGAGGGGATCGACCAACGCTTCCTCGATGTGTGTGTCGACGAGGTGGTGTCGGTCGGAGACTTCGTGATGTCGGGCGGCGAGGTGGCGGCGATGGCGCTGATCGACGCCGTGGTGCGCCAGTTACCTGGTGCGCTCAAGGAAGCGTCAGCGGACGAGGAGTCGTTCGCGACGGGCTTGCTGGACAGTCCGCACTACACGCGGCCCGAGCAGTGGCGCGGTCGTGACGTGCCGGCGGTGCTGCTGTCCGGGCACCACGCGGACATCGAGTCATGGCGTCGGCGCCAGGCGCTGGCTGTGACGTCGCGGGAGAGGCCGGATCTGATCCGGTCGGCGCGGATGGACGGACGCCTGACCGCGCGCGACGAAAAGGTTTTGCGCGAACTTGCGCAGATGGGTGCAGCGGAATCCGAGTCCGCTGCGTGATTGGGAACCATCCTCTCGGGCGGCACACAAACGATGAAAGCCGCACGATGATGGGATCAGGAGCTGAAAATGAACATCATTGAGAAGCTGGAACAGGAAGAACTGGCTCGTGTCACGGGCAAGAAGGTGATCCCCGAGTTCGCCCCGGGCGACACGGTGATCGTCAGCGTCAACGTGGTCGAAGGCAACCGCAAGCGCGTGCAGGCCTATGAAGGCGTCGTGATCGGGCGCCGCAATCGCGGACTGAATTCTTCTTTCGTCGTGCGCAAAGTGTCGAGCGGCGAGGGAGTAGAGCGCACGTTCCAGCTGTATTCGCCGACCATCGCGTCGATCGAAGTCAAGCGTCGCGGCGATGTGCGTCGCGCCAAGCTGTATTACCTGCGCGATCGTTCCGGCAAGTCGGCGCGTATCCGCGAGAAGCTTTCGCACAAGTCCGCGGCCGCCAAAGCTGCCGCAGACCAGGCGGCCGATGAGGCCGCGGAACCAGCGGCCGAGTAGTCGCTGCTCTGACCGGCAGGGCCGCCACCGGCGGCCCTTTCTTTTTCTCGTACTGATGCGAGCGAGCCAGAACGACCTTCGATGAGTTCAAGCGGCAATCGACCGTTGCGAGCACTGTTCGACCCCGAGACCGTCCCGCACGACCCAAGCTTCAGCGACAGCGCTGCGCGGGGACCTGCTGTCGACGCGGCGCGTCTGCAACCCGACGTCCTGAGGGAACGCTTCGCGCAGCCTCCGGCCTGGCAACCCGAGCTGCATGCCGACCCGCGCCTGTTCACGCTCACCCTGGAGCCAAGGCCAGCGGCCGTACTCGTACCTCTCATCGTCAGGGGTAGTGATGTGCGGGTACTGCTGACCGAGCGCACTGCGCATCTCAACGACCATGCCGGCCAGATCAGTTTTCCGGGAGGACGCGTCGAGGAGCACGATGCGGACCCCATCGCGACAGCGCTACGGGAGACCGAGGAAGAAATCGGGCTCGGCGCCGAACTGGTCGACATCATTGGCGCTCTGCCTGAGTACACGACAGTCACTGGCTATCGTGTCACGCCCGTGGTCGGGCTGATCGAGCGCCCGTTCTCCCTGACTCTCGACAGCTTCGAAGTGTCGGAGGCCTTCGAGGTGCCGCTCGCCTTCCTGATGGATCCTGCGCATCACGAACGGCGTGTCGTGTCGGCGGGTGGTGCGACGCGAACCTTCTATGCGATGCCGTACCAGGCGGCTCGCCGCTACTTCATCTGGGGCGCGACTGCGGCGATGCTGCGCAACTTCTACCACTTCCTGCGCGCCTGAATTCGGGCACGTGCCGCCCCTACAATGGGTGGCGAGGAGAAGATAATTGGCCTGGCTGTCGTTGGTGATCACGCTGCTGCTCGAGCAGATGCGCGCGCTTCCGAGCGAGAACCCGGTGTACGCGGCAGTTCGACAGGTCTCCGGATGGGCCGAACGCAATCTCAACGCCGGCCGCCCGCGCCACGGCTTCTACGCCTGGCTGCTGGTCGTGGTCGGTCTCACGCTGACGGTCGGGGCCGTGTATTCACTGCTGGCTTCGATCAGCTGGTTCCTCGCGCTCGCGCTGAATGTCGCAGTGCTGTACTTCGCGCTTGGCTTCCGTCAGTTCAGCCACCGAGGCACGGAAATCCAGATCGCGCTGGCCAATGGTGACCTCAATGCTGCGCGCCGAGAGCTCACCGCATGGAAACGGATCACGGACCCTGCCTATACCGCGGCCGACCTGCCAGCCGACGAGGTCGTGCGCCAGGCGATCGAGCATGGACTCTTGCTGTCCCATCGCCATGTCTTCGGCGTGTTCTTCTGGTTCGTCGTGCTGCCCGGTCCGATGGGTGCCGTGTTCTACCGGATGGCGGAGCACTCCGCCCGCGTCTGGGGCCGTTCACCCGCCCCACCCGCCCCACCCGATCGCTTTGGCGAGTTTGCCCGGCGCGCGTTGGCCTGGATCGATTGGGCACCAGCACGATTGACGGCACTTGGCTACGCCATCGTGGGCGACTTCGAAGGGGCCATTTACTGCTGGCGCCAGGTCGCGCGTCAGGCGTCGCCCGCGGGCGAGCCCGTACCTGACACACGCACGCTGATCCTGGCGGCCGCCAGCGGCGCGCTGGGCCTGAGGCTACTGAGCGACGCGGAGACGACGCGCCACTTCGACGAGGTCGGAAACGAGGGGGCAGGCCTGGCTGAGCCGCGCCCCGAGGCCGTACGCGCCGTGGTGGGCTTGGTGTGGCGCGCGTTGCTGCTCTGGCTTGCGTTGCTGCTGTTGCTCACGCTCGCAAGCTGGGCCGCGTGACAGGCTGGCCGCAAGGCCGTTCGCGCTGTTCTCGATACTTCTAGGCAGGCCGCTGGGTTCCGCATTTCCAGCAAGCTCCGAACTGCGGTTCAGAGTACTCCCCGCAATTCGCGCAGTTCCAGCCCGGGCCGGCCGCGGGCTGCCTGAGTTGCTTAAGGATCTCACGCGCGCGGTCTTCATCAATGTCGCGCTCGATCCATAGTTGCGGTGCGCACTCCAGGAACGGAATCTCTCCCATGGCTCCTGCCAGCGCGGTGTTGCGCAGTTCGCAGTGGATCCCGGCGGCGCGCAGTGATTCCGCCCAGATCGTTGCGAGCACGACGTGATCGGCGCGCGCCAGGAGCTTCATCGCGTTCGCGTTTCGGCGAAGGATCGATAGAAATCGTAGCGGCCCGGCGCGATCTGCCCGGACTCCACGGCACCGACGAATCGCGCACTCCGGTTCGACGAGATGGCGGCAGTCGAGGAAGCGGCAGCGGCCGAGATGCGGCGCGAACTCCGGGAACCCGGCAACGACGTCCGCCGCGGTCAGGTGCGCGAGTCCGAATTCCTGGAACCCCGGCGTGTCGATCAGCGCGCCACCCCCGGGCAGATCGAACCAGCGCGCCGCGGTCGTGGTCTGCTTTCCGTGGTCGAGGCGCTCGGAAAATTCGCGTGTACGGGCCTGTGCATCGGGCACGAGCAGGTTGAGCAGCGTGGATTTGCCCATGCCGGATTGTCCTACGAGCAGGGAGCGGCGATCGTGCGTCAGCGGTGTGAGCTGCGCGATCGCCGCGGCCGCATCGCCGCGCACCGAGATGGCGAGCGTGCGCCAACCGAGCGTGCGAATGTCGTCCAGCGCCGCCTGTGCCGTCTCGGCGCCTTCCGCAAGGTCGGTCTTGTTGCGGACCACGGTGGCCTCGATGCCCGCAGCGCGGGCTGCCAGCAGCGCCTTCCAGATGAACCAGAGATTGAAGCTCGGCCGCGAGGCGAAGACGACGAGGACCTGGTCGACGTTGGCAGCGAGCTCTTTGATGCGGAATGCATCGGCGCGATACAGCAGGCTCGAGCGCTCGGCAATCGATTCGATGGCCGCCTGGCCCTCGGCCGAGGCCGTGGCGGTGACCTGATCGCCCACCACCACGTCGCTGCGCCGGCCGCGGCGAACCGCCGACCACAGCTCGCCGTGCTCGCCCTGGAGCATCGACGTGCGGCCGTAGGTGGCGATGACGCGTGCGCTGAAGGCAGTCGCTTTGCCGCGCACGGCAGGCTATTCCGGGCTGTAGTTCTGGTCGAAGATGGCGTCGGTCCTGGCGGCGCAGATCAGATCATTCTGCGTGACGCCGTCCGCCGAGTGGGTCGAGAAGCGCACCGTGCAGCGGTTGTAACCAACGCTGAGATCGGGGTGATGATCCTCGCGATGCACCATGTAAGCCAGTGCATTGACGAAAGCGATTGTCTCGAAGTAATTCGCAAAGGCGTAGGTCCTTACGATCGCGCCGCCTTCGACGTTCCAGCCAGGAAACTCGCGCAACTGTGCGGCGAGGTCTTCGGTCTTGAGCGCGGACGACGCGTCGAGCGGGCGGCAGTGCAGCGCGAGGAGTCGCTGGCGCGCCGTCATCGGATCACGCGGGCGATCCCGCGACCAGCCGCTCGACCCGCAGCGAAGCCGGTGGATGCGAGTCGTAGAACGCGGAGTGGATCGGGTCCGGGGTCAGCGTCGACGCGTTGTCCTCGTAGAGCTTCACCAGCGCATTGACGAGGTCCTGGGCTGAGGCATGGCGCGCGGCAAACGCGTCGGCCTCGAACTCATGGCGTCGTGAGAGATAGCTTGCCACCGGGGCGAACACGAAGGTGAACACCGGCAGCACCAGCATGAAAAGCACCAGTGCGACCCCCTGGTTGCCGCCGTCGAGCGCTGGCGTGACGCCGAGCCCGGCGTAGAACCACGGCCGTTCGGCCAGCCAGCCCAGCAAGGCGAGGAAAACGAGGCTTGCCACGAAGGAGAACGCCAGTCGCTTGGCGATGTGCTTCAGCTTGAAGTGACCGAGCTCATGCGCCAGCACGGCCTCGATCTCGGCCGGCAGCAGGCGCTCGACTAGCGTGTCGAAGAAGACGATGCGCTTGGCGCGTCCCAGCCCGGTGAAGTAGGCATTGCCGTGGGCCGAGCGGCGCGAGCCGTCCATGACGAACACACCCTTGCTCGAGAAGCCGGTGCGTGTCAGCAGCTCCGTAATGCGCTGCGCAAGCGCCGAGTCCTTCAGTGGCTCGAAGCGGTTGAAGAGCGGCGCGATGACGGTCGGATAGATCACCAGCACGAGTGCGTTGAACCCGACCCACAGCAGCCATGCGTACAACCACCAGAGTTCACCGGCGCTGCGCATCAGGCCGATGACGGCGGCGAGTAGCGGCAGGCCCAGCAACGTGGCCAGCACCAGGGACTTCGCCAGATCGGCGATCCACAGGCGCAGCGTCATGCGATTGAAGCCGTAACGTTGCTCGATCCGGAACTGGCGGAACCAGGAAAATGGAAGGTCGACGACCGCCAGCAGCGATGCGACTACGGCGACGATCACCAGCTGGAAAGCGAAACCGTGTCCGACCCAACCGGACAGAGTGTCTGAAATCCATTGCAGACCGCCGAGCAACGTCAGCGCGACGAGCAGAGCCGCGCCGACGGCCGTATCGATGAGGCCGAGGCGCGTCTTGGCGATCGTATACGACGCGGCCTTGCGGTGCGCTTCCAGTGGCACGCGGTCCGCGAACTGAAGCGGAACGGCGTCGGCATGCTGGCCCACATGGCGAACATGCCGCCAGGACAGCCAGTACTTCAGGCCCACCATCAGCAGCAGAAACGCCACGAACAAAAGTGACAGCAGTTGCGACATTGCAGGCGTGGGCGTCAATCCTTGGAGTGGACCTTGGCCGTCCAGAAACGGCAAGGCGCGCAACTCGCTATGCGACAATCGCGCGCCTCAACGGTTCGATCGATGCGCCTCGATCGACAACAGCAGCGAATTATGTCACAGGCCTCTTCAGCATCCATCGTCCGGCATGAGCGCTTCAGCGAGACGAACCTTGTCTGGGTCGATATGGAGATGTCGGGCCTGAGTCCCGACTCCGACCGCGTGCTCGAGGTCGCGGCGGTCGTCACCGACGCTGACCTGGACGTCATTGCGGAAGGCCCGGTGCTCGTCATCCGTCAGAGTGAGCGCGTGCTGCAGGGCATGGACAGCTGGAACACCTCGACTCATGGACGCTCGGGCCTCACCGACAAGGTCCGCGCGTCAACGGTGGACGAAGAGACCGCGACCGAAGTGCTGATCGAATTTCTAAACCGGTACGTGCCAGCCGGCAAGTCCCCGCTGTGCGGCAACTCGATCTGCCAGGACCGGCGCTTCATGGCGCGCTGGATGCCGCGGCTGGAAGCGTACTTTCACTATCGCAACCTGGATGTCAGCACGCTGAAGGAGCTCGCGCGACGCTGGAAGCCGGACGTCTACCGCTCGTTCGAGAAGAAGAGCCGACATGAGGCGCTGGCCGACATCTACGAGTCGATCGACGAACTGCGGCACTACCGGAAGCACTGGCTGTGTCCCGGGTCGGCGGTCCAGACATCGCCGTGACGACAGGCTGAGCGCCGGCGGCTGCTGGTGCCTGGTCGGCGCGCCCTAACCCGGCGGCAAGACGCCAAGCCCTAGCCCTGAATTTCTGCCTCGACGAGCTTGGCCAGCAGCGAGAGCGACTCCTGCCAGCCGAGATAGCAGGCCTCGACGGGAATGACCTCGGGTATCCCTTCCTGCACGATGTTCAGTTCGGTTCCACAGAACACCTTGGTGAACGACACCGTGACATGCAAGGTGCCGGGTAAGTTGGGGTCGTCGAACCTGTCCGTGTGTCGGATACGCTCGTGGGGAACCAGCTCCAGATACTCACCGCCGAACGAGTGGCTGCCGCCTGTCGTGAGGTTTGTGAAAGACATCCTGAAAGAGCCACCGACCTTCGTCTCCAGGTGGTGGACCTTGCCAGTGAAACCATTAGGCGGGAGCCACTTGGCGAGGGCGTCCGCATCGAGGAAGGCCCGGTAGACGCGCTCCGGCGGTGCACGGAGCACGCGGTGGAGCCGGACTGTTCCCGTGGGCATGACGATGTTCCCTTTCCGCGTTCGACGGCCGGCGTTGACGGCGTTGCGATGCGGCTGCGCGCTTCTAGCTTCTAGTACAGCGCCATCGGGTTCCCCGGCGAACCCGTCGCACCTTTCATCTTGAGCGGCGACCACACGAACAGGAATTCGTAGGCCTTGTCGGCGATCAACTGCGAAAAGTCCAGGTTCTCCAGGTTCCAGATGCCGCGCTTGGTCTGCAGCTTCAAGTGGCACTCAAAGGGTTGGGGCGTCTCGCCGCCAAATCCCTTGCCGACGGCCTCCGTCCCCCAGGTGTCGGCGCCGGTCAGAATCACCTTGCGCTCGGCCAAATACTCGCAGGCAGAAATGCCGAAACCCGGCTCGCCGGCGTTGAACTGGGCGATGCGCCGTGCCTTTTCGGCCGCGTCGAACTTGTCCCAGTCCTTCGGATGCCAGAGGTCGCCGTGGCCGGTGTAGAGGAACACGCAATCGCCGGTTCCGATGGGCGCGAGGCCCTGCCGCTCGACCATCGCCTGCACGTCCTTGGCGGTCACGATGCCCGGATCGCTGGCACTGTTTTCCTTGGGCACCGGCAGCGTTCCGCCACGCAAAGCCACCGCGTCGAGCAGCACGCCGCGGCACACGAAGCCCTTTTGCGCGACGTGCTCGACGCCGAGCGGACCGAGCCCGCTCGAACTGATGTCCTTGTCGTGCAGGAAGCGGCCGTTGTAATAGAACATGCCCTTCGACGTGATGGCGCCGATGTGGCCGGGGCCGTCGAACTGGGTTCCGATCTGGCCCAGTTCCGTCGCCACGTACTCGTCGTTGTAGACGAGCTGCTGGTCGCCGAAAGGGCCGCCCGTCGGGCGTCCGGGAATGAGGAGCTTCCAGCTGCGCGTGCCGAAGGCCGGCGCGTCCGATGCATAGACCTTGCCCAGCGTCGCGCTCTTGCCCTTCTTGACGAGTCGGACCGCCTTCAGCACCAGTTCCGGAGTCGTGCGATTGGGTGCGCCGACCTTGTCGTCAGGGCCCCACTCGCTCGGCGCCCATTTCGCAGTGAGCGGTTCGTCGTTGACGGGCAGCTGGGCGGCTACCGGCGCGGCGAGCGCCAGCATCGAAATGGCGAGGATTGCAGGATGCAGGTGAGAACGCATGACTTCCTCCGAAATCGAACGAACGACTGCACATACACAGGGATGCGGGGGGCGACTACCAGCTGTCGAGCCAGCCGTGAGCCAGCGGCGCCGCGTCGGGGCTGCGATGCGGAGCATAGACCCGAGACACCACGCGGCTAGGGCGCTGGAGCGTAGCGGATGTGCGATGGGGTCATGCGGCGACGTGTGGCCATCGCCGCTGAACGCGCTGCCAGGCGTCTTAGTAGGTCCGCCGGACATGGTCCCGGCCTATCGCAATATCAGGGCTCGCCAATCTTCGCCGGACCGGTACCCGGTGTCGGTTTCGTGATAGGCGCCGTCGCCACTTCGGGCGTACGCGCGTCCCGCGAGTTGACCCAAGCTCGCCCGAGCGCAGATCCCAGCGCCAGCAATACCGGGCCGAGAATCACGCCGATGAAACCGAAGGCGATGACGCCGCCCAGCACGCCGAGAAAGATCATGCCCAGAGACAACGTTGAGCCGCGCGCGATCAGGATGGGTTTCAGGAAATTGTCGATGCTGCTGATGACGACTGTGCCCCAGATCACCATGAAAATGGCCCAGCCTGGTTCGCCCTGCACGTAGAGCCAGATCGCGGCGCCGCCCCAGATCAGCACGGGTCCCATCGGTACCACGGACAGAATGAAGGTGGCCACGGCCAGCATGAAGGCGGCGGGCACGCCCGCGATCAGGAAGCCGATCAGCGCGACGATCGCCTGCGCCGCCGCGGTGCCGACGATGCCGATGAAGACACTGCGCGTCGTCCCGGTGACGATCGTCAGCACTTCGGCGCTCAGGCTGCCCGAGAGCCGATCGGAAGCGCGGCGCACGATCGAGATGATGCGTTCGCCGTCGCGGTAATAGAAGAAGACGATGAATGCGACCAGCAGCAGCTGCAGGATGCCGTCGCCGAGGACGCGGATGAATGCGAGTGAAAGCTTGCCGGCGGGCTCGAGTGCACGCTGTACCAGCGACGCGAGCTGGTCCCGGTCGGCCAGCAGCGCAGACAGTTCTCCGTAGGCCCGCTCGCCAATCACCGGAATTCTTCTTAGCAGCTCCGGGGCCTGCAGACCGCCCTTGGTCCAGCCCTTGACGAGGTCCACGGCCGCGGGAAGCTTGTCGGCTGCAGCGGCAGACAGCAACGTGATCGGGATGATGACGAGCACCAGGATCATCACCAGCATCGCAGTCGCCGCCAGGGTTGCGTTGCCACCAACAGCCTTCCTGCAGACGCTCGAACAACGGCCACGTGGCGATCGCGAGCACGCCGGCGAAGACCAGAGCCGAAATGAACGGCTGCAGCACCAGGAAGATGCCGATGACGACGATAGCCGCGCCGCCGAAGCGGAGGACGTTATCGAAGTTGGCCTGGATGGAGGGCATTGGTCGGCTGGTTTGGCGAGAGGCGCAGCTTAGCGTTTCGGTTCTGGGGTGGGACGTGAGGAAGCTCGCTCTGCTCTGGCAACGCTCATTGCGCTTGCAAGCGCAACGAGCCGCGCGCGGGCAGTTCGCGCGCAGGCGCGAACTTCTCGACCGCGCGCGTCCCCCCGCCGGGAATCGAACCCAGATCTAGCGCTTAGGAGGCACTTGTTCTATCCGTTGAACTACGGGGAGCGCGGCGAGTATAGCGAGACGCCTCACGTAGAATTCGCGGCCGGCGAGCATCGGCGGCATCGCAGGCACGTGGCAATTTCCAGGGACGCCTCTGCTCAATTCTTGATCAAACCGGCGCCAGCCAGCATTCACGCGGCTCGGCGAGCCGACGGCTCGAAGTTTTCCACAGTGGTTGGGGACAACTGCAAACAGGTCTTCGTCAATGACTAGCAAGCCACGTTCCGACGCTCGACGCGCTGCCGACTACGGCGAAGCGTCGATCCGCGTGCTCAAGGGACTGGAACCGGTCCGCCAGCGGCCGGGGATGTACACGCGCACCGACAGCCCGCTGCACGTCATTCAGGAGGTCATCGACAACGCGTCGGATGAATTGCTGGCGGGCTTCGGCCAGCACATCGACGTCACGCTGCACTCCGACGGCTCGGTCAGCGTGGAGGACGATGGTCGCGGCATACCGGTTGGCCTGCACCCCGAGGAAAAGGCGCCGGTCGTCGAGATCGTCTTCACGCGGCTGCACGCCGGCGGCAAGTTCGACAAGCGCGCCGGCGGCGCCTACTCGTTTGCCGGTGGACTGCACGGCGTGGGCGTCTCGGTGACCAATGCGCTGTCATCGCGCCTCGACGTGACCGTATGGCGCGATGGCAAGGCGCACACGCATCAGCTTCGCCGACGGCGAAGTCAGCGAACCCATGCGGTCGCAGTCGGCGAAAGGATCGCCGAAGGCCGCGGGCACGCGCGTGCGCGCCTGGCCCAACGCGAAGTACTTCGATACTCCCGCAGGTCCCGGTGGACGAACTCGAGCGACTGCTGCGCAGCAAGGCCGTGCTGCTGCCGGGAACCCAGGTCAGTCTGACGATCGAGAAGACAGGCGCGACGTACAGCGCTGGCATTTCCAGGGCGGACTGCTCGAGTATCTGCTGGCGTCGCTGGCCGCAGATCCGTTGCTTGCCGCCGTTCGAATCGAGTGGTTTCGCGGCAGCGGACGACGAGAGCTACGCCGAGGGCGAGGGCGCGAGCTGGGTCGTGGTGTGGACCGAGGACGGACCTGTGACGCGCGAGTCCTACGTCAACCTGATCCCGACTCCGGCCGGCGGCACGCACGAGGCAGGCCTGCGCGACGGCCTCTTCAACGCCGTGCGTGCGTTCGTCGGATGCGCACGGGCTGCTGCCGAAGGGCGTGAAGCTGCTGCCGGAGGACGTGTTCGCGCGCGCGTCGTTCGTGCTGTCGGCGAAGGTGCTCGATCCGCAGTTCCAGGGTCAGATCAAGGAACGGCTCAACAGCCGCGACGCACTGCGGCTCGTGTCCTCCTTCGTGCGGCCGCAGCTCGAGTTCTGGCTCAACCAGCACCCGAACGAAGGGCGTCAGCTGGCCGAGCTGGTGATACGCCAGGCCCAGGCGCGTGCGCGTGCGGGCCAGAAGGTGGAAAAGAAGAAGGGCTCCGCGGTCGCCGTCTTGCCCGGCAAGCTGACCGACTGTGAATCGACGGAGCTCGAGCGCAACGAACTCTTCCTGGTCGAGGGCGATTCGGCCGGTGGGTCCGCCAAGATGGGGCGTGACAAGGGATTTCAGGCCATCCTGCCGCTGCGTGGCAAGGTGCTCAACACCTGGGAGGTCGAGCGCGATCGCCTTTTCGGCAATGCCGAAGTGCACGATATCGCTGTGGCCATCGGTGTTGACCCGCATGGCCCCGCCGACACGGTGAACCTCGACGGCCTGCGCTACGGCAAGATCTGCATCCTCGCCGATGCCGACGTCGACGGCTCGCACATCCAGGTCCTGTTGCTGACGTTGTTCTTCCGCCACTTCCCGCAGCTGGTTGACCGTGGAAATATCTACGTCGCTCGCCCGCCGTTGTTCCGGGTGGATGTCGCGGCCCAGGGCAAGCGTCCGGCGCGCCGGCTCTACTGCCTGGACGAGGCTGAACTCAACGCCACGCTGGAGAAACTCGGCGACGAGGGCGTCAAGGAAAGCGCGTGGGACACGGCCCGCTTCAAGGGGCTGGGCGAGATGAGTCCCGAACAGCTCTGGGAAACGACGATGAACCCGGACACGCGCCGTCTGCTGCGCGTCGGACTGGGCGACCTCCCGGTCGAGCGCACGGCCGCCACGATGACCATGCTGATGGGCCGTGCCGAAAGCCAGGCGCGCCGTGCCTGGCTCGAAGAGCACGGTGACGAGGTCGAAGCTGACATCTAGGCGCACCGTCCTCGCGACTTCGCCAAAGCGAAGTTTGACGCTCGACCTCCCCAAACGGGGGTGTTTTGAGATGGGGCGCCTTGCCGCATACTCGCGAGCCGCCCTCGCCGCGGACCCCAAGACACGGCAACCGAAGCAATGAAGGACCCGCAAATCGTCGCGATGCACCGCTCCCTTGGCGCAGGCCAGGCATGGCTTGGCGGTCCGCGAGTCGCCTGGGTGCGCTGGAGCGTCGGCGCGCTCGCCTTGCTGCTGCTCGCGGCTTTGGCGGTCGAGGCCTTGATGCCGCTCGAGACCGCGCGGCAAACCCCGGTGTTGATGAAGGTGCTCGCCTGGACCCACGCGACTCTCGCTGCTGTGCTGGGCATCCTGCTCGTGGCCTGGCTGCTGATTTCACAACGCGTGCAGCGCCTGTCGCGGTCGCGCTCGCGGTTGTGGGAAGAATCGATTGAATCGATGAAGGTCGGCGTTGCGCTCTACGACGCCGATGACCGGCTGATCGGCTGCAACGCGGCGTATCGGAACCTGTACTCCGAGATCGCGGATCGGCTGCTTCCCGGCCAGACCTACCGGGAGCTGATGACCTCGTACTACGAGGTGGCGCCGCGGGAAGTCGTCGATGGTCGAACGCTCGAAGACTTCATCGCTGACGGCGAGCGGCGCAGGCGCAGCGGCTCCGAGGTCAGCGAAGTGGTGCGACACCATCGCGGCCGCTGGCTGCTGATGACCGACTGCCGTACGGTGAGCGGCGGCATCATCTGCTTCCGCAATGACGTGACCGAGCAGAAGGTCATCGAGCATGAACTGTCGAAGCGACGCAAGCTCATCGACGACCTGGCCGACCTGACCTACGACTGGTTCTGGCGTCAGGATGCGGAAGGGCGATTCGTCGAGTTCTCCGTAGCGATGGAGCAGCATGTCAAGGTACCGCCGCAGCAGTTGCTGGGACAGCGGCGCGAGGACATGCCAGGCTTCGAGGCCGATCCCAACCAGTACGCCGAATACCGGGCGCGCATCGCGCAGCGCAAGCCGTTTCCCTGGTTCGCGTACCGGGCGCGGCGAGGTGACGGCTCCCCGATGTGGATCGCCGTCACCGGCAAGCCGATCTTCGACGAGAAGGGCGAGTTCCAGGGCTACTATGGCGCCGGCCGCGATGTCACTGAGCGGGAAGAGACACTGGTGGCGTTGCGGCGCAGTGAGGAGCGCTTCCGTGCGCTGACGATGCTCGCCACCGAGTGGTACTGGGAAAGCGACGCCGAGCTGCGCGTGACCTCGGTTCGCGGTGACCCCACCCAGCAGGAGCGGGTGGCCGAGTGGACGCTGAACCGTCGCTTCTGGGAGTTCGAGCACATCGATCCGGCCTTTGCCGTCGAATGGGGCGCGCTGCGCGAGCGGGTTGCACGCCGTGAGTCCTTCCGCAACTTCAAGCTGAAGCTGCGCAACGGTGACGAGGTGGCGTACTACGAACTGGCGGGCCAGCCGGTGCTGGAGCGTGGCGAATTCGTCGGCTATCGCGGGCTGGCGTGGGACGTCACGGAGCGCGAGTCCCTGATCACGCGCATCACGGAAAGCGAGGCCCGCTTCCGTGCGCTGTCCGAGCTGTCGTCGGACTGGTACTGGGAAATGGACGAGTCGCTGCGCTTCACGCTGCTGCGCCAGGGCGCGCGGGGCTCCTTCAGCCTCAACGACGAGGACGTCATTGGGAAGCACCGCTGGGAACTGCCGGGCGAGCTGATCCAGCCGTCCTCATGGGACGAGCATCGCGCCACGCTGATGGCGCGGCGACCGTTCCGGGACGCCATGTTCCGCCGCTGGATGCCCGACGGTTCACTCCTATATCACCTGACAAGTGGCGATCCGGTATTCGACGCGGAAGGCCAGTTCCGCGGCTATCGAGGTATCGGCAAGAACATTACCGACCAGATCCGGGCACAGGAGCGGATCGAACGCCTGGCAACTGTGGACGCACTGACGCAGCTGTCGAACCGCCAGACCTTCGACGAGCGGGCCGGCCGGGTGCTCGCCACCTCCTACGCCGAGGGCAAGCGCTGCGCGCTGCTGTTCATCGACCTCGACAATTTCCGGCTGCTCAACAATGGCTATGGTCATCGGGTCGGCGACGAGATGCTGGCGATCGTCGCGAGCCGCATGCGCGAGGTCGTCGGTGAACCGCACCTGCTCGGCCGGCGCGGCGGCGACGAGCTGGTGGCGCTGGTGGTGGACCTGCAGCGGCCGGACGCGGCGGTCGAGGCTGCGCGTAAGCTGATCGACTCGATCGCCGTTCCGGCGCGCATCCTCGGCATGGAGATCTCGGTGACGGCGTCGGTCGGCATCAGCTTCTTCCCGCAGGACGGCATCGATCTCGACTCGCTGCTGAATGCGGCCGACGCCGCGATGTACCAGGCCAAGGACAGCGGGCGCCGGACTTACGCGTTTCTATACGCAGACGGTCGCGCGCCGCGTCGACCTGAGGCTGCGCCTCGAGCAACGGTTGCGCAAGGCAGTCGAGTCGCGCGACTTCAAGCTGTTCTTCCAGCCGCTGGTGTCGCTCGCCGACGGCAAGATGGTCGGGGCCGAAGCCCTGATCCGCTGGCGCGATGCCGAACTCGGCGACATCTCGCCGGCGGAGTTCATCCCGATCGCCGAGGAGTCGGGCCTGATCGTCGGTCTCGGCGACTGGGTGCTGCGCGAGGCCTGCCGCAACCGACAGGAGTGGCGCCACCTGCAGCTCGACATTCCGCCGGTGTCGATCAACATGTCCGGTGTGCAGCTGCGTCAGCTCGGGTGCGTCGAAGGGTTGCTCGATATTCTTAGTGCCTACGACGTCCCTACGTCCGACATCGAGGTCGAGGTCACCGAGACGGGTTTGCTCGACACTTCGGCGGTCTCGCGCGAAAACCTCGTGCGCATGCGCAACGCGGGTGTGAAGCTCGCGCTCGACGATTTCGGCGTCGGCTTCTCCAGCCTGTCCCACCTGCGCGACCTGCCGATCCATCGTCTCAAGATCGACCGCAGCTTCACCGTGGAGTGCATGCGTGACGCCCGCACGCTGACGATCGTCAAGGCGGTCATCGAGATGGCGCGCTCGCTCGGCATCAGCGTCACTGCGGAGGGTATCGAGACCCAGGCCCAGCAGACCTGGATGCAGCACCTGGGGTGCGACGCGGCGCAGGGGTATCTCTTCGCTCGGCCGATGCCGGCCGACGACTTCATCAAGCTCTTCATCGATCGTCGCGGCACCGGTCGCGAGCGCTCCCTCATGCATTGACCCGGAGTTTCTCCTGTACACCACCTACTTTGAAGGCGCCTGGCAGGACGGCAATGTGCCGCTGATGGGCGCGATGGACCACAGCGTGTGGCTCGCCTCCTCGGTGTTCGACGGTGCGCGCTCGATTCACCGCCTGGCGCCGGACCTGCAGGCCCATTGCGAGCGCGTCTACCAGTCATCGGAGCGGCTGGGGCTGACGTTCGAGATGCCGATCGATGAACTGATGCGGCTGTGCATCGAAGGCATACACCGCTTTCCTGCCGATGCCGACCTGTACATCCGCCCATTGGTGTTCGGCACGGCCGGCATGCTGGTGCCGGAAAAGTCCGCCTTCGCCCTGACGCTGTTCGACGCGCCGATGCCGCCGTTCGAAGGCTTCTCGGCCATGCTCTCGCAGCGCCGCCGCCCGTCACCCGCCGCGGCGACGACGGACGCGAAGGCTTCGGCGCTGTATCCCAACGTCGCTCGCGCTTTGCGCGAGGCGGCTGCTGCCGGTTTCCAGAACGCGGTCGTGTGCGACCCGGACGGTAACGTCGCGGAATTCGCGACCGCCAACCTGTTCTTCGTCGCGACCGACGGCACCACGGTTACGCCGGCCGCCAACGGCACGTTCCTGGCCGGCATCACGCGAGCGCGGGTCATTCGCTTGCTGGCGGAGGCGGGGATCACAGGTCGAGCAGCGCACCTTGCGGCCCGGCGAACTCGACGCCGCGCGCGAAATCTTCAGCACGGGCAACTACAGCAAGGTCATGCCCTGCACACGCTACGGTGCGCGTGAGCTGCCGATCGGACCCGTCGCGACGCTGGCCCGCGAGCGGTACATGGCTTACGCCGAGAGTTGTCGGGTGTAGTTCTCGGCCGCGCAGTCGCGTCTTCGGCGCGAAGCGGCCGGAGCCAAAGCCGCGCCTGCGAAGGCGCTGACTGCGTCGCCGTGAACAATGCTGGCGCGGTGACGATGTGTCCCGCTCGGGGCCGCCGCCGCGGTGCGGGGCGGCAGCGGAGCCGTGCCGGGCGCGTGTCTGAGCCCGTGGCGCGCGCAGCGTGATCGGGCGAGTTTCGCGCACGGCCCGCTGACGCCCTGCAGCGCAAGGGAAGACGAAGGCCGGCCTCGCGCGGTCGCGTTTCTTTGGTGACTTTCTTTGGCGAGACAAAGAAAGTCACTCGCCGCCGGGCGACTCCCGGCTCGCTCGCGGAACGACGAAGTAGCAGCCGCACAGCGCCGTCGCCAAGGTCCCTACGCGCACGCCGTAAACTCCTCGCCATGCTGGAGCAACAAACCCTATTTCCTGCGGGCGGCGGCGACGGCGCTGATGCGCTGACGCTGGCCGAGTTCGCCCAGCGCGCCTATCTCGACTACGCGATCTCGGTCGTCAAGGGCCGCGCGTTGCCCGACGGGGCCGACGGACAGAAGCCGGTACAGCGCCGCATCCTGTATGCGATGAACGAGATGGGCCTGGCCGCGGGTGCGCGACCGGTCAAGTCGGCGCGCGTCGTCGGCGACGTGCTCGGCCGCTTTCATCCGCACGGCGACCAGGCCGCCTATGACGCGCTGGTACGCATGGCGCAGGACTTCTCGCTGCGCTACCCGTTGATCGACGGACAGGGCAACTTCGGCAGCCGCGACGGCGACGGTGCCGCGGCGATGCGTTACACCGAGGCGCGGCTGACACCCATCGCGCGGCTGCTGCTCGACGAGATCGACGAGGGCACCGTCGACTTCATGCCGAACTACGACGGTTCGACGCAGGAGCCGCGCCTGCTGCCCGCGCGCCTGCCGTTCGTGCTGCTCAATGGCGCCTCGGGGATCGCTGTCGGCATGGCGACCGAGATCCCGTCGCACAACCTGCGCGAAGTTGCAGCCGCCACGCTGGCGCTGATCGCCAACCCGAAGGTCACACTCGAACAGTTGCGCGAGCGGCTGCCCGGCCCGGACTTCCCCGGCGGCGGCCAGATCATCTCGACCGCGGCCGACCTCCGGGAGGTCTATGCGAGCGGACGTGGCAGCCTGAAGGTGCGCGCGCGCTTCGAGTTCGAAGAACTGGCGCGTGGGCAATGGCAACTGGTCGTGCATGAGCTGCCGCCGTCGACATCGAGCCAGCGCGTGCTCGAAGAGATCGAGGAACTGACCAACCCGAAGATCAAGACTGGCAAGAAAGCACTGACCACCGACCAGCAGCAAACGCGCCAGCTCGTGCTCGCGGTGCTCGATGCCGTGCGCGACGAGTCGGGCAAGGACGCTGCGGTGCGGCTGGTGTTCGAGCCGCGGACCTCCAAGGTCGATCGCGATGAGTTCGTTCGCACGCTGCTGGCACACACCAGCATGGAAACGAGCGTTCCGGTCAACCTGGTGATGATCGGGCACGACGGGCGCCCGCGCTGCAAGCCGCTGCTCGAGATCCTTGCAGAGTGGGTCGAGTTCCGCGTCGACACGATGCGGCGACGCTCGCAGCACCGCCTGCAGAAGGTCGAGGACCGTATCCACATCCTCGAAGGACGGCAGGCGGTCCTGCTCAACATCGACAAGGTCATCAAGCTGATCCGCAATTCGGACGAACCGAAGGCGGACCTGATGAAGGCCTTCAAGCTGAGCGAGCGCCAGGCCGAGGACATCCTCGAGATCCGGCTGCGCCAGCTGGCGCGGCTGGAAGGCATCAAGATCGAGCAGGAGCTGGCCGAGCTGCGCAAGGACGAAGCGTCGCTGCGCAAGCTGCTCGGCACCGACGCCGCCCTGCGCAAGCAGGTGGCGCGCGAGATCGAGGACGATGCGAAAAAATACGGTGACAAGCGCCGCACGCTAATCGAGGAAGCCGAACGCGCGGCCGTGGAAGTGAAGCTGATCGACGAACCGGTCACCGTCATCGTTTCCGAGAAGGGCTTCGTCCGTGCCCGGACGGGGCATGGCCACGACGCCGCCCAGTTCGGTTTCAAGACCGGCGATGCGCTGTACAGCGCGTTCGAGTGCCGCAGCGTCGATCAGCTGATCGCCGTGGGCAGCAACGGGCGCGTGTATTCGGTGCCGGTAGCACAGTTGCCGTCAGCGCGCGGCGATGGCGCACCGGTCAGTTCGATGATCGAGCTGGAGGCCGGTACCCGGCTCGTCGGCTACGTGGCCGGGGCCGCCAGTACGCCGCTGCTGCTGGCGACATCAAACGGTTATGGGTTCGCGGCGTCGCTGGGCGACATGATGTCGCGCCAGAAAGCCGGCAAGCAGTTCATTACGGTCGAGGACGGCGCCGAACCGCTTCGGCCGCAGCTGGTCAACGCGGCAAGCGACCGGCGGATCGCCTGCCTGTCCGAGAGAGGCCGCGTGCTGGTGTTCGATGCCGCGGAGATCAAGGCGCTTGCTGGCGGCGGACGCGGCGTGACGCTGATGGACCTCGACGACGGCGAGACGCTGCTCGTCGCGCTGCCGATCGACAACGGCGCGGTGCTGCATGCGAGCCGCGGTTCCGCGGGCAAAGCGGTCGACGTGCGACTCGTCGGTTCCCAGCTCGAGGCGCAGCACGGTCACCGCGCACGCAAGGGCAAGCTGGTCGACTCGAAGCTGAAAGCGCCGTTTGCGTTGTCGCGCCTGCCCGAGGCCTGAGCGATGAACGCACACGTTACTGCGCAGTGGCTACGAACTGAGTGGCTCCCATGAGGCTCGTCTATACGGCGCTGCTGTTCGTTCATCTGCTCGGGGTGCTTGTCTGGGTCGGTGGCATGTTTGTCCTGCACGTAGTGGTGCGACCAGCCGCCGCCGGGCTACTGCCTCCGCCACAACGCCTACCGATGCTCGCGGCAGTGCTCGGCCGGTTCTTCTTCTGGGTATCGATCGCCATCGTTGCGATCCTGGCCAGCGGCATCGGACTGGTTGCCGGAGCCGGTGGCTTCGCCAATGCGCACGTTTCCGTGCATTTCATGTTTGTGATCGGGCTGGCGATGATGGCGATCTTTCTGCACATCCGCGTTGCGCCGTTTCCGCGCCTGCAGCGCGCAGTTGCCGCCACGGATTGGCCGACAGCTGCCCGCAACCTCGACACTATCCGCAAGCTGGTGGTGACGAATCTGGTATTGGGTATCGTGACAACGGCTGTGGCCACGATCGGACGCAGCCTGCTTTAGCCAACGGTCAACGTCCCGCGGGCCAGCATGACGGCCCGGCCGCCAACGCGGACACGCGTGGCGCTTCCTCCGGACTGGTCGAAGTCGAGCGCGATGGTGCTCGGGCGGCCGATCTCTTCTCCCTGCAGGATCTGCCAGTGCTGCGGCCCATCCGAGCCGAAATGCTGCGCGAGCCAGCCCGCCAGCGCGGCAGCAGCGGAACCGGTCGCCGGGTCCTCCGGCACGCCGAGCCCCGGTGCGAACATGCGCACGCGCAGACTGTTCACCGCGGCGCGTGCCACCGGGTAGACCTTCTGGGTGGAACGGCGTTCGAGCAATTTGCGCCAGCGCGGAAGATCCAGTCGTGCGGCAGAAAGATGATCGATGCCGGCCAGCGGCACGACCAGGAACGGCACGCCGCAGGACCAGACTTCCGGCGACGACTGCAGCGCGTCGTGCGTGAGTCCGAGCATTGAAGCCGCCTCACGTCCGTCGATCGCCTCGACGAAGGTAGGCTCCTGGGCGGTCGTCAGCGTGCAGCGGCTGATCGCCCCGTCGGCGTCGCGTTCGATGCTGACTGGCACCGGGCCGATGCCTTCCTCGAAAACGAGGTCGCGAATGTTCGGCTCAATGCGGCCGAGCGACGCGAGCGCAAAGGCCGTCCCAACGGTTGGATGTCCGGCGAAGGGTAACTCGCCCCCGGGCGTGAAGATGCGCACACGCGCGGCATGTGCGGGGTTTGAGGACGGCAGCACGAAGGTGGTCTCGCTGTAGTTGAACTCGCGCGCGATCGATTGCATCGTCGCGTCGTCGATGCCGCGGGCGTCCAGCACCACCGCCAGTGGGTTGCCGCCGAAGCGTCGGTCGGTGAAGACATCCAGCGTGCAGTACTCAAGGTTCATGGACGGGACCTCCGTATCGTCGTCAGCCGACCCGCCGCGACTAGCGCAACGACGAGCGTGGCATAGCCCCAGGTGGCCGGATCGATCGTTTCGCCGAACAGGAGCCCGGCGAACCCGATCGTCAGGAATACCTGCAGCAACTGGACCTGCCCGACCCGCGCCAGGCCTCCCTCGGCCAGTCCGCGGTACCAGGCGAAGAATCCCAAAAACTGCGAAAACAACGTGACATATCCGAACGCGAGCACGGTCGTCGTGGCGACAGGCCACGGCTGTCGCCACGCCAGCCAGGCGACCGGCACCAGCAGGAGCGGCGCTGTCACGACCAGCGCCCAGCAGATCACTTCCGGGCCGCCGATCGCGCGCGCGAGCCGGCCGCCTTCCGCATAGCCGAACGCAGCCAGCACGACGGCCGCGAGCAGCCACAGGTCACCGCTCGCAAACCCGCCGCCACCGCTGTGCCATGCAAACACGAGTACGACGGCGCTGCCGGCGACCGCAAACAGCCAGAATGCCTTCGACGGGCGCTCGCCACCCAGCCAGGCGGCGAAGAGCGCCGTTGCCAGCGGCAGCAGGCCGATCACGATGGCGCCGTGTGAGGCCGGCACCGTTTGCATGCCGATCGATGAGCAGACCGGGAAGCCGACGATGACGCCAATGGCTACGGCGGCCAATGGCGACCAGTCATCGCGTCCGGGGCGCGGTACCCGGCGCCACGCGAGATATAGCGCGGCCGGGATCGCAGCCACCACCGCGCGCCCAAGTCCGATCAGCCAGGGGTCGAGCTCAGCAACCGCGACGCGTGTCATCGGCAACGTCAGGCTGAAGATCAGAACGCCGATGAATCCGAGCAGCAGGCCACGGGACTCGTGTGGCGGATGAGGTGGCGTGACTTGTGTGGGCGGCGGCACGCGCGCACTCTAGCCGACGTTCGTCGGGCTTCAACGCAAGTCGCGCCGGATTCGGAGAACGCGGGCCTAGCCGCGCATGGAGGCCAGCACCTGCTGTGCGCCGGCGGCCATCAATCGCGCATCCGAGCCGACGGTGACGAAGCGGAAGCCCTTCGCGACGCGTGCACGAGCCGCCTCGGGACTGCCGTTGTGTATGCCCGCCACCACGCCATGCGCCTTCGCCCGTTCGAGAATGTGTTCAATCGCCGCGGCGACCGGCGGGTCGACCTCGTCAAAGGCCGGCTTGCAGCCCAGAGCCAGCGAGAGGTCGGACGGACCGATATAGATCGCATCGAGCCCTTCGACGGAAAGAATGGCATCGAGGTTGTCGAGCGCTTGCGCGGTCTCGATCATCGCGAAGCGCACGATGGTGCGATCGGCGTGCTGCGGATAGTCGGCGCCGGCATAGAGCAACGCCCGGATCGGCCCGAAGCTGCGAGTGCCGCGCGGCGCGTAGTTCGTATAGGCGATGAGGCGCGCGGCGTCATCGCGCGTGTTGACCATCGGACAGATCACGCCGTAGGCGCCGGCATCGAGCGACTTCATCAGGATGCCAGGCTCGAGCCAGGGCACGCGTATCACCGGCACCGTGCTGGTGGTCGAGATAGCGGTCAGCATCGTCACGGCTGCTGGGTAGTCGATCACGCCGTGCTGCAGGTCGATCGTGAGCGAGTCCCAGCCCTGGTGCGCCATCACCTCGGCCGAGAAGCTGCTCGGAATGGCGAGCCAGCCATTGACGGCGGCCCGTCCTTCGGCCCACAGGGCGCGCAACCGGTTCTCACGCATGGTGGCCTTTCATGAGCGTACGAGGCAGGGGCGCTTGGGATCGAAGGTCCAGCCGGGCATCAGGTACTGCATGGCCAGTGCATCGTCGCGCGCTCCCAGGCCGTGCCTACGATACAGCTGATGGGCGGCGTCGACGGCAGCCCGATCGAGCCGCACGCCGAGACCAGGTTCGGTC
Source organism: uncultured beta proteobacterium (assembly GCA_963810985.1). Taxonomy (GTDB): domain Bacteria; phylum Pseudomonadota; class Gammaproteobacteria; order Burkholderiales; family Burkholderiaceae_F; genus JALORV01. The sequence goes on from CAWEPP010000004.1 coordinate 219,554, forward strand.
GGAACGCGGATCTGGCCATCGACGATGCGCAAGGGCGACTGAGTCAGGTGCTGGCCGTCCTGCCAGATCCAGTGGGTGTCGATCGCGGTGATGCGGCCGGGCGCGGCGGCGGCAACGTGCGTGAACAGTGCCAGCGACACGTCAAAGTGATTGTTCGAGTGCGAACCCCACGTGAGGTCCCAATCGCGGCATAGTTGTGCCACCCGCACCGAGCCCTGCATCGTCCAGAAGTGTGGGTCGGCCAGCGGAATGTCGATCGCCTGTTGCTGGACGGCATGTCGCATTTCGCGCCAGTCGGTGGCCACCATGTTGGTGGCGGTCGGCAAGCCTGTGGCCCGGCGGAATTCGGCCATGACTTCACGGCCGGAAAATCCATCTTCGGCGCCACACGGATCCTCCGCGTAGGCCAGCACGTCGCGCTGATCGCGCAGCAGCCGGATCGCATCGCGCAGCAGCCAGCCACCATTGGGATCGAGCGTGATGCGTGCGCGTGGAAAGCGTGACTTGAGCGCGCGCACCGCTTCCACCTCTTCCTCACCGCGCAGCACGCCTCCTTTCAGCTTGAAGTCGGCAAAGCCATAGCGCGCCTGGGCTGCTTCTGCCAGCCGCACGATCGCCTCCGGTGTCTGGGCAGGCTCGTGGCGCAGTCGCAACCATTCATCGTCGGCATCGGGCTCGGCGATATAGGGCAAGTCCGTGCGGGCACGGTCACCGACATAGAAGAGGTAACCGAGAACCGGCACGCTGGCGCGTTGCTGCCCTTCGCCGAGCAGCGCTGCGACCGGGACGCCCAGGGTCTGCCCGAGCAGGTCGAGCAGTGCACACTCGTAGGCCGTGACGGCGTGGATCGCCACCCGCAAATCGAAGGTCTGCGCGCCGCGGCCGCCGGCGTCGCGCTCGGCGAAACGACGGCGCATCTCGTCGAGAATCGCGTTGACCTCGCCCAGCGGACGACCGATAGCGAGAGGCTGCGCGTCGTCCAGCGTCTGGCGGATTCGTTCGCCGCCCGGCACTTCACCGACACCGGTCTGGCCGGCGGTATCGGTGATGATCAGCAGGTTGCGCGTGAAGAACGGACCGTGCGCGCCGCTCAGGTTGAGCAGCATGCCGTCGCGCCCGGCGACCGGAACGACCTCGACCGATGCAATGCGTGGAACCGCCAGTGCCGACCGTGGAACGTCGGTCGGTTTCGAAGACATTCTGTCGAGTGCCTAGTCGATCGTGATCTTTCCGGTTTCGATCACGGTCTTCCAGCGCGCCAGTTCCTGCTGCAGGAATCGATCGAACTGCTCGGGCGTGTTGCCGACGACTTCGAAGCCCTGGTCGGTCAGGTTCTGCCGGACCTGCGGCTCGTTCAGCACCGCGACGATGGCGGACGCGAGCTTGTCGCGAACGTCCTTCGGCAATCCCCTGGGTGCCGCGGCGGCCTGCCACGAGTAGACGTCGACATCCTTGACGCCGGCCTCGGCGAGCGTCGGAACGTCGGGCAGGACGCTCGAACGCTTGTCACCGGTGACGGCGAGCGCACGCAGCTTGCCGCTGCGGATGTGGGTGAGCACCGCATTGACGTTCTGGAACGATGCGTTGGCATGTCCGCCCAGCAGATCGGAGATCGCGGGCGCGCCGCCCTTGTACGGCGTGTGGATTCCGGTCGTCCCGGTGCGCTGCCAGAAGAGCGCGGTCGTCAGGTGGTCCGAGGAGCCAGCACCCGAGGTGGCGAACGAGATCTTGTCCGGATTCTTCTTCAGGTACTCGACGAATTCCGCGACGGTCTTGGCGGGAACGGAGGGATTCACCACCAGCACGTTCGGCGCCCGCACCGCGACCGTCAGCAGGTCGAAGTCCTTGGCCGGGTCGTAGGGGAGGTTCTTCTGCAGGAACGGATTGGTCGCGTACACGCCGATGGACGCGACCAGGATTGTGTAGCCATCGGCCGGCGCGCGCTTCACCTGCGCCGCACCGATGGCGCCGGTCGCGCCCGGCTTGTTCTCAACCGGAAACGGCTGCCCGAGCGCCGCGCTCAACCGGGTGCTGAGCGTGCGGGCGACCATGTCGGTCGAGCCGCCGGGCGGGAACGGAACGATGATCGTGACCGGCTTGTCCGGGAAGGCCGCCTGCGCCGGCGCGCAGGCGATCAGGCTGGCAAAGCCGGCAAGGGCCATGGCGATGAGTCGTTGCATCGGGAGTCTCCTCTTCAACGGAACGCGGGCGGCGGTGCTGCTGCGAGCGTGGTGAGGTCGGAGGCTAGACCTGCGCCAAGTTGACGTCCAATATATCTTTACTGAGGGATTGATTTGTCGGGCATATCAATGGAACTGCGACACCTGCGTCACTTTGTCGTGTTGGCCGAAGAACTGCACTATGGGCGGGCCGCGCAGCGGCTTGCGCTGACGCAACCGCCGTTGACGCTGTCGATCCAGGCGCTGGAGCGCGAGTTGGGCACGCAGCTGTTCGACCGCAGCCGCCGCCGCGTGGCACTCACTCACGCCGGCGCCACCCTGCTGGAGCATGCGCGCGCCATCCTGGCGCAGACTGAGAACGCCATCGCGACAGCCCAGGCCGCACAGCGCGGCGAGGTGGGTCGCCTGATGATCGGCTTCATGTCGGCCACCGTGTACACGGTGCTGCCGTCCGTGCTGAGGGAGTTTCGGGCGCAGTTTCCCAAGGTTCGGCTCGAGCTGCGTGAAATGACGCTGCCGCAGCAGTTCGAGGCGCTGGGCAAGGGCGACATCGACGTTGGCTTCGTGCGTCCCCCGGTGCCGGACGAGGCGCTCGAAGCGAGCGTGCTGCTGCGCGAGCCCCTGGTGGTGGCGCTTCCGGCCGGTCATCCGCTGACGCAGCTGTTGCGCGTGTCGGCTCGCCGGCTGGCCGGCCTTCCCTTTGTGATGTTCCAGCGTTCGCCGGGTCTGGTGTTGCATGACCTCGTGACCGAGTTCTGTCGCAGCAAAGGTTTCGCGCCTCTGGTTGCGCAGGAGGCGAGCCAGACCCATGCCGTTGCCGGCCTGGTGTCCGCCGGTATCGGCGTTGCGCTGGTGCCGGCGTCGGCGCGCAGCATCCAGTTGCGCGGGATCGAATACCGGCCGCTGGTGGAACGGTCGCCGCCAGTGCGGACGGCCATTGCGTGGCGCCGCGGCGACACTTCGCCCGTTGTGCGCGCGTTCCGCACGACGGCCGGGCGTGTCGCCCGTGAAATGGGCGCCGCGTCCCGCGTCGGGAACACCGCCCGAAGTTCTTGATAATCCGGTCTTCGACCCCATTCAAGGTTCGGCAATGTCGCCGCCGGTTGCGACACCAACCCCGACAGGAGTGAAAGATGCAGGCCACGGAAGCTGCCGCGAAGGAAACGCTGGGATTTCAGGCGGAGGTCAAGCAGCTGCTGAAGCTGATGATCCATTCGCTGTACAGCAACAAGGAAATCTTCCTGCGCGAACTGATCAGCAACGCGTCGGACGCGCTCGACAAACTGCGCTTCGAATCGATTGCGCAACCGGCCCTGATGGAGGGGCAGGGCGAGCTCTCGATTCGCGTCAGCGTTGACAAGGCCGCGCGCACGATCACCGTATCGGACAACGGCATTGGCATGAGCCGGCAGGAAGCGATCGATCACCTCGGCACGATCGCCAAATCGGGCACGCGCGAATTCTTCGCACAGCTGACCGGTGACCAGCAGAAGGACGCACAGCTGATCGGGCAGTTCGGCGTCGGCTTCTATTCCAGCTTCATCGTTGCCGACCGCGTGACGGTCGTCACGCGCCGGGCCGGTGCGCCGGCCGCTGAGGCGGTGCGCTGGGAGAGTGACGGCGGCGGCGAGTTCTCGATCGAACCGGCCGAGCGGGCGGTAGGCGGCACCGACGTGACGCTGCACCTGAAGGAGGGCGAGGACGAGCTGCTTGAAGGCTTCCGGCTGAAGTCGATCGTCTCGAAATACTCAGATCACATTTCCGCGCCGATCCGCATGCGCGGCGAGAAGTGGGACAAGGACAAGGGCGAGATGATCGCCGCTGACGAGGACGAGACGGTCAACCAGGCGAATGCGCTGTGGGCACGAGCCAAGTCCGACATCACCGACGAGCAGTACCAGGAGTTCTACCGGCATGTCTCGCACGACTTCGGCGAGCCGCTGGCCTGGACCCACAGCCGCGTAGAAGGGCGAACCGAGTACACGCAGCTGCTCTACGTCCCGGCACGGGCGCCGTTCGACCTGTGGGACCGCAACCAGCGCCATGGCATCAAGCTCTACGTCAGGCGCGTCTTCATCATGGACGACGCCGAGCAGCTGATGCCGCCGTACCTGCGCTTCGTGCGCGGCGTCATCGACAGCAGCGATCTGCCACTGAACGTCTCACGCGAAATCCTGCAGGAGTCCCGCGACGTCAAGGCGATTCGCGAAGGTTCCACCAAGCGCGTGCTGGCATTGCTCGAGGAGCTGGCCGAGAACCAGAAGGACAAGTACGCCACCTTCTGGAAGGAGTTCGGCCAGGTGCTGAAGGAAGGCATCGGCGACGATGCAGCCAACCGTGAGCGCATCGCCACGCTGCTGCGCTTTGCCTCGACGGCGCCGGGCGGCGAGGAGCCGACGGTCGCGCTGAAGGACTACATCGGGCGCATGAAGGAAGGCCAGGACAAGATCTACTACGTGACGGCCGACACACTCGACGGCGCACGCTCGAGCCCGCACCTGGAGATCTTCCGCAAGAAGGGGATCGAAGTGCTGCTGCTGACGGAGCGGGTCGACGAGTGGATGCTCTCGTACCTGCACGAATTCGACGGCAAGGCGCTGGCCTCGGTCGCGAAGGGCGGGCTCGATCTCGGGACCTTCGCCGACGAGCAGGAGAAGGCCGAGCAGCAGAAGACCGAGGACGAGTACAAGGATCTCATCGCTCGTGTGAAAGCAGCACTGGGCGAGACGGTGAAGGACGTGCGGGTCACGTTCCGGCTGACCGATTCCGCCGCCTGCCTGGTCAGCGACGAGCACGAAATGAGCGGGCACCTGCAGCGCCTGCTGAAAGCGGCCGGGCAGAAGGGGCCGGAGTCGCGGCCGATCCTGGAACTCAATCCGACGCACCCGCTGGTCGCCCGGCTGAAGGCGAGCGGGCACGACGTGGCGGACTGGTCACAGCTGCTGTTCGATCAGGCGCTGCTCGCCGAAGGCGGCCAGCTGGACGAGCCGGCGGCCTTTGTCCAGCGCGTGAACCGGCTGCTGCTGGGCGCCGAGGCGACGTAGCCCGAGCCGGTGGTTCGCAGACAACCCGTTGTCGCTGACGCGCCGCCTCTGCGCGGGTTCCCGCCGATCATCGATCGGAACGTCGAGCGCCTGATCCTCGGCAGCTTTCCGTCGGCCGCCTCACTGGCGGCGGGCCAGTATTACGCGCATCCGCGCAACCAGTTCTGGCCGATCCTGGGTCGCTTGCTCGGGGAGCCGCTGCCCGAACTTGCCTATGAGGAGCGCATCCCGCGCGTTCTCGCGCATCGCGTGGGCATCTGGGACGTCTACGGTGCCTGCGACCGGGCCGGGAGTGCTGACACGGCGATCCGGCACCCGCAGCCGAATGCCTTTGCCCGCTTACGCCGCCTGGCGCCGCGGCTGCGCTCTGTGGCCTTCAATGGCTTGGCAGCCGGTCGATTTCGGCCGCTTTTCGACCAAGCGGGGTTCGCAACCGCGGTGCTACCGTCCACCAGTCCCGCTCATGCCGGCCGCAGCCTCGAGCAGAAGCTCGAGCTATGGGCGGCGTGGTGGCACGAGGTGCGCTGAACCCAGGTGGCCGCCGTCAAGGATTGACGGCAGTTCCGAAGCGCGCCTGGAGCCGGGATCGGCTACCCTTGCCACCCAATGTGCCGTGGGGAAAATTTCGAGTCTGAATGAGCACGACGACGACAGCGGGATCCGGCAAGGCCACGCGCGCATCGGCGCAGCGCGTCATCGTCTGGCTGCGGGCCACAATGCGCAAGGCGCTGGAGCCGCTGCTGCCCACGGCCGCGCGTGACGCGATCCAGGTCATCGACGAGGACGAGCAGGCGTCCGCCACGCTGAAGAAGTCCGTGCGCCGCCTGCTGGTGGATCAGCGCGAGTTCTCGAGCGCCTTCTTCACGGCGGTCGATCGCGAAATCGATGCTGCGTTCGACGAGCTGTTCCGCGACGGGGCAGAGAAGCCGCCTCAGCCGCAGGACAAGCCCGAGGGCCGAGCCGGGGCCCTGTCACTGGTCGGCTACGACCAGATGGAAGAGAAGATGATGCTCGATCGCTTTGCGGCGCGCCTCCGCAATGCTGTCGAGGAACACTTCCCGGATCTCACTCAGCTGCTCGCCGTCGCGCTCAAGGTGCCCGGCCTCGGCGACCGCCAGAATCCATTTCATCCGATCCACTACTGCAGCGCGCTCGGCGAAGCGGTCGAGGCGCTGGGCTTCAAGGGCGACCAGCGGATAGCCGTCATCAAGGCCTATGACGACGCGCTGGCCCGTCCGCTGGGCGAGATGTACGGGGAACTCACCCGGCAGCTGCGCCAGCAGGGCATCGAGGAGCGCACCGGCGCGGCCTCGGCCTTCAAGAACTCGATGGCGGGCTTCCGCAATACCTTCGTGGCCGCGGGACGACCGTCGCAGGGCGGCGGCTCCGCCGGCGCCATCACCGGCGCGACTGCGGAGCAGCTGCTCAGCGCTCTTTACCAGCGCATGAAGGTTCCGATGGTGGGACCGGCGCCGGTTGGAGCGGTGCCGATCGCACCGGCGACCGGCATGCCTACCGGGCCATTGTTCGAACGCACCGACCTCGCGACTCCGGTGGCGCCCGGAGCCGCCGGATTCGCAAATACAGGTGTCGCCGCGCCGTCGTCGGCGATGGCCGTTGCGCCGGGGACTCCGGTGCAATTTGCGGCGATCGACCCGGGGTTGCTGGCATCGATCAACGAAGTGCAGCGCCTGAACGCGTTGGCGGCGGTCGCGTCCCGCAGCGGCTCGGCCTCGGCCGTTGCCATCAGCGAGCGCGACGAGGCGCAACTGCGAGCGCATGTCGCCGAGCGAGCCACCAAGCAAATCGACAAGCTGGTGATCGAGCTGGTCGGCATGCTGTTCGACCGCATTCACCAGGACAAGCACCTGCCCGGGGAGATCAAGACCGCGCTTTCGCGGCTGCAGTTCCCGATCATGAAGGTTGCGCTGTCGGACTCGGATCTGTTCGTCTCGCCGCTGCAGCCCGCGCGGCGACTGATGGACCGCATCGCCAGCACCGCGGTCGGCTGGATCCCGGAGGGCGAGGAGAACCAGCGCTATCTCGCCGAGGTCAACCGCGCGGTCGACACCGTGGTCGTCGCGATCAACGAAGGGCCGTCGATCTTCGAGAAGGCCCTCGAAGAGTTCGAAAAGTATCTTGCCGAGGAGCGCGGCCGCGACGACGATCCGGTCGTGCGCGCCAAGCGCGCGCTTGAAGAGGCCGAAAACCGCGAGGTGATGTCGATCAACGCGGCGATCGGCATCCGCCGCGCTTTCGATGGCGTGCAGCTCGAGTCCTATCTGCGCGAGTTCCTGCTGGACACGTGGGTCAAGGTGATGGTCACCGCGACGATGCGCGAGCGCTCGCAGCCGGACTACGCCCGCAAGTTCCGCGACATGGTCCCGGACCTGGTCTGGAGCGTGCAGCCGAAGATCAACCCGGATGACCGCAAGCGGCTCGTCAAGACCATCCCGGCCGTGCTGAATACGCTGCGGGAAGGGTTGCAGCTGATCGAGTACGCGCCGACGCAGACGCAGGAATTCTTCACCCGGCTGATGTCGTCGCATGCGCAGGCTGTCAAGGCGCTCGAGGTTGCCTACGGCGCGGCGCCGCCGGTCGATGCTGCCGCACTGAAGCAGCGCCTCGACGAGGTGAAGATCGAGGAGCCACCGCCCCCCGTCTTGGGCGAGGTGCTCGAGCAGCTGACGATCCCGGCATCGGCCATCCAGAGCGCGGCGGCGGCCAACCAGGCCGAGGTCAACATGCTCGACTCGCCGCCGACTGTGGCGCCCGAGGAAATGATCCCGATCGAGCAACTGTCGGACGAGCAGATCGACCAGATGATCGAGCATTGGGAGCGCGGCTCGTGGTTCGACCTCTACACCGGACAGCAGGTCGAGCGCGTCCGCCTGCGCTGGATCAGCCCCCGACGCAACTTCTACCTCTTCACGTCGGCCGAAACCGGCAAGGCCCATTCGCTGGCGCCGCTCGTGCTGCGGGGCTACGTGCGAGCGGGTCGCATACGCGCCGCCGAGCAGTCGCCGCTGTTCGAGCGCGCGGTAGGCGAAGTGATGCGCGACCTCAGCGCACCTGCGGCGCAGCCGGCCTGACGTGCGCCGGCGGGGGCGCAGCGCCGTGACGCTGTCCGAGGAGGACGGCATCCGCTACCTGCACTTCGGCACGCCCTGGGTCCAGGGCGCGATGCGGATCGCGCGTCCTTGGCAACTCGAGCTCGCCTACCAGCAGCAGATGATGGCCTGCGCGCTGTTCATCGCCCGCCCGGAACGCATCGTCCAGCTCGGTCTCGGCGCCGCGGCATTGACGAAGTTCTGCTACCGGAACCTGCCGTCCGCGCGCATTACCGTGGTCGAGATCAGCACGCAGGTCGTCGACACCGCGCGTCGCTCGTTCACATTGCCGCCGGACGACGAGCGCCTGGAGGTGGTGCAGGCGGATGCGCGCGAGTATCTGGGTGATCGTCGACGCGCTGGGCGTGCCGACTGGCTGCAGGTGGATCTTTACGACGCCGCGGCGCGCGGCCCCGTGTTCGATGATGTCGAGTTCTACGAACTGTGCCGCCGGGTACTGCGACGGCCCGGAGTCGCGTGCTTCAACCTGTTCGGCAGTCGCTTCGATCCGAGCTTCCGGGCCATCAGCGACGCGTTTGACGGCCGCGTACTTGCGCTGCCCGCGGTCGACGAAGGAAACCATGTCGTCTTTGGCCTGACCGGTCCGCGTATCGACGAGTCACTGGCCGCGGTGGAACGGCGTGCCCGGGCGCTGGAAGCGGCGTGGCGGCTGCCCCTTGCACGTTGGTCGCGGGAGTTGGGGGAGGTCAATGGCCTCGGGGATCGGCTGAAGATATGACACAACCCGCATAATTGGCGGGTTCTCGCGCCCATATGTAACTTGACAGACGGCCCCACGCCGATAGAGTCGAAACCTCTCTGAGGGCCGGACGGCCCACACGCGGTCAGAATCTCAATGGAGTTTGAGCAAAGCCCCGAAGCGCCCCGCCCCGTCGGCGAGCTTGCGCGCATCACCGCCGCGCAGGCATCGGCGCTGATGAAGTCGGCGCTTGCGATTTCCAACGAGCTGATGACGGTCGCCTTCCCGGAGATCTGCAAGTCGATTCTCGACGAGCTCTCCGGAACCTGGGACTTCGATGTCAGTTCGCCGCTGTTGCAGCGACTGCTGGCATCCAAGTCGACGGAACTCGACCACGCCTTCCTCGACCACCTGCGGGAAGCCCAGGACCAGACGTTCCACGAAATCACGGTCGGTCGGGTCCAGCTGGCTCCGGCGGCGCTGGACGCCGAGACGCTGTCGCTGGTCGATTCGATCTCGGTCGAAAGCAACACCGTGGTCGAACGTCACGCCAACAAGGTGGCCGGTTACGCAGACCTGCGCTGGCGGGATCTGAATCTCGTTGTGGCCTACGTGATCGGGCGCAGTTCGGTTCGCAATGCCGAGAACCCGCTAGGCCCGAATGTCTATGTGCGCGCGCTTCTGAGGGCCGCGGAGCAGTGTGACCTGCACAAGGAAGCATGGGGGTTCCTGCTCACGCGTTTCGAAAAGCCGTTGGGTGAAGAGCTTGCACGCGTGGTGCAGCAACTGATCGAACACTTCGCCAATCATGGAGTGGATGTCCGCGCGGTGCGCCGTAGTCTGGCGTCATCCAAGGCGCCCTCGTTCGGGGGCGGAAGTGCCGGGGCGGCGGGTTCGGCAACGCCGGCCGAGTGGACGGGCTCGGACGAGGCGCGCGGATCCGGCCGGCCGTCGGCCGGGAAAGCGTCGTCGCGCGGCATGGCGGCACCGGAGGAACCCGACGAAGTGCTCGGCGGCCTGTTGACGCGCCTGCAGTCCAACGCCCGTGGCTCGCGGCTGCCGGCCATGCCGTCGTTCGGGCCGGCACCTGAGGAGTTGCTTTCTTCGATCGGTGAGATCCAGCGCCACGGTCTCGATGAGTTCATCGAGACGGGGGAATTCACCGGGGTGCCACAGTCCCAGAGCATCAGCTCGGTTCGCGGCGAACTGATCTCGAAGTCGACCCGCACGGTCGACAAGCTCACGATCGAACTGGTCGGCATGCTGTTCGATCACGTCATGTCCGACAAGCAGGTGCCTGCGGAGATCAAGGCACGCATTTCGCGCCTTCAGTTCCCGGTACTGAAGGCGGCGCTGATGGACGCGGCCTTCTTCGCATCGAGCGCACACCCGGCCCGCAAGCTGATCGACCGCATCGCCGGGACTTCAACGGGTTGGGAGCCCTACGGTGACGACAACCAGAAGTACCTGAAGGAAGTCGACCGCGTTATCGCCGAGATCCTGAAGAACTTCGAGAGCGATCTTGGGGTTTTCGACAAGATCTACTCGGAATTCGATCGCTTCGTCTCGGACATCTCGATCGAGGACAGCGATCCGGTCTCGCGCGCCAAGAAGGCGCTCGAAGCCGCCGAGAAGCACGAAATCCTCTCGATCAACACGACGATCCAGGTGCGCCGTGCCTTCGAGCGTGTCGATCTCGAGCCATACATCAAGGAGTTCCTGCTCGGACCCTGGGTCAAGGTGCTGGTCGCTGCGAGCGTGCGCAGCGAAGCCCAGCCGGGTTTCGCCAAGGCGTTCCGCGATGTCATCCACGAACTCGTATGGTCGGTGCAGCCCAAGGCCAGCACCGAGGATCGCGGCAAGCTCGTCAAGATCATTCCGGGCATGGTGCGCGTACTGCGCGACGGACTGGGACTCGTCAACGTCTCGGAGCGGGACCGGGACCAGTTCTTCGGCAAGCTGATGGAGTCCCATGCGATGGCGGTCAAGCCGGTCGACCAGGCGGCCTACATCAAGTCGAGCCTGCTCACTTCGGAACTGCGTGCCAAGATCGATGGCATGCAGCTGTCGGGGATGTTCCCCGTGACGACCGTGCCGGGCGGCATCCGCGTGCCGACCGGGCAGATCATGCGTGCGGCTCAGGAGCATCACGCCGACATCGTCATGCCCGATCCCTTGACCGACATCGCGCGGCTCGACCCGGTCGAGGATGCCCGGGTGCAGGAGGAAATCGGGCGCTGGCAGCGGGGCAACTGGTTCAAGCTGTGGAACGGCTCCGAGTTCGTGCGTGTCAAGCTGCGCTGGATGAGCCCTTTGCGGACGCTCTTCCTGTTCGCGGGCGAGCACGATCACAAGGCGCACGTGCTCTCGACCGACATGTTGAAGTCCTACCTGGCGCGCAAGTACATCGAACCGCTCGAAAGCGTCGCACTGACCAAGCGCGCCGTGGACGCGGTCGTCGCGGACTTCGAGAACGCTCCGGACCGCGCCGCGAACCTCGCCAAGCGGTACAAGGCTTCCGAGCCGGCCGCATGAACCTCGTCGCATGAACCCGAAGGACGGTGCCACAGCGCTGAAGGTTGCCGCACCGCCACCCGCGCGGGAGCGACACGCAGCGCCGGCCGTGCCGAACGGCCGCGTCACTGGCGGCTACGTCCTGAAGCAACTGGTCGCTGACGGCCTGCTGGCGACCAGTGATGCCGAGCGATTCAAGATCTCGGGCGGACGTGATCGCGCCGGGAATCCGCTGGTCAATCTGGCGGAGATGAACTACCGCACGCCCAACAGCGAGCGGAAGCTCATCGACCTCGAGATGCTGACGCATTGGCTGGCGCAGAAGTCGTCGCTGCCGTACTTTCACATCGATCCGCTGCGCGTCGACTTCACGCGTGTCGTGGACGTGATGTCCTCGTCGTATGCGACGACCTATTCGATCCTCCCGGTCGCGATGACCGGCGACGAAGTGACGATCGCGACCTGCGAGCCGTTCCAGACCGGCTGGGAACGGGAGATCGAGCAGATCACGAAGAAGAAGGTCAAGCGCGTCGTTTCGAATCCGCTCGACGTCGCGCGCTACACGACCGAGTTCTACAAGCTGGCGCAGCAGGTCAAGGGTGCGGCCAAGACGGGCGCCTCTCCGCTGGTGTCCAGCTTCGAGCAGCTGGTCGAACTGGGCGGGAAAGTCCAGGCCGACGATGCGCATGTCATCCACATCGTCGACTGGCTGCTGCAGTACGCGTTCGACCAGCGCGCCAGCGACATTCACCTCGAGCCGCGGCGCGAGCAGGGCATCGCCCGCTTCCGCATCGATGGCGTGCTGCATCAGGTCTACCAGGTGCCGTCCGGCGTCATGGCCGCGATGACCAGCCGCATCAAGCTGCTCGGCCGCATGGACGTGGTGGAAAAGCGCCGGCCGCAGGACGGCCGCATCAAGACCAAGGTAGCCACTGGCCCGAACGCTGGCCGCGAAGTCGAGATCCGTCTTTCGACCTTGCCGACCGCCTTCGGCGAAAAGCTGGTCATGCGCATCTTCGATCCGGAAGTCGTCGTGCGCAGCTACGCCGAGCTCGGCTTCACGCCGGAGGAAGCCAAGGTCTGGGAGGACCTGATCCATCGGCCGTCTGGCATCGTGCTGGTGACGGGGCCGACCGGCTCCGGCAAGACGACGACGCTCTATTCAACGCTGAAGCAGCTGGCCACCGACGAGGTCAACGTCAGCACGGTCGAGGACCCGATCGAAATGGTCGATCCGGCGCTCAACCAGATGCAGGTCCAGCATGGCATCGACCTCGGCTTCGCCGACGGCCTGCGTGCGCTGATGCGACAGGATCCGGACATCATCATGGTCGGCGAGATTCGTGACAAGGAGACCGCCGACATGGCGGTGCAGTCCGCGCTGACGGGCCACCTCGTGTTCTCGACGCTGCATACCAACGACGCCGCCGCGTCGATCGCGCGCCTGCTCGAACTCGGCATCCCCCATTACCTCGTCAACGCAACACTGATCGGCGTACTGGCGCAGCGGCTCGTGCGTACCCTGTGTCCGCACTGCAAGTCGGTAGGCGATCCGGTCGACCCGGCGCTGTGGAAAGAGCTCGTTGCGCCGTGGCGCTCCAACGTGCCCGACAAGATCTACAAGCCGGTGGGTTGCCTCGAGTGCCGGCGAACGGGTTACATGGGCCGCACCGGGCTGATCGAAATGCTGGTGCTGACCGACGCGATGCGCAAGCTAATCGCCGAAGGCTCCGACCTGGTCCAGGTGCGCGGCCAGGCCGCGCGCGATGGCCTGCGCTCACTGCGGGTCTCGGGCGCGGAGAAGATCGCCAAAGGCATCACGACCTTGGACGAAGTACTGAAGGCGGCACCGCCGTTCAGTAGCTGAAGGTTACTTCGACAGCTGTCGCATCGCGCGTGTCAGGCCCTCCAGCGTCATCGGGAACATCTTTCCGCCGGCCAGCTGGCGGATGATCGACACCGACTGGCGGTACTGCCACAGCCCTTCCGGCTCGGGATTCAGCCAGATCGATTTCGGGAAGGTGGCAAAGAAGCGCTGCAGCCAGACGGCCCCTGCCTCGTCGTTGTTGTACTCGACCGAGCCGCCCGGTTGCAGGATCTCGTACGGGCTCATCGTCGCATCGCCGACGAAGATGAGTTTCCAGTCGTGCGGATACTTGCGGATCACGTCCCAGGTGGAGAACTTCTCGGTGTAGCGGCGGCGGTTATTGCGCCAGAGGTACTCGTAGACGCAGTTGTGGAAATAGTAGAACTCCAGGTGCTTGAACTCGCCCTTGGCCGCCGAGAACAGTTCCTCGGTGCGCTTGATGTGTTCGTCCATCGTGCCGCCGACGTCGAGCAGCATCAGCACCTTCACGGTGTTGTGCCGCTCCGGCACCAGCTTGAGGTCGAGCCAGCCGGCGTTCTTGGCGGTGGACTCGATCGTGTCGTGCATGTCGAGCTCGAGATCGGCGCCCTCGCGCGCGAAACGGCGCAGCCTTCTCAGTGCCACCTTGATGTTGCGCGTTCCGATCTCGACGCTGTCGTCGTAGTCGCGGTAGCCGCGCATCTCCCAGACCTTGACCGCCGAGCGGTTGCCCTTGCTCGGCCCGCCGACGCGGATCCCTTCCGGATGCACGCCGCCATGCCCGAACGGGGAGGTCCCGCCGGAGCCGATCCAGCGGTTGCCGCCGTGGTGCGCGCCGTCCTGTTCCTCGAGGCGTTTCTTGAACTCCTCCATCAGCTTGTCCCAGCCGAGCTTCTCGAGCTTCGCGATCTCCTCGAGCGTGAACGCGCGCTCCAGCACTTTCCTGAACCACTCGTCCGGAATCTCCTTCGCGAAGTCGAGTGTCGTCGTTACGCCCCTGAAGTACTCGCCGAAGGCGCGGTCGAACTTGTCGAACTGCGTTTCATCCTTGACCAGTGCGGCGCGCGACAGGTAATAGAAGTCGTCGATCGACGGGCCGATGACGCCGCGCTTGAGCGCGTCGAGCAGCGTCAGCAGCTCGTTGATCGAGACCTTGAGCTTCGCCGCGCGCAGGTGGAAGAAGAAGTCGATCAGCATCGCATCAGCACCGGATCAGCGGTGGCGGGCGAGCCTGAGTTCAAGGTGGCGCTTCACGTCCGGCCATTCGCCCGCCAGGATGCTGAACATCACCGTGTCGCGCACGGTGCCATCGCGCCGTGGCTGGTGGTGGCGGATCACGCCATCCTGCTTCGCGCCGAGGCCGGCGATCGCCTGTTGCGAGGCGAAGTTGAAGTTGTCGGTGCGAAAGCCGACCACCGCGCAGCCAAGCTCGTCGAACGCATGCCCGAGCAGCAGCCGCTTGCACGCGGTATTCACGTGGGTCCTCTGGCAGCGCCGCGCATACCAGGTGTAGCCGATCTCGACCCGGTCGATGGCGGTAACGATGTCGTGGTAGCGCGTGGTTCCGACTAGAGTCCCGGCGCCCAGTTCGCGCACGGCCCACGGCAGCATATGGCCCGCCTCCTGGCCGGCGAGCGCGGCTGAGATGTAGGCATGCGCCTGGTCGGGTTCGGGCACCGACGTGAACCAGAGGTTCCACAGGTCACCGTCGCTCGCGGCGGCGACGAGCCCATCGTGGTGCTCGCGCGCGAGCGGTTCGAGCCGCACGCCGTGGCCTTCGAGTACAACCGGCCGCGGAACAATCATCGCGGCCTCAGCGGTTGCTGCGCGCCATGAAGACGAGCCTCTCGAAGAGATGCATGTCCTGCTCGTTCTTCAGCAGCGCGCCGGCGAGCGGTGGCACGGCGATCTTGTCGTCTTTCGAGCGCAAGGCTTCGGGCGGGATCTGTTCTGCGACCAGCAGCTTCAGCCAGTCGAGCAACTCGGAAGTGGACGGCTTCTTCTTGAGGCCCGGCAGTTCGCGCACGCCGAAGAAAACAGCGAGTGCGTTCTGCAGCAGCTCCTTGCGCAGCTTGGGGAAGTGGACATCGATGATCGCCTGCATCGTGTCCTTGTCCGGAAACTTGATGTAATGAAAGAAGCAGCGGCGCAGGAACGCGTCCGGCAGTTCCTTCTCATTGTTCGACGTAATCACGACCAGCGGGCGATGGCGCGCCTGGATCGTCTGGCGCGTCTCGTAGACGTAGAACTCCATGCGGTCGAGTTCACGCAGCAGGTCGTTCGGAAACTCGATGTCGGCCTTGTCGATCTCGTCGATCAACAGCACCGATGGCTCCTCCGACGTGAAGGCCTGCCACAGCACGCCGCGGACGATGTAGTTCTCGATCGCCTGGACGCGCGCGTCGCCCAGCTGCGAGTCGCGCAGCCGGCTCACGGCATCGTATTCGTACAGGCCTTGCTGCGCCTTGGTGGTCGACTTGATGTGCCAGGCCAGCAGCGGCATCTTGAGAGCACGCGCCACCTCCTCGGCCAGCATGGTCTTGCCGGTGCCGGGTTCGCCCTTGATCAGGAGCGGGCGCTGCAGCGTCAGCGCGGCATTGACAGCAAGTTTCAGGTCGTCGGTGGCGACGTAGGTGGATGAGCCTTCGAAGCGCGACATGGACTGGATCGGGCAGTGAATGGGTCGGTCGAGTATACGCACGGGTCCTCGCCGAAGCGGCTCGTGGCGGCATCTCCGGATCGGGGCGCCGAGTCGATTACAATCGCGCCCGGCTTGGGGAGGGGATGAACCGGCCGCGCTTCAGGCCATGGCCTGGTCTTGCGCTACGAATCAAACACCATACGGATGCCGCGGATGAAGTCTTACCGTTTGCTGCTCGCCGCTGTTGTGGCAACCCTGCCGCTGCTGGCGGCGGCGCAGGACAAGAAGGCGGGTGGGCCCGCACCGGCGGCCGATGCTCCGGTATCGATGTGCATCGGCTGCCACTCGATTCCCGGTTACCAGGCCTCGTTTCCTCAGGTCTATCGCGTGCCCAAGATCGGCGGCCAGTCGCCGCAGTACCTGGAGTCGGCGCTGAAGGACTATCGCCAGGGCAACCGTGCCCACCCGACGATGACCGGCATCGCCAAGGGACTCACGGACCAGCAGATCTCCGCGGTCGCCGCCTATTACGCGGCACGCGGCAAGTGAGCGAGCGGCCATGATGAAGACTAGATTTGTTCTTGCAGCCGCGGCGGCCTGCACGTTGTTTCCAGCGCAGGCGGCCGACGTTGCCAAGGGTCAGGAAATCGCACAGGCGCAGTGCGCTGCGTGCCATGGCAAGGACTTCGCCAGCCCGGTCGACCCGAGCTATCCGAAACTCGCGGGCCAGTATCCGGACTATCTGGAAAAGGCGCTGCGCGATTACCAGACCGGCACTCGCAAGAACGCGATCATGGCGGGACTGGCCAAGCCGCTGTCGCGGACCGACATCAAGAACCTCGCCGCCTATCTGGGCGGCCTGCCGGGACCGCTGGAAAACGCCAAGCGCTGACGGCAGGACGCAACGGGGCTCAGTGATCCCGGGATGCCACGGCGAGACGCGAACTCAGGCCTCGCCGGCGCGACGCGCGAGGCAGTCCAGGTAGCGCGCGCTCATTTCTTCGGGTGGCAGTGCCTGGCCGGCCCTTTGCGCCGTCCATACGATTTCTCCGAGACACTCCATCACTTCGTGCGCGGCGGCGTGCGCGTCCCCGCGCCGCCGTACTAGCCGCTCGTACGCGGTCCGTATGCCGGGCGGCTGGTCGATCGACAGTTGCTCGGCGATCGCCAGGTGCATCGAAAGGTGCAGGAACGGATTGGTGCGGCCATCCTCGACGCGATACTCGGTGTCGTCGGCGCCCGGGTTCGCCAGTTCGTCGTGATATTCGGGGTGCTCGACGATCCAGTCGAGCGCCATCGCTTCGATCGGGGTCAGCACCTGGCCCGCGCGGTGCTTGTGCCAGGTTTCGCGGAAGAAGCGGCGAACCTCCTCCTTCGTCGGCGTGAACATACTCAGGTCCCTTGGCGGGGCGGAAAGCCGGACTTCGGCGGCGCAGGCGCCGGGGTCTTCGGGCGGTACTCGCACCACTCTTTGATCGGGCAGCGCCAGCATTCCGGCGATCGCGCCTTGCAGATGTAGCGCCCGTGCAGGATCAGCCAGTGATGGGCGTCCTTGCGGAACTCGTCGGGCGTGAACTTCTCCAGGCGCCGTTCGACCTCTTCGACATCGGCGCCCGGCGCCATACCGGTGCGGTTGGCGACGCGAAAGATATGCGTGTCGACGGCAATGGTCGGTTCGCCGAACGCGGTGTTGAGCACGACGTTGGCGGTCTTGCGGCCGACCCCGGGCAGGGCTTCGAGCGATGCACGGTCCCGCGGCACGTCGCCGCCGTGGCGTTCGAGCAGTTGCCGCGACAGGCCGATGACGTTCTTCGCCTTCGTGCGGTACAGGCCGATCGTCTTGATGTACTCGGCGAGCCGCTCCTCCCCGAGGTTGGCGATGGCTGCCGGCGTGGCCGCCACCTTGAATAGCGTTCGTGTCGCCAGGTTGACGCTCTTGTCGGTGGCCTGTGCCGAAAGGACCACAGCGACCAGCAGCTGGAACGGAGTTTCGTATTCGAGTTCGGTCCGCGGGTGCGGATTCAGGCTGCGCAGCTGCTCGTAAATGGCTCGGCGTTTGGCGGGATTCATGGCTTCGGTATCGCCTCACGCCGTGCCCGCGCCCGTTCGATTGCCGCACGCACCACGGACTGCTTGCGGGCGAGCTGGTCCGGCGCAAGATCGTGGCGTTCTTCGAGTTCTCCGAGCTTGGCATGCGCCTTGAGGAGCAGCCGCTGTTCGCGCACCTCGCGCTCGGCCGCGAGGCGTTGCCGACGGGCACCATAGCGCTCACGCGAACCGTGAGCGTCCGCCTCGGTCCATGCGCGGGCGGGCTGCACGGGCAGCATTGCGATGCAGTCCACCGGACACGGCGCGACGCACAGATCGCAGCCGTTGCACCATTCGCCGATGACGGAGTGCATGAGTCGCGCCGCACCGACGATTGCGTCAACCGGACACGCCTGGATGCAGAGCGTGCAGCCGATGCAGAGGGATTCGTCGATGATGGCGACGCGCAAGGCCTGCTCCGAGCCGTTGGCCGGATTCAGCGGCAGGGCTGGCGCCCGGTCAGCGCCGCCAGCCTGGCGATTCCGGCCGCGCCGCCCGGTGGACACTGGTTGATCCCGGCGTCGCGGCGGTGATCGCTTCGGCATAGGGCCGGCAGCCGTCGTACCCGCACTTCGTGCACTGGGTCTGCGGCAGCAGCGCGTCGATGCGGTCGGTGAGGGAGGGAGCGGGAGGGCTGGACATCGGCCGCCTCGCAGTGGATCTGGCTTCGCGAACGGGCGTCCGCGCGACGCTTGGCGCGCGACGCGCCTCAGGCGCTCGCGCGGATGAAGCTCTTGATCTGTGGCGCGATCATTTCGCGCCAGCGGCGGCCGCTGAAGATGCCGTAGTGGCCGGCGCCTTCCGCGGTCAGGTGCTTCTTGCGCGCCTTGGGTATGCCGTTGCACAGGTCGTGCGCCGCCTGCGGTCTGGCCGCTGCCCGAGATGTCATCCAGTTCGCCCTCGATCGTGAACAGCGCCACCGTCTTGATGGCCTCGGGCGGCACGCGCTCGCCACGGACCTTCCACGTGCCGTTCGGCAGCCGGTGCTCCTGGAACACGATCTTGATCGTGTCGAGGTAGTACTCGGCCGGCAGTCGAGCACCGCGTTGTACTCGTCGTAGAAGGCGCGGTGGCCCTCGGCGTCGTCCAGATCGCCCTCGACGAGGTCGAGGTAGAAGTCCCAGTGCGAATTGATGTGCCGGTCCGGGTTCATCGCGACGAAGCCCGCGTGCTGCAGGAAGCCCGGGTAGACCTTGCGCCGGTAGCCCGGGTAGGCCGGCGGCACCTTGGATGACGTGGTTCTCGAACCACTCGAAGTTCTTGCGGATGGCCGAGCGTCGTTGACCGCGGTCGGGCTCTTGCGGCGTGTCGATCGGGCCGCCCATCATCGTCATGGACTGCGGCAGCTTCGGGTCGTTGCGGCGGCCATCAGCGAGACCGCCGCCAGCACCGGCACCGTCGGCTGGCACACCGAGATCACGTGCACGTCGGGCCCGAGCGCGCGGACGAACTCGACGCACGTAGTCGACGTAGTCGTCGAGATGGAACGGCCCGGCGGCGATCGGCACCAGGCGCGCGTCGATCCAGTCGGTGATCCAGACGTCGTGGTCGGGCAGCAGCGTGCGCACCGTGTCGCGCAGCAGCGTCGCGTGGTGCCCGGACAGCGGCGCCACGATCAGCACCCGCGGGTCGGCCGGGCGCTTCGACTTGCCGGGAAAGACGCGCTTGAAGTGCAGCAGCCGGCAAAACGGCTTTTCGATCTGCACTTCCTCGACCACCGGCACGTCGATGTCGCCGATGCGTGTCGACTTCAGGCTGAACTCGGGCTTCTCGTATTGCTTGCCGACACGATGCAGCAGGTCATAGCCCGCAGACAGGCGGCGCGACAGCGGCGTATAGGAAAGTGGGCTGTAGGGGCTGGAGAAGAGTTCGGATGTGGCCTGGGCCCACACCGACAGAGGGTTCAAGAAACGGCGCTGCAACTCATGCAGGTGATATAGCACGCGACGCTCCGCTCAACACACAGGTTTCCAACTGGGGTTTCCTCCCTACGAGCGAGGGAATAGTAAACCAAATTGGTCAGGCCGCTTTGTCCTGTGATCGTCCACTCAACGAGCGGGGAGATCCAGCTGCCCGACACGATGCGCTGGCGGCCGGGCTGCGCGCGGCGCCGAACCAGGGCAGCGCGCGGGATCAGCGCTCCAGCAGGTGGCGTTTTTCCCGCACATCCTTCCACTCGTCGGCGTCGACAGGGTGGGGCTTCATGCGCGTGATCGAGGGCCACTGCTTGGCCAAGTTTCCCGCCGGCCGCGCAAGGCTGGCGACGAACCCGCTTCCAACAGGATCGCTATCCTGTGCCATGACAATCGGAATGGTCGAAGTTGCTTCTTTGAGCGCCAGGGTTGCCGGCGGAGCACTTGTGATGATGACATCGACTTTGAGACGCGCTAGCTCAGCGGCGAGCGCTGGAAGGCGATCTAGTTTTCCCTCCGCAAATCGCCACTCAATGACGATGTTTTTTCCTCTTCGTAGCCATGCTCGCGCAGACCTTGTCGCAATGCCTCGACGCGGGCCGACATCGTGGAAGGGGTGGAGGCAGTTAGGTATCCTATCCGGGGGATTTTCGTTGGCTGCTGCGCCGTGGCCGCAGCTCCACACATGGCGAACGCGATAATGAGAGCAACAATCCCCACCAATTTTCGATTTTGGATACTTCGGCAATGCTCAGAGCCTGCCCTGAGTTTTTCGAGGGACAGGTTTTGGATTTCCGATTGTCGGATGGACACACCAACAATTGAAGCCGAAAGATTCTCTTCATCTGTTTGATTCCCTTAATCGAAACCCTGTGGTGAGCTATGTCGAACCATCGGCAATCGAAAGCTTGTCCCGGACCGCGATCCGGGATCCAAAATGTCAATTGCTGGATGGCCGTTCATCGGAGCAGCAACCCCAGATATGCGCGTTCCGCCTCATCTGCCTGCTGCCAACGCTTCATTTTGTCCGGCGGTACGTGACCAAACGGACCTGGCCGCGGAGTCTGGTAAAATTGTCGACGTTCTAAGCGTGATTTGAGAGGAACCAATTCGATCGTGACGCCGTTTCCCGCGAGTTGCGTGTCCGCTTCCATGTAGCGTTTACGTCTTTCAGAAGGATCAAGTTTCGACCACTCGTCCTCTCCCTGAAACCGCCAGTGTCCATGCCCGGGCTTAAAGAGGTAAAGCCGTGGCTCCCAGGTAAATTTTTTTGCCGGGATGTTGAATTTTCCGTCCTCTCCAGTGAGCACCTCTTCTGAATCAACATAGCCAAGGACAACTGTTCCCCCAGCCTGCAAAGTGGACCACACCGCAATGACGATCACTGCGTCCACAGGTTGCTTCGTCTCCGCATCGACGACCTGGCCTTTCCACGGACCGCCCGCAACAGAAACCCTCGGCAAGATAAGAATACCGATCGAAACCAATAGAATCGTTCGCAGAAAGCTTCCCCGCTTAACGGACTGCGCTATTACAGCTTTACTATCGTCTGAGCGCCACACCATCTTGATCCTCATCGAATCACTCTGTCCGCCCTTGCCAGCACGTTCGGTGGAATGGTTAGTCCGATCTGCTTCGCCGCTTTGAGATTGATGATGAACTCGAACTTCGTTGGTTGCTCTACAGGAAGATCAGCCGGCTTGGCGCCTTTCAAAATTTTGTCCACATACGTGGCGGCGCGGCGCGACAAATCGACGAGGTTCACGCCGTAAAACATCAGTCCTCCGGCGTCAACGTACTCAACTTGGGTATACGTTGCCGGGAGCCGGTTCTTTTCGGCGAGCGACACAATCTGGGCGGTTTGAGAAACCAGGATACCGCTGTTGAGCGTGATGAGCGCATCCGCTCGAAGCTTGGTCGCAGCTCGAAACGCCGGTTCAATGTCTTTGCCATCCAAAACGTCTTGGTATTGAAGCTGGAGCTTCAGAGCCTTGGCGGCGAGGTCGATCTCATTTTTGACCGGCGCGTAGGCTGGGCTACTCGATGTTGCAAGCACTGCAATGCGAGTAATGGTGGGAATAACTTCTCGTAAAATCCCTAGTCGTTTACCGCTCAGTTCTGGAGCTAGGGTCGACAATCCCGTGACGTTTCCAGCCGGTAGCGCCAGGCTTGCGACAAACCCATTGGCCACCGGATCGGGATCATTGGTCATCACAATGGGAATGGTGCCGGTCACTTCCTTGGCGGCGCGGGTCGAGGGACTACCTCCTGTAACGATCAGGTCCAGCTTTAGGCGCACCAGCTCGGTCGCGAGCCCGGCCAGGCGGTCGTACTTTCCCTCGGAATAACGATGCTCGACAATAATGGTTTTTCCCTCGACGTAGCCAAGCTCGCGCAGCCCCCGACTAAACGCCTCGCGGCGCGCCGTTTCAGCGGAAGGGGAAACGCCGCTCAGGTATCCGATCCGAGGCATCCTTGTTCGCTCCTGCGCCTCGGCGGACAAGCAGAGCACAAAGAACATGGCACATAGTGAAAAATATAGGACCAAGTGCTGAGACATGAGCGCTCGAAGTATCAATCTTTGTAATTTTTCCCGCGTGCGTTTTTGATCTTTTCGCTCAGTCCTCATCCCTCAGTCCTCAGCACTGTCATCTAATGACCCGATCCGCCCGCGCCAGCACATTCGGCGGAATCGTCAGCCCGATCTGCTTGGCGGCTTTCAGATTGATGACGAACTCGAACTTCGTTGGCTGCTCGACGGGCAGGTCCGCGGGATTTGCGCCTTTCAGAATCTTGTCCACGTAAGTGGCGGCGCGGCGGGATAAGTCGGTAAAACTTGTTCCATAGCTAATAAGTCCTCCGTCTTCGACAAACTCTTGCCTGAGTATATCGCCGGGAGCCGGTTCTTCAGCGCCAGTCTTATAATCTGTTTCGGTGATCGACTGATGATCGCGGGCGTCAGCGGAGCAGCGCGTCAGCCCGCGCTTTGGTCGCGGCTCGGAATGAAGGCTCAACATCTTTGGAATCTAGAACGTCCAGAGATTGAATCTCCACGCCGAATGCCTCTGCGGCGAGTTCTATCTCCTTTAAGGTTTTCGATTTGCCGGTTGGTTGAAGTCCCGACAACGGCTACGCGCGAAAGCTTAGGAAAGATCTCCTTCAGAAGCTCTAGTTGTTTTCCGCTCAATTCCGGGGAAAGCGCAGACAAGTCCAGTTATGTTTCCTCCGGGCCGCGACAGGCTGGCGACGAATCTGTTGCCCAACAGGATCGGTATCATATGTCATGACAATGGGAATCGTAACAGTCGCTTCCTTGGCGGCGCGGGTTGCATTGCGGACCGGTCGTAACGAGGATGTTTACCTTGAGACGCACCAGTTCGGCCGCGAGCGCTGGTGGCGCTCGAATTTTCCTTCGGCGGATCGCCAGTCAATGACAATATTCTTTCCCTCCACGTAGCCGAGTTCGCGCAGCCCCTCCCGCAAAGCTTCGACGCGGGCGCACGATAGAGGAAAGGGAGGGGAAATGAGATATCCTATCCGAGGGACTTTCTTCGGCTGCTGCGCTTGGGCTATTGCGGCCACAACCACCACCGCGACGACTAGAAGGATTGAAAAAAGTTGTTTCATCGCTACTCCCACCGAAGTGCTGAGTGCCGAGTCCTGAGTGCTGAGTCTTGAATGCTCGGAACTCGATTCTCACACTTCATAACTCAGCACTCGTTACTCAGTACTCAGAACTGTCATCTGATGACTCGATCCGCCCGCACCAGCACGTTCGGCGGGATCGTCAGACCGATCTGCTTAGCGGTGTTCAAATTGATCACCAACTCAAACTTCGTTGGCTGCTCAATTGGAAGGTCGCTCGGCTTGGCGCCTTTTAGGATTTTGTCGACATACCATGCCGCGCGCCGGAATAGATCGGCGTAATTCGGCCCATAAGACATAAGGCCGCCGGCGTCCATGACCCCGCTCTCAGCCCACATCGTCGGCAAGCGGTTCTTTATCGCGATCTCAGCAATCGGTTTTCGGCTGGTATTGGTAACTGCGCTTCCAAGGACAAGGAGAACCCCGGCGCGATCTCTAGACGCAGCTTTAAATGCACCTTCGAAGTCGCTCGGGCTCCTTACTTCGATGGCTTGCAGTTTCAGTCCTAAGGCTTTCGCTGCGGCCTTAGCCTCTTTTAGTTCGACGATCTTGGAGGCGTCCTGCGGATCCAGAAGCACTGCCACGCGCGATACCTTCGGAAACGCCTCTCCAACGAGCTCGAGCCGTTTGCCGGCTAAGTCAAAGGCTATTGCCGTAAGCCCTGTAATGTTCGCTCCGGGCCGCGCTAAGCTTGCCGCGTATCCACTGCCTACAGGATCAGCGACATTGGTTACGACGATCGGAATCGTCTGGGTCGCTTGCTTGACAACGCTAGCTGTAGCATTTCCACCGGCAGAGACGATCACATCCACATTGAGGCGCACCAGTCCGGCCGCGAGCTCCGGGAGGCGATCCAGTTTTCCCTCCGCAGATCGCCACTCAATGACGATGTTCTTCCCCTCCGCGTACCCAAGCTCGCGCAACCCCTGCCGGAATGCCTCAGTGCGGGCCGACATCGCCGCAATAGAGTTACTGCTTAAATATCCTATCCTAGGAATTTTCGTTTGCTGTGCCTGAGCGGGAACAATATTTATCAAACAGACAGTTATCAGTAGCCAGAAAAAACCCTTTTTGCTCATTCGTTCTTCTCCAGTTTCTCGCTGACAACCGTCACCTGATGACCCGATCTGCCCGCGCCAGCACGTTCGGCGGGATCGTCTAGCCATTTTAGATTTTCGATACTTCGACATAGCTCAGTACATGTTTTCGATTTTAGATTGTTCGGTCAACGGATAACTCGATCTGCTCTTGCTAAGACGTCCGGTGGTATTGTTAATCCGATCTGCTTGGCGGTCTTGAGGTTAAGCACCAAGTCAAACTTGATTGGCTGCTCCACTGGAATATCGCTAGGTTTGGCGCCTTTGAGGATCTTGTCGACGAAAATGGCGGCGCGGCGAAACAAGTCGGTCGTACTCGATCCGTAGGTCATCAGGCCGCCTTCTTCCACATATTCCGCCCTGGGGTACATTCCCGGCCACCGATTGCTTAACGCGAGGTCGACGATCTGTTTTCGATACTGGTTGAATACTGCGCTCGGTAGCACTAGCAACGCTTCAGCGTTTTTCTTGTTGGCCGCGAGCAGCGCGGGCCCAATGTCTGCGGGAACTCTTACATCTAAGTATTGACGTTCTAGTTTGTACGCTTGCACGGCGAGATCAGTCTCTCGTACAGCCTGCGGGTTACCCGGTTCGGTCAAGTCCCTGAGCACCGCTATCTGTGAGAGTTTGGGCCGAATCTCTTTAAGAAGCTCCACCTGTTTGCCGCTTAATTCGGTCGTCAGGTTGGCCAGACCGGTGACATTACCACCAGGCTTCGCCAGACTGGCGATGAAGCCCGAGCCGACCGGATCGTTATCGTTCGCCATGACAATCGGGATCGTATGAGTCGCTTCCTTGGCCGGACGAGTTGCTTGTGAGCCTGCTGTGACGATGACATTGACCTTGAGCCGCACCAATTCTGCTGCCAGTTCGGATATGCGCTCTAGTTTTCCCTCTCCATAACGATATTCCAGCTCGATGTTTTTGCCCTCGACGTAGCCGAGATCGCGCAATCCACGGCGGAATGCTTCCAGCCGAATTGAGACAGCGGAGGCTGGGCCCACGACTAGAATGCCGATCCGAATAAGCTTTTTCTGCTGAGCATTGATTGGAGCAACCGTCGTAAGCCAGCCCGCTGTCAACAACAACCCAATGGAAATACTTTTGTTCATTCGTCCCGTCCCTTGGTATTTTAACCCTGATGAAGTTAACAACTTTTACTTAATCACCCTGT
>CAWEPP010000005.1:0-141844 GCA_963810985.1 uncultured beta proteobacterium
AAGGACATGTCGACTGGATGCCGTTCGATCATCCGCAGCTGGGCAAGGTCGAGATCGGCGGCTGGAATCGCATGGCCGTGTTCATCAATCCGCCGCCGGCGCTGCGCGAGAAGGAGATCGCGCGCTTTCCAAGTGGCTGCTGTGGCAGACGCTGATCTCGCCGAAGCTCGATGTGCGAGCGATGGAAGTGACGTCGGCGGGCGCAGACACCTGGCGCGTTCGGCTGATCGTGCAGAACACCGGCTGGCTGCCGAGCTACGTCAGCAAAATGGCGGTCAAGCGCAATCTGCTGCGTGGCGTGCTGGCCGAGATCGAAGTGCCCGCCGGTGCGCGGCTCGTAAGCGGCAAGGCGCGCGAGGAACTCGGCGAACTGGAAGGCTGGGCCTACCTGCACACCGGGATCTCGTTCTGGCCCAACAAGAAAGTCACCGCCGACCGCGCCCATGTCGACTGGGTCGTGCACGGCAAGGCGGGAACCGAGGTCAAGCTCGAGGCATGGCACGAGCGTGCCGGCCGCGTCAGCACGTCCGTCCGGCTCGGCTGAGCGCCTGCTACTCGGGTTGGCGCGGAAAGCAGGTCGCGCCGGGCGGAAGGACAATGCCCGGCAGCTTGCGCGAGGTCCAGATATGAATCGCCTTAGTGATGTCGACCGGTTCATCCAGCGATCCCGCCTTCACACTGAGGTGATCCTTTGTGTCGTGACGCTGATGCCACAACCGCGAGCCGCAGTCCGGACAGAACGCGCAGTCGAGCACATGGCCGCTGTCGGTCGGCCGCGACCAGAATTGCGGAGTGCCGCGGGTGACCCGCAGCGCAGCGCGCGGAACAAAGACCGAGATACCGAACGCCGATGCCGACTGCTTGCGACATTCGTTGCAGTGACAGATAACAAGCTTCAGTGTCGGTCCGTCGACCTCGTAACGCACTGCGCCACACTGGCATCCGCCGTGACGCACAGGATCCTTCGTCGACCCGCTCATCGTCGATCCGCCGCGCGTGATCGCGCCGAGGTTGCCTTGTTCGCGGCGGGCCGCGCGCCCGCATCGCGCCGCACTTCGGAATGCAGCCAGTCGACGAATGCACGTGCGATCTCGGCGGGTGCCGTCTTCGAGACGACGAACTGGTAGCTGCCTGGAATCGCAATCGACGTCTCGCCGAGAGGGGCGATCAGTTCGCCGTCCTTGAGATTGCGCGCCAGGTGGGGACGCTTGCCGATGGCCACGCCACTGCCTTCCCGGGCCGCATCCACCACCTGGTCGTAGTGCGAGAAGCGCAACGAGCCCGCGGCCTTGAAATCCCGAATGCCCATGGCGTCGAACCACGTCTTCCAGTCGTACCAGGGACGGCCGTTGGCCGCGGTTTCCATGTCGAGCAGCAGATGCCGCGATAGGTCCGACACGGCCCGGATTCCGCGCACGCGGTCGCGCGCCAGCGCGGGCGTGCAAACCGGGAAGATCTCGAAGTCGCACAGCTTCTCGCCGATGGCCGGAGCCCCGCGGCGCATATAGCGGATCGCCACGTCGATGCCTTCGCGCTCGACGTCGATCACATCGTTGTTCGCCAGCACGCGCATACTGCGCTCCGGGTGCTGCCGCGTGAAACGCGCCAAGCGTGGACCAAGCCACAACGAGGCGAGCGGCACCGTGGTCGTGACTGCAAATGACTTGGTTGTCCCGGAGATTCGCTCGGCGGCCGCATCGACGAGCGACAGCGCCCCGTCGACCGCATGCAGCAGTTCGCGACCCGCGTCGGTCAATTGCAGCGACCGGTTGGCGCGGAGGAACAGCGGTGTGCCAAGCTGCTGCTCGAGGGCCTTGACCTCGTGGCTGATCGCTGACTGGGTGATGAACAGCTCCTGCGCCGCACGCGTGAAGCTCAGGTGGCGCGCGGCAGCGCGGAATCCTCGCAGCAGATCGAGTGACAGGGAAGGCGGGCGGCGACCGGGCATCGCGTGAGTGGGCGTCGCGACGACCGGGCCGGTGCGCGGCGGCGCCCGTGTTCCTCCCGTCGGAGCTCAGACATTAGAACACCGTGGCGCCGCGCCGGCGAAGTCCTGCATCGACGGTCGGCCGGGTCTGGCGCGGCCGCCGCGACTGCCTATACTCGATCGCATAACAATACGAGGAGACACCGATGGACCGTCGCACCGCACTGCTGGCCGGCGGCGCCGCGCTCGTGCTGCCGCACGGCGTCTTGCGCGCTCAGGCCTTTCCCTCGCATTCGATCACGCTGCTTTGCGCCTTCCCTGCCGGCGGCCCGACCGACCAGGTGATGCGGGCGTTCGCCGAGGTGGCCGGGCGCGAACTGAAGCAGTCCATCGTCGTCGAGAACAAGCCGGGCGGCGGCGGAACGATCGCGCCACTGGCACTGAAGACCGCGAAGCCCGACGGCTACACGTTGTCGCAGATTCCGCTCGGCGTGTTCCGCATTCCGCACATGCAGAAGGCACCGCAGCTCGATCCGTTGAAGGATTTCACCTACGTCATCAACCTGACCGGCTACACCTTCGGCCTGGTGGTGCCCGCCGGTGCCCCGTGGAAGACGCTGAAGGACTACGTCGACGACGCGAAGAAGAACCCGGGCAAGATCGACTACGGCTCGACCGGCACCGGCACGACGCCGCACCTGGCGATGGAGGAGTTCTCGCAGAAGGCCGGCATCAAGCTGACGCACGTGCCGTACAAGGGCAGTGCCGAACTGATGGCGGCCATCCTTGGCGGCCACCTCATGTCGGTCAGCGACTCGACCGGCTTTGCTCCCCAGGTCGAAGCCGGCAAGCTGCGCCTGCTCGCGACCTTCGGTAGCAAACGCACCAAGCGCTGGCCCGACGTGCCGACGCTGAACGAGCTCGGCTATGACACGGTCTCGGACTCGCCGTTCGGCATCGCCGGCCCCGCCGGCATGGACGCACGCGACCGTGAAGGTGCTGCACGACGCCTTCAAGAAAGCACTCGACGACCCCAAGGTGCTCGGCATGCTCGAACGCTACGACCAGCCGGTGATCTACATGGGCCCCGAGGAGTACACGAAGTTCGCACGCCAGACCTTCGAGGCGGAGAAGGCGACGATCGATCGGCTGGGGTTGCGGGGATCATGTAGCGTCGCTCGTGTACGCGACGCGCGCGCTCGACGTGCACTCGGACCGGCACGTTCGCGCGTTCGCACCCGCTCAAGATTGGTTTGTCGGCTCCGCTCCGGAGCGGCCGCGCGCTCCGCCGAATATCAACGGCACGGCACCCACCCGGCCCTCCCGCCATGCGGGAGGCTGCTTACACTCCTCCCTCACCCTCCCCGCCTGGCGGGGAGGGCGATGAGGGAGCACACATCCTCCCGCTCGGTGGGACGCGGGGTGGGTGCCTGCCGTTGAACCTTCGGCGGAGCGCGCGGCCGCTCCGGAGCGAGCCGACAAGCCAACTGAGCGGTTCGCGCAATGTGCGAACCGGTCGGAGCGAGTGCACGTGCGACCGCGCAGCGGTCGCGTACACGAGGACCGCAGGCTAAGCCGCCGCCAGCTGTGCCGCCTTGAACGCGTGTGCGAGCGCGGCCGGGGTGTGGCTCTTGAGCTCCTTGAGCGAGTGCAACTGCTCGCGGCCACAGTGACTGCAACGGCTGACCGGCAGTTTCAGGTCGACACCGAACGCCGGCAACTCGGGTAGCTCCACGTCGACATGGAACGTGTGCGGCCGATCGTCGTTCGCGCCCAGTTCGGTGCCGCACTCCGAGCAGCTGTAGCGCTTGAAGACCAGGCCCTTCGCCTGGCTGACCGGCAACTTCGGTTCATCCTGCTCGAGGAGGTGGTCGAGCAACATCAGCGGGAAGTCGGCGAGCGGAAAGCTGCGATGCCCCTGCGCGCACTGCAGCACAGGCATTCCCTTCACCGTCACCGCGAGCGGTGCGTCCTCCCCGCTGAGGGATGTCAGCCGGGCCGGAGCTGTTTCCGACTTTGCAGACCGGGCAACGGCGCGAGTTCGTCGTCATTTCTGTCTCCTCGTTTCTGGTCATCGGGCGTCTTCTGCGCCCATGTCGATCATCCGCCGCGCCCGATAAGAGGTCGACCCGCACAAGTACCTAGAACCTGTCTCGGAGTCCCCGCCGGGGACTGGAGATCGACTGCGCCGGAACGATCGCGCAGACGCTGCACTTCTCCGGGAAAGATTGACGACAGAGACGCCCCTTGGACAGCCCCTGAACGAAAAGCGGCGCCGTCGAGGCGCCGCTTTGCCTGCCGGATGAGACGTCTGTTCAGTGCACGTGCTGCGACAGCTCGCCCGTCTGATACTTGTGCGCAACGGTCTGCAGCGGCAGCGGCTGGATCCTGCCGCCCTGCCCTTCGCAGCCGAACTGCAGGTAACGCTCCTTGCAAATGGCCTTGGCCGCAGCCCGCGCCGGCTTCAGGTAATCGCGCGGATCGAAGTGGCCGGGATTCTCGTGCAGGAATTTGCGGATCGCCGCCGTCATCGCGAGGCGGATGTCGGTGTCGATGTTGATCTTGCGCACGCCGTGCTTGATCGCCTCCTGGATCTCCTCGACCGGCACGCCGTAGGTCTCCTTCATCTGGCCGCCGTGTTTGCGGATCTCCTCCAGCAGGTTCTGCGGCACGCTCGAGGAGCCATGCATCACCAGGTGGGTGTTCGGAATGCGCTTGTGGATCTGCTTGATGCGCTCGATCGCCAGGATGTCGCCGGTCGGCTTGCGCGTGAACTTGTAGGCGCCGTGGCTGGTGCCGATCGCGATCGCCAGCGCATCGAGCTGAGTCTTCTTGACGAAGTCGGCGGCCTGGTCAGGGTCGGTCAGCAACTGGTCGCGCGTCATCGTCGCCTCGGTGCCGTGGCCGTCTTCCTTGTCGCCCTTCATCGTCTCGAGCGAACCCAGGCAGCCCAGTTCGCCTTCGACGCTGACGCCGATGGCGTGCGCCATGTCGACGACCTTCTTGGTCACCTGCCAGTTGTAGTCGTAGTCGGCGATCGACTTGCCGTCTTCGCGCAGCGAGCCGTCCATCATCACCGACGAGAAGCCCAGCTTGATCGCGCCTTCGCAGACGGCCGGCGACTGGCCATGGTCCTGGTGCATCGCGACCGGCAGGTGTGGATAGCTCTCGACCGCAGCTTCGATCAGGCGCTTGAGGAAGATCTCGCCGGCGTATTTCCGCGCACCGGCCGAGGCCTGCATGATCACGGGCGCATTGACCTCATGGGCCGCCTCCATGATGGCCTGCACCTGCTCGAGGTTGTTGACGTTGAACGCAGGCACGCCATAGCCGTTTTCGGCCGCGTGATCCAGCAACTGACGCATCGACACCAACGCCATCTGAGTCTCCTGGGGGAATTGACCGGTTAAACGCAATTTTAGGCGAGGCTGCCGGCGCCCGCGACCGATTCGGGCACGAGTTCGGGAAACTGCCTGGCCTGGGCGAAGCCGTCCGACGAACGGGCCTACCGTCCGGCGCCAGACCGACCGCCTCAGGCGTGTTCGCCGACGCGGACGATCTTGAGCGCGTTGGTTCCACCGGCCTGGCCCATCGGCTCACCCACCGTCAGCACGATCAGGTCACCGCGCTTGACGACGCCCTTGTCGAGCAGCAACCGCTCGGCACTCGTCAGCGCGGCATCGCGGTCGGCTCCCGCCGCAAAGTGCAGCGGCCGCACGTTGCGGTACAGCGCGAGGCGTCGCGCCGTCGCCGCACTCGGCGTCAGCGCATAGATCGGGATGTCGACGTCGTGCCGGCTCATCCACAGCGTTGTCGAGCCCGACTCGGTGAGCGCGCAGATCGCCGCGCATCGCAGGTGGGACGCCGTGAACAGCGCGCCATAGGCGATCGACTGGTCGACGCGGGTGAAGGTCTCGTTGAGGAACTGCAGATCGAGCTCGACCGACTCCGAGCGGTCGGCCTCCTCGACGATGCTCGCCATCGCCTCGACGACCTCGACCGGATACTTGCCGGCCGCCGTTTCGGCCGACAGCATGACGGCGTCGGTGCCGTCGAGCACGGCGTTGGCGACATCGCTGACTTCCGCGCGCGTCGGCACCGCGTTCATGGATCATCGACTCCATCATCTGGGTCGCCGTGATCGCCAGCTTGTTGGCAGCCAGCGCCATCTTGATCATGCGCTTCTGCAGCGCCGGCACCGCGGCGTTGCCGACCTCGACCGCGAGATCACCGCGCGCGACCATGATGCCGTCGGCGGCCTCGAGGATTTCCTTCAGCACCGGGATCGCCTCGGCGCGCTCGATCTTGGCGATGATCTGCGGCTTCACGCCGTGCTTCTCGCCTGCGATCGTGGCCAGCTGGCGCGCCATCTCGACGTCGGTGCGGTTCTTCACGAACGACACCGCCACATAGTCCGCACCGCACTGCATGGCGGTCTCGATGTCGCGCACGTCCTTGCCGGTCAGCGCCGGCGCGGAGAGTCCTCCGCCCTGCTTGTTGATGCCCTTGTTGTTCGACAGCTCGCCGCCGACGCGGACGGTCGTGTGGATCTCGCTGCCAGCGACGCGCACGACGTCGAGCACGATGAAGCCGTCATTGAGCAGCAACGTGTCGCCGGCCCGCACGTCCTTCGGCAGGTCGTTGTAGTCGAGGCCGACGCGCCCCTCGTTGCCGCGTTCGGCGTTCGCATCGAGTATGAACGGCGCTCCGGTCCGCAAGGTCACGCGCCCGTTTTCGAATTTCCCGACACGAATCTTCGGACCCTGCAGATCCGCCATGATTGCGACGTCGCGGCCGATGCGCGCGGCCGCCTCGCGCACGTGCGCCGCGCGCTGCAGGTGATCGTCGGCCGATCCGTGCGAGAAATTGAAGCGCACGACGTCGACGCCGGCAGCCAGCATCCGCTCCAGCACCAGGGGATCGCTCGACGCGGGGCCGAGCGTTGCGACGATCTTCGTGCTTCTTGGCATGGTGTCAGCGTCCGCTCAGCCGAGACCGCGCGAGCGCGGCATCGTAGGTGGTCAGTTCGATCGGGTTGCCGTCGGGATCGCTGAAGTAGAGCGACAGCGACTGGTCGTGATCCTGCATGCGCGGCTGGGCCGGGCGGCGCCGCTTGTCGTAGAGCGGCAGGCGCGCGGCGCGCTTGGAAAAGGCGGCGAACCCGTCACCATCCGTACGCAAGGCGATCGTGTTTCCGTGCCCGGCGCGACGTTCGTCCGCAAAGAGCGCGACATGGGTCAGGCCATCGGCCGCCGTCAGGGTCAGCGGGCCGCCAACTTCACGCGCCCACGCGGCAAACCGGCGGTCGCGCCGCAATCCAAGGACCGTCCCGTACCAGCGGGCCGCTGCGCCACGGTCACGCACGTACACGTGCACGTGATCCAGGCCGGCGACCGCAAATCGGCTCAACGTGGCTCCCGATGGGGATGGCTGCTCATGCCGCGGCGCGCGACTGCAGAACCTCGATCGCCGGCAGCGTCTTGCCCTCGAGAAACTCCAGGAACGCGCCGCCACCGGTCGAGATGTAGCTGATGCGGTCGCCGATGCCGTAGCGTGCGATCGCAGCCAATGTGTCGCCACCGCCGGCGATGGAAAACGCGCCATTGGCCGTGGCCTCGGCGATCGCCAGCGCCATCTGGTGCGTGCCGTCGGCAAAGGCGTCGAACTCGAACACGCCGACCGGCCCGTTCCAGATGATCGTGCCGGCATCGCGCAACATGTGCGACAGCGACAGCGCGCTCTGGGGCCCGATGTCGAGGATCATCTCGTCGGGATGCACGTCGTCGGCGCGCCGGACCGTGGCCGGTGCCGTGGCCGAGAATTCCTTCGCCACGACGACATCCATCGGCAGCGGCAAGGTCGCGCCCTTGGTCGCGAGCGTGGCCAGCACCTTCTTGCATTCCGGCACCAGGTCGGGCTCGGCCAGCGACTTGCCGATCGGGAAGCCTTCGGCCAGCAGGAACGTGTTGGCGATGCCGCCGCCGACGATCAGCCGGTCGACCTTCTGCGCGAGATTGTTGAGCAACGTGAGCTTGGTCGAGACCTTCGAGCCCGCCACGATGGCCACGAGCGGCCGCTTGGGATTGCCGAGTGCCTTGCCCAGGGCCTCGATTTCAGCAGCCAGCAGCGGGCCGGCACAGGCGATCGGCGCGAACTTGGCAACGCCGTGCGTCGTGGCTTCGGCCCGGTGGGCCGTGCCGAACGCATCGTTCACGTAGACATCCGCCAGCGCAGCGATCTTGCGCGCGAGATCGTCGCCGTTCTTCTTCTCGCCGCGATTCAGCGCGGCAGTTCTCGAGCAGCACGACTTCGCCGGGCGCAACAGTCACACCGTCGACCCAGCCGGACTTGAGCGGCACCGGTCGGCCCAGAAGTTCGGCGAGGCGCTTTGCCACCGGCGCCAGCGAGTCCTCTGGCTTGGGTTCGCCTTCTGTCGGGCGGCCAAGATGCGACGTCACCATCACTGCCGCTCCGGCGTCGAGCGCCATGCGGATCGCGGGGACCGATTCGCGGATACGCGTGTCTTCGGTGATGTTGCCCGCCTCGTCAAACGGCACGTTGAGATCGGAGCGGATGAAGACCCGGCGGCCGGCAAGCTGTCCGCCAAGGGCGAGTTCTTCGAGGGTTTTGACGCGCATCAGGAGGGCCGCGGAAGTGTTTTGAAGTCCGCGCATTGCGCGCGGCTGCAACGACTTCGGCATTATACGAGTCGTTCACACACCGAAAGACTGCGTGCGCCGCTTCTCGCTTTCCACTGCTGAACGCTGGTCCGCCGCAATCGCGGCTGCCGTGCTGCTGCTGCACGCCAGCGGCCTCGGCGATGCACTCGAATACCGTCGTGCGTTTCTGGGGAGCGAGCCGTGGCGCCTGCTGACGGGACACTTCGTGCACATCAACTGGCCGCATGCGGCGATCAATGCTGCGGCGCTGCTGATCGTGGCCCGGCTCTTCGCACCGGACCTCAGCGCGCCGCGCCAAGCAGTGATCCTGCTCTCAGCGAGTCTCGTCATCGGCCTCGGGCTGGCCGCGCTGGCGCCGGGCATCCTGTGGTACCGCGGCTTGTCGGGAGCCCTGCACGCGCTTTTTTTCGCGGGCGCCGCGAAGTGGCTCTTCAGCGTGCAGCCTCTCACGGTGCGCGCCCTGTGGCTGCCGGCGGCGCTCTTCGTCGGCGGCTGGATCAAGGTCGCGCTGGAACAGCCCGCCGGGGGCGTGCTGCCTTACGCTGACTGGCTCGGCGCTGCCGTCGTGCCGCAGGCACACCTGCTCGGCGCCGCCTGCGGGTCCGCTTTCGGATTATTGCTTGCGCTGGCGGACCGCCGGGGTCGCGAGTAGGCCGCTGAGCAGCAACAAGGGCAGTAGCGGAA
Source organism: uncultured beta proteobacterium (assembly GCA_963810985.1). Taxonomy (GTDB): domain Bacteria; phylum Pseudomonadota; class Gammaproteobacteria; order Burkholderiales; family Burkholderiaceae_F; genus JALORV01. The sequence continues at coordinate 9,292 of CAWEPP010000005.1, forward strand.
GGGCTCCGCCGCCGCCTGAAGACGGTGCGTTCGCTGCGCTACTTCCCGCCACCGTGATGGCGACCGTCTGCGAAGCGCTCTGGGTTACGCCGTCGGTCGCGAAGTACACAAGCTGATACGTGCCCGCGGCTACTCCGGTCGTGTTCCAGGCGAACTGCCCAGTCGGCGACAACGCTGACAGCGGAACAGTGGAGCTGGTGGCCGCAACGAAGGTCAGCGCATCGCCATCGACGTCACTGCCGGTCACGCTGAACGCCACGACGCCCCCGCTCGCGGCGCTCTGGCTGGGAACGGTGGCAACGACGGGCGGGGTGTTCACATGCACCACCACACTGTCGTCGCCGACCTTGCTGTCACTGTCGATCACACGCAGCCGGAACGTCAACGCCCCCGTCGCGGGCGCCGTGAATGTCGTGGTCGCGGCACTCGGGTTAGCAAGCGTGACGGACGGTGTCCCGCCGGTCTGTGTCCACTGGTACGACGCAATTGTCTTTGTGGAGTAGGCCTTGCTCTTCGATCCATCCAGCGTGACGGTTGCGCCGGGCACGACGATCATGTCATCGCCCGCCAAGGACGTCGGCACGGCCAGCGGTTCGACCGCCGCCAACACCTTGCCGGCGTCCAGCAGGCCGGTGCCGCACTGACCTACGAACGTGCCGCCCGCGGCGCACACACTACCCGTCGGAAACGCGCGCACGTTGCCCAGCAGGTAGGAGCTGATCTGTGCCGGCGTAGCGTCCGGCACCATCGATTTGATCAGCGCCGCCACGCCAGCCACATGCGGAGTTGCCGGGCTCGTGCCGACGAAGCCTGAGTACGCCGGGCCGCTGTTTCCGGCTGCCGTGCTGCTGGTGGGAGATGTCGGCCCGAACAGTACGCTCGAGAAGATGTAGTAGCCGTCCCAGTTTGGGTTATCGGTCGCACCACCGGACCCGAGCTGCACCGGCGGGCCACCCCCCGGCGCGCTCAGCATCTCAGGCTTGGGTGCGTTGGGGTCCGCGATGTTCGCGTAGTCGGCGTTCTCGCCGTTGATCGTGTGCGCAGTGACGGCAAGCACGCCATTGCAGTTCGCCGGCGCGATCAATCCGACATTGCCGTCGTTGCCTGTCGCAGCCACCACGATGGCTCCACTTGCACCTGCGGCATTGGCCGCGTTCTGCATTTCAACGCTGCAGGTATCGCCCCCGCCGAGGCTCAGGCTGATGACCTGCGCCGGATACGGGTTGGCCGGCACACCGCTGACCGACAGGCCAGCCGCCCAACGTATAGCTTCGGCAATGTCGGAAAGGTCGCCACCGCACTTGCCCAGCGCACGGATCGGCACGATGCGCACTTTCGAGGCGATGCCGGCAATGCCTAGCGAATTGTTCGCCGTCGCTGCGACGACGCCGGCCATATGCGTGCCGTGCCAGGTGCTGTCGGTCGCCGCGTAGGGTGCGGTTTCGCCGATCGCGCAGTCGGCTGAATATTGTGTCTTTTCCTGCACAGTGATCCAGTCGCCGGGATCCGAGGGGTCAGCATCACGACCATTGCCATCGTTGGCAACAAAGTTGACAGGCAGGGTCGCGCCGTTGATGCCCGAGACGAAGTCGTAACCGGGCAGGAAGCGCCCAGCGGGCGTATAGGTCGTGCCGCCGGACACACCGTTGAGGTCTGGATGGTTGGTGATGCCCGTGTCGATGACAGCCACGATCACGTCGTTGGAGCCGGTGGTGTAGTCCCACGCGGGCGGCAGGTTGGCACCGCCGACAGCCATCGAGGTCACAGTCGAGGCGCCGGTCGAGCCTGAGTAGCTGCTGGTTGGCGCGAACAGGTTCCACTGCCATTGTGTGAAGCGCGGCTCGTTCGGTGTCGCGAGCGCCCGGAATCGGACGTTCGGCTCCGCATACTCGACTGCCGGATCCTGCGCCAGCCGCGCCGCCACGGCGCGCGCTTCCGCGATGGTCATCGGGCCGTCGAGCTGCATCAGGTGCGAGCCGCCCGCCATCGTGCGCAGCGCCTTCATCCCGACGCCCGCGGACTTCGACAGGGCCTGCGCCCGATCCGCTGACATCGCGCTGGCCTGGACCTGGGACTTGCCGGTTCGCAGGCGCACGATCAGCTTGTCGACCTTCTGCTCCGGCACCTTGCGAGTGACGACCAGCCCCTTCAGCGCGGCCTGCTTCTGGGTCATCAACCCCGTGGAGTACGCACTGGACACGGGCCATGCGGTGGCAATCGCGCCAGCGACGGACACGGCGAAGGCGATGTGGATTGGACGTATCACCGAATGTGCTCCCGAACCAGTTTCAAGCCGTCAGACTTCCGACCTGGGACACGCGATGCTGGCAGAGCTGCCGCAGCCGTGGACGGCCGAAAAGGCGGACGAAAGCGCCGTTCCCGGAAGAACGACGTGCCCTTCGCGCGCCATGAACCTCCAACGCGCGAGAGTGCCGTCGAGATTACTTGAGGCTAGGCATCGGAACTGTTTCCCCGGCCTCGGCCGAACGAATTAGCGGGGCCCCAACTATCGGCGTTGCCGGACCCCGCCCGGACCGGGCTAACGGGCCGCCACCAGTGCGACCGTCGTGTCGAGCATCCGGTTGCTGAAGCCCCACTCGTTGTCGTACCAGCTCGAGACCTTGACGAGCCGGCCCGAAACCTTGGTCAGCGTGGCGTCGAAGATCGACGAGCGCGCGTCGTGGTTGAAGTCGCTGGAAACGAGCGGATCGGTGTTGTAGCCGAGCATGCCCTTGAGCTCACCCGCAGCGGCCGCCTTCATGATGCCGTTGACTTCATCGACCGTCGTGTCGCGCGCCGCGATGAACGACAGGTCGACGATCGACACGTTGATCGTCGGCACGCGGATCGCAAAGCCGTCGAGCTTGCCGTTCAGTTCCGGCATGCACCAGGCCGACCGCCGCCGCGGCGCCGGTCTTGGTCGGGATCATGTTGTGGGCCGCCGCGCGCGCGCGGCGCAGGTCCTCGTGGTAGACGTCGGTCAGCACCTGGTCGTTGGTGTAGGCGTGCATCGTCGTCATCAGGCCGTTCACCAGCCCGATCTTCTCGTGCAGCGGCTTGACCAGCGGCGCCAGGCAGTTGGTCGTGCACGAGGCGTTCGAGATCACCGTGTGCGCGGCCTTCAGCACACCGTGGTTGACGCCATAGACGATGGTCGCGTCGACGTCCTTGCCGCCGGGCGCCGAGATGATGACCTTCTTCGCGCCGCCCTTCAGGTGCGCCGAGGCCTTCTCCTTGGTGGTGAAGAAGCCGGTGCACTCGAGCACGACATCCACGCCGAGCGCCGCCCATGGCAGTTCCGCCGGGTTGCGATTGGCCAGCACCTTGATGCGATCGCCGTTGACGACCATCGAATCGCCATCGACTGCCACCGTGCCCGGGAAGCGTGCCGTGCGCCGTGTCGTACTTGGTCAGGTGCGCATTGGTCTGCGGATCGCCAAGGTCGTTGATCGCGACGATCTGGATGTCGTGCTTCTTGCCGCCTTCGTAGTGCGCACGCAGGATGTTGCGGCCGATGCGGCCATAGCCGTTGATGGCAACTTTGATGGTCACTTCCTCTTCCCCTCTGCGATGACTGCGTTCACGGTGGCGACGACGTTGTCGACCGTGAAACCGAAATGCCTGAAAACGTCGGCGGCCGGCGCAGAGTCGCCGAAACGGTCGACTCCGATCACGGCGCCCTCGGCGCGTACATACTTCCACCAGAAATCCGTGACGCCGGCCTCGATGGCGATGCGCGGCACGCGTGGCGGCAGCACGCTCGACTTGTACTTGGCCGACTGGCGATCGAACACCGAGGTCGATGGCATCGACACCACACGCACCGGCACGCCGGAAGCCTCCAGCACCCGCTGCGCCTCGAAGGCGAGCGGAACTTCCGAGCCGGTCGCGATCAGCACGGCGCGCGCGTCGCGCGCTCCTCCGGCCGCCTCGGACAGCACGTAGGCGCCGCGTCGCACGTCCGCAATGTCGCGCGCGCCGGCCACGTAGGCCACGTTCTGGCGCGACAGCAGCAGGCTCGTCGGGCCGTCGCGCCGCTCGAGCGCGGCCGCCCAGGCCACCAGCGTTTCGACCGGATCGGCCGGACGCCATACATCGAGATTCGGAATGAGCCGCAGGCTCGACGGCATGCTCGACGGCCTGGTGCGTCGGACCGTCCTCGCCGAGGCCGATCGAGTCGTGCGTGAACACATGGATCACGCGCTGCTTCATCAGCGCCGCCATGCGCACGGCATTGCGCGCGTAGTCGGAGAAGACCAGGAACGTGCCGGCGAACGGAATGAAGCCGCCGTGCAGTGCGATGCCGTTGGCGATGGCGCACATGCCGAATTCGCGCACGCCGTAGTGGATGTGACGGCCGTCGAGCGCGTCCGGCGTGAGCGTCTTGGCCTTGCTCCACTTCGTCAGGTTGCTGCCGGTGAGGTCGGCGGAGCCGCCGAGCAGTTCAGGCAAGGTCGGCGCCAGTGCCTCGAGCGCAAGCTGCGATGCCTTGCGCGTGGCGAGAGTGTCGCGCCTGGACGTCGCCGCTGCTGTCGAAGCGACCAGCGCGGCCGCGTAGTCGCGGGGCAGGTCACCGGCGGTGCGACGCCCGAGTTCAGCCGCCTCGCGCGGGAACTGTCGAGCGTAGGCGTCGAAACGCTCGTTCCAGGCGGACTCGAGCCGCCCGCCACGCGCACGCGCGTCCCACGCCGCGCGCACATCGCCCGGAACGGTGAAGGGCGCGTGCGGCCAGCCGATCGCCTCTCGCGTGGCGGCGACTTCCGCCTCGCCGAGCGCCTCGCCGTGCGCTTTCTCGCTGCCCGCGCGGCCCGGTGAACCTTGTCCGATGACGGTGCGCGCAATGATCAGCGTCGGCCGCTGCGTCTCACCCTTGGCCGCGACAATCGCGCGGTCCATGGCATCGACGTCGTGACCGTCGACCGGACCGACGACATTCCAGCCGTAGGCCTCGAAGCGGCGGGCCGTGTCGTCGTTGAACCAGCCCTGCACATGGCCGTCGATCGAGATGCCGTTGTCGTCGTAGATCGCGATCAGCTTGTTGAGCCGCCACGTCCCCGCGAGCGATGCCGCTTCGTGCGAGACGCCCTCCATCAGGCAGCCGTCGCCGACGAAGACATAGGTTCGATGGTCGATGATGTCGAAGCCAGGGCGGTTGAACTCAGCCGCGAGCAGTTTCTCCGCCAACGCCATCCCGACTGCATTGGCGAATCCCTGGCCGAGCGGCCCCGTCGTTGTCTCGATGCCCGGCGTCAGGCCGAACTCCGGATGCCCAGGGGTACGGCTGCCGAACTGGCGGAAGCGGATGATTTCTTCGATCGGCAGCGCATAGCCAGTCAGATGGAGCAGCGCGTACTGCAGCATCGAGCCGTGCCCGTTCGAAAGCACGAAGCGATCCCGATTCAGCCAGTGCGGGTTCGCGGGGTTGTGCGACAAATGCCCGCCCCAGAGCGCGACCGCAATCTCCGCCATGCCCATCGGCATGCCGGGATGGCCCGAGTTGGCCTTTTGCACGGCATCCATCGCCAGAGCCCGCACCGCGTTGGCCATCTGGGAACGCATCGACACGGAGACTGCGCGGAGGGTTGGGGCATCGTTCATCGTCGCGCGTCTCGATCGGGGCCGTTAGAGGCTAGCGGTGCGCCGTGCGTGGCAATTTGCCTGTCGACAGCAAAACCGTAGAGGCGAAATGTTAGCAAAGACGGCGGCGGCGACGCGGCACCGGACCGCAATCCACCGTACGAGGCCGCTGATCGCGCACAGCGTTGACGGCGGACAGTGCGCTGTCGAGCGGGCACTCCAAACTTAGCCGCAGACATGCTCCAAGTACTTGAGTACGTGGCGGTTTGCGGTACTATGCACAGCTTTTTCAAATTCGATCCGGAACCAGAAAAGGAAGCAACGGGCGCCAGATTTGCTGTGCGGGATCCGCACGCGAACGCAGGCAACGTGCCGTTAGGCAGCATCCCGCCAAAGCCAGCAGGTGCAGCGCAAGCTGCAAGGACCTATGCGCCGCGCCACAGCGCTTGGGTCCCGGATCGTGGGGTTGCGACGCAAGTCGCGATTCAGGTCGATAAGGGCGGACCTGCTGGGGGACGAAGATGCAAGGCCTTCACCTGACTGGCGATCTGTTCGAATGCGGCTGCAACGCAGCCACTCTCACGGATCTCGAAACGCTGTCGTCGCTGTGCCGCAAGGCCACGCTCGACGCCAATCTCACCATCGTCGACGAGACGTGGCATGTCTTTCCGGACTGGAACGGCCAGCCGGGCGGCATCACGGGAACGATCCTGCTCGCAGAATCCCACTTCGCGATCCACACCTGGCCGGAGCGGCGCGGCGTCACGCTCGACGTCTACGTCTGCAACTTCACCGAAGACAACACGGGCAAGGCCGAACAGCTGTTCGACACCTTGCTGCTGGCCTTCCGGCCACAGAACCAGGTCGTGAACCGGATCACGCGGGGTGATGTTGCCCTCGGGACGGCCGCCGTCGCGCCTGCGGCCGGCCCGGTCGTTGAAAACCAGCCGGGCCAGCTGAGCTTCGACTGGCTCAACGCGCATTCCGGCTACGGCTTCACGATCAAGGAAAAGTTGGCCGAGATCGAGTCGGACTATCAGCGCGTCGAAGTTCTGGACACGCACCAGTTCGGGCGGCTCTTCCGCCTCGACGGACGCTTGATGACGTCCGAGGGCGACGAGTTTTTCTACCACGAGTGCATGACACATCCGGCGGCGCTCGCTCATCCGAATCCGGAATCGGTCCTCGTGATCGGTGGCGGCGACGGCGGCTCTTCGGAAGAGCTGTTCAAGCATCCGAGCATCAAGCGCATCGTGATGGCGGAACTCGATCCGGTCGTCATAGACATTTCGCGTCGCTACCTCGGCAGCATCCACAAGGGTGCGTTCGACGATCCGCGACTTGAGATCAGGATTGGCGATGGCTACGAGTACGTGAAGTCGACCGCCGAGCGGTTCGACATGATCGTGCTGGACCTCACGGACCCGGATACGCCGGCATTCCATCTGTACACGGAAGAGTTCTTCCGCATGTGCCAGCGCGCCCTCAAGCCGGGTGGCCTGCTGACACTGCACCTGGGGTCGCCGGTATACCAGGCCGACACGGTGCGCAGGAACGCCGCCAATCTGCAGAAAGTGTTCCGTCATGTCGCACCGCTGACGCTCTTCATCCCGCTCTACGGCTCGCAGTGGTGCCTGGCCGTGGCGAGTGACGCGGTAGATCCCCGAACCGTGCCGGTGGAAACGATTGCACAGCGCCTCGCGGAGCGGAAGCTGAGTGACCTGCGCTTCTACCATCCGGCGATGCATGCGGCGCTGTTCACGCTGCCGCTGTTCGTCCAGGACCTGGTGGGAACGCCGACACCCAGCGGCAACGCTCGCGTATCCCACCTGCGAGCGGCCTGACCGGCCTTGGGTACGGCACCGGCGCAACATCGCTAAAGATCCCGAAGGCCGGCGTATGCCGGCCTTTTTCTTGCGGCGTCGCGTGCGTGGCAGGACACTCGCCGTAAGCTTGCGCCGGGGAGAAACACTGCGATGCCGCTGGCGCGCTTCTTTGTCGATATGGCCCTTGCCGAGGGCGATGAGACGCCACTGCCGCCCGAAGTGGCGCACCACGCGGTCCGCGTCCTGCGCCTGCGCGAGGGCGATCCGATCATCGTGTTCAATGGCACCGGCGGCGAATTTGCGTCGCACCTGAGCGTGCAGGGAGCCCGCGCCTGGGCGAACCTGGAACGCTTCGATCCGATCGAGCGCGAGTCACCGCTGACCGTGACACTGGTCCAGGCCTGGGTCGCCACTGACAAGCTCGAGTGGATCGCCGAAAAGGCGGTCGAGCTCGGCGCGACCGCGATCACTCTCGTTCCCACGGCGCGCAGCGTGGTCCACCTCGATGGACCTCGAATGGAACGACGGCTTGCGCGCTTGCGCGAGATCGTCGTGGCGGCCTGTTGCCAGAGCGGGCGCAACCGGTTGCCCGCGATCACTGCGGCTGCGTCACTCGAGCGCGGGCTGCACGATGCGGTTGCCCAAGGCGCACGTGGCATCGTGCTCGATCCTCGCGCTGACGAACCGTTGCTGGCGGTCGCCAACGCCGTCGCCGCGATCGCTCTGGCCGTCGGTCCCGAGGGCGGGTTCGACGACAACGAGCAAGGGCACGCGGCGCGTGCGGGTTACCGCCCCGCGCGACTGGGACCGCGTATTCTGCGCACCGAAACCGCGGGCCTAGCCGCCCTCGTCGTACTTCAGGCCATGTCGGGCGACCTGCGGCCGACGCACGGCGCGCAACCGGATTCCTGACGTCTGCGTTACCCAACTCCTTGGAGGTTCCATGAACATTCTCGAGTCATTGCTTTCGGGGCTCGCCGGCTCGCCGACTGCCCCGGGGCAAAGTGCTGCCAATCCCCTGCTCCAGATTGCTGCTGCAGATGCTGTCCAGCAACGGCCAATTCGGTGGGCTGTCGGGCGCTGGCACAGCAGTTCCAGCAGGCAGGTCTCGGCTCCGAGATGAACTCGTGGATCTCGACAGGCCAGAACCTGCCGATTTCGCCTGATCAGTTGATGCAGGTCTTCGGGCAGGGGCAGCTGCAGCAGATGGCCGCCAGCAGCGGGATGGACCTCGGATCGCTCTCGGGCGGGCTCGCCGATCTGCTGCCGCAGATGATCGACCGCATGACGCCGCAGGGACAGGTGCCGGCGGCTGGCTTCGACGGCGCGCTGGCCGAACTTTCGAAGATGATGCCCCGCGGCTGAGCGATCAGCTGTACAGCACGCGAAACGGAATCTTCGCGTCCGCGTAGTCGTCGACGACATCGCGGAAGACATCGAGCAGCGCCGCCCGCTGCTCGGCATCGAACTGGGCGGTGCGCGGCAGCCGGTCAAGCAGTACGACATAGCCTTCGGCCGGCTGTTGTTCGCGCAGATCCGTAAGCGAGTCGTAGAGCGCGTCGAGATTCATCCCGAACCAGGACGGCAAGCCCAGGGCCTGCGCGATCGCGCGCAGCACGGCAGGCTTGTCGACGCAGCTGGCGACGTCCACCTCGAACAATCGCTGCCGAGTGCGCTTCGCCCACGCGCGGATCTGGGCACGATCGAGGCCACGCATTGATCGCATCACATGACTGGGCAGTCGGCCCGGGGCACTGTCGGAACTCTGCGTCATTCGCGTATCCGTCGAAACGAGTTGTAATGGTCGTCGGTGTAGTAGTACTCGCCACCGGTGGACGCACTCCCCGACTGGCCGCGACCCGCGACGATCCGTCGCGCTCCGCGATCCCGCTCCGAGGGTGTGCGGACCGTGTACTCCGAGTAGTACCCGCGCGGCTGCTTCGGCAGATGGCCTTCGCGGTTGCCGAACACCGCCCCGTCCTTGCGATACGGGAACGGTCCACCCTTCCTGATCAGTTCCAGCGTCTCCTGCGCCTGCCGCGGTAGCTCCGCCACCGCCACATCGCCCACGAGGCCGCCGGCCTGCTCACGTGCGCCGCCCGGTGAACAGGCGACGAGCAAACACGCCAGCAGGCCCGGCAGGACGGTCCGGACGATCCAGTTGAGCACGCTAGAGCAGTTCAGGCTGGCGCGCCGAGTTCGCCTCGAGCACCGTCAGGGCCGTCATGTTGACGATTCGACGCACGGTCGCCGAGGACGTCAGGATGTTGACCGGCCGCGCCGCGCCCAGCAGGATCGGGCCGATCGCGATGTTGTTGCCGGCTGTCGCCTTCAACAGGTTGTAGGCAACATTGGCGGTGTCGATGTTCGGGCAGACGATCAGGTTGGCTTCGCCCTTGAGCGTCGAGAAGGGCATGATCGATTTCCGCATCGCTTCATCCACCGCACAGTCGGCGTGCATTTCCCCGTCGACCACCAGTTCGGGCGCGCGGGCCCGGACCAGATCGAGCGCGGCGCGCATCTTCGGCGCGGATCCCGCGTTGCTCGAACCGAAGTTGGAGTGCGACACCAGCGCCACGCAAGGCTCGAAGCCGAGCCGCCGCAATTCGTCGGCGGCCAGCACGGTGATCTCGGCGACTTCCTCCGCGCTCGGATCGATGTTCACGTGCGTGTCCACCATCGCCAGCTGGCGGCCCGGCAGCATCAGGATGTTCATCGCGGCATAGACGCCGCAGCCGGGCCGGCGGCCGATGACCTGGTCGATGTAGCTCAGGTGCAGGCTGTGCGTGCCGAAGGTGCCGCAGATCATGCCGTCGGCGTCGCCCTTGTGGATCATCATCGCGCCGATCAGCGTATGACGGCGGCGCATCTCGATCTTCGCGTACTGGGCCGTGACTCCCCTGCGCGCGGCAAGCTGGTGGTACGTCTCCCAGTAATCGCGGTAGCGCGCGTCGTACTGTGGGTTGATGAGTTCGAAGTCCGTGCCGGGACTCATCCGCAGCCCGAATCGTTGCAGACGACGCTCGATGATGTCGGCCGGCCGATCAGGATCGGATGCGCGAGACCTTCATCGATGACGACCTGGACGGCGCGCAGCACGCGCTCTTCCTCGCCTTCGGCGAACACGATGCGCGACTTGCCGCCCGAGGCCACGGCATTCTTTGCGATCGTGAAGATCGGCTTCATGAAGGTGCCGGAGTGATAGACGAACTGCTGCAGCTGATCGCGATAGGCCGAAAGATCCGTGATCGGGCGCGAGGCGACGCCGCTCTCCATCGCGGCCTGCGCCACCGCGGGCGCGATGCGCGTGATCAGGCGCGGATCGAACGGCTTGGGAATCAGGTATTCGGGGCCGAAGCTGAGGTTGGTAATGCCGTAGGCCGACGCAACGACATCGCTTTGTTCTTCCTGTGCCAGGCTCGCGACGGCGCGCACGGCGGCGATTTCCATCTCGGTGGTAATGGTCGTCGCGCCCACGTCCAGCGCACCACGGAAGATGAAGGGAAAACACAGGACGTTGTTGACCTGGTTCGGATAGTCCGAGCGGCCGGTGGCGATGATCGCGTCGTCGCGTACGCGCTTGACTTCCTCCGGCATGATCTCCGGCGTCGGGTTGGCGAGCGCGAGAATCAGCGGCCGCTTGGACATCTTCGCGGCCATCTCGCCCTTCATCACGCCACCGGCCGAAAGCCCCAGGAACACATCGGCATCCGCGATCACTTCGGATAGCGTCCTGGCGTTCGTGTCCTGGGCGAACTTCGCCTTGTCTTCGTCCATCAGCACGGTGCGGCCGCGGTAGACCACGCCCTCGATGTCGGTGACCCAGATGTGCTTGCGTGGCAGACCAAGCTCGACCAGCAGCTCAAGGCAGGCCAGCGCCGCAGCGCCGGCACCACTGGTGACGAGCTTCACCTGGTCGAGTTGCTTGCCGACGACCTTCAGCCCATTCAGGATCGCTGCGCCCACGATGATCGCGGTGCCGTGCTGGTCATCGTGGAACACCGGAATCTTCAGTCGGTCGCGCAGCTTGCGCTCGACATAGAAACACTCGGGCGCCTTGATGTCCTCGAGATTGATGCCGCCGAAGGTCGGTTCGAGCGCGGCGATCACCTCGATCAGCCGGTCGGGATCCAGCTCGTTGAGCTCGATGTCGAAGACATCGATGCCGGCAAACTTCTTGAAGAGGACCGCCTTGCCTTCCATGACCGGCTTGGCGGCCAGTGGGCCGATGTTGCCCAGCCCGAGCACGGCGGTGCCGTTCGTCACCACGCCCACGAGGTTGCCGCGCGCGGTGTAGCGAAAGACATCCGCAGGGTCCGCGTGGATCGCCTCGCTCGCCGCCGCCACACCGGGCGAGTACGCCAGCGCCAGGTCGCGCTGGTTGACCAGCTGCTTGGTCGGTGCGATGGAAATCTTTCCGGGCTGCGGTTTCTCGTGGTACTCGAGCGCGGCGCGACGCAGGTCGGCTTGATCGGTGGTCGGCATGGATTGGGACGCCGTGAGCGCAAGGGACGACCATTATCCGCGTCGGTCCTCGCAGCCGGCTAAGCCGCTTTATGGCGACTTTCTACATCCCCTTGCCGCCGCGCAGAACGTAGGCGGGCGTCCAGAAACCGATGAGATTCGGGCTGCGAAGCATCGGCGCAAATTTGTATTGTGACAGTTTTGGCCTAGACAAACTTGACATTTGCCTGCTTGTGTCTAGACTCCAAGTCACCTCTTTCAGAGCCTGTCTCAAGGCCTTGGCGCGGCAACCCTAGTCGGTGCCTCTCCTCCTCCCTCTTCAACCGAATGCGGGTGCGCCCAGGTGACAGGCTCTTTTTTTGTCCACGTCAAACGTAATAGCATTCACTAACTTTGCGGTGTGGCCGTCCTAGAATCGGGCCATTCTGGGAGGAGGTGGCATGACCCCGCTCGCCGCACGTGCTGCGCGGATCGAACCATTCCATGTCATGGAGGTTGTAAAGCGGGCGGACGCGCTTGAACGCGCTGACCGGTCAGTGATCCACCTCAGCATTGGCGAGCCAGACTTCACAGCAAGTGCACCGGTGCAGCGCGCCGCCGCCCTTGCAATTGGGCAGGCGCGCACTCAGTACACGCCAGCACTCGGCCTGCCCGCGCTGCGCGAGCGCATCGCAGGTTGGTATGCGACACGCTACGGACTTGTCGTCGATCCGGCCGCGATCGCTGTCACCGCCGGAGCCTCTGGCGCGCTTTTGCTCACCTCGGCTGCGCTGGTCGAACGCGACACCGAAGTGCTGATGCCCGACCCGAGCTACCCGTGCAACCGTCATTTCATCACCGCGTTCGAAGGACGGGCACACCTGGTGCCGACCGGGCCTGAAAGCCGATTCCAGCTGGATGCGGCGTCCGTGGAGCGCCACTGGGGCCCTTCGACACGCGGCGTACTCGTCGCTTCGCCTTCGAATCCGACCGGCACATCGATCGAGGCCAGTGAACTGGCCAAGGTCATCGCCGCGGTTCATGCGCGCAACGGCTTCGTCATCAGCGATGAGATCTATCTCGGACTGTCGTACGACGACATCGCGTCGACGGCACTCGCCATCAGCGATCAGGTCGTCGTCATCAACAGTTTTTCGAAGTACTTCGCGATGACAGGCTGGCGGCTCGGCTGGGTCGTCATGCCACGAGCACTGCAACCGACGCTCGAACGCCTGGCCCAGAACCTGTACATCTGCGCATCGGCGATCGCGCAACACGCTGCGCTGGCCTGCTTCGAGCCGGAATCGCTCGCGATCTATGAAGAACGCCGCGCCGAGTTCCGTCGCCGGCGCGACTACTTGGTCCCGGCACTGCAGGAGTTGGGCTTCGGAGTTCCGGTTCGCCCCGACGGGGCGTTCTACGTGTACGCCGACATCGGTCGCTTCAGTGACGACAGCGACCGCTTCGTCGAGGAGGTGCTACAGGCGACCGGCGTCTGCATGGTTCCGGGCAAGGACTTCGGAGTTCACAGTCCGCAGCGGTTCGTGCGCATCTCTTACGCGACTTCGTCCGAGCGCCTGAGCGAAGCCGTCGAACGCTTGAGGAAGTACTTATCCGATCGTTAGGCGCTGCCCGAGCCGGAAGCTGAAGCCCTGGAAGACCTGGCCTGATTCAAATTCAGACGGACCGCTCTCTGACAGTTTCTTCGGACTGCAACGTGCCGGAGGGCGCCGGGCTGGACACGGGCCGCAGCGCCGGGGAAGCGGATTCCGCGGTCGTTGCCGGCTTCGGCTCGGATACGACCGGTGCTGCGCGTCCGGCCGCAATGGCGGCGTCGACTTTCCCGGCAGCGGCGAGCGCCAGACGAGAACGCTCACCGAGCACCCTGGCGCCATAGCCTCCATCATCCGGCAGATTGCCCGCCCCGACATAGAGTTGCAGGCCCCGCTCGACCGATCCGCCGCGCGAGATCAGGTCGTTCAGGATCGCCGATCCCACCTTCATATTCGCAATCGGGTCGAGCGCGGCCAGTTGTCCGCCATGCGCCTCGAAACGCTCGGCGTGCACGCGCGTCATGACCTGCATCAGGCCCTGCGCGCCCATCGCACTCTCCGCGAACGGGTTCAGGCTGGACTCGATGGCGACGACCGACAGGATCAGCAGCGGATCAAGCTTGCTCTCCTGCCCGATCTGAAAGGCAGCTGAGACCAGCATGCGCGTAGCCTCCTCGGCGACGCGATAGCGCCGCGACAAGTACTGAACCACATGCTTCTGGCGCGGATCAACCGCGGCTGAGCGAGTTTCGCTGGTGCCGGCCGGTACGGCCGACTCGAGCGGCTCCGCAACAGGCGCCATCACGAACACGGTAGGCACTGGCAAGACGGACCAAAGCACGCTCCGCGCTCCCTCGTTCAGCAGGAGTACGGCAGACAGCAACAGGGCCGCACAACCGGAAGAGGTCACTAACAAGCGTGCGGCCGAAAGCGCACCGTCGCGGATATCGCATGCAGCGTCGGTCCAGGCGAACTGGCGCAAGGGCGACGGGGACAACAAAATCGTGGCTGAAGACATGCGTGCCTCCTTATGCTGAACGGCCACGGGTCACTGAGACCTCCGGTCGCCACTCACAGGTTGGTACGTTGAATCCGACGGCCCACGAGCCTGCTCGGATCCTCGGGATTCCCGCCTTGCCCAAGGGGGCGGCGGCAGGAACCAGTACGAATGGGATAAATTCCCTACTAAAGAACACGGGGCGGGACGCGGACCTCCCAAAACAAGTTTCCGCCGAATCGTCACCACCGCATTTGCCGCAGCGCCGAAAACCAGCCAAACGGCTGACGCGAATTTTAGGGTGTCGAGGACGCCGGTCAACCTGAATATTCCGGATTTCCGACCGACGGACGCGGGCTTGACGAGAGGTTAGTGCCGCCATGCTTTCAATTAATTAATACAAATCATGCAGTTACGTTCATGATTTCTTGTTAGTAAGCGCTCATTTAGAGTCTCAATCTTCTTTGCTGCTCTGCAACACAAATTAGATGAAATACCGGGATCTGAGGGACTTCATGTCCCGCCTCGAGGCCGACGGCCTGCTGCGCCGGATCGGTCTGGCGGTCTCGCCGCAATTCGAGATCACGGAAATCTGCGACCGCACCCTCCGTGCGGGCGGTCCGGCACTGCTGTTCGAGCGCCCTAAAGGCCACACGGTTCCGATCCTCGCCAACCTCTTCGGCACCCCCCAGCGGGTAGCGCTCGGCATGGGAGCGGCGGATGTGGGTGCATTGCGTGACGTGGGCGAGCCTGTTGGCGAGCCTGAGGGAGCCGGAGGCGCCCAAGGGCATGCGAGACGCACTGGGCAAGGTGGCGCTGTTGAAGAGCGCGCTGTGGGACATGGCGCCGAAAGAGGTTCGGTCGGCGCCATGCCAGGAGCTAGTCTGGGAAGGCGACCAGGTCGACCTGTCCCGGCTGCCGATCCAGACCTGCTGGCCGGGCGACGCCGGTCCCCTTATTACCTGGGGGCTGGTGATCACGCGCGGCCCACACAAGGCGCGCCAGAACCTGGGCATTTACCGGCAGCAGGTGATCAGCCCAAACAGACTCATCATGCGCTGGCTGGCTCATCGCGGCGGCGCGCTCGACTTCCGCGACCACGCATTGGCCAACCCACGCCAGCCATTCCCGATCGCGGTCGCGCTTGGCGCCGACCCCGCCACGATCCTGGGTGCCGTCACGCCCGTCCCCGACACCCTGTCCGAGTATCAGTTTGCTGGATTGCTCCGCGGCGGCCGCACCGAGACGGTCAAGTGCATCGGCAGCGACCTGCGGGTTCCAGCGTCGGCCGAGATCGTCCTTGAAGGCCACTTGAGGCCCGAAGCAATGCCGGCGCCGCCACCTGCGGGCGCACCGCCGCGCCCGGCATCGGACTACGAACTGGCGCTGGAAGGCCCATTTGGCGATCACACTGGCTACTACAACGAGCGCGACTGGTTCCCCGTCTTCACCGTGGATCGAATCACGATGCGCCGTGACCCGATCTACCACTCGACCTACACCGGCAAGCCGCCAGACGAGCCATCCGTCCTTGGCGTGGCCTTGAACGAGGTGTTCGTGCCGATCCTGCGGCGGACCTTCCCCGAGATCGTCGATTTCTACCTGCCGCCAGAAGGTTGCAGCTACCGCATGGCGGTGGTGTCCATGCGCAAGCAGTATGCGGGACATGCGAAGCGGATCATGTTTGGCGTCTGGAGCTTCCTGCGCCAGTTCATGTACACCAAGTTCATCGTCGTCGTCGACGAGGACGTCGACGCGCGCAACTGGAAGGAAGTCATTTGGGCGATCACCACGCGTGTCGATCCGACCCGTGACACCGTGCTGGTCGACAACACTCCGATCGACTACCTCGACTTCGCTTCACCGGTATCGGGGCTCGGCAGCAAGATGGGTATCGACGCGACCAACAAGTGGGCGGGTGAGACGACCCGCGAGTGGGGCCGGCCGATCACGATGGACGCCGCCGTCAAAGCGCGGGTCGACTCAATCTGGAACGAACTCGGACTGTAGGAGGCAACGATGGCCATCGAACGCAAAGCGATCCGCCGCGGCGGAATCAAGTCCGCCGGCTACGACCGCAACCTGCGCGTGCTCGAAATCGAGTTCGACAATGGCCAGGTCATCCAGCACACCGCCGTGGGCGAGGAAATCGCACGGCGTTTCCTGACGGCCTCATCCCCCGCGAGTGTCTACAAGGACACGATCCAGGAAGAGTTCACCGTAAAAAGGGTGCGATGACGATGTACGCGACCGCTACGCGGTCGCACGTGCATCGTCATCGGTAGCGCGCGCTGCGCGCGCACTTTTCATTAGTCGGCTGCGCTCCGGAGCGGCCGCGCGCTCCGCCGACTAACAACTGCACGGCACTCTCCCTGACCCCCTCGCCGAGCGAGAGGAAATAGGGCACTCCTCCCTGCACCCTCCTCGCCCGGCGAGGAGGGAAAGGAAATCCTGGCACTGCGAGGTACCTCGCGGGGTGGAGTGCATGGGGTTGACCTTCGGCGGAGCGCCCGGCCGCCCCGAAGCGCAGCCGACTAACTATTCCGGAGCGAGTGCACGTGCGATTGCCCGACTCTGTCGGGCAATCGCGTACACGAGCGACGCTATCTGAAAAACAGCGTAGCCAGCCCCAGAAAAATGAAGAACCCACCCGAATCGGTGGTGAAGGTCAGCAGCACCGATCCGCCGATCGCGGGGTCGCGGCCGGAGGCGCGCAGCGCCATCGGGACCGCCAGCCCCACGCCGGCGGCCACCAGCATGTTCAGCACCATGGCCAGGAACATGACGAAGCCGAGCAGCGCCCCATTCGGTGTGTCGCGATAAAGCAGCCAGGCCAGCATCCCGGCGAGTCCGCCCCAGACAACACCGTTCAGCACGGCAATGCTGATTTCCTTAAGCACAAGTCGGCGCTGGTTGCCGGACGTCACCTGACCAAGTGCAAGCGAGCGTACGAGCAGGGTCAGCGTCTGGTTGCCGGAATTGCCGGCGATGCCGGCGACGATCGGCATCAGTGCCGCCAGCGCGACGACCTTCTCGATGGTGCCTTCAAAGGCATTGATGACACGACTGGCGAAAAATGCGGTGCAGAGGTTGACAGCCAGCCAGAGCCAGCGGTTCTTCGCGGAATTCCAGACCGAGGCAAAAATGTCCTCGTCCTCCCGCAGGCCGGCCTGCGCCAGCGCCGCTTCTTCTCCCTCTTCGCGGATGACGTCGACGACCTCATCGATCGTCAGGCGCCCAACCAGTCGCCCGCCGGAATCGACAACCGGGGCCGACACGAGGTCGTAGCGTTCGAACGCCTGCGCCGCCTCGCCACCATCGTCGAGCGGCGACAGCGTCAGCAGGTCGGTCTTCATCACCGCCGTGACTTCGGTGTCGGGTTCGTTGAGCAGCAGCCGATCGAGCGGGAGCGCGCCCTTGAGCACTTCGTGCCGGTCTACCACGAAGACCTGGTCGGTATGGTCGGGCAGTTCGTCGAAGCGACGCAGGTAGCGCAGCACGACCTCGAGCGTCACGTCCTCGCGGATCGTGATCATCTCGAAGTCCATCAGCGCTCCGACCGATTCCTCCGGGTACGACATCGCAGCGCGCAGCTGCGCCCGCTCTTCGCTGGTCAGTCCTGCGCGCACCTCGTCGACGACGTCGACCGGCAGGTCGTGAGCGAGAGCCGCTATTTCATCGGTCTCGAGGCTCTCGACCGCGTCGACCAGTTCTTCGCGGTTCATCGACGCGATCAGCGTCTCGCGGACCGCGTCGTTCACTTCGATCAGGATCTCGCCGTCGCGGTCCGCCTTGACGCAGTCCCAGACGACCAGCCGGTCGTCGAGCGGCAGCGCCTCGAGGAGGTAGGCGATGTCGGCGGCGTGCAGCCGGTCGAGGATCGAACGCAGCTCGCTCAGGTGCTGGCGATGGACGAGCTGCTCGACCAGCGCTTTCTTCTGCTCTGCAGGCGTCTGTTCGCGATGAACCAGCGCTTCGACGCGGCGCTGCTTCTCGAGCACGTGCTGGACGCGCACGAGCGCGCGCTGCGCGGCCTCAGGGTCGCGCACCGGAGCGTCGCGTTGCACGTCGCGGTCCAGCAGTTCCTGCTCGCTCACTGTTATTCCCTCGCCCCGTGCGCTGACCCTGCGAGAGGGATGTGACCCATTGCCACCGCGGGGTCGTTCCAAGGCTGCGCGATTGTAAGCGCGCGATCGTCTTGAAACGTGCCGAAAAGCGCCGTGCTACGGGACGACGGCGTCAGGCATGTAGCGCAGGATCGCCCCGGTTCGCCCATCGAGATACGGCCCGGACCGGACGCGGCCATAGCGCTTGGGATTGGGAAGATAGGCGGCAAGCCGTGCGGCCTGCTCGGCGCCGAGCTGCCCCGCGCTCGTCCCGAAGTAGTGGCGCGCCGCGGCCTCGGCGCCGAACACGCCCTCGCCCCACTCAACGACATTGAGGTAGACCTCAAGGATGCGCCGCTTGTCCCAGACCGCCTCGATCATGTAGGTGATCACGAGTTCCTGCGCCTTGCGTACGTAGCTGCGCTCCGGAGACAGGAACAGGTTCTTGGCAAGCTGCTGGGTGATCGTCGAGCCGCCGCGAGCCGGCCGGCCACGCTTGACGTTGTCCTTGTAGGCCTTTTCGATTGCTTCCCAGTCCACACCCTCGTGCTCGGCGAAGCGCGCGTCTTCGGCCGTGATGACGGCCCGCTTCAGGTTCACGGAGATGCGTTCGTACGGTACCCAGCGGTGTTTCAACTCGGCTTTGGGATTGCGCGCCTGTAGCGAGGCGAGTTCGCGCCGCATGAACGCGGTCTCCTGCGGGTCATTCCAGCGCCACCAGGCGATCCAGCCGGCGTACCAGAGCTGCACCGCCACGATCAGCAGTGCTAGGAGTAGCGCGATGCGCAGAACCCAGCGCACGATCGTTCGCGAATTCACAGGGATCCTGTTGCGCGGCACGGGCGGCGCCCGATCGCGCTCGCCGGGAGGGCCTTCAGCTAGCGGACAACGGTGACCTGCTCCGCCGCGGCCAGGCTCAGTAGTTCGCGCAGCTCGCGGTACACGGGACCCGTGTCAGGGCGGATTCCACGCCACAGCAGGAAAGACTCTGCCGCCTGTTCGATCAGCATGCCGAGCCCGTCACAGACGTTCTTGGCGCCGCCAGTGCGGGCCAGTTCCATGAAAGGCGTCGGGTCGGCCGCATAGACGAGATCATAGGCAAGCGTGCAGTCGTTGAATGTCTCGGGGTCGATTGGCGGCGCCTCGTGCTTGAGGCCGGTCGTTGTGCCGTTGACGATGAGATCAAAATGTTCCGCCGGGATTTCGTCCAGATGGATTGCCTCGACGCCGAACTCTTCAGCGAGTTCCTCCGCACGCGGGTGGGTGCGGTTCGCCACGGCGATCCAGCGCGGGCTCGCGTCGAGCAGCGATCCGATCACGCCGCGCACCGCCCCGCCGGCGCCCAGCACCAGTACGGAACAGTCGCTGAAATCGAACTTGAGACGTTCCCTGACATCGCGCACGAAGCCGATGCCGTCGGTGTTGTCGCCGATGATCGTGTCACCCTCGAACTTGAGGGTATTGACGGCGCCGGCCAGCCGCGCGCGAGGCATGAGATCGTCGGCCAGCTTGGCGGCGTCCACCTTGAATGGCACCGTGACGTTGAGGCCGCGATAGCCGGCGTCGCGCAGCGCAAGTGCACGGTCCTCGAAGCCGTCGAGCGGGATCTCGATGCGCTCATACGAAATTCGCTGGTGTGTCTGGCGCGCAAACCGCTCGTGGATCTCCGGCGAGCGACTGTGCGCGATCGGGTTGCCAACGACTCCGTACTTGTCCACACCGTTCATGGGTTGCCGCTTGTGCGTGTCGACAGTTGATCGTTGGTGAAGATCCAGGTCCGCGTAATCTCGAGCACATCCGTATCGCGCGCGATCTCGGGCGGGAACGGCGGGTACGGAGCAGCCATGTTAACGATGCGGCGGGCTGCGCGGTCAAGTACGGGTGATCCCGATGACTGTTCCAGGGTGGCCTCCACCAGGGACCCGTCCTTGCGCACGGCAACCGTCATCCGCAGCGTGCCATAGACTTTGCCACGCGCCTCGTCCGGATAGTGCTCGTTGCCTATCTTTTCGACCCGCGAGCGCCAATCCTCCACGTAACGTGCATAGCGATACTCCGACGTGCTCGGCATGAAATGATGCTTGCGCGGCCGCTTCTGGTAGTCGGAGATCTGCTTGGCGATCTCTGCCTGGGCACGCGCGAGCTGCTGCTTCGTCTCTTCCTCGGACGAACCCGGCTGCGGTGAATCGGCGGCGGTTTCCTTGCGCGGCAGCGGTCGCATCTGCAACGAGTCCTTCAGCGCCGTCAGCAGCTTCTTCTGCTCCTCTTCGAGCTGCTCGACCAGTCGGCGTGCAGAATCGAGCGCGTCACCGTCTCGCATTTGCAACGAATTCGGCAGCGGCGAGGAGCGCCGCCCCGCGTCATGGGAGCCTCCACCGTCGAGGTTCGCCTGCGCCAACGCCTCCGCCTTGCCAGGCCGCGTGTCGCTCTTGGCGTTGACCAGGATGATTTCGAGCGGCGGATCCGTGGAGCGGACGCGCAGGAACTCGGGGTCGACGAAGCGAACCGCCAGCACGGTCATGTGAAGGCCGATGGACACCGTCAACGCCATGACCAGCGCTTTGTCGGCCAGGAAAGCCGCAACGCCGCGCGGTGCCTCGTCGACAAGATTCATGCGTCAGGGATCGGTTCCATCATGGCGAATCGATTGTAGCTACGAGTCCCGAGATCGGATCACACGATCACGCGACCAGCATGCGGATGACCTATTCGCGTGCGACGTCGGATGGCGGCGGGTTGGCCTCCGACCCGGTCAACGCCGCCTGCTGCGCCATCGGCTGGACGGCGCCGGAGTCGGAGTCGGCCGGTGCAGCTTCCTCGCCTCCTTCGACGTCCTCCACCTGCTCCGTAAGCACGCGATGCACGCGTGCCTCGAGCGTCAGGTCGATGTCATCGGTTCCGAGCACATCGAGCTCCAGCCGTTGCCCGCGCGGCAGCTCGGGCAGCCCCGGCAGGCGCGTGACGTAAGGCAATCCTTCGAGCCGCAGCACGTCGCCGCGGATCACCGTCGCGCCGAGCCGCCGAATGCCTTCCTGTCGGATCCAGCGCTGTGCCCAGTAGCGCTCCATGCGCTGCTGGAAATCGGCGTAAGCCGAGTAGGCCGCATCGAAGCCGGAGACGATCGCGAAGAGGTCCGCGTCATTGGCGCTGTACGGCGCGGGCCGGTTGCCGACGCAAGCAATCAGCTGGCGCTGATTGACGAGGTCGACGTAGCGCCGCAGCGGTGACGAGCTCCAGGCATAGTGACTGACGCCGATGCCTTCATGCGCGGCGGGCACCGTCGACATGCGCACGCGACCCATAGCCTGCGATCGATAAATGCCCGCGACACCACGATCGGCGAGCCATTTTCCCCACGTGCTGTTGGCGAAGATCATCAGCTCCGCCACCAGCAGGTCGAGTGGGGCGCCGCGACGGCGCTGCTTGATCGTTACATGGGAATTTTCGCCCTCACCGTCGAGTTCGAACGAGTAATCGATGCGGCCCAAGGGCTCGGGCCGGCCCCTGACAGCTTCGCGCCGCGCCAGAAGCGCCCGGGCGAAGCGCCACAGCAGCGAGAGCTCCGGTGCGAAGGGTGCATCGAACGCTGCATCGACGATCGACTCTTCGGTGATGACGGCATCCAGCCGATCGTGGCGCAAATTGACTGCGATGCGAATGCACTCGATCCGGGTTTCGGTTGCGAGCACCGCCAGGCTTTCGCGCGCGACATCGACATACAGCGAAAGCACCGGAACCTCCCGGCCCTCGGCGAGCGAATAGGCATCGACCCATCCCGGCGGAAGCATCGTCAGCTTGAAGCCGGGCGCGTAGACCGTCGACATGCGGGCACGTGCCACAGCGTCGAGCGCATGCGCGCGCTCGAGCGCAACGCCCGGTGCCGCGATGTGGATGCCGATGCGTACGGTGTCACCGCCCGCCGTCGACACCGAAAACGCGTCGTCGATCTCGGTCGTTGCGCTGTCATCGATCGAGAATGCCTCGACCGCGGCCAGCGGCAGATCGACGTCGAGGCTCGGCGCGGGCAGCTCCGGGCCAAAGCCAGCGCCGCGCGGGAAGTGCTGCGCCAGGAAGCTGTCGACATGCCAGCGGTAGGGCGACTCGATCGCGCGCGTGGCGAGCAGCAAGCGCAGCGGCGTTGTCTGCGACTCATTGGCGGCCTGTTCGAGCGCCTTGGTCTCCAGCGCACCGCGATCCGGTCGCATCAGCAGTTCGATCGCGCGTGATGCGATGGCGGCCGGCGCATGGCCACGCTTCAAGTCGTCGACATACTGCTGCCGCAGCGCGTCCTGCTGTCGCTTGCGCTCGATCGCTGCCAGCGCGGCTTTCAGCGTGTCCGGCGGCGCCGGGCGATAGCGTCCTCGCCCCTTGCGATAGAAATACACGGGCGCCGAATGCAGGCGTATCAGCAACGCCGCTTCCTGAATGCTCGATGGCTTGGCGCCGAAGTAATCCCGCGCCAGTTCGCGGAAGCCGAACTCATCCTGTGGCGAGGCTTCCCACAGAAAATCCAGGTCGATGTCCTCGGCTTCGACGTGCGCACGCTCGAGCAGCCGGCCGGCACCTGGCTCTTCGAACCGCAGCAGCACGTGCGAGCTCTTGACCTTGGTGCGCTTGCCGCTCGGAAGTTCGACCTGGAACGACGCGTCGGTGGCCGACAGCACGCTGCCGGCCTTGAAGGCCCCGTCCTCCTCGAACAGCAGGTTCAAGTGGCCCTCATCAAAGCGTCGTCACGAAGGTGCGCACACCGCGCAGCAGCAGCTCGACCGCGATCGCGGCCAGCACCAGGCCCATCAGACGCTCGAAGGCCAGCGTGACGCGCTCGCCGAGCAGCGCCTGCAGGCGTCCGGCGGAAACCAGTATCAGCGCGCTGATCGCCATGACCACCGCGATCGCCGCGACCCATTCGAGCCAGCGCGCCGGATTCTTCGACACGAGCAGCATGACCGTTGCCAGCGCTGAAGGGCCGGCCAGGGCCGGCACCGCCAGCGGCACGATGAACGGCTCGCCACCGGGCGACGCTCCGTACACACCGTCGGGCGAGGGAAACACCATCCGCAGCGCGACCAGCATCAGCACCACGGCTCCACCGATCTGCAGCGCGACCTCCGACAGGCCGAGCGTCTGCAGGAATGGACGCCCGGCGAACACGAAGATCGTGAGCACCACGAACGCGATCAGGCATTCGCGCAGGACGATGAACAGGCGCCGCTCCGGCGGTACGTCGCGCAGGGCGGAAATGAAGATCGGGATGTTGCCGAACGGGTCGGCGACCAGAAACAGCAGCAGGACGGCGGAGACAAAGGTGTCGTTCATGCGTCGGTCGCGGTTTCGATGCCGCGCACTCACGCGCACCAGGTCGTCGGGCCGGATCGGGAAAACACAATGCGGAGTCCCGCCCGCCGCCCACACGGTGTCGAAACGCCGCAACGAAGCATCCACGAATATTGTCATCGGTCGCGCATGCGCGATCGGCGCTACGCCACCGATCGCGAAGCCGGAGTGCTCCCGCACGAAGTCGGGGCTGGCGCGCTCTATCGATTCGCCGAGCAGTTGCGCTATGCGGTCCTCGCTCACCCGCCGGTCGCCGGCCGCGATGACCAGGATGGCCCGGCCCGACGAAGCGGCCCGGAACACGAGCGATTTCGCGATCTGTCCAACGTCCAGCCCCAGTGCGTCCGCCGCCTGCTGGGCCGTCCGTGCGGCCGCCGCGAGCTGGACGATGCGCGCATCCAGCCCAGAGGCCGCAAGCGCGCGTTGCACGCGTTCGGCCGAAGCCGGCAGCACTTCCGATTCCATCGTCAGACCGTCAGCCCGCCGGCAACTTCGATGACCGCGCCGTTGATGTAGGCCGCATCATCGGAGGCGAGGAACGCATACACGTTGGCGATGTCTTCGGGCGTGCCCAGTCGGCGCAGCGGAACGCGCTCCCTCATCTGGTGCAGCACCTTCTCCGGAATGGTCTGGAGGATCGGAGTCTCGATGAAGCCCGGGGCCACGGCATTGCAGCGGACGCCCTTGGGCCCGAGTTCGCGCGACCAGGTCTTGACGAAGCCGATGACCCCAAACTTGCTGGCAGCGTAGTTCGTTTGTCCGAAGTTGCCGTAGATACCGACGACGCTCGACGCATTGAGGATCACGCCGCTGCCCTGCCGGACCATGATGTCCGCGACGGCGCGCGAACAGTTGAACGTGCCCTTGAGGTTGACGTCGATGACGCGATCGAACTGCTCGTCGTTCATCTTCTGCAGGCGGGCATCGAGCGTGATGCCGGCGTTGTTGACCAGAACGTCGATCGAGCCATGACGCGCGTGCACGGCGCTCACCATCGCCTCGATCTGGTCGCGGTGCGTCACGTCGACGACGAAGCCTTCGACCGTCCCGCGGTCCTTCAGCCCTGCCACTGCGGCGTCGACGCTCTCGCGGCGGATATCGCACAGTGCAACGATCGCTCCATCGTCGAGGAACCGCCGCGCGGTCGCCAGCCCGATGCCCTGCGCTGCGCCCGTCACGATGCACACACGTCCCTGCAACCGCTTCATCCGCTCTCCCCATGACTCTTCATTCAGGACCTGCTCTGACCGCAGAATTCCAGGACATCATCCATATAGTTCGCAAAATCCGACAGTTCGTGGTCGCTGCCTTCGACGACAACCTGGCGCGCGCCGCGGTACTTCCGTGTCATCGTGCGGTAGTCGATGACGGCGTCGCCGGTGGCGGCGATCAGCAGGTACCGCTCCGGTCGCGTAATCGTCGGCGTGTCGATCGCCTCGAGCTCGGCGAGATATTCGCGACGAAAGTCGATCGACGCTTCCGAGAAGTACACCGGCTGCACCCCGAGGTGCTTCGCCAGGTCGTCCTGCGGGCGGATGGCCGGATTCAGCAGCACGGCGCGGCAGCCGAGTCGCTCCGCCAGCCATGTCGCGTAGTAGCCGCCCAGCGACGAACCAATCAGCGCCAGCCGCTCCGGCGCGACGCCCTGCACCAGGCGAGCGGTCTCTTCGATGGCACGGGCCGGCGATGCCGGCAGTGCCGGACACAGATATTCGTCTGACGCGTCCGCGCGCGGCCATCGCCTCGCGCAACATCGTGGCCTTGCGCGATGCGGGCGAGGACCGGAAGCCGTGCAGATAGACGATCACGCCACCGCCGCGCGCTCGGCCAGCCGCGCGAGCAGCGTGCCATGGATGCCACCGAAGCCACCATTGCTCATCACGAGCACGCGGTCGCCGGCGCGGGCGTAGGCCAGGATGTCGTCCACCAGCACCGGCAACGCGTCGCGTGTCGTAGCACGGTCGCCGAGCGGGGCGAGCGCCGCCGCCACGTCCCAGCCGACGCCGAGGCCGGAGTAGCAGAACACACGGTCAGCGCCCTGCAGGCTCGCCGCGAGCTCCGCCTTGACCGCGCCCTGCTTCATCGTATTGGAGCGCGGCTCGAGGACCGCGACGATGCGCGCCGAACCAACCTGGCTGCGCAACGCGGCGATCGTCTCGCGGATCGCCGTCGGATGATGGGCGAAATCGTCAATGACGGTGACGCCGTCGACTGTTCCCCGCACCTCAAGCCGACGCTTGACGCCGCCGAAGCGTGCCAGTGCCTCCAGGGCGACGTCCGGTTCGACGCCTACGTGATGGGCCGCAGCGATCGCCGCCAGCGCGTTGATGCGGTTGTGCGCGCCGGGCAGTTCCAGTCGCAACGGACCGACGACCGCGCCGCCATGCCGTACCAGATGCGGCGGCTCGGCGTCGACCTGCCAACTGGACGTTCCGCCGAAATGCTCGACCTCGCTCCAGCACCCGCGCGCCAGGACGCGTGCCAGTGCTGCGTCCTGTCCATTGACGATGAGCCGCGCGCGCGCCGGCAGCGTGCGGATGAAATGGTGGAACTGAGTTTCGATCGCCGCGAGATCGGCAAAGATGTCCGCGTGGTCGAACTCGAGGTTGTTGAGAATCGCCGTGCGTGCGCGGTAGTGGAGGAACTTCGAGCGCTTGTCGAAGTACGCGGTGTCGTATTCGTCGGCCTCGATGACGAAGTGCCGGCCCGCCGTCAATCGCGCCGAGCGTCCGAAGTCGTTGGGCACCCCGCCGACCAGGAATCCGGGTGACAGTCCCGCATGCTCGAGGATCGCCACCAGCATCGATGTCGTCGTGGTCTTGCCGTGGGTACCTGCGACGGCCAGCACGTGCCGGCCGGCGAGGACGTGTTCGGCCAGCCACTGCGGCCCCGACACGAACGGCAGGTCACGATCCAGAATCGCTTCCATCAGCGGGTTGCCGCGCGTGACGACGTTGCCGATAACCCACAGGTCCGGCTGCATCGCGATCTGGTCGGCTCCATAGCCTTCAATGAGCTCAACGCCGGCCGCGGCGAGCTGGTCGCTCATCGGCGGGTAGACGTTGGCGTCACAGCCCGACACGCGATGACCGGCGGCCAGTGCAAGCTGTGCGAGCCCGCCCATGAATGTGCCGCAGATGCCCAGGACGTGGATGTGCACAGGTAGTCGAACGAAGAGGAGGTCTGGCGGTCGAATTTCGACCTGCCGAGGAGGCGCGCGATTGTAATGCCCGGCGGCTAGACTCCCTCCTCGCCATGCCTTCCCGCCCTGATCGTCTGCGCACCGAAGTTGCCGCCGCAGCGGCTCGCCTCATCGTTGAAGAGGGCTGCGACTACGCGCAGGCCAAGCGCCGCGCGGTGCGCGAGCTGTTCGGCGACGGGTCGGACACGCGCGGAGTGATGCCGGACAATTCGGAAATCGAGCATGAATTGCGGCGCCACCTGCAGCTATTCGCCGCGGACACGCACCCCGGACTGCTGGCCGACCTGCGGCGTACTGCCGCCGACGTGATGACCCGGCTCGCCCAGTTCAATCCTCACCTCGTGGGCGCCGTGCTCAATGGCACCGCGACCGAGCATTCGGACATTGAGCTGCAGCTTTTCACGGACAGCGCCAAGGACGTCGAGGTCTACCTGATGGATGCAGGCATCGACTTCGATGTGGAAGGCGGAGCCGATGAGGGCGCACCCGGCGCGCTTGAACACCTGAGCTTCATTACGGCACTCCGGGGCGAACCCGCGCCGCTACGGCGGCAACCGGTCGGGGTGCGTCTTCACGTTTTCGAGCAGGACGCCATCCGGTTCGCGCCACGCTACAAGGCTATTCCGTCACCCGAGTTCGATCTTCATCCGGTGGCCGCGAGTGGGCGTGCCAGTCTGGCCGCTTTGCGGCAGTTGATCGACGCCGCGCGATGACGCCTCCACGTCGCCGCTGGTTGCTGGCGGGAGCCGCGCTTGGCGCCCTGACGGCGGGCGCTGGAGTCGCATGGCTGCGCTACCGTCCAGCGGCGCCTGACGTTACCGCTGCCGTGTTCGGCCGCGTCTTCGATGACGCGGACGGACGCCCGCAGGCGTTGTCACAGTGGCGCGGCCGCTGGATCGTGCTGAATTTCTGGGCCACCTGGTGCGCCCCGTGCGTGGAAGAGATGCCGGCGCTGCAGCAGGTGGCACGGAACTATGGTGCACGCGGCGTGACGGTGGTCGGCATCGGCATCGACAACGCCAGGGCTATTCGGCGCTTCCGGGACGAACTCAAGCTCGACCTTCCGCTGCTGGTGGCCGGTGCCGGCGGCAGCGAGCTGGCACGGGAGCTCGGCAACCCCAGCGGCTCGTTGCCGTACACTGTTTTGATCAGTCCACAGGGCCGCATCGAACAGGCCCACCTGGGCCTGCTCAAAAGCGAGTTGCTTCAATCCTGGCTCGACGCCCGCCTGACAGGCTGACTGGACAGGGCCGCGGGGAAAGTGCAGACTCCGCGCCGCCATAACTTCGGGCGGTAACTTCATCCAATTCCGCCTAAAACAGTACAAAATACAACGGGAGGAATGATGAGCGGCCGCATTCTCATCCTCAATGGGCCGAACCTGAACCTGCTTGGAACACGGGAGCCAGCGATCTACGGGGGACGCACCTTGGCACAGATCGAGGCGGAGTTATCGGACGTTGCGCGCAAATACTCGGCAGATATCGCATTCTTCCAGAGCAATCATGAGGGCGCTCTGGTAGACCGTATCCACGTCGCCCGGACCGACGGAACGACCTTTTTAATAGTGAATGCCGGGGCCTTCACGCACACGAGCATCGCCTTGCGCGACGCCCTGGCGGCAGTCGCCCTGCCCTTCATCGAGGTTCATCTGTCCAACGTCCACCGCCGCGAGAAATTTCGGCACCGCTCACTGCTGGCGGATCTCGCCGTCGGCACGATCGTCGGACTGGGCGGCGCCGGCTACCGCTACGCGCTCGAGTACGCCCTGTCTGAACGCCACTCCTGACCGGGAGGAGTCCGCATGGATCTGAGAAAGCTGAAGACGTTGATCGACCTCGTCGCGGAATCCGGTATCGCCGAGCTCGAGGTGACCGAGGGCGAAGACAAGGTCCGCATCGTGAAGAATGCCGCCGTCCTCGCTGCGCCGCCTGCGCTTGCGGCCACCGCCGTTGCAGCGGCCCCCTCGGTGCCTACGGCCGCCACGCTGGCCGCCGAGGCCGCCGCCACGGCGGAAGCGGAAGAAGCTGCCGGCCACGTCGTCAAGTCGCCGATGGTCGGCACGTTCTACCGCTCGCCGAGTCCCGGCGCTCCGGCCTTTATCGAGCAAGGCGCCGTCGTCAAGGCCGGCGATACCTTGTGCATCATCGAAGCCATGAAGCTGCTCAACGAGATCGAGGCAGACGTCGGCGGCACGGTGAAGAAGATCCTCGTCGACAACGGCCAGCCGGTTGAGTACGGACAGCCGCTGTTCATCATCGAGTAGCGCGGACAGGCGCTCGCAGCCGGGCATGTTCAAGAAGATCCTGATCGCCAACCGCGGTGAGATCGCACTGCGCATCCAGCGCGCGTGCCGCGAGATGGGCATCCGCACGGTGGTCGTGCACTCGGAGGCCGACACCGACGCCAAGTACGTCAAGCTGGCAGACGAGTCCGTCTGCATCGGCCCGCCGCCCTCGCGCGAGAGCTACCTCAACACTCCGGCCATCATCAGCGCCGCCGAAGTGACCGACGCGGAGGCGATTCACCCCGGTTACGGCTTTCTTTCGGAGAACGCGGATTTCGCCGAGCGCGTCGAGAAGAGCGGCTTCGTCTTCATCGGCCCACGGCCCGAGTCGATACGACTGATGGGCGACAAGGTGTCCGCCAAACAGGCGATGGCGGCTGCCGGCGTCCCGACGGTGCCAGGATCGCAGGGCGCGCTCACTGAAGAGCCGCGCGAGATCGTGCGCTCGGCACGCGCCGTCGGATATCCGGTCATCATCAAGGCGGCCGGCGGCGGCGGCGGACGCGGCATGCGGGTCGTGCACACGGAGGCGGCGCTGCTGAACGCGGTCACGATGACGCGGCAGGAAGCGCAGTCGGCCTTCGGAAATCCGGCGGTCTACATGGAAAAGTATCTCGAGACGCCGCGACACATCGAGATCCAGATCATGGCCGACCAGCATCGCAATGCGATCTGGCTCGGAGAGCGCGACTGCTCGATGCAGCGCCGACACCAGAAGATCATCGAGGAAGCGCCGGCGCCGCTGATCAATCGGCGCCTGGTGGACAAGATCGGCGATCGCTGCGTCGAGGCATGCAAGAAGATCAACTATCGCGGCGCGGGCACGTTCGAGTTCCTGTACCAGGACAACGAGTTCTACTTCATCGAGATGAACACGCGGCTGCAGGTCGAGCACCCGGTCACCGAGTTCGTCACCGGCGTCGACATCGTGCAGGAGCAGATCCGCGTCGCCGCGGGCGAAAAGCTGAAATTGCGACAGCGCGACGTCGTGCGCAAGGGCCACGCGATCGAGTGCCGCATCAACGCAGAAGACCCATTCAAGTTCACGCCATCGCCCGGGCGCATCACCAACTGGCATCCTCCCGGTGGTCCCGGGGTGCGCGTCGATTCGCACGCCTACAACGGTTACTTCGTTCCCCCCAATTACGACTCGATGATCGGCAAGGTCATCTGCTACGGGGACACTCGCGAACAGGCACTGGCGCGCATGCGAATCGCACTTTCGGAGATGGTCGTCGAGGGCATCCAGACCAACATCCCGCTGCATCGCGAACTGCTGATGGACGAGAAGTTCGTCCTCGGCGGCACCAGCATCCATTACCTGGAAAAGCGCATCGCGGCGCGCCAGGTCGCCTAGTCCGGGTGCTGGTCGAAGTCACCCTGCGAGTTGACGAGCAGCACGCCGAGTCGCTGGCCGACGCTCTGCTCGCCTGGGGCGTGCTCTCCGTGGCCGTCGAGGATGCGGACGCCGACACGCCCGACGAGTTGCCGCTCTTCGGCGAACCCGGGCTCGAACCCGGCAAGCTCGCCTGGCAGCACAGCCGACTGCGTGTGCTCCTTGAAGGCGACGAGAGTGCCGCCCGAAGCGCAGTCGAAGCCGCGAGTGCATCGCTGGGGGTGGCTACACCGCCGATCGAAGGCTGCGACGCCGTCAGTGACACCGACTGGGTGCGTGCGACGCAGGCTCAATTTCCGCCGACGCGCATCAGCGACCGGCTGTGGATCGTGCCGACATGGCACGAGCCGCCGGACCCCGCGGCCATCATCGTCCGGCTGGACCCTGGCGTGGCGTTCGGCACCGGCACCCATCCGACGACGCAGCTGTGCCTGGCCTGGCTTGACAGCCACGTCGCTCCGGGCGCGCGCGTCCTCGACTATGGCTGCGGCTCAGGCATCCTTTCGATTGCCGCCGCGAAGCTCGGTGCCGCTCATGTGGTCGGCGTTGACGTCGACGAGCAGGC
Organism: uncultured beta proteobacterium; assembly: GCA_963810985.1. Classification (GTDB taxonomy): domain Bacteria; phylum Pseudomonadota; class Gammaproteobacteria; order Burkholderiales; family Burkholderiaceae_F; genus JALORV01. Next base: position 40,578 of record CAWEPP010000005.1, read on the forward strand.
CCTGCAGGCCGCCCGCACGAATGCCGCGACCAATCACATCACGGCACGCTACACTGGCCCGGACGATCTGCACGCCGGCTCATTCGATATCGTGGTGGCCAACATACTTTCGAATCCGCTGAAGCTCCTTGCGCCGGCGTTGCTCACGCGCGTCGCACCGCACGGTGCGCTGGTGCTTTCAGGCGTTCTGGAACGGCAGTCCGGCGAAGTGATCGCTGCATACCGCGACGTCGATCCAACCCTCCCGCTGCAGGTCTGGCGGGCGAGCGAAGGCTGGGTGTGCCTCGCGGGGACGCGCGGCGCATGATGTTGCGATTCGATCCGGTGCCGGCGCGACGCGCCCGGCTTGCACCCAGCGTGTAGTCGAAGACCATGGCCCTGGCGACCAAGTGCCCCCAGTGCGGCTCGATGTTCCGGGTCGTTGCTGATCAGCTGAAGCTGCGCGGCGGACTCGTGCGCTGTGGCCAATGTCGCACCGTGTTCGATGCCATCGGCAGCCTCGCCTACGTCGAAGACACAACGTTGTCCCCCGTGCGACCGGCAGAGGATCCTGCGGACGACGTCCAGCCGACCCAGCCGATGCGGGGCGAGGCGCGCGCGATCTCGCCGCGCATGCCGACGTCACCCGCTGCCGAGCGCGCGAGCGCCGCAGCGGAACGCAAGCGCAAGGTCCTCGGCCCGGCAACGACGTTGCGAATTGCGCCCGGCGCCGCTCCCGTGGCGACGATCTCGCAGACGCTGCCTCCCCGGCCCGCGCCCACTCCAGCCCAGCAGCCATCGCCACGCTCATCGGACAGCGTGTCGATCAGTGCTTCGGCTACTGGAGTCCCGACACTGCTGGCAACCGATGCTGACCTACCTCACGACGACGTGGGAAGCGCCGCACTCGACGGCATCGAAGTGATCGAAATGCCGGCGGCCGAGCCCGTCATCGAACCGGCGACCGAGCTGGACGAGCCGGCATTCGTCCGCGCAGCCGTGCGGACTCCGCGCGCCGGATTTTCAATCGTGTTCGGCGGCGGCACGCTGCTGCTCGCGCTTCTGGCCGCGGCGCAGCTCGCCGTGGTCTTTCGCTCGGAAGTGCTGACACGCTGGCCGACGACGCGCCCTGCACTCATTCAGGTGTGCCAGGTGTTCGGCTGCTCGCTCGGTTGGCCGACCCAGCCCGATCAGCTCGCCGTGATCGGTAGCGAGTTGCAGGCGATTCCGGGCACCGATGTCCTCGAACTCACGGCGGTGATCCGCAATCGCGCCGGCTTCACGCAGGCGCTGCCGGCGCTCGAAGTCACGCTGAGCGACACGCTGAACCGCCCGGTGGCGCGCAAGGTATTCACCCCGGCCGATTACCTGACGGCGGCGGGCGAGCCGAGCTCCCGTATCGACGAGGGCCTTGGCGCGGGTGCCGACATGACGATCCGTGTCTTCTTCGAAACGCGCGGCGTACAGGCGGCCGGATTCCTGGTTTACCCCTTCTATATATAGAGACGGTGACCGGCCCCTGTGGGCGCCTGGCCAACCGTTCTGATCACCTCACACAGACTTCATGCGCACTCTCATCTGCGGTTCCATTGCCTACGACACGGTCATGGTGTTCCAGGGTCGCTTTGCGGACCATATCCTCCCGGACCAGGTCCACATCCTGAATGTCTCCTTTCTCGTTCCGGAAATGAAGCGGGAGTTCGGCGGCTGCGCGGGCAACATCGCCTACAGCCTGAAGTGCCTGGGCGGCGAGCCAGTGCCGATGGCCACCGTCGGCGATGACGCCGGGCCGTACCTCGAACGGCTCGATGCTCTCGCCATCGATCGTCGCCATGTGGCGCAGGTGCCGGGCAGCTACACCGCGCAGGCCTTCATCACGACCGATCTCAACGACAACCAGTTGACCGCCTTTCACCCGGGTGCGATGGCGCAGTCCCACCTGAATTCGGTGCCGGCCGACGGCGGTATCGAACTGGGCATCGTCGCTCCCGACGGACGGGACGGCATGCAGCAGCACGCCCAGCAGTTCGCGGAACGAGGGATCCCGTTCATCTTCGACCTCGGGCAGGCGATGCCGCTCTTCAACGGCGAGGAATTGCTGTGGTTCATCGCGCGCGCGACTTACGTGACCCTCAACGACTACGAGGCCCGTGTTGTCGTCGAGCGCACGCGCCTGTCACTGGTCGAACTCGCCGGGCGCGTCAAGGCGCTCGTCGTGACGCGGGGCGCGGAAGGTTCGGACCTCTACGTCGGCGGGTCAACACTGCATATGCCGGTAGCGAAGGCCCAGTCGTTGGTCGATCCGATCGGGTGTGGCGATGCGTACCGCGGCGGACTGCTCTACGGCATCGCAAACAAGCTCGACTGGGAAACGACCGGCCGGCTGGCGGCAGTCATGGGTGCCATCAAGATCGAGGCGAGCGGAGCACAGAACTACGTCGCAGATCGCACGTCAATTGCGCAGCGCTTCTTCGAGGCATTCGGCTATCGGCCCTGGTAGACGCGATGGCCCCGCGCCGCGCCGGTCAGATCACCATGCGCGCGACGATCATCTGCAGCACATAGACGATGATCAGCAGCGCCATCGGCGAAAGGTCGATCCCGCCCAGCGCGGGCAGGATGCGCTGAATCGGCCCCAGCAGCGGCCGCAGCAGCATCGAAAGTGCTGGCGCCACGGGCGCCAGCGGGTTGACCCAGCTGATGATGACGTGGATCAGCGTCACCCAGATGATGAGCGTCAGCGCCCAGTTGAGCAGCTGACGTACCGACTCGATCAGTACCAGATCCCAGGCCAGGCTCAGCCCGGCCACCATCACCTTGAGCACGACGATCGCAAAACTCAACAGCAACGCGGCCAGCAGCGCAGCCCATTCGACGCGTCCGTGACTCGGAATCACTCGGGCCAGTGGCTTGACCAGCCAGTCGGTGAGCACGCGGGAGAAGTGAGCCAGAGGGTTACGCGGCGGCATCCCGATGAACGACGCCCAGCACCGCAGCAGCAGGACCCCTACGAGCAGTGAACCAATGATGTCCAGCAACGCTCGCGCGATATCGACGAAGAGCATGGGCTATCCGGTGACAGGGCGGCGGCATTGTAGCCGCGGCGTTCTTGATAACCGCGCTTCGGGGGCTCGACAAAAAAACGGGCGCGGAATCCCGCGCCCGTGTCTGGCACTGCGGCGAACCGCTACGGACGGCTGCCGGTTGGGAACGGCCAGGCCGCCGCCGGATTCAGCGCCGTCTTGGCGCCGGGTGCTGCGGCAGTCGACGGTGCCACCGGCGCAGGCGTCGGTGCTGCAATCGGCTTTGGCGCGGGCTTTGGTGCAATCGCCGCCTTCACGGCCTGCACCGCTTTCATTACTTTGCCTTGGTCTTCGCAACTGCTTTTTTGACTTTCGCCTTCCTGACCGCTTTCTTGGGCGCCCTCTTGACCTTCCTGACGGCCTTCTTTGCCTTCGCCTTGGTCACCGCCTTTTTGACAGCGCGCTTGACCTTGGCTCTCCTGACCGCCTTCTTGGCTTTTTTGACGGCCCGCTTTGCCTTCGCCTTGGTTGCCGCCTTTTTGACGGGGCGCTTGGCCTTGGTCTTCTTGACAGCCTTTTTCGCTTTCGCCTTGGTCGCAGCCTTCTTTACGGCGCGCTTCTTGGCAGTTCTCTTGGTTGCCATACAAGTCTCCTGAATGGATTGCGTCAAGCCCTCGCCGGCCGCGGCTGAAACTTCAACGTTTCACCACTCGCCCGGCCTCGGCCCGACATCAGCCTTCTCGGCCTATTGAGCAACCATCTTCTTGGCGAGGGCCTGCCTGACCAGTGCGCGCTTGACCAGCGCGCGCTTGATCGCCTTCCGTTTGATGGCCTTCTTGACGACGGCACGCTTGACCGCCTTCCGTTTGACGGCCTTCTTGACGACGGCACGCTTGACCGCCTTCCGTTTGACGGCCTTCTTGACGACGGCGCGCTTGACCGCCTTCCGTTTGACGGCCTTCTTGACGACGGCACGCTTGACCGCCTTCCGTTTGACGGCCTTCTTGACGACACGCCTTTTCGCAGCTTTTCTGGTTGCCATTTCTTCCTGTCTCCAATTCAAATGGTTCGGGCTTTCAAGTGCGTACGCATTCCGTCCTGAGCGCTGAGGATGCCAATTGCTGGCACGCAGGATGGAATGCGGTGCCGGCTGCCCGAAGGCAGCCGGTGAGCGCTATGCATCAACCGCGATTACTTCTTGGCCTTCTTCGCGGTCTTCTTCTTGGCAGCCTTCTTTACGGTCTTCTTCGCGGCCTTCTTGGCGGGCTTCTTGGTGGCTTTCTTCGCGGTCTTCTTGGCAGCTTTCTTCGTGGCCATGATGATATCTCCTTCAATATCAACGTTGAGGTTTCAAGAATGAAACCCGCTGCGCGGAGGTACCGCCAGTCGGGCTATTCATCGGCGCACGCAGATGCTCTGTCGCCGCGACACCCCCAGAAATGCGTTTGATCCGCATATCCGAGCTGAGCGCGGAACGTGCAGCGCACTGACCGCTGACGCTGATGAATTCGGCACGACGCACGCTAGTCCGCATGGCGGATCGCGCGCGCAAGAAAAACGCCGGAACAGGTCCGGCGTTCGGTAGAGGAGCGGCAAGCACGAAAAGCTTGGCGCAAGACAGGGTCGATTTCGCGGCGGGAACAATTCCCCAAGACACCGGGGTCTCGATCTGCTTTGGAGCGTGGTCCTCTGCGTTTACTGGTCGACTGTGACTGTCTGTGGTCAATTCAGTGTTTGATCGACGCCGGCGTGATTTCGAACTCCGCACATCGATCGAGCTACTAATTAACGGTTCGCTTTTTACTCGCAATCGAAATCGATCGCAAGAATTTTTTGCATCGAAGAACGAATTGTGTGTGATTTGACCCACTTCTTTTTCGTTCGCGCGTTGCTTCAACACAGCGATGCGATCGGTTTCACATCAGTCCCACGAGAGCGCACCACCCGATTGATACTCGATCACTCGCGTCTCGAAGAAGTTGCGTTCCTTTTTCAGATCGATCATTTCGCTCATCCACGGAAACGGGTTTTCCTCCTGCGGGAAGAGCGCCTCGATGCCGATCTGCTGCGCGCGCCGGTTGGCGATGTAACGCAGATAGCCCTTGAACATCGGTGCGTTGAGGCCCAGCACGCCGCGCGGCATCGTGTCCTCCGCGTAGGCGTACTCGAGGTCGACGGCTTTCTTGAAGAGACCGCGCACCTCTTCCCGGAACTGCGGCGTCCAGAGTTGGGGGTTCTCGAGCTTGATCTGGTTGATCAGGTCAATGCCGAAATTGCAGTGCATCGACTCGTCACGCAGGATGTACTGGTACTGCTCCGCGGCACCAGTCATCTTGTTCTGCCGTCCCAGCGCCAGGATCTGCGTGAACCCGACGTAAAAGAACAGCCCTTCCATCAGGCAGGCGAAGACGATCAGGCTCTTCAGCAGCGCCTGGTCGCTCTCGGGCGTTCCGGTCTTGAAGTGCGGATCGGTCAGCGTGTCGATGAAAGGGATCAGGAACTCGTCCTTGTCCCGGATCGATGCGACCTCATGGTAGGCATTGAATATCTCGCCCTCGTCTAGCCCAAGGGACTCGACGATGTACTGGTAGGCGTGGGTATGGATCGCTTCCTCGAACGCCTGGCGCAGCAGGAACTGCCGGCATTCCGGGGCCGTGATGTGGCGGTAGGTGCCCAGCACGATGTTGTTGGCAGCGAGCGAGTCCGCGGTCACGAAGAAACCGAGGTTGCGTTTGACGAGCCGGCGCTCGTCGTCGGTCAGTCCGTTCGGATCCTTCCACAGGCCGATGTCACGCGACATGTTCACTTCCTGCGGCATCCAGTGGTTGGCGCAGGTAGAGAGGTACTTCTCCCAGGCCCATTTGTACTTGAACGGCACCAGCTGGTTGACGTCGGTCGCGCCGTTGATGATCCGCTTGTCCGCGACGTTGACCCGCCGCAGGTCCGGCGCCGCTGGCTCCGGGGTCGGATCCACCGGCCTGCCCATCGGAACGGCGGACGGCTGCGGCACCAGTGGTGCGGGGTTGTCTTCCCAGGCCAGCATGCTTGGCTACTCCTCGGTTCGGTTCGTGTTGTTCGATTACTGGCAGGCTTCGCAATCGGCAAAGCCGGGGTCGCCGGGTTTCAGCATGCAGACCTTGCCCTCGGCCTCCGGCATCGCGGCCGACGCGCCCATGTCGGAGGTCACGGAGTTCAGCTGCCCGGTCCGGGTCGTGGTCGACTTCTCGGCATGTGTGGCGCCGATCGTCCGCAGGTAGTAGGTGGTCTTCAGTCCGCGCTGCCACGCCAGTCGGTAGGTTTCATCGAGCTTCTTGCCGGACGCGCCCGCCATATAGATATTGAGCGACTGCGCCTGGTCGATCCATTTCTGCCGCCGCGCCGCGCACTCGATCAGCCACTTTGGCTCGACCTCGAAGGCCGTGGCGTAGAGCTCCCGGACTTCGGCTGGCACCCGATCGATCTTGGCGAGCGACCCGTCGAAGTACTTCAGGTCCGAGACCATGACCTCATCCCACAGGCCAAGGCGCTTCAGATCGCGCACCAGGTGCTCATTGACGACCGTGAACTCGCCCGAGAGGTTCGACTTCACAAACAGGTTCTGGAAGGTGGGCTCGATGCAGGCGTCGACTCCGATGATGTTGGAGATCGTCGCGGTCGGAGCGATGGCCACACAATTGGAGTTGCGCATCCCGACCTGTTTGATCCGGGCGCGCAGCGCGTCCCAGTCCATCGTCGCGCTCATGTCGACATCGACGTAGCCCCCGCGCTCGTCCCTGAGCAGCCCGAGCGAGTCCTGCGGCAGGATCCCGCGGTCCCACAGCGAGCCACCGAAGGACGAGTAGCGGCCGCGTTCCTGCGCCAGGTCGGTCGAGGCCCAGTAGGCGTGGTAGCAGACTGCCTCCATGCTGCGATCGGAGAACTCCACCGCCGCCTCACTGGCGTAGGGCGTGCGCGTCATGTGCAGGCAGTCCTGGAAGCCCATGATGCCCAGCCCCACCGGCCGATGCCGCACATTGGAATTGCGCGCCTTCGGCACCGCGTAGTAATTGATGTCGATGACGTTGTCGAGCATCCGCATCGCCGTGCTGATCGTCTTCTTCAGCTTGGCCTGGTCGAGCCTGTAGCCGCCCTTGCCATCGGAAGTCATGTGCGCCGGCAGATTGACCGAGCCGAGGTTGCACACGGCGATCTCGCTGCCGGACGTGTTGAGCGTGATCTCGGTGCAGAGGTTCGAACTGTGGATCGTCCCAACGTGCTGCTGCGGCGAGCGCAGATTGCAGGCGTCCTTGAAGGTGATCCAGGGGTGCCCGGTCTCGAAGAGCATCGAAAGCATCTTGCGCCACAGCTGCAGAGCCGGGACCTTCCTGAAGAGCTTGAGATCGCCCCGCGCCGCCCTGTCTTCGTAGCGCGTGTACGCCTCTTCGAACGCCTTGCCGGTCTTGTCATGCAGGTCGGGGCAGTCCGACGGCGAAAACAGCGTCCAGTCGCCGCCCTCCATCACCCGCTTCATGAACAGATCCGGAATCCAGTTCGCGGTGTTCATGTCGTGCGTACGGCGCCGGTCGTCGCCGGTGTTCTTGCGCAGCTCCAGGAATTCCTCGATGTCGAGGTGCCAGGTCTCCAGATAGCAGCACACCGCGCCCTTGCGCTTGCCGCCCTGGTTGACCGCAACCGCCGTATCGTTGACGACCTTGAGGAACGGCACCACGCCCTGGCTCTTGCCGTTCGTGCCCTTGATGTGGCTGCCGAGCGCACGCACCGGCGTCCAGTCGTTGCCCAGCCCGCCGGCGTACTTGGCGAGCAGCGCGTTCTCCTTGATCGCCTCGTAGATGCCGTCGAGGTTATCGCTGACGGTCGACAGGTAACACGACGACAGCTGGGAATGGCGCGTGCCAGCATTGAACAGCGTCGGCGTCGAACTCATGAAGTCGAAAGTCGACAGCACTTCGTAGAACTCGACGGCCCGCGCCTCGCGGTCGATCTCGTTCAGCGCCAGGCCCATCGCCACGCGCATAAAAAAGGCCTGGGGCAACTCGAACCGGCGGCCTTCGTGATGCAGGAAGTAGCGGTCATACAGCGTCTGCAGGCCGAGGTAGTTGAACTGCAGGTCGCGCTCGGGCTTCAGAGCCGCGGCGAGCTTCTTCAGGTCGTAGAGCGCGAGCTTGTCGTCCAGCAGCTCCGCCTCGATGCCGTAGCGGATGAATGTCGGGAAGTACTCGGCGTAGCGCCTGGCCATCGCCGCCTGAGCAACCTCTTCGCCCAGCGCCTCGCGCCGCATCGTGTGCAGCAGCAGACGCGCGGTGACGTAGGAGTAGGCCGGGTCCTGCTCGATCAGGGCACGCGCAGCAAGGATCGCGGACTTGTGGACTTCCTCGAGCGGGACGCCGTCGTACAGGTTCTTGAACGTCTCCCCCAGGATCGCTTCCGGCGTGACGAATTCAGTCAGCCCGTCACAGGCCGCGCGCACCAGCGCCTCGATGCGCGACATGTCGAGCGGAACGCGGCGGCCTTCTTCAATCATCGACAGCGCCGGTGCGGCCGCCGTCGCCGTCGTCTGCCGTGCCGCGGCGCGCTCTTGCGAGCGCCTTTCGCGGTACAGCACATAGGTCCGCGCCACATCGTGTGCGCCGTCTCGCATCAGCGAGAGCTCGACCTGGTCCTGCACGTCTTCTATATGGAACGTACCGCCGGCCGGCTGTCGCCGCAGCAATGCCGTAACGACGCTGGACGTGAGCTTCTCAACCTGCTCGCGGATCGCCGCCGATGCAGCGCCCTGGCCGCCGCGTACGGCAATGAACGCCTTGGTCATCGCCACCGCGATCTTCGACGGCTCGAAAGCCACGACCGCGCCATTGCGACGGATGACCTTGTAGTCACCGTAGGACGTCGCCTGAACGCCGGTCACTCCACCCCCGCCGTCGACGGGCGCGAGATGCGCTGCCGACCCGACGACCGCAGGGGACGTCGACTGCTGAAACTGCATAAACCCTCCGATGCTCCTTGCACCCGAAGACGGAGCCGAGCGGGCGGCATTTCTTGCTGCCGCGACCACAAGCTGTAGCCGTCCTGGTTGTTGTCTGCTTTCGCTAACCCTGCGTGCGCGGCATTGCGCCACCGCACGTGGGGACCCGCTTTCCGCCGCCTGGCCTGGCCTGTGCCCGTCGGCCATCGAGGTTCTTGGCCTCGACGACAACCACAATATGTTGTGGCATCACTGCTCGCGAGCACTACTTTTAGTGTCTGCGCATCATAGGGAAACTTTTCCCGGACTTCAACAAGCAGCGATGCGGCAGCGCACACGACGAGGTGTGCTGGCCGTCAGAAACACTCCGGGAATCAGTGAGCGAGCAGTTCGCGCGCTACGAGGAGCCGGTCCCATTGGAAGAATGGGCCTGGGTCGGTCTTGCGGTCGGTCGCGATGTCGCTGTGCCCTACAACCGCCTCGATCGGGTACGCGACGGCGAGCGCATGCAGCAGCGCGTTGGTCGAAACGTACTGCGCATTGGTGAAGGGTTCGAAGTCGGAGCCTTCGAGCTCGATGCCGACCGAGAAGTCGTTGCAGCGCTGCCGTCCGCGGAAGGCCGAAGCACCGGCATGCCATGCGCGTTCGAGGCAGGATACAAACTGGATGCAGCGCCCGCAGCGGTCGACGAAGAAGTGCGCCGACACCCGCGCACCGGCGATGCGCGCCAGAAACCCCTCATCAGCGGCAAGCTGGTTCATGAAGAGGCGCTCGACGTGGCCACCGCCATAGCAGCCCGGCGGCAAACTGATGTTGTGGATCACGATCAGGCTGACGTGCGCTCCTTGCGGACGGACGTCGGCGTTGGGTGAACGCAGGCGGTCCACCCCGCGGATCCATCCATCCGGCGCTACGTGCAGGGTCGAGTACGGCATGCCCGCTCCGTCGCGTCGGCGGCCCGGGGAAGATCCGCGCGAACGTTCCCCCGGCTCATTGCAGGCTCACTTGATGTTCAGGCGCTGCATTCGATAACGCAGCTGCCGGAACGTGATGCCGAGTAGCTGGGCAGCCGCCGTACGGTTGTAGCGGGTTTTCGCCAGCGCCGTGCGAATTGCGCTCCGCTCGTGCTCATCGAGGAAGGCCGGCAATGACGAAGGCACGCCATCGACCACTTCGTAGGAATCGTCGGCCGTGCCTGCGCTGGCACCTGCAGCGATGGGACCCTCGTCAGCCGGGACCGGCTCGGCCTCGATCGGCAGGTCGACCCCCGGTCCGGGCAGCAGCAGGTCGTCCGCCATCAGCACGTCGTCGCCCGCGAGTGCGACCGCCCGCTCGAGGATGTTCTCAAGTTCCCGCACGTTGCCCGGGAAGCGGTATTGCCTCAGCGCTGCCAGCGCGGCGGGAGACAGACGTGCTGCGGGGCCACCCGTCCGCGCCGCAATGCGCGCAAGGATCGCATTCGCCAGCAGTTCGATGTCATCGAGCCGCTCGCGCAGCGGCGGAACCCTGAGCTCAATGACGTTGAGCCGATAAAAGAGATCCTGACGAAACCGCCCGGCGGCGACCAGCGCGGCAAGATCCTGATGCGTCGCGCTGACGAGCCGCACATCAACCGATTCCTCGGTCGGGGATCCGATCTTGCGTACACGTCGTTCCTGGATCGCGCGCAGAAGCTTGACCTGCATCGCGAGCGGCAGATCGGCGACTTCGTCGAGAAAGAGTGTTCCGCCTGCGGCGGCCTGGAAGAACCCGTCACGATCGCGCTCGGCACCTGTGAAGGACCCTTTCCGATAGCCGAAGAACTCGGCTTCCATCAACGTTTCGGGAATGGCGCCGCAGTTGACTGCCACGAATGGCTGCGCCCGGCGCGCCGACAACTCGTGGATGGCACGCGCCGCCAGCTCCTTGCCGCTGCCGGATTCGCCACAGATCGCCACCGGCGCCATGCTGCGGGCAAGCCGCTCGATCAGCGCGCGCATTTGCTGCATCGCCGGCGTCGTGCCGACCAGCCGCTCCACCGCTGGCAAGGGTTCGCGCGCCTCACCTCCGCCCAGTGACGTCCCGCTCGCATCGCGTACGGCCGAGCGGACCAGCAGCCGCAGCTGGTCGAGATCAACGGGCTTGGTGAGGTAATCGAATGCACCGGCCTTCAGCGCGGCCACGGCATTCTCGGCGCTGCCGTAGGCGGTAATCACCGCAATCGGTGTGCCGGACGACTGCGCCACTTCCCGAACCAGTTCGAGTCCGGTCCCGTCGGGCAGGCGCATGTCCGTCAGGCATAGTGAGTATCGGTTGCAGGCGAGCAGCGAACGCGCCGCCGAGACCGATTCGGCCGTGTCCACATCCAGCCCCAGACGTAGCAGCGTGAGCGACAGCAACTCGCGCAGATCCGCTTCGTCGTCGACGACGAGCACCGCGGGCGATCGTCGGCTCACGGGCGACCGCGGGGTTTCGGCGCGCTGGGCTTCGCTCATCGGACCGGGATCGTATCGAGAAATCCGTGCAGGCTTGCGTCAACGCGGGCGCCCTGTCCGAAACGGAGCAGGAACCCTTCGCGTGTGCTGCCGTCGACTTCACGTCGCGCGGCGTAGGCGAGTTCGGCCCGGTTCGTCACGCAGAACTCGCGTGCCAGATAGAGTCCCAGTCCCGTTCCCTGGTTGCGCGTGGTGAAGAACGGCTCGAAGAGCCCCGTGCGGGCCTCGAACGGAACTCCCGGACCGTCGTCGATCACCCACAGCTGTGGTCGATCGCCCTCGGGCGCTGGCTCGACGATTACGCAGACGCTGCCCGGACTGCCCGTCGAATAGCGCAGTGCGTTGTCGACGAGGTTATAGAGCACCTGCCGCAGATGCGACTGCTCGAACTTGACTCGCTGGTCCGGCGCCAGCTGCGCGCCGATCGTCGGCGGGGCGAGCCCCCGGTCACGGGTGAACTCGGACAGGAACACGCGGACGAAGTCCGACAGGTCGATCTCATCACCGAGCGGCGGCTCTCGACGCGCGACCCGCAGCACGTCTTCGACCAGCCGGTTGAGCCGCTGCGTGTTCTCTCGCACGATCGCGGCGAGGCGCTTGAGCACCGGATCGCGCGCATCCTCGCTGAGCAGCTGCCCTGCATTGCCGATGGCCGCCAGCGGGTTGCGAATCTCGTGTGCGATCGACGCCGTCAACCGGCCCATGGCCGCCAGCTTCAGCTGCTGCGCGCGGTCTTCGACGTCGCGTACGTCCTCGATGAAGATGACGAATTCGTCGCTCGCCGTCGATGATGGGCGTGCGAAACGCGCACGCAGGCGCGCCTCCGGCGCGATTTCGGCTCCGTTGTCGGCGGTGGGAACGATGGTGTTCGACCAGAGACCCTCGCTGCGTCCACCCTCGCTCCAGGCGGTAAAGGCAACTGCCAGTTCGCTTGCCGCCGGAATGTCGGCGAGGCGCTTGCCGGTCAACTGCGCCGCGGAGTCCAGCCCGAGCATCCGGCGCGCGCCCCGGTTGTTCGCACGCACGCAGCCCAGGCGGTCGACCACAATGACGCCCTCGTCCATCTGGGCAATGACGAGACGGTTGATGGCGAGCTGGTTCTGCAGGTCGCGGCCGCGGCTGCGTGCGAGTTGCTCCTGGCTTGCCAGCCGGGCGCTCAGGGCACGCAGCAGCGCCGACACGGCAAACAGCGCCGCGCCGAAAATGCCGGACTGGAAAAGCAGCGAGTCGCCGGACTCGGCCGCCAGCGCTCGCAGCCCGGCGTCGATCAGGATCGCGAGCACGGCGATCGAACAGACGAAAAACACCTGCAGCGGAGGCAGCAGCAGTGAAGCCCCGGCCAGCGGCAACAAATAGAGAATGACCCAGCCCGACGCGACACCCCCGGCCGATACCACGAGCGCGGTCACGGCCGCCATGTCGACGGCGAGCTGGCCAAAGACCTGCGCCAGGAAGTGGCGTCGCCAGTACAGGGCCACCCCGGCGAAGAGCGCCGATCCGACGAAGTATCCGAGCGCCAGGAATAGCGCGGAGTGCGTCGCGGCCGAGCCGCTCGCCTGACGCAAGCCGACGGCGGCAGAACCCAGGACCAGCGCACTTGCGACGATCACCCGCGTCGTCGCAAAGTACTCGAGCGTGCGCCATGGCGGCTCGTCCGGGCCGCCCACGGCGCGCTCGAGCGCTTGTGTCTCAACCTCGGACATCGAAGGATTCAGGAGCCGCTGCTGCGCTGGCGATGCTCTTCGCAGCAGTAGAAGCGCTCGCCAGCAGCCAGCGCTTCCTGCCGCGGCAGATGCAGGCCACAGGCCGCGCAGCTCACCATCGCCTGCGGCAACGAGGCGCCGCCGTTGCGCGCCGTGGAGTCACGCCGTGCTGCACGCTGCATCCACTGCCATCCCACGTAGGCGACGATGGCAAGCAGTACGAAAAAGAAAATGCGACCCATCACACCCGTCCCAGCAATACTTCCAGCACAAAGCGGCTGCCGACATAGGCCAGCATCAGCATCGCAAAACCGATCAGCGTCCACCTCAAGGCGGTGCGCCCACGCCACCCGAAGAACATGCGCCCCATCAGCAGGCCGCCAAAGACAGCCCAGGCCGCGATCGTGAACACGGTCTTGTGATCCAAGCGTAGCGGGCGACCGAAAAGCTGTTCGGAGAAAAAGACCCCACTCACCAGGGTAGCCGTCAGCAATACGAACCCAGCCGTGATCAGGCGGAACAGCACGGTTTCCATCGCCAGCAGCGGCGGCAGGCGATCGAGGAAGCGCGCCATGGGGGAGCGCTCGCCGAGCACGTCCCCATGCAGGCGGCGGTCGATCGTCGCCATCAGCAGCGCCTGCATCGCCGCGATCGTCAGCAGGCTGTAGGCGAGGATGGCGAGCAGCAGGTGCAGGCGGAAAACCGGCGACGCCGTGGCCGGTCCGAGCACCGACCCCGGAAACAGGACCGGCAGCCCCGACGCAAGCGCCGCCAGCGGCAACACCAGCAGCAACAGGCCGCGCGAGGCCGAGAAATAACTTTCCGCCCAGACGATCAGGACCGTCAGCCAGAGCGTGGCCGACAGGGCATGCGCGAAGCCGAACCGGAACTGCTCGGGCCCGATGATCGCCTGCCAAAGCAGGACGCCGTGCAGGCCAAAGGCGACCGCCAGGATGACGCTGGGCCAAATCGGGAGGCGCTGTGAACTCGTGCTGAGCGTCGACCACTCCCGCCAGGTCACGAGGAGGTAAAGCGCGACGACGGCGCCGTACAATACGAGCCACTCGGAGCGCAGAAGCATGAAGATTTATACCATGCGCTGCCTCGTCCCACTCTCGCCCGTTCCATGCTCGAACAGCTGACCACCAAGCTGGCGCGTGTCGTCAAGACGATGCGCGGCCAGGCACGACTGACCGACCAGAACATGCAGGACATGCTGCGCGAGGTCCGCGTGGCGCTGCTCGAGGCCGACGTCGCACTGCCGGTCGTGCGCGACTTCATCGCTCGCATCAAGGAGCAGGCTCTCGGCGAAGAGGTCGTTGGCAGCCTGACGCCGGGCCAGGCCCTGGTGGGCGTCGTTCAGCGCGAGCTGACTCTACTGATGGGTGGGGACCTTTCCGACGAGGCGCGCGACCTCTCGCTCGCCACCCAGCCACCCGCGGTGATCCTGCTCGCCGGCCTGCAGGGGGCCGGCAAAACAACTACGGCGGGCAAGCTCGCCAGGTGGCTGCTCGCTGAGCGGAAGAAGAAAGTCCTCCTGGTGTCGACCGACGTCTACCGCCCGGCCGCCATCGAGCAGTTGCGCACCGTGGCCGCCCAGGCGGACGCCGAGTTCTTCCCGTCCGCAGTGGGTGATGCGCCGCTCGACATCGCTGACCGCGCGCTCTTCCACGCCAAGCGGCAATTCTTCGATGTCCTGATCGTCGACACCGCCGGCCGCCTGGCGATCGACGAAGCAATGATGCAGGAGGTCGCCGCGCTCGAGCAGCGCCTGTCGCCAATCGAGACGCTGTTCGTCGTCGACGCAATGCAGGGCCAGGACGCGGTCAACACCGCCAAGGCGTTCGCCGACCGCCTGCCTCTCACCGGCGTCATCCTGACCAAGCTGGACGGCGACTCGCGCGGAGGCGCCGCACTCTCTGTGCGACAGGTCACCGGCCGGCCGATCAAGTTCGTGGGGGTTGGCGAGAAGCTCTCGGGCTTCGAGCGCTTCAACCCGGCTGGCATGGCGGGACGCGTGCTCGGCATGGGCGACATCGTCTCCCTGGTCGAGGATGTGAAGAAGGCGGTCGACGTCGACAGTGCGCAAAAGTTCGCGCGCCGCATGCAGTCGGGCGAGCGCTTCGACCTGAACGACTTCCGCGAGCAGGTCGGGCAGATGCGCAAGATGGGTGGACTCGCCGGCCTGGTGGACAAGTTGCCCGCGCAGTTCGCTCAGGCCGCGGGCCAGGTGAATGCGGCGGACAGCGAAAAGCAGATCCGTCGCCTCGAAGGCATCATCTCCTCGATGACGCCCGGCGAGCGGGCGAAACCGGAACTCATCAAGGCCTCGCGCAAGCGCCGCATCGCGACGGGTGCCGGCGTCCCGGTGCAGGAAGTCAATCGGCTGCTCAATCAGTTCGAGCAGATGCAGTCGATGATGAAGCAGATGAAAAAGGGTGGGCTGGCGAAGATGATGCGTGGCCTCGGTGCGCTACGCGGCTTGCCGAACATGCCAGGAATGCCCCGGCGCTGATTCAGGCTTTTGGCGTTACCGGCGTGGCCGGTCGCGCGGTGGGCTCGTAGCGCCAGCGCCCGTGCCACGCGGCCAGCACGGCGTTGGGGTACTGCGGCCGACCTCGACTGCCGTTATAGCGACCGAGCGCCATGAAAAGATCCCCCTTCTCGATGTCCAGGTAGTGCCGCAGGATCACGTTGCCGTAGCGCAGGTTGGTGCGCATCTCGAACAGCCGCCGTGGCTCGCCGTCGCCGATCAGTTTCGTCCAGAAGGGCATTACCTGCATGAATCCGCGTGCGCCGGCCACCGAAACCGCGTACTTGCGAAAGTTGCTCTCCACCGTGATCAGGCCGAGTACCAGCTGGCGATCGAGCCCGGCTCGAGTGGCTTCATAGTCGAGCGTCTTCAGGAATTCGACACGCGCCGTGTAATCGCCGATGCGCCCACGCAAGCGCTCGGACATCTCGCCCATCCAGGCGAGGTAGGCGATGCGCTCATCGATCGAAGTGAACGTGCGTTCGGGTGGACGGCTATCGGCGATCTGGCTGGCCAGCGCCACCTGAACTGAATCGGACAGCGGTTCGTACTTCTGGGCGCCTGACCAGGCCACGTCCGGCGCGAGGGCAAGCGCGCCGACACCGAGCAGGAAACCACGACGACCGAGGCGTGCTGATCCGCTCACGCGCGGGGCAGCAGTCCGCGGACAAAGCCGAAGGCATCCGCGAGCGGCACCAGCGCCGTCTGCAGCGTGCGGCGATCGACGTACTCGACCTGACCGTTCTTCAGCGCCCGCTCGCCGATCGTGATCCGATGTGGGATGCCGATCAGTTCCATCTCGGCGAACATCACGCCCGGTCGCTCGTCGCGGTCATCGAGCAGCACATCGACGCCCGCGGTGCGCAGCTCCTCGTAGAGCTGTTCGGCCGCTTGCCGTACCGGCTCCGATTTGCCGTAGCCGACCGGAGTGATGACGACCGTGAACGGTGCCAGTGCAGCCGGCCAGACGATCCCCTTGGTATCGTTGTTCTGTTCGATGGCCGCCCCGAGCAAGCGCGTGACGCCGATCCCGTAGCAGCCCATCAGCATGCGCTTGGCCAGCCCGTCTTCGTCGATGAAGTTGAGGTTCATCTGCTCCGGATACGGCAGGCCGGCGAACACATGTCCGACTTCGATCCCGCGCTGGATCGCGAGCACGCCCTTGCCGTCAGGCGAGGGATCGCCGTCCACCACACTGCGCACGTCCGCCACCACCGGCTCCGGCAAATCCCGCCCCCAGTTGACCCCGGTGTAGTGAAAGCCCTCGTCGTTGGCGCCACTGATGAAGTCGCTCATGTTGGCGACAGTGCGGTCGGCCACGACTCGCACGGGCCGGCGCGTGCCGATCGGACCCAGGTAGCCGGGCTTGCAGCCAAAGGAGTCGTGGATCTCAGCCACGGTCGCGAAGCGGAATCCGCCCTTCAGACCGTCCACCTTCCCGACCTTGATCTCGTTGAGCTCGTGATCGCCCCGGATCAGCACCAGCCAGATCTCAGCCGGTACATCCTCATTGCCGGGCGCAGTGTCGACGGCCAGCACGATTGACTTGACCGTCCTCTCAAGCGGCAACCCGAGAAACGCCGCCACGTCCTCGCACTTCTCTTTGCCCGGCGTCGCCGTCTTCACTAATGCTTCGGCTGGCGCCGCTCGTGCGGCAATCAATGGCAGGGCTTCGGCCATTTCGACATTGGCCGCGTATTCCGACGTCGGGCAATAGGCGATCGCGTCTTCGCCTGTATCGGCAATCACCTGGAATTCGTGGCTCGCCTTGCCACCGATGTTGCCGGTGTCCGCCGCCACTGCCCGGAAAGTAAGCCCCATGCGCTCGAAGATGCGGACGTAGGCGTCATACATCGCGCGGTAGCTCGTCATGGCGCCCGCTTCGTCGCGATCGAACGAATACGCGTCCTTCATCGTGAATTCGCGTCCGCGCATGACACCAAAGCGCGGACGTCGCTCGTCGCGGAACTTGGTCTGGATGTGATACAGGTTGATCGGCAGCTGCTTGTAGCTGCGGATCACCTCGCGGACGATATCGACGACGACTTCCTCGCTGGTTGGCTGCACGACAAAATCGCGGTCGTGCCGGTCTTTCAGCCGTAGCAGTTCCGGCCCCATCTTGTGCCAGCGGCCGGATTCCATCCAGAGCTCGGCCGGCTGGATCACCGGCATCAGGAGTTCGACCGCACCGGCGCGGTTCATCTCCTCGCGGATGATGGCCTCGATCTTGCGGATCACGCGCAGGCCCATCGGCATGTAGGAGTAGATGCCGGCGGCCAGTTTCTTGATCATCCCGGCGCGCAGCATCAGCGAATGGCTGACGACCTCGGCGTCGGACGGCGCTTCCTTCAGCGTGGAAATCAGGAACTCTCTGGCGCGCATGGAAAGACCGTACTTTTCGTCGTTGTGATCGCGAAAATGCGACCCCTATAATGGGTCGCAGATTCTAAAGGTTCAGGGGTTGGCATGCTGGACAAGGACGGGTACCGCCCGAACGTCGGCATCATCCTGCTCAACAGCCGCAACGAGGTCTTCTGGGGCAAGCGCGTCAAACAACATTCGTGGCAGTTTCCGCAAGGCGGCATCAAGCATGGCGAGTCGCCTGAGCAGGCGATGCTTCGTGAGCTCTGGGAAGAAGTAGGCCTCAAGGCAGAGCACGTGAGGATTGTCGGCCGCACGCGGGACTGGCTGCGCTATGACGTGCCTGAGCAGTGGATACGGCGCGACCTGCGCGGGAACTACCGCGGGCAAAAGCAGATCTGGTTCCTGCTGCGACTCACGGGCCGCGACTGCGACGTCAGCCTGCGCGCGACGACGCATCCGGAGTTCGATGCATGGCGCTGGCACGAGTACTGGGTCCCGCTCGATGCGGTGATCGAGTTCAAGCGCGACGTCTACCAGCAGGCGCTGATCGAGTTATCACGCTTCGTGTTCAGGCCGGGGCGACCCCATCAGAAGGCCTCGCGGCCACGACCGGCGCGCTTCGGCTCGAACACGGAACGCAGCGCGGACACACCGGCCACCACGCTGCAGGCCTCGGCTTCGCCCGGCGGAGATTCGACCTAGCCACCGTGCTCAGAGCAGCACGAGATTGTCGCGGTGTATCAGTTCGGGCTCTTCGATGTACCCCAGGGTGGACTGTATTTCGCCGGTGGGCTTGCGCACAATCTGGCGCGCGTCGCCACTCGCATAGTTGACCAGCCCGCGCGCGATCTCCCGCCCGTCCTGCGTGACGCAACCGACGACGTCGCCGCGCTGGAACTCTCCGATGACCTCGACCACGCCGATCGGCAGCAGGCTCTTGCCGCCAGACGCGAGCGCGCGAGCGGCACCCTCGTCGACAACCACACGCCCCTTCAGCAACAGGTGATCGGCCAGCCATTGCTTGCGCGCCGTCAGTACGGCGGTGGACGCCGTCAGCTCGGACCCGATGGCTTCCCCTGCGGCCAGCCGGAGCAGGACATCGGCTTCACGGCCGGAAGCGATGACCGTATGTGCACCGCTGCGGGCTGCCCGCTTCGCCGCGAGGACCTTCGTCAGCATTCCGCCGCGCGCGATGACGGATCCCGCGCCGCCTGCCATGGCCTCCAGCGCAGTATCGCCCGCGGTCGCGCCACGAATTAGCTTGGCGGAAGGATCCCGACGGGGATCGGCGGAAAAGAGACCCGCCTGATCGGTCAGGATTACGAGCGCGTCGGCCTCGATGAGATTGGTCACCAGTGCGGCCAGTGTGTCGTTGTCGCCGAACTTGATTTCATCGGTCACGACCGTGTCGTTCTCGTTGATGACCGGCACCACGCCGAGTTCGAGCAGCGTGAAGAGTGTCGACCGCGCATTCAGATAGCGCGCGCGATCCGCCAGGTCGGCGTGCGTCAGCAGCACCTGAGCGGTGTGGAGTCCCAGCGACCGAAACTGCGTTTCGTAGGCTTGCGCCAATCCCATTTGACCGACCGCCGCCGCCGCTTGCAGTTCGTGGATCTGCTGCGGTCGGCGCGCCCAGCCGAGTCGCTGCATGCCTTCGGCGATAGCACCACTCGAAACCAGCACGACTTGTTTGCTCTGGCTCCGCAAGTCGGCAATCTGGCGCGCCCAGCGCGTGATGGCGTCAGCGTCGAGCCCTCGGCCTTCGTTCGTGACCAGACTGCTACCGACCTTCACCACGATCCGCCGCGACCGCTGGAATGCCGTCACGGCTCAACCTCGCCAGTGGCGACGTAAGCGGTTGGCACGGTCGCACGTCGCGCCCGTTCCTCATCTAGGAACTTCTGCACGGCGCCGACGAGCTCGCGGCAACCTTCCCCCGTCGCCGCAGAAGCGGTGAATACGGGGGACTTGGTACGGAGTCGTCGCTTGAAATCCGTCACCAGGGCAGCACGGTCCGCGGTCGGCACCAGATCGATCTTGTTCAGCACGAACCAGCGCGGCTTGGTTGCCATGGTGGCGTCGAACTTCTTCAGTTCGGCGGCGATGACGCGGGCGTCCTTGACCGGATCCGCGGTCCCCTCCGGCCCGACGCAATCGACGAAGTGGAGCAGCAACCCACTCCGACTCAGATGCCGCAGGAACTGGTGGCCGAGTCCGGCGCCTTCCGCGGCGCCCTCGATCAGCCCCGGGACGTCGGCGAGAACAAAGCTACGCTCGGGCCCGACGCGAACCACGCCGAGATACGGCTGCAGCGTCGTAAATGGGTAATCGGCGACCTTGGGACGAGCATTCGACACGGCCCGGATGAACGTGGACTTCCCCGCGTTCGGCAGGCCGA
This sequence comes from uncultured beta proteobacterium, assembly GCA_963810985.1. Taxonomy (GTDB): domain Bacteria; phylum Pseudomonadota; class Gammaproteobacteria; order Burkholderiales; family Burkholderiaceae_F; genus JALORV01. Next base: position 61,014 of record CAWEPP010000005.1, read on the forward strand.
GCAGACCAACGTCGGCCAGGACCCGGAGTTCGAGCCGCAAAGTGCGGTGCTCTCCGGGCTCGCCCTTAGTGAACTGCCGCGGCGCGCGATTGGTACTCGACTTGAAGTGCAGGTTACCCAAGCCGCCGCGCCCGCCCGCCGCCAGAAGCGCGCGATCTCCATCACGTGCCAAGTCCGCAAGCTCTTCGCCGGTTTCCTCATCGAGGATCAAGGTTCCCACCGGCACTCGCAGTTCGATGTCCTTGCCGCCGGCGCCATAACAGTCCGCCCCGCGCCCGGATTCGCCGTTGGCGGCGCGATGTAGGCGGGCATAGCGAAAGTCGATCAGCGTATTGAGGTTGCGATCGGCACGCACCCAGACGCTGCCGCCACGGCCGCCATCACCGCCATCCGGTCCACCCTTGGGGATGAACTTTTCGCGGCGAAACGAGGCGCAGCCGTCCCCGCCTTTGCCGGCCGTGACTTCGATCCTTGCTTCGTCGACGAACTTCAACCGATCACCAAAGAAAAAGCCCTGCCGCGGACGGCAGGGCTTTCATTCAACCAGTTGCCGCCGAACGACTGCTCAGGCAGCGGGGACAACATTTACGACGCGCCGATTCTGCGCGCCGCTGACCTCGAACTTGACCGTTCCGTGAGCCGTCGCGTACAGCGTGTGATCGCGACCCATTCCCACGTTGTCGCCCGCGTGAAACTGGGTCCCACGCTGCCGCACGATGATCGCGCCGGCCGCGATGCCCTGTCCGCCGTAGACCTTGACGCCGAGGCGCTTGGCCTGGGAATCGCGACCGTTGCGGGATGAACCGCCTGCTTTCTTGTGTGCCATTTCAGTTCCTGCCCAGTCAAGCCGCGATCGAGTCGATGCGCAGTTCGGTGAAGTTCTGGCGATGCCCGGCATGCTTCTGGAAGTGCTTTCGCCGCTGCATCTTGAAGATCGTGACCTTGTCACCCCGGCCATGCGACAGCACGGTGGCCATGACGGCCGCGCCCGGAAGCAACGGAGTTCCCGCCTTGAGGTCGGCGCCGTCGACTACCGCCAGGACTTCCGACAGCTTGACCTGCGCGCCGACTTCAGCCGGCAATGATTCCACCTTCAGCGTGTCACCGGTGGCGACCCGATACTGCTTGCCACCCGTCTTGATTACTGCGTACATGTTCATCACTCCTGCGCTCAGCCAGCGCTGAGGCCAACTATTTCTGATGTTCCTGCTTCGCCAATCCGGGCATCCGCGACACCCAGCGTTGGCGCGACTGTCGCGCCACCCTAAACCTTGACGGTCGAGCCAACTAGGCGGTCGATGCGCCGTTCGCTCGAACCGCCTGCCCTGAAGGACGGAACCAAAGGCAAAGTGGGCAGGAAAGCTTTGAATTATCACACTTTTGCGCCAACTGAGTCAAACCGTGGCATCCGACGCCCGCAGCCTTCCTGGCACGTCTGTGCTTTGGCTTCTCACGCAGATTGCACTCCTATAATGCTTCAATGAGCCGGGTCCCCCACCCTCTGAACGACCGCGACCCACCCATGGCGCGCGCGGCGCTTAAGCGACCCAGCCTTGAGGTCGCCGGGCCACCAGGAGGGCCATCAGGAGCCATTCCGGATCTCAGGACGGTACTCGCACCGGTTGCGGCCGACATGCAGGCCGTGGACGCCATCATTCGCGAGCGTTTGACCTCGGATGTTGCGTTGGTCAACACGATCTCCGACTACATCATTGAAGCAGGCGGCAAGCGCCTGCGACCGGCCGTGGTCCTGCTGGTCGCACGGGCGCTCGGCTACAAGGGCACAGCGCATGTGCTGCTCGCAGCCGTCATCGAGTTCATCCACACCGCGACCCTGCTGCACGACGACGTGGTCGACGAGTCGGACCTGCGGCGTGGACGATCCACGGCAAATGCCATGTTCGGAAACGCTGCCAGCGTCCTCGTCGGCGACTTTCTCTACTCCCGCGCGTTCCAGATGATGGTGGACGCGGGGAACCTGCGCGTCATGCGGATACTCGCCGATGCCACCAACCGTATCGCCGAGGGCGAAGTCCTGCAACTGCTGAGCGTCCACGATCCGTCGGTGAACGAGGAGAGGTATTTCGATGTCGTCGAACGCAAGACGGCAACGCTATTCGAAGCAGGTGCCCGAATCTCCGCCGTGCTTGCCGACGCAGATGCGACGACCGAGCAGCGGTGCGCTCGTTACGGGGCGTCTCTGGGGCGCGCGTTCCAGATCGTCGACGACATGCTGGATTATTCAGGGCACACCGAGGAAATCGGCAAGCGACTGGGTGACGATCTGCGCGAAGGCAAGGTGACGCTGCCGCTGATCCATGTGCTGCGCAGCGCCGCACCGGAGCAACGCGAACTGGTCGTGCGTGCGGTGCGCGACGGAAACGGTGACTTCAATGCTATCGCCCGGATCGTCGCCGACAATGGCTCGATCGCGTATTCTGGACGCCTGGCCGAGCGCGAAGTCGACGCAGCAAGACAGGCGATCCGCGACCTGCCCGCCTCGGAGTATCGGGATTCTTTGTTACACTTGCTCGCTTTCGCGATTGGGCGTGATCGCTAACAGTTGTAGGCGGCGCGCACTGCCGTCGGGGTGTAGCTCAGCCTGGTAGAGTACTGCGTTCGGGACGCAGGAGTCGGAGGTTCAAATCCTCTCACCCCGACCATTTCCCTCCTTCCTTTCCTGATCGGGTAACGCGGCTGCGGCACGTGGACGAGTTGCCCCTCTGGATCACGCTGGCCGGGCTCGTCGTCCTGCTCCTCGTCTCGGCTTTCTTCTCGATTTCCGAGACAGCGCTCATGGCGCTGAATCGCCTGCGCCTGCGCCACCTCGTGCGCGAGGGCCACCGCTCCGCTCGTCGTGTTCAGTCACTGCTCGACCGCACCGATAAGACGCTCGGCACGATCCTGCTGGGTAATAACCTTGTCAATGCCGCGGCGACAGCGCTGGTCACTGCTATGACGATTCGCCTGGTTGGGGACAACGACTGGGCGCTGCTCGCGGCAACTGCTGCAATCACGTTTCTGATCCTGGTGTTCGCGGAGATCACACCGAAAGTCATCGGTGCGACCTTCCCGGAAAAAATCGCCATGCCAGCGAGCTACGTGTTGGCGCCGCTCCTGGTGCTTTTCCGGCCGATCGTCTGGTTTATCAATCTGTTTGTGAGAGCGGTGCTGTGGCTGTTACGCGTTCCGCCGGGCACTGGGACGGGAGCGGGCCATCGGTTGTCCACCGAGGAACTCAGGACGCTGGTGCTCGAGGGAGGGAATTTCATTCCCAGCAAGCACCGAAGCATCCTGCTGAATCTGTTCGAGTTGGAAGAGCTGTCGGTTGATGACGTGATGATTCCGCGCTCGCGGATCGAAGGCATCAATTTGCAGCAGTCGCGTACCGAGGTGTTGGGCCAGTTGCGAACCTGCTACCACAACAAGCTCCCCGCCTATGACGGCGACATCAACCAGACGGCAGGCGTGCTCCTGGTTCGCAAGTTACTCCCGTCGCTCGCGAGCAACGAGTTTTCGCTGGATGCATTGCGCGCGGCGCTCTCGCCGCCATACTTCATTCCGAGCGGCACTCCCCTGTTCCAGCAACTGCAGCTCTTCCAGGACAACCGGCAGCGGATTGGACTGGTTGTCGACGAGTACGGCCAGGTACAAGGCCTGGTAACGCTCGAAGACATCATCGAGGAAATCGTCGGCGAGGTCGCGACGCGCACGACGGTCTCGGGAGGCCAGCTGCAATGGAGTTCCGACGGCACCGCCATCGTTGATGGCAGCATTACCCTGCGCGACCTGAATCGTCGGCTTTCGCTGGAGCTTCCGCTCGATGGGCCAAAGACACTGAACGGCTTGCTGGTCGAACAGCTCGAGGAAATACCCGATGCGCCGTGCTGCGTCCGCTTTGGTGAGGTGCTGGTCGAGGTGCTGCATGTCGACGAGCACGCGGTACGAAGCGCGCGGGTGGCCCGCATCGGGGCGGCACCGAGCGCAGCCGCCACCCACTGAAGTGCTCGTTCGGCTTGCCTTGTTTGCGGGAGTTAAGCTTTACAAATCCGGGCCTTATCGGCAGTATCTTTTTGCTTCGTGAGAAGTGCCCGCCCGCTATAACTTGGGTCTCGTTCGACCCTCCAGGGACCGCATCACCCCATGTCCGCCGTTACGCAAGGTCCTGCCGCCGCAGGTGCCCTCACCGGCCTCGCACGTGCCCTTGTCCAGCAAGGCAAGCTGCGGCCTGACCGGGCGGAGAACTTCGCCCGCAAGGCCGCGCAGTCGAACACGCAGTTCATCGATGAACTGACGAACTCGGCCGACGTCACCGGCCTGAGCGCAGGCACGGTCGCCAGATTCGCCGCAGAGACCTTCGGCCATCCGATGCTGGACCTGTCCGCGCTCGACCTTGAGCAGTTGCCGCGCGACATCATTGACAAAAAGCTGATCGCGGCCGCGCGGGTCCTCGCCTTGCGCAAGAGGGGTAATCGCCTTGCCATAGCGGTATCCGACCCGACCAATTTCGCGGCGCTCGACCAGGTCAAGTTCCAGACGCAATTGGCACTGGACGTCATCGTCGTCGAGCACGACAAGCTGCTAAAGCTGGTCGAGGCCCAATCCCAGTCAGTCGGCCAGAAGCTCGAAGAAATGTCCGGGGGCGAGGACGTCAGCTTCGACGATCTGCTCGGCGAATCCCCGGACCAGATTGTCAACGACGATGCGGCGCAGCTCGAAATTGACGACGCACCGGTCGTTCGTTTCCTGCAGAAGCTCCTGCTGGATGCCATCGGCGAAGGCGCGTCGGACCTGCACTTCGAACCGTACGAGAAATTCTATCGCGTCCGCTTCCGCGTCGATGGAATCCTGCGCGAAGTTGCACAGCCGCCGCTTGCGATCCGCGAGCGCCTGTCGGCTCGGATCAAGGTCGTTTCCAAGCTCGACATTTCCGAGAAGCGCGTGCCGCAGGACGGCCGCATGAAACTCGCGCTTTCCGGTCAACGCGCGATCGACTTTCGCGTCAGCACCCTGCCGACGATGTTCGGCGAGAAGATCGTGATGCGGATTCTCGATCCCTCGCAGGCCAAACTGGGAATCGATGCGTTAGGTTATGAGCCGGATCAGAAGGAAGTCCTGCTGGATGCCGTACAGCGACCGTACGGCATGGTGCTGGTGACCGGACCGACGGGCTCCGGCAAGACAGTGTCGCTCTACACGTGCCTGAACATCCTGAACCAGCCGGGTATCAACATCTCGACGGCCGAGGATCCGGCCGAAATTCAGCTTGCCGGGATCAACCAGGTCAACGTCAACGAAAAGGCCGGCCTTACGTTCGCGAACGCGCTACGCGCCTTCCTGCGTCAGGATCCGGACGTCATCATGGTCGGCGAGATCCGCGACCTCGAGACCGCCGACATCGCGATCAAGGCGGCGCAAACCGGCCACATGGTGCTGTCCACCCTGCACACCAACGATGCGGCGGCTACCCTGGTTCGATTGCAGAACATGGGCGTGGCACCGTTCAACGTCGCGTCGAGCGTCATCCTGATCACTGCACAGCGCCTCGCCCGCAAACTCTGCAGTTGCAAGCAACCTGCGGAAGTTCCCAAGGATGCGCTGGTCACCGCCGGGTTCCGTGGCGAAGACCTGATGGGTGACTGGGTTCCGTACAAGGCGGTCGGCTGTGAAAAGTGCAAGGGCAGCGGCTACAAGGGGCGTCTCGGCATTTACCAGGTGATGCCGATCACCGAAACGATGCAGGACATGATCCTGAAGAGCGCCACGGCGCTCGAGATTTCTCGCGAATCAGTCAAGAACGGGGTGCGCGACCTGCGCCAGTCCGGGCTGCTGAAGGTCAAGGCCGGCATCACGTCGATCGACGAGGTGCTCGGGTGCACCAACGAATGATGCAAGTCGGGAGCGACTGAAACATGGCCACCGGAGCAATTGCGAAAGCCAAACCTCGCGCTGAGGTCAAGGAGTCGGTCTTCCAATGGGAAGGTCGCGACAAGAATGGGCGCGTGGTCAAGGGCGAGATGCGCGCCGGCGGAGAGTCCGTGGTCGCCGCATCGCTGCGGCGCCGCGGCGTCATGGTCAGCAAGATCAAGAAGCAGTCGTTCTCGCGCGGGCGCAAGATCACGAACAAGGATCTCGCCCTCTTCACCCGGCAGCTGTCGACGATGTTGAGGGCCGGCGTGCCGCTGATGCAGTCGTTCGACATTGTCGGCCGCGGCCATGCCAACCCGTCGATGGCCCGTTTGATGAACGACATCCGGATGGACATCGAGACCGGTACCAGCCTGAATCAGGCGTTCCGCAAGTACCCGATCTACTTCGATGCGCTGTTCTGCAACCTGGTGGCCGCGGGCGAGCAGGCCGGTATCCTGGAAACGCTGCTTGACCGCCTCGCGATGTACCAGGAGAAGACGCTCGCACTGAAGGGCAAGATCAAGAAGGCGCTCTTCTATCCGGTGTCGATCATCATGGTCGCCATCCTGGTCACGGCGATCATCATGATCTTCGTGATTCCTTCGTTCAAGAACGTGTTCACCAGCTTCGGTGCAGATCTGCCGGCGCCGACACTGCTCGTCATCGCGATGTCGGACTTCTTGGTGAAGTACTGGTACATCGTCTTTGGCCTGCTCTTTGGCGGCATCTACTTCCTGGTGCAGGCGTGGAGACGGTCGCCGAAGGTGCAAGCCATAGTGGACCGAAGCCTGCTCAAGCTGCCGGTGCTCGGCGAAATGCTGCAAAAGGCATCGATCGCGCGCTGGAGTCGAACGCTGGCCACGACGTTCGCTGCGGGTGTGCCCCTGGTCGAAGCACTCGACTCGGTCGGTCCTGCCTCCGGCAACTATGTGTACAAGGAGGCGACGAAGGCCATTCAGACTGAGGTCAACGTCGGCACGAGCCTGGCGCAGGCGATGCAGAACACCGGGGTATTTCCGACGATGGCGGTGCAGATGACGCAGATCGGCGAAGAATCCGGCTCACTCGATTCGATGCTGTCCAAAGTCGCCGACTATTTCGAACGCGAAGTCGACGAAACGGTCGATGCCTTGGCAAGCCTGATGGAGCCGATGATCATGGTCATTCTCGGCGTCGTGATCGGCGGCATCGTCATCGCGATCTATCTGCCGATCTTCAAGCTCGGCCAGGTCGTCTAGTCGACCGACGGGCCGCCGGAGCGGCCCAGTGCCGATCGTGCTTTCGGACTCGCAGTTCATGGTCGCCGCGGCGGTCTTCGGGCTGGCGATCGGCTCGTTCCTGAACGTCGTCATCCATCGCCTCCCACGGATGATGGAAAACGAGTGGCGCGCGCAGTGCGCCGAACTCGAAGGCAAGGAGCCGCCGGACACGGGGCGCTACAACCTGCTCGTGCCGCGCTCACAGTGCCCCGCCTGTCAGACACCGATCCGCGCGCGAGACAACATTCCGGTGCTGTCCTGGTTGCTGCTCGGCGGAAAGTGCGCGAAGTGCAAAGCCCGCATTTCGCCGCGCTATCCGATCGTCGAAGCTTTGACAGCATGCCTGTCCGCCTTGGTCGCATGGAAGTTCGGATTCGTATGGGCGGCCGGCGCCGCACTCGTCCTGACCTGGACCCTTATCGCGCTCGTCTTCATCGACGCGGATACGACGCTGTTGCCGGATGACCTGACACTGCCGCTGCTATGGCTGGGCTTGCTCGCGAACCTGCTCGGTCTGTTCCCGGGCGTGACGCTGCGCGATGCCGTCATCGGTGCGATCGCCGGCTACCTCGTACTCTGGACGGTTTACTGGGCATTCAAGCTGGCGACCGGCAAGGAAGGCATGGGCTACGGCGACTTCAAGCTGCTGGCGGCGCTCGGGGCGTGGATGGGCTGGAAGGCGCTGTTGCCGATCCTGCTGGCTTCCTCCATCGTCGGTGCGATCATCGGCATCGCACTGATCGTCCTCGCGCGGCGTGGCCGCGAAGTCCCGATTCCATTTGGCCCGTACCTCGCCTCCGCGGGATTCCTCGTCCTCCTCCTCGGCCATCGCGCCACCGAATGGCTGGTGCCCGGCTGATGGGGCAACTCCGGATCGGACTGACCGGCGGCATCGGCAGCGGCAAGAGCACGGTCGCCGCCGTACTGCAGAGTCTCGGTGCCGCCATCATTGATGCCGATGTCATTGCCCGGGCGTTGACGGCCCCCGGCGGCGCGGCGATCGACGCGTTGCGCCAGGAGTTCGGCCCGGTAGCGATCGGCGCCGACGGCGGTCTCGATCGCGCCTGGATGCGCGCGCAGGCATTCGGCGATCCCGAAGCGAGAACGCGCCTCGAGGCGATTCTTCATCCGCGCGTACGCGCGGAGTCCGAGCGTCAGGCGAGCGCACTTGCGGCGAGTGCGCCATATCTCGTCTTTGTCGTTCCGCTGCTCGTCGAGGCAGGCGGCTGGCAAGAACGCGTGCATCGCGTCCTCGTCATCGACTGCAGCGAGCACACGCAACTGGCGCGGGTCCTGCAGCGTCCCGGCATCGACACAGCCACGGCCAGCGCGATCCTCGCCGTCCAGAGTAGCCGCGCGGCGAGGCTGGCCGCGGCCGATGATGTTCTCTTCAACGAGGCGCCGCTTGATGTCGTGGAGCCTCGCATCGCGCAGTTACACGCACTCTACCTTCAGCTTGCCGGCATGGCCGCTCCGCTCGGCAGCCTGTGATATCGTCGAACGAATCTGCGAGCTCACGGCGATGTCGACCGACGGTCTGGTTCTCTACGAATATCCATTCAGCGAACGTATACGCACGCTGCTCCGCCTGGAGGATCTGTTCGACAAGCTGCTCTATTTTTGCAGCCAGCAGCATCCGTACTGCCATCACACCGCCCTGCTGACGCTGTTCGAGATACTCGAAGTCACGTCACGCGCCGACCTGAAGTCGGATCTGCTGCAGGAACTCGAGCGCCATAGGCAGACGCTGCAAGGGCTGCGCAACAACCCCCAGGTTTCCGAGGCGGCGCTGACGTCAGTGCTGGCGGAGATCGAGCAGGCGCAACAGGCACTGAATGTCACCACCGGGAAGGCAGGACAGCACATTCGGGACAACGAGTGGCTGATGAGTATCCGCAGTCGCGCCATCATCCCGGGCGGCACCTGCGAGTTCGATCTCCCTTCGTATCACGCCTGGCTGACGCGCGATGTCGACAGCCGCACGCACGATCTACAGTCGTGGGTGCAGCCGATGATGCAGTTTCACTCAGCGCTCGGCATCGTCCTCAAACTCCTGCGCGAAACAGCCCATCGCAGCCGGCAGGTGGCCGCCCAGGGCTCGTTCCAGCAGATGCTCCAGGGCCGCACCTACGCCTTGCTGCAGGTGCGCGTCGATGGCTCGTTGAATGCGACCCCCGAGATCAGTGCCAACAAGTACATGCTCTGGATCCGGTTCACGACGCAGGACCGTGACCTGAAATCACGTTCAGTCGAGCGCGACATTCCGTTCGAGCTCGCCCTCTGCGCATTCTGACCGCCGGCGGTCAACGTGAAGTGCCCCGGTTGCGGCGTGACCGTGCGCTGGTCGGCTGAAAACCGCTACCGCCCGTTCTGTTCCGAGCGCTGCAAGCTGATCGACCTGGGTGCCTGGGCATCCGATCGATACGCGATCCCGGGTTCGCACTCTGAACGTGCGGACGAATCCCCTGCTGAAGGTACTCCGACGCGTAATCAATGATCCGGCCATGCAGCGCGTTGCAACGCCAGGCCATGCGCGCCCACGCGTCGCGCACGGTCAAGGTCATCAAGCGTCAGTCCGCCGATTGCGTACACGGGCATGGTCGAGTTGCTGACGCCCTGCGCAAAGCACTCCCAGCCGATTCCCTCCATGCCAGGGTGCGAGGCGGTCGGCGCTACGGGGCCGAACACGGCGAAGTCGAGTCCTGTCGTGGCGGCGTGGCCGAGCTCGGGCACGGAATGTGTCGATGCCGCCACCCAGGCGAATGGCGGCCGGTGGGTCGTACCCAGCAGGTCTCGCGCGGTCAGATGAATGCCATCGGCCGCGCGGGCCCACGCCTCCGGGTGCCGGCTGCTGACGAGTAGCCGGGCTCCCGCGGTACGGGTTCGTTCGAGCATTGCATCGAAGGCTCGCTCGGCCGCCGTACGGTCCAGCGCTGGCTCACGAAACTGGATGCAGCGGACTCCGCGATGCAGGCCAATCTCAAGCCGCCGCATGAACTCGGTCTGGCCCAGTTCGCTCACGTTGCTGAGCGCGTAGACCGGGGGCAAACCCAACCACCGCATGACCGGCACCGTCGCCGGCAACAGTGGTCCGGCCGGCAGGTCATCCTGCGTACAGAAACGAAACTCCTGCGCCTCGCGGGCGTGAGGCTCGCCGCACCATTCGAAGACCCGGCAGAAGTGCAGCCGCACATGGGCGTGCGGGTACTCGAATTCGCGCACGACCCAGGGGAACGCTTCCCCGATGTCGATGCCGAGTTCCTCGTGCAGCTCTCTGCCCAACGCATGCGAAACGGACTCCCCGGCCTCGAGCTTGCCGCCGGGGAACTCCCAGTAGTGCGCATAGTGCTTGCCCTCCGGTCGGCTCGCCAGGAGAAAACGTCCGTCCGGGCGGATCAGCACGCCGACTGCGACGTCGACCACGCCGCGTGCGGTCATCGCCGCGAGCGCAGCTTTTCGAGCCGGTGGCTTCCTGCGAAATCGCGCGCAAACTGAAGCGCAACCCGCCCCGAGCGCGAGCCGCGCTGCAGCGCGAACTGCAGGGCCTCGGCGCGGGCGGCATCCTGCTCGGAAAGAGGAACACCGAGCTGCGCGAGCCAGAACTGCACGATGTCGAGAAAGTCGTCCTGGCGGAAGGGGTAGAACGTCAGCCAGACGCCGAAACGCTCCGATAACGACACCCGTTCCTCGACAGCCTCGCCCGGGTGCACTTCGCCGTCCTCCTGGTGCTCCGCGGCCAGGTTGTCCCGCATGAACTCGGGCATTAGGTGGCGCCGGTTCGAGGTCGCATAGACCAGCACGTTCTCGGCCCGGCCGGCCACCGAGCCATCGAGCGCCGCCTTCAGTTCCTTGTAGCCCGCTTCGCTCGCATCGAACGAAAGGTCGTCGCAGAACACGATGAAGCATTCGGGGCGTCCCTCGAGCAGCGCTACCAGTTCGGCCAGATCCACCAGGTCGCGCTTGTCTACTTCCACCAGCCGCAGGCCGTCCTCTGCGAACGCATGCAGGCACGCGCGGATCAGCGAGGACTTTCCGGTCCCGCGCGCGCCCGTCAGCAGCACGTTGTTGGCCGGCAATCGGCGAACGAATTGCTCGGTGTTGCGCCGGATTGCATCCTTCTGCGCTCCGATGTGCTGCAGGTCGTCGAATGCGATCAGCGCGGGATGAGAGACTGCTTCGAGCGACCCGCGCTCCATGCCGAGGTAACGACGCTTGCGCCAGCGGAACGCGATGGCGCTGCCGAAGTCGGGTGGCGTCGCAGGCGGCAGCAGGGCCTCGACCCGTTCCAGCGCCGTCGCCAGCCGCTGCATGACGTCACGCTCGCCCGCTGGCTGAGTTCGATCAGTTTCCTTGCCACGCGCAGTCATGAGCGATAGTCGGCATTGATCGACACGTAATCGTGGGAAAGGTCCGTGGTCCAGACGGTCGTTGAATCGGCTCCGCGCCCCAATTGAAGGTGGACCAGGATCTCCGATTGCTTCATCACGCGCTGTCCGTCGGCCTCCCGATAGTCCGGATGCCGTCCTCCATTGCGCACGACCCAGACGTCATCGAGCCGCAGCTGGACCCGCGTCGGATCCAGGTCGGCGACTCCGGCGTTGCCGACCGACGCGAGGATACGGCCCAGATTGGGATCAGAGGCGAAGAAGGCCGTCTTGACCAGGGGCGAGTGGGAAACCGCATATGCCACCTGCGCTGCCTCTTCGACACTACTCGCACCTTCAACCCTGACCTCGATGAACTTTGTTGCGCCTTCGCCGTCACGCACGATGGCCTGCGCCAGGGTGCGCGCTACGTCGGTCAGCGCCCCCTGCAGAGGCTCGAAGGCCGCATCCGCACGGCTCTTGACCTGCAATGGGCCGGCCCCGCTTGCCATAACGACAAACGAATCGTTGGTCGATGTATCGCCATCCACCGTTATGCGGTTGAAGGAGCGATCGGCCGCGTGAAGCGTCATCGACTGCAAAAGGTCGCGCGGAACGGCCGCATCCATGGCGACGAAGCCGAGCATGGTTGCCATGTTCGGGCGGATCATTCCGGCGCCTTTGGCGATGCCAGTGATCGTCACCTCGCGGCCGGCTATCGTGACTCGCTTCGAGGCGGCCTTGGGCAGTGTGTCGGTCGTCATGATCGCTTCGGCCGCCTCGAGCCAATGGCCCGGTGCGAGCGACGCGACCGCTTGCGGCAATCCCGCCACCAGGCGGTCGACCGGTAACGGCTCCATGATCACGCCAGTGGAAAACGGCAGCACCGCTTGAGGTGCCGTCCCAAGCAGCCTTCCGACCGCCTCGCACGTTGCGCGCGCATTGGCGAGTCCCGCGGCACCGGTACCGGCGTTGGCGTTTCCGGTGTTGACGACCAAAGCACGAATCGGCCCGCCGTCCTCCAATTGTTCGCGACACACCAAAACCGGGGCAGCGGCGAAGCGGTTGCGGGTGAAGACCCCGGCTACTGACGCGCCTTCGGCCAGCCGGATCACCAGCAAGTCCTTGCGACCCGCTTTGCGGATGCCCGCCTCGGCCCAGCCGAGTTCCACACCGGCGACTGGAAACAGATCTTCGCGGCGAGGCGGCAGAAGATTGACGGCCATGGCGAATCAGCTAGAAGAAAGCGCGAACCTTACCGCAATGAAAGAAGAGTCGTCCGCCTGGCGGCCTTCAAAAGGAGCAGGATCAGGAGGGGCGCAGCCCCTCGTGCGTCCTCAGTAATCGCGCTCGCGGAGCGAGCCCCGGGGAGGTCCAGGAGGGGGCAGAGCCCCCTCTTGCATCCTTAAGGTCCGTCTCGCGTAGCGATCGGCAAGCTCGCTACGCGAGCTTCCGTGACACTGCTTGTATTTCTTGCCCGATCCGCACGGACATGGGTCGTTGCGGCCGATCTTGTCGCCAAAGCGCTTGAATGGTTGCGCCTTGCTCTCGGGTTCGTCAGGCAGCGTCAGCGCCTCGACATCGACGGGCTCGGCGGACACGGCTGGGCCGAACTCCGCATGCTGGGCACGCGCCATCTCGACGCGCCGTTCGCTCTCGGCCTCGATGCGTTGCTCGGCCTGCTGCACCTCTTCCTGCGACTGGATGCGAACGTTCATCAGGACCCTGACGACGTCGGCGCGGACGCGGTCGAGCAGCGAACCGAACAGCTCGAACGCCTCGCGCTTGTATTCCTGCTTGGGCTGCTTCTGCGCATAGCCACGCAGATGAATGCCCTGGCGCAGCGCGTCGAGCGACGTCAGGTGTTCGCGCCATGACTGATCCAGCGTCTGCAGGATGATCGAGCGCTCGAAACCTGCAAACGCCTCGCGGCCCACGATCTCGATCTTCGCCTTCGTAGGCCTCGTCGGTTGCCTTGAGCACGTGTCCGAGCAGGTCTTCGTCATTCATGGACTCCGACTCGTCGAGCAGCTTCTTGAGCGGCAACTCGATCTGCCAGTCGCCCGCGAGTGCTGCTTCCAGCCCCGCGATGTCCCATTGTTCCTCGACCGATTCGGCCGGGACGAAAGTGCGGAACATGTCCGAGAAATACCCGCGTCGGAGGTTCGTGATCATCTCGGACGTGTCGTCGGTCTCGAGGATTTCGTTGCGCAGTCGGTAAATCTCGCGCCGCTGGTCGTTGGAGACATCGTCGTATTCGAGCAGCTGCTTGCGGATATCGAAGTTGCGTGCCTCGACCTTGCGCTGTGCACTCTCGATCGAGCGCGTGACCATGCCAGCCTCGATCGCTTCGCCCTCGGGCAGCTTCAACCGGTCCATGATCGCCTTCATGCGGTCGCCGGCGAAGATGCGCAGCAGCGAGTCTTCCATCGAGAGATAGAAGCGCGAGGCGCCCGGGTCGCCCTGGCGACCGGACCGGCCGCGCAGCTGGTTGTCGATGCGGCGCGACTCGTGCCGCTCGGAGCCGATGATCTTCAGTCCGCCAGCCCCGACGACATGGTCGTGCAGCGACTGCCACTCATTGCGCAGCTTGTCGATGCGAGGCTGCTTGTCGTCCGCCGGGATGGCTTCGTCGGCCTCGACGAACTGCACCTGCTTTTCGACATTGCCGCCGAGCACGATGTCGGTGCCGCGGCCGGCCATGTTGGTCGCGATCGTGATCATCTTCGGGCGGCCCGCCTGCGCGACGATCTCGGCCTCCTTCGCATGCTGCTTGGCGTTCAGCACCTGGTGCGGCAGGCGCGTCCTGCTTCAGCAGACCGGACAGCAGTTCCGAATTCTCGATCGACGTCGTGCCGACCAGCACCGGCTGCCCGCGCTCGTAGCAATCCTTGATGTCCTCGCGGATCGCCGCGTACTTCTCCTTGAGCGTGCGATAGACCTTGTCCTGCGAGTCGATCCGGATCATCGGCCGGTGGGTCGGGATCACGACCGTCTCGAGCCGGTAGATCTCCTGGAACTCGTACGCCTCCGTATCGGCGGTCCCCGTCATGCCGGCCAGCTTGCCGTACATGCGGAAGTAGTTCTGGAACGTGATGCTGGCGTAGGTCTGGTTCTCGGCCTGGATCTTGACGCCTTCCTTGGCCTCGACGGCCTGGTGCAGACCCTCGGACCAGCGCCGGCCCGGCATCAATCGCCCCGTGAACTCGTCGACGATGACGACTTCGTTGTTCTGCACCACGTACTGCTGGTCGCGATGGAACAGCGTGTGCGCGCGCAGCGCGGCGTTCAAATGGTGCATCAGGATGATGTTGCCCGGGGCATAGAGGCTTTCGCCCTCGCTCAACAGCCCCATCCGGCTCAGGATGCCTTCCAGCTTTTCGTGGCCGCCTTCCGAGATGTGCACCTGGTGCGCCTTCTCGTCCACCCAGAAGTCGCCCTCGGCCTTTTCGTCCGGCTGCCGCGTCAGCAGCTTCGGAACTTCGTTGATGCGGACGTAGGTGTCGGTGTGATCCTCGGCGGGGCCGGAAATGATCAGCGGCGTGCGCGCCTCGTCGATCAGGATCGAGTCGACCTCGTCGACGATCGCGTAGTTGAGCCCGCGCTGACGTCGGTCCGTGACCGAGTACTCCATGTTGTCGCGCAGGTAATCGAAGCCGAACTCGTTGTTCGTGCCGTAGGTGATGTCGGCCGCGTAGGCCGCGCGCTTGTCCTCGTTCGCCTGCTGGGTGAGGATCACTCCGACCGACATGCCGAGGAAGGTGTAGACCTTGCCCATCCACTCGGCATCGCGACTGGCCAGGTAGTCGTTGACGGTGACGATGTGCACGCCCTTGCCGGTCAGCGCGTTCAGGTAGGCGGGCAACGTCGCCACCAGCGTCTTGCCTTCGCCGGTTCGCATCTCGGCGATCTTGCCGGAATGCAGCACCATCCCGCCGACCAACTGGACGTCGAAGTGGCGCATGCCGAGCGTCCGCCTGGCCGCTTCGCGGACGACCGCGAAGGCCTCGGGCAGCAGCGCGTCGAGCTCTTCGCCGGCCGCCACACGGCTGCGGAACTCCCCGGTCTTGGCGCGCAGCGCGTCGTCCGACAGCGCCGACATCTGCGCTTCGAGCGAGTTGATGCGTTCGACGTTGCGTTGGTAAGTCTTGAGCAGCCGTTCGTTACGGCTGCCGAAAATCTTCGTGAGAAAACCGGAAATCATGCGAGACACGGGTCGCGGTGGCGCGACGCCGCCCAGAAGTGATCGCTCGCGGAGGCTCGGTGCCGGTCCGCGTTGCGCAAAGCGAAAATTATGTCACAGGGGTCGGGCCCCGCCGGACACCCTCAAAGCGCCTAATTGCGGGCGGCGGCGGCCGTTGCAAGGGCCTTCAGGTCGACACGCCCGGAGGACGGAGGCCGGCTGCTGCAGCGGTCCACCCTCGGCAAACAGGAACCTGGAGGGGTTCTGGGCGGCCCCCCGCAGGTGAACCTCGAAATGCAGATGCGGCCCGGTGGAGCGGCCCGTGCTGCCAACCTCCGCAATTTTCTGGCCGCGCTTGACCAGATCCCCGGGCGTCACGACCAGACGGCTGGCATGCGCATAGCGGGTCAGCAGCTGGTTGCCATGATCGATCTCGACGACATTGCCCCAGATCGGGTGCTGTTCCGCGAGCACGACCACACCGCCCGCGGCTGCATGAACCGGCGTTCCGACCGGCGCTGCGAAGTCGATGCCGTCGTGACGCGTCATTTCGCCGGTAAACGGATCGGTGCGCCAGCCATAGCCGGATCCGACAAATCCGTCCGACACCGGCTGGCTGCCGGGCAACAGCGCGCTGCGGACCTTCTTGGCCTGCAATTCGGCTTCCACCACCGAGAGATAGTCGGACCGCTGCTCGACGCTGCGTGTCAGTCGCTGCAGCTCGCCGTCCAGATCGGTGAAGCTCATTGCGCTGCCCAGCGGCCCGCCGCGAGCCGGAAGTTCCCGAAAGCTGAACTCCTCCGGTCGGATGCCCGCCGCCTTGGCGAGGCGCTCGCCCAGCAGGTCCAGGCGCAGGAGCTGGACCTGCACTTCGCCCAGCTTGCGCGTCATCGCCGAGACGTTGTCGCGTACGTACTGTTCCTTGCGCTGGGCCTCGTCGCGGGTCACGAAGGAGATAACATCGGACACGAACGGAACCGGGAACGCCGAGGCAGCGCGTACGGTCAGGAAAGAAAACATCGTGGACACGACGACGACCGTCAGCAGCGCCAGCACAGCCGCGGCCACGAGATGCTGCGCCTTAAGCGTGATCGTTCGAGCGCGCGACAGGCGCCGGTCGACCAGGATGATCTGCAATTTCTCCCCCTACCCCTCCGCGCGACAAGATGATCGGTCGCGCTTGTTCGTCCATGGCTAGCCCGGCACGCCCCTTGGCGGCCGCCCTGCGCGACGCACCTGGCGTCGCTTCGCTGCTGGCGCGCTGGGAGGCGTCACAGGCCATCAGCCGTGCACTCGCCCCCTTGGCGCGCTCGGTGGCTCCGGGCCTCGACCTGCTAAAGCCCGGCTGCTGCGAGCTGCGGGAAGGCGTCCTGTGGATCGCCGTCGATTCCGCCGCTGAGTCCGCCAAGCTGCGGCAGGCCGCGCCGCGGTTGCTTGCCGAACTCGTCTCCCACGGCATGCAAGTCTACGAGATGAAAACCCGCGTACAAGCCGGCAACACGACCTACCCCGGACAAGGTACGGTGGGACCCTCAAGTCCCGGACTGGATTACCCACCCGTGACCGCGCATGGCGTATCGGCGGTACGGGAGGCAGCCGACCATTTGCCGGCGTCAGCCCTGCAAAGTGCACTCAAACGCCTCGCGGCGACCCTCAACCGGCGGCGCGAGTCGAGCGTAGTTGAGTCAGACAAGTTCCGGCTGCAGCCGGTAGGCCGCTGGGGCGGCCGCGTCGTCCTCGAATGAGACGATCTCGTACGCCGCTTCTTCAGCCAGCAGCGCGCGGAGCAGCCGGTTGTTGATCGCATGGCCCGACTTGTGGGCGACGTAGCTCGCCAGGAGCGGGCGTCCCAGGGCCGAAAGATCACCGATCGCATCCAGGACCTTGTGCTTGGCGAACTCATCGCCCGCACGCAGCCCATCGGTGTTCAGCACGCGGTACTCGTCCATCACGATGACATTCTCGAAGTTGCCACCCATCGCAAGTCCGGCCGCCCGCAGTGCCTCGACCTCGTTCACGAAGCCGAACGTCCGTGCGCGTGAAACCTGTTTGACGTAGGAGTCGCGCGCGAAGTCGACCTCGACGACCTGCTCCGTGGAGTCGATCGCCGGGTGATTGAAGTCGATCGAGAATCTCAGTCGATAGCCAAAATACGGTTCAAGGCGCGCCCACTTGTCGCCATCGGTGACTTCCACGGCTCGCAGCACTCGCACGAAGCGCTTCGGCGCATTGAGCTCCTCGATCCCGGCGGACTGGAGCAGGAACACGAAGCTCGCCGCGCTGCCGTCCATGATCGGGATCTCGGCGGCGTCGACATCGATAAAGCAGTTGTCGATGCCCAGCCCCGCAAGCGCACTCATCAGGTGCTCGATCGTTGCGATGCGGACGCCATCGCGACCAATGGTCGTCGCCATCCGCGTATCGACGACGGCTTGCGGGCGTCAGTTTGATGTCGACCGGTGGATCGAGGTCGACGCGCCGGAACACGATGCCCGTTTCGGCCGCGGCGGGTCGCAGCACCAGAGTTACCTTGGTGCCGCTGTGCAGGCCGATACCGACGGCGCGGACCAGTTGTTTGAGCGTGCGCTGTTTCAGCATGGCGTCATTTTATCCGTCTTCTTGTGCGCTGCGGCGAGCTTTCGCGGGTTGCGGGCCCGAGAATCCCGTACGAAGTCGATTCCCGCCTCTCCCCACGAAACCGTGTCACCGCTTCCCGAGACCCCTGAATCCACCCCCGACGGCAGCGCGGGCCAAGCCGTCGTCATCCGCACGCCGTTCCCGCCGATCCGGACCGTCAGCCCGATGGCGGCATTCGAGTGGCTCGCGCACGGCCTGCGGGACATGCGCCGCGCGCCGGTCGCGAGCCTGGCCTATGGCATCGCCTTCGCTCTGATGGGCGGGCTCATTGCGTTTGTATTTCGAAACGCCTATGAGCTCACGTCGGCGCTGACGGCGGGATTCCTCCTGGTTGGCCCGTTCCTCGCAACCGGCCTGTACGACATCAGTCGCCGGCTCGAACGTGGCGACTCGGTGCGATTCGCGGACACCACGACGGCCTGGCGCGCCAACCTTGGCGCCTTCAGCCTGTTTTCGCTCGTACTGACGATCATCGCGCTGATCTGGGCCCGCGCGTCGCTGGTGACCTTTGCGCTGTTCTTCTCCAGCGGCATGCCAACTCTGAAGAGCTTCATGGCGCAGGTCGTGTCGGTCGAGCATGTCGATTTCCTGCTGACTTATTTCGCCGTCGGCGCGCTCTTCGCCGGCATCGTGTTCGCGGTCAGCGTGGTATCCGTCCCGATGATGCTCGACCGTGGCACCGACACCATCGTTGCCGCCCTGACGAGCGTGAGGGCGCTCTTCACCAATCCCGTCCCGCTGCTGATCTGGGCGCTGCTGATCGTGCTCATCATCGGCATCGGCTTCGCCACGTTCTTTGTCGGCCTCGTGGTTGCGGTTCCGCTCATCGGGCATGCGACGTGGCATGCCTACAAGAGTCTCGTTGCCGATGTACGCGATCCTTCGGATCGCACGTGCATCGACAACGGCTAGGATCAGTCGGCTGCGCTCCGGAGCGGCCGCGCGCTCCGCCGACCTTCAACTGCACGGCACTCACCCTGCCCTCTCGCCGAGCGAGAGGGATAAAGCACTCCTCCCTGCACCCTCCTCGCCCGGCGAGGAGGGAAAGGAAATTCTGGCACTGCGAGGTGCGTCGCGGGGAGGAGTGCCCGCCTTTGTACTTCGGCGGAGCGCGCGGCCGCTCCGGAGCGCAGCCGACTGAATATTCCGGAGCGAGTGCACGTGCGATTGCCCGACTCTGTCGGGCAATCGCGTACACGAGCGACGCCGCTTTAATCCGCCTGCTTCCTCAGAAACGCCGGAATGTCGTAACGGTCGCTGCCGCTGTCCTCGAGTGCGGTGACGCGCTGCTGCGCGGAGTCGCGCGAACGCCAGACGGCCGGAGTGTCGAGGTGGCTGTAGTCGGAGGCGGCGCCGCCCTCCTTGGCAGGCGCCACCATCAACGGCGCATTGTCGGTGCCGGTACGCACGACCGTGAACGGCGTGGACTGCTTCTTCGATGCTGCTCGCCCGAGGCCGGTCGCCACGACGGTGACGCGCAGGCCATCACCGATGGACTCGTCACATACGGTGCCGAAGATCACGGTGGCATCCTCGGCCGCGAAGGCGCGAATGGTGTTCATCACCTCGCGCGTTTCCTTCATCTTCAACGATTGTGAGGCGGTGATGTTGACCAGCACGCCGCGGGCGCCGGACAGGTCAACGCCCTCGAGCAGCGGACTCGCCACGGCCTGCTCGGCGGCGATGCGCGCGCGGTCGAGGCCCGACGCCGTGGAGGTGCCCATCATCGCCTTGCCATGCTCGCTCATGACAGTCTTCACGTCTTCGAAGTCGACGTTGACGAGGCCCGGCACGTTGATGATCTCGGCGATGCCTGCACAGGCGTTGTGGAGCACATCGTCCGCCGCGCGGAAGCAGTCGGCCATCTCGGCGTCCTCGCCCATCACCTCCTCGAGCTTGTTGTTGAGGATGACGATCAGCGAATGAACCGAGGACTCGAGCTCCGCGAGCCCAGCCTCTGCCACCTTCTGGCGTTTGGGGCCCTCGAACTCGAAGGGCTTCGAGACGACGGCGACGGTCAGCAATCCGAGTTCCTTCGCGATCTCGGCGACGACCGGTGCTGCGCCGGTGCCGGTGCCACCCCCCATGCCCGCGGTGATGAACACCATGTGCGCGCCGCGCAGTGCATCGGCGATGCGGTCGCGGGCCTCTTCAGCAGCTTGGCGGCCCGCTTCAGGTCGGCTGCCCGCACCCAGCCCAGTCTTGCCCAGCTGCAGCACGTTCTTCGAAGATGATCGCGCCAGCGCCTGGTGGTCCGTATTCGCGCAGATGAATTCCACGCCCTGCACACTGCGCCGGATCATGTGCTCGACGGCATTGCCGCCCGCACCCCCGACGCCCACCACCTTGATGACCGTACCGCGGGTTTCGGTTTCAAGAATTTCAAAGCTCATGGTGCTCTCCTGCTCCTGGGTTTGATTGCTGCTTCAATGCGAAACGCGCAAGGCCAAAAGCGCAACTGCACCAACGCGCTTGGCATTGCC
Source organism: uncultured beta proteobacterium (assembly GCA_963810985.1). Taxonomy (GTDB): domain Bacteria; phylum Pseudomonadota; class Gammaproteobacteria; order Burkholderiales; family Burkholderiaceae_F; genus JALORV01. Next base: position 81,850 of record CAWEPP010000005.1, read on the forward strand.
CGCTTCAGTGGGCGCACGGCGTGTACGCGAGCCTTCGGCTCGCACGTGCACGCCGCGCGTGATTGGATTAGCGCGAGCCGCTTGAGGCGGCTCGGCACGGCTCGCGCCTACAAAAGCTACGAACGGACGACCTCGAGCTGCGAGCGCTCCGCTCACGGCTCCAGCGTCTCCGCAGTTTGATTCGCGTAAGCGAATCAAACCCACATGATCGCGGCCACCGCCCGGCCGCCCGAAGGCGGCCGCGCTAACTTGAGCGCAAGCGGTGCACGTGCGACGCGCAGCGTCGCGTACACCGCTTGCGAAGCCTAGAAATTTCCGACGATCCATTCCTTCATCCTCTTGAACGTCTGCTTGAACGAGCCGGTCTGTTGCGCGATCTTGCGGCCACGCTGACGCTGCGAATGCGCCTCGACCAGCAGGCCCATCGCCGTGGCAAACCGCGGGTTCTTGACGACATCCGCCAGCGAACCGTCGTACTGCGGCCAGCCGATGCGCGCCGGCTTCAGGAACACGTCCTCGGCGAGCTCGGTGATGCCCGGCAGCAGGCTGGTGCCGCCGGTCAGCACGATCCCGGACGACAGCAGTTCCTCGTAGCCTGACTCGCGGATCACCTGCTGCGTCAGCGTGAAGAGCTCTTCGACGCGCGGCTCGATGACGGCCGCGAGCGCCTGCCGCGACAGCAGGCGGGGGCCGCGATCGCCGAGACCGGGGATCTCGATCTTCTCGTTGGGATCGGCCAGGACTTCCTTCGCGACGCCCCATCGCACCTTGATCTCCTCGGCATCAGGGATCGGCGTGCGCAGCGCCATCGCAATGTCGTTGGTGATCTGGTCGCCGGCGATCGGGATGATCGCGGTGTGGCGGATCGCGCCGCCGGTGAAAATCGCGATATCACTGGTTCCGCCGCCGATATCGACCAGCGCAACGCCGAGTTCCTTCTCGTCGGCGGACAGCACCGAAAGCGACGACGCCAGCGGCTGCAGGATCAGGTCCTGCACTTCGAGGCCGCAGCGCCGCACGCACTTGATGATGTTCTGCGCGGCACTCACGGCGCCGGTGACGATGTGCACCCGCACTTCGAGCCGCACGCCGCTCATGCCGATCGGCTCGCGGATGTCTTCCTGGCCGTCGACGATGAACTCCTGCGTCAGCACGTGCAGCACCTGCTGGTCGGTCGGGATGTGGAGCGCCTTGGCGGTCTCGATGACGCGCGCCGACGTCCCCGGCCGAGACCTCGCGGTCCTTGATGGCGACCATGCCGCTCGAGTTGAAGCTCTTGATGTGGCTGCCGGCGATGCCGGTGAAGGCGTCCTTGATCTGGCAGGCCGCCATCAGCTCGGCTTCCTCGAGCGCGCGGCGGATCGACTGCACCGTGGCTTCAATGTTGACCACCACGCCCTTGCGCAGCCCCTGCGAGGCCGCCTGCCCCAGCCCGATGACCTGGAAGCGCCCGTCCGGCAGTGCCTCGGCCACGGCGACGACGACCTTGGAGGTGCCGATATCGAGCCCGACGATCAGGTCTTTGGTTTCTGTTCTCATGGATCAGCGGGTTCTCGGATCGTTGGGACGCGCGCGGAGAGGAAGCGGCGAAACCGTTGGCATAGCGGGCGTCGATGCGCGCCGGCGGTCCGCCGACGCGCGCGACGACCATCGGGTAGGCGGCAACGACGTCGGCCAGGCGCTGCTGCAGCGTCGCCGGCGCTGTCTTCGCGACCGAGTTCGAGCGTCGTCGACGAGCCCTGCGCCGCTCGCCTGCACGGCCCAGGAGCGGCGATCAGACACACCGATGCCGTCGACGCTCAGCGACAGCGCCGCCAGCTGCGCGCGCGAAGTCGTAATAGCGGACTCGCAACGTCACGCGCCGAAGCATCCGGTCCGGAAAACGCCGGGAGAGGCCCGTCGATCTCCGCTTCTGCCACATTGGCCACGAAGAGATCACCGCGGTCCGACAGCAGCCGTCCGTCATTCCAAGCACCGAGCGCGCGATGCTCGCGCAGCGTCACCTGCAGGCGGTTCGGCCAGATGCGCCGCACCGAGGCCTGCGCAACCCACGGCACGGTTTCGAGCAGCCGCCGCGCGTCGTCCAGCCGGATCGTGAAGTAGTTGCCCTTCAGACGTCCGGCGATCGCCCCGCGCACCGACGCCGCGGTGACATGCTGCAGTTCGCCGCGCACCTCGATGCGCTTGAACTCGAACGCCGGACGCTGCGCCACCCAGCGCGCGGCGGCCGACAGCAGCATCACGACGGCCACCAGCAGCGCGGCGAGCGCGGCGATGTTCATCAGGCGGACGCCTGTCACGCGGCCCTCCGGTCGTCGAGCGTCGCCAGCGCGAGGATGCGCAGCACGAGGTCCTCGTAGCTGATGCCGACCGCGCGCGCCGCCATCGGCACCAGCGAATGGCCGGTCATGCCGGGCGAGGTGTTGAGTTCGAGCAGGAAAGGTGCGCCGTCGGCGCGCAGCATCACGTCGATGCGCCCCCAGCCGCGCGCACCCAGCGCGCGGTACGCTCGCAGGCACAACTCCGTAATGCTGCGCCGCGACTTCGGCGTCGACCGGCGCGGGGCACAGGTACTTCGTGTCGTCGCTGAAGTACTTGTGGTGGTAGTCGTAGTTGGCCTCCGGCGCGCGGATCTCGATCAGCGGCAGCGCTTCGGCCGTCGCGCCCTCGCCCAGAATGGCGCAGGTCAGTTCCCGCCCCGCAATCAGCTGCTCGATCAGCACGTCGGCGTCGTAGCGGACGGCGTCCTCGAATGCGAGCGCCAGTTCGTTGCGGTCGTGGTGCGTGACCTTGGTGATCCCGATCGTCGAGCCTTCGCGCGCAGGCTTGACGATCAGCTGGTCACCGAGTTCGGCGACGACCTGCATCCAGTCGGCGTCGGCGTGACCGATGCGATAGGCCGGCGTGGGAATGCCGGATTGCAGCCAGATCTGCTTCGTCGTGTGCTTGTCGATCGCGATGGCGGAGGCCTGGACGCCGCTGCCGGTGTAGGGAACACGCAGCGTCTCGAGCACTCCCTGGATGGTTCCGTCCTCGCCGCCGCGCCCATGCAGTGCGATGAAGACCCGGTCGAACCGCGCGGCCTCGAGCTCGGCGAGCGACTGCGTGCCGGGATCGAACGCGATGTGCATCGACACCGCGGCTCCGCAGCGCGTTGAGCACGCCGGTGCCCGACATCAGGGAAACCTCGCGCTCGGACGAACGGCCGCCGAACAGCACGCCGACCTTGCCGAAACTGACCGTCGATGCGCTCATTCCGCACCTCCACCAGCAGCCGCGCCGGCACCTGTCCGATCGACCCGGCGCCCATCGTGATCACGACGTCGCCGTCGCGCACGACATCGTGCAACGCGGCCGGCATGTCGTCGATCGCCTCGACAAAGATCGGCTCGACCTTGCCGGCGACGCGCAGCGCACGCGCCAGCGAGCGCCCGTCGGCCGCGACGATCGGCGCCTCACCGGCCGGATAGACCTCGGCGAGCAGCAGCACGTCAGTCGTCGACAGCACCTTGACGAAGTCCTCGAAGCAGTCGCGCGTCCGCGTGTAGCGGTGCGGCTGGAATGCGAGCACCAGGCGGCGGCCCGGGAACGCACCGCGCGCCGCCGCGAGCGTCGCTGCCATCTCGACCGGGTGATGCCCGTAGTCGTCCACCAGCGTGTAGGTTCCGCCGCCCGGCGCCGGCAACTCGCCATGCCGCGCGAAACGCCGCCCGACGCCGGTGAAGTTGGCCAGCGCCTCGACGATCGCGGCATCCGGCACGCCGAGTTCGGTGCCGACGGCGATCGCCGCCAGCGCGTTCGCGACGTTGTGCAGGCCCGGCAGATTCAGGACGACCGCCAGCGGCGCTGCACCCTCGCGCAGCACCGTGAATCGCATCTGCGTGCCGTCGGCGGCTGCATCGATGGCCCGGACCTGTGCCTCGGCCGCGAAGCCGTAGCTGATGACCGGCTTGGAGATGAACGGCAGGATGTCGCGCACATTCGCGTCGTCGATGCACAGTACGGCCGCGCCATAGAACGGAAGACGGCCGAGGAACTCGACGAAGGCCTGCTTGAGCCGCGTGAAGTCGTGGCCGTAGGTCTCCATGTGGTCGTTGTCGATGTTGGTCACGACCGCGATGACCGGCACCAGGTTCAGGAACGACGCGTCGGACTCGTCGGCTTCGACCACGATGTAGTCACCGCTGCCGAGGCGCGCATTGGCGCCGGCCGAGTTCAGCCGGCCGCCGATGACGAAGGTCGGATCGAGCCCGCCGGCCGCGAGCACGCTGGCGACCAGGCTCGTGGTCGTCGTCTTGCCGTGCGTGCCGGCGATCGCGATGCCCTGCTTCAGCCGCATCAGTTCGGCCAGCATGACGGCGCGCGGCACCACCGGGACACGCTTCGCCCGTGCGGCGACGACCTCCGGATTGCTGGCGAAACCGCCGTCGAGACGACGACAGCGTCAGCGCCTGCGATGTGCTCGGCGGCGTGGCCCTGCGCGATGACAGCGCCAAGCTGCGCCAGCCGGTCAGTTGCCGCGTTGCGCGCGACGTCCGAGCCGCTGACCCGTAGCCCAGCGTCAGCAGCACTTCGGCGATGCCACTCATGCCGACTGCCGCCGATTCCAACAAAATGAATGTGCTTGACGGCGTGCTTCATGCGGCGACTTTCTCGATCACGGCGGCCACGGTCGCCGTGGCATCCGGGCGGCCGAGCGCAGCGGGCCGCGGATTGCCAACGCGAGCAGTCGCTCGCGGGTCAGACTCTCAAGCAGGCCTGCGAGCCGCTCGGCCGACAGTTCGGTCTGCGGCAGGTGCAGTGCGGCACCGCGTGCCGCGAGGAACTCCGCATTGGTGCGCTGATGCTGTGTCGTCGACACGACCAGCGGCACGAGCACGCTCGCCACGCCCGCGACGGCCAGTTCCGTGACGGTGATGGCGCCGGCGCGGCACAGGACGACGTCGGCCTCCGCATAGCGCCGCGCCATGTCGTCGATGAAGGGCACGACCTCCGCATCGACGCCCGGCGGCGGCATAGGCGTGCCGTACATCGTCCAGTTGCTGCGCGCCGCACTGGTGCACCACGTGCGGACGGCGTTCCGACAGCGATGCGCGCCACGGCGGCCGGCACCGTTTCATTCAGTACCTGCGCTCCGAGGCTGCCGCCAACCACCAGCAGGCGGAGCGGGCCGGACCGTCCCGGGTAAGCGACTGCTCGGGCGCACGCGATCGATGCGATTTCGTGCCCGCACCGGATTGCCGGTAACGAGCCCCTTGTCGCCCGCTGCCGTCGCGGCGCCGCCGTCGAATCCGCACAGCACGCCCGACGGCCAGCGGCGTCAGCAGTGCGTGTGGAGAGCAGCGTGTCGGCGTCGGAGTTCATCAGAACCAGCGGCACGCCGAGCGAGGCTGGCCGCAAGTCCAGCCGGTACCGCGACGTAGCCGCCGGTCGAGAACACCACTTTCGGCGCGCGCGCACGCAACAGGCGCCGGCTTTGCCACAGCGCGCGCAGCAGCAGGAAACCACCGAGCAGCAGCGTCTTCAGTCCCTTGCCGCGCAACCCGCTGAAGTCGATCGCATCGAATGCGATGCCGTGGCGCTCGACCAGGCCGCGCTCCATCCCAGCCTTTGTCCCAAGCCAGCTCACCGACCAGCCGCGCCCGCGCAAGGCCTCGGCCACGGCGAGTCCGGGCATCACGTGCCCGCCGGTGCCCGCGGCGACGACGACGAGATGACTCACGCGCTGCCCTCCGCGCATGAGGATCCTGTTCTCCCGGTCGACGCGCAGCAGGATCGCCAGCGCGACCAGCGTCGACAGCAGCGCCGAGCCGCCGTAGCTCATCAGCGGCAGCGTCAGGCCCTTGGTGGGCAACAGCCCCGTGGCCACGCCCATGTTGATGAAGGCCTGCACACCGAGCCACAGTCCGATTCCCTGCGCCACGAGCCCGCGAACGTGCGTTCGAGCGCGATGGCCTGGCGGCCGATCTCGAACGCGCGCTTCACCAGCCAGTAGAAGAGCACGACAACGACCAGCACGCCGACGAGTCCGAGTTCCTCGCCGAGCACCGCGAGGATGAAGTCGGTATGCGCTTCCGGCAGGTAGTGCAGTTTTTCGACGCTGCCGCCGAGGCCGACGCCGAACCATTCGCCGCGACCGAACGCGATCAGCGAATGCGACAGCTGATAAGCCTTGCCGAGCGCATTGGCCTCGGACCAGGGATCGAGGTAGGCAAAGATGCGTTCGCGCCGCCAAGGCGAGAGCCAGATCACGAGCATGAACGCGAGCGTCAGCGCCGCGCTGATGCCGGCGAACAGCTTGCCGTTGACTCCGCCGAGGAACAGGATCCCCATGCTGATCGCGACGATGACGCCGAACGCGCCAAGGTCCGGCTGCAACAGCAGCAGCACGCCGATGGCGCCCATCACGATCGCCATCGGCAGGAATCCCTTGGCGAAGTCGTGCATGTAGTCCTGCTTGCGCACCGTGAAGTTCGCCGCATACAGCACGCAGGCGACTTTCATCAGTTCCGACGGCTGCAGGTTGAGCAAGCCGAGCGGGATCCATCGCCTTGCGCCGTTGACACCCTTTGCCGACGCCAGGAATCAGCACCAGCACCAGCAAGCACGAACGAGGCCACGAAGAGCCACGGTGCCAGTCGCTGCCAGGTCGCCATCGGAACCTGGAACGCCACGGCCGCGGCGCAGAGTGCGATCGACGAGCGAGAACAGATGTCGCACCAGGAAGTGCGTCGGCGCGACGTTGAAGCGCGGCGAGTCGGCCAGCGAGATCGACGCCGAGTACACCATCACGGTACCGACCATGATGAGCAACGCGACCACGCCGATCAGCGCCCGGTCGACGAGTGGAAGCGTCTCGCGGGATGTCGTCGCGAGTCCCGCGCCACCGAGTCCTGCCAGCGCCAGAACGGCGCCGCCGCCATCGCGCGCGACCGATCGTCCGCGCGCGCCGCGCTTCGTGCGCTGTAGCCCGTTCAGCCAGCGCTTCAGCATGGTTGTCCCGCTTCTGCGGCAAGTTCGCGGACCGCCGCGACGAAAACGTCCGCCCGATGACGGTAGTCGCGAAACATGTCGAGGCTGGCGCAGGCCGGTGAAAGGATCACCGCCTCGCCGCTTTGCGCCTCCGCTGCGGCGCGTTGCACCGCCTCCGGCAGCGTGCTGGCTTCGATCAACTTGACCGACGGCGCCCCGGTCGCCAGCACGGCGCGTATCGCGGCGGCATCGCGCCCGATCAGCACCGCCACTCGTGCGTGACGCGCCATCGGTTCGGCAAGCGGGGCAAAGTCCTGGCCCTTGCCGTCACCGCCCAAAATGGCGACCAGTCGGCGCCCTTCCGCCCCGAGCCCTTCCAGCGCCGCCACGGTAGCGCCGACGTTCGTGCCCTTGCTGTCGTCGTAGTACTCGACGCCCGCCAATGACGCGATCAGTTCGACCCGATGCGGTTCCCCGGCGTACTCGCGCAGCGCATGCAGCATCGGGGCCATCGGCAAACCGATCGCGCGCGCCAGCGCCAGTGCAGCCAGCGCATTGAGCGCGTTGTGCCGACCACGGATGAGCAACGCGTCGACCGGCATCAGTCGATGGACATGGACTTCAGGCGTGACACCCTGCAACTCGGCCGCCACCTTGCGCCTGCGGGTCGGCAGGCTCGTGTCTTCGGCCCACGCCAGCCAGGTCATGCCGCCGTCGTGGACGAGGCCAAACGCGTCGGGCTGCGACGGCACATCTGGCGCCGAACGTCACGACCGTCGCCTTGCGCCGCGTCATCGCCGCCACGACCGGATCGTCGCGGTTCAGCACACGCACGGTGGCGGGCGCGAAGATCCTCTCCTTCGCCTTTGCGTACGCCGCCATCGAACCGTGCCAGTCCAGGTGATCCTGCGTCACGTTGAGCACGGCAGCCGCATCGCAGGCCAGGCTCGCCGTCGTTTCCAGCTGGAAACTCGACAGCTCGAGCACCCAGATGTCGGGAAGGTCACCGGCATCCAGGCGCGCCGTCAGCTCGTCGAGCGCCGCCGGCGCGATGTTTCCAGCGACGGCGACCTTGCGCCCGCAGCGCTCGACCAGCAAGCCTGCCAGGCGCGTGGTCGTCGTCTTGCCGTTGGTGCCGGTGACACCGAGCACGCGCGGCGCGTAACCGGACTCCACCTTGAGTCGGGCCAGCTCGCGCGCGAATAGCTCGATCTCGCCCACAATCTCGACACCCCGCCGGCGCGCCTCCTTGAGCAACGGCGCCGCCGACGACCGTGTTGGCGAAAGGCCGGGAGAGAGCGCGACGAGCCTGACATCGGCCAGCAGCGCGTCGGTGAACTCGCCGCCGCGAAACTCGGCCGTCGGACAGGCGCGCCGCAGGGCTTCGAACTGCGGCGGTTGCGCACGGGTGTCTGCGACGCGCACCGACCATCCCGCGCGCACCAGCCAGCGCGCCATGGCGAGTCCACTGCTGCCGAGACCGAGGATGAGCGCCTGCGACGTCATCGAGCCTCCGCGCTGCGCGCTGCGGCGCGAGCTTGCTTGAGACGGCTCGGCGCTGCGCAGGTACCAGCCTCCGGGCTGCGCCCTGCGGCGCGAGCTTGCTTGAGACGGCTCGGCGCTGCGCTCATCGAATCTTCAACGTCGAGAGGCCGACCAGCACCAGCATCATGCTGATGATCCAGAACCTGACCACCACCTGCGTCTCTTTCCACCCCGACAGCTCGAAGTGGTGGTGCAGCGGCGCCATGCGGAAGATGCGCCGGCCCTTGGTCCACTTGAAGTAGGCGACCTGCATCATTACCGAGACGGTCTCGACGACGAACACGCCGCCCATGATGAAGAGCACGATCTCCTGCCGCGTGATGACGGCGATCGTCCCAAGCGCGCCACCGAGCGCGAGCGCGCCGACGTCGCCCATGAAGACTTCGGCCGGATAGGCGTTGAACCAGAGGAAGGCCAGCCCAGCACCGGCGATCGCGCCGCAGATGATCACCAGTTCGCCGGCGCCCGGGATGTACGGGAACAGCAGGTAGCGTGCGAAGTCCGCGCGCCCGATGACGTAGGCGAACACGCCGAGCGCGGCGCCGATCATCACCGTTGGCATGATCGCCAGGCCATCGAGACCATCGGTTAGGTTGACGGCGTTGCTGGTGCCGACGATGACGAGATACGAAAGAGCGACGAAGCCGAACACGCCGAGCGGATAGGCCACGTTCTTGAAGAATGGCACCATCAGGTCGGAGCGCGGCGGCAGGTCGATGTAAAAACCCTGCTGCACCCAGAGCGCCATCAGGTCCCACACCTTGTCGGTGGTCGGCGCGGCAATTGCAAAGGCGAGGTAGAACGCCGCGCCGAGCCCGATCAGCGACTGCCAGAAGTACTTTTCCTTCGCGCTCATGCCCTTGGGATTACGATGCACGACCTTGCGATAGTCGTCGACCCAGCCGATCCAGCCGAAGCCGAGCGTGACGATCAGCACGACCCAGATGAAGCGGTTCGACAGATCCGCCCACAGCAGCGTCGTGATCCCGATCGCGATCAGGATCAGCGCGCCGCCCATCGTCGGCGTGCCGGTCTTGGCCAGGTGCGACTGCGGTCCGTCGTCGCGCACCGCCTGCCCGATCTTGAGTTCGGTCAGTTTGCGGATGACGCGCGGACCCGCGGCGAGCCCGAGCAGCAACGCCGTGGCCGCCGCGAGCACCGCGCGCAGCGTGAGGTAGGAAAAGACGTTGAACGCCCGGATGTCGCGCGCCAGCCACTCGAAAAGTTCCAGCAGCACTAGTGCGCTCCCTCGGCCTGGCCTTGCTCGGCCCCGGTCAATGACTTCACCACGCGTTCCATCCGCATGAAGCGGGAGCCCTTCACGAGCACCGTGGTCGCGCCGCTGAGCCGTGGCATCAATGCAGCGAGGAGCGACTCGACATCGCCGAAGTGCAGCGCTCCCGGGCCGAATGCCGCGACGGTTTCGTGGGTCATGGTTCCCAGCGCATACAGGGACTCGATGCCCCGTGCGCGTGCATGCGCGCCGACTTCGCGGTGAAACGCCGGCCCGCGGTCGCCGACTTCGCCCATGTCGCCCAGCACCAGCACCCTTGGCGCGGCGAAGCCGGCCAGCAGGTCGATCGCGGCACGCACGGAATCCGGGTTGGCGTTGTAGCTGTCATCGATCAGCAAGGCGCCTTCGCGCGTACGCAGACGGACACCGCGTCCGCTGACCGGCCTGAAGCGCGCAAGTCCGGCACTGATCGCCCCTGGCTCGACGCCGATCGCCAGCGCACAGGAGGCGGCGGCCAGGGCATTGCGCACGTTGTGCGCGCCGGTGACGGTCAGCGTCGCTTCGATGACGCCGGCCGGAGTGGCCATCGAAACCTGCGCACCTTCAGTGGACTGCGAATAAGTCGCCGTCACGACGGCTTCGGATTCGAGCGCGAAGTCGAGCACTCGCCGCGTGCCGGCGAGCTTGCGCCAGATCGACGCGCACGGATCGTCGGCCGGAAACACCGCCACGCCTTCGGTCGACAGCGGCAAGGCAGCGATCACCTCCCCGTTCTCGTAAGCTGTCGCCTCCACCGATTGCATGAATTCCTGGTGTTCGCGCTGCGCGTTAGTGACCAGCGCCACCGTCGGCCGCGCCAGCTCGGCCAGCGTGGCAATCTCGCCCGGATGATTCATGCCGAGTTCGAACACGGCCGCCTTGTACTGCGCGCCGAGCCGCCACAGCATCAGCGGCAGGCCGATCTCGTTGTTCAGGTTGCCCTGGGTGGCGAGGCGCTGCTTCTCTCCGAAGGCCAGGGCCAGGATCGAGCCGATCATCTGCGTGACGGTCGTCTTGCCGTTGCTGCCCGCCACCGCGATCACCGGCAGCGTGAAGCGCGCGCGCCATTGCGCGGCTCCGCGGCCGAGCGCCTTGCGGGAATCGGCGACGACGACCTGCGGCAGATCGACGTCGAGCACCCGCTCGACGATGGCGGCGACCGCACCGCGTTCGCGCGCGGCCCCGACGAACTCGTGGGCATCGAAGTGCTCACCACGCAGCGCGACGAAGAGCGCGCCAGCGGCAAGCGTGCGCGTATCGGTGGAGACGCTGGAAAACGCGGTGCGGCCCTCGCCTCGCACTTCGATCGCGCCGAGCGCCCGCGCCAGTTCCGTCACGGTCATCAGCGCGCTCATTTTGCCCCCTCGGCGCTGCGCGCCGTCCCCCCACGGGGGAGCGAGCGCCTTCGGAGCGGCCGTGCGGCGCTCATGCTGTGTCCCCTGCCCGGCTCGCCAGCGCGCGGCGCGCCTGCTCCAGATCGGAGAACGGCAGCCTGGCGCGGCCGACGATCTGGTAATCCTCGTGACCCTTGCCAGCGATCAGCACCACGTCATTCGGCGCCGCACGCCGTACCGCCTGCGTGATCGCCTGCGCCCGATCGATTTCTGTCTCCAGCCGACGCGCCTCCTCTGCGCCGGCGGCGACCTGGGTGACGATGTGCGCCGGATCCTCGGTGCGCGGGTTGTCACTGGTCACGACGACGACATCGGCGCCGGCCGCAGCCGCGGCGCCCATCGGCGCACGCTTGCCCGGATCCCGGTCACCGCCCGCTCCGAACACGACCCACAATTGACCGTTTCGCGCATGCACCATGGGCCGCAGGGCCTCGAGCGCCTGCGTCAATGCATCCGGGGTGTGCGCATAGTCGACGATCACCAGCGGCTCGGCCCGCGGGTCCACCTGCTGCATGCGGCCCGGCGGTGGCGCGAGCTGCGGCAGCGCCGCGACCGCCGCCTCGAACGGGATCCCACAGGCGTACGACGCGCCTATCACTCCGAGCAGATTGGCGACATTGAACTGTCCGACCAGCGCAACGTCGATCGGCCACACGCGTCCGTCGGCGCAGAGATCGAACGACAGTCCGTCCACCGTCGCTCGCATCGCGCGCGCCAGCAGGCGTGGCGCCATCGGCCGCGCGGTCGCATCTCCGCGCGCGCTGTAGCCGATGACTTCGGCGCCGTGGTCGCACGCCAGCGCGGCGAGGCGGCAGCCCGCAGCGTCGTCGAGATTGATCACTGCTTGCCGTAATCCGGGCCAGCCGAACAGCATCGCCTTGGCTGCCTCGTACTGCTGCATCGTTCCGTGGAAGTCGAGGTGGTCGCGCGTGAGATTCGTGAAGAGAGCGACATCGAAGTGCATCCCCTCGGCGCGACGCTGGGCGAGGCCGATCGACGACACTTCCATCGCGAGCGCCTGCGCGCCCGCGTCGAGCAGCCGGCGCACTTCCCGCTGCAGCGACACCGGATCCGGCGTCGTCAGTTCGCTGGCCTCCAGTGATCCGGGAAAGCCGATGCCGACGGTGCCGATGACCGCGCATCGACGTCCTTCGCGTGTCAGAACCTGCGCGATCCACTGGCTGCACGAGGTCTTGCCATTGGTCCCGGTCACGCCCACCGAAGCCAGTCGCTCACTCGGGCGGCCGTAGTACTCCGCGGCCAAAGTCCCGAGTTGCTGGCGCAGCTGTGGCACCGCGCGCACCGGAATCAAACGGGAGGCGTCGTCCCAGCCGTCGGCGTCGACCAGCGCTGCCGCTGCACCGCGCGCCGCGGCATCGGCCAGGTGCTGGCGACCGTCCGACGCGGCTCCGGGTACGGCGACGAAGACATCGCCGGGCGCAATCGTCCGACTGTCGAGACGCAGGTGGCGCTTCGTCGCCTGCGTCGCCGGCAGTGCGGCGATCCAATCGAGCGCCGCACGCACGCCAGGATTGATGGCCGTCGCGGTGTTCAAGGCGCCTGCCTGAGTGCCAGCAAGGCTTTAGGCGTCTCGAGCGGGCCATCGGGCGCCACCTGCAGCGTGCGCAGAGTTGCGCCGGCGATTTGCGCGAACACCGGTGCGGCCACCTGCCCGCCGTAGTAGGCGCCACCGCCAGGCTCGTCAACCATCACCGCGATGACGATGCGCGGATCCGAAACCGGCGCGAACCCGACGAAGCTTGCAACATAGTCCCTGACGTACTGGCCGTTCTTCAGCTTGTAGGCGGTCCCGGTCTTGCCGGCGACGCGATAGCCGGCGATGCGCGCCAATGGCGCCGTGCCTTCGTCGCTGACGCCCATTTCCAGCATCTTGCGCATCGCACGCGCAGTCTGCGGCGACAGGACCTGCACCATAGGCGGTGCACTGTCGACCTTGGTCAGCGACAGCGGCACCAGTTGCGCCATCGTTGCGCGAACGCGGTGTAGGCGCGGGCCAACTGAACCAGCGTGACCGACACGCCGTGGCCATAGGAGATCGTCGCCTGCTCGATCGGGCGCCAGGTCTTCGCCGGACGCAGGCGCCCGGCCACCGCACCAGGGAATCCCATGCGCGGCGCCTGACCGAAACCGAGGCTCGTGTAGGTGTCCCACAGCGTCTGCGCCGGCAGGTCAAGCGCGATCTTGGCGGTGCCGACATTGCTCGACTTCGCCACGACTTCCTCGACCGTCAGCAGGCCATGCGCATGCGCGTCGCCGATCGTGCGATCGCCGATCGTCAGCTTGCCGGGCGCGGTCTGGATGCGAGTATCGGGACGCACCTTGCCCGCTCCAGTGCGGCCGCCACCGTAAACGGCTTCATCGTCGAGCCCGGCTCGAACGTGTCGGTGAGCACGCGGTTGCGGATCGCGTCGCCGGAGAGCCGCGCACGGGCGTTCGGGTCGTAGCTCGGCAAGTTCGCCAGCGCGAGCACTTCGCCGGTCTTCACGTCGAGCACGATGGCGGCGCCCGCCTTCGCGCGATGCTTCTCGACCGCGGCCTTCAGCGCCGAAAACGCGATGTACTGGACCCGGCTGTCGAGCGAGAGCGCGATGTCGCGGCCATCGACCGGCTCGCGCAGCCAGTCGTCCTCGATGATCCGGCCGAGCCGGTCCTTGATCACGCGCCGACTGCCCGGCGCGTCCCGCGAGATCCGCTCGTGCGCCAGTTCGATGCCTTCCTGGCCGCGGTCCTCGACGTTGGTGAAGCCGACGACATGCGCGCTGGTCGGGCCTTCAGGATAGTGCCGCTTGAATTCCCGGCTCGAATGCATGCCCGGGATCTTCAGTGCCGCGATGCGGTCCATGATCTCGACATCGACCTGTCGCCGCAGGTAGACGAAGCTGCGATCGTCGTTCGCGAGGCGGCGCTTCAGTTCGCCGGCGTTCATGTCGAGCAGCCGGGCGAGTTCCGCGAGCTGTGCCGGCGTCGCCTCCACATCCTCCGGGATCGCCCAGACGGCGCGCGCCGGCACCGACGCAGGCGAGCACGACGCCATTGCGGTCCGTGATGCGGCCGCGCGTGGCCGGGATCTTCGAGCGTGCGGGCATAGCGCGCCTCGCCCTGCCGCTGCAGGAACTCGGTCGTGACGCCGCCCATCAGGTAGAACGCGCGGCCGCCGAGCGCGACGAAGCCGACGAAGAGCCCGAACAGCATCAGCTTCGAGCGCCAGGCCGGCGAGCGCGACCATCAGCAGCGGATTGGCGTTGAATCCGACGCGCTCGCGGCCAGCGGACCCCGGTCATTGCGACTCGCGCCGCGCCCGGCCTTGCAGTCGGTCGCGGTCGTCACCGTTTGCGCCTCCGGCGCGACGGGCGACGCCGCGCTGGACTGCGGCAGGTTCAGGTAGACGGTCTGTGCTGCGTCGGCCGCCTTGAAGCCGAGCTTCTGCGCCGCGCGCTCGACCGAGGCCGGCTGCGACAGCCGGGCCAGTTCGATCGTCAGCCGTTCGTAGTCGACGTCGAGCTGCTTCGCCTCCTGCTGCGCACGCTCGAGGTCGATGAACAGCGACCGCGATCGATGCTGTGCCGTGACAAGTCCAAGCGCGCGACGCGAAGAGCCGCAGCGTGGCGAGCACGAGCAGCGCGCGCCGGATCATCGCGTCGCCTCCGGCCAGGGCGCATCCGTCCGTTCGGCCACGCGCATCACGGCCGAGCGGGCGCGCGGGTTGGCGGCGATTTCCTCGTCGTCGGCACGCACCCGCGCCAGCGAAGTGAGCCGCGGCGCCGGCAGGTCCGCCGCGCGCAACGGCAGTCCGCGCTCGGCAGGCAGCGGCGCGCCCGGATGCGCGTGCGCATCGATGAATTGCTTGACGATGCGATCCTCGAGCGAGTGAAAGCTGATGACGACCAGCCGTCCGCCCGTGCGCAGTCGACGCGCCGCCTGTTCGAGCGCTAGCGCCAATTCCTCAAGCTCTTGATTGACGTGAATCCGTACAGCCTGAAATGTCCGCGTGGCCGGATGCTGTGCCCCGTCCGTGCGGCTCTTGCGGGCGATCGCGCCTGCCACGAGCGCGGCAAGGTCGCCGGTGGCTGGAACCGGCCGCCCAGCCTCGCGGCGAGCCACAATCGCCTTTGCAATCGATGCAGCAAACCGTTCTTCCCCATAGTCGCGGATCACCCCCGTGAGTTCATCGATCGAAGCCCGTGCCAGCCACTGCGCCGCGGTCTCGCCGCGCGTCGGTGTCCATGCGCATGTCGAGCGGACCGTCGCCACGCCAGGAAAAACCGCGCGCCGCCTCGTCGATCTGCGGCGAGGACACGCCGAGATCGAGCAGCACGCCGTGCACGCGATCGATTCCCAGTGCCGCAAGCGTCGCCTCCAGGCGTGAAAACACGGTGTGCTCGATGTGAAATCGCGCATCCTGGATGGCCGACGCGGCGGCAACGGCGGCAGGATCCCGATCGAGCGCCAGCAGGCGACCGGCCGGGCCAAGCCGCTGCAGGATCAGCGTCGAATGGCCGCCCCGTCCGAACGTCGCATCGACGTACGTGCCCTTCCGGGTCGGTGACCAGGTGCGCGAGTGCCTGTGCAGCGAGGACCGAACGGTGCCCCTGGGCGTCCGTTGGAGTGGGGGCCGACATTCACCGTCAGAACGTGAAGTCCGCTGCGGAGTCGGGCAGGCCGTTGGCGAGCGATTGACGCTCGTGCTCGCCGAGGCGCGCCACGTCCCACAGCTCGAAGTGCGCGCCCATGCCGAGCAGCATGACGTCGCGGTCGAGGCCGGCGGCGTCGCGCAGTTCGGCGGAAACGAGAATGCGACCGGCGCTGTCGAGTTCGACATCCACCGCGCTGCCGAGCAGCAGGCGTTGCAGGGCACGCGCGGCGTAAGGCAATTCGCGCAATCTGCTGGCGACGTTGTTCCCACGTGGGTCGCGGATAGACCAGCACGCAGCCGTCGGGATGGCGTGTCAGCGTGAGGCGGCCTTCGCAGCCCGCGGCGAGCGAATCGCGATGGCGCGCCGGCATCGATACGCGGCCCTTGCCGTCGAGCGTGAGTTGAGAGGCGCCCTGGAACACGTTTCTATGACATGGGCCCCTGTCGCCTCACCTGAAAGGCGAAGCGAACACTAACTAGCCCACTGTCTCCCACTATTTCACACGGGGCGCCACTGTATCGCACCGGTTTCCTGTGGGTCAAGGGAAATACGGCGGTTTTTCCAATGACAACAAGCACTTAGCGCTGCAATCTTCACATAAAATCGCGACGAAATTTGCGTGCCAATTGAATGGCTTAGCGAGCCTACTGCAAGTGAAATCTCATGATGAATCGCGACCGTACAAGACAGCAGGCGCGCAGCGCTGCCAGAAAGTTCTTGTGCCGCCAACGCAGCAACGGCGGGGGCATCAGTTTCGGGGAGCGCGATCGACAAAAACTATCGTCGCGGCCACGAACCATCCGTCATCTTCCCGAGCAGCACAAACGTCGATAGCGAATGTCAATTACTCGGAAGGCGTTGCCGCGTGATTGCGACGTCGGTTCGCCCGCGAGGCGGCGACGCATATGTGAGAGCAAAGTCCGCCTGTAAGCCGGATTCTGTTCGGCGCCCTCGCGGGCGCCGCGACGATCATTCCTCTGGGCCAGGAATCGCTCCCTGGCTCATGCCACCTACCCGCGACCTTCCCGAGCAGGATCATCGGCCGCCTATTTGGTGTTGCTCCACGTAGAGATTGCCCGTTTCACCCGAACTGAATCGGCTCGTCTCTGTTGCTCTGATCCTCACCTCACGGTGGGCAGGCGTTACCTGCTACGTCGCTCTATGGAGTCCGGACTTTCCTCGGCGCCGTGCGAGCGGTGCCGCGATCGTCCGGCGGACTTTGCAGATCGAAGTTTAGTCGGTGATGTTGCGCAAGGTCCTGACGCCCGCGCCGGCAGCGGTGCGAAGCTGCCGCTTTTCGAACCAGCATCGGGCCCTGCACCACGTACCGTCGTGCAATCCCGCAGCCAAATCCGCGACAATGCCTGCCACCGTGAACGCAGTGATCCCAACGCCCCGCGCCTGATCGTCGTCGAGGATTCCGAACTCGATTACGAATTGCTGCTGGCCATGCTGATGCGGGAGGGCCTGCGCCCGCGCGCCGTGCGGGTCGAAGACGAAGCCGGCATGCGTGACGCCTTTGAGCAGGGACCGGTCGACGCCGTGATCACGGACCACAACCTGCCGCGCTTCGATTCGTTTGCGTCGTTGAAGGTTGCGAAGGCCTTCGATCCCGATATCCCCGTGATCGTGCTGTCGGGCGAGATGTCGGAGGAACTGGCCGTCGCCTCGTTGCACGCCGGAGCCGACGACTTCGTGCTCAAGACACGCATGTTCCGCGTCGCCTCGGCCTTGCAGCACAGCCTGCAGGCGGCGCTCACCCGGCGAGAGGCGCGCGGCGCGGCCGAGGCGCTGGTCGAAAGCGAACGCAAGCTGCACGCACTGACGCAGCACCTGGAACGCGCGAAGGAGGATGAACGGCGTGCGATCGCGCAGGAGATCCATGACGACATCGGCGGCGCGCTGACCGCATTGAAGTTCGAAGTCGTGCGGCTTGCACGCGAGCTCGGGCACGACCCGCAGCACGCCGAGCGCCTGCGAGCGATCCAGCAGCTGCTCGAATCGGCCGTCGTCGCCACGCACCGCATCCAGCATGCCTTGCGTCCAGCGGTGCTGGACGCCGGCCTGGTGGCGGCGCTCGAGTGGCTCGCGCGCGGCTTCGGCGAGCGTACGGGCCTGCCGATCGACTTCCGCAGCAATCGCGATGAGTTCGACATCGCTCCCGATCGCGCCGCAGCGCTCTACCGCGTGGCCCAGGAAGCGCTGACGAATGTGCGCAAGCACGCAGGCGCACACGCCGTGCACGTGCAGTTGTTCGCGCTCGAGGACGAAGTCACGCTCGAGATCGCCGACGACGGGGTCGGATTCGAGCCCGACAGCCTTGCGGTCACGCCGGGGTTCGGCGTGCGCGGTTTGCTCGAGCGCGCACGCGGGCTCGACGGCTGGGCCGAGGTCTCGACCTCGCCCGGCCGCGGTACCACGGTGATGTTCTCGATTCCACCGTTGCCCGCAGCTCGATCGCAGGCGGCGCCGTCCATCGCAGGAGGACCCGATGCCGGTTAGGCTGATCGTCGTCGATGACCATGCGATCGTGCGTCGCGGCATCGTGCAGGTGCTGTCGGAACACCCGGACGTGCAGATCGTCGCCGAAGCGGCCGACTACGGCCAGCTGCGCGCGGAACTGAAGAAGCACGGCGAGCCCGACGTGCTGGTCATGGACGTCGGCCTGCCTGGCAAGAACGGCATCGAGATCCTGAAGGCGTTGCGCGAGGAATATCCGCGGCTCAAGG
This sequence comes from uncultured beta proteobacterium, assembly GCA_963810985.1. GTDB lineage: Bacteria > Pseudomonadota > Gammaproteobacteria > Burkholderiales > Burkholderiaceae_F > JALORV01. The sequence continues at coordinate 100,418 of CAWEPP010000005.1, forward strand.
CGCTGATGGTCAGCATGTATCCCGAGGATCAGTACGCGGTGCGCGCGTTTCGCGCCGGCGCGTTCGGCTACCTCAACAAGGGCAGCGCGCCCGACAAGCTGCTCGAAGCGCTGCACCATGGTCGATCGCCGGCAAGAAGTACGTGACGCCGGAGATCGCGCAGGCGCTGATCGAGAATCTGAACGCGCCGGAAGAAGCGGTTGCGCCGCACGAGAAACTCTCGGACCGCGAATTCCAGACGCTGAAGCTGATGGCCTCAGGCAAGCGCCTGTCCGACATAGCGGAAGAGCTCGCGCTCAGCCCGAAGACCGTGAGCGTGTATCGCGCGCGCATCCTGGAAAAGATGGGCATGAGCAACAACGCCGAGCTGACGCACTACGCAATCAAGCACGGTCTCGTCGAGTGACCCTGCGGCGCCAGGACAGCGCGCCGTCGTTCGTCTAACCGTCGCGGCCGACGAACCGCGTGGCCCACTTGAGCGCCCGATCGCGCTGGCCGCCCCGCTCGCCGGTGTCACCGACAGCGCGCAGCGTGTCCTGTGAACCTTCGGCTGGTGGTCGTGGCGGACCGACGAACTCTGTGCTGTTGCTGCCGTAGCGGCGCCCGTTGGAATGGGAATCGAGCGCATCCGCTGGCTGCACGGCCGCTGACCGGAAGCCGAACTGCACGCGCCAATGCTGCCGCCCGGACGCGTTGCGGATCAGACCATGGAAATCGGCTCCGGGCACCGCCGGGGAAAACAGGAACCCCTGCATCAGCTGGCAACCCTGCTCAAACAACCGGTTCATCTGGCCCTGCGTTTCGACGCCTTCGGCCACGACCCGCAGCTTGAGGCTCTTGCTCATCGCGATGATGGCCGCGACGATGGCCGCGTTGTCGCTGCTGGTCTCGAGTTCGCGCACGAAGGAGCGGTCGATCTTCAGCGTGTCGATCGGCAGCTTCTTCAGGTAGGACAGTGACGAGTATCCGGTGCCGAAGTCGTCCACCGAGATCGCCACGCCGAGTTCCTTCAGCGCCTGCAGCAGCGGCAATGCGTGGCCCAGGTTCTGCATCAGCACGGTTTCGGTCAGTTCGAGCTCCAGCAGATGCGCGTCCAGACGGAAGCCCGACAGCGCCGCCTGCACCGGTTCGACGAGATTGGCACGCTGGATGTGGCGGCCCGAGATGTTGATCGACACCGGCATCGGTGGCATGCCGTCCTCCGACCACGCCACCATCTGCTTGCAGACTTCACGCACCGCCCACTCGGTGATCGGAACGATCAGTCCCGATTCTTCTGCCACCGCGATGAATTCACCCGGCGGTACGAGCTCGCCGCCGCGCTTCCAGCGCATCAGTGCCTCGGCGCCGACGATGGCGCCGTCGATGACGTTGACCTTCGGCTGGTAGTACATGACCAGCTCTTCGCGTTCGAGCGCGCGGTGCAGCGCCGTTTCCAGGCGCCAGCGCTCGGCGGTGGCGGTGTTCATCGCCGTCGAAAACCGCATCACGCCGTTGCGGCCGCTGTCCTTCACCGCATACATCGCGATGTCGGCCTTGCGCAGTAGCGTGTCGACATCGTTGCCGTCGAGCGGGTAGGTCGCCATGCCGATCGACGTCGTGACAAACAACTCGTGGCCGGAAAACGAAAACGGCCGCCGCATCGTCTCGAGCAGGCGCTGGGCCACCGCTTCGATCGCCCCTGGTTCCGCCAGATCGGTCAGCAGTATCGTGAACTCGTCACCGCCCAGGCGGGCCACGCTGTTGCCGCTGCTTACGGCCGGTGCCGCCTGCGATCCGGCTGCAAGGCTGCGCGTCGCCGAACCGATGCTCGGCGGCCGCCCGTTGCGCAGTGCACCGCTCGCCTCGGCCCCGCGTGCAACGGTGTCGTTCTCGCGCACGCACTGATACAGGCGCTTGGCCACCTCGCGCAGCAGCTGGTCGCCGACCTGGTGACCCAGCGTGTCATTGATCTGCTTGAAGCGGTCGAGATCGATGAAGAGAACGCCCACTGCGCTTCCGCCGGACCGCGCGCGTTCCAGTGCCGCCTGGAACTGGTCGCGGAAGAAGCGGCGGTTCGGCAGCCCCGTCAGGCTGTCGTAGTTCGCCAGCTGCCGGATCTGGTCCTCGGCCTGCTTGCGCTCGGTGATGTCCTGGATCACGCCGTGCACCGCGGACGCGCGCCCGGCATCGTCTCGGTCGACTTCGCCCTCGATCTGCACGATCCGCACCTGCCCGGTAGGCCGGGAGATGCGGCACTCGAAGTTCATCTGGCCGTTGCCGGCCAGCGCCTCACGGAACAGCATTTCGATGCGGGCCCGCTCGTCCTCGACGACGCGCGACCAGACGAACCAGTCCGCCAGGCCGTCATCCTGCTGCGTCAGGCCGGCGATCGCAAAGCACTCATCGGAAAGCTTCACCCGGCGCGCACCGATGTCCCACTCCCAGCTGCCGAGCCGCGCGATGCGCTGTGCCTTGCTGAGCTTGGCCCGGCTTTCCGCGAGCTCCTCGCGCATGCGCGAAGCCCGGATCATGTACCGCAGCCGCTCCGACAACAGCGTCCACTGCGTGGTGCTCTTGACGAAGAAGTCCGTCGCCCCTGCCTCGTAGGCACGCGCGATCGACGTCTCGTCGTCGAGACCCGTGAGCATCAGGATCGGCACGTGTTCGCCGCCCGGCAGCCGCCGCAGGCGCTCGCAGGTGACAAAGCCATCGACGTCCGGCATCAGCGCATCGAGCACGACGACGTCCGGCTGGTTGTTGGTATAGAGCTCCAGCGCACTGGCACCGCCGTCGGCTTCGATCACGCGCCACTGACGTTCCGCCAGCGCCGCGGCCGTTAGCAGGCGCGCCACCGGGTCGTCATCGACCAGCAGCACAAGGTCGCCCCTTTGCCCTGCCCGCTCGACCTCGATAGGCTCGTCGGTTCGCTTGCCAGGTACTTGCGCGTCCTTGCTCATCACCAGCACTTCATCCTCAACTCGGCATGACCGCCTCTTCGGCGGCAGCGATCACGGTCAATTCCTGCACGGCACGCTCGTACTCGATGCGCGTCCCGTTCCATTCGTCCTGCGCCGCCTGCAGTTCCCGACTCCGCGCCAGGCGCTCGAGCGCGGCAAACCGCCGTGACAGTTCGATGGCACCCAGATTGGCGCTCGACGATTTCAGTGTGTGAACCGCCAGCTGCAGCGCCGCAGCGTCCCCTACTTTCAGCGCATAAGCCGCCTTTTCGACGAGCTTTCCGGCCGTCGAGATGTAGGTGGCAACGAGTCGCTCCAGCAAGCGGCTCGAGCCGCGCCGCTCCATGTCGCGTATCAATTCGATCACCGTCGGATCGATCGCACGCGTCGGCGTAGACACGGGCGTCTTCGGTGCGGCCGGATCTTCGAGTGCGATCGGTGCCGCCTCCATGCACTGTGAATCGCTCCCGGAGCCCGGCACCCAGCGCGCGAGCGCTGCGTCCAGCTGCTCGCGCCGCACAGGCTTCGCGAGGTAGTCGTTGAATCCGGCCGCGAGGCAGCGCTCGGCGTCGCCCGCCAGCGCATTGGCGGTCAGGGCCACAACCGGCGTATCACTCGGCGTCGCGTATCCGTGGGCCGCCGAAGCCCGGAAACGCCGCACGGCCTCGAAGCCATCCATCTCGGGCATCTGGCAGTCCATGAACACGAGCTCGAACGCCTCGTCGCGCAGGGCGGCCAAGGCTTCCCGGCCGTCCGAAGCCACTCGGATCGTGCAACCCAGTTCGCCGAGCATCGCGCGTGCGACTTCCTGGTTGACGAGGTTGTCCTCGACGACGAGGACCCGCGCCCGCCGCCCGGGCGCCACCGTCAGCCGCGCAGGCACCGGCGTCGCTTCGGCCTTGAGCAGCTGTCCGAGCGCGCCCAACAGTTCCGACTGGCGTACCGGCTTGGTGAGATAGGACTCGATCCCGATCTCGTGGGCCTGTCGAGCCTCGTTGCCGTTGCCGAGCGAAGTCAGCATGACCATCCGGACATCGACGAGGTCCGGGTCGCGCCGCATCTCGGTCGCCAGCGTCAGACCGTCCATGATCGGCATCTTCATGTCGATGACGGCCGCTTCGAACGGCGTACCGGCGCGCGCCGCCGCCCGCATCAGCTCGAGCGCCGTAGAACCGTTGTCTGCGGTGGCGACGTCAACGCCGAAGCCGCGCAACTGAGCCTCCAGGATGCTGCGGTTCGTCGGGTTGTCTTCGACCAGGATCACGCGCCGGCCACGCAGCCGTTCCGCGTCCACGGAGACAGCGACTCCGTCGGACGCGCCGGCGGCCAGCGGAATCTCGAAGCGGAAAACTGACCCTTCGCCGAACCGGCTCTCCGCGGTGATACGCCCGCCCATCAACTCGACGAGTTGCTTGCTGATGGCGAGACCCAGCCCGGTGCCGCCATAGCGCCGTGACATCGATTGATCCGCCTGCATGAAGACGGTGAAGAGCTTCTTCAACGCTTCCGGGCGCATGCCAATGCCGCTGTCGCGCACCTCGAACTGGACCTGATGCGCGCCGCCTTCCAGTGTCCCGTCGGCGACGCTGACCGCCACCACGACCTCGCCGGTCTCGGTGAACTTGATCGCATTGCCAACAAGGTTCGTCAGCACCTGGCGCAGGCGCATGGGGTCGCCGCGCACAGCCGTGGGTACGGCGGGTGCGATCCGTGACGCAAGTTCCAGCCGCTTCTGGTGCGCGCGCGGCGCCAGCAACTCGAATACGTCTTCGACGACGGTCCGCAGGTTGAAGTCGACCTCTTCCAGTTCGAGCCGTCCAGCCTCTATCTTCGAAAAGTCGAGGATGTCGTTGATGATCTCGAGCAGCGCCTCGCCCGACCGATAAACCGAATCGGCGAAACGGCGCTGCTTGTCGGAGAGCGTCGTGCCAAGCAGCAGCTCCGTCATGCCAAGCACACCGTTCATCGGGGTGCGGATCTCGTGGCTCATGTTGGCGAGGAACTGCGACTTCGCGCGGCTGGCCGACTCGGCGATTTCCTTGGCCTCGCGCAACACGCGCTCGACCTGCTTGCTCTCGGTGATGTTCTCCAGCATCGTCAGCGTGTAGCGCTCGCCGCTGGCATCGTTGAAGCGCACCGCGTGGCCGCGCACCCAGATCGTGCGGCCGTCACCGGTCAGCATGCGTCGTTCGAAGGTGACGGGACCGCGCTCATGCTCGAGTTGAGCGCGCCGCGCCGCATGCCCCGCGTCGACATCGTCCGGGTGATAAAAGGTGATCAGGTCCTTGCCGATCACCTGGTCGATCGTGTAACCGAGCATCCGCGTGTGTGCCGCGTTGGCACGGACGATGCGGAAGTCCGGAGCCTGGATCGCCGCCGCCACCGGCGACTCGTCGAACAGCGCTCTGAAGTACTCCGCACTCTCGCGCAATGCCGCCTCGGTGCGCTTGCGCTCGGTGATGTCGGGGCTGATCAACGCGTACTGGAAGTAGCGTCCCTGCTCGTCGCGCAGCGGCTGGCCCTCGACCTCGAGCACGCGCGCTTCACGGTCCCGCGTATAGGCAATGAACTCCACGCGACACGACTCGCCGCGTGCAATGGCCTCGTCGATGGTGACGATCGTTGCCCGGTCCGTTTCGGGCCCCTGCAGCAGGGTATGGGCGACGCGTCCGCGCACGTCCTGCAGCGAGTAGCCGGAGAACTGCGCGCAGGCGTCGTTGGCCCACTCTATGCGCCCGGACGTGTCTAGGATCATCACCATCTGTTCCGTCCGCGATGCCACCATCGCCAGCCGGCTCGCCTCGACTTCGCGTTCGCGCAGGTCGCGCTCGGCCCGCTGCCGTTCGGCCACGCGCGACAGCTCGGCGCTGATCGCCTCCAGCAACTCGAGTTGCTCGGTCGTCGTCTCGACGCGGTGATCGCAGAAGAATTCGATGAACGCCGTCACGTGGCCACGCGCGATGACCGGAACGACAATGCCTGTCTGCAAACCGGCGTCGAGGGCCTCGACCAGCCGGTTCCAGTTCGCCATCCGCGACAGATCGGACACCCAATGCGGAGTGCCAGAAAGATAGGCGCGCCCGATCAGATGGTCGGGCGACGGAATGATCGGGGTCCGGTTGCTGGCATCGATGAACAACGCGAAGCGTTCGCTGTCGCGCGCGAACCAGATCGAGCGCGGCGGCAACTGTCCGGCCGCGACATCTTCCTGCAGCAACGCGACGCGCCCGAGCGGCCAGTCCAGGTAGGCGCCAATCTCGCGGAGCGCCCGCTCGAGCGTCTCTTCGACCGAATCGCCCTCGTTCGCCGCAGCAGCAAGACCGCGCAGCAGTCGCATCTGTGCGTACTGGTGCTGCAACTCGAGGCTGTTCTGCAGTTCGCTCTTGTGGGCACGCGCCAGCCGGTCCGAGTGCGACAGCAGCGCGGCGGTCATCGCCTCGAACGAGCCGACCAGCGAATCGAGCTCGTCGCCGCGACGAACCGCGGGGCGACCGGCAAAGCGCAGCGAAAGCTCTTCGGCCCGGTCTGTCAGTTCCTTCACCGGCGCAATCAGGTAGCGCGTGAGGTACAGGCCCGCCGCTATCGTCGCCAGGATCGTGAACAGGACGACGGTGGCGAACGCGTTGGTCGAGTCGCTCAGCGCACTGTAGGCGTGATCGTTCGGCATCAGCACAGCCACGGCCAGCGGTTCGGAAAGCAGCGTCAATGGCTTGAGCGCCACATCCAGGTTGCCGTCGAGCGCTATCGGTCCGCCGTCACCGTGCGCCACACGATCTGCAATCTTTTCAAGCCAGCGCGGGTCTTCCGCGGAGGCCGAGCCCGCCAGTGCGCGATCACGCGCAACCAGTCCGATGTCGAGACCGACGCGCGTCGCCAGGCGCGTCATGTATTCGGCACCGATGCGGTGCTCCGCCGCCACCACTCCGATCACGCGCGAACCCACATGCACCGGAACGACGGCACGCAGGTTCAGTCCTTCGAGCCACTCTTCCGCCGAGAGTGTGTCGTCGCCCGCCAGCGCCTTGCGCACGACGGCGGCTTCGTCCGCTCCCACGAGCCGATAGCGCCCGGGATCACCGACACGATCGATGAGCTGGCCGCGCACGTCGTAGATCTCGGCCACGATGTCACCGCCCAGCCGTCGCGTCCGCTGCGCCCAGACACGGACCGCGTCGTCGGAGTCGGGACGATCCAAAGCCGTCACCAGGTCCGGGCGCTCCGCCAGCGTGCGGGCCGCCTGCTCGACTCCTCGATAGTCGTCGAGGATCGCGGCCTCGACCGTCGCCGCGCCACGCTCAGCCCGAGCGCGCTGCTCCGCCACGAACAGCGCAGCCGAACTGCGATGGTGAAAGTAATAGCTGACGCCGACCGCCCAGCTTGCCACCAGCACGAGCACGCCAATCATCGGCAGTGCGATGGAGCGGAAGCGGGCATGGCCTCCGGGCAGCACGATGGGCCGAAACGCTGCTTCGTTACGCACCGGACCGTGGTGGTCGGACGGCGTTCCGGCACGACCCACGCGCGCAGTCAGCAGGCGACGAAGTCGCTGCATCAGGGCGGAGGTTTGAACGTTCGGCATGGGCAGGGCGCGAGCGGTCGCACCGGACAGACGATCGAGGCAGGCTAGTCTGTATTGCGGATCAGAGCCCCCTTGAAAAGCCGCCCGTTCCGCAGGCATTTCGCCCGCCATCGGCCAGGCTTCACAAACTCGCGTGGACGCGCCCGATGCTGCACAATCGCCACCGGTGGGGACAGCACAAATTCCGAAAGCAGGACGCCATTCGCGTGGATATGCACGCGAGCGGGCACTTGCACCCCATCACTGGGCGAAGCGAACCCGTGGGCTACTCGCAGGACTGGGCGCGGTCTACGCAGCACCGTCCGTCGCCGCGCCACCACCGCACACCGGCTTCAGCGCGATCGCACCGTGGCTGCTGACCGCGGTCGTGTTGGGCGCACTGCTCGCGTTGGCGGGCGTCGTCGTCGCGCAGCAACGTCGTGCACGCGACGAAGTCGGTCGCTTGAAGCTTTCGCTGGCGGCATCCGCAAGCTGGACCTGGTGCACTGACGCCGCTGGCGTTGTCGCGCAGGCGGAGCGCGGACATCGCGCCGTCGACTGGTTCGACTGCGCCTCGCTCATCGGCCGCCGACCGTGGGAAGTTGCTCGTGACTTGAGTGCCCCGCCGGCACTGACGAGCGCGATGGCCGATCGGGCTCCGTTCTTCGACGTCCGCCTCGACGTCGATGTATCTGCGCCGGCGACAGCGCGCCGCGCACTGGCGTTATCAGGTGTGCCGGTTTTCTCGCCGGCGGGACAGTTTTCCGGCTACGTCGGTGCGGTCCACGACCTGACGCCGCTCCTCGCCAGCCTCACGGCCGTGCGTCCGGAAGAAATCGATCACCTGCGGACTGACCTCGAACAGCGCACGCGACAACTGGCCGAACGCTCGACGGAGCTCGACCACGCGATGCGCGAACTCGACAGCTTTTCGTACTCGGTCTCGCACGACCTCCGTGCCCCCCTGCGCGTGGTCGACGGCTTCGCCACCATCGTGCTCGAGGACTACGGCGATCGCGGCAAGCCGCTCGACGATCTCGGGCGCGACCACCTGCGCCGTATCGTCGCCGCCAGCCAGCGCATGAACTCGATGATCGAGACGTTGCTGTCCTTGTCCCGCATGACCAGCCGCGAACTGACGCGCGAACGGGTCGATCTCTCTCAACTGGCGCGTGAACTCGCCGATGACCTGCGGGCGCAGGACCAGCCGCGCGTCGTCGAGTTCGTCATCGCGCCGAACCTGCGCGTCGATGGCGACAGTACTTTGCTGCGTCTCGTGCTGCAGAACCTGCTCGGCAATGCGTGGAAGTTCACGGCCAGGAATCCCCAGGCCCGGATCGAACTCGGCCTGAGGCAGGAGGGCGGCACTTCGACCTACTTCGTGAAGGACAACGGTGCCGGCTTCGACATGCGCTTTGCCGAGAAGCTCTTCGGCCTGTTCCAGCGGTTCCACAGCGCGAGCGAATTCGCCGGTACGGGTGTCGGCCTGGCGACGGTGCAGAAGATCATCCGTCGCCACGGCGGACGCATCTGGGCCGAAGCACTCCCCTCGCCCAACCCCGGGCACGGGGCGACGTTTTATTTCACGCTTTGGGAATAGCGTCGCTCGTGTACGCGAGGGCTAACGCTCCTCGTGTACGCGACCGCTGTGCGGTCGCACGTGCACTCGGAGCGGTACGGCTCGCGCGTTGCGCGAGCCGTGCCGGAGCAGGTGCACGTGCATCGGCGAAGCCGATGCGTACACCTGCGACGCTCACCCAAGTCTCCATTCATTCCCGCACTTCGCGCAGCGCACGCGCAGCCAGCGGGGGCGTCCGGCTTCGGGGGGGTCGTCGTCGGTCGTAGCCTCCTGTCCGAGGACGCGGAACTTGCCCCATGTCTTGCAGTTCGGGCACGTGGCGGCCTCGGCGAACTGTTCGGCGCGCGCCAGCAGCGCGTTGAAGCGGCGCCACGCCACGAGCATCAGGACGCCGCCGAGTGCAGCCATCAGCAGGATGCCAAGGTAACCGGTCGACGATTTCATGTCGCCCATCACTTCGACTCCTGCGAGCATCATGATCAAGGCCATGAAACCCAGCGCCAGGTACGCGTGACTCTCGATCAGCTGGCGCTCGTACCAACGCCGGAAGCCGTACTTCTGGATGTAGTCGATGACCGGCATCGCACGCCTTAACGGCGGATCGAGTTCAGCCGGTTCGCAGCCTCGACCATGGTGGTGGCCAGTTGTTCGGTTTTCGTGCCCTCGGCGCGTGCCTGCGCACGCAAGGCTTCGAGCGCACGTTCGAAGTCCAGGCGCAGGCGCTCCATCAGGATGCCGATTGCGATGTACTCGTCACGTCCGGGCGCCCTTCCAGCCTCCGCTGTCACCCCGGTCGACACGGCCTTCATTTCCTCCCAGCGTCCCAGCGCGGCGCGCACAGCCGGCACGATCTGGCGGACGTCGAGCGGCTTCACCAGGTAGCCGAGGGCTCCCATGCGGGTGGCCTCCTCGACAATGTCGGCATCGCCAAACGCCGACAGGAACATGAAGCCGGTGGTGGTGTTCGCAGCGAGATAGCGCGCGACATCCATGCCCGACTTGCCCTGCATGCGCATGTCGAGAATGGCCAGTCGAGGCTTGAACTTGCGCGCCAGCAGGATTGCATCGTCGCCGTTTTCGGCCTCGATCACCTCGAAGCCGGCCTGCTTGAGCCCGGCCACCAGCGTGGCGAGCACGAGACGGTCGTCGTCGACGACGAGTATCAGGGGTTGTTCTTCAGTCATCTTTTCTTCTTCGTCAGCGACCGTGGCGATCGAGCGTCGCCCAGTACATCAGACATTCTCCTCGCGAACAGCCGGCGGGAACAATTGCAACCGCGCCAGCACAACCTCGCCTGAGGCTTCGATCGACAGGCGTGCGCCGCGACGCGGCAGCAAGGCCTTCACCAGGCCAAGTCCCGACACGCTCGCGGCGATGTCCGCCAGGTTGAAATTCGGCGGCAATTGGCCCGGATTCTCGATGACGAACTCCATGCCTTCCGGGCGCGACGCCACGTGCACGCGGACCGCCTGTTCGCGTGCGCTGCGATGCTTGATGGCGTTGGTGCCCAGCTCGTTGATGACGAGCGCGAGCGGTACCGCTTCGTTCTCGGGCAGGCCGAAGCGCCACAGGTCCGGCGGCGGCGGCTCGAAACGGATCTCGGCACCAAACATGCTGGTGAGGTTCTGGAAGATGCCCTGCGCCACACCGAGCACCGGCAGCGTGCCGGTCGCGCGGATCTGCAGACCGTGCACCTGCGCGATCGCCTGGATCTGCGCCGCCGCCTCCTCGAGCGCGGGGGCCACCTCGGGCCGCGCGGTAGCCGCCTGCTGGATCAGTCCCGCCACGCCCTGCAGGTTGTTCTTGATGCGGTGATGCACCTCGCGCACGAGGATGTCACGCTGCTTGACGACTTCCTCCATCCGCTGGCGTTCGGCCGCGGCACGCTCGGTCACGTCTTCGGCAACGCCGAAGACGCGGATAGCGCCGTCTTCCATCCGCACCGGGTTCAGCCGCACACTGACGAGGCAGACACCGCGCGCCGGGTGGTTGAGCCGCACCGTGAACTCGGATCGCAGCAGGCGCCGCATGCGGGCCACCAGTCGCGGCAGCATGCGCAGGATGATCGGCGCATCCTCGCTGATGACATGGCGCAGCGCGCTGCGCGGGTTCTCGATCAGTTCCTCGACCGGCGCGCCGATCAGCGATTCGTAGCGCGGATTGACGTACAGCACGCTCGAAAAATCGCCGGTCATGATGAAGACGAGCTGGTCGATGTTCTCGGCGAACTGGCGGAAGCGCGCCTCGGTCTCGCGCAGCGCAACCTCGGCCCGCACTTCCTCGGTAAGGTCGTCGATGATCGACATCACATAGCGCGGATGCGATTCGACGCCCGGGCCTGGCTCGAAGAGCGGCACCACGCGCTGATTGACCGTGAGCCGCTTGCCGTCGGCGCGCAGCATCACATCTCGCGGCCGGTCGACCTGGGTGCCGGTCGCCAGCGCCTTGCGGTCGAGCTCGGCATAGAGATCGGCGAACTGGCGCGCGTAGACCTCGCGCCACGTGCGACCGACAACCTGCTGGCGCGACAGTCCGGTGATCTGCTCGCCGGCGCGATTGAGGCTGACAAAGCGCCCGGTCTCGGCCTCCCGCACCGACACCAGCACCGGCAGGTTCTCGACCACCAGGTCGAGGTAGTTACGCACCCTTCGCAGTTCTTCCTCGGACCGCCGCCGTGCGTCGACGTCCATCAGCGTCAGGATCAGGCCGCGGTCCGGCGCGGCCGGGTCGAGCGGCGTGCCGTTGCCGGCGCACCAGAACTTGCTTCCGTCCGCCCGCTGCATCAGCAGTTCGAACGAGTAGCGCTCATCCCCGCCCGCCGCATCAATGACCTCGGTGCTGACACGGTCCCAGTCGGCCGGATGGGCAAACAGAGTGGAGACCACCAGCTCCGAGTAATCGCGCGGGTCGTAGCCGAACAGTCGCTCGGTGGCAGCATTCGCCTTCAATATGAGGTCGTTGGCGACATACAGCATCGCCACCAGCGCATTGTCGAAGATGAGCTGCAACTCGTTCAGCGTCGAGCGCAGTTCACGCTCGGAGCGCTTGCGCTCGTCGATATTGACGAAGGCGAAGATGTAGCCGAGCTCCGGCCGTTCCGCACTGACCGCGCGACCCTGCACCGCGACCCAGATCGGGTCGGCTTTGCGCCGGTACATGTACAGCTCGAACTCGCACGCCCCGGACTCCGCGATACGCGGATAGTGCTCGGCGAGACTCGCGAGCAGCAGGTGATCGGTCGGATGGGTAAAGAGCTGCATCTGGTTGACGAGCCCGCCCGGATCGCAGGCCATCAACTCCTCCATCGCACTGTTGGCCCGTACCGGCCGGCCGTCGCGCACGAACAGCAGCCCCACCAGCGCGGTGTCGAAGATGAGTTGCTGCTGCGCCAGCGCGGTCTGCAGTTCTTCTTCCTGCTTCCTGCGCTCCGAGATATCGAGGATCGACGCGATCATTCCCTTGGCGCCGACCTTGGCGTCGACCTTGCGCAGCGACACCAGCGCCCAGAAGGACCCGTTGCGCCCCTTCATCAGGCCCTCGAACGAGGCCGGGCTGCCAGTCGCAAGCTGCGCCTTCAGCGACGTGATGGATTCGAAGTAGTCGGACTCGGCAGAAAACAGCGCTCCGACCGGCGTGCCCACCAGCGCCGAACCCGGATGACCGAACATAACCTGCGCCTGGGCATTGCAACGCACGACGCGGTCGTCCTGCAAGTGCAGCACGCCCATTGAGGTCGCGTCGAGCACGACGTTCAGCTCCAGCAGCGAGCGACTGAGCGCTTCACGCTGGCGCTTCATCTCCGAAACGTTCTGGAAAGTGTAGATCGCCTCGCGCAGCCCTTCGGCGCCGGGCGCTTCCGACTGGATCGGGCGGGCCTGCACCAGGCACCAGATCGGCTCGCCGTCCTTGCGGAAGAGCACCACCTCGCCGCTGGTGGTCTGGTTGGCCCGCACCACCGGCATGCCCGAAATCTCGTTCGGCATGCGATTGTCGCGGTCGATCGTCAGGTCCCACAGCGGCATGCCGATCACCTGGCCGTCGCGGTAGCCGAACATGTCGGCAAACTCGCGGTTGGCCAGCATGATCTTGCCCGACATTGTCTGGGCCACGCCGACCGACATCGTTTCGAACAGCGTCTGCTGGTCGCGCAATGCGACCTGCAGCTGCTCCTCGAAGATCTTGCGATCGGTGAAGTTTTCGAGCACGACGAGGTAGTGCCGCAGCCCGCTGCCCGCCGCCACCGCGCGCACATTGGCCTTGGTCCACACGAGCGAGCTGTCACGGTGCACCAGCCGGCGCTCGGTCGCCTCGCTCTGGCTCGTGCCGCCCAGCAGGCGCTCGCGCATCTGGGAGTAGCCCAGCTGGTCGTCCGCCAGCACGAACATTTCCGGATCGCGGCCGGTCAGCTCTTCGATCGTGTAGCCCACGGTTGCGCTGGCAGCACGGTTGACGCCGATGACCCGGAAGCCCGCATCCAGCAGCAGTGCCGCCACAGGGCTTTCGTCGAACAAAGCGCGGAAACGCTCGGCGCTCTCCGTCAGCGCCTCCTCGGCGCGCTTGCGCTCGGTGGCATCGCGCGCCAGCAGCAGGATGAATTCGCGGCCGCCCTGCTCGATCCGTTGCACCACTACCTCGACCGGAAACGTCGAGCCGAATCGCGTGCGATAGGTTGCCTCGCCCTGGTAGGCGCCGCGCGACCGCAGCTGCTCGTGCAGCGCCTCGAACCCGCGTTCGCCCAGGCCCGCATCGATCTGCGCCAGCGCGAGACCGCGCAACGCGTCGCGCTCATAGCCCAGGGCGGCGAGCGCCGTTTCGTTGGCGTCGACCACGGTGCCGTGCCGATCCACCTCGAGCACCATCTCGCCAACGCGTTCGAGCGCTCGGCGCAGTGCCGCCAGCGAACCCTCGGCGAAGTGCTCACGATCGATCCGCTCCACCGTGATGAAGACGCCATCGAAGTGACCCGTCGGGTCGAACACCGGAGTGAGCTTCACCCGCAGCCACGGGCGCTCGGCGGCGGGATAACGTGCCTCGACCTCGACCGGCACGCGTCGCGACCTCACCCGCCAGCCGTTGCACTTCGACGTTCAGCCCGGCCAGTGTCGACAAGCCGGGCGCATCGTCGAACGCCCGGCCCAGCACGGCCTCGGCCGCTACGCCCAGCAACGTTTCCAAGTGCTCGTTCCAGACGCGATAGACACAATTGCGGTCGAGTACCCCGATGCCGATGCTGGCACTCGCCAGGAGACTCTCGACAAACTCCGCCGCCGCGCGCGTCGCCCGCAGCGCCGACTTCGGTACCGTGATGTCGCGCAGCACCGCGGTCACGTGCGTGTGGCCCGGCTCGACGCCGGTCTCCACCTGCAGCCGGACATCGAAGAGCTTGGCCCCGGTCGGATGCGGATACGAAAACTTGAACCAGCGGCCTTCGTGGGTCTCGATGACTGCCGCCAGGCTTTCGTTCCAGAGCGGAGCGAAGTCGGCAAAGTGCTCGACTTCTTCCAGCCGATGTTCGATGAACTGCCAGCGCGAGACCGCCGTGGCACGCTCGACCGCCGGGTTTGCATAGACGACGCGCTGCTCCGCGTTGAAACGCAGGATCGCGTCGGGACACTCTTCGAAGTACGCCAAGCCCCGGCGCGGCCGTGAACGCCGCCCGCGTCGCTGGCTGGGCCGGTTCTGCGCTCGGCTCGCTGACCGGGCGCCCCAGCGCCAGGGCGCGGTCGCCCGACATCACTTCCGGTGCCCGCAAAGGGGTATCGCCGCGTCGTTCCCGCTGAGGTTTCGGGCGGTGAATCCGGGTTGTGGTGTCTGACACGCGGTCGGCGGCAGGGCGTGATCGAGGGCGCTTCAAGAATACTCCACGCGTGCCTGCGGGGCGGTGGCCATCACACGTAGGCCGAAACCGTCAAATACCGTGTCCCGGCGTGCATTGACTAAAGTTCGCGGCCGGGGTGCCGAACTTCGTCGCATCGACTGCATCGAGCGCCCATGAACACTCCCTACCTCCCTGAAGACCTGCGGGATCACTGGATCGGTCCCGTCAGGACGCGTCCGGCAGCGCGCGGCGGCGAGTACGCCTGGTCCGAATTCGCCGCACGGCTGCGCGCCTGCTCCGGCGTGGACGAGGCTCGCGTGTCAGCGCTGCAACAAGTCATTGTGTCGGGTCACTACGTCTGTGACTCGGGCGCTGTCGCCAATGCCGTGCTGGCGGCGCTGGCACTGACGTGGAGACATTGAGTCATGGGTAATCGTCCCGCTTCGCATCTGTTCGCTGAACTCGTCCATGTCCTGCATGACGAGAGTGACGCCCTCGTCGCCAATGATTCCGCCCGTCTGGTGGACGCCGCGAGCCGCAAGGAGCATCTGCTGCGACTTCTGGCCCCTCAGGCCAACGCGCTGCGTGCCATGCGCCGATCCGGCAGCGACGAACTCGAGCGCTTCGCACGCGAGGCCGCCCAGTTGAGGGCTCTCGACGGCAGTCATGTCGTAACGGGCCTAGGTTCGAGCCGGGCGTCCGCGGTCGACGGTCGCATCGCGGCGATGCAGGCGGCCCAGTCCGACTGAACGCACCTCCATCGTCTCCTTCCGGATCGCTGCGAGCGCTCCTGGCGCTCGCGCGGCCTCACCAGTTCTTGAGCTTGGAACGCAGGCGCGCCACTGCCTGGCTATGCAGCTGGCAGACGCGTGACTCGGTGATGCCCATGACGGCGCCAATCTCGCGCAGGTTGAGGTCCTGCTCGTAGTACAGGCTCATCAGCAGCTTCTCGCGCTCCGGCAATTCATCGATGGCCGCCACCAGTGCGTGGCGGAAGCGCTTGTCGCGCAGAAACTCGCCCGGATCGCCACTGCTGACAGCGAAATGACGCTCGAGGTAGTCATCGTCATCGTCGTAGCCCCCGAGGTCGTCGAGGTAGACCAGCTGCGAGCCACGCGCCTCGTGCAGCAGCGAGTGGTACTCCTCGATGGGGAGTCCGAGTTCCGCGGCGATCTCGCGCTCGCCGGGTGCGCGCTTGAGTTTCCCTTCGAGCCGATGGATCGCGTTCTCGATGTCGCGCTGGCTCTTGCGTGCCGAGCGTGGCAGCCAGTCGTTGGCGCGCAGTTCGTCGAGCATCGCTCCGCGTACACGTTGCGACGCGTACACCTCGAACTGCGTGCCCTGTGATTCCTCGAAGCGGCAGATCGCGTCCATCAGTCCCATCATGCCGGCCTGGATCATGTCGTCGAGCTCGACGTTGGCCGGTAACTTCGCGACCATCTGATGCGCAATACGACGGACCAGGGGCGTGTACTGGCGAACATAGTCATGCCGCTCGAACAGTCGCGGATTGGCATAGCTGTACAGGAACGCTTCGTTTTTCACGACCCACCTCACTGACCCGGATGGTCAGCATTCTTCGTGGCACGTGTCGACAACGAAGGGGCGAATATCGGCACGAAGGCCGGACATTTAAGGGCAGAGCGGGACTTTTTTTGCAAGCGCCCACTCCGGAACCTGCCGCTCGTCGGGCGAAGCAGAAATGCGCGGGATTGCCGCTGCATTCCAGCTTGCCGCTCGTTCAAGCGCATGCCATCGCGGGCCGATGCAGTGACATATGACGCATCCAGATCGATCGACGATGACCCGCGCTCAACTGATGAAGCAACTCGCCCAGATTGCGACCCGCCCCCTGGTGGAAAGCATGCACCAGCCCGTGCTTGAAGCGCCGCCGGCACCCGTCGCCGAGCGCGATCTCTACGTCTGGTTCGAAGACACCTCAGCGCGCACCCAAGACGGGCGTCGCGGCATTGCCGGCCTACCTGAGTCGCTGCTGCCGTATGCGCAAGGCATGCGCGTCGTCGAGCGGCGCTTCGCCGAGGGCCACATGCACCTCTTGTGCGCTGTGCGGTTGAAGTGTCGGGGTAACGCGGCCGATCGCGTCGCCGCGCTCTACACGGCAGCCCTCTCGGTCGGAACCGTCGCCTGGATAGGCACCGGTGCCCAATACGAGCGTACGTGGATAGAGATGTACGGCGCACGCCCGCTGCTGCCGCGTCCTTAGGCAACACCCGCCGCCCCGAATATCATGGGCCAGGCACGGCCTCGACGTCGCAGCTAGCGCCACCAATTTCAAATCGGAACGGGACTTCGGCGCCAGCGGCGCCGAGCGCAGCTCAGTCGGCGCGTCGCTCTTCAGCCGCCGCCGGCAGTGCAACGCTCCCGATCAGCTGCTGCAGGCCATTGCGGACCGCCGCGGTGAGGCCGACGAACTCGAGTCCGATGCGATGGGGCTCACGGCCGCCCACCAGCGGCTCCCCATGGCGCACCCGCAGCGTGACCTCGAAGCGCCGCCCACTCGCCGTCTGTATCTGACACCCCTGTAGGACGCGTCCGACGGCAAACAGGCTACGGTCCAGCGGCCCCTGCAATGACAGCCCGCCCAGGCTGAGATCGAAGACACGCAACGCATGGGTGTGAGTCGAACCGGGTGCGCTCGGCACATGACACAGCAGCGCCGGCGTCTTGACCCGCAATGACCCGCGCCGCTGCAGACGCAGCATCTCGTGCGGCAGCGGCAGCCGGAACGCGGCGCCGCTCGGAGTCAGCGAATGCCCGCGTCGGGTCGTGAATTGCAGCTTTACGTTCTCGATGAACCCGACAATGACAAGCTGGGTTGCGGCACCGATCGCTGCGCGCCCGATCGCGTCCACTGTGAGGTCGATGATCAGTTCATCCGCCCCGGCATGCACATCGAGCACGCTGCCGACAGCAAATGCGGTGTCGTCCCCGTAATAGAGAGTGACCAGCAGGTGTTGGTCGCGGAGCTGACGCAGCGCCGAGACGATCTCGACGCGGGACCGCACCGTGAAGCGCGCCAGTTCCGGCGAGGGGGGTTCGGGGAAAGGCGACGTCATCCCCATCGGTACCACCTCCGGACGCCGCGATCGCGCGGGACCTTCATGCGTAAGTGCGCGTGCCTGCGCTGCGCCCGGCCAGGAGCGCTTCCAGTTGCTTGAGCCAGGGCTCGGAGATTTCGCGAATCTCGGCGTCGTCGGCGAGCATGGTCCGCAGCAGCGCCAGCCGCTGGCGGCGTGCCGCGCTTGCAACCGCGGCTTCCGGATGCGAGCGCTTCAGGGTGGAGATCAGCCTGCGACAGCGGTCTTCCTCCTGCCCCACTGCATCCCAGTCGCCGGCACGCGCGGCGTCCAGCATGCGACGGCTGGCGGCCGCGATAGCTTCATAGTGTTCGATCATCGACCACCGCTCGGTGGTCGCGCGGATCCCGTCGTCCGGCGGCATCGTTTCCTCGCTGCTGCGTGTCACTGCTCAACACCATGAACTTTATCGGCCGGCGAACCGTCGACATCGTCGAAGTGGACGGTCAATCCTCGGTCTTTTCAACGGGGCAACAGCGAGAGAAAAACGCTGTGGACGCTCACTGCGCCCAGGCCGCGCGGCAGGATGCCAGCGACTTCAGAAAGGCCGCGGCGCGCGGCTTGTAGGAAAAAGCCCTACACATGCCCGGGAAGTCGTCCGACACGACGTCGGGCAGTGCGCCGATTCAACGACACCGCGTCCCTTCGCACAATGGCACCACTTCGCAACCAATCTCGCCCGATCTAGCGGGCAACAGCCGGAGGGACCGAAATGAGCACCATCGCAGCCAGCAACGAACAACTGCTCCAGGAAATCCGTGAGGCCAACCTCGCCTACCTGGTGCTTGCCCAGCACATGATCCGCGCCGACAAGGCACAGGCCCTGTACCGCCTGGGCGTCTCGGAAGAGGTCGCCACCATCATCGACCAGCTGAGTCCGGCCCAATTGATGAAGATCGCCGGCAGCAACCAGTTGATCCTGCGCTTCCGCTTCGACGACGACATGGTGTGGAACCTGCTGACCAGCCACAGCAAGTCGAAGTCGACCGCTGCCGGTGCCGCTGTCGCCGGTCTGCACGCCAACATCGTGATGGCCGGCCAGCTGGCCGACGTCACGGCCTGAGTCGCCGACCTCGCGGGGAGCTGAGTCATGCGCATCAAGAGCATCGTTTCCGAGAGCCGCCAGATCCAGCGCGCCATCGCGCTGATCAAGCTGGGCGCGCGCCTGCAGGTGCTGGAGTCCGAGACCGACCTGTCTTACGAGCGCCTGCTGCGCCTGTACAAGGAGGTCCAGGGCGAATCGCCGGCGCGCGGCATGCTGCCGTTCTCGACCGACTGGTTCATGACCTGGCAGCCGAACATCCATTCGTCGCTGTTCCTGAACATGTACGAGTACCTGGACAAGAGCAGCGAGCTGGAAGAAATCGACGCGATCATCAAGGCCTACGAGCTCTATCTCGAGCAGATCCGTGCGCAGGGGCTGGAGCCGCTGCTGTCGGTGACGCGCGCCTGGCGCCTGGTGAAGTTCGTCGATGCCGGCATGGTCACGCTGACCTCCTGCTGCAAGTGCAGCGGCAAGTTCGTCACGCACACGTTTGAACTGACCAAGGATTATGTCTGCGGCCTGTGCGAGCCTCCGGCGCGCGCTGGCAAGGGCAAGGCGCAGATCACGACGACCGCCGCTGCCGACGAGACGCTGCACTGATTCGAATTCCGTCGGGCAACCGACGGATTGCCGGTGGAGGCCACGGTCACCGGTAAGTTTTTCAGTGGCATCCTTTCCTCCGCTATTTGGCCCGGGCAACCGGGCCATTTTTTTGGTTGCGCTCCTCGTGTACGCGAGCGCTGCGCGCTCGCACGTGCACTCGTCGCGAGACGGTTCGCATGCGCGAACCGCTCAACACTAGCTTGTCGGCTTCGCTCCGGAGCGGCCGCGCGCTCCGCCGAGCTACAACGGCACGGCACTCACCCTGGCCCTCTCGCCGAGCGAGAGGGAAGAATGCACTCCTCCCTGCACCCTCCTCGCCCGGCGAGGAGGGAAAGGAATTCCTGGCACTGCAAGGTGTGTCGCGGGGTGGAGTGCGCAGATTTGTACTTCGGCGGAGCGCGCGGCCGCTCCGGAGCGCAGCCGACTGATCAGTGGTGAGCGGTTCGCGTGATGCGCGAACCGTGCCGGAGCGAGTGCACGTGCGAGCCCGTAGGGCTCGCGTACACGAGGAGCGTCAGGCGTACAGCGGCAACTCCAGTTCCTGTATGAGAGCGGAGTTGACGTAGGCGTGCAACGCGAGGCGCTCGGTGTCGCCGAGGCCGACGAAGGCAACGCCGAGTGTCGGGTCGCTGGCGCCGGGTTCGGGCTTGCGTACGGCCCGGGCACGCGCTTCGATCAGGATCTCCTGCTCGGCCACCTGCACGCGGAACACGACGCGCACTTCGTCGTAGAACACGGCGAGTTCATCCTGCAGTTGGATCGCCGCGCCAGCGGTTGAAAGGTCGTGGATCAGCCCCTTCGCGAAGCGTCCGCTGGCCTGCTGTCCCGGATACACCATGCACTGCAGGTCCGTGCGGACTCGGCGCGCAGCACGCAGGTTGCGCTTCTCGACCTGGCGGCTTCCCGCCCATCCGATATGCAGATAGGAAAACGGTGCCGTGCAGACCTTCAGCAACGGTGAGACGAATTCGTAGACGTACTCGCCCGAGAAGCTGCGAAAGCGATATAGCCGGCCTTCGCGCAGGTAGAGCGCCGTCTCATCGGGCGCGGTTACCAGCAGCGACTTGCCTTCGTGCACGCCAATCAGCTTGACCGTGACGGCCGAATGCAGGCTTTCGCCATCGAGCCACATTTTCAGCTGGCGCCACGAGGCGATTTCGCGTTGCGCGGAATGACGGTCGTTCCCCGTCGCCGAGACAGCACCGACGACGGTGGGCACCGTGATCGCGTCGAGCGTGTTCGGGCCGGTCGGGCGGTTCAGGGTGTTGAAGCCGACGGCGGTGGGTTCGGTGAGGTCCATGGCGAGCGGTCCCGCAAAGATCATCGAGTCCCAAGTTTGCGGTATCGGGACTCCACCGGGTGCCCGGAGAACAGCGCTCGGTGGGTGTCAATTCGTGCGCTTCGGCCAGACGGCCGCGGCGATGCCAGCCCCGGAAAGTCGATCGCTTAAAAAGCGGCACTGCGGTCAAGACCTAGCCTCAAGCTGCCGAAATCCTGAGTGTGGAACCGGAGTGGGTTCGTTGCCTTCTTGGTCCCCGCCGAGCACCAGCCTGCTTCGCGTTCCACACCTACCCCTCATCCCCATGACATCGCCCACCCCGACCCGCTTCCTGGTCGTCGACGACTTCGCGACGATGCGGCGCATCGTCCGAAACCTGCTGGCGGAGCTGGGTTTCCGCCAGGTCGAAGAGGCAAGCGATGGCCGCATGGCGCTCGAGATGCTGCGTCAGGGCGGAACTGACTTCGTCATCAGCGACATCAACATGCCGCGACTCGGCGGGTACGAACTGCTGCAGCAGATCCGTGCCGACGCGGCACTGCAGAGCCTGCCGGTCCTGCTGATCACGAACGAAGCGAACAAGGACGATGTGCTGCAGGCGATCCGCCTTGGCGCCAATGGCACGATCCTGAAGCCGCTGACCAAGTCTTCGCTCGAGGAAAAGGTGCGCAATATCCTGCTGCGCTCCAGCGCCTGGCCGTCGAGCCCGGCGCCGCGCACGCCACCGGTCGCTGCGGCCAAGGTCTCCCTGCCCCGGCCGCTTCCCAATCCGACGCCGCGCGGCGCCTGAACCCGGCACGTTTAGAATCCGCGACGCCCGTGAAATCGGGACGACGCGGAGAAGACATGAGCGGATTGCGGCGCGGGACACACGCCCTTGCGGCGTTGTCGATGGCACTCCTGGCCGCCTGTGCGCCAGACGCCTGGGTCTACAACAAGAAGGCCTCAGGCTTCAACGGCTACCTTGACACCGTCACGGCCCAGTGTCAGCCACTGTGGATCGGCCAGATGCAGCTGACCACCTTCGATGCCTCAGCCGCGCCCGGG
Organism: uncultured beta proteobacterium; assembly: GCA_963810985.1. GTDB lineage: Bacteria > Pseudomonadota > Gammaproteobacteria > Burkholderiales > Burkholderiaceae_F > JALORV01. The sequence goes on from CAWEPP010000005.1 coordinate 122,384, forward strand.
CAGGGCGGCAACTTCGACATGCTGCTCGACCTGAGCTCACGCCTCTACTACAACCGTATGTCGCCGGCAGCTTTCCGCGACGCAGTGCAGACCCAGTTCATGGCCGAGTCAGACCCGCGCACCAACCGATCGATCGACTGCATGATCGCGCAGCTGCCCTCGGATCGACCGACGAACCCGCCGGGCGCCGTGATCAAGGCTCCATAGCCGCGGTACCGCGCGCGACTGCAAGCTCAGGCGCAGATCAGGTGTGCCCCAGCACGGGGTGCGGTCGGTAGGGCGCTTCGAGCGATGCCATGTCCTCGCTCGACAGTTTCACGTCCAGCGCCTTCACGGCTTCCTCGAGCTGCCACGTCTGGCTCGCGCCGACGATCGGCGCCGTGACTCCGGACCGTGCCAGCAGCCACGCGTAGGCCAGCGTTGCGCTCGACATACCCATGGCGACGGCCAGTGCCTTTAGGGCCGCCAGCACCTCGAAGTCGCTGTCCTGGTAGTAGAGATTGAGTGCGATGTCGTCGGTGCGTGCGCGCGCCGTCACGCCGGAAGTGCGGTCGTCCCGACTGCGGTTGCCCGCCAGGAACCCGCGCGCGAGCGGGCTCCACGGCAGCAGCCCCACGCCCTGGTCACGTACGAGCGGGATCATTTCGCGCTCTTCTTCGCGATACACGAGGTTGTAGTGGTTCTGCATCGACGCGAAGCGCGTCCAGCCATGGCGTTCGGCCGTGTGTTGCATCTTGGCGAACTGCCAGGCCCACATGCTCGAGGCGCCGAGATAGCGCACCTTGCCGGCGCGCACCAGGTCGTGCAGCGCCTCCATCGTTTCCTCGATCGGCGTGGCCGGGTCGAAGCGGTGGATCTGATACAGGTCGATGTAGTCGGTGCCGAGCCGCTTCAGGCTCGCGTCAGCGGCCGCGAAGATGCGCTTGCGTGACAGTCCGCTCTGGTTCGGCCGCGGTGCCGGCTTCGGTCCCGGATCGTTGCCGCCCTTGAACGCCAGCTCGACCGGATGAAAGAGCTTGGTCGCGATGACGACCTCCTCGCGAGAGGCGAAGCCCGTCAGGAACCGGCCCGTGATCTCCTCCGACAGACCGGCCGAATACATGTCGGCGGTGTCGAACAGGTTGATGCCGAGATCGAGTGCGCGTCGCACGATGGGCCGCGCGGCCGCTTCGTCCAGCACCCACGGCCGCCAGGCCGGCGTGCCGAAGGTCATCATGCCGAGCGCAATGCGCGAGACCTTGAGCCCGCTCGCGCCAAGGTTGATGTACTGCATCGGGGACTCAGCTCAGGCCGAGGATGCGGCCGATGCGCGCGATGTAGTCGGACCCCTTCAGCGCGTCGCCAAACAGCTCGTCCGACAGCGCCGTCAGGCGATCACGAACCCCGTGCAGTCCCTGATTCAGGTCACCATGCGACGGCTCCGGCGCCGACAGTGCGTTCCGTAGTTGCTCGACCTCACCGCGCAAGGTATCGACGCTTGCACCACCCTCCCGCACCCGTGCGAGATCGCGTTCGAGCTGTTCGACGAGACGGGTGACGTCGTCCAGGTTCACCCGTTCCGGCACGGAATTGCTCATGTGAAACCCCTGCGTGATGCCAAAAATTCAGTCTACGCCGGGAGCTGCGCGCTTGTGCCGTTGCGCAACTGTGCGCAACGGCATAATTTCAACTTTGCTGACTTAAGTCCGGCTCCGCTCCAATGAGTATCTTGCATGTCCCGGCAACTGAACTGCTGATTGCTGTGGGCTGGCTCCTCGTCGTGGCCGCGGGGTTGCTGGCCGTGCGCACCGGGCGCGCCACCTTCCTGCCGACGGCCCAGGCGCAGCACGCCTGGTTTGCCGCCATCGTGGCGGTCACGATGCTATGGGCCATGCCGGTCCGGTCGCCGATCGGACTGGACTTCGGGCTACTCGGCGGCGCGCTCTTCGCCATCGTGTTCGGCCGCGCGCGGGCCATCGTTGGCCTGCTGGCGGCGCTTGCGCTCTACACCGCGCTCGAGGGCCGATCCTGGGTCAACTTCGGGATCAACGGCGCCGTGCTCGCGGTGCTGCCAGCCTGGTTCGCTACGGCCCTGCAGCGGCAACTCGAGCGTCGGCTGCCGCACAACGTGTTCGTCTTCATCATCGGCAACGGCCTGTTCGTTACGCTGGTCGTGACCGCGTGCACCAGCGCGCTGATACTGCTCGCGTCCACGCTCGCTCTGGATACGGCGACGCGCCTGGTCGCAGACCATGTTGCCTACTCGCTGCTGCTGGCGTGGGGCGAGGCGTTGATCTCGGGGATGCTCTTTTCCGCCCTCGTGCTGTTCACCCCACAACTGGTCCTGACCTACCACCAGGATCTTTACCTTCCGCGTCGGCGCGCACTGTAACGCGCTGCGCCAGACGCTCCGTTGCGCCGGTTCGCACTGGTATCCTGCCGCCCTTTGCCCTCGCCCCGCCCTCATGGCCACGCGTACCGGCGCCCGAGTTCTCGTCGACCAGCTCCTGATCCAGGGCGTCAATCACGCTTTCTGCGTGCCGGGCGAGAGCTACATCGGTGTGCTCGACGCGCTCTACGACGCGCGCGAGATGATCAAGCTGATCGTCACTCGCCATGAGTCCGGCGCGGCCTTCATGGCCGACGCCTATGCCAAGCTGACCGGCCAGCCAGGAGTGGCCTTTGTCACGCGCGGGCCGGGCGCGACCAACGCTGCCATCGGCATTCACACGTCGTTCCAGGACTCGACTCCCGTCATCCTGTTCGTCGGCCAGGTCGGCAACGACTTTGCCGAACGTGAGGCGTTCCAGGAAATCGACTATCGGCGCATGTTCGGGCCAATGACGAAGTGGGTCGCACAGATCGACCAGGCCGAACGCGTCCCGGAGTTCGTCGCGCGCGCATTTCAAGTCGCCACCAGCGGCCGTCCAGGGCCCGTCGTGCTTGCCCTGCCCGAGGACATGCAGCCGTGCACGGTCGACGTGCCGGATGCGCTGTGCCACCAGCCGGTGCAATCGGCACCATCGGACATCCAGATGGCGGCGCTGCGACGCCTGCTGGGCCGCGCGCAGCGCCCGGTTGTCCTCGTCGGCGGCCCGGGCTGGACTGAAGCCGCGTGCGACAACCTGAAGCGCTTCGTCGAGGCGAACTACCTGCCCGTAACTTGCGCGTTCCGCTCGCAGGACGTGTTCGACAACCGCCATCCGAACTACATCGGCGATGTCGGCATCGGCATCAATCCCAAGCTCGCACAACGCATCCGTGAGGCCGACCTGCTGCTCGCGTTCGGTCCGCGCCTCGGCGAAATGACGACCTCGGGCTACACCTTGCTGACCGCACCCGTGCCAGAGCAGGCGCTGGTCCACGTGCATGCTGGCGTCGAAGAACTCGGGCGGGTGTATCAGCCCAGCCTTGCGATCAATGCCGGCATGCCACAGTTCGCCGCCCGCCTGGCGATGACGCTACCGGTCGAGGAACCGGCGTGGCGAACCATGCTGGCGCCTGCGCGTGCCGAGTTCGAGGCGTGGCAGCAGCGGCCGGCGGTCTATGCGCATGCGAATCCGGCACTCGACCTGTGGGAGGTCGTGCAGATCCTGCAGCGTGCCGTGCCCGCTGACGCGATCATCACGAACGGCGCCGGCAACTTCAGCGGGTGGGCTCATCGCTTCTGGCGCTACCCCGGACTGCGTACGCAACTGGCACCGACCGCCGGCAGCATGGGCTACGGCGTTCCGGCAGCGATCGCCGCGAAGATCGCCGCGCCGGAGCGCTGCGTCGTGGCCTTCGCCGGGGACGGTGACTTCCTGATGACGGGGCAGGAACTGGCCACAGCGCTGCAGTATGGCGCAGCGGTGCTCATCCTCGTGTTCAACAACTCGATGTACGGCACGATCCGCATGCATCAGGAACGCGAGTTCCCGGGCCGCGACCACGGCACCCGTCTTGCGAATCCGGACTTCGCACGACTGGCGGAATCGTACGGTGCCTTCGGTGCCGCGATTGAGACGACCGCGGACTTCGGCTCGGCGCTAGCGCAGGCACTTTCTTTCATGCGCGAGAAACGGCTGCCTGCGCTGATCGAGCTGCGTACCGACCCCGAAGTGATCACGCCGAACGCCACCTTGTCGGCGATCCGGGCTACGGCGCGCCTGAATCGCTGAGCCAGCGGATCAGGGCTTCACGCCACTTCCATCAATTCCACCTCGAACACCAATGTCGCATTCGGCGGAATGACACCGCCCGCGCCGAACTCGCCGTAGCCGAGACTGCGGCGGGATCGTCAGCTTGCGCAGGCCACCGACCTGCATGCCGGCAACACCTTCATCCCAGCCGGCAATCACCTGCCCTGCGCCGAGGCCGAAGGAAAAGGGCTGGCCGCGATCACGGCTGGAGTCGAACTTCCGCCCGTCGGTCAACCAGCCGGTGTAGTGCACGACGACGTCCTGCCCGGAACGGGCCGTGGCTCCGGTTCCGGCGCGCATCTCTTCGTACTGCAGTCCGCTCGCGGTGGTGATCGTGCTCATCGTTCTCCCTTCTCGGTATTGAGTCCGGTGCGCAACAGCTCGTCGACCAGTTCGCCGAGCGGCACGTGGCGCTGTTGTGCCAGCGTCAGCAGTTGCCGAATCAGGTCGCCGTGCAGCTTGACGGCGAACGGTACCAGCCCGGCCGCTCGGTCGCGTTCGCGTTGCTCGCGCCGATCCACCGCCGGCGCTGATGTGTCGTAACGGTGCCCGGACTGCCGCAGCTCGCCGGCGATCTTCAAGCCCTTGCGTTTCTCAATCTCGGTCTTCTTCATCGTCATCCTGCGTGTTCCTCTGCGTAGGCGCGCACGATCGTCTCGATGTCACCATCGCCCGTAAACCCCAGCGACAGCCCGCGCGTCGCATTGAACCGTGTCGGCCAGCCCCGAACGATCCGCGCGATGCGTTCGTCCGTTTGAAAGCGCACCCGCTGTACCGCGGCCTCCCCGCCAACACGACACAGCGCGTCGAGCATTTCGCGCACCGACACCGTCAACCCCGGCAGGCTGACCGCGCGCTGGTAACCCCACGCGGCCGCGCTCGTCTCATGCGCATGGATCAGGTTGGCGACGGCCAACGCCGGCGACATGACCCATAGCCGCGTGTCCGCCGCGACCGGGCAGATCGCCTCGACGCCCGCCAGTGGCTCACGGATGATGCCGCTGGCAAAGCTCGACGCCGCTGCATTGGGCTTGCCCGGCCGCACGACGATCGTCGGCAGCCGGACGGCGCGGCCATCGATGAACTTGCGCCGGGAGCAGTCACCCACCAGCAGTTCGCCGATCAGTTTCTGCACGCCGTAGCTCGACTGCGGCACGGGTGTCGTGTCGTCCTCGACGACCGCGGGCAGGTCGCCACCGAACACTGCGACCGAGCTCGCGAACACGAACGTCGGCGGCACGGACAGACCACGGCAGGCATCAAGTAACGCGCGCGTACCGTCGAGGTTGACGCGCATTCCGAGGTCGTAGTCCGCCTCGGCGGCGCCGGACACGACCGCCGCCAGGTGGAACACGCTGTCGACTCCGGAATCGAGCGCGGCAGCAAAGATCGCGCGGTCCGTCAGATCGCCCTCGAGATATCGCACGCGCGGATCGCTGAACTCCGATGTCGCGCGCGCAACGTCGAGCGCCGTGATTAGCGTGATGGTTTGCTGCCGCCCGGCAAGCCGGAGGACGCCCCGGTCGCACAGCGCGTGTATCAGCCGCTGTCCCAGGAAACCCGAACCGCCCGTGACGAGAACTTTCATGGCTTAGCGTTTTCCAATGGTCCGGCAACCATCCTGCTGGTGCAGCACGTCGGGGATAGATGAACTCGCGCGTCGCATTGTGCAGGATCTCTAGCGCCACGAAACGCCGGCCGCAGCGCCACGCGCCGGCCGGAATACCGAGGCGTCATCGTAAAAGGCAGGGTCGGCGTTCCCCAGACACCAGCCAGGCACACCGAGCACCGGCAGCGGCAGCAGCGCAGTCGTCCTGAACCCTTCGTCGATCCGTCGCGCCACCATCAGATCCAGCTCCTCCAGCGGAGTATCCGGCGGCAGTTCGATCGCCAGCGCATGCGCGGTGATGGCCTTGTAGGGCGCACCCAGCTTTTCCATCAACGCATGACCCAGGCACAGCACTCGGGCAGCGCTCCAGGCACTGCGCCGCTCGACGAAGGCCTCGCGCCAGCGATGTTCGCGCAACAGCACCGGCAGCTCGAGGTCCGCGGTGACGAGCAGCGCGCCGTTCTCATCGAACACCGTCGCGGCGTCACGCAGGGGGCCACGGCGGGCACCGACTCCGTCGCACTCCACGGCCGCGGCCTGCAGCTCATTGAGCCGCGCCTTGGTGTGGGGCAGCGCGAGCCAGACGAGCGCGTTGAAGAGGTCATGCGGGTTCAGGCGGGTCGGCACACGGCCGGTCGTTGCGATGTGCGCCTCGTAGGCGCGGCCGGCCGGCGCATCGTCTTCGGCCACGAATTCGATCGGGAGGCCGCGCGCCGTCGTCACGCCACGCTCCGCGGCTTGGCGGCTCAGCTCGGCCCTCGGGTCCGGCGCCGCCGCCAGCGAACTCAGCGCGGTGACAGCGGAGTACCACGGTTGCGACGCGTTGAATCGGATCAGGTGACCAGCGTCCACCGCAGGGATTCACCGGCGCGCAGGGGCACGACGGTCGTTGCGCCGAACGGCAGTTCAGCCGGCACAGTCTGCGCGCGACGCTGCAGCGTGATCGTGTCGCGGTTGCGCGGCAGGCCATAGAAATCCGGACCGTAGTGGCTGGCGAAGGCTTCGAAACGATCCAGCCGGCCCGCGTCCTCGAACGCTTCGGCATAGAGTTCCAGCGCGTTGAGCGCCGTATAGCAGCCGGCGCAGCCGCACGCCGTTTCCTTTTCATCCTTCGGATGCGGCGCCGAGTCGGTGCCGAGGAAGAAGCGCGGATTGCCGCTGGTGGCCGCACCGACCAGCGCCTGGCGATGCACCTCGCGCTTCAGCACCGGCAGGCAGTAGTAGTGCGGACGCACGCCGGCGCGGCCGTCGGCCGTCATGAAGATCGCGTTGCGGTTGTAGAGCAGATGATGCGCGGTGATCGTCGCGGCGATCGGCCCGCTCGCATCTCGCACGTACTGCGCCGCCTCGCGCGTGGTGATGTGCTCGAACACGACCTTGAGCGCCGGGAAGTCGCGCCGCAGCGGCTCCATGACTTCATCGATGAACACCTGCTCGCGGTCGAAGACGTCGACGTTCGCGTGCGTCACCTCGCCATGCACCAGCAGCGGCAGTCCGAGCGCCTGCATCGCTTCCAGCGCGGCGCGCGGCTTGCGGACGTCGGTGACGCCGGAATCGGAGTTCGTCGTGGCGCCGGCCGGGTAGAGCTTCACGCCGTGCACGAAGCCGCTGTCCTTGGCGCGGCGGATCTCGTCGGCCGGCGTGTTGTCGGTCAGGTAGAGCGTCATCAGCGGCTCGAACGCGAGCCCCGCCGGCAGCGCCGCCAGGATGCGCGCGCGGTAGGCCTGCGCCAGCGTAGTGGTCGTGACCGGCGGCTTCAGGTTCGGCATCACGATCGCGCGGGCGAACTGGCGCGCCGTGTGCGGCAGCACCGCCGCCATCGCCGCGCCGTCGCGCAGGTGCAGGTGCCAGTCGTCGGGGCGGGTGAGGGTCAGCATGTCCATGCCGGCATTATCCCAGTAGTGCCATGGCTACCTGCAGCGCCACGCGCAGCGGATAATCGCTGGCCTGAACGTCCGAGCCCCGCGGAGGACCGATGAACCTCGACGACCTCGCCAAGCTGATTCCGAACGCCGCCTGGCGCCTGCCCGAGGACGACGGCGATCCGCAGGAGACGCGCGAGTGGCTCGAGGCGCTCGACGCACTGATCGCGGCCGAAGGCCCCGCGCGCGCGACCTTCGTCCTCAAGCAGTTGCTGCAGCATGCGCGCACGCGCCGCGTGCCGCTGCCGCAGGTGCTGAACACGCCCTACCTGAACACGATCTCGCTCGGCGAACAGGCGCCGTTTCCGGGCAACCTCGAGATCGAGCAGCGCCTGTCGGCGCTGGTGCGCTGGAACGCGCTGGCGATGGTGGTGCGCGCCAACCAGGCCAGCCCCGAACTCGGCGGCCACATCGCGAGCTACGCGTCGGCCGCCGATCTCTTCGAAGTCGGCTTCAACCACTTCTTCCGCGCCGGCGGTGACGCGCCGGAAGCGCGTGGCGACCTCGTGTACTTCCAGCCGCACTCGGCGCCGGGCGTCTACGCGCGCGCCTTTCTCGAAGGCCGGCTGACGCGCCGAGCAGCTCGACCACTATCGACGCGAGACGGGGCTCGCCGGGGGAGGGGCCCCGGCGATCAATGATGCGGCCCGGGGCACTGGGCTCCGCTGAGTTCGTATCCGCATCCCTGGCTGATGCCGAACTTCTGGCAGTTCCCGACCGGCTCGATGGGGCTGGGGCCGCTCTTCGCGATCTACCAGGCGCGCTTCCTGCGCTACCTCGAGAACCGCGGCCTGGCGAACACCTACGCGCGCAAGGTGTGGGCCTTCGTCGGCGACGGCGAGATGGACGAGCCCGAATCGCTCGCCGGGCTGAGCATCGCGGCACGCGAGGGACTCGACAACCTGGTGTTCGTCGTCAACTGCAATCTGCAGCGGCTCGACGGTCCGGTGCGCGGCAACGGTTCGATCATCCAGGAACTCGAAGGTCTCTTCGCCGGCGCGGGCTGGAACGTGATCAAGCTGCTGTGGGGCAGCGACTGGGACCCGCTGTTCGCGCGCGACACGCAGATGCTGCTGCTGCGCGCCTTCCACGAGACGGTCGACGGCGAGTTCCAGACCTGTCCGCCACCGACGGCCGCTTCAACCGCGAGCACTTCTTCAACAAGTATCCCGGAGCTGCGCGCAGCTGACCGCGCACCTGTCCGACGACGACATCGACCGCCTGCGGCGCGGCGGCCACGATCCGGTGAAGATCCACGCGGCGTACCACGCCGCCGTGCGCCACCGCGGCCAGCCCACGGTGATCCTGGCGAAGACCAAGAAGGGCTACGGCATGGGCACCGCCGGCCAGGGCCGCATGACGACCCACCAGCAGAAGAAGCTCGACGCCGAGGCGCTGCGCGAGTTCCGCGATCGCTTCGCGCTGCCGCTCTCCGATGCGCAGGTCGAGAACGTCGAGTACTTCACAGCCGGGCGACGACAGCCCGGAGATGAAGTACCTGCACGCGCGCCGCGCCAAGCTCGGCGGCTACCTGCCGGCGCGCACCTCCGTCTGCGAATCGTTGCCGACGCCGGCCGGCCGAGGCCTTCGCGCGATTCGCACTCGAGGCCGACGGCAAGGAGATGTCGACGACGATGGCGTTCGTGCGCATGCTCGGGCGCGCTGCTGAAGGACGCCGCGCTCGGCCCGCGCATCGTGCCGATCATCGCCGACGAGGCGCGCACCTTCGGCATGGCGGACCTGTTCCGCCAGATCGGCATCTACTCGCCGCTCGGACAGCTCTACGAGCCCGAGGACAGCGCGCAGATCAGCTACTACAAGGAGGCGAAGGACGGCCAGATCCTCGAGGAAGGGATCAACGAGGCCGGCGCGATCGCCTCGTGGGTCGCGGCCGGCACCAGCTACTCGACCAACGGCCTGGCGATGCTGCCGTTCTACATCTTCTACTCGATGTTCGGCTTCCAGCGCGTCGGCGACCTGCTGTGGGCCGCGGCGGACTCGCGCACGCGCGGCTTCCTGCTCGGCGCGACCGCCGGCCGCACGACGCTGTCGGGCGAAGGGCTGCAGCACGAGGACGGCACCAGCCACCTGATCGCCTCGACGATGCCGAACTGCCGCGCCTACGACCCGTGCTTCGCGTACGAGCTCGCCGTGATCGTCGAGGACGGCATGCGCCGCATGCTGACAGAGCAGGCACGACGTGTTCTACTACGTCACGGTGATGAACGAGAACTACGCGCAGCCGTCGCTGCCGACGAAAGTGCGCGAAGGGATCCTGCGCGGCATGTACCGCGTGCGCGCCTCGTCGCTCGGCGCCGCGCGCGTGCGGCTGCTCGGCGCCGGCACGATCCTGCGCGAAGCGCTCGCCGCCGCCGAGCTGCTGGAATCAGAGTACGGCGTCGCCGCGGACGTGTACTCGGCAACGAGCTTCACCGAACTGCGGCGCGAGGCGATGGCGCTCCAGCGCGCCGCGCGCCTCGGCGGGCCGCGGGCCGCATCGTGGGTCGAACAGCAGCTGCCGGCGACTGGCGCACCGGTCGTCGCGGCCTCGGACTACGTCAGCAGCGTGCCGGACCTGATCCGGCCGTGGATCGGCGATCGCTATCGTCGCGCTCGGCACCGATGGCTTCGGTCGCTCGGACACACGCGCCGCGCTGCGCGCCTTCTTCGAGGTCGACCGACACTCGATCGCGCTGGCCGCGCTCGACGCAGTTGATCCCGCGCTCGCACGCACCGTGCGCACGGAAGCAGGCACCGCCGTTACCCCGCCTCCCTGGTCGCGGTAGCAGCCCCCCAAACGCGAATATTGAGCACCGGCGTGGCCGCATGGGCCACGTGCACGTCGTGTATTACTGCGTCGCGCCGCCGGCGCGCAACTCCTAGGCTGTCTCCACGTCGACACGTCGTGCCGATGACGATGACAGGAACCCTCGCGGGCCTGCCGACTTCAACGCAAACGTCGCGGAACTGCCCTCGTGCAGCCCGCCAGGAGATGCAGATGAAACGCCACGCCACAACTCTTGCTGCTGTTGCCCACCGCTCCCAGACTGGCGTGTCCAGGCTGCTGGCGGCGGCCGTCTCGGTTGCCTTCCTCTCGCTGTCGGCGGTCAGCGTCGCTCAGACGAATGACGACGTCGATTCCTGGGGCGAGTACGCGGCCGTGGCAATTGAAGAGAACTACCCGGCATCGGACTCGGCGGATGCCGGTCTTTCGCTCGAGCTGCCGTCCGGCTACTTCGCCGAGGTCAGCTTCCCGCCAATGCCGGAGTTCGGCGTGGATGAACTGCCACTCCTGATAGCCGGTCTCGATCCGACGGAAGCGCCGTAGCCCTTGCCCGAACGGCACATCGCAGGCGGCGAACCCTCGCCGCTTGCGACGCAGGGACTTACGTGACCAGAATCACGCGGTAGTCGTTGATATTGGTTCGCGTCGGCCCGGTCACGATCAGCGCATCGGCCGCCGCGAAGAAGCCGTAGGCATCGTGCGCGTCGAGCGCCACGCGCGCCGGCACGCCGCCGCCGCGGCACGGGCAGCCGTGTCGGGCGCCAGCCAGGCGCCGGCGTTGTCTTCGCTGCCGTCGATACCGTCCGTGTCCGCGGCCAGCGCGTGCACGTCGGACATGCCGTCGAGCTCGGTAGTCAGCGAAAGCAGGAACTCGCTGCAACGACCGCCCCGCCCACGCAGTTCCCGGTGGCAGCGTGACAGTGCACTCGCCACCGGAAATCAGTGCGACCGGCCGCGCGAAACGGCGTGCCGTGCGCACGCAGCTCGCGCACCAGCGCCGCATAGACTTTCGCGACTTCGCGCGCTTCACCGGTCACCGTGTCGCCGAGGATCACCGGCGTGATGCCGGCACGGCGGAACACATCGGCAGCCGCCTGCAGCGAACTTCGCGCGGTCGCAATGATGCGATTCTCGACGCCCGCGAGCAGCGGATCGCCAGGCTTGGGTGTCTCGGCGATTTCGCCGCGCTCGCCGCGCGCCAGCCAGTTCGCGACACTGGCCGGCGGCGTTACGTTCCAGCGCCGCAGCACGGCCAGCGCATCGGCATAGGTGCTCGGGTCGGCGGCGCAGGGCCCCGACGCAATGTCGGCCGGCGCATCGCCGGTGACGTCCGAGATGATCAGTGCAAGAACCGTGGCACCGCGCGCCGTCGCGGCCGCCGCCAGGTGACCGCCGGCGATCCGCGACAAGTGCTTGCGCACGACGTTCATCTGCTCGATCGGCGCGCCGCTCGCGAGCAGGTCGCGCGTGACGCACTTGAGATCCTCCATCGAGACGCCGGCCACCGGCAGCGAGAGCAGGCTCGAGCCGCCGCCGGAAACCAGCACCAGCAGCAGGTCGCCCGCCTGCAGCTGCGGAGGCCCGCGCTAGGATTTCGGCGGCTGCGGCTTCGCCCGCGGCGTCGGGCACGGGATGCCCCGCCTCGATGACGCGGATGCGGCGCGTCGGCAGTCCGTGCGCATAGCGCGTGATGACGAGTCCGTCGAGTTCGACCTCGGGCCAGGCTCGCTCGACGGCGACTGCCATGCTCGCCGCGGCCTTGCCAGCACCGACGACGAGCGCGCGCGCCGGTGGCGTCGGCAGGTGGCGCCGCAGCATCTGCAGCGGATCGGCGGCCGCCACCGCGGCGTCGAAACTCGCGCGCAGCAGTGTCAGCGGATCGATGGGGTCGGGATTTGAACGGGACATACGCAAATCTACCGCGCACGGTGCGAACACGGCGGCGCCGCACGCTAGAACGCACCCCGCACAAGATTGCTGGGCCGCCCGGCGACGAAGTTCTCGACGTTGTCCATCAGCTGGTCGGCCAGCGCCTGCTGTGCCTCGTCGGACGCCCAGGCGACATGCGGTGTCACGATGACGTTGGGTCGCTTCGCGATACGCATCAGCGGGCTGTCGAGGGGCGGCGGCTCGCCGATCGTGACGTCGAAGCCGACGCCGCTGATCAGTCCTTCGTCTAGCGCACGCACGAGGTCAGCTTCGTCGACGAGGCCACCGCGTGCCGTATTGATGAGCAATGGCCGCTTCTTCATCGCGCGGAACTCGGGCATCGCGATCATGTTGCGGGTTTGTGGCGTCAGTGGCGAGTGCAGCGTGATGATGTCTGCCGTTTCCAGCACTTCCTGCCAGGGCGTATACAGCGGCCCCAGCCCGCTCACGCCCTTGTGGGCGGCGAACATCGGCACCATTTCGAGCGCGCGCGCGATCTCCGCGACGCGCTGTCCGAGCACCCCTTCGCCGATGATCCCCAGCCGCGCGCCCGCGAGATCGTGGATCGGGTGATCAAAGAAGCAGAACTGGCCCGACTCCTGCCAGCGGCCAGCGATGACATCCTCGCGGTAGGCGATGACGTTCCGGCGCAGCGCGAAGATGAGTGCGAATGCGTGCTCCGGCACGGTGTTCACTGCGTAACCGCGGATGTTCGACACCGCGATGCCGTGCGCCTCACAGTATGTCTTGTCGACGCAGTCGGTGCCGGTGGCCGCCACGGCGATCAGCTTCAGATCCGGCAATTGCTGGAGGACGGTCGCCGGCATCGGCACCTTGTTGAGGATCGCCACCGATGCACCCTTCAGTCGTGCGACGACCTCGTCGGGCTGCGTGTTCGCGTGCTCGACCAGCTGGTGCTCGAAGACCGGCCGCCGAAGTGTGATCTGCGGCGCGATCGTGGAGCGGTCGAGGAAGACGATCCTGTGCATGGCAGACCTCGCTATGAGTGCCGCTGCTCGAGACAGCGCTTGGCTTCGGCCACGATCGCGGCCGGCGTGATGCCGAAGTGCTCGTACAGCGCATCGGCCGGGCCCGAAGCGCCGAAGCCGGTCATGCCGACGAAGCCGCCCAGCTCGCCGAGGTAGCGATCCCAGCCGAAGCGCAGCGCCGCTTCGACGCCGACCCGCACGCAACCCTGTCCGAGCGTCGCGGCGCGATAGGCCGGATCCTGCCGTTCGAACAACTCCCAGGAAGGCATCGACACGACCGCGGTCGAGACACCTTCTGCCTGCAGACGCGCACGCGCCTGCACGGCGAGCGTGACTTCGGAGCCGGTGGCGAGCAGCGTCACTTGCCGCGGCGCGCCTTCGCCTTCGGTCAGCACGTAGGCGCCCCGACGTGAAAGGTTCTCATCGCCGGCTCTGCGCACGAGCGGCAGTTCCTGCCGCGCGAACACCAGGCTCGCCGGTCCGGTGCGGTGCTCGAGCGCGATCTCCCAGCATTCGGCTGCTTCGACGGCGTCGGCCGGACGCAGCACCAGCATGTTGGGCATTGCGCGCAGCGACGCGAGGATCTCGACCGGCTGATGGGTCGGCCCGTTCTTGCCGACGCCGATCGAGTCGTGGCTGAACACGAACTTCACCGGCAGTCCCATCAGCGCCGCCATGCGCATCGCGGGGCGTTCGTAGTCGGCAAACGGGAGGTAGGTGACGGCGAGCGGGATGACGCCACCGTGCGCCGCCATGCCATTGGCCATTGCGCCCATCACGTGCTCGCGCACGCCGCAGTGCACGTAGGCGCCGCGCCGGTCGTTCGCGGTGAAGGCCTGCAGCCGGCGCTTGTGGCTGGTCGGCGCCTCGAGATCGGCGCAGGCCACCATGCGCTCGGGCAGCACATCGGTCAGCAGATCGTTGATCTCTGCGGAGATCATGATCCCGCCCTGCGGCTTGGCCGCGTTCACGGCGCGCCGCTTGTAGTCGAGCAGGACCTCGCGCCAGCCGGCGGGCAGTTCGCCGCGTAGCACGCGTTCGAATTCCGCGCGCTCGGCGGCCGGCAGCGCAGCCACGCGCTGGGTCCACGCGGCGTGTTCGCGATCGCTGCGGCGCCCGGCGGCACGCCACGCATTGAGTACATCCTCGGGGACCTCAAAGGACGGATGCGGCCAGTCCAGCGCCTGCCGGGCCGCTGCGGCGTCTTCCGGATGCAGTCGCCCGCTGTGGCCGCCGCGCTGCCCTTGCAGGCGCGCGATGCCCTTCGCAATCACCGTGCGGCAGGCGATCATCGACGGCCGCGGATCCTTCTTCGCTGCGGCGATCGCGTCCGACACGGCTTCGAGGTCGTGGCCGTCGACCTCGACCACGTGCCAGTCGGCCACGCGGAAGCGCGCGGCCACGTCTTCGCTGATCGAGAGCTGTGTGCTGCCGTCGTCAGTGATGCGGTTGTCGTCCCAGAAGAGGACCAGCTTGCCCAGCCGCAGGTGACCCGCCAGCGAGATCATCTCCTGGCCGATCCCTTCCTGCAGGCAGCCGTCGCCAACGAACGCGTAGGAGTAGTGGTCGACCAGCCCGGAGCCGAAGCGGGCGTTCAGATAGGCCTCCGCGACCGCCATGCCGAACGCGTTGGCGATGCCCTGCCCCAGCGGCCCGGTCGTCACTTCGATGCCGCTCGCCGGATCGAACTCCGGATGACCTTCGCAGTGCGAGCCGAGCTCACGGAAGGTCTTGATCTGGTCGATCGAGATCTGCTCATAACCGGTCAGGTACAGCAGCGAGAACAGCAGCATCGAGCCGTGGCCGTTGGACAGCACGAAGCGGTCGCGGTCCGGCCAGGTCGGATCGGCCGGATTGAACTTCAGGTGCCGGGTGAAGAGCGCCGTGGCGATCTCCGCCATGCCGAGCGGAACGCCCTGGTGCCCTTCGGTGGCGCGCACGATCGCGTCGATCGAGACGAAGCGGATCGCATGGGCAAGGCGCTGCAGTTCGGCGTTCGACTGCACCGGCGCCTTGGAGGCTTCGAGTGTGCTCATGACGTTGAGGAATCCCGTTCGAAAGTCCGGCCTAGCGAATCGTCAGCGCGGGCACGTAGCTCATCAGCAGGAGCACGAGCAGCGCGACCATGTAGAACGGCACCATCGCCCGCACGGTTTCGCCGATCTTGACCTTGGCGATCGAACTGGTGATGAATAGCGTCGTGCCCACCGGCGGCGTATAGAGGCCGATCGCCAGGTTGACGACCATCATCACACCCAGCTGCACGGTGTCCATGCCCGCCATCGCCGCCAGAGGAACGAAGATCGGCGTCAGCAGCAGCACGGCGGCAGGCAGGTCGATGAACATGCCGGCGACCAGCATGATCAGGTTCATCGCGAGGATGATGAGCCACGGATCCTTCAGCGTGTTCTTGGCGAACTCGGCAAAGGCCACCGGCAGCTGCTCGAACGTGATGATCCAGCCCATCGCGCTCGATGCCATGATGACGAGCAGCACGACGCCGGTCGCGAGTCCGGATTCCAGCACGGCCGCCTTGATTCGCGCGAGCGTCATGTCGCGATACAACAGCGCCGAGACGACGCCCGCGTAGAGCGTGCTGACAATGCTGACCTCGGTCGGCGTCGCAATGCCGAACCGCAGGAAGACGATGATGATGACGGGCAGCAGCAGTGCCGGCGAGGCGTAGCCGATTTCCTTGAGGACGAGCTTCACGCTGATCGGCCGCGTCTCGCGCGGATAGTTCTTGATGCGACCGACGAAGTAGCACACCGCCATGAAGCCGAAGCACAGCATCAGGCCCGGCAGGATGCCCGCCAGGAACAGCGCACCGATCGACGCGCCGGAGGCGAGCGCAAAAATGATCAGGGGAATCGACGGCGGAATCAGGATGTCGATCGTTGCCGCGGATGCCAGCGTGGCGGCAGAGAACCCACCCGGGTAGCCGAGCTTCTTCTGCCAGGGAATCAGCATCGAGCCGATGGCGGACGCGTCCGCGACTGCCGAGCCCGAGACGCCACCAAACAGTGTCGACGACAGCACGCCGACTTGCGCCGGGCCACCGTGAAATCGGCCGATCAACGTCGTCAGAAGGTCGATCAACGTCTTGCCGAGGCGGCCGCCCATCATCAGCGCGCCGGTCAGGATGAAGAACGGAATCGCGATCAGCGGAAAGCTCTGCACCTGCGACACCATCTGCTCGACGACGAGGCTCAGCGGTACGCGATCGGAGTACAGGATGCCGCCGATCGCGGCCAGCACCAGTGCGTGAGCGATCGGGATCGCCGCTATTGCGGCAATTGCGAAGATCAGGAATGCGACGGCGCTCATCAGAAGGCTCCCGTGACTTGCTCGTGACTCTCGTCGACCCAGTGCAGCAGCTCGCCGAGGTGGACCAGTGCGATCAGCACGAAACCTGCGAACAGGCAGATGTAGGTGACGGATCCGGGCACGCCCAGAATGGCAGAACGCTCGTCGGCGACGATCGGGATCGCCTGCGCGGTGACCACGGCCAGCAAGCTGTAGGCGGCGATGATTGCCACATGCCCGACGCTGGTGATCACGCGCCGCGCCTTTCCGTGCACCGCGTCCGCGAGAAAGGTGGTCGCGATGTGCGCGCCGTGCTGCGCTGCGAGGACAACGCCGGCCATTACGAGCCACGGGAACAGCAGCTCCGGGATCTCGGAGGCCCAGCGCAAACTGGAGCCGGCGAAGTAACGCAGGAACACGTCGGAGCAGAGAATGAAAAAGATGGCGCCGAACGTGATGTAGAGGATCGCGGCGCACACCCACGCGATGCCGCGACTGAGCCGCCCCGCAAACACGGATGCCATGGTTGTCTCCTTTGGGATGGGGCGGGTCCGGCCCATGGCCGGCCCGCCGTTTACGCGGGTGTTCCGCTTGTTCTTACTTGGCGCGCGCGGCGGCGACGACCTTCTTGACGTAGTCGCCGATCGGACCACTGGTCCACTTGGCCGTCACCGACTCGGTCGCCTTGGCAAACTGCGACTGGTCGACCTTGTCGATCTTCACGCCCTTCTTCGGCAGTTCGACAAGGAGGCGCTCGTCCGCTTCTTTCGACAGCTTGCGCTGCACGGCCGTCGCTTCGTTGGCGGCTTCCATGATGATCTTGCGGTCCGCTTCGGACAGGCGATCCCAGGTGCGCTTGCTCATCAGCAACGGCGTTCATCTCGAACTTGTGTCCCGTCAGCGAGATGAATTTCTGCACTTCATAGAGCTTGGAGGCGTCGATGTTGGCAAGCGGGTTCTCCTGGCCGTCGACCACACCCTGCTGCAGGGCGACGTACAGCTCAGCGAACTTGATCTGCTGCGTCTCGGCGCCGAGCGCTGTCATGATGTCGATCGTCACGGCGTCCGGCGGCGTGCGGATCTTCAGCCCCTTCATGTCGGCAGGCGTCAGGACCGGGCGCTTGCTGTTGGACACGTGGCGAATGCCGTTGTCCCAGTAGCCCAGCACGATGAGGTTCTTGGCCGCCGACTTCTCGGCGAGTTCCTTGCCGAGCGGTCCGTCGAGCAGCTTGAACGCCGCCGCCGGGTCGGAGAACAGGAACGGCATGCCAAAGGCGGCGTACTCGGGAACGATGGTGGCCGTCGCTCCCTGGCTGTTGGCCGACATGTCAAGCGAGCCGGAGCGCAGCGCGGTCAGCATGGCGGCGTCATCGCCCAACTGGGCGGACGGCGCGACATTGACCTCGATCTTGCCACCGCTCTTTTGCTTGACGGCATTGGCAAAGGCCACCGCCGCTTCATGACGCGGGTTGCCCGGTGCGGCGCCGTGGCCGAGCGTGATCTTGGTCTGCGCGAACGGCGTGCCGGCCACCAGCGTGAGCGCGGCAGCGGCCAGTAACGAAGTGAATTTCATTGGAAGTCTCCTGGGTTGAAGTGAAATTTGGGCGACTACGCAGTGCGGCGATGTCGCCTCTGCGGATCAGTTCAGCCAGCCCTTGATGGACTGGGTCATGGCAACGGTGGAAATGCCGTACTTGTCGTGCAGCGTCGGCAGCGCGCCGGCGTCGAGGAAGGCGTCCGGCAGCGCAATCTGGCGGAACGGCGGCGTGACACCTGCGCGCAACAGCACACCGGCGACCGCCTCGCCCAGCCCGCCCACAATCGAGTGGTTCTCGGCGACGATCACCAGGCGCCCGCTGCGGCCGGCTTCGCGCACGATGGTCTCCTCGTCGAGCGGCTTGATCGTCGGCACGTGCAGCACGCCGACGTCGACACTGTCGGCCTGCAGCTTCTCGACCGTCTCCAGCGCGCGCATCGTCATGAAGCCGCTCGAGATGATCAGCGCGTCCTTGCCGTCGCGCAGCAGCTTGGCCTTGCCGAGCTCGAACGTGTAGTCGTACTCGTCGAGCACCACCGGCACCTTGCCGCGCAGCAGGCGCATGTAGACCGGCCCGTTATGGGCGGCCATCGCCGGCACCGCCTGCTCGATGTCGAGCGCGTCGCACGGGTCGATGATCGTCAGGTTCGGCATGCCGCGGAAGATCGCGAGGTCCTCGGTCGCCTGGTGGCTCGGACCATAGCCCGTGGTCAGTCCGGGCAGGGCGCAGGCGATCTTGACGTTGAGGTTTTCCTCGGCGATCACTGGTGGATGAAGTCATAGGCGCGGCGCGCCGCGAACACGGCGTAGGTCGTGGCGAACGGGATGAAGCCTTCCTTCGCCATGCCGGCGGCGGCGCCCATCAGCAGCTGCTCGGCCATGCCCATCTGGAAGAAGCGTTCGGGAAAGGCCTGCGCGAAGATGTGCAGGTCGGTGTACTTGCCGAGGTCGGCGGTCAGGCCGACGATCTCGGGCCGGCTGCGGCCAGCTCGGCCAGCGCATGGCCGAACGGGGCCGGGCTTCGTGCGCTGTCCCTCGCCGGCGATCGAGGCGATCATCGCCGAGGTCTTCAGGCGCGGTTTGCTTGCAACGGTGCTCATGGTTCAGCTCCTTGCCGCGTGCGCGGCATCCAGCAGTTCGATCGCGTGCTGCCACTCGGCGGCGGCCACCTGCATGAAATGGTTCTTTTCGCGTGCTTCGAGGAAAGACACGCCCTTGCCCATC
>CAWEPP010000006.1:0-76063 GCA_963810985.1 uncultured beta proteobacterium
GCCGAGGTGCGTCTTGTCGAGGATCAAGTTCGGCGAGTTGCCGACCGCGCGGTCGTCGAGCCGATACGTGCTGCCGGAGAAGCTCTGTCGCCGCGTTATACGTCGCTTCCGTCCGGCCATACTTGCGCTGGTCGGTGTGGCATACCACGCAGTACTCGACGTTGTTGCGACCGCCGCCGTGGAAGCCGAGAGAGGCTCTCCGGGTCCCCGCCCGGAATTCCGCCCAGCGTGCTGTGGCAAGACTTGCAGTTCGCGTTTCGCGATCTTCCGGTTCGCCGCTCGCCGCCGGGGCTGCCCCGTCGCCGGAACGAAGTCGTAGATGACGTCGACGGCGTACGTCATCGGCAGGCCCGTGACGGTCTGTACGGCATTCGACGTGTTGGTGCCGGTCCCAGGCGCGTCGCCAGAGATCTGGATCGTCAGGCGGTGCGTCGGCTGGCGTCGTAGGTCAGGTCACCGAGGTCGGCCTTGTTGTTCGGTGCGGTCACGGTCATCGCGTCGACTTGGGCCTTAATACCCGGGACGTCACGATAGAACGTATACGTGTAGGTCCGTCCTTGTTGTCGACCAGCTTGCCGGTGTTGTCCGTAGACGGACGCGTCGGCGGCGGCCGTGGTCGTCGTCGGCACCGTCGTGACGATGTAGTTGACCCACTTGCTCGGCGTACCGCCGGAGCCGGAACCAGCTTCGCCAGCGAGAACGCGAGGTTCGGATAGCTGGGCGACCGTGGCGGTCGAGACTCTTCGACGTGCTGCCGAAGCCGACGACCGGCACGCCCTGATTCGTCGCGAGCTTGAAATTGACGACCGGTGGGCTAGCGATTGTGACACTCGTGACCGTCACGTCAGATTCAGAGCCGCGAACTCTGCCGGCGGCGTCGCCGGCGTCAGCGTGACCGCTGCGGATCCCGGGGTCCCGGAGGGCCAGCTGGGCCTGCCGCGCCCGTTGCGCCCGTTGCGCCCGTTGCGCCCGGTGCGCCGTCCGAACCATCGCTTCCGCCGCAGCCAGCAAGGCTCAGGCTCAGCGCAAATGCGCCGTTCCCAGCACAACTAGTGATTTCCTCATTGCTCCCCTCCGAATATCGGACCTAACCATCACGCAGATCAGCGACGCTCGTCCCCACTCTTGAATCCACATCCCTTGGGCACTGAGCCGTTCGCTCCACAAACACACTTCAAACCTGTTACCGGCTGGCCGGCTCTCGGTAAATCGACCTACCACGCCTTGGGTAGGGATTGTCCCGATGTGCGTTACATGCGGTTTGACTAGAAACAAGACGGCAAGCAAATGTTCGACTCGCGCATGCGCGGCTGTAACGGCGGCAGTTACAGCCGACAAGGGAAATTCGGTTGCGGCCACGTCGGATGCAGGCGTCCGAATCACTGCTCAGGGGGATGATCGAAGTGACTGCCGGAGGTCAGATTGCGCGCGAACGGCTCAAGGCCTCTGGCGGCATCGAGACCCCAACACCAGAGATAGATTGGGCTATGGGTAATTATCTTTTGATCAAGGGCTTGGCGCCGGATGTGCGTAGAAGCACTTCCTCAGGACGCCGTCGAGCGGCACATCGCGCGGCCGAGCCAAAGATAACCACAAGGAGACTGTCATGGCTTCATATACCCGTCGCGAAGCCCTTGCGACCGTTGGCGCAGTCGCGGCCGCCGCTGCGTTGCCCGGCGTTGTTCTGGCCCAGGCGCCGATCGTCATCAAGTTCAGCCACGTCGTGGCGCCGAACACCCCGAAGGGACGGGCCGCGGAGAGCTTCAAGGAACTGGCGGAAAAGCGCCTGCCGGGCAAGGTCAAGATCGAGGTCTATCCGAACTCGCAGCTTTACAAGGACGGCGAGGAGATGGAAGCGCTGTCGCTGGGCTCGGTGCAGATGCTGGCGCCGTCACTGGCCAAGTTCGGGCCGCTGGGCGTGCGCGAGTTCGAGGTGTTCGACCTGCCCTTCATCTTCGATGACTACGCGGCCTTGCATAAGGTCACGGAAGGCGAGTCCGGCAAGGCGCTGCTGAAGAAGCTCGAGGCCAAGGGTATTTCGGGGCTCGCGTACTGGGACAACGGCTTCAAGGTCCTGAGCGCGAACACGCCGCTCAAGCTGCCGGCCGACGCCAAGGGCAAGAAGATGCGGATCCAGTCGTCCAAGGTGCTGGAAGCGCAGATGCGGGCGATCAGTGCGATTCCGCAGACGATGGCGTTCTCCGAGGTCTATCAGGCGCTCCAGACCGGGGTCGTCGACGGTACCGAGAATCCGCCGTCAAACATGTACACGCAGAAGATGCACGAGGTGCAGAAGCACGCGATCGTCTCGAATCACGGCTACCTCGGTTATGCGGTCATCGTGAACAAGAAGTTCTGGGACGGTCTGCCGGCCGGACGTGCGCAAGGAACTCGAGGCGGCAATGGCCGAGGCGACGCGCTACGCCAATGCCATCGCGGCCCAGGAAACACGAGTCGCTGGACGACAGATCAAGGCCTCCGGCAAGACGCCGTCTACGTGCCAACTCCGCAGGAGCGTGCGGCCTGGAAAAAAGCGCTGCTGCCGGTGCACAAGGAGATGGAAAGCCGGATCGGCAAGGACACGATCCAGGCGGTCTACAAGGAAGTCGGCTTCAAGCCTGAATGGGCAGCGTACGCGCCCGCTTGCCGCGCGCTCCTATGCGGGCATGCGTTGATGCAGTCCCGCAGGCCGAAGAAGCCGGCGGGCGGAGGAGACGAACCCATGGTCACGCGTTCCTCGATCACCTCGAGGAGTGGCTCATCACCTTTCTGATCGGTGCCGCGACGATCATCATTTTCGTCTCGGTGCTGCATCGGTATGCCTCCGGCTGGGCGATACCCGGGGTGCAGGATTGGCTGCTCACACTCAACCTGGGCTGGGCCCAGGAGCTGTGCATCTTCATGTTCGTGTGGATGGCCAAGTTCGGCGCCGCCTACGGTGTGCGCACCGGCATTCACGTCGGCGTCGACGTCCTGATCAATTCGCTCAACGACCGCACGCGCGGCTGGTTCGTCATCTTCGGACTGATGGCGGGTGCACTGTTTACGGCGATCATCGGGAGCTTTGGGGCCCACTTCGTGTGGGAGCTGGCCGGTACCGATCAGGTTTCCGCCGACCTGGAAGCACCCAAGTGGCTGGTGTATCTCTGCATCCCGCTGGGTTCATACCTGATGTGTTTCCGTTTCCTGCAGGTCGCGTGGAAATTCCACAAGACCGGGCATCTGCCGCATGCTGACCACGGGCACGTCGAGGGACTCGACAAGGAAGACGCGACCGAGTGGGTGAAACTGCCAAGCGACCTCCATCCCGCTGACGTCAAACCCGGGAGGCAGCCATGACAGGCCTCGTCATCTTTGGCCTGCTGTGCCTGCTGATGATCACAGGCATGCCGATCTCGATCGCGCTCGGCCTGACGGTGCTCACATTCCTCTTCACGATGACCGACGTGCCACTGGAGTCGGTGGCACTGAAACTCTTCACCGGCATCGAGAAGTTCGAGATCATGGCGATCCCGTTCTTCATCCTGGCGGGCAATTTCCTGACGCACGGCGGTGTCGCCAAGCGGATGATCCGCTTCGCGACCGCGATGGTCGGGCACCTGCACGGCGGCCTCGCGCTCGGTGGCGTGCTGGCCTGCGCGTTATTCGCAGCCGTCTCGGGCTCGTCGCCCGCTACCGTGGTCGCGATTGGCTCGATCCTGCTGCCAGCGATGGTCAAGCAGGGTTATCCGAAGAAATTCGGCGTCGGTGTCATCGGCACGGCCGGGGCGCTCGGCATCCTGATCCCGCCGTCGATCGTGATGGTGATCTACGCGGTGTCCACCAATGCATCGATCGGCCGGCTCTTCATCGCCGGGATCGTCCCGGGCATCCTGCTGGCTGCGCTGCTGGTCTTCGTGACCTGGGCGGTCGCCAAGAAGCGCAACTACCCGCGCATGCCGCGCGCCAGTCTCAAGGAGGTCTGGGATTCCTTCCGCGCCAGCGTCTGGGGCCTGTTCCTGATCGTCGTGGTCATTGGCGGGATCTACGCCGGCATCTTCACGCCAACC
The DNA here is from genome assembly GCA_963810985.1 of uncultured beta proteobacterium. Classification (GTDB taxonomy): domain Bacteria; phylum Pseudomonadota; class Gammaproteobacteria; order Burkholderiales; family Burkholderiaceae_F; genus JALORV01. The sequence continues at coordinate 4,050 of CAWEPP010000006.1, forward strand.
GAGGCGGCGGCGATGAGCGCGGCCTACGCATTCTTCGTCTCGGTGTTTGTCTACAAGGATCTGACACTGAAGCAGGTGCCGAAGGTGCTGCTGGACAGCGCCAACCTCTCGGCGATGATCCTGTACATCATCACCAACGCGGTGCTGTTCTCGTTCCTGCTTACCTCGGAGCAGATCCCACAGGATTTGGCGAACTGGATCCAGAGCATGGGCCTGAGCCCGTGGATGTTCCTGGTGGTCGTCAACATCCTGCTGCTGATCGCCGGCAACTTCATGGAGCCGTCCTCGATCCTGCTGATCACCGCACCTATCCTGTTTCCGGTCGCGATGAAGCTCGGCATCGATCCGATCCACCTCGGCATCATCATGACGGTCAACATGGAGATCGGCATGATCACGCCTCCGGTGGGGCTGAACCTCTATGTCGCCAGCGGCATTGCGAACATGGGCCTCACGGAGGTCACCAAGGCCTGCGCGCCGTGGATCCTTGTGATGCTGGGCTTCCTGATCCTGATCACCTACGTGCCGATCATCAGCCTGTGGCTGCCGAACCTGCTGATGGGCGCAAATTGAGCGGGCGCTAGGCCGGCAGGACGCCTACCGCCTGCGCCTGCAGGCAGCACTTCGCCGAGTCACGCGTTCGTCCGAGGTGGGCACGCCTCAGGCTCGCTCGTATACTTCCGCGCCAAGAATTCCGCGGCCCGAAGCCGGGCAGAACGAGACGATTCTTTCCAAGGAGACAGTCATGCATCACCGCGCGATCCGTTCGCTGGGCACAGTCCTGCTGGGTGCCGCCTTCCTGGCGCTCAGCCCGGCGACCTCCGCACAGCAGAAGTTCATCAACATCCTGACCGGCGGCCAGAGCGGCGTGTACTACCCGCTTGGCGTCGCGCTGGGACAGATCTATTCCAAGGCGATCCCTGACACAAAGACCAGCGTGCAGGCGACCAAAGCTTCGGTCGAGAACCTGAACCTGGTGCAGGCAGGTCGTGGCGAGATCGCGTTCACGCTGGGCGATGCCCTGTCGGACGCGTTCAAGGGCGACGAGGAGGCCGGGTTCAAGACGCCACTCAAGGGCCTGCGCACGGTGGCGGGAATCTATCCCAACTACATCCAGATCGTCGCCAACGCGGATTCCGGCATCAAGACGCTCGCTGACCTCAAGGGCAAGCGCATTTCGGTGGGCGCGCCGCGCTCGGGGACGGAACTCAACGCCCGCGCGATCCTGAAGGCGGCCGGCCTCACGTACAAGGACTTCGCCAAGGTCGAATACCTGCCCTTCGGCGAGTCGGTCGAACTGATGAAGAACCGCCAGCTCGACGTCACGCTGCAGTCGGCCGGACTGGGTGTGGCCTCGATTCGCGACCTGGCCACGGCGGTCAAGATCACTGTCGTATCCGTACCGCTCGAAGTCGTCTCCAAGATCGGGGATCCCGCCTACCTGCCGGCCACGATTCCCGCGGGCACTTATACCGGCCAGACGGACGCCGTCCCCACTGTGGCGATCCGCAACTTCCTTGTGACCAGCGAGAGCGTGCCGGCGGAAACCGTCTACGCCATGACCAAGGCGCTGTTCACAAACCTCGACCAGATGGCCGCGGCCCACGCGGCGGCCAAGACGATCACCGTCGTCGACGCGCCGAAGAACGTGCCGGTGCCCCTGCATCCCGGCGCGGAGCGCTATTACCGCGAGGCTGGCCTGCTGAAATAGACACCGGCACACGAAACGAGCAGAAAATGGCACAGCGTGACCTGTGCCATTTTCATTTTTGGAAGGCGTTGCGATGACCCACGCTGTAGCTGATGCCGATGCGGACCTGCAACACGGGACCGTGCACTTCACACCGGCCGTGTTCGCGGTGGCGATCGCGTTTTCAAGCTTCCAGATCATCACCGCTGCCTTCAGTCCGATTTCCAGCACGGTGGTCCGTGCGGTCCACGTCGGGTTCCTGCTGCTGATGACCTTCCTGCTGATGCCACCGCTCAAGCGGCGCTGGCTGGGGTGGATCGTCGGCGGCATCGGATTCGTGGCGAGCTTCTATCACTGGATCTTCGAGGCCGATCTGATCCAGCGCGCCGGTGAACTGACGAACTGGGACATGGTGATCGGAGTCGTCACGATCGCGCTCGTGTTCGAGGCGGCGCGACGCGTCATGGGCATCGCGCTCCCGCTGATCTGCGCGGCCTTCCTGGCCTACGGCCTGTTCGGCCAGTACCTGCCGGCGCCGCTGACGCACCGTGGCTACGGCCTGGACCAGGTCATCGGGCAGCTCGGTTTCGGCACAGAGGGCATCTACGGGACGCCGACGTACGTGTCATCGTCGTACATCTTTCTCTTCATCCTGTTCGGTTCGTTCCTCGAGCAGGCGGGGATGATCAAGCTCTTCACGGACTTCGCGCTCGGTCTATTCGGTCACCGCCAGGGCGGCCCGGCCAAGGTGGCCGTGATCTCGTCCGCGCTGATGGGGACTATCAACGGGTCCGGCGTGGCGAACGTCGTCACCACCGGCCAGTTCACGATCCCGCTGATGAAGCGCTTCGGCTACAAGGCGGCCTTCGCGGGTGGTGTCGAAGCGACGTCGAGCATGGGTGGCCAGATCATGCCGCCGGTCATGGGCGCGGTCGCCTTCATCATGTCGGAGACCATCAACGTTCCCTATGTCGACATCTGCAAGGCGGCCGTCGTGCCGGCCCTGCTGTATTTCCTCACCGCCTTCGTCATGGTGCACCTCGAAGCCGGCCGGGCCGGATTGCGCGGCATTCCGAAGGAAGACTGCCCTAACCCCTGGCGCGCGGTGCAGGAGCGCTGGTACCTGGTGCTGCCGCTGCTGATGCTCGTATTCCTGCTGTTCTCCGGCTATACGCCGCTCTTTTCCGGCATGGTGTCGCTGGCGCTGACGGTCGTTCTGATCTTCGGCTTCACGCTGGCCGCCCGCTTCGGCGCGATGGGAATGCGCATCCTGTTCTGGATCGTGATCGGCGTTGCCTGCTCGGCGTTCTTCAAGTACGGCATCGGCGCGATCATGGTGCTGATCAGCGTGATGGCTGTCGCGCTCTTCGCTGCCAAGGGCGGGACCGCCACGCTGAAGGATGCGATCGAGGCCATGGCCAACGGCGCGCGTCATGCGCTGCCGGTGGGAGTCGCCTGCGCGCTGGTCGGCGTCATCATCGGCGTGCTTACGCTGACGGGTGCCGCGACCAATTTCGCCGGCTACATCATTCAGATGGGCGAAAAGAGCCTGTTCCTGAGTCTGGCGCTGACAATGTTCGTCTGCCTCGTGCTCGGCATGGGCATCCCGACAATTCCGAACTACATCATCACGAGTTCACTGGCGGCACCCGCACTGCTGGAACTCGGCGTGCCATTGATCGTCTCGCATATGTTCGTCTTCTACTTCGGCATCATGGCCGACCTGACACCGCCGGTGGCTTTGGCGGCGTTCGCGGCGGCTCCAATCGCGCGCGAATCGGGCATGAAGATCGGACTGCAGGCGATGCGCATTGCGATCGCGGGATTCATCATCCCGTACATGGCGGTTTATGCGCCGGCGCTGATGCTGCAGGGCGATTACACCTGGTTCGATCTGGCCTATGTGAACTTCAAGGCGATCCTGGCCATCCTGCTGTGGGGCGGAGCCGCGATCGGGTACTGGCTCGCGCCGCTGAGCTGGATCGAACGGCTGATTGCATTCGTGTCGGCGGCCCTCCTCGTCGCCGCGGTGCCGCTGACCGACGAACTCGGCATTGCCGGAGCCGCCGCGCTGATGACCTGGCATGTGATTCGGGTGCGCGGCAGGCGCCGCGCGGAAGCATCGGCCGCACCCACCCAATCGCGAGGGGCATGATCGCTACGGCTCTGTGCATCGCCGTGGGAGCGCAGATCGTTTCGCTCCCGGTGCGCAGCTTCACGTTGAAATGGCAGCACACGGTCGAGAAGGTGCTATGGGAAGAGGACTACCTCGTTGCTGGAAGCTGGCTGCTGATCGAGCGAGCGCGCGTGCTCGGATCCGGGGCCGGCATGGAACCGCCAGAGGGTGCGGTGCGCGAGGGAAACGCCTGGAGCTACCGCCCGCGCGATCGGTGGCGCCAATCGGTGCAACTCGCGCGGTCTGAGTACGGCGACGACTACCGACTATGCATCCAGGGCGACTGTCGGCCACTCTCCGACATGGTCGCGGCACGCGGCCCAATGACCCTGACCGCCTGCGCCGGCGCTAACGCCGAGTGACTGACTAACGCTAAACGGGCGTGACCGTTCAGCCTGCCGCTCGCCGCTTGCGGTTCGGGCAGTCAGCACAGCTCAGCGATCGCCCGTCCGCCAGCCGCACCTCGGAGCCGCCACAGGAGCCGCGCAGGCATCGGCCAGTGGTCATGACACCGAGCGCCATCCCGAGCACGGCAATGCCGACGATCGCGAATGTCGCCAGGAGAACCAGCCAGAACGTCCCTAAGCCGCTCATGTGCGTGCGGCTCCCAGTGCCGCGAAAGCCGGAGTCATCGAATCCCGGTAGCTGCCTCCGTGAACGCGCTCGATGAACTGGGCGGCAATGCCGGAGCTTTCGGCGAGCGCCCTGCCCTTGTCCGCTCCCAGCACGATCAGCGCGGTCGCCAGCGCGTCGGCCCGCATGCAGTCGTCGGCGACGACGGTGACTGAGCACAGGCTGTGACGGATCGGCGCGCCCGCGAGCGGGTCGATCTCATGCGAATAGCGCCGGCCATCCTCGAGGAAGTAGTTGCGGTAGTCGCCCGAGGTCGCCATGGCGCGGCCGCTGAGCGGAACGACCCAGCGCGCACGCTGTGGCATAGCATCGGGTTCCTCGATGCCGATGCGCCACGCCTGCCCCGCCGCATTGACACCACGGGTGCGCACTTCCCCGCCGACCTCGACCATGTAGTCGTGCACGCCCCGCGCCTCGAGCGCAGCGGCCGCGCGATCGACGCCGTAGCCCTTGGCAATACCGCCGAGGTCAGCCTGCATCCGATCATTCCGTTTGGTGACGGTGCGACGCGACGCGTCGAGAGCAAGGCCGCGCCAGTCGACCCGACGGCGCTCCGCCGCCACGAGGCCCGGCGCGGGCACCTGACGCGACGCGCGCGTGCCGAAGCCCCACTCCTCCACCAGCGGAGCGACAGTGACGTCGAAGGCGCCGTCCGACCAGCGGCTGACTTCGTCGGCCGCCGACAGCACGGTGAATAGTTCGTCCGACAGCTCAACCGGCGTGCCTCGTGCGACGCTGTTCAAGGTCGAGAGTTCCGACTGTGGCCGGAACATCGACATGCGATCGTCGACATCGTCGAGTGCCGCCTGGACCACCGCACGCAGCTTTACCGCATCGTGCTCCGGCGCCCGTAGACGGACGTTGTAAGTCGAGCCCATCGTCGAACCGTCGATGTGCAGATAGCGCGGCGCATCGGCCGTCCCGGGCGCACGACCGCACCCGCCCAGCGCCAGCGCACCCAGGCCGAGCATCAGGCTGCGGCGGCGCGGAGAAAGTATGGCGTCCATGTTGTGGTCTCCTGCTGACTGCTCAGCCTTCAAGGCGTGCCCCGGTGCCGCGCACGGCGGCCTCGAACCGGCCCTCGCCGCGTTCGATCATCTGCCGCACCAGGTCGCCGATCGAGATCAGCCCGAACACGCGCGGACCGTCGATCACCAGCAGGTGCCGGTGCCGGTTCATGTGCATCAGGGAGAGTGCCGCCTCGATCGTGGTGCCGGGCGTGACGAAGCGCACATCGCGCGTCATGACCATCGAGATCGGCGTCTTCTTCGGATCCAGGCCCGCATTCACGACGCGCACCAGCACGTCGCGCTCGGTGAAGATGCCACCGACCAGTCCGTCCTCGGTCTTGATCAGCACCGCACCGACGTGGCGCGCCGCCATCACCTGCACCGCTTCGGCGACGGTCGACGAGGCGGGCACCGAGATCAGTTCGTCGCTCGCCTTGGTGCGCACGACGTGCTCGACGGTTTCCTGCAGCATGGTCTCCTCCTCTGCCCGATCAACCGAAGTCGTCGAGCATGATGTTCTCGCGGTCGACACCGAGGTTCAGCAGCATCGCGATGACGGCCTTGGTCATCGGTCCCGGGCCGCACATGTAGTACTCGACATCCTCAGGCGCCGGATGATCCTTGAGGTAGTTCTCGTAGAGCACGTTATGGATGAAGCCGGTCGGCCCGGTCCAGTTGTCCTCGGGCAGCGGTTCCGACAGCGCCAGATGCCAGGTGAAGTTCGGGTTCTCCGCCGCCAGCTTGTCGAACTCCTCGACGTAGAACGCCTCCCGCATGCTGCGTGCGCCGTACCAGTAGGTCATCTTGCGCTTCGAATGCAGCCGCAGCAGTTGGTCGAAGATGTGCGAGCGCATCGGCGCCATGCCGGCACCGCCGCCGACGAAGCACATCTCGGCATCCGTGTCGCGAGCAAAGAATTCGCCGAACGGACCGGACACCGTCGCCTCGTCGCCCGGCTTCAGGTTGAAGACCCAGGAACTCATGATGCCCGGCGGGATGTCCTGCCGATACTCGGGCGGGAAGGCTATGCGGATCGTGAACAGCAGGATGCCCTTTTCGAGCGGGTAGTTCGCCATCGAGTAGGCGCGCGTCACCTCTGCTTCGCAGACCGAGCGGAAGCGCCAGAGATCGAACTTGTCCCAGGCCTCGCGGAAGTCGGTCTCGATGTCAAACGTCTTGAAGTCGATCGCATGCGGCGGGCACTCCAGCTGAACGTAGCCCCCGGCCCGGAACGGCACTTCCTCACCGGCGGGCAACTCGAGCTTCAGCTCCTTGATGAAAGTCGCCACGTTGCGGTTGGAAATGACACGGCAGTTCCACTTGCGCACACTGAAGACCTCGGGCGCGACCTCGATCTTCATGTCGCTCTTGACCTTGACCTGGCACGCCAGGCGGTGTCCGTGACGCGCCTCGCGCGGCGAGATGAAACCGGTTTCCGTCGGCAGCAGGTCGCCGCCACCCTCCTTGATGATGACGTCGCAAACACCGCAGGCGCCTTTGCCGCCGCAGGCCGACGGGATGAAGATCTTGTTGTCGGCCAGCGCGCCGAGTAGCGTGCCGCCGGCCGCGACCTTCAGTGTCTTGTCGGTGTCCTCGTTCACGACGATCGACACTTCACCGGACGCGACGAGCCTGCTGCGCGCGCCGAGCAGAATGCCCACCAGCAGCAGCACCACTCCGGTGAACATGACAACGGCTAGGACGATGTCGAGCATGGGTGCGTCCAGCGCTAGAGTTGGATGCCGGAAAACATCATGAAGGCCAGCGACATCAGCCCGGCCGTGATGAAGGTGATCCCGAGGCCCTTCAGGCCGTCCGGTACGTGCGAGTACGACATCTTTTCGCGGATCGCCGCCATCGCGACGATCGCAATCGCCCAGCCGAGCCCCGAGCCGACGCCGAACACCACGCTCTCGGCAAACGAGTAGTCACGCTCCTGCATGAAAAGCGACCCGGCCAGGATCACGCAGTTGACTGCGATCAGCGGCAGGAACACGCCTAGCGTCGTGTAGAGCTTCGGCGCATACCGGTCAACCGCCATCTCGACGATCTGGGTCGCCGCCGCGATCGTTCCGATGAACAGGATGAACGACAGGAAACTGAGGTTGACGTCCGCGAGCGCCGGGTTGACCCACGCCAGCGCACCTTCGGCGAGCAGGTAGTGCAGCAGCAGATTGTTCAGCGGCACCGTCAGGACCTGGACGAAAATCACCGCCACGCCGAGCCCGATCGCCGTTTCGACCTTTTTCGAGCACGCCAGGAACGAGCACATGCCGAGGAAATAGGCGAGCGCCATGTTCTCGAGGAAGATCGAGCGGATTCGCCAGGTTCACGAAGTGCTCCATCAGTCTTTCTCCTGCAGCTGCGGGTTTCCACACTCGCAGCGCCCAGATCAGCAGTCCGATGACGAAGAGCGCCGAGGGCGCCAGCAGCATCAGGCCATTCGGGTTGTACCAGCCGCCGTCCTTGATCAGCGGCAGGATCGTCACACCGAAAACCTTGCCGGCCCCCAGCAACTCGCGTGAAAACGCAACCAGCAGCAGCACCAGCGAATACCCGAGGCCGTTGCCGATGCCATCGAGCAGCGATCGGAGCGGCGGATTCTGCATCGCAAATCCCTCCGCACGACCCATCACGATGCAGTTGGTGATGATCAGGCCAACGAACACCGACAGTTCGAGCGACAGCTCGTACAGCGTCGCCTTCAGAATCTGGTCGAACACGATGACCAGCGAAGCGATGATCGATAGCTGCACGATGATGCGGATGCTGCCCGGCGTGTAGTTGCGCACCAGGCTGACCGCAAAGTTGGCAAGGGCGGTGACCAGCGTGACGCCGATGCCCATCACCAGCGCCTTGTCGAGACGCGTGGTGACTGCGAGGGCCGAGCAGATGCCGAGCACCTGCACGCCGATCGGGTTGTTGAGGATCAGCGGATCGAACAGGACCTTGCGGTCCTCGCGGCCCAGCAGGACGGCGCTCATGTCTTGGCTCCCTCGCGCATACGTCGCAGGAACTTGCCGTAGCCGTTGTCCGATAGCCAGAACTGCATCAGCCGCGTGATCGCGTTGCTCGTGACTGTCGCCCCCGACAGTCCGTCGACGCGCAGCGGATCGACATCGGGCGCGCCGGCGCTGCCCTTGATCACCGTGATACGCGCATTCCACTGGTCATCGAAACCCTTGCGGCCGCGCCATAGCGCCTGCCACTTCGGATTCGCGATCTCGCCGCCCAGGCCGGGAGTTTCCTTCTGGTCGTAGTAGGTCAGGCCACGCACCGTGTTGGTGTCGCGATCGAGCGAGAGGAAGCCGTAGATGGTTCCCCACATGCCGAGCCCCTCGACGGCGATGACGATCTGGTCGACGGCGTCGCCCTTCATGATGAAGTAGACGACACCCAGGTTCGGCAGGCGGCCAATGCCGGCATTGTTCGGCGGCGCCGCGCGGCTGGTTGCAGGGTCGCCGCGCGCCTTGCGCTGGTCGTAACCGCGCGCGTCCACCTTGCCTTCCGGCACGAGTTCACCGGTGGCGAGGTCGACCAGGCGCACACGGATGCGCTCGTCGAAGATGCGATTGACTTCCTGCGCGGTGACATCGGTGCCGGGCTCGAGCAGGCCAGCCGCCAGGAGCACATTCTTTTCCATGTACAGGCGTGCGGCGGCGGCCTGCCGTGGCTGCAGGCTGACGGCCGCCACTGACACCAGCAGCGCACATACGACGCACACGGCCGTGGCGAAGAACAACGTGTAGCGTGTGCTTTCACGCTTCGACACGGCGCTTCCTCCGGGTGATGTTGGCCTTGACGAAGAAATAGTCGATGACCGGTGCCATCACGTTCATGAACAGGATCACCAGCATCATCGCCTCCGGGTAGGCCGGGTTGACGATGCGGATCAGCACGACCAGCGCGCCGATCATGAAGCCATAGACCCACTTGCCCTTCTCGCTGAAGGGCGAGGTGACCGGATCGGTCGCCATGAAGGCGGTGCCGAAAGCCCAGCCGCCGAGCACCATGTGCCACCAGAACGGCACCCCGAACCAGGGATTGGTCGCCGAGCCGATCGCGTTGAACACCAGCGCCATCGCGATCGTGCCGAGCGCGACCGCAGCCATCGTGCGCCAGGATCCGACCTTGGTGACCGCAATGATCACCGCGCCGATCAGGCAGGCCATTGCCGAGGTCTCCCCCATGGAACCAGGTTCGAAGCCCAGGAACGCGTTCCACCAGGAGAACCCGGCCGACTCGAAGGGCTGGGTCATCACGCGCATCTGCCCGAGCAGAGTCGCGCCGGAGTAGCCGTCGACAGCCGCTCCGGCCGGCACCGCGCTCCAGACCTTGTCGCCCGAGATTTCTCCGGGATAGGCAAAGAACAGGAACGCCCGCGCCGCCAGCGCCGGGTTGATGAAGTTCATGCCGGTGCCGCCGAACACTTCCTTGGCGATCACGACGCCGAAGCTGATCCCGAGCGCGGCCTGCCACAGCGGCGTCGTCGGTGGCAGGATCAGCGGGAACAGGATGCCGGTGACGAAGAAGCCTTCGTTGACCTCCACCTTGCGGACGATCGCGAACAGCACCTCCCAGCTGAGCCCGACCACCATCGTGACGATGTAGAGCGGCAGGAAGTAGAGCGCGCCGTGCACGAGGTTGGCGACGGGGCTCGACGCGCGAGTAGCCGACGCCGAGCGCCTGGATCACCACGTGCCGCCAGCCGTCGAGCTGCGCGGCCTTGGCCGGGTCGATGCCGAGGTTGGCCTGCATCCCGGTGTTGAGCATCGCCATGAAGACGCACGGCAGCGCGGCGATGACCACCGTCATCATCATGCGCTTGAGATCGATCGCATCGCGCACGTGCGCGCCCGTCGTCGTGACCGAGGATGGCGCGTAGAAGAATGTGTCCATCGCCTCCCACAGCGGGTGCCAGCGATGCAGCTTGCCGCCCTTCTCGAAGGTCGGTGCGACGCGATCAAGCTGTTGGCGCAACCAGCGCATCAGTGCTCTTTCTCGATGCGGTCGAGCGCCGCGCGCAGCAGCGGCCCGTACTCCGTCTTGCCCGGACACACATAGGTGCACAGTGCGATGTCGTCCTCGTCGAGTTCGAGCGCGCCGAGCTCCGCTGCACGCTGGTCGTCGCGGATGATCAGCGCGCGCAGCAGGAAAGTGGGCAGCATGTCGAACGGCATCACGCGCTCGTAGGAACCGATCGGAACCATGGCCCGCGGTGAACCGTTGGTGGTCGTGCTGAAAGCGAAGCGGTGGGCGCGGCGAAACGCCCCCAGTACCGTGTTCGTGACCGAGAATTTCTCCGCTCCCGGCGCGATGTAGCCGAACATTTCGCGCTCTCCGCCCTCGGGCAGCACGGCGATCTGCAGATGGTGTCGCCCAAGGAAAGCATCGGCCTCCGACGTCCGTGCGCGGCCGTCGAGCACCGAGCCCGAGATCACGCGCTGGCGGCCCGGCAGCAGTTCGCCTTCGAGCAGTTCGTCGAGCGAGGCACCGAGACGGATGCGCAGCAGGCGCGGCTTGCGGACGCCGGGACCACCCAATGCCACGATGCGCTCGACATCGAGTCGTCCGGTCGTCACGAGGCAGCCGATGGCAATGACATCCTGGTAGCCGATCGTCCACACGCTGCGGTGCAGGCCGACCGGCAGCAGCTGGTGCACATGCCAGCCCGCGTTGCCGCTGGGATGCGGGCCGGCGAACTCGACGACCTCCACGCCTGGCGGCGCGCTGATGCGCTTGGCCCTCGGCAACGCAGGCATAGACCTTGGGCGACAGCGTGACCAGCGCCTCGAGGCCGGCGTGGAAGTCCGCGGCGCGCTCGGCGATGACCGCCGCTGGCGCAACGGCATGCGGCCGCGTATCGGTCGCGGTGACGAAGAGAGCGGCCGGCCGCGCCTCCGGTGAGGCGACGCGGCCGAAGGGTCGCGTACGCAAGGCCGTCCACAGCCCGGACTCCAGCAACAGCGCGCGCACCGCATCGGCGTCGCGTGCCTGGCCAGGCCCCTTGAAGTTTTCGAAAGCCACTTGCGCCGCAGCGCCGTCCACGGCAAGCACCACCGAGACCAGCGCCCTGCGCTCGCCGCGGTGGATCGCCGTGACCGTTCCGCCGGCGGGCGCGGTGTAGCGCACGCCGGGCCGTTGCTTGTCTTCGAACAGCACCTGCCCCAGCGCGACCCGGTCGCCGACCTCGACCTTCAGTGCCGGCTTCAGTCCGGGGAAGTCGGGCCCGAGCACCGCGACGGACGAGACCGTGCGCGCAGCCTCGACCGTGCCCGACGGTGCGCCGGCCAGCGGCAGATCCAGTCCCCTGCTTGATCGAACCACGGCCATGCCAGCTCCGCCCCTCCCATGACGACGCGCTATATCCTGCACGCAAACGCGTCCGCCGACCATAGTGGGCTACGCTCACCACGCCTTGACGACCGTCAACGCCCCTCCTTGGGGGCGAGCGCAGCCTATGCCCTCAACCCGGGCAGCGACCCGGCACCGCTTGCAGAAGGAGCCCTGATGACCGCCGACACGTCGACCCAGACCTTGCTGGCCCGCCATCCGTTCACCCACGGCATGGGTGGCCCGGCCATCGAGAAACTTGCATCACTGGCGCGCACCGTCAGCTTTGCGCGCAACGAGGTGATCTTCCGCGAGGGCGACGACATCCACGACTTCTTCCTGATCGTGGCCGGCCGGGTGGCCCTCGAGATCGTCTCTGAGGGCATGCCGCACCGCGTGCACACGCTGAGCGCCGGCGACGAACTTGGCTGGTCGGCCGTGCTGATGGGTCAGGGCAAGTACTTCCAGGCGCGCGCGCTCGAGCAGGCTGGAGCACTGGCGTTTGATGGCAGGGAGCTTCTCGCGCTGTGCGAAAGTGAACCCGCGTTCGGCTACAAGCTGATGCACCGGCTGCTCGCCGTCGTCGCCGAACGTCTACAGGCGACTCGCCTGCAATTGCTCGACACGTACTTGCCGGCGGCACACAAAGCCGGGGCCTGAGCCCCGGCTCCACCTGGCCAAGGCGCATTGCGGGTTGCCCACAGCCCGCGTGCTGCAGCGCGGTGAACGCGGTCGCCGTCGACCGCTACTCTGCGGTCCGGTTCACTGATTGCGTTCAAGCCAGACCGGACAAGCCCATGGACTTCGCCCGTTCGCCCGAACCGCGTGAGCCATGGAGCGCCGTGCTGGCACTCGGCATCACCCAGATCACCGCCTGGGGCTCGATCTACTACCTCTTCCCCTTGCTGATGGAGCCACTGCAATCGGCGCTGGGAGCGAGCAAGTCGAGCGTCGTCGGCGCCTTTACTCTCTCGCTCCTCATTTCCGGGCTGCTGGCGCCGGTCGTGGGTCGAGCCATCGACCGGCGCGGCGGAAGGATGCTGATGGCGGCGGGATCGCTGCTGGCCGCAGTGGCCCTCGCTGCGCTTGGGCAGGTGACGTCGCTCGCGCAACTCTATGCCGTGTGGATGCTGCTCGGCGTGGCGATGGCCGGGACACTGTACGAGCCGGCGTTTGCCGTCCTGACGCGCGCCTTCGTCAACAATCACCGACGCGCGATCGCCGTGCTGACGCTGTTCGGCGGATTTGCCAGCACGGTCTTCTGGCCCCTGGGACAGGCACTGATCGACGCATATGGCTGGCGCGCAACCGCGATGATCTTCGGCGCGCTCCACCTGGTCGTGTGTGTTCCGCTGCACCTGACCATGCTGCCGCGCGGCGGCTGCGCGAAGCGCCGAACCCGGCGCGCAGGCGCCCTCACGTTCGCTCGGGGACGCGTTGCGAACGCCCGTGTTCTACCTCCTCGCCGCCTCCTTCACATTCAACTCGCTCGTGTTTTCCGCGATGACGATCCACCTCCTGGCGATGATCATCGCCAAGGGCCTGACGGCGCGCCCAGGCCGCCGCGCTGGGAGCGCTGATCGGTCCGATGCAGGTTGCGGGACGCCTGGCCGAGATGACCTTCGGTCAGCGCATTTCGCCGGCCACCGTCGGCCTCATCGCCTGTGGATCTGCTGCCGGCCTCGATCCTGCTGCTGGCGATCACCGAGCCATCGGTGTCGAGTTTCATGGTCTTTGCCCTGCTGTTCGGTGCCGGCAACGGCGTAATGACGATCGTGCGCGGAACCATTCCCGATGGAATTCTTCGGCCGCGCCCACTACGGCGCGGTCAACGGTGCACTCGCCGCACCGGTTCTCATCGCCAAGGCGTTCGGGCCGCTGGTCGCCGCCCTGGCATGGGCCTGGACGCGCGACTACGACAGCGTTGCGGTGATGCTGGCCGCCATCGGGCTGTGCTCGCTGGCCTTCTTCGCCTTCGCGATGCGATGGCGGCGTCACTGAGTGTCACGGAGCGCGGCGCGCCTTCGGCTTCACGGCGCAGGCCCGCCTGTGCGACGTGCAGCTAGGCTGAAGTCCCGGACGCGGCCACTGTGCTCGCGGGCGCGGCCTGCCGACGTTGCGGTACTGCGACCACCAGTCGGCCGCATCGAGCTGCGTCCATGCGAGCCGGCTCGCCAGCCGGTCGAGCGCTTCGACCACGGCCTCCGCGCTCCTGGGGCGCCGGGCACGGTCCTTTTCGAGGCAGGCCGCGATCAGCGCATCGAGCGCCTCGGGAACCGGAACGCCGGCGGCGGAAACACGAGGCGCCGCGGCATGCAGCACCTGGTTGCTGATCGCCAGGCTGTCATCGCCTTCGAAGATCGGCTTGCCGGTCAGCAGGAAGTAGGCGACGGCGCCGAGCGCGTAGATGTCTGAGCGCGCATCGACATCGGACGGGTTGATCAGCCGCTCCGGCGCCATGTAGCGCGGCGTGCCGACGATCTTCAGCTGCTTGGTGATGTCGCGCGTGTCGGCGCGCTCGAGGTTCTTGACGAGACCGAAGTCGAGCAGCTTGACGACATCGTCCTCGCCGCGCCGGCACAGCATCACGTTTTCGGGCTTGACGTCGCGGTGGATCATTCCGTGCGCGTGCGCCTCGCGCAGCGCCGCAGCCGACCTGGCGCAGGATGTGGATGCGCGCGGCCGGGCGGCACGCGGCCCGAGTCGGTCGACGAGCTCGGCCAGCGTCACGCCATCGAGATACTCCATCACGTAGTACGGCTGGCCTTCGCGCGTGCGCCCGAAGTCGTAGATCTCGACGGTATTCGGGTGCAGCAGCTGGCTGGCGAGCTGGACTTCGCGCTCGAAGCGGTGAACGAACTCGTCGGTGGCGATGTGCTTCTTCAGGATCTTGATCGCCGTCGGACGCTTGAGCAGCGCATGGCGCGCGAGATAGATCGTCGCCATGCCGCCCTCGCTGATCTGCTGCTCGAGCGTGTAGGCGCCGAGCCGCTGCACGCGTCCGAACTGCCGGCTGAGGCGTGCCAGCAGGAACGCCGACATGAACGCCGCCACCAGCGTCAGCGCGACGATGCCACCGATGACCGAAGGCTGATCGTCAGATAGCGCAGTGTCGCGAACGCCTCGTCGGCGGAGATCTCGGCCGACAACACCGAAGTCGTAGGCCGGCAGCCACTGCCAGGCGCCGATGACCTCCGTCCCGCGATAGCCCCGGTACGGCGTCGCGATGACGCCCCGGCGATCGATGTCGGCCGCTTGCCGCGCGCCGCGATCGCCCGCGCCGCGGCCTGGGTCAGAGGGCGTGCCGCGGCGGCTCAGTGCCGGCGCGTCCTGCCGCCAGTTCACCGCCGGGGTCACGTACATGAATTCGCGCGGCCGTGTTCGGACCCGGGCGGCGCCGCCTCCACCTCGAGGGCCAATGTCTCGGCTTGACGACTCGAGGTGAGCATGAGTCCATCATCACCGAAGGCATAGGCTTCCCCGGTGTCGCCCGGCCGCGCGGCGCTAAAGATGGTCTCGAGTTCGCGATCGGTGGCCACTCCCATCGCAAGGGCGGCGACCGGCGTTCCCGCGCCGACGCGTATCGGCGCCAGGAACCAGGCCACCGGACGCAGCGAGCCATCGGCACCACGTACGGATAATTCGGCATCCGCATCCGGATAGGGCCGGACGAACTGAGGATGTCCCTCGAACGCCGCGTCGAGCCGCTCCCTGAACACACCGGAGCGGATGCGCTGTCCGCAACGCAACGGATCCTTCGACGACAGCACCCGGCCATCGCGATCGAGGATCCGGAAGGCCACCACCCCTGACGTCGATAGCCGCGCCTGGACTTCGGCACTGAGACGCTCGGCCTCCTGCGTGCAGCGACCCACTTCGGCATCGACCCCGCGCCGATTGGCCAGGAACTTGGTCGCCTGGGCAACCACCGTCGGATTGCGCGCGGTCCGTTCGACTTCGGCCATGTGCTCGAAGGCCCATACATCGAGCCCCCTGACCACCGTGCCCAGCAGGGCTTCGAGGCTCGCCGCGCGCGTCTCAGCCAGCGCCGTGCGGACGCCGGTGTAGGTCCAGTAACCGAGTCCGACCAGGAGCAACCCGAGCAGCACCGTCGCCGCATTCCGCCAGGTCTCGGTTTCGACCAGGCCCGCAATCAGGTTGGGGATGGCGCCGGCCGCCGCTTCCGGGTCCCCGGCACCGATATCGACGGGAACCGGGCGCAGTTCAGGCGCGCCGTCGGTCGCCTCGCTCACCGGGCTCGCCTTTGCGCTGCCGAAGAGCAGCTGCCATGCGATGCGTGGGGACGCCGTGCCCGCTCATCGGCCGTCGGCGGCACGCTCGTCCGCTGAGCCGATCGTTCCTTGCCGTGCTGCATTGGGTACATCGACTCGCCGTCAACAATCGACAGGCAGCCATCCTAGCGCGCCGCCGGCACGCGTTGAACGGCGAAGCAGCGCAAGGATCGCCCGCGAACGCGGCGCGCGCGACCGTACGGCCGACGATCAGCGCCCGAGCAGCGTGATGAAGACGCCGGGGAAGACTGTCAAAGCGATCGTCGGCAGCAGGCACAGCACGCCGGCAGCAACCGCGATCCGTCCCGTGGCCGGCGTCCCCTCGCGGTTGCGACCCCATGAACATCAGCTGGATCACGCGCAGGTAGAAATAGATGCCGAGATAGCTCCCGACGAGGCCCAATACGGCGTACAGCGTGTAGCCGGCCGCGATCACGTTCTTGAAGATCAGGAACTTCGCAACGAAGCCCGGGAACGGCGGTATGCCCGCCAGCGACAGTAGCGCGATGCCGAGCAGGATCGCGGCATACGGCTGGCGCTGGTACAGCCCCTTGAGGGCGTCCAGGCGATCGCGGCGGGCATCGTCAGGCCCAGCCGGCAGCGACGCGAACGCCAGCGCATTCATCAGTCCGTAGGCCAGCAGATAGAAGATGACGGCCTGCAGGCGCGTCGGCCCGTCGCCCAGAAGAGCGAAGAACAGATAGCCCGCGTGTGCGATCGAGGAGTAGGCGATCATCCGCCGGAAGCTGGTCTGCCGCATCGCCGCCAGGTTGCCCCAGACCATCGATATCAGCGGCAGGATCGCAATCAGGTCGACCAGCGGACTGCCCAGCTTCGCCATGCCGACGAGGCGCACGACGGCCAGCAGCACACCGGCCTTGATCACGATCGCCATGAAGGCGGTCACGGGCACGCTGGCCGCCTCGTAGGCATCGGGCGCCCAGGCGTGGAATGGCACCACCGCCGCCTTCAGGAAGAATGCGACCAGCACCAGGATGACGGCCACCACCGCAAGCGTGTCCCTCGCCTGCGCAGCCGCCACGAAGGCATCGAGCGCGAGCGAGCCGGTCGCGCCGTAGACCAGCGAAGCCCCCATCAGGAACATCGCGGTCGCCGCCCCGCCCAGCACCAGGTACTTCAGCGCGGCCTCCGCGGCTTCAGTGCCGCTTGTATGCCAGCAGCACCAGTACGTACACCGGCATCGACATGATTTCCAGGCCGAGGAACATCGTCAGGAAGCCGTCGGCGGAACTGATCAGCAGCACGCCGTACAGCGATGACAGCAGCAGGATGTAGAAGCGCTCGTCCTCGCCGAACTCATCGCGCGAAAGCTGCAGCAGCGGCAGTGTCAGTGCCAGGACCACGGCCTTGGCGGTCATCGTCGACGGGTCGACCGAGAAGTGCCCAGGGAACGGCGAGCCCTTGAATTGCACGATGGCGAGCAGCACCGCCATCAGCGCGGACTCCTGCCACCGCGGCCAGCGCGACCAGCGCGGAGTGCTTCTGGCCGACGTCCAGCACGTCGAGCGCGATCAGCACCACGATGCCGCGCGAGCAGCAGGTGCTCGGGCATCATCGCCACGACCATGAAGGACCAGTTCATCGCACGGCCTCCGGTTGCAGCGCTGCGTCAGCCGCGCGGGCGGTCGGAGCCATGGGCTTCGCGGCAACGTCGACCCACTTCTGGTATTGCCGCGCGGCGACTTCGGTCTTGCGCAAGGCCTCCTGCGGGAACAGCCCCAGCCAGAACACAGCGACCACCAGCGTCGCCAGGATCGCGCGCTCGCGGCCATTGAGGTCGGTGAGCGGCGCGTGCGGCGCCTTCACGGCGCCATAGAGGAACCTCTGGGCGAACCACAGCATGTACATCGCGCCCAGCACGACGCCGGTCACGGCGACCACGGCCATCACCAGCGGCACCGAGTTGCCGGCCACGTGCAGCGGCCACGCGGCATTGAAGGCACCGAGCAGCACCAGGAATTCACCGGTGAAGCCGCTCGTGGTCGGCAGCCGATCGCCGCCAGCGTCAGGATCATGAAGAACACCGAGTACACCGGCAGGATCTTCGCCAGGCCACCGTAGGCGGCCAGCTCGCGCGTGTGGCAGCGCTCGTAGATCATCCCGACCATCAGGAAGAGGCCCGCCGCCGTCAAGCCGTGGCTCACCATCTGGATGATGGCGCCCTGGATGCCGATGAGATCCATGCTCGCCAGCCCCAGCATCACGTAGCCGAGGTGGCTGATCGAGGAGTACGCGATGATCTTCTTGATGTCGGTCTGCACCAGGGCCAGGCAGGCGCCGTAGACGATGCTGACGACGGCGGCCAGCATCACCCACTCGACGGCTGCGCTCGCGGCCTGCGGGAACAGCGGGAAGCCGAGCTTGATGAAACCGTAGGTGCCCATCTTCAGCAGCACGCCGGCCAGGATCACCGAACCCGCCGTCGGCGCCTCGACGTGTGCATCCGGCAGCCACGTGTGCAGCGGCACGATCGGCACCTTGATCGCAAAGGACAGCGCGAAGGCAGCCAGCAGCCAGCCCTGTGCCTCCAGCGGCAACTTGTGTCGGTACAGGTCGGCGAAGGAGAACGACGTCACGCCCGTGCTCTGCTGCAGCGAATAGACAAGGTAGATGATCGCCGCCAGCATCAGGATCGAGCCGAACGCGGTGTAGAGCACGAACTTGACGGTCGCATAGATGCGCCGCTCGCCGCCCCAGATGCCGATGATCAGGAACATCGGGATCAGCATCGCTTCCCAGAACACGTAGAACAGGAACAGGTCCTGCGCCAGGAACGTGCCCAGCATCGTGAACTGGATCAGGAACACCATGCCGTAGAAGAGCTTGACGTCCTTCGTGATGGCGCTGAAGGCACCGGCCACCACCAGCGGGCCGAGGAAGGCGGTCAGCAGCACCAGCAGCACGTTGAAACCGTCCAGACCGATGTGGTAGTGCACGCCCCAGGCCGCGATCCAAGGCAGGCGCGTCTCGAACTGCAGCCCCGGCACGCCCGCCTGGAACTTCAGGTAGAGCCCCATGGTCAGGACGAACTGCACCACCATGACCCAGAACGTGATCTGCCGCACCAGCGCGTGGCTGCGCACCGGCACCAGCAGCGCCATGCCGATCACCGGCAGGAACAGGATCAGGTTCAGCACGGCCGCCTCAGACATGGCCCCAGCTCCACAGCAGCACTGCCGCCAGCCCGGCCAGGACGAGAAAAGCGTAGAAGTGCAGGTTGCCGGTCTGCACGCGCGACAGCAGTCCGGCCGCCCCGCGCGCCGTGTCCGCCATGCCATTCAGCGTTCCATCGAGCAACAGGCGATCCCCCAGACGGAGAAATATCCGGTCCGAGATCCAGTGGATCGGGCGCCCGATGAATGCCTCGTAGAGTTCATCGATGTAGTACTTGCCGGTGAGCAGCCGGTGCAGCGGCTCAACATGTGTCCGTGCCCGAGCCGCGCGCGCGCCGTTGCGGGCATAGAAGTAGGCCGCACCCGCCAGCCCGACCAGTGCGATGACGACTGACAGCACGATCAGCGGCTTTTCGTAGTGATGCAGTTCGGGACGGATGGCAGGCAGCGGCAGCGTGCCCTCGAGGAAATGCGGGATCGAGAAGAACCCGCCAACGGCAGACAGCACTGCCAGGACGATGAGCACCCCGGTCATTGACCAGGGCGACTCGTGAATGTGATGGGCCGTCTTCTCGTCCATGCGCGGCGTGCCGAAGAACGTCAGCCACAGCAGGCGGAACATGTAGAAGGCCGTCATCAGCGCGGTCGCCGCGGCCAGGACGAACAGCCACGGCGCCCCACCCTGCTCGCTCGCGAACGCGAACCACAGGATCTCGTCCTTGGAGAAGAAGCCGGCCAGCGGTGGCAGCCCGGCGATAGCGGCGGTCGCGATCGCGAAGGTGACGAACGTGATCGGGATCTTCTTCGCCAGGCCACCCATCTTGTGGATGTCCTGCTCGCCCGACATCGCGTGGATGACGCTGCCGGCGCCGAGGAAGAGGCACGCCTTGAAGAACGCGTGGGTGTACAGGTGGAAGACAGCGACTCCATAGGCACCGACGCCCGCCGCTAGAAACATGAAGCCGAGCTGCGAGATCGTCGAGTACGCGAGCACCTTCTTGATGTCGGTCTGCACGACGGCGATCGTCGCGGCGAAGAACGCCGTCGCGACGCCGATCGTCGCCACCAGCGCGGAAGCCTCGGGCGCATGCAGGAAGATGCCGTGCAGCCGCGCGACCAGGTAGACGCCCGCCGTCACCATCGTCGCGGCGTGGATCAGGGCCGACACCGGCGTCGGACCAGCCATCGCGTCCGGCAGCCAGACATGCAGCGGGATCTGCGCCGACTTGCCGGTCGCGCCGATGAACAGGAACACGCCAACCAGGCTCGCCGACACGGCCACCGGTCCGGCGAGGAACGCTGCATTGATCTGGTCCATCTGCAGCGTGCCGAGCGCGCGGTACAGCAGGAACATGCCAAGCAGGAAGCCGGCATCGCCGACACGATTGGTGATGAAGGCTTTCTTGCCCGCGGCGGCCTTGACCGGATCCTCGAACCAGAAGCCGATCAGCAGGTAGGACGCCAGCCCGACGCCTTCCCAGCCCACGAACAGCACCAGCAGCGACCGGCCCAGCACCAGCATCAGCATGAAGAACAGGAACAGGTTGAGGTACGCGAAGTAGCGCGCGTAGCTCTTGTCCTCGTGCATGTAGCCGATCGAGTAGATGTGAATCAGCGAGCCGACGCCGGTGACGATCAGCGTCATCACTGCCGTCAGCCGGTCGAAATAGAAGGCGATTTCGAACGAGCGGTCGGCAAACTGGGCCCAGGTGAACACGGTCTGCACGAGCGGCGCGCCGCCCGACATCAGTTCCATCGTGGCGCGGATCGCGATGACGAACGCAGCGATCGGCAGCCCGCAGGCGACCACGCTGACGAAGCGCTTGCCGAGACGGTTGCCCAGCAGGCCGTTGATCAGGAAACCGATCAGCGGCAGGACGACGATGGGTAACAGCAGTGAAGTCATCGTGTCACCGTGTCATCCCTTGAGGTCCGCGTAGGCGTCGAGGTCGAGCGTGCGCTTGCTACGTACCAGCAGCAGCACGATCGGGATCGCAATGGCGATCTCGGCCGTCGCAACGACAAAGATCAGGAACACCAGGACCGCGCCGACCGCGGAGCCGAGCTGGTAGGCAAAGGTCACCAGGCTGAGGATGACGCCATTCAACATCAACTCCATGCACATCAGCATCACCAGCACGTTGCGCCGGATGATGACCCCGGTCAGTCCGATCGCGAACAACGCGATCGACAGTCCGATCAGCATCTGCACCTTATCCATGCTTGCACTTATCCATGTTGTTTCCGGCTGACCTGGATGACGGAAATCGCAGCCACGATGGCCGCGAGCAGCAGGACGGACGTCAGCTCGAACTCGAGCCAGTACTCGTTCAGGAACTGCGCTGAAAACTGCGCCAGCGTGAAGCCAGCACCTCCCGCCGCGCGCGGAACCTGCCCTACACCGTTCCACACCAGACCGCCAAGCGCGACGATGAAGAGTCCGCAGACGATGACGCCCGGGATCAACAGTCCGGAGAAACGGCGCCTGACGGCCGAATCACGGGGGTCGAGCAGCATGATCACGTAGACGATGAACACCATGACGGCGCCGACGTAGATCAGCACCTGGAAGGCCGCGATGAAGTGAACTCCGAGCAGGCCATAAACCCCTCCCAGGAACACCATCGTCGAGATCAGCGCCATAGCCACCCGCATCGGCTCGCGCAGCACCAGGACCAGCACCGCGCCGACCAGTGCGCAGGCGGCGAACACCACCAGCAGCAGCGTTTCAAGGTTGGAGAGCCATGCTTCCATCAGTGATGCTCCTCCGGCGCCGGTGGCGTGGCCGGGTAGTGCTTGGCGACATCGCTCTGGGGACGCCAGGTCAGCAGTTCTTCCTTGCCGAGCCACATGCGTTGCCGGTCCGCCGACGGCAGGTGCGGGACGTCCTCGACCATGCGGATCGCGTCTTCGGGGCAGGCCTCGACACACAGTCCGCAGAAGACACAGCGCGAATAATCGATCTCGAAGCGCGCCGGGTACTTGGGATGCACGGTGTCTGCAGGATCGAAGGCGGCCTCGATCTCGATGACCTTGGCCGGGCATACGGTCGCGCACATGTTGCAGGCGATGCACTGTGGCCGGCCGGACCGTCCTCGCGCTGGGTCAGGACATGCTTGCCGCGGTTGCCCTTGGCATAGTCCCAGCGCTTTTCCTCCGGGTAGTACGTTGTCAGCGCACCCTTGCGCCCCGTCATCCAGCGCAGCATGTTGCGCGCGAAGACGCCGCCGGTGATCAGCAGTCCACGCACGATCTCGAAGAAGTACGCCTGCTCCCACCACGACATCGTGGGTTCATTCCAGTACTTCTTGCGAACGTACGGTTTGCGTGCCATCAGAGTTGACGCGCCCACACCGCGAACACGGTGACGACGAGGTTGATGAGCGCCAGAGGCAGCATGAATTTCCAGGCGAAGCGCAACACCTGGTCGTATCGGAAGCGCGGCAGCGACCAGCGCACCAGTATCTGGAAGCTGCAGACGACGAACACCTTGGCCAGGAACACGACGAGCTGCGTCACGACGACGGCGCCGTGCGGCAGGGCGACGGCGTGCCCGCCGGGCAACGCGAAGCCGGCGTCGGTCATGAAAGGCAGGTTGTATCCGCCGAGGAAGAGCGTGGTGAACAGCGCGCCGATGATCGCGATCTCGATGAACTCGGCGAACATGAAGAGACCCATCTTCATCGCCGAATACTCGGTGAAGTAGCCGGCAATGAGTTCGGACTCCGCTTCGGGCAGGTCGAACGGGATGCGCTTGTTCTCTGCCACCGCGGCCACCATGAAGAGGATCGCGGCGAACGGCTGCAGCACGATGCCCCAGGCCGGAAGAACTCCCAGAACCGTCGCTGACTGCTGCTGCACGATGGAATTCAGATCAACCGTGCCGAAGATGACGATGAGTCCCAGCACCGTCAGACCCATGATGACCTCGTAGGAGATCATCTGGCTGCCCGCGCGCAGGGCGCCCAACAGCGAGAACTTGTTCGACGACGACCAGCCGGCGAGCATCGCGCCGATGATCGTCATGCCGCCGAAGGCGAACACCATCAGCAGCCCGGCATCGAGCTGCGCGATCTGCATCGCATAGCTGCGATCGCCGAACCAGCCCGCCAGCGCCGGGATCAGCTGACCCGGCACCAGGTGGCCACCGAAAGGGATGACGGCAAACACCAGCAATACCGGCGTGAACACGACCCACGGCGCGACCGCGTAGGCGTACCAGTCGTAGGTCTTGGGCTTGAAGTCCTCCTTGAGGATCATCTTCAGGCCATCGGCCATGCCGTGGAACAGGCCCCACCAGACCAGCTTTACCTGCGTGAACGGGATGCGCAGGTACGCGCGGTTGGCCCCGATGCGATCCGACATCACGGCGGCCTGCTTGCGCTCGACCCAGGTCAGGATCGTGCCGAAGCCCATCAGCACCGAGATCGCGTAGGTGATGAAGACGATGGAGATGACGAGGTCCTGGATCATGCAAGTGCCTCGGTCCTGGCGGCCAGCTGCGCGAACAGCTGCTCCGCATGCGCGACACCATCCTTCTTGCGGACGATGGGCTCGAAGCGGCTCACGACTCCGGCAAAGTTGGTGTAGTGCCCGGCCCGCTCGGTCTGGATGCTGATCGGCACGAAAACATCCGCGTGGCCATTTTCCGGCGCCAGGTAGGAACCGAGCAGGATCACCTTCACGCCCCGTGGCAGATCGGCGAAGCTCGCGCCCTCGCCCCACACCAGCACCAGGTCGGCATCCGCCGGCACCAGGTGAGGCTCCGTACCGAAGAGTTCCTGTGCCGCGCGCGTGTTCGGGTTTTTGTCGGCGCGGATCAGCAGGTCGTCCTCGACGACTTCACCCGGCTGCGGCTGCCAGTCGGACTTGACGACACACGCGAAGCGGTCACCCAGTGCTGCCTTGAACGCCGCCAGTTCCTCGTTCGATCCCCAACTGGAAACCAGCGCCGCGGGCCGCCTGGCTTCGCGCACCAGGCGGAGCGCAGCGGCAATCGCATCAGCGAGAGTGGCCGGCTTGCCTTTCAGCAGCGCCTGTTCGGCGCGCGGACGCTCGAAGATCTGAGCGAGATCGCGTCCCTTGTTGCAGATCCACGGGCCGTTGACCGCCGGATTCTCGCGCGGCGTCACGCGGGCGATGGCCGTGTTCTCGCGCGGGTCGAGCGCGTTGAGCTTCCATTCGGCCCTGCGGTGCCAAAGGTCCACTGTGCAGCCGCGGCTGCAGCCCGGGCAGACCGACGGCGTGGCCTTCAGGTACCAGACGCGCGACTTGTGCAGGAACTGCTTGGACAGCAGCGCGCCAACCGGACAGATGTCGATGACGTTGTCGGAGTACGGATCGGCCTCGAAGTCGGTGTTCTCGACCGGACGGACCAGCGAGCTGTCACCGCGGTTCTGAATGCCGAGCGCGTGGGACTTCGAGATCTCGCGCGTGAAACGCACGCAGCGCGAGCAGACGATGCAACGCTCGTTGTCGAGCACGATCCGGCTCGACAGGTCGAAATACTTCGTCGCATGCACCTTCGGCACCGTCGACACCGACGGCAGGCCGTTCATCTCGTAGTGGTAGTCCTGCAGCGTGCACTCGCCGGCCTTGTCGCAGATGCCGCAGTCGACCGGGTGGTTCAGCAGGATGAACTGCAGCGTCTCGCGCCGACGCGCCCGCACCGCTTCGGAATCCGTCAGCACCCGCATGCCTTCGGTCACGGGCATGTTGCAGGCGATCTCCATCCAGCTGCCGCCGCCGCCCTCGCCTTCGACTTCGACGACGCAGATGCGGCAGTTGCCGGAGACCGACAGGTTCGGATGCCAGCAGAAGGTCGGGATGAAGAAGCCCGCGGCCCTGGCCGCCTGCATCACCGTCTGGCCCTTGGCGGCGCTGACCGGCTGGCCGTTGATGAAGAAGTCAGGCATGTGCGGCCTCCCGCTCGGCCATGTCGACCTCGAGCCGACCGCCGCACTTCGAGCGCCCGTTGGCGATGTAGTACTCGAACTCGTCGCGGTACTTGGCGATGATGCCGACCGTTGCGAAGCCGGCGGCATCACCCATGCCGCAGATCGTCGTGCCGTCGTTGGCATTGGAAATTCGGACCATCGTGTCGATGTCCTCGGGCCGCCCCTGCCCGGCCACGATGCGGTCGATGATCCGGTGCAGCCAGCCCATGCCCTCGCGGCACGGCGTGCACTGGCCGCACGACTCGTGGTGATAGAAGCGCAGCATGACCTGCAGCAGGCGCACCATGCAGGTGCCCTCGGCGATGACGACCATGCCGCCGGATCCGACCTGCGAGCCCACCGCCTCCATCGCCTTGTGGTCGTAGGTCACCGTGCGCGATTTCCGCGGCCGTCAGCACCTTGGTCGAGATGCCGCCAGGGATGATGCACTTCAGAGCCTTGCCGCCCAGCACGCCGCCGCAGTCGTCGTAGATGAACTTGGCGAGCGGATAGCCGTACTCGACCTCGTAGACGCCCGGCTTGGCGACGTGACCCGAGATCGAGACCAGCTGCGTGCCCGGGCTCTTCGCGGTGCCGACCTTGCGGAACTCCTCGGCGCCCATGCGCGACGATGATGGCGACGTTCGACAGCGTCTCGACGTTGTTGATGACGGTCGGCCGCTGGTAGAGGCCGCGCACGGTCAGCCGCGGCGGCCGGTTGCGCGGGTAGCCCTTCTTGCCCTCGATCGAGGTGATCAGTGCCGAGGCCTCGCCGCAGACATACGAGCCGGCACCGCGATAGACGACGAGGTCGCAGGCGAAGTCGGTGCCGAGGATCTCTCGCCGAGCAGCCCGGCGGCGTAGGCCTCATCCACCGCCTCCTGCAGCCGCCGGTACGGCAGGTCGAACTCGCCGCGGATATAGACGAAGCGCGTTGCGCACCTGCAGTGCATAGGCCGCGATCAGCCATCGACTCGAGCAGCAGGTGCGGCGCGTTCTCGAGGATCCAGCGGTCCTTGAACGTGCCCGGCTCGCCTTCGTCGGCGTTGGCGCACAGGTAGTGTGGTTGGCCGTCGTTCAGGTGCACGACCGACCATTTGCGACCGACCGGGAACGCGGCGCCGCCGTGTCCGAGGATCCCCGCCGCCGTGACTTCCTTGCGTCACCTGCTCCGGCGTCATCGACGCCAGGACCTTCTTCAGCGTCTTCGTAACCGCCGCGGGCGCGCACCTCGTCGAGCCGATGCGAGGTCGGCGTGACCGGGAAGGTCATCAGCAGCTTCGTCTGGCCGCGGTCATGTTCAGGTAGCCTCCAGCAGCGCGTCGACCTTCTCTGCGTCCATGTTCTCGTGGTAGGCGTCGTTCACCATCACCACCGGCGCGGTGCCGCACGAGCCCAGGCACTCGACGTGCGACAGCGTGTAGCGGCCGTCCGCCGTGGTCTCGCCGGGCTGGATGCCGAGGCGCCGGGCCAGGTGGTCGATCAGGCGCTCCGCGCCGCGCATCGAGCACGAGACGTTGTGGCAGGTCTGCAGGTGCCAGCGGCCGATCGGCGCGCGCCGGTATTGCGTGTAGAACGACAGCACCTCCTCGATCTGGATGCGCGGCACGCCGAGGTACTCGACCAGCCAGTCGATGTCCTCGTCGGCGACATAGCCGCGCTCCTGCTGGATGCGGCGCAGGCACGGCAGCGTCAGCGAGGACTCGAAACCCGCCGGATAGCGCTTCTTGAGCTGCTCGAACTCGGGCAGCAGGTGTTCATCGATCAGTGCATCGTCAGCGGTCATCGCACTCCCCGCCGATCATGTTGATCGAGCCGAAGGTCGGGATCAGGTCGGCGAGCTGGTAGCCGTCGAGCATCCGGTGCACGCCGCCCATGTGGACGAACGATGGCGAGCGCACGTGCACCTTGTGCGGCGTGCCGCTGCCGTCGCTGACCAGGAAGAAGCCGAGCTCGCCGTTGGCGCCCTCGTGCGCGACGTAGATCTCGCCGGCCGGCACGCGCGGCCCGTCCATGACCAGCTTGAAGTGGTTGATCAGCGATTCGATCTCGCTGTAGACGAGCTGCTTGGGCGGGAACGTGCAGCGACGGTCGTCGACGTTGATCGGGCCGGCCGGCAGCATGTCGATCAGCTGGCGGATCATGTGCACCGACTCGTCCATCTCGCGCATGCGCACGTAGTAGCGGTCGTAGTTGTCGCCCTTGATGCCGACCGGCACCTCGAAGTCGAGCTCGGCGTAGGCGAGGTACGGCGTGTCCTTGCGCAGGTCGCGCGGCGCGCCGGTCGAACGCAGGATCGGTCCGGTGTAGCCCCAGTTGATCGCGTCGGCGGTCGTCAGCACGCCGACGTCGCGCGTGCGGTCGATGAAGATGCGGTTGCGGTCCATCAGTCCATGGACCCGGCCGATGAACTCCTCGTACTGGGTCGAGGATCTGCTCGAGGCGCTTGAGCCAGCCGTCGGGCAGGTCGCGCGCCAGGCCGCCGATGCGGCCGTAGGTATAGGTCACGCGCGCACCGGTCAGGTCCGCGAGGTGCTCGTAGATGTAGTCGCGGATCATCACCAGGTACAGGAACGCGGTCATCGCGCCGAGTTCCATCAGCGTGGCCGCGATGCAGGTCAGGTGGTCGGCCAGCCGCGAGTACTCGGACAGCAGCGTGCGCAGGTACTTCGTGCGCGGCGTGATCTCGACGCCCATCAGCTGCTCGACGGCGTCGCAGTAGGCGAAGTCGTTGATCAGCGCCGAGCAGTAGTTGAGCCGGTCGACATACGGGATCAGGTTGTGCCAGGTGTGGTCCTCGCACTCCTTCTCGAAGCCGCGGTGCAGGTAGCCGCAATGCACGTCGGTGCGCAGGATCTTCTCGCCATCGAGCTCGGCGACGATCTGGATCGTGCCGTGCGTCGCCGGGTGCGACGGGCCCGATGTTGACGATGACCGTGTCGTCGCGCTGCGGCGTCGTGAACGCCGGCCGGATCGGGATTGGGGATCTTCATCTCCATGTCAGCCCCGCGTCCGCTCCGCAGGTCGAACCCCTCGCGGTACGGCACCAGCGGCTGCTCGCCAAGCTTCGGATAGTCCTTGCGCAGCGGATAGCCGACGAAGCCTTCGTACAGCAGGATCGGCCGCAGGTCGGCGTTGCCGTCGAAGCGGATGCCGTACATCTCGTGGCATTCGCGCTCCATGAAGGCCGGCGGATCCATAAAGCCGCGTCAACGAATCAACCACCGGCTCGCCCTCCGGAACCTGCGTCTTCACGCGCACACGGACCCGGTGCGTCGTCGAATAGAAGTGCCAGACGACGTCGAAGCGCGGCTGCCGGCTCGGCCAGTCGGTCGCCGTGACATCGAGCAGCATGTCGAACTTGCATGCAGACTTCAGCGTCTGCACCAGATCGGACAGCGCGGCGGGGGCGATCTCGACAACCAGGGTTCCGTGCGACACGGAGCTCGTGGTCGCAATGCTTCCGAGCTGCGCCTGGATCGAATCGAAGATCGGCGCGGCCATCAGAAGTCCTTCGTCAGGATCACGTGCTTCTGGCGCGCGATCTTGTCCTGCAGCTGCATGATGCCGTCGATGACGGTCTCCGGCCGCGGCGGGCAACCCGGGATGTAGACATCGACGGGAATGACGCGGTCGATGCCGGCGAGCGCCGCGTAGTTCTGATAAAAGCCGCCGCTGGTCGCGCACACGCCGAAGGCCATGACCCACTTCGGCTCGCACATCTGCTCGTAGACCTTGAGCAGGATCGGTGCCTGCTTGTGCGTCACGGTGCCCACGACCATCAGCAGGTCGGACTGGCGCGGCGAGAAGCGCGGCAGCGCTGCGCCGAAGCGGTCGGTGTCGTACGGGGTCGAGCTCACCGACATGAACTCCATCGCGCAGCAGGCAGTGACGAACGGGTATGGAAAGATCGAGAACTTGCGCGCCCAGCCGGCGAGCTCGTCCTTCTTGGTCGTCAGATACTCGAAGGCGGCGCTCTTGCCGCCGCCCGCGGGTGAGATCGGAATCGTGGGCTGACGGTCGGCTCATTCGGTCACGCTCTCCAGCAGCCGCGCGCGATAGACGTAAAGCAGGATGAGCACCAGCAGCGCCATGAAGACGATGAAGGTGACCAGCATCGTCCCGGTGACCGGCTGCGCGCCGAGCGCCCAGATGAACAGGAACACGGTCTCGAGATCGAACAGGATGAAGACGATCGCGACCGCGTAGTACTTGGCGGGCACCGCCTTGACGTTGCGCGGATCGACCGCCGTGGCCCCGCACTCGAACGCTTCCAGCTTGACCGCGGTGTCCACCGGCTTCGGCCCCAGCATGCGGTTCAGCAGCAGCATCACCGCGACCAGACTCAGGATCGCGATCATGTAGATCAGGAAGACGACATACGGATTCATTGCGGGCGGCTTTCGGCGCGGTTGCTCACGACGTGTAGCTCGGATACTCGGGCTGGTACATCTGGCTGCGGATGTACGCCGCCAGATCACCCGGCCGCTCGATCCCGGCCAGCCCGTCGCGGAAGGCAACTTCGGCGACCGCCGTGGCGACGGAGAGCGACGCGGCGCGGATCGACTGCAGCGGCGGATAGAGGCTGCCCTGGTCGAGATCCGATGTCGTCACCGTTTCGGCCAGCGCACGCGCCGCCGCCATGAACATGTCGTCGGTGACGCGCGCCGCGCCCACGGCTATGGCGCCCAGTCCGACGCCTGGAAAGATGTAGGAGTTGTTGCCCTGACGTGACACATAGCGGCGCCCGTTGTAGTCGACCGGCTCGAACGGGCTGCCGGACGCGAAGAGCGCCTTGCCGCCAGACCATTGATAGGCCTGCTCCGCCGTGCATTCCGCCCGCGAGGTCGGGTTCGACAGCGCAAAGACGATCGGACGCTCGTTCAGCCGCGTCATCGTCTCGACAACCTCGCGCGTGAACGTGTTGGGCGTCGCACCGACCCCGATGATTGCCGTC
The DNA here is from genome assembly GCA_963810985.1 of uncultured beta proteobacterium. GTDB lineage: Bacteria > Pseudomonadota > Gammaproteobacteria > Burkholderiales > Burkholderiaceae_F > JALORV01. The sequence goes on from CAWEPP010000006.1 coordinate 34,211, forward strand.
GGCTTCAGCGCATTCACCGCCCCGATGAAACTGCCGACCGGCGTGTGCTCGTGGGCGTAAGGCTTCTTGTGTTCGGCGAGATCTTTCCGCTCGGCGACAACCAGACCCTTGGAGTCGACCAGCCAGCAGCGACCCCGCGCTTCGCGCTCATTGAGGCCATCGGCCTGCATCGCGGCGACCAGCAGATCGGAAATGCCGGTCGCGGCCTCCCCGGCGCCAAGGCAGAGGAACGTCTGCTCGCGCATCTTCTGCTTCGTCACACGCAGCGCCGAGAAGATGCCGGCCACCGTGACGCTCGCCGTGCCCTGGATGTCGTCGTTGAACGAGCAGATCCGGTCGCGATAGCGCTGCAGCAGCCGGAACGCGTTGTGGTTGGCGAAGTCCTCGAACTGGACCAGCACGCCGGGGAAGACGACCTGGCTTGCCGCGATGAACTCCTCGACCAGTGCGTCGAACTCGGCGCCGGCGAGCCGCTTGCGCCGCAGTCCCACGTACAGCGGGTCCGCGAGCAGTGCCTCGTTGTTGGTGCCGACGTCGAGCATCACCGGCAGGCAGTGGCGCGGATGCACGCCGGCCAGCGCGGTGTACAGCGCCAGCTTCCCGATCGGAATGCCCATGCCGTTGGCCCCAAGGTCGCCGAGACCCAGGATGCGCTCGCCGTCGGTGACGACGATGATGGCCGCATCTCGGTCGGGCCAGTTGCGCAGCACGTGCTCCACACGGCCGCGGTCATTCGCACTGACGAACAGGCCTCGCGGACGCCGGTAGATGTGGCCGAACTGCTGGCACGCGAGACCGACCGTCGGCGTGTAGATGATCGGCATCATCTCGTCCGGGTTCTCGAGGACGACGCGATAGAACAGCGTCTCGTTCCGGTCCTGCAGCGACTCGAGCATGATGTACTTCGCGAGCGGGGTCTGCAGGCGGCGGAAGTTCTCGAGCACGCGCGTGACCTGCTCCTCGGGCGTCGAGACGTGCGGCGGCAGCAGGCCGCGCAGTCCGAGGACCTCGCGCTCCGCGTCGGTGAACGCCGTGCCCTTGTTCAGCGACGGATCTCGCAGCACCGCCGTGCCGCGCGGGAACCACTTCGGCAATGGAGCCGAGGCGCGCCGGGGCCGTCGGTGTGTCGTGTGTGCAGTCGTCATCTTCGTTGAAAGGCCCGTTGAGTCACCGGTTCGATGTCAGCTCACCCTGGCCACTGCGTCGTGAAGTGAAGGCCGGACGCGACGCGGCAACGCTACGGGCAAGCGCGGCAATCGGCTTGACACGAATCAAACGCCGGCTCAGCTGTGCAAACGATCGTATTTGGCCTTGAGCTGCTCAGGGGTTTCCGCGTGGCTCGGGTCGGGAATGATGCAGTCGGCCGGGCAGACGTCGATGCACTGGGGCGTATCGTGCGCGCCGACGCATTCGGTGCACTTGCCGGGGTCGATCAGATAAATCGGGCTGCCGACGCTGATCGCCTCGTTCGGGCAAACAGGCTTGCAGGCGTCACAACCGGTGCAGTCGTCGTTGATGAGCAGGGCCATGGGGTCCTCCTGTGGAGTTCTAGGCGAATTCGCTGGTGTACGACTTCAGCGCCTTCATGTAGTTGGCGCGTTCGAACGCGTCCGGGTCCGGGCACGAGAGCTGGCTCAGCGAACCCTTCATCTGCTCGATCGACCGGTACTCGCGCTCGGTCAGCCACGCCTGCACGCCGCGCACCAGCGCGCCGACATGGTCCGGCCCCTTGCGCAGCAGGCTGCTGGCGATCATCACGCAGTCGGCGCCGGCCAGGATCAGCTTCAGCACGTCCGCGGGCGTGTGTGCGCCGCCGGTCGCCGCCAGGCTCGCCTTCACGCGACCGTGCAGGATCGCGATCCAGCGCAGCGCCAGCAGCAGTTCGTCGGATGTCGACAGCGCCAGGTGCGGCGCGACCTGCAAGTCTTCCAGCTCGATGTCGGGCTGCAGGAAGCGGTTAAAGAGCACCAGGCCGGCGGCACCGGCCTGCGCCAGCCGGTTCGCCATGTTGGCCATCGCGCTGAAGTACGGCGCCACCTTGACCGCGACCGGGATCTTCACCTGTCCCGCAACCGACCTGACCAGATCGACATAGCGGGCCTCAACGGCGGCGCTGCTGTCGTCGAGCTGGGTGGCGAGGAAATAGACATTCAGCTCGATCGCATCCGCGCCGGCCTGCTCTATCTGCCGCGCGATGTTCGTCCAGCCGCCCGGCGTGTGGCCGTTCAGGCTGGCGATCACCGGAACGCGCAGCGCCCGTTTCGCCTCGCCGATCAGCGCGAGATAGCGGTCCGGTCCGGTGTTGTACTGCTGCTGCTCCGGGAAGAATCCGCGCGCCTCGGGCGAAAGCTCGGCGCCGTAGAGCATCAGGTTGTGGGTCGCCATCTCTTCGTGCTCGATCTGTTCCTCGAACAGCGAAGGCAGAACGACCGCGGCGATGCCGGCATCCTCCAGGCGTTTGAGGCTGTCGATCGATCCGGTCAGCGGCGAAGCCGACGCGACGACCGGGTGTTTCAGCGCGAGCCCGAGGTAGCGCGTGCTCAGGTCGATGCTCATGACGGGGTCTCCTGAGTCTGGGCCTTCGCCGGTTCGGCGGCGGCTTCCGGCGCCACTGCGATCTCGTCCACCGCGCCGGCGGCGACGCACACGATGCACGCCGGCCACCTGTTCGTAGAACTGCCAGCGCGCATCGGCTTCGGCTTGCGCCTGCCGGCCGAACGCCTTCGCGCGCACCGGGTCGGACTGCGCCAGCATCGCGTAGCGCCCTTCCTTCATCGTGAACTGCTCGAGCGGCAATCGTCGGCTTGCGCGAGTCGAGCTTCAGCGGCTGGTCGGCTCCGCCCATGCCGAGCCGCGGGTCGTAGTGGTACAGCGTCAGATAGCCGCTCTTGACGGCGTCGCGCTGGTGGCTCATGCCGGTCGTCATATCGATGCCGTGCGCGATGCAGTGGCTGTAGGCGATGATCAGCGACGGCCCGTTCCACGCAGCCGCTTCCTGGAAGGTGCGCACGGTGTGCACCGGGTTCGCGCCCATCGCGACCTGGGCCACGTAGACGTTGCCATAGGCCATCGCGATCATGCCGAGGTCCTTCTTGCCGATCGACTTGCCGGCGGCCGCGAACTTCGCCACTGCGCCGCGCGGCGTCGACTTCGAGGCCTGGCCGCCGGTGTTCGAGTAGACCTCGGTATCGAGCACCAGGATGTTGACGTTGCGGCCCGAGGCCAGCACGTGGTCGAGCCCGCCGTAGCCGATGTCATAGGCCCAACCGTCACCGCCGACGATCCATACGCTGCGCGTGACCAGGTTGTCGGCGACCGCAAGCAGTTGCGCTGCCTCGGGAGTGCCGCAACGCGCCGAGGACCTGCTTCATCTGCCTGACGCGCGACGCGCTGCGCCTTGATCAGCTCATCGTTGTCCTGCGGCGCATCGACCAGCGCATCGGCGAGTTCAGTGCCGATCGCATCGCGCAGCTGCTTCACCAGCATCTGTGCCAGCTCGCGCTGCGCGTCGATCGCCAGCCGCATGCCGAGCCCGAACTCGGCGTTGTCCTCGAACAGGCTGTTGGCCCAGGCCGGTCCCTGCCCCTCGGCGTTCTTCGAATACGGCGTCGTCGGCAGGTTGCCGCCGTAGATCGACGAGCAGCCGGTCGCGTTGGCGATCACCAGGTGGTCGCCATAGAGCTGCGTCAGCAGCTTCAGGTACGGCGTCTCACCGCAACCCGAGCAGGCACCCGAGTACTCGAAGAGCGGCTGGCGCAACTGCGAGCCGCGCAGGCCGTCGATCTTGTCGAAGGCTGGCCGGGCCTCGGGGAGGCTGAGGAAGAACTCATAATTCGCGCGCTCGGCTTCAAGGTGCTCCAGCTTCGGCGCCATGTTGATCGCCTTGAGCTTGACGACCTCCTTGCTGCGAGTCGGGCAGACGTCGACGCAGACGCCGCAGCCCGTGCAGTCCTCGGGCGCAACCTGCAGGCTGTACAGCATGCCTTCGAGGCTGTCCTTGCGTGTCCAGGGCACCGCCTTGAAGGTTGACGGCGCGCGCTTCATCTCCTCCGGTGAGAGAACCGTCATGCGGATCGCCGCGTGCGGACACGCCAGCGGGCAGATCGCGCACTGTGTGCAGAGCTTTTCGTCCCAGATCGGGATTTCCTGCGCGATGCTGCGCTTTTCCCACTGGGTGGTGCCGGTCGGGAAGGTGCCGTCAACCGGCAGCGCCGACACCGGCAAGAGATCGCCCTTGCCGTCGAGCATCATCGCGGTCACGCGCTGCACGAAGTCCGGTGCGGCCTTCGGCACGATCGGCCGCCGCGACAGCAGAGAATCGGCGCGCTCCGGCACCTTCACCTCGGCCATCGCCGCGAGCGACGCATCGACCGCCGCGAAGTTGCGCGCCAGTACGGTTTCGCCGCGCTTGCCGTAGGTCTTGCGGATCGCGTCCTTGATCTTCGCGATTGCTTCGTCGCGCGGCAGAATGCCCGAGATCGCGAAGAAGCACGCCTGCGTCACCGTGTTGATGCGGCCCGAGAGTCCGGCGGTCCTTGCGACCGCCAGCGCATCGACCACATAGAACTTGAGCTTGCGTTCCACGATCGTCTGCTGCGCTTCGCGCGGGAGCCGGCTCCAGACCTCGTCGGGGCCGAAAGGACTGTTCAGCAGGAAGGTCGCCCCGGGCCGGGCCAGCTCGAGCACATCGAGCTTTTCCATGAACTCGAACTGGTGGCAGGCGACGAAGTCCGCGCGCTTCACCAGGTAGGTCGATTCGATCGGCTCGGGGCCGAAGCGCAGGTGCGAGACCGTAATTGCGCCGGACTTCTTGCTGTCGTAGACAAAGTAGCCCTGCGCGTGCAGTGGCGTGTTCTCGCCGATGATCTTGACCGTGTTCTTGGTCGCGCCCACGGTGCCGTCGGCTCCGAGGCCGTAGAACACCGCCCGGGTCACGCCCTTGGCCTCGGTGTCGAACTCCTCGTCGACCTTCAACGACAGGTGCGTGACGTCGTCGTTGATGCCGACCGTGAAGTGGCGCTTCGGTGCCGCCTGCTTCAGCTCATCGAGCACGGCCTTGGCCATCGCCGGCGTGTACTCCTTCGACGACAGGCCGTAGCGTCCGCCGATCACGCGCGGCATCGGCACATCTCACGTGCCAGGCCTCGACCAGCGCGGTGACGATGTCCTGATAGAGCGGCTCGCCCAGCGCGCCGGGTTCCTTGGTGCGGTCGAGCACCGCGATCGACTTGACCGACTTCGGCAGCGCCGCGATGAAGGCCTGCGCATCGAACGGCCGGTACAGTCGCACGGTGACCAACCCGACTTTTTCGCCCGCCGCCTGCAGCTTCTGCACCGCCTCGCGCGTCGCGCCGACACCCGAGCCCATCTGCACGATCACGCGCTCGGCATCAGGCGCGCCGGCGTACCAGAACAGGCTGTAGCGGCGGCCGGTGACCTTCGCGAAGCGCTCCATCGCCTCGGTGACGATGCCGGGCACCGCCATATAGAACCGGTTGCACGCCTCACGCGCCTGGAAGAACACGTCCGGGTTCTGCGCGGTGCCGCGGATCACCGGGGCGTCCGGGTTCAGCGCCCGCGCCCGATGCGCCTGCACCAGTTCGTCGTCGATCAGCTGCCGCGCCTCGTCTTTCATCAGCAGGTCGATCTTGTTGACCTCGTGGCTGGTGCGGAAGCCGTCGAAGAAGTGCAGGAACGGCACGCGCGCCTTCAGCGTTGCCATGTGCGCGATCATCGCCATGTCCTGCGCTTCCTGCACGCTCGACGCCGCGAGCAGCGCGAAGCCGGTCGTGCGCGCGCACATCACGTCGCTGTGATCACCAAAGATCGACAGGGCATGGGTCGCCAGTGTGCGCGCGGCGATGTGGAACACCGCGGGAGTCAGCTCGCCGGCAATCTTGAACATGTTGGGCAGCTTCAGCAGCAGGCCCTGCGACGCGGTGAACGTCGTCGTCAGTGCGCCGGCCTGCAGCGAGCCGTGCACCGCGCCCGCGGCGCCGGCCTCGCTCTGCATCTCGATGACCTGTGGCACCTGGCCCCACAGATTCTTCGTACCGGCCGCCGACCAGGCGTCGGCCAGCTCGCCCATCGTCGACGACGGCGTGATCGGGTAGATCGCGATGACTTCCGACAGCAGGTGCGCGATGCGGGCGGCGGCTTCGTTGCCGTCGAGGACATACGGGTGCTTGGTCATGGCTTTCCCTGCGGAGCGTGCACTAGAGGATCCCGGCCTTGCCGGCGACCCAGCGGCGAAACTCGGTGGTCAGCAGCTCGACGTGCTCGCGTTCTTCGGCCGCGAGCTCGCGGTACAGCTCGCGCTCGGCAGAGCCCGCAGGCAGCGCGCTCGCCTTCGCGCGCGAAGAACTCGACCGCGCGCTGCTCGAAGGCGATCGCGATGCGGAAGAGATTCGCGGGGTCCTCGGGCCGGCGGTCGACACCGGCGAAGATCGCTGCGCGGTCGACCTGGAAATCCGCGGCGGCCGGTGGAAGGTCAGCGTGGTAACGCTTCTTCAGCGTTTCCATGTGCTCCCTTTCCATTTCGGCAAAGCGGCTGAACAGGTCCTGGAGCACCGGGTCATTCGCATCGCGCGCAGCACGCTCGTAGAACGCGTGGCCGCCGAGCTCGATCTCGAACGCCTTGCGGATGGCTTCCAGTGCGCGGTCGTCCTCGATCGCGCCGCGGTCGAGCAGTTCCAGCCGGCCCTTGCAGTACGGGCACAGGCCGTACGGAAACGCGAAGCCCTCGGCCACCTTGTGGCACTCGGTGCAGCGCCAGGTGAGTTCCATGCCGGCGCAGCAGATGTAGGACTCGTCGCCTTCGAGCGGGCGATGGCAGCGCGGGCAGAAGTTCATGACCTGGCCTCGGCGGTGGTGGCAGTGGCAGGGCGACTGTGCGGCCGCCGACCGAGCCGGCGGCACGAATGCGTCGGCATCGGCCTGCGTGATCGGCCAGGTGCGCTTGCCGCCGGCCAGATACGCGCCGATCGCCCGCGCGGCGCGGCGTCCGGCGCCCATCGCCAGGATCACGGTCGCACCGCCCGTGACGATGTCGCCGCCGGCGAACACGCCCGGCACGCTGGTGGCCTGCGTCTGCGCGTCAGCGACGATGTAGCCCCACTTGTTCAGCTCGAGGCCCGGCGTGGATTTGGTGACGATCGGGTTGGCCTTGGTCCCGAGCGCGTAGATCACGGTGTCGCAGTCGAGCTCGACGAATTCGTTCTGCGGCACCGGCTGGCGGCGGCCCTTCTCGTCGGGCTCGCCGAGCGCCATCTTCTGCACCCGCATGCCGCGCACGTTGCCGTCGGCATCGACCAGGATCTCCTTCGGGCCGTGCAGGAAGAAGAATTCGATGCCCTCTTCCTTCGCATGCCGCAGTTCCTCGATGCGCGCCGGCGCCTCGGCCTCCGAGCGGCGGTAGACGCAGCGCACGGTCGGCGTGCCGAGCCGCTTCGCCACCCGCAGGCAGTCCATCGCGGTGTTGCCGGCGCCAATGACGACGACACTCTTGCCGAGCGTGATTGGCGTGTCGAGGAACGGGAAGCGATCGCCGCCCATCAGGTTGACGCGGGTCAGGAACTCGTTGGCCGAATAGACCTGCCCCGCGTACTCGCCCGGAATGCCGAGGAAGGCGGGCGCGCCCGCACCGGCACCGACGAAGGCGGCATCGAAGCCCATCTCGCCCAGCAGTTGCGGGATCGAGAAGGTCTTGCCGATCACCTTGTTGGTTTCGAACCTGACGCCCATCGTCTTCAGGTTGTCGACCTCTCGGCTGATGATCTCGCGCGGCAGACGGAACGACGGAATGCCGTACTGCAGGACTCCACCGACGACGTGCAGTGCCTCGAACACCGTGACCTCGCAGCCGTACTTGGCGAGGTCCGCGGCGACGGCGAGCCCCGACGGCCCCGAGCCGACGATCGCGACCTTGCCGAGCTGTGCCGTCCACCGCGGCCGACGCCGCGTTTGAGGCTCGCGCGTTGTCACCGACGAAGCGCTCGAGCCGGCCGATCGCGACCGGTTCCATCGGCGTCTTCTTGTTCTTGCCGACCTGGCACTGCGCCTCGCACTGCGATTCCTGCGGACAGACCCGGCCACAAACCGACGGAAACAGGTTCGATTCGTTGATGACGCCGAGCGCGCCGTCGAGGTCGCGCACCAGCAGGTGGCGGATGAAGCGCGGAATGTCGATGCCGACCGGGCAGCCCTCGATGCAGGTCGGCTTGGTGCACATGATGCAGCGCTCGGCCTCGGCCAGCGCGTCGGCCATCGCATAGCCGAGGTTCACTTCCTTGAAGTTGCGCGAGCGCTCGAGCGCGTCGCGCTCGGGCATCTTCACCGCATGCGGCGGCACGTCCTTGAACTTCTTGTAGTTGCGCTTGCCTTCGACGAAGAGCTGCTGGTCGACCTGGCAGACGTGCGCGTAATCGGTGTTGGCCGTCGCCTCCTCGCCCTTGAAGCGCTTCTGGCGCAGCATCAGTTCCTTGAAGTCGACCTGGTGACCGTCGAAGTCCGGCCCGTCAACGCAGGCGAACCTGATCTCGTTACCGACCGTCACGCGGCACGAGCCGCACATGCCGGTGCCGTCGACCATGATCGCGTTCAGCGACACCATCGTCTTCACGCCGAACGGCCGCGTGGTTTCGACGCAGGCGTTCATCATCGGCAGCGGGCCGATCGCGACGACGAGATCCGGTTTGTCGCGCTCCAGCACTTCCTGCAGCGCCGCCGTGACGAAGCCAGGCTTGCCGTAACTGCCGTCGTCAGTGCAGACGATCAGGTTGTCGCATTGCGCGCCGAACCGGTCTTCCCAGAAGACGAGGTCCTTGTTGCGGAAGCCGATGATGCCGGTGGTGCGGTTGCCGGCCGCCTTGAACGCGCGCAACTGCGGATAGACCGGCGCGACGCCGAGTCCGCCACCGACCAGCACAACGTGCCCGAAGCGCTCGACGTGCTGCGGCAGTCCGAGCGGGCCGACGAAGTCGGCGAAAGTGTCGCCGGCCTGGTAGCGGTCGCGCATCTCGAGCGTCGTCTTGCCGAGCGCCTGCACGACCAGCGTGACGGTGCCGGCATCGCGGTCGTAATCGGCGACGGTCAGCGGAATGCGTTCGCTGCCTTCATGCAGGCGCAGCATCACGAAGTGGCCGGGCTCCGCCGACTTCGCGACGTCCGGCGCCATGACGTCCCACAGGAATGTCGTGTCGGAGAATGCCTCGCGGCGTTGGATCGTGTACATCAGATGCCTCCCGCGCTCGTATCGAACGGGAAAGGCAGCTCGGCGTTTGACACGAGGCCCCGCCCGCCCCGGCCGTGTATCCGGACCTGAAGCATTCTTACCCTGCCTCTCGGAATCAGTGGGGCGTCCTGTTCTTGCGCCAGACGCTCGTCTTGCGCCGCATCGTGGCATCGCCTTTCGTAACGTGGTTGACGGCGGTCAACTGAAGCTGCGACGATGCCCCCAACTGCCCCACTTGACGGGCATCAACGCCGGATGAGAACCGAAGCCGAGACTTCGCATCGCATGGTGGAAACCAATCACGCCAGGCGGTTGCCCGCGTCGACCACAGGAGTTCCCGCATGACTTCCCAAGCGCAATCGATCGCGACTCGCAGCGCCCCACCCGCGCAAGAGCCGCTGGCCGGCGCGCCTCGACTTCGCGCAGAGCGCGAGCGGGCTGATCCTCGGCCTGTTCATGTGGGGCCACATGTTCTTCGTGTCGTCGATCCTGCTCGGACTACGACGCGATGTGGGTCATCACGAAGATGTTCGAGGGTTACTTCTTCTTCGGCGAGGCCTATCCGGTGATCGTGTCGGGCGTCGTGGCGATCGGTGTTCATCCTGTTCATCGCCCACGCCGGGCTCGCGGTGCGCAAGTTCCCGATCAACTATGCGCAGTACCGCGTCTACCGCGACCACATGGGCATGATGCACCACGAGGACACGACGCTGTGGTGGTGGCAGGTCGTCACCGGGTTCGCGATGTTCTTCCTTGCTTCTGTGCACCTGTATCAGATGCTGATGCACCCGGGACTGATCGGCCCGTTCGAGTCGGCCGACCGGGTATGGAGCGGGCGCTGGTGGCCGCTGTACCTGGTGCTGTTGTTCGCGGTCGAGCTGCACGGCGGCATCGGCCTGTACCGGCTCGCGGTCAAGTGGGGGTGGTTCGAGGGACAAGGACCCCAACGCCACGCGCAAGAACCTGAAGAAGCTCAAGTGGGCGCTGTCGGTATTCTTCATCGTGCTGGGGCTGACGACGCTCGCCGCGTACATGAAGATCGGCTACGCGCACCGTGACAATCCCGGCGTGCGCTACACGCCGGCGTGGCTGCAGACCCCACCACAGTCAGCGCCTCCGGCCTGGTGGCCCTCATGGCTGAAGGAGCCCGTGAAATGAAGATCGTCTACACCGACGTACTGGTGATCGGCGGCGGACTCGCCGGCTTGCGCATGGCAATCGCCGCCAAGCGGCGCGGCCATGACGCGATCATTCTGTCGCTGGTGCCCGCCAAGCGCTCGCACTCGCAAGGCGGCGCAAGGCGGCATGCAGGCGAGCCTGGGCAACGTCATCAAGGGCCAGGGCGACAACGAGGACGTGCACTTCGAGGACACGGTACGCGGCAGCGACTGGGGCGCCGACCAGGACGTGGTCCGCATGTTCGTCAACACCGCGCCCAAGGCCGTGCGCGAACTGGCGGCCTGGGGCGTGCCGTGGAGCCGCGTACGCAAGGGCGACCGCCAGGTGGTCATCAATAGCCAGAAAGTCACGATCACCGAGCGTGACGAGGCGCATGGGCTGGTCGCCCAGCGCGACTTCGGCGGCACCAAGAAGTGGCGCACCTGCTTCGCCGCCGACGGGACTGGCCACTCGATGCTCACTGCGGTGGCCGACCGCGCGATCGCAGAATCGATCCCGGTGCTCGAGCGGACCGAGGCGCTGGCGCTGATCCACGATGGCGGCCGTTGCTACGGCGCGGTCGTGCGCGACCTCGTGACCGGCGAGCTGTCGGCCTACGTCGCAAAGGCGACCGCGATCGCCACCGGAGGTGCCGGACGCATCTACCAGGTGACGACCAACGCGGTGATCTGCGAGGGTATCGGGCACGCGATCGCGCTCGAGACCGGTGTGGCCGCGCTCGGCAACATGGAAGCCGTGCAGTTTCACCCGACAGGGATTTTCCCGGCCGGCATCCTGGTTACCGAGGGTTGCCGCGGCGACGGTGGGCTGCTCAAGGATGCCGATGGCCACCGCTTCATGCCCGACTACGAGCCGGAAAAGAAGGAGCTTGCGTCGCGCGACGTCGTGAGCCGCCGGATGGAAGAGCACATCAAGAAGGGCAAGGGCGTGAAGTCGCGCTTCGGCGACCACATCTGGCTCGACATCACTCTGCTGGGCGAGAAGCACATCCACACGAACCTGCGTGAGGTGTGGGACATCTGCCACTACTTCCTCGGGATCGACCCGACCAAGGACCTGATCGCGGTGCGCCCGGCGCAGCACTACACGATGGGCGGCGTTCGCACCGACTACACCGGCCAGAGCCCGACGCTGCGAGGACTGTTCGCCGCCGGCGAAGCCGCGTGCTGGGACATGCACGGCTTCAACCGGCTCGGCGGCAATTCGGTCGCCGAGACGGTCGTCGCCGGCATGATCGTCGGCGAGTACATCGCGGACTTCTGCGACAAGGCCGACAACGACGTCAATATCCCGACCGGCGTCGTGCGCGATTTCCTGCAGCACGAGCAGGCGAAGCTCGATGGCATCCTGCTCGGCAAGGGCACCGAGGATGCCAGCGCAATCAAGGCGCGGATGCAGGAGATCATGACCGGCAAGGTCGGCATCTTCCGCAGCGGCAAGGACCTGGAGCAGGCCGTCGACGAACTGCAGAAGCTGCTCGTCCGCAGTCGCAATATCGGCCTCAAGGCACGGGCCGCCGGCGCCAATCCCGAGCTCGTCACGGCTTATCGCGTGCAGAAGATGCTGAAGCTGGCGCTGTGCGTTTCCTACGGCGCGCTGGTCCGCACCGAAAGTCGCGGCGCGCACTTCCGCGAGGATTACCCCCGCCGCAACGATGCGGAATGGCTGAAGCGCACGCTCGCCACCTGGCAGGGTGACGCGACGCTGCCGACGCTCGCGTACGAGGCGCTCGATATCCGGAAGATGGAGTTGCCGCCCGGCTGGCGCGGCTACGGCGCGAAGGACTACGTCGACCATCCGGACACCGCCGCGCGGCAGGCCGAGGTCGATGCCGTGAAGCAGAAGATCGCCGACCGCTTCGATCGGCAGCACGCGCTGATGCCGTACGAGCACCTGCTGCCGAAGCCACTGCGGGGAAGAAACGAGCGGATCGACGAGCAGCTTCCGCCGGCCCCTCGGAATGGCGGGGAGGAAGCCGCTGAAGCCGGCTTTCTGTGGGAAAACGAGTAGCTTCCGATCGACTTCATCTCCGGGAACAGCGATGAATCCATCCCAGAACCCGCCGAAGGTCGGCGACAAGATCCACCTGCGCGTCATGCGCTACAACCCGGCCGACCCGGCCAGCGTCCCGCACCAGCAAACCTACGAGCTCGAGCAGACCGAAGGCATGACGCTGTTCATCGCGCTCAGCGAGATCCGCGACAAGCTCGATCCGTCGCTGCAGTTCGATTTTGTCTGCCGTGCCGGCATCTGCGGCAGCTGCGCGATGGTGATCAACGGGCGCCCGGGCCTCGCCTGCCGCACGCTGACGAAGAACGTCGGCCCCGAGATCACACTGGCGCCGCTGCCGGTGTTCAAGCTGATCGGCGACCTGTCGGTCGACACCGGCAACTGGATGCGCGCGATGAGCGAGCGGCTCGAGACCTGGGTTCACATGAAGCAGCAGGAGGTCGACCTGCAGCGCATCGAGGAACGGATGGACCCGGATCTCGCCGAGAAGATCTACGAGCTCGACCGCTGCATCGAATGCGGCTGCTGCGTGTCGGCCTGCGGCACCGCGCGCATGCGCGAGGACTTCGTCGGCGCCGTCGGACTCAACAAGATCGCGCGCTTCCGTCTCGATCCGCGCGACGCGCGCACCGACGCCGACTACTACGAACTGGTCGGTGACGACAACGGCGTGTTCGGCTGCATGTCGCTGCTGGGCTGCCACGACGTCTGCCCGAAGGACCTGCCGCTGCAGACGCAGATTGCATTCATCCGCAGGAAGATGGTTGCCGAAGGCATGAAGTAGGCGACCACCGAGCCTGCGATCACCAGAAAGGAATCGCAATGGCACGTATCGAAAAGGACTTCCTGGGTCAGAAGGAGCTGCCGGACAACGCGTACTACGGCGTGCAGACGCTGCGCGGCAAGGAGAACTTCCACATCACCGGCATCCCGATGTCGACGGAGCCCTACTTCGTCAAGGCATTCGGGTACGCCAAGAAGGCCGCCGCGCTTGCCAACCGCGACCTCGGCGTGCTGGATCCAAAGGTCGCCAACGCCATTGCGGCGGCGTGCGACCGGCTGATCGCCGGCGAGCTGCGCGACCAGTTCGTCACCGACTTCATCCAGGGCGGCGCCGGCACCTCGACCAACATGAACGCGAACGAGGTGATCGCCAATGTCGCGCTGGAAAGCCTTGGACACAAGAAGGGCGAGTACCAGTACGTCAACCCGAACGACCATGTGAACTTCGGGCAGTCGACCAACGACATGTACCCGACCGCCTTCCGGCTCGCGCTGATCCTGCGGCTCGGCAGCTACATGGAGGCGTTGACGAAGCTGCAGGAATCGTTCTTCGCCAAGGGCAAGGAATTCAGCAAAGTCCTGAAGATGGGCCGCACCCACCTGCAGGACGCCGTGCCGATGTCGCTCGGCCAGGAATTCCACGGCTGGGGCACGACGATGGGCGAGGAGGTGCAGCGCATCGCCGAAGTGCGCCAGTTCCTGCACGAGATCAACCTCGGCGCCACGGCGATCGGCACCACCGTCACGGCGCACCCCGGCTATCCGGAACTGGCGACCAAGTACCTCTCGGAACTCACTGGCTTCAAGTTCATCCTGGCCGGCGACCTGATCGAGGCGACCTCGGACACCGGTGCCTACGTGCTGCTGTCGGGCGTGCTGAAGCGCACATCATCGAAGCTGACGAAGATCTGCAACGACATCCGCCTGCTGGCCTCCGGCCCGCGCTGCGGCTTCAACGAGATCCACCTGCCGCAGATGCAGCCCGGCTCGTCGATCATGCCGGGCAAGGTCAATCCGGTGATCCCGGAAGTCGTCAACCAGACCGGCTTCCTCGTCATAGGCCTCGACCTGACGGTGACGCTGGCGGCCTCGGCCGGACAGTTGCAGCTCAACGTCATGGAGCCGGTGATCACGTTCGCCCTCTTCACCTCGATCTCGACGATGGAGAACGCCGTCAACAGCCTGCGCGTGAACTGCATCCAGGGCATCACCGCGAACGCGGAGCGCACGAAGGAAATGGTGTTGAACTCGCTCGGCATCGTGACCGTGCTGAAGCCCTCGCTGGGCTACAAGCAGTGCGCCGAGATCGCCAAGGAAGGCTACGAGACGGGCAAGTCGCTGCACGACATCGTCGTCAAGGAACGGAAGCTGCTCACCCAGGAGAAGTGGGACGAGGTGTTCTCGTTCGAGAACCTGATCAGCCCGAAGTTCGAGCAGTGACTGCTGATCCGGCGGACAGTTTCCGCCGGGGAGAATACTCATGACACTCTCGATCTTCATGCAGTTCGTGGTCGTGCTGGCCGCGATCTGGATGGGTGCGCGCTACAGCGGCGTCGGCCTCGGCCTGTGGGGTGCGGTCGGCCTGCTGATCCTGGTCGTCGGCGTTCGGCGTCAACCCGACCTCGCCGCCGATCGACGTGATGCTGATCATCCTGGCGGTCATCATGGCCGCCTCGGTGATGGACGCGGCCGGCGGCATCGACTTCCTGGTGCGCATCGCCGAACGCATCATCCGCGCCAATCCGAAGTACGTGACGATCGTCGCGCCGCTGACGACCTGGAGCTTCACCTTCGTCGCCGGCACCGGCCACATCGTCTATCCGCTGCTGCCGGTCATCTACGAAACCGCGCACCAGAACGGCATCCGGCCCGAGCGGCCGATGGCGGTCGCGACGATCGCCTCGCAGCAGGCGATCACCGCGAGCCCCGTCGCCGCGGCGACCGCGGCGATGATCGGGCTCTTCTCGGAGAAGGGCCTGACGGAATGGGGCCTGCCGCAGATCCTGATGGTGTGCGTGCCGGCGACGCTGACCGGCGTGGTCGTGGCGCGCGATCGTCTCGATGTTCATCGGCAAGGACCTGAAGGACGATCCGGAGTACCAGGCGCGCCTGGAGGCCGGCGAGATCCCCGCGCCCGAAGCTCTGCCGCCGATCGCCCACCGCTGAAGCCGTCGGCCAAGCTGTCGGCCTATCTGTTCCTGGTCGGCGTCGCGCTGGTCGTGCTGTTCGGCTTCTTCCCCGGGCTGCGCACGCTGCCGGGCGCGAAGGCCGCGCTCGGCGATGCCGATCGTCATCGAGATCGTGATGATGTCGGTGGCGGCGATCATGCTGCTGGCGACGAAGGTCAACGTCGACGAGGTTCCGAAGACGGCGACGCTGCGCGCCGGCGTCGTCGCGGTGATCGGCATCTTCGGCCTGGCATGGCTGGGCGACAGCTTCATCGCCGCGAACAAGGACGTGATCGTGCCGGCGATCGGCGAATGGGCCAAGGCCGCGCCGTGGACCTTCGCGTTCGGCCTCTTCTTCGCCTCGGTGCTGCTGTACAGCCAGGCGGCGACGACCCGTGCGCTGATGCCGCTCGGCATGGCGCTCGGCATCCCGCCGCAGTTCCTGATTGCGATGTTCCCGTCGGTCAACGGATACTTCTTCATCCCGACCTACGGCTCGCTGATCGCGGCGATCAACTTCGACCTGTCGGGCACGACGAAGATCGGCAAGTACGTGCTGAACCACTCGTTCATGATCCCGGGCATCGTCGCGACCGCTGTCGGCGGTGACCACGGGCCTGTTGCTGGCGAAGGTGATGTTCTGATGAAACCGGCGGCCGGGGCGGCGCACGGAGGTGCGTCCAAGGGCTCCCGGCTCGCCACCTGGATCCTCGTGGCGGCCGCGGCCGGCGTTGCAGCCGGCTGGGCCGCCCACGAGTTCTCGCCCGACACGGCGACGGCGGCGACCGTCGCCGGCTACTTCTCGATCCTCTCGGACGTCTTCCTGCGGCTGATCAAGATGATCATCGCGCCGCTGGTGTTCGCCACCGTCGTGGCGGGCATCACCGGCATGGGCGACGCCAAGGCGGTCGGGCGCATCGGCGGCAAGGCGCTGGGGTGGTTCATCACCGCCTCGCTGGTGTCCCTGCTGCTCGGCATGTTCTTCGCGAACCTGTTCCACCCGGGCCTGGACCTCGGCCTGCCGCTGCCCGAGAAGGACATGGCGACCAACCTGAAGACCGGCGGGCTCGGCCTGCGCGAGTTCATCGCGCACGTCTTTCCCGCCAGCTTCTTCCAGGCGATGGCGACCAACGAGATCCTGCAGATCCTGGTGTTCTCGTGCTTCTTCGGCTTCGCGATCGCGTCGCTGAAGACCGAGCCGGCAAAGACGGTGACGGCCTTCATCAGCGATCTGGTGCCGGTGATGCTGAAGGTCACCGACTTCGTGATGTGGTTCGCTCCTGCCGGCGTCTTCGGCGCGGTGGCCGCCGCGATCACCGTGCAGGGGCTCGGCATCCTCGTCACCTACGGCAAGTTCATCGGCTCGTTCTATGTGGCGCTGCTCGTGCTCTGGGCCGTTCTGATCGGCGCCGGGTTCGTGTTCCTCGGCCCGCGCGTGTTCCACCTGATGGGGCTCGTCAAGGAGCCGCTGCTGGTGGCCTTCACGACGGCGAGCAGCGAGGCCGCCTATCCGAAGCTGATGGAGAAGCTGCACCGCTTCGGCGTCAACGACCGCGTCACCTCGTTCGTGCTGCCGCTCGGCTATTCGTTCAACCTCGACGGCTCGATGGTGTACCAGTCGTTCGCGGCGCTCTTCATCGCGCAGGCCTATGGCATCGAGATGTCGTTCGGCCAGCAGCTGACACTGCTGCTGGTGATGATGGTCAGCAGCAAGGGCGTCGCGGGCGTGCCCGCGCGCGTCGCTCGTGGTGGTCGCGGCGGTGCTGCCGACCTTCGGGCTGCCGGAGGCCGGCCTGCTGCTGATCATGGGCATCGACCAGTTCCTCGACATGGGCCGCACGGCGACCAACGTCATCGGCAACAGCATCGCGACCTCGGTCGTGGCCAAGTGGGAAGGCCAGCTCGGCGAGCCGATCGCCGGAGGACGACGGTCGCGGTGCCGCGGCGAACGCGGCCTGATCGGCACCGGAACGGTCGAGCGATCGATGCCATCGCCGTTCAGCCAGCCGTGGCGGGCCGGATCCGCGTCTGGGCCTGCGTCAGCCTTGTCGCGCTCGCCGCGCTGCTGCGCGGCCAGCGCCGCCCGCGCGCAGATCGACGAGCCCCCTGCCCGGACGCTGACCGGCGTGCTCAAGCGCATCAAGGCTTCGGGCGTCGTTCGGATCGGCTACCGGGCGCAGGCGGTGCCGTTCTCCTACGAGGCCAAGGACGGGCAGCCGTGGGGCTACTCGATCGACCTGTGCGCGGCGATCGTCGAGGACATCGCCCGCGAGATCGGCGTTGCCTCGCTGCGCACCGAGTACCGGCGCGTGACGCCGTCCGACCGGATCGATCAGGTCGCCGACGGGCGGATCGACCTCGAATGCGGCGCCAGCACGAACACCGCCGAGCGGCGCACGCGCGTCGCCTTTTCGCCGCTGATCTTTGTTTCGGGCACGCGCCTGCTGGTCCGACGCGGCGGCCCGGTGCATTCGTTGCGCGATCTTGCCGGCCGCCGGGTCGTCGTCGTGCGCGGCACAACCAACGCCGACGTGATGCGCCAGCTTGCCGCCAAGGCCGCGCCCGCCTTCAGCGTGCTCGAAGTCGACGATCATGCGCAGGCGCTGGCCGTGCTCGCCGATGGCCGCGCCGAAGCTCTGGCCGCCGATGACATCCTGATCATCGCCTACCTGGCCGAGCACGGTCTGCAGCGGCAGTACGCCGTCGTCGGGGAACTGCTCTCCTACGAGCCCTACGGGATCATGTTCGCGCGGGACGATGCGCCGCTGGCGGCCGTCGTCGATGCGAGCCTTCCGCCGGCTCGCCGTGACGCGCGAGATCCGCTGGATCTACGACAAGTGGTTCATGCGCCGCCTGCCCTCAGGCGTGCGCCTCGGAGTGCCGATGAGCATCCAGCTGGAGCGCTCGTTCCAGGTCCTGGGGCTGCCGCCCGACTAGCACGTCCCGCAGAAGACGGCACCGTGTTCCCGGCACTTGGTGCCCGAGACGTGTGTCGAGGCCGTGCCACGATTGCCGGCTATCACGCGGGCGATCAGCGTCGACAGAGTCGCAAGCGGAAGGCGCCGCTCCAGCAGCTTCCGGGCGCGCGGGGCCGCCCGCCCGGGTCACTGACGGTTACTTCGGATTGATCTTCGTGATCTTGTTGCCCTGCAGACCGAGGCCGGCCATCAGGCCTTTCTGGCTGAAGATGAACGCGTAGATATCGTCCTTCATCGTCGTCGTGGTCGTCGACTTGGCCTTGCCTTCGTCCATCACGACGATGCTCGGGCCGACGCCGACTTCGAAGCCGGCGGTGCTGTCGAGCGCCTTCAGCGCGGCCTCGTTCATGAAGAACATCGCGTAGCCATACTGCTGCGCGCCGGCCTGCAGGCCGCTCGAAATGCCGGACGTGTTGTAGTAGCCCACGACCTTGCCGCCCTTGATCAAGGCGCCGTCGCCATACTGACCACCGATGCCGAGGCCGGCCTTGGTGATGGTCGGGAACACGAGGACTGCCTGCGCCTTGGCGCCGATGTGACTTGGCAGCCGGAACCTTGGCGTAGAGGTTTTGCAGCGCCTTGTTGGCGTCGCCGCTGATTTCGGCGGCCGATGCTGCCATCGCCGGCGCAGCCGGGACAAGAAGCAGGGCCGTGGCAGCGGCGAGCGCCGCCATCGTGCGTGGAAGTACGCTATGCAACAGAACTGAACGCATGGATGGTTCTCCCGGTAACTGGTTGGGCAGTCGACGCGCTGACCGGCGCGTCGCGCGTGCCATTGTCCCCCTGCCGGGCGATACTGCAATGACGCCGAACAAGGGCGCGCCCGGCGGCGACGGATCGCGATGGGACCGGCACGCCGACCGCAACAGGCGGCAACTTGACCGCTCGGCGGCGCCTCGACGATCCGTTGCTCGGTCCGGATCGCTTCTCCAAGATCAAGGTGCCGTCAATACAAGCAGTGAAAATGACGCGTTGTGGCCTTAAGCCAGGCAAGGAACGCGCGGGAGAAGCTTGCGCGCCTCTGCTTTGGCATACTCTAGCGGGTGCCGCCGTTTGGGATCGGCGGACAATCCGCCCGCGAGCCTGGAATGGAGTGGAAGTAGCGGATCTCGCATGTCGGACGCTGCACACTGTTAACCACAGGTTTCACATTCGCCGCGCTTGGAGTTGCATAAACGTGAGGAGGAAAGTCGCATGAGAACGAATCAAAAATGGTGGCCTGCGTTACTTTTGGCAGCAGTCCTCGCCGTTCCGTTTGCCGGGGCAGCTCAGGCGCAGACGACGACCACGACTGAGGTGAACAAATTCGAGATCCTTGCCGTCGATGGCAACAACCTGGTCGTCCGCAACGAGAAGGGTACGCACGACTACGTGGTACCGGATGACTTCCGCTTCACGGTCGACGGGAAGAAGTTGTCCGTGAAGGAACTGAAGCCCGGAATGAAGGGCACGGCGACTGTCACGACCAAGACGACGATCACGCCGGTCACGGTGACCGAAATCAAGGAAGGGACGGTCGTCAGCGCGACTGAATATACGGTGAACGTGCGGTCTTCCGAAGGCGTCCGGCGCTTCACGCAGAGCCAACTCGACGACCGGGGCGTGCAGATCCTGAAAGAAGGACGCATCATCCGCATCCGCGACCTGCGGCAAGGTGACCAGATCACCGCAACGATCTTTTCCAAAGCGCCGCCCGTGGTCCTGACGGAAACGGAAGTGCAGGCCACGCTGGCTCAGGCTGCGTCCACGCGACGCCCGCTGCCGCCGCACCGACGCAGGCCGCTGCCGCCGCGCCAGCGGCTGCGGCCCCACCGGCCAGTCCCAGCGCCCGCGAAGGCCGCGCCAACGCAGCCGCCAGCCGCGGAGGGAACGCCCTGGCTCTGGTACATCCTGATCGCAATCGCCCTGGCGCTTCTGTGGTTCTTCCTTGCGCGCAAGAAGGAAAAGCGCTGAATCTGCAGCCGCAGTCGTTCACCCGGGCGGCAGTGCCTTCGCCGATGAAACGCTCGCGGCGCAGTTGGCGCACGAGCCCAGGCGACTGAGGGATGCACAGGAGGCCACGCTCGCGCGGCCTCCTTTTCGATCCGACTTCAGTAAGGCGGATTGACGACCGCGTACTGCGATCCTTGCGGCGCATACCAGGTACTGCCGCACTGCTGGTACACCATGCCGCCGTAATTCACCGGGACGCAGCCCGCAGGCGGCCTGGCCACAATCGACCCGATGACAACCGCCGTCGCCGTGACCGCAGCCGCTGTTGCCACCGGGTGATAGTCATTGTCCCAGCCGTTGTTGCAGCAGCCGCTGTTACCCTGGACATTGACGTTGCGGTTCACGTTGACATTGGTGTTGTTGACGTTGTTGACGCTGGTGCTGCGCGTGTTGTTGGTACGCGCATCGGCCTTAGTGTTGTTGACCTGGGCTGCCTGCCGGTCGCCCCCGGCCCGCGCGCCGCCGCCTCCGGAAGCCTGGGGCGTTGCCCTCGGCGCCACCGCCACCGCCACCACCGCCACGCCCACCTCCGCCCGCTGCGTCAGCAAGAGGAACCAGCGCCATGCTGGCCGCGATCGCGGTCACCGCCGCAAGAACAAGCCTGTTGAACGATGCTTTCATGTTGGCGCTCCTTACTGGGCCTTCCGCGGAAGGATCTCGATCTTGGTCGATCCCTTCGGCGGCGTGAACTTGAACACCGAATCCGCAAAGGTCGGCTTCAGATTCCAGCTGATCATGGCTGACTGACTGTGGCCGCGCTTCGTCGGCGCGGTTGGTGATGACGATCTTGCGCGGAAGCGGCTTGCTTCCGCTCGCGATCCAGATCTGCCAGTCGATGGCGCCCTGTCGGAACGCGTAGTGATCGCAGACCTCGCCGCCAATGACGTCCTGCCCCGCATTCAGTGCTGACTCGAACTTGTCCAGCTGGGCGGCCGGTGTCCCCCAGACGAACAGGTCCGACAGCGGGATCTGCACGCCGTAGCGCGCTTCCAGCTTGTCGATCAGGGCACCGAGCGTGTCCGTGAACTCTGCCGTCGAGTAGTACTTCTGCGCAGGTGCATACAGCGTCACCGTTTTGCCGTCGTAAATGAGATCACGTTGCGAGCGCGGACTGCTCATCACAGCGCGTATCTTGTTCGGGCGCACAACGTCCAGCCTGGCTGTCGCGGTGTGCTGCAGCTTCTGGCCATCGGCCAGGACTCGCTCGCCGGTCACTTCGGTCGTCACCTGAAACCGCTTCAGTGTCTGCAGAAAAGCGCCCATGTCCTTCAGGGCCTGCACCGCTGCGGGGTCGACCGGGTTCGCGGCCGGCTGTGCCGCCGCTGCGGGCGGCGTCTGTGCGTAGCCCCCAGGCGCCGCGAGCGACATGGCCAGCAGGCCAAGAATGAGAATTCTTCTTACCATCGTCATCTCCTGCGTTGGAAACGGTTCTTTTCCCAGACGCGCAGCAGTGCCTGCGTCGTGGCGCACCTGAAGCAACCTAGTCGCTTACCTGCGCCATACTCTGCGCACGGTCAAGTAAGTCGGCATTGGCGGAGCAGCTGTGTTTGCACCTGATTCATCAAGGCCGAAAGAGGAAGTTGACCGACCAAGGGCGGGGCCAGGAATCGCCCACTTCAGTCGAACAATAGCGCTTCCCGACCGGTTGGATTCGTCAACCGGCTCGAATCGCTCGGGGCGTCTTCGGCGTCGCCTTCATTCAGGTGATCAACCTCGGACACTGCCTGCTGCACACCCGTGCCGCGACCGCTCTGGCGAAAATATGATCGGGCTTCCATCGGCAACGACGTCGTAGACTCCATTGTCATGCTTGATCAGCCGGTCTTCAACCGCGACGCCAGAACCCTATTTGCCAGCTGCCGCGCTGACGGCGTCCGTCCTGAACTTCTTACCGCACTCGGCGATGGGTCCCGGATAGACCTTCGGCGTCCGAGTCAGTTGGCCAGATCAGGAATTCAAATGGACTCTATCAACTGGCAGATTGCCCCGAGACTTCGCTAACGAGATGGTTTGCTGTTGCAAGATGAGGACTTCCGTACATCGCAGCCGCATCAACGGTGCTGCGGACGACGCGCTTAATCAGTGTCGACCTGTCGTTCGAGCCCCGATCGAAGAGACCCAGCGAGGCTGCGTTGACTCAGTTGCTTTTGCCAAAGCTCGTATAGGAACGGCGCGCTAGTCCGCTCACTATGGAGAAGCTCGAGCAACGAAACATCACGCACGTCATCTTGGCGTTGCCCTGGACGCTCCTCCGCCTTTTGGGCAGGACGATCAAGGGGATTCTCATTGCTCTGGGCGTCCTCGTGATCCTGGCTGGTGTGGGTTATCTCGGATTCGAATCCATCGATTGAGGCGCTCGATTCGCGCTATTCGGAACGAATCGACGCCTATCTTGGCATCGACGGCGGCGCGATCTCGCGATTGCGTGACCCGGCCTACTTTGCCTCGCAATCAGCGATCGTTTCCGAGGACGACAGGACGGTCGCCTGCATTTCCTCGGCCGAACACCGCATTCTCATTGGCGACACGGCCGAGATCCCGCCATTCTTCACCAAGGCGATACTCGCATCCGAGGACAAGAACTTCTTCACGCACGATGGAATTGACAAGGGTGCGATCGTGCGCGCGCTGGCGATGCAGATTTTCCAGGAGAGTCGCTCAGGCGCATCAACGCTCGAGATGCAGATCGCGAAGCATCTTCGCGGTGGCACCGGACGCCGATCGACTGGACACGAGAAGATTGGCGACATCGTCATGGCGCTGCGGATCGCGCGCGAGTTTCCGAAGCAGGAGCTGCTCCTCAAGTACGTCAACATGCCGTACTTCGGCCGTGGACAGTACGGAATCGAAGCGGCCAGCCGTGCGTACTTCCGCAGACCCGCCAAAGATCTCGCCCTGCATCAAGCCGCTTTCATCGTCGCGCTCATCAACCGGCCGGCACTTCCTGATCGCTCCTACGCGATAGATCCGCTGCTTAAGACGCGCGACGAAATTCGTAACGCGAACTGGGCGGAAACTGCACGCGGCACCACGCGGGTACTTGAATTGATGCTGGATCATGATGTGATCACCGACATTGAGTTCGCACGCGCTGCAAATCTTGTCGCACACACCCTGCGCAAGGAAATAGTTCCATCCGTTATCGGCTGCGGCGCGCACGACTACTTTCTCGAGCGGGTGCGAATCCTCTACAAGGATCGTTTCCCGCTCAACACCGGCGGCTTGACCATCTCCATCACGCGTGACGACGGACTGCAGGACGTTCTCGCCGGGGCGGTCGACCTGACGCTCCGCACCTACCTGGCTCGTCACCCAAACGACCGCGACAATGACCAACTGCGCGCTGGAGCCTTTGCGGTCGACTTCACTGGCGACGTGCTGGCCGAGGTGGGAAATGTGAACTTCAATCAGCGGAAGTACGACGTCATCGCCACCGGCTGGCGCCAGCCCGGATCGACATTCAAGATCTTCACCTATGGGGCCTTCGTCGAGCAGCTCACCAAGCAGGTACTCGCCACCAAACCACGGCCGGAGACGATCGAAGAGATCGCGGCAAGCGTGCTCGAGCGCTGCACGGTGCTCGATGAGCCCATCTATGTTTCTCTTGGGCGTGGGCGGGGCGCCAAGAAGATCGAGAATTTTCATTCCCGCTCGGAACCCGAATACCGGGGAGACATAAGCTGCGGCGTCGCCTTGGGCGAATCGCGCAACACGGCCGCAGTGCGCGCTGGAGCGCGCGCCGGAATCAAGAACGTGATCGATCTCACGTATCGGCTGGGGATGCCTCGGGATGCGAAGCACATGCTTAAGCCCTATCCCACAACCGCCATCGGCGCATCCGAGGTCAATCCGTTGTCGATGGCGTCAACCGCCGCCTTCTTGAACGGCGGATTTCGCGTAACACCGCGATTCGCAAACGATGTCTGCCGCGATGGAAAGTCGCTTCTTTACAAGGATGCGGACGACCAGGCACGTGCCTGTGACATAAGGGGCGAAAGTCATCCCGTGCAGGAGCGGGTCATTCATCCCGCGGTATCCGCGGCGATGATTGAACTCCTGAAGAGCCCGCTTGACTTGGGAACCGGCACGGCGGCCGCGCTCAGGAGCGGGACTGTTCCCGGAATCGATCCCTTGGGTAACGAGAACTGGAATTTGAAACCCGAAGATAGGAAGAAGCGATCGCTTGCATTTTCTCTTGCGACGGCCGGCGAGATCGCGGGCAAGACCGGTACTGCAACCAATGCTGACGGGAAGACCTCGGACGTGTGGCTGATCTTGTGGATTCCTGGCACTCCGGAACGACCGGAGAGAGGCGTGGTACTTGGATTCTGGATGGGAAAGGATTCGAAAGATCACCCGTTAGGCGAGCGCGGCTCGACGGGTGGACCGGGCCTTGCTGAAACCGGCGCCCGCAACTGGGTGCATTCAGCGTCAACGGTGCTCGCGTTCCTGCAGAAGGAGCGTGGGCTGCTGAGGCCAGGAAGCAGTTTTCAGCCGATCGTTCACGACGATCTGCTAATAGAGTTCGAAGCCAGGAAGCAAAAGGCGAGGCAATCAGCGCGGAAGACAATCCCCGACCCGAAGTCCGGGGTGATCATTGATACAGCGAATCCAAAGGACAGTGAAGCTCCCCGCACGGAGCTGGATATCCCAGGCTAGGGCGTGAAGCCCCGGGGAGTGGGCGATGTTCGACCCCTCTGAAGTCACGCCAGACAACACGCGGGTCGTGAGGAACAACTGGCACGGAATTGATCGAAGGCACGCTGGCACACCTTCAGCTGCCGAAAATGACAGTCAGTCGGTCGGCGTCGGGCTACGCTTCCGCCGGCAACTGCTTGCGCACCGATGTGGCTGTAGAAGACTCCCTCAGGCGAGGTGAATCATGAAGCTGCTGCTGCTCAGCAATTCCAGGACCGAAGGACTCGGCTACCTGGAGCACGCGGCCGGTTGGCTGCGTGACTTCCTGCCGCGCTCGGTCAACGAAGTGCTGTTCGTGCCCTATGCCGGCGTCACGAAGACGCATTACGACTACGTTGAAGAGGTCACTCCGGTGTTCGCCGCGCTGGGCGCGCGGGTCACCGGTATCCACCGGGCGCACGACCCGGTCGCCGCTCTGCGGTCGGCCCAGGCCATCGTCGTCGGCGGCGGCAATACCTGGAACCTGCTGCGCGAACTGCGCGCGCATCGCCTGGTGCTGCCGATGCTGCGCCAGCGCGTGATGGCGGGCGTGCCGTACATCGGCTGGAGCGCCGGCGCGAACATCGCGAGCCCGACGATCATGACCACCAATGACATGCCGATCTGCGATCCTGGCGGCTTCGACGCGCTGGCGCTGGTGCCGTTCCAGATCAATCCGCACTACCTGCACGGCAATCCGCCGGGATTCAAGGGCGAGACGCGCGAGGAGCGCATTCGCGAGTTCGGCGTGCTGCACCCGGATTCCTGGGTCGCCGGCCTGCGCGAAGGCACGGGATTTCTCGTCGAGGACGGGACCATTCGGTTGCTGGGCAATGCACCGTGCCGAATTTTCAGAGCCACGCTGGAGCCTCGCGAGCTCACGACGGCCGACGATTTCTCGTTCCTGCTGGAGTGAATCGTGACCGATACCGCCACCGCCGTCGGAAGTGTCGGCAATGCGCCCGGCTTGCAGCAGCGCGTCAAGCGCATCGGGCTGATCGCGGGGCCGCTGCTCGCGCTGCTGCTGTACTTCACGCTGCCCCACGAGTACCGCGCGGCCGACGGCACCAGCGTCGTCTTCGGCCACGCCGGCCGCGCGACGCTCGCGGCGATGGGGTGGATGGCCACCTGGTGGATGACCGAGGCGGTCGAGATCGAAGTCACGTCGCTGCTGCCGATCGCCCTCTTCCCGCTCGCGGGCATCATGCCGCTCGGCAAGACGACCGCGAACTACGGCGCGGACGTGATTTACCTCTTCCTCGGCGGCTTCGTGATCGCGCTGGCGATCGCGCGCTGCGGCCTCGACCGCCGCATCGCCTTCTTCACGCTGCGGCTGGTCGGCACGCGGCCGAAGGCGATCGTCGCCGGCACGATGGGCGCAACCGCCTTCCTCAGCATGTGGGTATCGAACACGGCCACCGCCGCGATGATGGTGCCGATCGTGCTGTCGGTGATCGACGTCGCGTTGCGCAGCCGGACCGGCAAGGGCCTGAGCGAACACGGCGGCATTCCGGACGACGACCGCGACATGCGCAACTTCGCGCTGTCGGCGCTGCTGGGCGTGGCCTATGCGGCGTCGATCGGCGGCCTCGGCACCATCATCGGTTCGCCGCCGAACGGGATCCTGGTGCGCTTCGCCGAACAGATGTCCGGAGTACAGATCACGTTCCTGGACTGGATGCTGATCGGCGTGCCGGCGATGCTGACGTTCCTGCCGCTGGCCTGGTTGCTGAACACCTTCGTGCTGTTTCCGACACGAATAAAGGAGATCGAGGGCGGCCGCGACTACGTGCGCGAACAGTGGGCACAGCTCGGTCCGCTGAGTCGCGGCGAACGCGCGACGCTGGCGGTGTTCGCGATGGCCGTCGTGCTGTGGATGACGGCGCCGCTGCTGAAGGACTGGGAGATCGGCGGCATCGCACCCGCTGGGCGGATTGTCCGATGCCGGCGTTGCGATCATCGCCGCGATCACGCTCTTTCTGATCTCGGTCGATCGCGAAAAGGGCGAGTCGCTGATGGACTGGTCCACCGCCGTCCGCCTGCCGTGGGGCGTGCTGGTGCTGTTCGGCGGCGGCCTGGCGCTCGCCTCGGCCACCGAGGCGAACGGCGTGCCCGGGCTTCATCGGCAGCCTCGCCGCCGGTTTCGCCGGCTGGCCGTTCTGGGCGATCCTGCTCGCGATCATCGCGATCATGGTGTTCATGTCCGAGCTGACCTCGAACACGGCTCAGGTCGCGACGATGCTGCCGATCCTGGCCGCGCTGGCGCCAGTGCTGGGCGTACCGGCCGGCGTACTGCTGGTGCCGGCCACCGTGGCCGCGAGCTGCGCCTTCATGATGCCGGTTGGCACACCGCCCAATGCGATCGTGTTCGGCACCGGACTCGTTCGCATGCCGCAGATGATGAAGGCGGGACTCTGGCTCAACCTCACCGGCATACTGCTGATCTTCGGCCTGACCTGGGTCGTGTTCATGCCGGTGCTGCGCTCCCTGCGGGGATGAACCGCGTCGCCAATCGATTCTCCGGCCAGCGGTCAGCGGGCGTGGCGCTGCCCGGCGGCGCGGAATCCGCGTAAGCAAGGCAGGCCGGCCGTCTGTTCCACACCCAAAGTGGCGCACACCCCGCGTACGAGATGACCGCGCGGTATCGTCGGCACATCGTTTTCACCGTCCTCGATCGGTGCCGTGCGCGCGTCGCGCCAGCGGCATTGAAGGGCCGCGACCTCAAGGTCAAGTAGGATCGCGGTTTGCCCGCACTTCCCGCCCCCCCTCAACTACAGGAGCAACACCATGCGTATTCAGATTCTTCTTGCGGCCGTCATTTCAGCCTTTGCACTGACGCAGCCCGTCAGCGCTCAGACGGGCGCGGTTACGTCCAGTTCGCCCGGCCGGGTCGGCGTCGCCCAGACGGTTGACGTCAGCGCAACGATCACGGCAATCGAGAAGTCCACCCGCACGATCACGCTGAAAGGTCCGAAAGGCGACGAGGTCAAGGTCGAGGCCGGGCCCGAGGTCAAGAACTTCGACCAGTTGAAGGTCGGCGACGTCGTCGACATGAGGTACCGCGAGACACTGGCACTCGAATTGAAGAAGGGCGGCGGCATGAAGGTCGAGAAGACCGAGAAGGCCGGCGCCGTGGGCGCAAAGCCCGGTGAGACGCCAGCGGGCATAGTGGGCCGGCAGGTCACCGTGGTCGGCGACGTCATGAAAGTCGATGCGGCGACGCAGACCGTGACCGTGAAGGGTCCACAACGAACTGTCGAGCTGAAGGTGCGTGACCCCGAGCAGTTCAAGCTGATTGCCGTCGGCGACCAGATCCAGGCGACTTATACCGAGGCGCTCGCACTGGCAGTGACGCCGGCCAAGCCGAAGAAGTAGACCGAAGCCATAGCCAGGAACGGCCGGACTGGTTCGCACTATGAACCGGTCCGGCTTGGGTGCATTCGACGTTCGGGCTTCAATTGCGGGTCCCGGATCCCGACGTAAGGAGAATGAGATGGTGCAGCGGTTGCTGAAGGGCAGGTCACGGGCCACGATGGTGACGAGCACTCGGTGTCGTCGCGCTGGCCGTGGCGTTGTCGGCCTGCGATGGCGAGCAAGGAGGGCGACAAGGCCAAGCAGGCGGCCAGCCGCTCCGCCACCGCCGACGGTCGTCGTCGCGGAAGTCGTGCAGAAGACGGTGCCGATCTACGGCGAGTTCGTGGCGCAGACCGATGCCAGGGAGACGGTGGAGATCCGCGCCCGGGTGCAGGCGTTCCTCGAGGCGCAGCACTTCACCGAGGGCACGATCGTCAAGAAGGACCAGCTGCTGTTCACGCTCGACAAGCGCGAGTACGAGGCGAAGCTGCAGCAGGCCAAGGCCGAGCTCGAGGTCGCAATGGCGCGACTCGGCAAGGCGGAGACGGACGAGCGGCGCCTGAAACCCCTGGCCGAACGGCGGGCGGTGCCGCAGCAGGACTACGACAACGCGGCGGCAAATCTGCTTACGGCGCAGGCGGCAGTCTCGGCCGCCAAGGCGGCACGTCGTCGAGGCGGAACTCAACCTGAGCTACTGCACGATCCAGTCGCCGATCAGCGGGCCTGATCGGCAAGCGCCTGGTGGCGCCGGGCAACCTCGTCGGCAAGGGCGAGGCCACGCTGCTGGATACCGTGTCGAGCATCGACCCGATCCGCGTCAACGCCACGATCAGCGAAGCGGAATACCTGCAGTTCTTCGCCAGCCAGGAAGCGAGCGCAAGGACGTGCCAACGCCGCTGGAGCTGATACTCGCCGACGGCAGCGTGTTCCCGCACAAGGGCAAGGTCGTCATCGTGGACCGTGCGGTGGACCAGAAGACTGGCACGCTGAACATCGTCGCCGAGTTCCCGAACCCGCGAGGGCAGCTGCGCCCGGGACAGTTCGGTCGCGTGCGTGCGGTCGTCGAGATGGCCAAGGACGCGCATCCTGGTTCCGAAGCGGGCGGTCCAGGAGATCCAGGGCATGAAGAGCGTGCTTGTGGTCGGCGCCGACAACATGGTCGCGCTGCGCACGATCCAGCCCGGCGAAACGGTCGGCGACATGCTCATCGTTCGCGACGGCGTGAAGCCCGGTGAACGGGTGATCGTGGACGGAATACAGAAGGCGCGACCCGGCTCGAAGGTCAACCAACGGCCGCGGCCGCCGCGCGGCGCCGACGGCGGCGAAGGCGGACACGCAGACCAAGGGCACGCCGCCCGGTCCAAGCCCGCCACCAAGGCGGGGGAAAGTAGGCCATGGCCAATTTCTTCATCCGCCGGCCGATCGTCGCGATCGTCATCGCGATCCTGACCGTCATGCTCGGTCTGGTCACGATCAGCGGGCTGTCGGTCGAGCAGTACCCGTTTCTGGCGCCGCCCAACATCCGCGTGACCGCGACTTATCCGGGCGCGTCGGCCGAGGCGGTGGAGCAGTCGGTGGCGACACCCATCGAGCAGGAGGTCAACGGCGTCGACCGGCTGATCTACATGAAGTCGTCGAACACCAGCGACGGCCGCATGCTGCTCGATGTCAATTTCGAGGTCGGCACTGACCAGGACACGGCCAACGTGCTGACGCAAAACCGCGTCTCGGCCGCGCAGGCGCGCCTGCCGGTCGAAGTCACGCAGCAGGGCGTCACGGTCAAGAAGCAGAGTCCCAGCATCCTGATGCTGATCTCGATCTACTCGCCGTCGGACGCCTACGACGCCAACTTCCTGATCAACTATGCCGGCATCAACCTGCGCGACCAGTTGCTGCGCATTCCGGGCATCGCGCAGGTCGACCTCTTCGGCGGCACCGACTACGGCATGCGCATCTGGTTCC
The DNA here is from genome assembly GCA_963810985.1 of uncultured beta proteobacterium. GTDB lineage: Bacteria > Pseudomonadota > Gammaproteobacteria > Burkholderiales > Burkholderiaceae_F > JALORV01. Next base: position 64,546 of record CAWEPP010000006.1, read on the forward strand.
GGCCCGACCGGCTCGCCAAGCTGGGTCTCACCCCGGCCGACGTGATCAACGCGATCAAGGAGCAGAACCTGCAGGCGCCCACCGGCAAGGTCGGCGCCGCGCCCACGCCGGCAGACCAGCAGTTCACCAACACCGTCAGCGCCCCGGGCCGCCTGATCACGCCGGAGGAGTTCGAGAACATCATCGTCCGGCAAAGCGACACCGGCGCGGTCGTGCGCATCAAGGACATCGGCCGCGCCGAACTCGGCTCGCAGGACTACAACTCCTTCGGGCGGCTGAACGGCAAGCCGGCCGGGGCGTTGGCGGTCTACCTGCTGCCCGGCGCGAACCAGCTCAAAGCCGCTGAGACGATCTACGCGACGATGGAACAGGCGAAGGAGCTGTTCCCGCCCGGCATGGACTACAAGATCGTCTACGACACCACGCCGGCGGTGCAGGCGTCGATCGAAAGCATCGTGCATACCTTCGTCGAGGCGCTGATCCTGGTGACGCTGGTGGTCTTCATCTTCCTGCAGAACATCCGCGCGACGATCATCCCGTTGATCACGATCCCGGTGTCGCTGATCGGGACCTTCATCTTCTTCCCGATGCTCGGGTTCTCGGTCAACACGCTGTCGATGTTCGGCCTCGTGCTCGCCATCGGCATCGTGGTGGACGACGCCATCGTCGTGGTCGAGGCGGTGATCCACCACCTCGAGCACGGGCTCGAACCCAAGGAAGCGACGATCAAGGCGATGGAGGAAGTGACGGCGCCGGTGATCGGCATCGCGCTGATTCTTTCGGCGGTGTTCGTCCCCGTCGCGATGCTCGGCGGGACTGGTCGGCAGCATGTACAAGCAGTTCGCGCTGACCATCGCCATCTCGGTGCTGCTGTCGGCCTTCAACGCGCTGTCGCTGACACCGGCGCTGTGCGCGATGCTGCTGAAGCAGCCGAAGCCGATGCGCGGTCCGCTCGGAACGTTCTTCAAGGGCTTCAACAAGGCGTTTGACGTCAGCACGAAGGGTTACGTGAAGGTGTCGCGCCTGCTCGTGCGGCGTTCGCTGCTGACGATCGGCATCGTCGTCGCGGTGGCGATCGGGGCGAGTCTCTTTGCACGCGTGCTGCCGGCCGGCTTCATCCCGGACGAGGACCAGGGCATCTTCGGCGTCAACGTCCAGCTTCCGGCCGGTGCGTCGCTCGAGCGCACCAGCCTCGTGCTGAAGAAGATCGAGGACATCCTCGCCAAGACCGACGGGCTCGATTCGTACCAGACCATCGGCGGCTATGGGGCGGTGACCAACACCTTCCAGCCGAACTACGGCACGATCTTCGTGCGGATGAAGCCGTGGGACGAGCGCAAGACCAAGGCGCTGCACGTCAACGGCATCATGGGCGGGCTGCGTCCGCAGTTCGCGGCGATTCCCGAGGCGGTCATCTTCCCGTTCAACATCCCGACCCTGTCCGGGTTCGGAGCCGCATCGGGCTTCAACTTCCTCCTGCAGGACCGCAGCGGCTCGCTGACGATCGAGCAGCTCGGCGAGCAGTCGCAGAAGTTCATCGCTGCCGCCAGGCAGCGGCCCGAGCTCGGCACGGTGTTCACCTCCTTCGACCCGAACTACCCGCAGGTCCGGGTCGATCTCGACCGCGAAAAGGCACGCACGCTGGGCGTGCCGGTCAACGAGGTGTTTCTGGCCCTGTCGACGACACTGGGCGGCTCCTACGTCAATGACTTCAACCGCTTCGGGCGGCTGTATCGCGTCTATGTGCAGTCCGACGCGACACAGCGGCTGAAGGCGGAGGATATCGGCAAGATCTATGTCCGCTCGAAGACGACCAACGAGATGGTGCCGCTGTCGACGCTGGTCACCATCCGCGACGTCACCGGAGCCGAGCTGACGACGCGCTTCAATCTGCAGCGCTCGGTCGAGATCCAGGGCTCGCCCGCGCCCGGCTACACCTCCGGGCAGGCGCTCGCCGCGCTGGAGCAGGTGTTCGCCGAGACGATGCCCTCGGAGATGGGCTTCGCCTTCTCGTCGATGTCGTACCAGGAGAAGATCGCCCCGCCCGCCGGGCCGACGTTCATCATGGCCATCGTCTGCGTGTTCCTGCTGCTGGCGGCGCTGTACGAGAGCTGGCGGCTGCCCTGGGCGGTGCTGCTCGGCTCGCCGCTGGTGGCGCTGGGCGCCTTCTTCGGCGTCTGGCTGATGGGCTTCGACAACAACGTGTACGTGCAGATCGGCCTCGTGATGCTGATCGGCCTGGCGGCCAAGAACGCGATCCTGATCGTCGAGTTCGCCAAGGCGAAGCACGAAGGCGGCGCGTCGCTCGAGGAGGCGGCGCTGGAATCGGCGCGCCTGCGCTTCCGGCCGATCCTGATGACGGCCTTCGCCTTCATCCTCGGCGTCGTGCCGCTGATGCTGGCGACCGGCGCCGGCGCGGGCGCGCAGAACGTGATGGGCACCGGTGTCTTCTGGGGCATGCTGGTCGCGACCGCGCTGGGCGTCTTCATCATTCCGGGCAACTACACATTCGTCGAAGGACTGGGCCGGCGGGGCAAGAAGCAGCCCGCGCCGCCGGTCGCTCCGAAAGAGCAAGGAGCCGAGTGAATGAGCCAAAGTCGCGCACTTCTCGCCTGCGCTGCCGCGATCATCGCCACCGGCTGCATGGTCGGCCCGGATTACAAACGGCCGGACGTTTCCTTGCCTCCGGACTATCGCGGTGCCGATGCGGTGCCGACGGCCGCCAGCGCGCCAACGTACGGCGATCTCGCGTGGTGGACCGTCTTTCCGGACCCGGATCTGCAGGAACTGATCCGCACCGCGCTGAAGCAGAACTACGATGTCCGCGTGGCCGCGACGCGCATCCTGCAGGCGCAGAGCCAGGTCACGATCGCGCGTTCGCCTATGTTCCCGACGGTCGACGGCGGCGTCACCGGCCCCTACAACGCCTACACAGGGTCCGAACGGCCGCTTGCCCGACAGCACCTTCCAGCCGCAGGCTGGATTCGACGTGGCCTGGGAACTGGACATCTGGGGCAGGTACCGCCGGGGTACGGAGGCCGCACGGGCTCAACTGCTCGCCAGCGAAGACTTCCGGTACGGCGTCATCGCGACGCTGGTGGCCGAGGTCGGACGTGCCTATCTGACCCTGCGAGCCCTCGACCTCAACCTCGAGATCTCCAATCGCACCGTGGCTTCCAGAAAGCAGTCGCTGGAACTGGTAAATGCCAGGCTGGAAGGCGGCGTGGCCGGGATCCTCGACGTGCGACAGGCCGAGACGCTGCTCTACAGCGCGACGAAGACGATCCCCGAACTCCAGCGCCAGATCGAGCAGCAGGAGAATTTCATCAACATCCTGCTCGGACAGAATCCTGGCCCCGTCAAGCGTGGACGTCCGCTCGAACAGCAGATTGCGGCTCCCGCTTTGCCGCCGGGCCTTCCGACGGAACTGCTGACGCGGCGACCGGACATCCGCGCCGCCGAGCAGCAACTCGTCGCCGCCAACGCGCAGATCGGCGTCGCCAAGTCCCTGCTCTATCCGCAGGTCACGATTTCGGGCTTTGCCGGAGCAGGCAGTTCGACGATCAGCGGTTCGAACTTCGGACCGTACGGGGTGTTCAGCGCCCTGCCCGCCATCACGCTGCCGATCTTCAACGCCGGGCGCCTGCGGGCCAACGTCGACTACAACGAAGCCCTGGCGCAGGAATCGGCCCTGCGTTACCAGCAGACGCTGCAGCAGGCGCTGCGCGAGGTGTCGGACTCACTGATCGACGTCCGCAAGCGACAGGAGTTTCGCGGGCAGCAGGAACTGCTGGTCAAGGCGCTGGTGGATGCCAGCGAGGTTGCGAACCTCCGATACGAAGGCGGCGTGGCCAGTTACCTTGAAGTGCTGGATACCGAGCGCCAGCTCTTCGATGCAGAGCGCGACCTCGTCCTGGCGCGACGCGACGAGTCGGTCAGCGTGGTGCAGCTCTACAAGGCTCTCGGCGGAGGATGGCAGGCGGAACCCGCCAAGGTCGCTGCGTCGGTGGGTCGTCCATCCGGAGCCGAGACCGCAAGCACGCAATGAAATCCAACCAGGCCGGCAGCAGGCGAAGTGCCGTGCTCGGCCTGGCATTCGCGTGGCTGGCCTTCGCCGCAAGTCCGGTAGCGGCGGAATTCGGAACCAAGGGCGGCGCGGAGCCCGCGAACATCGAGGAGTTCGCCGCCTTTCTTCGGCAGGATCCGTATGACCTTGAACTGCTGATCAGCTACGGCACGTCGAGCGGTGGCTCCGCCGGACACCTGGCCCTGGCGATCCGCGGCCCCGATACGAGGGACGAAACCGTGTACTCGGCCAACTTCTACGCCGACCGATCGCGCAAGCATGCGAAGGGTTATTACACGGCCGACCTGATGGTCGCGATACCGAAATCGGAATACCTGTTCAGGACGACTTCGTCGCTTGGCGACACCGCGGCGTTCGGTCTGGATTTCGGCGAGATCTACAAACGCTCGGTCATCGGGGTGCGTGTCTACGGCGTGCCGGTTCAGGAGAAGCAGGCGGTCGCCGACTTCATGAAGCGCATCAACGACGATTATCACAAGCGGGCACGAAACACCGAGTACCACGACCGCGAGGTCAAGTACGACTATCTGCGCCTGAACTGCGCAAAGACGATTGGCTCGGCGTTTCGGTACGGCGCCGGTTATAAGGAACTCGATGTCACGAGCGCGCGTGTACTTTCGGGGCGTCAGCATCGTCGCCGCGGTAACCGCCAACCTCCCGACAGAGATGGCGACGAAGTTGCTGGAGCAGTGGAACGCGCGCGGATATCGCCTGGATGCCGTGCTGTACAAGAAGTACCTGGGCTCGCCTTACATCGATCCGCACGATGAGCCCAAGGTCGCCTTGAAGGACCTGCCCAACCGCTTTCCGTCGGTGTTGTCCCGGGATTTCCGCAACGAGCAGGGCGAGTACGAAGATTCGGACAACCTCTTCGTGATGTACCTCCTGTACAACCTTGCCAAGTTCGGCGTTCAGGTGAATGAACAGACGAAGCTGCTCGAAGTCGCAAGGACCAAGACCCCTTTGCCCTACGCAGAGGCGGTCCAACTGGCGGCTGAGGCCGCCCGCTCGGACAGCGAAGACTACGGGAGCCGGGTCACCTTCCGGCCCAAGGGAACCCGGATCGGCGAGGAGCCGGTCGACTGAAATTTCACGAATTCCGCCCTGAGCCGGGCCGATCTCGCCAGTGCACAGTGGAACCTCGAACAGACGGCCGTCTATGCACCGACGAGCGGCCGTGCCAAATCAACGTGCAGCTGCGGCGCAACTCCTACGTCAGGTTGCGGCGAAGTTCTTTGAGAATGTGGCTCATGTGCAGTTCAATGGGGCTCAATCTTGAGCCTCGCTCCGATAAGTTTGGTGAGCAATGCAAAGGAGAAGCCAGTCGAAAGCCCGCACATCAGGATGCCGGTCAGCCCCTCGACCGGTCCGAGCATTCGCCACGGCTGCGGCAATACCAGGTCACCGTAGCCAAGCGTCGCGTAGGTGACTCCGGAAAAATAAAATGCCGACTCGACATCGGGCAGGCATCCCGCCCACAGAAAGAAGAACGCCCAGACAGCGATCTCGGTCACGTGGATCAGGAGCAGCGCCCAGGTCAGGCGAATCAGCAACCAGGTCAGTGGCCAGAAGTGAGTCGGCAGCCGCATGCGCATTCTCAGGACATACCTGAGCAGCCCGACGAGTCCGGCGGCATGCAGAGCGACCGTGATGGCGACCAGGATGCATGCAATGAGGATGATCGACGTCACGATGCGCGCCGGGTCGAATCAGAGAGTGGCAACGCCCGCACCTTCGCGGGCTCCATCCAGATTCCGCCGCGCCGTGTTACGCGCAGCGACATCCCGAAAATCGACGCGATCACCTGGCCATCCGCAGAAAGTTCCTGTTTCGCGCCCGTTGCCATCTCGCTTGTTGCTCTGGACAGTTTCGCTTCATAGCGGCCGCGACGCCGAGGCTGTCGCGCGAGTTCCCCGGACGAATCGACTTCGCACGACAGAGATGGGTTCGACGATCGAATCGTAGAGCAACCAAATACGACGTGACGAGCGGGCAGTCATTCAGCCCGACGCTTCGACACGCTCGACGAGTTTGCACAGCGACTCCTCATCTTCGAGCACTTCCACAAGATCGGCATCGACAAACGGCTGTTCCACGAGGATACTCATTCAGATGCACTTCTGCGACGCGAATAAGTTGCTCGACAAAGTCCAGGTCGACCTGAAAGCCTGACCGGGCGACACTTATATGTTTACGTCCTTCGGCCTTGGTGCGCTCGCGCAGCTGTCGCTGGTCCTGAGTGGCCTTGCCGTGTTCCTGTTCAAGGTGCCCACGCGCACGGTCGGCGATCTCGCGGGCTTCGGTGCGGGCGCGCTGATTGCCGCCGTTGCCACAGACCTGTTGCCGAACGCCAAGGTTCTCGAGATTTGGCAGGTCGCGCTATGGACCATGCTCGGCGCCGGCGTCTTCATTCTCGGCGAGCGCTACGTGGACCGGAAGTTCGGTGCCGATGGCGCCGGCGGTCCGCTCGGCATCGTCGTCGGGGCGATCGTCGATGGCGTGCCGGAGTCCATCATATTCGGCGTGCAGATGGCCCGGGGTACCGAGATCAGCCTGGCGTTTCTCGCAGCGGTCTTCGTCTCGAACATTCCCCAGGCGCTCGCTCCCTCCGCCGGCCTCGCAGAGAGCGGCTGGAGTTGGCGCCGCGTCGCGGGCATGTGGCTGTGGGTAATGCTCGCCTGCGGTGTCGCTGCTGCGTTCGGCCACTTCGCGGCGACAACCTTCGGCGGCGCCAACGGCGCGCGCTCGGCCGCTTTGGCGTCGGGAGGCATTCTGGCGATGCTGGCCAATTCCCTGATTCCCTTTGCCCATGAGCGCTCGAAGAGTGCCGGCACGTGGACAGTGGTGGGCTTCTGCTCTGCTCTGGCCATGGGCGGATGAGGCCTCCCACCCACGGCGCGGCCGGGTTCCGGCCCCGGTCGAGGCATTCGTCTGGTGGTGCCGTCAGTGTCCGATGCGGGCGGCGTCACGTGCTCTTGGCTGCCGCCGGTCGCCCGCGCCAAGCGCGCAGGCGGTCCACAACCGCGTCGAAGAGCAGGACTGCGAAGACTGAATACGAGGTGACGAGTGCGTAGTCGACGATGCGTTCGTAGAACTTCATGTTCGGGTCGTCGCCGGTGAACCCCTGGGTCAGCGCGTCGGGGAAGACGATGAAGACCAGCGTCGTCAGACCGTAGCTCCACCGGTAGTAGTTCGGCGTGAGCGCGCCGGGACCGCTGCCGAAGATGCGCGTCGCGAAGAAGAGCGAGAACATCGCCATCACCAGGACGAACCAGAACCATGATGGCCACAGCTTCATGAGCCACCACATGATCAGTCCGCCGGTGGCGCCGATGAGCGTCGCCATGATCAGGTCGATGGTCAGCTTGCGCGCGTTGGCGCGCTGCGCATGCTGCGCAATCATGGCCGGCTGGTAGTAGCCGATAAGGTAGCGGATGTTGTTGTCGCTGCTCAGCATGTACGCGAAGAGCGGCATCAGCACCAGCACCGGCCGCAGCGCCAGGATCGCCCGGTCCGCCGGCGTGCCTTCGATCCGGGGCGCGTTGGGCAGTCTAGGGAACACCCCGCCGGGCACTGCGGCGAAGGCGATCCAGAGGACGGGGAACATCGCGAGTGCACACTGCGACATTCCCTTTGCGAACTCGACGCCAACATCCATCGAGTTCTCGCCGAACGCCGGAACCAGCGTGATGCCGACGATCAAGATCATGGCGTTGAGGCCCGTGATCTTGCCCTCGGCCTGCAGGTAGAAGTTGACGAAGAGGATCAGCGCGACCACCGCAAATCCGAACAGCTGATGGCTGTGCAGCGGCAGCATCAGCAGCGCGCCGAGACCGGCGGAGGCAATGAGCTTGGTGGTGATCCACAGTCCGTAGCGCAGTGACGGCGCCGACGGAATGGGCAGGGCCAGGAACGGGATCACGAGTGCTGGCAGCAGGAACGAGAACGGCCAGTTGACGTAGGTGCTGTAGGCGGTCGCCAGCGTCACGCCGATGGTGAACCGCAGGATGCGGCGTGCCCTGGGGTTGTCGAGCGCCCGCGCCTTCGGCGCCGCCGCCACGACGGCCTCAGTAGGCATACGACATCAGGCCGCTAAACCACATCAGGAACCGACCCAACGGGTTGAGGATCGAGTGCTCGCCGGTGTACACGAGCACGTTGACCTGGCTGCCGACACGCGCGCCGAGCTGCGTGGCCTCCGCGGGATCGTCGAAATCGATCAGTACCGGAAAGCGCTGCGCGTTGCGCAACCAGTCGCGCGCGTTCTGCACCGTGGGCAGCGTGCCCGGCTTCGAGGTCGACTCGGCGGCGGTGACGCCGAAGGTGACGTTGCGCACACGACCGCGCAGCGTCTTGTCAGGCCAGATATCGAGCACGAGGTCGACCGTGTCGCCCGGCTTGATATGACCGAGGTTGTTCTCGGTGAGGTTCGCCTCGACCCACATCTTCTGCGCCCCGACGAAGGTCATCAGCGGCTGCCCGGTCGCGGCGAAATTGCCGACGTCCACGCGCAGGTCAGTCACCAGCCCGTCGTTGGGCGCGACGAGGCGCGTGTACTGCAGGTCCAGCTTCGCCTTGTCCAGCGCGGCGCGCGCGGCAAGCAGTTGCGGGTTCTTCTCATCGCGCGGCCCGAGCGCTTCGATCGCTTTCTGCAGATTGGCCTTGGCGCTCCCTACCTGGGCCTCGGCTTCAAGGCGGGATGTCGACGCCCACTCCAGCGCCCGCTGAGAAACCGCACCGGGCACTTCGGCATCGATGCGCTTCAGGCGAGCCTCGTTCTGCGTGTCCTTGACCAGACCGGCCTTCGCAGCCTGCAGCGAGGCCGCGGCCGCGTCGACCGTCGAGCTCGCGACCTTGAGGTTTTGCTGGGTGAGCGCGAGCTGGGCCTCGGCCGCGGCGACTGCCAGCTGGTAACGCACCGGATCGATCCGGGCAAGCAAGTCGCCCTTCCTGACCGCCTGGTTGGTGCGCACATCGACGGAGAGAATCTCGCCGGCCACCTGCGGTGCAATGGGCACGACGAACGCGTTCACGCGCGCCTGCGTCGTGTACGGGGTATAGCGGTCGGCGGCCATGTACCAGGCGAGAAGGAGCAGACAGAACGCGCCGAAGACAAGCACCCATTTGCGCACCGGGTCCATCCGCCGTGGTGCCTGCGGGGCTTGCGGCTGCGCTTGCGATCCGCCGCCGGCAGGCGCAGGTGCGCCCGCGGCTGGCGCGGGCTTGACTACCGCCGGGTTTGCCGTTTGTGGGGACTGCTGCTGTTCCGTCATGACATGCCTGGTTCAGGTGACACGGTTTACCAATCCGGCGAAGGCCAGCCGCCGTCCTGGCCTTTGAATGGCGGCTCGGTCGCCTCGGGTTTCAGCAGATCGCCCCAGTCCACGCGCTGACGCATCGCGTCCCGGGTGGCCTCATCCACGTATCCCTGGCCCGGACGAATCTCCCAGCCACCGCCCAGCGCGCGATAGATGCCGATTGCGCTGCTGACGGTGGTGCTGCGTGTGGCCACGACCTGCTGCTGCACGCGCAGCAGCGAGCCCTGGGCGTCGAGCACGCGCTGGAAGTCGGAGAATCCTTCGCGGTAACCGATGTTGGCCAGCGTGAGTGCGCGCCTCGCCATCGCTTCGGTCTCGGCCAGAATCCGTTCCTGCTCGCGGCTGCGCAGGAACGCCACCATGCCGTCTTCGACCTCCTTCACCGCGTTGAGCACCGTGTTCTGGTAGTTCTCAAGCAGTTGCTGGAGTCGTGCATCCTGGACCCGGACGTTGTTGCGGATGCGACCGTAGTTCAGCACGTTCCAGCTGAAGTACGGCCCGCCAACCAGAACGAGAGAATCGGCCCTGAACAACTGTCCGATGCCGCTGTTTCCTGTGCGTGTCGTGCTCGTTCCGTCGGCGGCCAGCACACCGAGAAAGCCGCTCAACCCGAAGCTTGGATACAGGTCGGCCTCGGCCACACCCACTGCGGCGCTCTGCGTTGCCGCGGTGAGTTCAGCCTGGCGTATGTCGGGACGCCGCCGCAGCAAGTCGGCCGGAGCGCCCGCTGCCACGGTTGGCGGCGCGGCGGGAATCACGCCCGGTTGCGGACCCAGAATCTCCGTAAGGCTGCCCGGTGGCTGGCCCAGCAGGGTGCTGAGGGCGTACTTTGCCTGCTGCAGCCCGATCTCGATTTGCGGGATCGTCGCCTCGGTCGCCAGCAACTGGGTGCGGGCCTGCAGCACATCCAGCTCTCCAACCTCGCCGCCGCGGAACCGCGCCTCGGTGATCTGCACGCCGCGTTGCTGAAGGGCGATGTTTTCACGCGCAACCTTCAGCTGCTCCTCCGCGCTGCGGATGGCGACATAAGTGTCGGCAACCTGCGCGACGAGCAGTACGAGCGCGTTGTCATAGGCGGCGATCGAAGCACCCAGGTTGGCGTCGGCCGACTCAATGCCGCGCCGGAACTTGCCCCAGAAATCAAGTTCCCAGGAAACACTGGCGCCGACGTTGTATTCCCAGTAGCGCAGGTCTCCGCCGCCCTTCGTGTTGGCGGCGTTCAGACTGGCGGCGGTGTAGGTCGCGCTGCCGTTGGCCTGCTGTACCTGGGGATAGGGCGTGCCCACGGCGATCCCCAATTGGGCGCGCGCCTCCAGCACGCGCAGGCCCGCGATCTTCAGGCTGTAGTTGTTCCGAGTGGCGATCTCGATCAAGCGGCTGAGCACCGGGTCGTGGAAGGCTTCCCACCACTGGACCCGCTCGGCGGGCCTGTGCGTGACAGCCACGGCATCGGCGTCTTCCCATTGCGCAAGCACCGGTGCTGCGGGTGTCACGAAGTTGGGGCCCACAGTAGTGCAGCCTGCCGATAGCAGCGCCGCCCCAATCCACTGAAGAGGGCGAACGTGCTGACGCCACCGCAGCGAGGAGCCGGGGACGAAGCTTGCTCGGCGCGATCGGCCGCGGCGCCGGCGGCGTGGCCGGGCGCGAGGACGTGGCGTGTGTCGGCGGTCGGCATGTTCATCAGGTGGCTTCTGATCCTCGCCGTCAGCCACGTCGCGTCGCAGCCAATCTCACTTGACCGTATATCCACGTCCCTCGAGGCACGCGGCACGCGCCCTGGCGAAGGCAGCCTGTTGCTGCTGTGAGGCCGACTGCTGTTGCTGCTGCGCCTGCTGTTCGGCGGCGGCGTTCTGACGACGGCTGCTCGAACGAGCGACCACAGCGCCTGCGGCGGCGCCGGCCCCAGCATCACCCGCGATCGCGCCTATCGCGGCGCCGCCCGCTGCGCCGCGCAGGCCGGCGCCAGGGGTCGTGCCGGTCGCCGTCGTCGGTGGCTTGGCGGCCGCTTGAGGCGGTGGCGACTTGGCGGGATCGAAACCCGTCTGCTGCACCGCCCACGTGTAGCAGGCTGACTCGTCATTCTTCTGCTGTTGCGGTGTCTGCCCCTTGGCGG
>CAWEPP010000007.1:0-30976 GCA_963810985.1 uncultured beta proteobacterium
CGCGGCTCGCGGTTCAGCCTGCACAGCTACTTCTTCGTGTTGGCGAACCACGATTCCACGGCCATTGGCCTTCTGCAGACCCTGGCTGGCCGCCTCCTCGATGATCCGCCGCCGCATCTGCTCACGCAGTGCCTGGAACTTCTGCTGCTGCTCCGGGTTGAGCAGCGGCGAGATCTGCTCGTCGAAGGACGCGCCGAGCTTGCGCAAGGCCTCCACCTTCTTCACGCCGCTGAGCTTGGTGTCCTTCTTCAGCTCACCGAGTTGCTTGAGCTCGGCTGCAGGATCGGGACGATCTGCTTCTTTTGCTCTTCGGTCAGCTTGAGCTCGAGCGAGAACTGGTTGGACAGCGCCGTCAGTGGGTTGGCGGCGATCTGCGGCGCCGGCACGATTTCGTAGTTGACATAGCCAAACTCGTTGCTGCGCGCGCGTAGTAGGTGTCGCCGAGCTTGTAGAAGGTGAACGAATACGGGTCCTGCGCCACGGGGATGACGAGCCGGCCGCCCTCGATGCGGTAGGCGGTGGTCGTTCCCTCGTAGCTGCCGCGCTCGACGTTGCCAAACGCGCTCGGGAAGACGGCGCCCGTTCCAACACGCAATACGGTCGTCTGCCCTTCGGCCGTGAACGGCTGGAAGAACTGCTCGCCGGTCACGTTGTTGCGCAGCCAGATGGCCTTGCCAACGAGCAGCGCCTTCAATTGCGCGTCGTTCAGCGCATTGACGCCTTTCGCCTTGAGATCGGTGACGGTCGTGCCCGCCGCGGCCAGCTTGCGCGATTCGGCCGACGGCGTGTACCAGATCGGCGTGGTCCAGGCGCGCTCCTGCCCGGTGAGCGGCACCACGTCGGGCGGGGGCAGCCCGGCCTTCACCGCCTGGATCAGCGTCCAGCGCGGCGTCGGGATCTCCAGCACGCGCACGTAGTAGAAGGCGTGCAGGCTGGCATCGAACTCCGGGTCGGACCACACCGTCTTCAGTTCCGCGGCGCCGACGTCGTTGGTGTAGGTGGCCTTGTCCAGGTCCACCGTGCTGCGGATGGCCGGCACGCGGCCAGACCACTTGTCGGGCTTGCGGTCGCCTGCCCAGACCACGTCGAAGACCTTCTCGAAGCTCTGGCCGTTCTGCGTCCAGCCCTTGACCACCTGGATGCGGTCGAGGTTGCCCGAGGTCGGGTCCTTCACCGCCCAGACGACGAAGCGCGGCGCCGTGCCCTTGCCGCCCGCCGGCATCGGGCGCCAAGTCGGCGCCCATCGGCACGCCGCCCGCATAGGACTGCTTGACCCAGTCGCGGGCGTTGACGATGTCCTTGTCGTAGCCCCAGCCGCCGAACAGGCGCACCTTGATTCGCGGGCCGGTGACGCCGAAGGTCTCCTTGCGGTACATCGCGTCCCACAGCGAAGCGCGCGTGTTCTCCTCGGCCCACACGCCGGTCAGTCCGCCGGGGTTGGTCAGCCGCACGTCCATCGTGCCGCCGATCAGCACTCCCGCAAAGCGCCGCTCGACCGTGCCGTCGGCATCGGCATGCAGGCCGAAGAAGTTGTCCTGACGGTACGGGCTGGCGGTGTTGTGCGAGTCGGAACCGCCGGCCATGCCGAACTTGTACGGGTTGTAGCCGCGCGTGTCCTGCATGGCGATGCCGTCCTTGAACGCCTGGCGCACGTAGCTGCCCGTGATGCGGTCGATGCGGCCGACGTCGGCCGGCAGGCCGAGAAGGGCCTGGAACAGCTCGTAGTTGGCGAACTCGTCGTTGGGCGACAGCAGCGGGTGCGTTTCCGATTGCCCCTTGCCTTGCTTGATCTCGGTGAGGCGCTCGTTGCGGTCGCGTGCGGCCGCCCAGGCGGCGTCGATCGGCCGCCCGGTGGTCTGGTCGACGTCGACCGGGAACATCCAGCCGTCGCTGACGTTGGCGTTGTGCGAGATGGCGAGCAGTTCGTTGCCCGCCTTGCGCTGCGCGTCCATCCAGTTCCACAGGTCGGTGGGGCGCGTGGACTCGAGCGAACTGAAGGGATAGTCCGGCACCTTGGCGCAGTCGCGGAAGAAGACGTTGCGGTGCATGTTGCGGTTGTCCGGCATCGAGGTCCACTCGTAGGAGCAGAACGCGGTGAACTGGCCGGGCTTGTTCTGCTCGTCGGCGATCTGCACGTTCTCCTTCCACACCGTGGCCGTGATCTTCGGGTCCATCAGCGCCTTCACCGGCGCGCCCGAATTGAGCTTGAGCAGGTACGAGAAGACCCGGTTCTGCTCGTCCTGGCTGGTCGGGTCCTTCATGATCATCGGCTGCGCCGCGGGCAGCGTGCTCACGTAGGACCCCGGCGTGTTGGCCTGCTTGGTGACGCCGACGTACTCCGAGTGGTCGGTCACGCCCATGAAGTCGAGCGGCGTGTCGATCTTGATGTCGAAGCCCATCGGGTGCTTGATGGTTTCGCCCTGCGCGTACTTGTAGGCGTCGGCCGGGCCGGTGATGCGGTTGCCCATGACCCAGGCGTCGACCGACCAGCTGGTGTGTAGGTGCGTCTCGCCGAAGTAGGCGTTGCGCTCCGGGTTCGGTTGAGCGGCCGCAGCTGTCAGGCGCCGGTGCTGGCGCGGAGGCCGTCTCGGCCGGGGCAGAGGCTGCAGCCGTCTTCTTGGCCGCCTCATCCGCCACGGACTTTGCCGGGGCTGCGTGGTTCGGGCTCCTTCTTCTGGCAGGCGCCAAGCGTTACGAGCGCAAGGAGCGTGAAGGTGGCTGCGTAACGGCGTGAACTCATGACTGCGACTCCCGCGTTGCGTTGGCTTGAAAGTACTTGAGGCAAGACACGTTGTGATCCTACGTGAAGCGCGAGGTCACGCACCCGTCGTTCTCCAGGCTGTTGCCGCTCCCGATCGACGTGAAAGCGTCGGTCACGAATACCAAAAACCTCACCTTTGCAACGTCAGTCGGCGGGCGACACTTCTGACGCAAGTTGCAGATTGCTGCAGCGAGAGAGCAGATCGGGCGAAGCCTGAACCGTTGGACCGTGTCCGCGCGGGGCCATACGTCACTGCACGATCTGCTGCAGCAGCTTCTGCGACTCCGCCTGGTACTGGGCCTCGGTGATCAGATTCTGGCTTTGCAGCGACTTCAGTTCCTTCAGCTTCTGCACTGCCGCCGCCTGGCTGCTGCTCACCGCAGGCGCTGGCGGGGCCTGTACGGTTTCGGTCACGTTCACGACAGGGACCGGTGTCGAGTAATACACCGGCGCGGGTGCCGGGGGATGAGAGTAGGCCGTCGACGCGACCGCTGCACTGCCCCACACGACCGTACGGTAGGCCGTGCGCCGCGCAACACCCGCGAACGAGAGCGGCGTGAACGGCAAGCCGATGATGTCGATGAAGAGCGATGCCGGACCGATACCCGGTTTCGGCAACGCTCCAGCAACGACGGTAATGTCGTAAGTCAGGTCGTTCCCGCTCACGCGCGGGTTGCGAAGCGTGACGACGACGTCGGCGAGCTCGTCCTTACCTTTCTCGAACACTGAGAGCGTGGCGTTCGGCGGGTCCTTCAGGAAACTGTCCGGGCCACCTTTCCAGAACTGGAGGTACTCCTCGGTGCGGTAGTGGCCGGCAATGCGCACCGGGCGGTCCGAAAAGAAGAGTGTGGTCGGGCTCACGCCTTTCAGCGTCAGCGTCCGGCCGCCGGCACCCACGTCCACTCCAGCGGCGTTCTGCACGAACAACAGTTGCGCCATGACCGGAGCGGCGGCGGGCACTTCTACCGCCATTGCCAGCGGCGCGGTCAGCGCTGTCGCGGTCGCCAGCCATCCAACACTGACGAGCGCTCGAACGAGCGTTTGCATCGTGGACTCTCCTCGGGTGTTCGCGGCGGCGCACCGCCGGCGACAATCGTTCATCAAGGCCTGGATCCGCCGGAGTCTTCCTATCGCACCATTTCGTTGAGGAGCTGCTGCGATGCCTTCTGATACTGGGCCTCGGTGATGAGACCTTCCTTTTGCAGCGCCTTGAGTTGCTCGAGCTTCTGCGTGGTCGACGACGCGGGCGGCGCAGCAGCCGGCTTCTCCGTGATCTGAACGTTCACCGTTGGTGGAGGCGCTGGTTTCGCGGCGGCGGCCTTGGCGGCGGCCTCCTGGCTCGCGGCGGCGCTGGTGGCCACCGCGGCAGTCGTCACCGCCGCCGCGGTCCCGACGATCGCCACGCGCCGGATGTTTCGACGCCAGAACCCGAGGATGTCGATAAACAGCACTGCGTCACCCGCTGTCTGCGGCACAGCGCCCTCGATGATGATGATGTCGTAGAGCAGGTCCTTGCCCTGAATGCGCGGGTTCTTCAGATTAATGACCGCGTTCTGCAGGTCGGCCTTGCCGACTTCCAACATCGAGAGCGTTGCATTCGGGGGGTTCTTGGCGAAGCTGTCCGGACCTTCGCTCCAGAGGGGCAGGAACTCGTCGCGCGTGTGGTAGTGGCCGGCCATGCGCACCGGCCGGTCGGTGAAAAACAGCGTCGAGCGGCCGATGTTCTTCATCCGCAGCGTGCCCTTGGCCTTGTCATACTCGATGCCGGTCGAGTTCTGCACAAACAGCAGTTCCACCTTCTGCTGCGATATCGCCACCGGCGCCGGCTTGGCCGGCGCTTGCGCGAAAACCACTTGCGGCAGGGCGATGATTGTGGCGAGCGTGATCGCAAGCGCTTGGCGCAGATGAAAACTTAACCGGAACATTTGGATCTCCTCTTCGATGGCAATCGTGCTCGATCGCCGATTCACGTAGCGTCTGTTGCCACCCGATGCCTCACGCCCCGTCGATGCCGTCGGCCGTCAGCGCCAGCCAACGCCGCGGCGCCCGACGCCGACGCCATGGAAGCCCGGGCCGACGCCGCCCCCGACGCCGTACCAATCGATGAACAGGCTCGTCGCGCCGCCGTTCGCCGGCATCGTTCCTTCAACGATCTTGTACGTGTACAGGAGGTCCGCACCGTCCACGACCGGCTTCATGAGGGTAACCACCACGAGCGTCGGGTCCGCGCGTCCCGGCTCGTACACCGAGAGGGTCGCGTTCGGGGGATCGGCGCCGAAGTTGTCGCGTCCCTCCTTCCAGGTCTTCAGGTAATCGGCCATCTTGAGATTTCCGGCGACTCGATTTGGCCGATCAGAGAAATACAGGGTCTGGGGATTAACCTTCACCAGCCGCAACGTGGTCTTGGCAGCATCGACGCGGAGATCTTCGGCGCTTTGCACGTACATCAGTTGCACCTGCGACCCGCCGGCATTTGCGCTGGGTGCCGGCGAACTCGCGCAGCCGGCGAAAACGGCAGTGGCCGCCACGAGCAGTGCGTGGAACATGATTCTCACTTCTGGCCTCCTTGCATTGAACGTACAGTCCTGATTGCACTCTTCTCACCGGCCGCAAGATGGCAATGAATCATCGTCATTGTCGCACCCGGTTCGATCGGGCCGGCACAACGACCGCGACCTGTACAAAGGTCAACACGGCTCGCCTCGTTGTGTTGAAGGCGCCACACCACCCATGGCACTGCCAATCGCCGCGAGCAGTGCTTCGTCATTGACGGGCTTGCAAAGATAGGCCCTGGCGCCGAGTTGAACGGCCCGCGCGTGCGACTCGGGCGTGTCGTGTCCGGTGATGACCACGACCGGTACGGACGCATGACCCAATGCGAGCGAGCCTTGAACGTCGAACCCGCTCATCTCCGGCATATGCAGATCGAGCACGAGACAGTCCGGCTCGTGGTCCTCGATCGACTGCAGGAACTCGGCGCCGGATGCGAATGTCTCGACCGCGAAGCCGGCCGATGAAACGAGTCGCTGCAAGGCAATCCGCACGTCTGCATCGTCGTCCACTACGGCCAGCAACCGTCCGTCGCATCCCATCGTGACCGGAACGTAGCAAGCGCAGGCGACCGCTCCTACTGGACCTTGGTCCAGGTTCACAAATTGACGAGGCGTTGCGATAGTTCGCCGCTCTCCAGTCGGCACGCGCGAACGTGCAACGGCCGGAGTCGACTCAGGCCTCGGACAAGTCGGACAGCCCCGCGCTCATCGCTGCCGATCTGCCGGTCTGTGAACTGTTGAATCGAGTACCCCGGCATCGGCAGTTATCGCCGATGCGAAATCGCAAAGAGAAACGAACATGAAGCGAATCACACTGTCGACACTCGCAGTAGGCGTTGCGCTGGCCTTCGGTAGCGCGGTCGCGCAGCAGCAGGCCACGCCCTCGAAGTCCGGCCCGGCGATGGCGCCGGCGCAGGTCAAGGATATGTCGGCGAAGATCGAGGCAGTGAAGGTTACGGCGGTCGTCACGGCGATCGACGCAAAGAACCGCATCGTTACGCTTAAGGGGCCGGAGGGCAACGAGTTTGCCGTGCTCGCTGATGGAGCAGTGAAGAACTTCGCCCAGATCAAGGTCGGTGATCGGCTGGTGGTCGAGTACTTCGAGTCATTGGTCGTTGACTTCCAGAAAGGCGACGGCATCCGCATGGTGTCCGAGTTTGATGACTCGGCGCGCGCCAAGGCCGGTCAGAGGCCGGGCGCCGCTGCACTGCGCCGCGTGACGGTCGTCAGCAACATCTGGGCGGTCAATCAGGCCAAGGGCACAGTGTTGATCCGTGGACCGTACGGGCACTTTGCCGAAGTGAAGATGAAGGACCCTGCGATGCTCGGCGGCGTCAAGGTCGGTGACCAGATGAAGGTGACCTATACCGACGCCGTGGCGATCGGCTTTGTGCCGGCGCCGTAGCGGAGAAGACGAGGCGGCCAGTTTCGCGGGCCGAGGCGCCGCTCCGACGCGGCCAACAGCGCACGGCGCGTGAATCGCCGATCCTGTTGCGCACTGATGTGGTGTGTCGAGCGCATGACTCCAACACGATTCCGGAAGGCCGGCGAACGGCTCCGCGAACCCGGAGTTCGCGGAGCCGTTCGCCGGGGGACCGGTGGTGAAGACGGGCTCGAGACGTCTATCTCACGTCGAGACCTTGGCAGGACCATGCCGCGCGGCGCAACTGTCAGATAGCATTCAGGAGCGGGCCAAGCACGCCGCGGGTCGGCATGTTGACCATTAGCGCGATCACCGCGCTGCATCTCGGCAATTCGGCTTCGCGGGTGGCGTCGAGATCGCCTGGTCCGGCGATCTCGTCATTTCTGGCAGAACAGCCGTCGCCAACAATGTCACTGGAGGCAAATTGCCACGATAAGGAAACGTTAGTTCACGGCTGCAGTGACACGGCGGCTACTGAGTTGCGACTTGCCACACACCGTTCATGCCTTTGCCACGCATGTCGTTCGGGCTTTGGTCGCTGATAAATGTGTAAAGCGGCTTTCCCTTGTAGGCCCATTGCTGCCCGCCACCTTCCCGCGCAATCAACGTGTAGTCGCCGACAGGCTTGGCATCGGACGAAGCCATCAACGGCGGCCAAGTCACGGCACATTGACCGTTGCAGTTACTGCGCCCGCTTGCCTGGACGTCCTTGTCAAAGGTGTAAAGCGTCATCCCTGACCCTGTGACGAGCACGCCTGCGGTGACCTTCACAGGCGGCGCGGACGACGTGGCGCACGCCGCCAGAAAGACGGCAAAGCAGACGGCGGCAAGTTGCTTCAGCATGATCGGACCCTCCCAAGTGAGGAAGCTAGGTTATCAACAAGGCGCACCCTGGGAGACGATTCGTGACAAACGGTCGATTCGATCGTCGCGCCATGCGAGCGACTAAGCGCCGTATGCTGTCCCGAATGTCGATCTTCCGTATCTCGCACAGCTCCTTGCTCGCGCTTGCGCTCGGCCTCCTCGCGAGCCCGTTCGCATCGGGCCAGGTCGCCGGCGGCTCGCGCTTCACGGGCGAGCTGATGCGATACCTGAACCTCGACCCGACCAAGCATCTGCCCGAGCTCGAGAAGGGCACGGTCGTACACAATGGCGTGTCGAGCCAGGAGAGGCTCGCGGACGAGGTCGTCGCGGCAGGCGCGATGCTGCTTGTGCGCGGGAAGGAGGCGTCGGCAGTGGTCGACGCGTTTTTGCACTCCGACACCTTTCTCGTGGTTCATCAGGTGAAGCGCTACCAGGCGCTGCGACCGGACACCGGCGACGGTTCCGCGTTCCTGGATCTGCCGCTGCCCGACTCGACCCGCATCGCCGATCGCCTGAAGACGCCGCGGCGCTATCTGAACCTCAGCGTGGCCGAAGGCGATCGGCTGGCGCGGCTCGACCCAGGGGCGCCCGACCTCGCCGGCCGCGTGCGCGCCGTCCTTGCAGAGATCGTCGGCGCGCGGCTGCGCGCGTACGCTGCGCGCGGCGTCGCGGGCGTGGAACCGTACGTCCGTGAGAACGGCCGGGTCGTCGATCCGCGCGTGGAGCTGCGCAGCGCGATCGACAGCCTGTCGTTCGTGAGCGACGCCTTCCCGGGCTTCCTCGAACAGCTCACCGCGCGCGGCCCCGAGCGTCGCTACTACTGGATGGAGCGCAGCGTCGAGCGCGAGAACGTGCTCGTGTTGTCGGCGGAGTTGCGCAACCGTGGCGCGGCGTCGGCGCTGGGCGCGGACATCCACTTCTACGCGTCGAGTCAGTACAACTCGATGTTGACCCTGATCGGCGTGATTCCCTACGCCGATGCCTCGCTGGTCTTCGCGGTGAACCACACGTTCACCGACCAGGTCACCGGCATGGGCTCGTCGCTGCGCCGCTCGATCGCGCGCAACCTCGTCGCCAGCGAGCTGGCGCGGCAGCTCGAGGAAACGCGCAAGCGACTGAGCCGCTAGCTCGGGAAATCGGCGCAAGGCTCCAGATCACTATCGCGAGGTCGAAGCCAACGATGCCGACTCCGAGTGCTGTCGTCACGGCTCTGCAGTCGTGCTTGGTAATCGCAACGATTTATGATTCATTTTTTTTCGAGGTGAGGTAATTGCCATGTCGTCGACCAGAGCCTCACTCGCGCTCGCGGCGGTCGTTGTCATCTCCGGCTGCCAGTCCAGCGCCCAGATGCTCGAGAAGATGGAGCCACAAGCCATTCAAACGGCCGTCAATCGTGGCAAGTTCGAGATGAACTGCCCGAACGCCACCGGCACGATCCTGTCGAGGACAGTTCTGCAGCCGGCCATCGAGGCGGTCCGCTTCAGCGGTCCTGAGCGCGCTGAGTACACGATTGGCATTTCAGGCTGCAGCGAGCGGGCCACCTACCTGGTGATTTGTCCGCTCGACAGCAGCGGCTGCTGGTCGGCCGGCGCGCGTAATGTCATTCGCTGAGCTGTGTAGTCGCTGCCAGGCTGTCGGAGCCAGCTCGTTGCAATATCACCCAGACTGCGGATGCGGCCTGAATCTTCGCTCTGAGACTCGTCCCCGCTCAAAGGACGGCAGTGCACTCTTCGTCTTTCTAAGTGCCCGGTTTGCGGCAAGACTGATGCAGAACGCGGACAGCAGATTTCGGGTAATGCGGAAGACACCGTCGGATGGCAGCTTCGTGGCCGCGACACGACCTCGCCAGAACGGTTGATTTACTGAGTGTTCAGAACTGGACTGCGCAGCGACTCCGCCACTGCCTGCAGGTACTGAGGAACGACTCGGATGAATCCGCCGCGAGGTGGCCCTGCCATCCTGAAGCCAGCAAAGCGACCAAAGTCCCGGCAGCGAGCAGGAGCGGTCGGTCAAGAACGCTCATGGGACCCGCCTTCGAGAACGGCGACGGAGGGGCACTGTGTGTGTGTCCAAAGTCAGTAAAGTCGACCGCCTTCCAGCAGGGTCGCAGCCTCAAACTACGGCCGGTCACGGCTGGCAACTGCACAACCTGAGCCTCGGAGTCCAGAGCCACAGCGAAACCCTGCCATCGCCCGGGTGGTAACGTAGTCAGGCAGCGAGCCCGTGCGCGACGCGCATCCCTATAGTGGCTGTAAATTCTGCGCACGGGATTCGAGTGCGCGGAACAAGTCAGAGAACGGCAATTCGCGAATTTCAAGAATGTCGCTGGCGCGCAATGCGCTGATGGTCGGACTGGCGTTGTTGACAGGTGCTTGTACCAGCTATGGCGTCGTCCAGAACAAGCCGCTGTCGCAGGGCCAAGACACCGCCGGCTATACGCTCGAGGAATTCGCCAAAGTTCTGAATCGCCGCTCGGACGAACTTTCGCTGGCCTTGGCTTTCTCCGGCGGCGGCACCCGCGCGGCGGCCCTTTCTTATGGCGTCATGCAGGAACTGCGCGACACCCGCGTACGTGCTCGATGGCCGGGAGCGGAGGCTGCTCGACGCGATCAGCGTCATCAGTTCGGTCTCCGGCGGCAGCTTCACCTCGGCCTATTACGGTCTTTACGGCGACCGCCTCTTCGTGGACTTCGAGGAGCGCTTCCTGCATCGCGACGTGGAAGGCGCATTGCTGCGCAGTCTGTTCAACCCGCTGCAATGGTTCAGCAGTTACGACCGCACCGAGATCGCGGTGGCCTACTACCGGCAGACGCTCTTCGGCGAAGCCACCTTCGCCGACCTGATGAGGAAGGATGCGCCACTGATCCTCATCAACTCCTCCGATCTCAGCTCGGGCGCGCGCTTCACCTTCGTCCAGGACTACTTCAACCTGCTTTGTTCCGATCTGACGACGTTCCCGCTGGCGCGCGCCGTCACCGCGTCGAGCGCCGTGCCGGTGGTGTTCGACCCGGTGGTGGTCGAGAACTACGGCGGCTGCGCCAAGAGCCTGCCGCCATGGCTGGCAGCAGCGCAGAAGCGCGACAACGACAACCCCAACCTCGCCATGATCGTGCAAGGCGATGTCGCCTTTGAGAACAAGGTGACGCACAAGTACGCCCAGTTCGTCGATGGCGGGATTACCGATAACCTCGGCCTGCGCGCGTTGCTCGATACGATCGAGCTCGTGGGCGGAGCAAAGCAATATCTGCAGGGCCTGGGCATCACCGCGCCGCGCCGCATTGCCATCGTTTCCGTGAATGCGTCGGCCGATAGTCCGCTCGGCATAGGCACAACCAGCAAGGCGCCGTCGATCGAGGACACGCTGAATGCCGTGACCAGCATTCAACTGCATCGCTACAACGTTGCGACGCTGCAGCAGACGCAACAAACTCTCGAGCGCTGGGCGCGTGAACTTTCCACGCCTGAGCGACCCGTGCGCCAGTACTTTATTCGACTGAGCTTTGAGGACGTACCCGAAGGCCCGCTGCGCCGTTTCCTCAACGACATTCCCACCAGCCTTGCGCTGGACAATGAGCAGGTCGGTCGGCTGATCGCCGCCGGCCGTGAACTGCTGCGCAATAACCCGGAGTTTCGGCGTTTGCTGGCTAGCCTGCAGGCGCAGGACGGTTCGGCAGCGCCCAACTCGACCACGCCGTCGCGATAGTCGCGCGACCCGGCGCGACATCCAGCGGCGTCAATTGCGGTGCTGCATTTGGGTGGAGCACTGCATGCCCGGTTTAGGCAAGCCGACCGATCATCGTTTCAGCAAGAAGTTTCTCGGCGATGATCACTTCGCTCGCACCTGCGCGGCGGAGCAGTTCACCCCAGCGCTCGTTGCTGGCGGTGACGATTATCTTCAGCGTTGCGTTCAATGTATGCGACATCAGCGTGATCGAGAGATTGCGATTGGCATCTTCGGTCGTCACGAAAAGTGCCTGCGCGGTGTCGATACGCGCGTGCTTCAACACATCGTCGTCGAGGCCGGCGTCGCCCTTGACGACCAGGTAACCGGCGCCGGAGGCACTGGTGGCGTTGACTTCGTCGCGGTCGATCACGACCACTTCTCGCCCGGCGCGTTTCAGTTGGCCGGCGATCAATGGCCCCAGACCAAGGAAGCCGATCACCACGACATGACCGGACAGGCCATCCAGCGAACGTTGCATGGAGAGATTCTCCCGGTAAGAGACGACGTCGGCGCTTGAAAGTATTCCCGTAAGCTGACTGACTGCATAGGCGCCGATCACCATCACGAAGACCATCGCGCCCAGCATGAACAACCGTTGCCGGTGGTCGAACGTCGAGAAGTCACCCAGCGTGGTTACAAGGTTGACCGCATTCCATAGGCCCAGCAACAGCTTGTGCTGCGGTGGCTCGGCCGAGTTGTCCAGCAGCATCAGGCCGAGCGTGCATGCGAGGATGACGCACGCAAGCAGCGCCAACACGCGACGAGCGCGGCGCCACCACTCCTTGAGGCGCTGGCGGCCGAGCCGAGGCTCGATGACGCGATAGATGGGCACGTTTGCTAGCTAAGCAGTGCGCACCGAATGATGCCTTCGTATGGCTCCAGATAGCGACATCCTTTCATCATGCGTCGCTTCCAATCAAGGTTCACTTCAACGTTCCGAGAGTTTGGGATCCTGATCGCGCCCGCCCGCTTCCTACTGCGGCACGACTCGCGCGTTCTCGCCACTGCCCTGGACGTAAACCCGCTGCCCCACCGCCAGGTAAGGTCCGACCGGCTGGGTGATCTGCACCAGCACCGCGCTGTTGAGGCGCACGATGATCTGCTGGCCGGCGATTGGTTGTTCGTGCTTCTTCTGGACTTCATTGCCGACCACTGCGCCGCCGATCGCGCCGGCCACCATCGCAACGTCCCGCCCGGTGCCACCTCCGATCAAACTGCCAATCCCGAGTCCGGCCAAACCGCCAACAACGGCGCCGAGGCCCTGGTGATGATTGGTGGGAATCTGCGTGGCGGTAATCTGCTCGATGACGCCGCGCTGGATTTCGACAGCACCGGGCTGCGGTCCTGGCGTTGCACACGCTGACAACAACAATGTCACTGCAAACGCCGAAAACAGTGACGCAAATCGTCGCATAGCTCCTCCGGTAGGGGATCGGTACTGCGGTGCGGATCTTCAGGGGTCGCTATTCACAGCGCAATGGATGACCAACGGCGAGCGCACCTTGAACGTCGAACCCGCTCAGTTCCGGCATATGCAGATCGAGCACGAGACAGTCCGGCTCGTGGTCCTCGATCGCGTGCAAGAACTCGGCGCCGGACGCAAACGTCTCGACCGCGAAGCCGGTCGATGAAACGAGTCGCTGCAAGGCAAGTCGCACGTCTGCGTCGTCGTCCACTACGGCCAGCAGCCGCGCGTCGTATCCCATCGTCACCACACCGTATCAAGCGCCGGCGCCTGATCCAACTGGACCTTGGTCCAGGTTTACGCGACGCCACCGTCGCTGCAGCGGGACCTCAGGCCCTGGGCTTCGAGCCAACGCCCGCGCGCTCAGCCAGCTTGACCAGATCGGCGACTACACGCACACCCATCTTGCGCATCAGGTTGCCGCGATGGAACTTGATCGTCTTCTCGCTCGTGCCGAGCTCGGCGGCGATCTGCTTGTTCAGCCTGCCTGCAACAATCTGCTCGAGGACCTGCCGTTCGCGTTCTGTGAGGGATAACAGGCACTTTGCGACACGCGCTTGCTCCGATCGCACTGGACGCAGCGCCTCGTCACGTGCCAGCGCCGCGTGAATCGCGGCAATCAGATCGGTGTCGTCGACTGGCTTGGTGAGGAAGTCAGCTGCGCCATGCTTCATCGCCTGCACACTCGAGGCGATGCTGCCGCGGCCGGTCAGAAAGATGATGGGCAGGGTGCTGGCCTCCTGTTCCAGCGTCCGCTGCAGCTCGAGACCGCTCAATCCGGGAAGCGCGAGATCGAGTACGAGGCAAGCCGGAGCGTTGCGGTCATAGTCTTCAAGAAACTGCTGCGGTGAGAGAAAGGTGACGACCCTCAACCCAACGGACTGGAGCAGTCGATCGATCGCCTTCAATACGTCCGGGTCATCGTCAACCAGGTAAACAGTTGGAGACAGGCTCTCCATCGACATCAGGACCGCGCCCCAGGAAGTACGCAATGCAGCGTCGCGCCGCCGTCGGAATTGTTGGTCGCCCAGAGCCGGCCACCATGAGCCTCGACGATCGATCGGCAGATGGTCAGGCCCAGTCCCATGCCGTGCGATTTGGTGGTCACGAACGGCTCGAATATCCGCTCGAGGTCCGCGAACGGAATGCCCGAACCACTGTCAGCGACGGAAACCTCGACGTTGCCTTCTGTCGTCCGTCGCGTTCGTACAAGCAGTCGGCAGTCCAGTTCCCGGCCGTCCATGGCATCGCATCCGTTCATCATGAAGTTGAGCAGGACCTGTTGCAATTGGTTCCGATCGCCGCTCACGGCTGGCGACTCTTCGCTTAGATCGGTGCGGACCACGACATTTCGATTCAGCAGGTCACTGCGCATGAGACGCAGCGTTTCCTCGACCACGTCGTTGATGTCGAGGGGATTGTGCTGTGCCGGTTCCTTCCTCAGCATGGAACGGATTCGCTGAATCACCGCTCCCGCACGGTGATCGCTCTTCACGATGTCGGAAAGAATCTCCGCAAGTCTGTCGAGGCGCGGTGGGCTCTGCGCAAGAAACCGCTGTGCCGCCTGCGCATTGCTCAGAATGGCCGTCAGCGGCTGGTTGAGCTCGTGGGCGAGCGATCCGGACAGTTCACCCAGCATCGCTACTCGCGAAAGGTGGGCGAGCTCGTCGCGCTGGCGGGCGGTTGCGCGCTCGAGGTTCCTGCGTTCAGTGATGTCGACAACCGACACCAGTACGAAGTCTCCTTCCTGCGTCGGCATCGGGCTAAGCGCGGCTTCCACCGGAATCTCGCCGCCGTCCTTGCGGCACGCGAACAGCTCGCGTCCCGCTCCCATCACTCGCGTCTGAGGGTCACGAGAGTAGACGTCCCGTAGGCGGGCGTGTGGGGCACGAAAGCGTTCTGGAATCAACAGTTCGACCGGCTTTGCGACGAGTTCAGCCCGCGGGTAGCCGAATACCTTTTCCGCCTCCGCATTCGCGAGCGCGATGGTGCCTTTGTCATCGATCAGAAGAATCGCGCTGGGAGCTGCCTCGACAACCGTACGGAAGCGCTGCTCGCTGGTGCGGAGCCGCGCCGCAAGTTGCCCTGCCGCGATCACGTCCGAGCCGAGCTCATAGGCCATCGCCAGGACAACGATGAAGATACCTGGCATGACAATCGTGGGGGCATGGACGATCCCTAGAGTCGTCAAGGCTGCGAAACCGGCGATCGCGGTGATGCAAATGACGAGACTGCCCCCAACAACGGCTGCCCGGCGCCGCACATCGGGACCGCCACGACGCCAGAGCGTCACAGCGGCATCTAGGACGAACACGACGAGGAGCACGTTTCCAATCTGGGGCACGATGGCCCACGGATTGGCGACACCGACCGGGCCGGAGACGACCGCGCCACCCCACAAGGACATTTGGTCCATCGCGGTGACTTCGCGAAAGTTGACGTTCGCGCCGGTCACGAAGTTCAGGCCGAGCGCCAGCAGCCGAAAACCCGAGGCGGCATAGGCAAGCCACAGTCTTCCGGAGTCGAAGTAGAAGTGCACGAACCAGATCATCGACAGCACGAACGTCGCGAGCGGCACATGAGCCCAGCGCAGCGTGGCGGCGTAGCCATCGGGAGACTGCGCCCGCATCATCACCAGCTCGAAAGCGCCGAAAACGGTCGCCGAAATTGCCAGCGCGAAGAACAAGAGATGGGCGTAATGCGATCTTTGCTTGGACCAGACGAATAGATGGATGACGCCGAGCGTCAGACACGCCGCGGACATCACGATCCAGGTGATCTCGACCCAACTCATCTCAGCGTCAATGCCAATGTCGGTAGTCGCGATTGCTCTTTGACTGCTGCCGCTCAACCAGAGCGGTCATTGCCTGCTTGGTCCACTGACGGCTTGGCACCGAATGGTAATTCGGGCTGCGATTAGCGCCCGCTTTCTTTGAGGCTGAGCCGCAGATCGAGCATCGCATCCTGGCTGACATTGATCCAGCCCTGCCCAGGGCAGTTCATGTCCGCGATCAGCATGATCGCCAAGGAAAAACTGGGTGCGGCAATGACATGACCGGACTGCGCGTGGTGCCGGCGACACCGCCGTGTTACCCCATGCCACCAAAAGAGACAACTGAATCGCTTTGGCCACGTGCCGAGGTCACCAGCGCAAAGACAATGCCGGCGATGAACATTCGTTCCATCTTGCGTGTCACGGGCTCTCCTGCCTTATCGAACCCGCGGCCATTCTGTCCGCTTTCCTGGCACTTGGGTGTCCGGCGCTGCTGGCCGGATGCAGGACTACATACTCCGCCGGTACTGCCCCCCCACCTCGAACAGCGCATTCGTGATCTGCCCCAGCGAGCAGACGCGCACCGCGTCGATCAGCACCTCGAACACGTTTCCGTTGTCGATGACCGCTTTCTGCAGCCGCGCGAGCATCGCCGGTGCCTGCTTTGCGTGGCGCTTCTGGAAGTCCTGCAGGCGCTTCAGCTGGCTCTTCTTTTCTTCTTCGGTCGATCGGGCGAGCTCGATGTGATCGGGCGCCGTTTCGCCGTGCGGTTTGCGGAAGGTGTTGACGCCGATGATCGGGTACTCGCCGGTGTGCTTCAAGTGCTCATAGTGCAGTGACTCTTCCTGGATCTTGCCGCGCTGGTAGCCGAGTTCCATCGCGCCCAGCACGCCGCCGCGCTCGCTGATCGCCTCGAATTCCTTCAGCACCGCCTCCTCGACCAACTCCGTGAGCTCGTCGATGATGAACGCGCCCTGGTTCGGGTTCTCGTTCTTCGCCAGCCCCCACTCGCGGTTGATGATCATCTGGATCGCCATCGCGCGACGCACGCTGTCCTCGGTCGGCGTCGTGATCGCCTCGTCGAACGCGTTGGTGTGCAACGAATTTGCGTTGTCGTAGGTCGCGATCAGCGCCTGCAGCGTGGTGCGGATGTCGTTGAACTGGATTTCCTGCGCATGCAATGAGCGGCCGCTGGTCTGGCAGTGGTACTTCAGCTTCTGCGATCGTTCGTTGGCGCCGTACTTGTCGCGCATCGCCACGGCCCAGATGCGGCGCGCCACGCGCCCCATCACCGTGTACTCCGGGTCCATGCCGTTGCTGAAGAAGAAGCTCAGGTTCGGCGCGAAGTCGTCGATATGCATGCCGCGCGCCAGATACGCCTCGACGAAGGTGAAGCCGTTGGACAGCGTGAACGCGAGCTGGCTGATCGGGTTCGCTCCGGCTTCGGCGATGTGATAGCCGCTGATCGAGACCGAATAGAAATTGCGCACGTTGTGGTGGACGAAGTACTGCTGGATGTCGCCCATCACCTTCAGGCTGAACTCGGTCGAGAAGATGCAGGTGTTCTGGCCCTGGTCTTCCTTCAGGATGTCGGCCTGCACGGTGCCGCGGACGTTCTCGAGCGTCCACGCGCGGACCTTGCCGGCTTCGTCCTCGGTCGGCTCGCGCTTGTTGTCGGTGCGGAACTTGTCGAGGTTCTGGTCGATCGCCGCGTTCATGAACATCGCGAGGATCGACGGCGCCGGACCGTTGATCGTCATCGACACCGAGGTGTTGGGCGCGGTCAGTTCGAAGCCCGAGTACAGCACCTTGAGGTCATCGAGCGTGGCGATGCTGACGCCGCTGTTGCCTACCTTGCCGTAGATGTCGGGCCGCACGGCGGGGTCGTTGCCGTAGAGCGTCACGCTGTCGAACGCGGTCGACAGCCGCTTGGCCGGCATGCCTTCGGAAAGCAGCTTGAAGCGCTTGTTGGTGCGGAACGGATCGCCCTCGCCTGCGAACATGCGCGTCGGGTCTTCGTTCTCGCGCTTGAAGGCGAACACGCCTGCGGTGTAGGGGAAGCTGCCGGGCACGTTTTCGAGCAGCATCCAGCGCAACAGTTCGCCGTGGTCCTCGTAGTGCGGGAGCGCCACCTTGCGGATCTTGCTGCCGGACAGCGACGTATGCGTGAGCTTGGTGCGGACTTCCCGGTCGCGGATCTTCACCACGTACTCGTCGCCGGCGTAGGCCTGCTGCATCTGCGGCCACATCGCGAGGAGCTTCCGGCTACGTGCGTCGAGCTTCGCTTCGCGGTCGGACGCCAGGGCCCCGAGGTTGGAATTGTCTTCCTTGCATTCGGCGGCCAGCAATCGACGCGCTTCGGTCAGCTGCTGTCGCTCCCGCGCAATGCGCGACTGCTCGCGTGCATGCCGCTTGTAGCCACGCACCGTCTCCGAAATCTCTGCCAGGTAGCGCGTGCGCTGCGCCGGCACGATGGGCACCTGGTGCGTCGAATGACGCGTCGACACCGACGGCAGCGCGGAGTCGCCGGCCTTCAGCCCGAGCTCCTTCAGGCGCGGCAGCACCGCCTGGAACAGCGCCGTAACGCCGTCGTCATTGAAGCGCGCGGCCATCGTGCCGAACACCGGCATCTCGTCCGGCCGCTTGGTGAAGTCGCCGCGATTGCGTTGCACCTGCTTGGCGACGTCGCGCAGGGCGTCGGCCGCACCCTTGCGGTCGAACTTGTTGATCGCGACGAAGCTCGCGAAATCCAGCATGTCGATCTTCTCGAGCTGGCTCGCGGCGCCGTACTCGGGCGTCATCACGTACAGGCTCAGGTCCACATGCGGCACGATCGCCGCGTCGCCCTGGCCGATGCCCGAGGTCTCGACGATCACGACATCGAAGCCCGCGACCTTGCACGCTGCGATCGCGTGCGGCAGCGCCTGGCTGATCTCGCTGCCCGCCTCGCGCGTCGGCAAAGATCGCATGTAGACGCGTGGGACCCCCACGCTTGACCCTTGCGGGTCTGCGCTGCCCCCCGAGGGGGCTGTCGCTTGCCCTTGGGGCAGCCCGGCGGGCAATCGAGGCCCGCTCGTCCACGGATTGATCGCATTCATGCGAATGCGGTCGCCAAGCAGCGCGCCGCCGCTCTTACGGCGCGACGGGTCGATCGAGATGACCGCGATGCTGAGTTTGTCGGCCTGATCGAGCCGCAGCCGGCGGATGAGTTCGTCGGTCAGCGAACTCTTGCCGGCACCGCCCGTGCCCGTCACACCCAGCACCGGCACCTTGGCGGTGTCGGCCGTCTTGTGCAGCGCCTCGACCAGCTTGGCGTCGGCCGCATTCAGTTCGAGCGCGCTGATCATGCGGGCCAGCGCCCGCCAGCGTTTCGTCAGATCCTTGTCGGTGATGGCGGCCAGCGCTGCCGGTGCCTCGGTGCCGAGATCGCGGTCACACTCGGCGACCATTAAGCCGATCATTCCCTGCAGGCCCATCTTCTGGCCATCCTCCGGCGAGAAGATGCGCGCCACACCATAGTCGTGCAGTTCCCTGATCTCGGCCGGGACGATGACGCCGCCGCCACCGCCGTAGACGCGGATGCCTTCGCCACCGCGCTCGCGCAGCAGGTCGAGCATGTACTTGAAGAACTCGACGTGGCCGCCCTGGTAGCTCGACACCGCGATGCCCTGCACATCTTCCTGCAGCGCGGCCGTCACGATTTCGTCGACCGAGCGGTTGTGCCCGAGATGGATGACTTCGGCGCCCATGCCCTGCAGGATGCGCCGCATGATGTTGATGCTGGCGTCATGTCCATCAAAGAGCGACGCCGCGGTGACAAAGCGCACCTTGTGTTTCGGGCGATAGCTGGCGAGCTTCTTGATCTCGGAGAGGTCGGTCATGGCGAGCCCCGGCAGCGAGCGGCGCCCGCGGGGGCGCCCGAGAGGGCAAGCTTGGCCAAAGTTGACGTTTACGTCAACTGCCACCTTGACCCGGTTTTCAGTCGCCGTGAGCATGCTCCCGGGTAGCCGCGAACGCCAAGTGTCAGGCACTCCGGCTTTCGGGGAGTCAGTTCGCCGCCAGCGGCACCCGGATCCCTTGCGCCTGCAGTTCCTCCCGCACGAAGCGGCTCCACACCGCGTTCGGCTGCCAGATCTTCAGCACGTCGTCGTAAGCGCGCTCCGGGTCTTCGCCGAGTTCGGTCACGCGGTAGAGGAACACGAATACCGACGCCCGCATGTTCATCTGGCAGTGGACGAGCACCGGCTTGCCGGCGAGCGCGCGCATCTCGCGCGCAAAGCGCTCGACATCGGAGTGTCGCGGCCGGCTGAAGTCGACCGGCACGTGCACGTAACGGGCTCCCGAGTTCTCGACGATGGCCTGTTCGTCGTCATGGCTGCCGAAGGCATCCGACGGCGCGAGGTTGATCACCGCCGTGCGCGCGGCCGCGAGCTTCTGCAACTGCCGGCGCGTGGGCATGCCCGACGTGGCAATCGTTGACGTGGACTCGACGTAGTTGAGCGCCGGGTCGCCGAGCGTCAGCGCACGAGGCTCGGCCGGCCAGGTGAGGGCCGAGAGGGCTGCGACGACGAGCACCGCAGCCCGCGCCGTGATTAATGGCAGAGGCATCCCTGCTCCCCGCCTTCGCGCGAGAGCCGCACGAGCAGCTCGCGGGGGCCGCCATGCCGGACTGGCAGCCGCAGGTGCAGCCCGCACCCGGACAGTTGACACACTCACACGCCTTCACCATGCTGGTTTCCATCGTTTCGCTCCAAGAGGTAGTGGTTGATCGAGCGGATGCGCCGCATCCGTGAGGACGAATTCTGCGCAACGCGCGCCGGGCGGACTTGAACAAAGCGGCTGACTTCGGAGCACGGCGGGAGAACCCTATGCGTGCGGAAGGTCACGCAACGACGGTCCAGCGTGAGCGCAGCAAGATTGCCGGCGTCGGGCGCGTTCTGGCATGGAACGGCGGCAGTCTGTGGATCGGCCACAGCGCGGGCCACAGCGCAATGCACTCGCATCACGCGATTCAGCTTTCCATTGCACTCGCCGGCCCGTTCGAGATCAAGTCCGGTCGCACCGCCGAGTGGTCACGCCATGCCGCGGCGCTGGTACGCCCGGATGCGGGACACGAGTTCAACGGCTGCGGCACGACGATCGCGCAGGTGTTCGTCGAGCCCGAAACGTCACACGGCCGCGCGCTGCTGGCGATGCACCCGGAGGGCGACGTCGTTCCGCTCGACCTGGGCGCCGCGCAGCGCTGCATCGACGCGCTGGCCCGTCAGTTCGAAGCGCGTGCGAGCAACGCCGCGCTCGTCATGTCAGCGCAGGCCTGTGTTGCGACGCTGGCTGGCCTGGCGCCGCGTGAGACGCCTCCAATCGATGCGCGCATCGAGCGAGTACTGCAGGAGCTGCGCTCGAGGTTCGCGCAGCAGGTGTCGCTCGCCGAGGCCGCGCGCTGGGCCCATTTGTCGCCGAGCCGGTTCCGGCATCTTTTCGCGGACCATGTCGGGGCCTCCTTCAGGGCGTACCTGCTGTGGCTCCGGATCAACGCGGCGGTCGAGCACGCAATGGCGGGCGCGACTTGGACCGACGCGGCGCACTTCGCCGGTTTTGCGGACTCGTCGCACCTGAGTCGCACGTTTCGCCGCATGTTCGGCTTCGTGCCGGTGATGCTCGTCAGGGAATAGCAGGGATCCGCCGGGGCGTCAGCCTGCCCTAGCGCGATCGGTCGTGCGGGCTTTGCTTCGGTCTGCCCGAGGCAAGAGGAACGTAGCCGTCACACGGCCGAGGCTGCCGCGGTTGGCGCGCCGTTGAGGTGCCAGGCCTCGCGGACGAGATCGAGCAACGCCGCGAGCGCTGGCTCTCCGGCACGCGCTTCCAGGCAGACGAACCAGAGCGTTGTCTCGATGGCAGCGCCGGACCAGACCGCGAGTTCGCCTTCGACGGAGCGCGCTCGCGCGACTTCGTCGCGAACCAGCGCCACGCCCAGGCCTTCGACGACAAGATTGGTGATAACGGTTTCGTCGTCCGCGAGCATCGCCGGCTCGGGCGGCTCTAGTCCATGAGCTGCAAAGAGCTGCGTTACCAGTCGCGTGTGAGTGCTGAGCGTCGGCGTGCGTATCCACGGCATCGCGGCGATTTCAGGCCAGCGCGCATTGACCACGCGCGCGCTCCAGGCGGCAGGCGCGGCCACACGATAGATCAGCTGCCGCAGGGGCAGAGCCATCAGTGGAGGGGTCGGCACGTCGCCAAAGAAGAACGCGGCATCGAGCCTGCCCTCGCGCACGCTTTCGAGCGCGGTGCCCGACATCGACTGATGCAGTTCGAGTCTGAGTAGCGGGTGCCGCTTGACGGCGGCCGACAGCACGGCGCCGAGGCGATTGTCGGCCGGATCAGCCACCGTACCCACATGCAGGAGTCCGGAAACCTCGGTATGCAGCTGCTGCGCCGCTCGTTTAACGCCTTCGGCCGCGCTCAACACCTTGTTCGCATGGGCGAGCAACTGCCGGCCGGGTTCGGTCAGCACCATCCCGGTGGCGGTGCGCTCGAACAGCCGAACGTCCAGTTCCTGCTCCAGCGCCTTGATGTGACCGCTGACGGCTGGCTGGCTCAGGTGGAGGCGCTCAGCCGCACGGGTCAGGTGAGCTTCTTCGGCCACCGAGGCAAAGGTTCGAAGCTGGTAAAGCTCCATACGGCATTCTCCTGAAAGCCAGAGTAACCGTGATCTTGCACTGCCGCAATACTGTAACAGCTCCAATCGCGGCTGATGATGATAACTATTTGAATTTACGATTGTATTTTTAATGAATTAGACCCGATTATGGGTTGTGCATAGCAGCAATTTCGCCTATTAATGGAGCTACCCATGCCCAACTTCACGCGCCTCCTGCTTTGGCCTCCCGGATTTTTGCCGCGCCGGTCGGCTGCAGTCGTCAAGGTTCCACCCGGCCCGACGTTCGATCAACTTCCACCGCAAGCGCCTGAAGTCGTGCCACCCGCCGAGCCCAGCAACTCTGCGGAGCCCGTCGCGTTGCCGCGGGAATCGCTGGGGGAGCGCCGGTCCGCCGCCCTGCGCCAGTTGTTTCCGATGCTCTTCAGCCTGTATGCGCGCCGTTCGGATCTCTGGCGGGCGATCGCCGTCGAACGCTTCCTGTCGCAGGCCACGGATATCGTCGACCTGGAACGCCGGATTCGGGACGTGGAACGCCGCCGCCAGTTCCACTGGTCCGAGTGACGGCACCGAAGCGCACATCGACTTGACCGATCGCAAGCCCCGTATGGAGCCGACGATCCAATAGGATGAGTAATCGCTCACTGTGCCGTCAAATGGCAACGGTTGACCTCTCCTGCGCCGGGGTCGATCGCGAATTCCAATCCTCGGTATCTGCAATCTCAATTTTATTTTTCGCCTCTGGCGGATCACCATGACATTGTTGCAACGCACCCAAGCTTGCCAGTTGGGGTGAAAGGACCACGATGGAACGAGTACTTGAGCGAACCGACGAGCGCAACCAGCTGTCCCGGCTCTTCGAATGGCTGACCGACGCCTTCGAACGCGCACAGATGCGCGACCACGATCGTTACGTATCCGCGGCCAGCAACCCGCGTGAAGCATCACAACGTCTCCACAGGATCGAGCAAGGCGAGGAAAGTTTCCACGCCTGAACACCGGGTGTCTCCTTGGCGCGTCCGCGTCTGTCTCCCATGTACGCGCCCTTCAGGCCGACGCGGCTCGCCGCGTCGGTCTCTTTTTCACCGCGCTGCCGCCCATGACGGATCGACCGTCCAGCGCGGCCGTTCGGCCGTGCCGACGATGAGCTGATCGAACAGCTGCTCGACGCCTTCAACGGCCCTTATCCGGGCGAGCAGCTTCGATTTCGTCGCGGCCGATCCGACGCACCCTTGCAGCGTCACGAAGCGGCGCTCCGTGGTAACCCATACGCTGGACGCCGCCAACGTCGGATCCGTGCGGATCGAATGCAAAACGCGTTGCTGGATCTCCGCATCGCGTCGATAGGCGTTGCTGTCCTCACACTTTTTGGCGAGCCAGCAGGACGTGCCACGCTCGATCCGTCCGTGTGCCTGCTGCCGCATCTGCGCCTCGGTGATCAGCGGGCCCTCGGGTCGCGGACAGCGCGGGGCGCCGGCGACTGCCTGATCAAACGGGGTCTCGAACCAGTTGCGACGCTCGGCGGGCGCGCCAGAGTCCGCCGCCCAGGTCGATCGCAGGCAGACCAACAGGAGCCCAATCACGGTCGCGTAAGGGCAGAGCCGCACACCTGTAGCCGTCACGTCGCTATCCGTTGAACCGCCGCAGTTCTCACGCGCTTATTCTGCGCGGTAGCCGCCGCGCCCACCCATGGACATCCCCGCGCTCATCCAGCAATACGGACTCGCCGCCGTGTTTGCAGGAGCGCTACTCGAAGGCGAAACCGTGCTGCTGCTGGCGGGCGCAAGCACCCACCTTGGGTTGCTCGATATGCGCGCGGTCTTCGCTGTGGCCGCCATCGGGGCATTCGTCGGTGACAACTTGTTCTTCCTGATCGGCCGACGCTTCGGGCCCCATGTCGCCGATCGTCTGCCGTGGGTGGCTGCGGCGGTTCCGCGCGTCGACCGGCTGATTGCGCGCTGGCGCTGGATCGCCGTCATCGCGCTGCGCTTCATGTACGGCCTGCGCATGGCGGGCCCGGTCACCATCGGGGCGGGAACCATGCCGGCCTGGGAGTTCATGGCGGCCAATGCATTGGGCGCCATCCTCTGGTCCGCGTTGATTTCCGGACTGGGCTACCTGGCGGGACATGCCGTCGAGCAGATGCTCGGCAGCGTCGTCGGAGTCGAAAAGGCGCTGCTGGCGCTGGCAGTCGTCGCGGTCGGCGCCGCATTCGTGGTCCGCGCCCTGCTGCGCCGTCGCGCCAACAGAAGCCCGGACTGACAGCGGGAGGTCCGGAAAGGCAGCGCGCTATCGTAGCGGTCGCTCAACTGTCGCTTCCCAATCCGCCCGCAATGCGCATCCTGCTCGTTGAAGACGATCCAATGATCGGCGAGAGCATCGCCGAGGGATTGAAGTCCGAGGGCTATGCGGTCGACTGGGTCCGCGACGGCAAGGAGGCCGACCTCAGCATCGACGCCACGGCCTATTCGCTCGTCCTGCTCGACCTTGGATTGCCGCGACGCGACGGCATCGAAGTGCTCAAGGGCCTGCGCGAACGCCGCGTCGATGTTCCGGTGCTGGTGATTACCGCGCGCGATACGGTGAGCGACCGCATCAAGGGCCTCGACGCCGGCGCCGACGATTACCTGGTGAAGCCATTTGACCTCGACGAACTCTCCGCGCGGGTGCGCGCACTGGTCCGGCGCGCCGCGGGACGCGCCGAGCCCGTGATCGAGCGCGGGCCACTGCTCATCAACCCGGCCACACGCGAAGTCACCTGGCAAGGTACGGCCGTCGCGCTTTCGGCCCGCGAGTACGCATTGCTGGCGGCCCTCGCGGAACGACCGGGACTCGTGCTGTCGCGTGCGCAGCTCGAGGAGAAGCTGTACGGCTGGAATGAAGCGGTCGGCAGCAATGCCGTCGAAGTGCACATCCACAACGTGCGCAAGAAGCTCGGCGACGGCGTGATCAACAACGTTCGTGGTCTCGGCTACACGCTGGCGTCGGAGTGACGGCCGACACATGAGGA
Organism: uncultured beta proteobacterium; assembly: GCA_963810985.1. Classification (GTDB taxonomy): domain Bacteria; phylum Pseudomonadota; class Gammaproteobacteria; order Burkholderiales; family Burkholderiaceae_F; genus JALORV01. The sequence continues at coordinate 25,228 of CAWEPP010000007.1, forward strand.
CCGCCGCGTGACGTCCATCCGACGCTGGCTGCTCGCGGCCCTGCTGGCGGCGCTCGCCGTCGCGGGGCTCGCGGCCGCCGCGGCGACGTACTTCTCGGCGCGCGACGAAGTCGACGCGTTGCTCGACGAGGAATTGCGCCAGGTGGCGCTGTCGCTGCGCGATCACGCCGTGCTGGACCTGCGACGACTCGAAAGTGTTGCCGCCAATCCCGGACCAGCGAGTGCTGGTGCAGATCTGGGACCCGGCGTTCGATCGCCCCTACGTTTCTCGCATCGTCGGAGCCGAGTCCGATGCCGCGCACCGACGAAGGCTACGTCACGCTGGTGCACGACGGCCGATCGTGGCGCGGCGTTCACGCTGTTCACGGGCCGCCAACTGATCCAGGTGGCGCAGCCGACGGCGTTGCGGACCGAGCTCGCGGCGCGCACTGCATGGCGATTGCTGGTGCCGGTGCTCTTCATGCTGCCCTTCCTCGGACTCGTCGGCTGGTGGATCGTCGGCCGCGGCCTGGCGCCACTTGGTCGCATCGCGAGCGCGGTAAAGGAACGCAGCCCGACGGCATTGACGCCCGTTCCGACACGAGGGCTTGCCGCAGGAAATCCGGCCGCTCGCCGATTCCTTGAACGACCTGCTGGCGCGGCTCGACCAGTCGTTCTCGCTGCAGCGTCGGTTCGCCGCCGACGCCGCCCACGAACTGCGGACACCGCTCACCGCGCTCAACCTGCAGGTGCAGCTGGCCGAGCGGGCACAGGGCCCTGAGGAGCGCGCGCGCGCGTTCGAGCGCCTGCGTCAGGGCATCCGTCGCGCAACACGCCTGGTGCAGCAACTGCTGACGATGGCACGGCTCGATCCGGACGCCGCGGCCGCGCCCTCGAACGCGGTCGACGTCGGGGCGCTGGTCGCCTCCGTGGTCGAGGAGGCGCGGCCCGTCGCGAGCGAGCGTTCGATCGAACTCGCATGCAAGGCCACCAGCGGGCGGCACGACGGTCAGCGGCAGCGAGGATGCGCTGCGGATCCTGTTCAACAACGTGGTGGACAACGCGGTGCGTTACACGCCGGCGGGAGGACGCGTCGCCGTCGCGGTGACGACGCGACAGGCGACGCGCTGCAGGTCATCGTCGAGGACACGGGGCCGGGCATTCCCGAAGAGGAACGTGAACGCGTATTCGACCGGTTCTATCGGGGACGCAGCGGCAGAGGGTCCGGCACGGGTCTCGGTCTGGCGATCGTGTCGCAGGTCGCCGAGATGCATCGCGGTCGCGTCGCGCTCGAGAGCCGGAGCACAGGGCGGATTGCGGGTCGTCGTTGCGGCTGCCCTTGACCGCGGCCGACGGCACGGACGGAATCGACAAAGCGCTAGATGCGAGCGCCCGCTTACACGCGAGGGCCTGCGGAACCTTGCATTAGTGGGACGAGCGCCGCTGAAGTCGCCGCCTATCGGTCGGATCTGTCAAGCGCCCGACCCGACAGACGGCGCTCGCCTTAAGTTGGCTTTAAGTCGGCCGGCCTAACTTCCGCATCGTGGTCGACGGCCAATTCCGTCGCTCCTCACTCACTCGAAATTCAGCGCCGCTCTGCGGCGCTATTTTTTTGCGCGGCTGAAAGCGCAGCGCCATGTGCCGAACATCACGGCGATTAAGCCCTGCTTAAGCCTCACGGTCATTCAGGCGCCTGGATTTCGCCGCTGGTCAGCCAGCCGCGACGGCTTAAGTGAAAACTAAGTTGCGGTGCACACATTGGTCTCCTCAACCTGGGAGGATGCACTGCATGAACCTCATTCGCTTCATCAAGCCGCTCTTGATTGCGCCGCCGTGGCCGGCGCCTTCGCCGCCGGCCAGCACGTAAACGGGTGTCCACCGCGACCGCCGCATCGGCTGCGGCCACGGTCGCCGCGCCGGCGACTGCGCGCATGCATCGCGCTGCCGGACTTCAGCGCGTTGGTCGAAGCCAAGTCGCCCACGGTCGTGCAGATCGCCGTGACCAAGCGATGGCCAGACACGCCCGCGCAGTTCGATGAGGACGGGCCTATGGGCGACATGCTGCGCCGTTTCGGCGTGCCGCGCCCCGACGGCGCTCCGCAAGGGCGCGAAGGGCATGGCGTCGGCTCCGGATTCATCGTCGGCGACGGACTGATCCTGACCAACGCGCACGTCGTGGACGGTGCGTCCGAACTGACGGTGCGCCTCGCCGACAAGCGCGAATTCAAGGGCACGGTCGTCGGCACGGACCGACTGACCGATGTCGCGGTCGTTCGAAGATCGATGCGAAGAACCTGCCGGCGGTGACGGATCGGCGATCCCGTCGCAACTGAAAGTCGGCGAATGGGTGGCGGCGATCGGCTCGCCGTTCGGGCTCGAGAACTCCGTGACCGCCGGCATCGTCTCGGCCAAGTCGCGCGCGCTGCCGCAGGAAACGCTGGTGCCCTTCATCCAGACCGATGTCGCCGTGAATCCGGGCAACTCGGGCGGGCCGCTCTTCAACATGGCGGGCGAAGTCGTCGGCATCAACTCGCAGATCTTCTCCACCAGCGGCGGCTACATGGGCCTGTCGTTCGCGATCCCGATCGACCTCGCCCTGAAGGTGAAGGACGACCTCGTCGCGCACGGCAAGGTCACGCGCGGCCGCATCGGGGTCGGCATCCAGTCGGTGAACGCCCCGCTGGCGGAGAGCTTCGGACTGGACAAGGCCACGCGGCGCACTGGTCAGCAAGGTCGAGCCCGATTCTCCGGCGAGCAAAGCCGGCTTGAAGGAAGGCGACGTTGTCGTCGAGTTCGACGGCAAGCCGGTCGCCGATGCCAGTGACCTGCCGACCGCCGTCGCCGGCACGCGGCCCCGGGTGCGAAAGTCGCGCTGAAGGTCTGGCGTGACCGTGCCGAGAAGTCGCTCGAAGTCACCGTGGGCGACCTGTCGAACGAGCGCGTCGCACAGGCGCCGAGCGACGACACGGCGCCGAAGGGCAAACTCGGGGTCGCGGTGCGTCCGCTGACGGATGACGAAGCCCGCACGCTGCAAAGCGAAGGCGGCCTGCTCGTGCAGCAGGCGACCGGCCCGGCCGCAAAGGCAGGACTGCGCGCCGGCGACGTCATCGTCGCGGTCGATGGTCGGCCGACGCGAACCGTCGATGAACTGCGCGCGCGGATCAACGAGGCGAAGGGCAAGGTTGCGGTGCTGATCGAGCGGCAGGGGCAGCGGGTGTTCGTGCCCGTGCAGGTCGGCTGAACGATTGTCGACGCGGGAGCGCAAACGGCTCCCGCGTCGGCTTCAGCGCGTTGGCGCCCAGCCGGGCGCCGTGCTGTGCCGGCTGCCGACACGGTCGGTGCACTGGCAGCAGGGAAACGGTGGCGGCGGGCAGATGTTCATGCACGTGCACTGCGCCGATTCGCCGATGGAGAACGAGTTCTCTCCTTGCCTGACCAGAGGACGCGACAGCGCACGATTGATCGCGGCTTCGGGCGAATCGGGCCGCGATCGCATCGTCCTCGATGATCACCTTGTCCATGACATCGACCGCGCTGCCGCCGCGGCGTTTCTCGATGCGTCGCGCGGCCTCGCGGCGTGCGCGTTGCGTCTCATCGGCCTCGGGCCGCTCGCACTTGACGATCACCAGCGAGCCGCAGTCAGGCCGGTCCCGCGCGGCCCCCGACTTCGCGGCCGGCGTCTGAGCCGCGACGCTGCAAAGGCCGGCCGCGGCAAGGGTGGCCATGGCGGCGCGCACCCACATCACGCGCGCTCGATGAGGATGTCGTCCGACGGATACGGCGCAAGTTGCTCCGGGACGCTCGCGGCGGCATCGAGCCAGCGCGCATAGTCATGCTCGCTGACGATCACCGGCATGCGGTCGTGCAGGGGCGCGATCGCTGCGTTGGCCTCCGTCGTGATGATCGTGTAGGTCTCCACGCCCTGCGATGTCGCCGGATCACGCCACCACTCCCACAGTCCGGCGAGCGCGAACAGCGGGACGTCCTTCAGGCGGATGCGCCACCTGGTCTTGTGCCCTTTCTCGCCGGTCCATTCATAGAACGCATCGAGCGGCACCAGGCAGTGCCGCTTGGCGTAGGCACTGCGGAACGACGGTGTCGTGGCAATGGTTTCGGCGCGCGCATTGATGCAGCGGTTGCCGAATTTCAGGTCCTTGGCCCACGACGGCACCAGGCCCCAGCGCGCCAGCACGCACTCGCGCTCGCCATCGCGCGCGAGCCGCACGATCGGCTTCAATTCGGTGGGCCGGACATCCGGGCTTGCCAGGAAGTCCGGCACGCTCGGCACGCGGAAGTGCGCCTTGATCGCCGCCGGGTTCTGGGACAGGTCGTAGCGGCCGCACATCGGTCGGGCTTCCGGCCGTTCGATGCTAGGCGCAGCGCTGGTAGACGAGGTGCGCGAGTGCAACGTCCTCGAGGCCGATGCCGACCGACTTGTAGACAACGATGTCGCCGGCGCGGCGGTCGTAGGCCGTGCCCCGCACCAGCAGTTTGCCGAGCTCCGTGACACGCACCGGATCGATCGTCCCGGGTGCGGCGCGCACGAACTCGCCGGCCTCGGCCTGTGCGGCAGGCAGCCATTCGACGACGATGAGATCGGCCCGTGCGAGCAGGGCGTCGTCCAGTTCGCGCGCGGCCGGCTTGCTCGAGCCCACGGCCGCGATGAACGTACCCGGTCTGACCCACGTGCCATCGAACAAGGGCTCGGTCGCGCGCGTTGCCGTGACGATCACATCGGCTTCGCGCACCGCCGTCCTGGCGTCGACGGCGCTCGCGGTCACCCCGAATTCCGTCTTCAGCCAGTCCGCAAAATCCGACGCCGACGCTCGCCCGGCGACCCACACGCGCTCGAAGGGATGCACGAGCAGCAGCGCTTCCGCGTGCGCGCGCGCCTGCACCCCGGTGCCGAAGATGGCCAGCGAACGGGCATCGCGTGCTGCCAGCCGCTGCATCGCCACCGCGGTGGCCGCCGCCGTGCGACAGCGCGTGATCTCGTTCGCCTCGATCGTAGCCAACGCCTCGCCCGTGACCGAGGAAAACAACACGATGACGAAGTTGAAGCGACCCTGAACCGTCGAATACACCTTGGCGCCCACCACGCCCGCTGCAGGCAATGCCGCACCCATCATCGCGATCGCTGTCGTCTGGCCGGCATGGTCCGCAGCAGCGCGCACGCGAGGGGAAATGCTGCCGGCGCCGTTGCCGAACTGCTCGAACGCGGCCGCCATCGCACCGACCGCGTCACGCATTGTCAGTGCCGACGCGACTTCGGCATCGGTAATCAGTCGCATCGCACGTCCTTCACGCCGCTGCCCTGGCGCCAGGCCGGCGCATGCGAAGGCCCTGCAGCAGCCACACGAACACGACGATCACGAGCCCCGGAATGTAGAACCAGTGCGCATTCAGTCGATCGGTCGGCACCTTGACTCCGACGATCTCGAAACCCTGCTCGATGCGCGCCTTGGCGGCCGTGCTGCCGAAGCGCACCGTGCTCACCTGCAGCATTTCGCCCATGCCAGAGACGGAGACGCCCGCGTCCGAGAGGCGCTTGCGGGCATCCGCCATTGCGTTGCCCGTCGCGCCCTTCGGTCCCAGCAACTGCAGTCCGACGGTCTTGTTGGTTTCCTCTCCCTCGAGAGACTGGCCCTTGATCAGGAACACCAGCCGGTCGCCCGGCTCGAGCGCTGCAGCCACCTCGTAGAACTTGGACGCCGGCGCGTCGGTGTATTCGGGCGCTATCTGGTCGGCGAACCAGTCCGGCCGGAACAGG
>CAWEPP010000008.1:0-39642 GCA_963810985.1 uncultured beta proteobacterium
TGCGGCTCCGGTCGCGGCGGCCCCGCTGCCGCCTGCAGCGGCGCCCGCTGCCACGGCGCAACCCGCCGCGCCAGCCGCCAAGAAATAGCGGTCGATCACGTCCAGGCAGAAGCGCCCTACGGGGCGCTTTTGTTTTTCTCGGCGTTTCCCGATTGCAGGCGCGCCGCGACGTGATGGGTTCGAACGCCGACGGCCGACTCGTGCACAAGGATGGCACGCCGTATGCCGGCTCATAGCGGCATGCGTGTGGTGTCCGGTTGAGCGCTCGCCGGTTTCACGCGCGCGCCCCGTGGCGCATCGTCAGGCCTGCAACCCGCGCAGGGCCCGCATGCGTGCGCCCCAATGCAGGCGCGACAGCACGCAAGTGCTGTCGTGTGTCCGGCTCAGGCCCGGCAGCTCATCCAATTCTTGCTATAGCTCGCGGCCGGTTGCACGACAACGGTGGCGTCGCTCGGTTTGCGCAGACTGCTGCCGGTCTCGAGCTCCAGCTGCTTCGAGTATTTTTCGAAGAACTTGTCGAACATCTCGCCGCCCCGCGTGCCCACCGCGTGCAGCTGGTCGCTGCTGGCGTCCCACTCCAGCAGCACGGCAGCCAGCGGCTGCGGCGCCGGGCCGTCGATGACGCGCGCGCCGTGCAACGGGTCGTAGCGCGAGTTGTCGCCGCAACAGTGAATCACGTGCGCCGGTTCACCGCGGTCGCCGTTGCGCAGACCGATGAAGCTGATTGCCGCCTTGGGATACATCAGCTTGTGCGCACAAATCGCGGAGAACGCGACGATCGATTTGTTCGGGCCCACGCCGGCCGGCGCCGCATAGTGCTGCTTGCCTTCGGTGACCAGCTCGAGCGGCTGCACCCCGCGCTCGAACGCGATCAAGAACACTGGCGACACCGTATAGGGGTAATTGAAGAGGAACGCTTCACCCGGCTTGAGCTGGCGCGCCAGCCACGGTCTGCCGCGCGAGTCGACCAGCAGCGAGCGCGGATAGCGCTGCACCTCGCCGACCGCTGCCACGGGCAGCACGCTGGAGGCTGCCCACGCACCGGCGACGCAGGCGGCCTGACGCATCAGGTCGCGGCGGCGCGCGGCATTGGGATTCGACTGCACGCGAACGACGCTACACCAGCTGCGAAGTATGAGCAATGCGTTCGTCAGCGGCCTCGCTGCCGGCCAGTCCTGCTTCGCCGGTACACGCCGTCAGGGCAGCTGGCAACGGAGACGCAGCTCGAGCAGCCGTGTGGGCCCAGACTCGGCTGCTCAGGCTGCAGCGGCGGGCGCGTGGAAGGAGCGGTTGATAACGTCCCGGCAAGAGCGCCCCGTGGGGCGCTCTTGCCGGGACGAAACGCGTGGGTCGCTACAGCTTTGAGAACAAATGAAGTGGCCTACCGATTGCCGCCGTCCCAGTCACTCAGGATTGAAGCGACGTCGTCCGAGTAGCGCGAATGCGCCGCGTGCGTCGGAGTTCCTGTCACGATCCAGCACAGCAAGGTTTCCCCTGGCGCACAGAACGCCTGCTGCACGTCCGGGTCGTAGATCGACGCACCGCTCAAGACCTTCGCGCCATAGCCCATCAGGTGCAGCGCGTTCAGAAAGTTCATCAGTGCCGCGCCGATGCAGAGCCACTGCTCCGACGCCGGCACTTCGAGCGCACCATCCTGGATATGGCCGATCAAGGCCAGCAGGCATGGACCTTTGTGGGCGCGTTCACGGGCACGTTGCACTTCGGCCTCATCGAGGCCGCGGCGCCGCGCGCCACTTGCATACAACTCGCCGAGCGCCGTGCGCTGGTTTGCCTCGACCAGCACAAACCGGTACGGCCGGAGCGCCTCGTGGTCGGGCGCCCGCAGTGCCAAGGCAGCTGCGCGCAGCAGCTCTGTGCGGCCAGGCGCCGGCGCGCCGAGATGCTTCGGGCTGATCGAATAGCGCGATGCCAGGTGCAGCAGGACATCGGCCGGCTCAGGTCGATCGACTCTCGACGGGTGCTTCATGGAAAGGGCCCGGCAAGGCCGCGCAGGGAGGGCGGCATCACCCCAGCCGGTTGAAGGCACACACGAAGTCCGCGATGCCGGTCACGTCGTCGAGATCGAATTGTGGCAACGCCGTGTCGAAGCGGGAGTCGGTGGCGACAGCGACGACGTGCGGGTCGTCCGGATGCAGCGCTGCCTTGGCGTTGTCGCGGCGAAATACCTCGATCTTCGGGATGGCCTCCCGCTTAAAGCCTTCCACCAGCAGCAGGTCGCACGGAGAGATGCGATCGACCAGCTGCTGCAGTGTCTGCTCCGGCTCGCCTCGCAGCTCGCGCATGTGCGCCCAGCGCACGCTGGACGAGAGCAACACCTCCCGGCATCCCGCGCGCCGGTGACGATAGGAGTCCTTGCCTGGCACGTCGACGTCGAAGGCGTGATGGGCACGCTTGATCAAGGAAACTTCGAGGCCACGTCCGGTCAGCAACGGAATGATGCGTTCGATCAGCACGGTCTTGCCGCTGCCAGACCAGCCGGCAAATCCAAAGACTTTCATGTTGGCATGGGCCGCCGGCACAGCGTGCCGCGGTCCGAGTCGCTTCCGAACGCGGACTTTAGCAACGCCAATGGAAAAGCAGCCGCGGCGCGGCCTGAAGGTCTATCCCATCACAGCGCGCTGCGGGCTGGCCCCAGTCATAGCGGCGGCGCCGGTCGGGACCGGGACGAGGCATCGCGGCAGGTTGGCAACCTCGCCGTCTCGGCTCGATCAGGGTACGGCACCGCAGTGCAACATAACCCGGCGAACAAGCGGGACGACGCAGCGATCGCCAAGCGGTCGAGTCGCCACCAAGCTTAGTGCGGCAGGTGGCTGTCCCGGTGCCCCGCCCGGGCGGGTGACTTAGCCGCCGTGAGCGTTCACCGGGTCCTCTTGGGCCGGCTCGTTGGAGCGTTCGAAACGCGGACGAGAGGCATCGACGGCGGCCCCTGTGCCGGCGCTGCTGCTTTCTGCCGGTGCAGCGGCCAGGGTGACGGCGCCCGAAGCCGATGGGTCGCTGCCGGCAGCGATTCGCCCACCAGATAGATCGAAGACGGCGGCGGCTGCGATGACCAGGCCGATCAGTGCGGCGGCGAAGATTTGTTCGGGACGCCAGTCCCGGCGGGACGTGGAGTCGGAATTCGAATCGAGTTGTGCGTGGCGCATGGCGGGCTCCGTTGTCGTTCGCGTCGTATGCGACGCCATGCCATGCTGGGCGCAAACGCGCGAAGCCACCATTCATCGGGAGTCGTACTTGCCGCGGCAGGATGGCCTACGCCGATGGACATAGGATGCTCTGCAGTGCCGCAGCGAGGTTGAGCGCCGACTCGAGTCCGGGGTGTCGTCAGAGCCTGGACCGGGCAGATCGGCTCATTTGCACAGCTTTGCCCTTCCGGACGGCTGAATTAGCCTCTGCGGCCGGATCTGACGCCGAAATCGGAACGCTACGTGCGTCGCTTCGGCTAATCCATGTGTCGTAGTCCCGGCCCGCCACGGGCCATTCGTCTGTCAGGACGATAAACATTGGCCGGAGTCGTGCCGATACTCCTGTAGAGGGGAGCCCGCTTCGCGCCCCCGGGAGGCCACGATGACCCAGTCCGACGACGATCGCCTCGTTCCGTTCGGTGATATTCCGGTGTTCGCCGGAATGTGGTCGCTGGTCGCTTTGGTAGTCCTCGCCACGGCCGCGTGCATGTAGCGGTGGGGCTGGCGATAGCCGCGCCGCGGCCGGGAAGGAAATCCGTGTTGAAGATCTGGACCGCGGGGCTGCTCGTCGCAGCGGCGCTCGCCGCGCCTGCATGGGGGCAACCGGCCAATCGACCGGGAGCGCCGTCGCAGAAGCCGCCGTTCCCCACCCTCGAACTGCCAGAGAAAGCGCGTGGCCAGCGCGCCATCGACCTGCTGGCAGGACGTTTGCCCGAACTTGCCGCCTGGTACGGCAAGTCGCCCAGCGAATTTGCGGCGATCCTGCGGCGCGACCGCACCGCGTGGCTCGATCGCCAGGGACGTGTGTTCTACCAGGAGGACCTCGAAGCGCCACTGCAGGCTGATGCTCCGCTCGCAGCGCCGTCGTTGACCGCCAGCGGCGCGCTTGCGCCGCTCGACCAGACCTTCATGCTGCATAGCCGCCCGGGTTCGAAGCGCACGATCTATCTCAACTTCAAGGGTGCGACGCTGAGCAACACGGCGTGGAACAGCTCATCGCAGCCGACGATCACGGCACTGCCGTTTGATACCGACGGCGTGCCGTATTCCTTCAGCACCGCGGAACTCGAGCGCATCCAGTACATCTGGCAGCGGGTCGCGGAAGACTATGCACCCTTCGATGTCGATGTAACGACTGAGGCGCCATCGTCGGATCGAATCACACGCAGCGGCAGCGGTGACGACACGTTCGGCACCACCGTGCTGATCACCAAGCGCACTTTCTACAACTGCAGTTGCGGTGGCGTCGCCTACCTCGGTGTGTTCGACGACACGTCCGACTTCTACAAGCCGGCACTGGTGTTCTACGACATGCTCGGCAGCGGGAACGAAAAGTACGTGGCTGAAGCGGTGTCGCATGAAGCCGGTCACAACACGGGCCTGCACCACGACGGCACGTCGACACAGGGCTATTACGCAGGCCACGGTTCGGGAGCGACGGGCTGGGCGCCAATCATGGGCGTCGGGTACTACAAGGACCTCGTGCAGTGGAGCAAGGGCGAGTACCCGGACGCGAACAACAAGGAGGATGACTACGCCGTCATGGCGGCCAACGGCGTGGTCGCACGTGCGGACGACCATGGCAGCACGACGGGCACTGCCACCCGGATCGCCGGCGTGACCTCCGCCGGTGTGACAACGATCGAAGCCGGGGGCTTCATCGAGCGTACGGGCGACATCGACGTGTTCTCCTTCGTCGCGGCCGCGGGCCCGGTCAGCATCAATGTCGCCCCGGCGCGGCGCTCGCCCGATCTCGATATTCGCGTCGAACTGCGCGATGGTTCCGGGAACCTGCTTGCGGGTGACAACCCGGTGGATGAACTGGGTGCGACGCTGAGCCTAACCGGGTCCGGCGGAACCTACTTCGTCTCCGTTACAGGCGTCGGCAAGGGCGACCTTACAACCGGCTATTCGAACTACGGCAGCGTTGGTGAATACCTGGTCAGCGGCACCGTGCCAGCAGCCACATCGCAGCCACCGGTGGCCGTGCTGTCAGCGGCGCCGACGTCCGGCGGCGCACCGCTCGTGGTGAGCTTCGGCTCGGCCGGCTCCAGCGATCCGGACGGCAGCGTCGCCCGTATCGAGTGGAACTTCGGCGATGGCAGCGCGCCGCAGCTGGCCGCGAGCGCGAGTCATTCGTATGCGATGCCAGGTGTTTACACGGCCACGCTGAAGGTGACTGACAACGCGGGACTGACCGACACGAAGAGCGTGACCATCAACGCCAACGCGCCGGTGGTCCTGCAGTCGATGCACGTGGAGGCCATCACGGTCACGTTGCGCACGTTCCGCAATGGCAATGCCGAAGCGACGGCGCAAGTCTCGATACGAGACGGCAGCGGCAACGCCGTGCCCGGTGCGACGGTGAGCGGCTCCTGGAGCGGTGTCGTCAGTGGCTCCAGCAGCGGACTGACCGGATCGAGCGGCGTGGCGTCGTTCAAGTCAGCACGCACCAAGGCGATCGGCACCTTCACTTTCACCGTGACCGGCGTGACGCTGTCGGGTTATCAGTACGCGCCGCAGAGCAACGTCGAGACCCTGGATAACGCCACCCGCTAGTTCGGCTGCTGGGGTGCCGCTCAGGTGTCGCGATTGGCAACGATGCTGTCGCGCCACTCGGCGGCGCCGACCGCAACCAGTTCGTGCACGCTGTTCGAGATCATTTCGGCGAACGGCCGCTGGAAGTAACGCTCGTTGATCACCGTGAAGTAACGCGCCTCCGCCAGGTGCTGCACTAGCCGGTCGAACGGCAGCGATCGCACATCCAGCAGGTAGAACTTGATCAGCACCTTCGCCACCTGCCGCGCGTTGCGGGCAGGGTCGGCGGCGAGCGCGGCCAGTCGCCTGCGTGCCCGCAGCAGTGCGGCGCGCACATCCGCGAACGGCGAGCCATGCCCGGGAATCACAAGCCCGGGATCGAGGCCGGCGATCAGATCGAGCATTGCTTCCTGTTCGGCGAATCCCGAGTCCCCTTCGATTTCCGGAAAGATCGCGCCGAACCCGTGTTGCCACAGGACGTCGGCGGAAATAAGTACGCGGTCGGCTGCGTCCCACAGCATGACGGAATGGGGGTCGTGACCCGGCGCCGCGATGACCTGCCAGGCGCGCGTTCCCATCTGCACGGTTGCGCCGGGCTGCAGCACTTCGTCGTGGACGAAGCGCTCGCACTCCTGTCCCGTCGCGCGGAAGGTCAAAACCGCCTCGTCCCAGCGCGCGACGGCCTCGGCGTGGCCTGGCGGGATCGCGAGGCGGGCACCGGTGGCGCGCTGCAGGTGCGCGTTGCCGCCGCAATGGTCCGAGTGTAGGTGAGTGTTCAAGATGCGCGCCAGCTTCCGTTCGCCGAGGGCGCTCTGGACGAGAGCAAGCGTCTGCGCTCGGTGACTGACGTAACCGGTGTCGACCAGCGTGGCCGCGTGTTCGTCGTCGTACAGCAGGATGTTGTTTGACGACAGCCAGCCGCGCTCGAAGACGCGCATCGTCGGCGGGATCAGCGCGGCAACCGCGGCGGAGTCCATCGTTGGAAGAGCCTCGCCTCAGGCCGGGCCGCGGCGCACGGCAATCCGCAACCACACCGCCTGCCTGTCCGCGTCCGAGTAGCGGCTCCAGTTCGCGATCTCGTCGATTGTGCGCGCGCAGCCCTCGCACAGTTGCGTGTGGGGGTCCATGCGGCACACCGAGATGCAGGGCGACGCGACGGCCGCCGGCGCGGCAGTGGCGGACATCGTGGGCTGGGGCATGCGCCAATTTTCGCATGGGGCTCGACGCGTCCGTGCTTAGGAAACTCTTAGGGTTGGCTTAGCCAAGATTTAGCGGCCGACTGGGCGAGCATTTTCTAAAGTGGCGGCAGGTCCAGTTCCCCAAAACCCCGCAAGGAGAGCGCCATGAACACGACTGATCGCCACAATGTGTACATCCTGATCCACAAGGCCCTGCGCGCCTGTATGGCCGACGTGCTCGTCACGGTGGGTCGCATGGATCCCCATGACCCGGATGACGTCGCCGCGGCCGCCGCGACGGTGCGGAACCTTCTCGCATTCGCACGCAGCCACCTGCAGCACGAGGACGACTGGATCCACCCCGCACTCGAGGCGCGCCGGGCCGGAAGCAGTGCGGAGACGAGTGCCGACCATCTGCAGCATCGCGAGGCGTTCGACTTGCTCGAAGCCTCATTGCGGGCGGTCGAAAGCAGCATGGGTGCCGGGCGCGAAGCGGCGGCGCTGCGGCTGTACCGACATCTCGCGCTTTTCGTGGCCGACAACCTGCAGCACATGCATGTGGAAGAGACGGAGAACCACGCGACGCTGATCGAGTGCTACAGCGAAGAGGAGATCTTCGCCATCGAAGGCGCCATCATCGGGTCGCACACGCCGGACAAGTTGGCCGTGGTGATGCGCTGGATGGTGCCGGCCGCGAGTGCGCCGGAACGGGTCGGGCTGCTGGCGGGCCTGCGACAGAACGCGCCGCGGCCGGCGTTTGACGCGATCCTGGCTCTGGTGCGACCGCACCTCAGCGCGCGTGACTGGGCGAAACTGGAGTCCGCGCTCGACCTTCTGCCTGCGGCGACGGGCGTCGCGGCGCGCGCGCCGGCGGCTGTCGTCGAGTACAGCGCGGCCTAGCCGACCTCCGTCAGTGTCAGCGGCCGTTCGACTGCCAGGTGGAAGCGGCCGCGACCGGTCTTCTCGATACGGATGTCGGGGCCACGTTCCTGCAGCCGCCGGACCAGCAGGATCAACCGGGCCTCGAGGTTGTCGGTGATATCCGGCAGGCGGATCGAAGGATCGAGGCGCAGTTCGCGATTGGTGAAGTCGGTCCGCCCATCCACCAGTAGGTCGCGCACGAGCTTGCGGAAAATGGCGCCGGCGACGCCCTTGATGAGGTACTCGTCGCCGATGAAGACACTGTGGTCCGCCGCGTAGTGCCGGACGACGATCGGCGTTCCGCGTGGAGCCGGAGTCTGTTCAACGCGGGCGGGCGCCTCGTCCGACGCTTCGGCCGCCTGTTGCAGCACGACGATGGTCGTTCCCAGCTGGGCCGCGATGGCGACCAGCGCATCCTCGTCCTCCCAGCTGAAGCACGCCTCATGCGGACTCTCGACAAAGAGCACGCCGACCGTACAGGCGCTGACGCGCAGCGGCACGGCAAGCTGTGATCCCGGCGCGGGCAGGCCCGGCAGCGGGATCTCGGTCTCGAGCAGTTCGGCCAGGCCGTGGCGTTCGGCGCGCTCACGCATCGTGCGGCTGTAGGCGTACTCGCTGGTGCCGTGCGTGATGCGGATCGCCGTACCTTCACGCGCCGCCACACCGATGACGCCGTTGCCCAGGCCGATCTCCGAGCCTACGCCGGAGGCCGGATAGCCGCGGCTTGCGACCGTGAACAGGCGCTCATGGCTGCGGTCGATCAGCATCACCATGGCATGCGTGATACCCAGGTCCGCTTCCAACAGCGCAAGCACGTCGTCGAGGATCGTATGCAGATCGGCCGCGCTGGCCAGCAGCGTCGAGACATTCCGGACTGCGCCGAGCAGACCGCTGCGCTCCGGTGGAGGCGCCAGCTCCGCTCCCGGCAGGCGTTCGATTCCGAGCACCTCGTAGACGTCCGCGCCCTGCAGCTTGAAGACCGCCGCCATGCCGGTGTGAGACGCGATGCCGGACAGATGCGCCTTCATCCGCTCGAAAAGGCCGCCCGAGGTCTCGGTCCTCAGGTAGCGGACCTGCAGCACAAAGCGTGCTGCCGTGTGCGGATCGACCAGGAACACCGTGGCGCGCGGATTGGCGAGGATGTTTTCGCGTGTCTTGTTGAAGAACTGGAACGAGAGTGCAACGTGGCGCCGGTCGACGTAGTGGACCTGCGAGACATAGGTCAGGTTGGGCACGCCATCGGCGGCGCAGGTCGCGACCAGGCTCGGAACGATGCCTTCCAGGCAGGCGCGGATCGATTCGAGCGACGGCGTCACGGCTGCGCTCCCGACAGGCGTGCGCCGGCCCGCGGGCCCGGCGTCTGGGCGAACGCACTGCTCGGCGCAAATCGCACCGCCTGAACCTGCGCTGGCGTGCATTCGAAGAGCTTGCGTATCCAGGGCTCTGTATAGCCGAGCGGGCCAAGCTCGGCGAACGCGAGGTCGCCATAGGCGGCGATGCTCGGCCAGTCGCCCTCCTCGAGCGGTCCGACCACGGCGTGCTCGCCCTTGAGTTGCACGGTTCGATGAGTGTGGGGTTCGCTGAACACGACGGCGACTAGTCCGGTGGCGCGTATATCCGCCAGCAGGCGCTCGCACTGCCGGGTCACCACAAAGACCGCCAGTCGCTGCGAGGTTTCGTGCACGCGGAAGCCGACGCAACGCACGACCGAGGGGATGCGGCCCGCGTTGCGCGAGGCCACCGAGACCATCACCCGGTGCTGGAGAAACTCCAGCACATCGTCACTCAGGATGCGCTCGCCCACGATGCTCACCGCTCCCCGGACTGCCGCTTCGAGGAAAGCTTCTCGTTGAACCGGGCGACGTCGATGATGAAACGCTCGTGCGTGCCTTCGGAAATAAGGTCGTGTCCGTCGTGCGCACTCGCCTGGAAGCGCACCCGACGCCCCTCGACCTCGATCACTTCACACCGCACCCTAATCGTGAGGCCCGGCGGGGTGGCCGCCAGGTGCGAGAAGCTGACGTGCGTACCGAGCGACTGCTCGCGCGGCCAGTCGAGATAGGGTTTGATGGCCAGCTGGCAGGCGCCTTCCATCAAGCCGATCAGAAAGCCCGTGGCAAAGACCTCCGGCATTTCGCCGAATTCGCGCCATTCCGGATAGAGATTGGGCACCGTCTTGCTGTCCGGGACGGTGTAGTCGAAGACAAAGCTGATCCCAGGTTTCAGGTCGGGGCTCATTGGTCTGCTCCGGCGAGCGTCGATTCTAGGGCCTAATCGTGCTGGCAGAATGGGTTCTGTTCGAGTGCGATGCGTCGCCCGGCTGGTCGCACCGCGCTGCCGGCAAACAGCGGTTGCATCCGATGCAGAAATCCCGGTCCTTGAACGATGTCAGTTGAGAATCCGCGGCGCCGCCGTGTGCTCGGCATGGCGGCGATGGCCGCCCTGCCGCTCCACGCGGGCGGCGCCGACGCGGTCGTCACCCGGGCGATCCCGCGCAGCGGTGAACGACTGCCCGTGGTCGGCATGGGGACCTGGCTGACGTTCGACATCGGTCGCAGCGCGTTCGACCTGGCTCGGCGGCGGCAGGTGCTGCTGGCGTTCTACGCGGGCGGAGGCCGCGTCATCGACTCCAGCCCGATGTACGGGCGCGCGGAAGCCGTCGTGGGCGAACTCCTGCCGCTACTGCCGGACACGCACCGGATCTTCACCGCAACCAAGGTCTGGACCACGGGGCGCGACGCCGGCGCGCGCCAGATGCAGGACTCGCTGCGACTGTGGGGCCGGGGGCGCTTTGACCTGATGCAGATCCACAACATGGTCGACTGGGAACTCCATCTCCAGACGCTAAAGGAGTGGAAGGCGCAGGGACGCATCCGCTACATCGGCATCACCACTTCGCACGGGCGTCGCCACGAGGCGCTCGAAGTGGCGATGCGGCGCGAAGAGTTCGACTTCATCCAGGTCACCTACAGCCTGGCCGATCGCAGCGTCGAGCGGCGCTTGCTGCCGCACGCGGCCGAGCGCGGCATGGCGGTGATCGCGAACCGGCCGTTCGACGGAGGCGCCCTGGTCGACCGGCTCATTGGCTTTCCCTTGCCGTCGTGGGCGGCCCGGATCGGTTGCGAAAACTGGGCGCAGGTGTGCCTGAAGTGGATCGTCTCGCACCCCGCGATCACGTGTGCCATTCCGGCCACGACGAACCCCGACCATGCGCGCGAGAACGTAGGCGCCCTGCGCGGACCGTTGCCCGATGCGGACCTGAGGCGCACGATTGCAGACCATGTCGCCCGTCTTTGACCAACCATTGCGCCACGTGCCAAACGGCATCACCGTGGTGCGGGCACTGCTGATCCCGGTCATCGGCTGGCTGCTGGCCGCAGAGCGTTACGAGGGGGCGTTCTGGACTGTCGTGGCGTCGGCGGTGAGCGATCTCGTCGACGGCCAGCTGGCGCGACGCTTCAACGCGCGAACGCGGTTCGGCGCGATCGCGGACCCGGTGGCCGACAAGCTGACCATGCTGACGGTCGTCATCGGCCTGGCGTGGCAGGGACTGTTGCCGCCCTGGCTGGCGTTCGCTCTTGTCGCGCGCGACGTCGTCATCGTGGCAGGAGCCGCCGCCTACCACCGCTTCATCGAGCCGGTCGAAATGTCGCCGACGTGGCTGTCCAAGCTGAATACCGCGCTTGAGTTTGTGGTGGTCGGCGCCGTGCTGGCGGATGCGGCGCAACTCTTCGAAGTGAGTGTGTGGCTGCCGACCGCATTCGTGCTGGTGTTCGGCACAGTGATCGCGTCGGGCGGCCAATACGTCTGGATCTGGGGCCGCCGCGCCCTGTCGCGCCGGCGAGTCGCGCGCTCCAGCGCCGGCTAACGGGCGAGGTCGGCTTCGGCGACGGCGCCCACCTGCTCCTCGATCAGCGGCCAGAACGGGTTGCTGCGCAGGCGCGTCAGCGAGCCGAGCGAGACCGTGATGGCGCCGCTTTCTCCGCGCAGCAGCCAGGACCCGATGCTCGGTATGCCGGCGCGCCCGCTGCCGCGCCTGAATCCGTAGACCGGGTCGTCCGGCGGAAACGGCAGCGCCACGTGGCCGAGCGAGACGAGATCCGGCGGCCAGACCGCGGGGGTCGCACGATCGGTCACGGTTCCGTCGGGCGCCCGTCGATGAACCATAACGGCGTCGCTGTCGGTGGCGGCGTTGGTCACGACGTCCAGCGTGTAGGCGGGGCGGCTGCGCTCGGTGCGTTCGATGAGTTCGCGTGCCGCCGGCCGTTGCACGCTACGCAGTGCCGTACTGCGATTGACGTCGAACAGGATCAGCTGATGCTCGGGCCCGCGCAGTCGCGCGAACAGGGTGTCGACCGTGCCGGTGGCGCCGACCGTCGAATCGACCACGGACTGCCACGCTGTGACCGGCGGCATGCGGGCAAGTCGGCCGTCGCGTTCGGCCCGCTCGAGCTCGCGCTGCAGTGCCCGGGTGGCGCGGTTGACCTGCCGTGACGCATTGACGGGGAAGGAGTTGAACTTGTACGGATCGAATTCGGAAACGATCTCCTGCCAGCGCACCTTCTCCAGCACAGGCACCGGCACGACACTGGCGATATCGATGATGTTCGCGAGTGCGGCCACAGGCGTCAGCTCGATGGCCGGTGACAACAGCAGCACGCGGTCGGGTCGTCGCAGCGCCGTGTCGTCGCAGCGACTCCAGCGCATACAGCAGCGCCAGCGTGCCGCCGGTCGAGTAGCCCCCGATGTAGAACGGCTGGCCCGGCCCGGTACGCGCCGCGACGTCGCGTGCCGCGAGGTGCATCGCCGCCACCCAGTCGCGGTAGGACATCTCGACCATCATCGAGGGCAGCGTGCCGTGGCCGGGCAGGCGCAGCACCGTGACCTCGAACCCCTCGCGTGCAGCGCCTCGGCCAGCGCCTTCATCGAGTACGGCGAGTCCGTCAGTCCGTGCATCAACAGCGCGGTTCCGCGCGGCTGCGGCGGCGTCAGGCGGAACGAACGGTTGTAGCGCGCGCCGTCGGCCAGCTCGTTCAGCAGCCGCTACGGGATTGAAGCGGCTGTGCAGGAAGGCCTCATCCGTCGTGTCCCAGCGTCGCTACGGTGCGGGACAGTTCGTCGAAGAGCTGGCCTTCGAGTTGCAGGTAGCCAGGAAAGTCCAGATGGCTGTTCTTGAGCGCCGTGAACTCCCCGTCCAGGCGCTCGCTGTGCCAGGGTTGCAGCGGTGGCAGGGCGCTCACCGCATACAGCGTGAAGCCAAGGGCGATGGCCAGGCAGACGGCGACCAGCAGAACAGCGCCGCGGATGGCCCAGCGCAGCGCGTGCCTGCGACGCGGAGGCCGTGAGGTGAAGCAGGGAAGCCATCGGCGCGAACGATAGCGCCAAACGAAAACGGCGCCGCCGGCGCCGTCTTCGCTGCGGCATAGTGCCTCAGCGGTCGCGGTTGTCCATGAACCAGTAGGAACGCTTGCGCTTCGCGGGGATCACGATGTTCGCGCGCGCCGCCTCGATCGCCGAGTTCTTGTCGTTCGGTCCGCCGATGACGAAGGGCACGAGCTTGCCCTTGCCGACGTCGACGTAGCCGACCACCGGCGAGGGTGGAAGTCCGTCGCCGACCAGGTTGTTGAACTTCGGATTGCGGCAGACCAGCGGCATCTGGTAGGCGCGGTTCTGCGAACGCGTGCAACTGCCGCTGCTGGGCGGCAGCGGGCGGTTGGTCGAGAAGTAGGTGATGCCGCCGAAGGTGATTGGCTGGTTGATGACCTTTTCGCCGTTTATGGCCAGGGGGAAGTAACAGCCTTCCGTGTCGTAGCCGGCCGTGTTGGTGGCGTTGACCTCGGCGAGGCTGGCGTCCGTGATCAGCGTGACGCTGGGAGGCTCGCCCTTGCCGACCTTGGAGTCCTTGATCAGGAAGAAGCGGTCGTTCGACACCATCGACAGCGGCCTCTCGCGATCGCCGGTGCCCAGCAGCACGGCGGTGTAGTTGCGCGTGAGCACGGCGTCGGCCGCGAAGAACACCCTGCGCGTGCCGTTGAGGCCGCCGGTGCCGTCGTTCAGCGCCGCGATCTTCGTGATGACCCAGTTCGAGGGCTCGCGCGCCTCTCCCGTTGCGCTCTCGGTGTCGATCCGGTAGAGCTGCGCCCGGACGTCGACGACATACGCGCGATCGACCTTGCCGTCACCGTCCGAGTCGATCACCGTCGCGTCGGCCGGCACGCTGTAGTCGGTCGGCAGCCAGGCCAGGCGTTCTCCGCTGCGCATGTTGATGACATAGACGCCGCGCCCCATCGTCGTCATGCCGGACGGGACCGAGTCCTCGGCCAGATTGTCGTAGCCGCCGCCCATGATCAGCACCGGGTCGCTGCGTCCCTTGATCGGCGCCACGCGCGGCATCGACCAGGTCTGGCCGACGTTGCCGTAGCCCGAGTCGAAGCGGTTGAGACGCCACATCAGGCGGGGCCGATCCGGGTCTGACACGTTGAACGCATAGACTCCGCGGCCTCCGCGCCGCATGCCGGCGAAGATCATCACCTCGCCCGTCATCGCATTCTGATAGGCGCCGATCGGGCCATCGAAGAAGTAGTCACGTGCGCGGGCGGTGGTGTTCGCGCTCGGGGTGGACGGGAAGCGGACCTCGGGGTCGTTTTCGCGCAGGCGATTCAGTTCGTTGAAGTGCTCGGGCGCCACGAACGCCCACAGCTCGTTGCCCGCCCCGAGTCCGGTCTGGTTGCCGTTGACGGCGCGCAGCAGGCCGTCGTTCGTGCCGTAGTACACGACAACGCCGCGCGTGCCGCCGTAGTTGATGGCAATTGGCCGCGAGTGCAGTACGTCGCCATGGATCGAAGGTCGAACGGTCGCCCCGGACGGCTTGTCGCCCAGTTGGTCCTTCGCGATCGACATACTCGTGACGCTGGCCGAGTCGACGTTGTCGGTGCCGCGGATGAAATTGATCAGCCGGTCGCGTCGCGCTGTGTCGGAGCTGCCGTAACCGAACATCGCCGGCGTCAGCTCGGAATTGGCGGTGCTGAACTGGTAATCCTTGCCGGCGTTCGCAAGGTCGACGTCGCTGTCGCAGCTGTAGCCCTTGCAGGTGTAGATGCGGCGCGATGTCGTGCTGCTGAAGTAGGACTCGCGCAGCAGCTGCGCCACGCCGCCCTTCTCGACCTTCTCGCCATCCGGCATGTCGCTGCGCGAGTACTTCCCGCTGGAAGCGGTTTCGACGTTGAGCCAGAAGGTGGACGAACGGGTCCAGAAGCTCGTGGCGTCCAGGTCGATGAAGCCGGTCGTGGAACTCACCGCGGCAGTCTTGTTGGCGTCGGCGAGCTGCAGCGTGTCGGTCTGGGCGTTGTAGAGGAACTGGTACTGCTTCAGGTTGCCGACCCAGCGCGGCAAGCGCGTTGCCGTCGGGCCGGAACATGCCGATGTAGACCTGGTTGAGATACGTGCCCTGCGTGTTGGCCGAGACTGGCAGCGAGGCCGACGAGAACACGCTGTTCGAGGCGCGGATCTGGTTCAGGATCTTGGTCATCGCCAGGATGATCTGGTCGCTGTTGCTGGCCTGCTGGTACAGGCCGCCGCCCTGCTTCGCGATCCAGCGGATGAAGTTCGGGTAGTTGCCGTCGCTCGAGGCGCCGGTGACGGCGATCGCGTGCGTCGTGATGTTCTGCGCCCCTTCGATCGAGGCGTCGAGGTCGGCACCGTTGTTGAAGAACGCGGCGAACTCGTCGACCCAGTTGGCTTCGTCCGGGTTGCTAACGCTTTCGGCCACCGGAATGCTGAAACGCGTCGTCTTCGGGTTCAGCGTTTGCAGCAGGGCCAGCGCACTGTTGTTGTTGTCCTGCGGCGAGCCGTTGGCCAGGTAGATGATGTGGTTGCGCGCACAGCCGAGCCCCGGTGACTGGTACACGGTCTTGCTCGAGTCGGTAAACGCATTCGGGTCGTGCTTGGCGGCCGTCTTGTTGCCGAGGTAGACCTTGCCGCCGGTAAACCACTGGTAGGCCTCGTAGAACGCGGTGGCAGTCGAGGCGTTGTTGCCCTTGTCCTTGTTGATGCCCAGACCGCTGATCATGTTGAGCAGGGCATCTCTTGTCCGCCTTGGACGTCACCTGCATGAACGCCTGGCGTGGATAGCCGCTGTCGTCCGGCGACTCGTTGAACAGCATGACCGCAAAGTTGAACTGGCCGAGGTCAGCTACCGACAGGCTGCTGATCAGCTTGTAGAGCGCGCACTTCTCCGCGCCCAACTTGGTGCCTTCCTCCTTGTTGGGTGCGAGATTCACCATCGCGGCGAGGCGCGTTGCAGATCGGCGTAGGGATGCTCGCGCTCCAGTTGGCGGTGTTGTCGAGGATGATCAGCACGTTCGGGCGGAGGCCCTCGATGTTCGGCATCGAGTAGATGTCGATGTCGTCGGCGCGCGCGCTGGTGCTCCAGGCTGGCACTGATGACGGCCAGTGTGAGCGCGGCGAGCGCGAGCGCAGCCTGGCGCATGAAGTCGTGGCGGGCAGTGGAGGTCATTGGCACACCGTGGTGAGTCCGATTGCAGCCGTTCTCAGGCTGACGCCCTGATTCAGGGTGATCGCGGCGCCCGTGCGCGCATCGGTGGAGCGCGCGCTCAGTTGCCACTCGGTATCCGCGCACAGCGACCCGGCCGGCCCGCCGCCGGACGGGACGAGCCCGGGATTGGAAAGCGCCGCGCTGGCAAAGCACGGTGCATCGATAGGATTCGACGGATCGAGGTCGAGGTACGAGACACTGCGCGCGCGCAGGCAGCGTGGCGCTTCGGCGAAAGTCGCGATCGAATCGACAGTCCCGTCGCCGTTGAAGTCGCTCTCGACCGCGCGCCGCCGCCAGAACGCCCTGAGGGTTGCGCGCGAATTCGTCGGAGCTGACGGTCTGCTCGATCAGCATCTGCGCCGTCGCGGTGACTTCCTGCCGCGCCTGCATGTTGCCGACGATCGTCACGTTGGTCGTGCTGGCGCGCAGGCCTGTCAACGCCAGCGTGGCCAGCAGCAGCAGGAAGACGATCGCCACAAGCAGCGACGCGCCGTCCTGGCGGCGGTGCGGTTGGCGGTGCGTCATCAGCTTTCCCTCCGCCCGGCGACGTTGTTGAGCCGCAGGATGGTCGACAGCGACCGGCACTTGAATCCGGCCCGGCACGTCTCGGCGGCTGTGGCCCGGGCCGAGGTCGTAGACGGCCGGCGAAGTGTTGGCCGGCCCGGCGCCCTCGGTGCTGCGGATCAACAGGTGGAGCCGCACGGCCACCACGTTGGACCAGCGGGAAGTCGGCGCCGCGTCGCTGGTCGTGGTGGTCAGGAACGTGTCCGGAGTCGCATCCTCGTCGACGTCGAAGGCATACTCGAGCTGGAAGTTCTCGACGCCTTCGGCCAGCGGAACAAGGCGCAGCGCGCCGTCGACGAACTCGAGGCGCCGCAGCGTCGGCACGCCGTCGGACGGTGCGCACTCGTTGCAGCTCGCGACGTAATAGACGCGCACGAAGTAACGCCGCACCGGCGCCAGCGCTGCGGCATCGCAGGCGGCCGTGCGCAGGGTGAACTGCGCGGCGGTGTTCGAGACGACCAGCGGTGCCGGGTCGCTGATGCACTGCGAAGGTTGTACGTAGACATTGCGCAGGTCGGCGGTCGCGCCGGCGATCGCGGCCGAACTTGCGCGTCGGATGATCAGCACGTCGGTGCCGGGCACGCGATCCGGCAGACAGTCCAGCGCCGCCTCGGCCGGACCCGGATCGTCGTAGCCCTGGATCTGTGCTGGATACTGCGGCGGCGCGAGGCCGGGCTGCCAGCCGATGCGCGCGAGGTCGATGACGTTCCAGTCGCACGGGGACGGATTGACGAACACCGTATCGGTCGGCGGCATGAAGGTGCCGTAGAAGCCGGCGTGCCGGATGTCGTCGCCGATGATGTCGGCGGCGAAGCGCGAGTTCTCGGTCAGGCGCGAGACACGCTCGAGCGCCGTGCGCCCGGTCGTCGTCTGCTGGAACACGGATGCCAGCGCGGTCAGCAGGATGAGCCCGATCGTCAGCGCGATCATCAGCTCGATCAGCGAGAAGCCTCCGTCGCGGCGGAACCGGATCATGCGTGGCCTCATGGCGCACCGCCCCCCGCCGGCGGTGGGTTGAGCGTGCCGATGCGCAGCAGCGTGGTCACGATCCGGCGCTGTGCTTCGTTGCCGTAAAGGTCACGGCCGCAGTTGGTCGGCGCGAAGTTGTCGTTGACGATGGCATCGGCGCCGGCGCTCGGGCCCTGCCAGGCGACCGAGATCGCATACACGCGGTTGAAGGCGTCGAGTTCGTAGATGCAGCCGATGCCACCGATCAGCACGGACGCGGTCTGCCCCTGGATGCGCTCCTCGACGCCGGCAATCAGGCGACCCCATTCGCAGCGGTCACGCTCGACCAGCGGCGCGGCGGGGTCGCAGTTGATGACGGACTGGGCGCTGTTGACAGTCTCGAAGCCGGTGATGCCGGCGTCTCCGGTCACGTACTGGACCGAGTTCGCGCGGTTGGCCTCGATACGCGTGGCCATGTCCTGCAACAGCAACGCCGCCTGTGTACGCTGGGTCGCTTCGGCCTCGGTCACGAACGAACGGGACACGAGACCGGCCACACCGAGCAGGCCGAACGCGATGACGACAATGGTCACCATCGTTTCGACCAGCGCGTAGCCGCCGGCGGGTTTACTGCGCTTGCTCATCGGGGTCAGGCCTGGCAGGACACCTTGGTCGAGCGCGACAGGCCCGAGGGATCGATCCGGATCACGCGCCCGGCGACCGAGCCGCTCGGCGGGCAGATCTGGAAATTGCGGACGGTGGCGAGCGATGCACGCCCCCCGCCGTCGAAGGTCAGCGTGGTCGGGGCGGTCGGGAAGCCGATCTGACCTCCCGCGGCGTCACGCGAGCGCAGCACCTGGTTGCCGATGACCACCTGCCAGCCCTGCGCCCAGTCGGCATTGAGGGGCTGCACGGTCACATCGACGTTGCGCTTCACGGCCTCGCTGCGTGCGTAGTCGAGATCGGCCACGAGATCGAAGGCTGCGCCGCGGATCGTCGTCGCCTGGTTGAGCCAGACGAAGCTGGCGCTGCTGAGCCCGGTGAGGATCGCCAGGATCGCGATCACCGTCATGGCTTCGACCAGGGTGAAGCCGCGCGCTCGGCGTGGCAGGGGGCGGTTGTGTTTCATCGTGTGCATCCTCGGTCCTACCAGCAGCGCGTGGCGGCGGCTGTCTTGTTTCCGGCCTGATCGATCGTGAGTGCCCCGCAACGGTCGTTCAGCTGCGGGCCGGTGGGCGTTGCGGTCACCGTGTAGGTCAGCGGCGGTCCGGCGTTGACGGCGATCGCGACGTTGTAGCGGGTGGCAACCTCGGTGGGCGTCGCCAGGTTGAGAGCCGCGACCGTTGTCGCGTAGGTGCGGCGATCGATGAAGAACTGCGCCTGCCGGCTGGCGATGTCGGTGATGAACCCCTGCGCCGACGAGCGGTTGGATCGCATGATGTATTCGCTGTAGTTCGGAAGCGCGATGGTGGCCAGGATGGCCGCGATCGCCACGACGACCACCAGCTCGACCAGCGTGAAGCCCCGCAGGTTGTGACCCGCGGCGGTCGATCCGAGTTGGTAAACGCTAACGGACATTCCTGTCTCTCCAGCACGATCGCAGACCCTGCTGCCTCGGCTATCGGCGTCGCACGACCAACGGTGCAGCGCCAACTGATGAACGGCCCGGCGCAGGCGCCCGGCGTCACTTCTTTCCATGCACGGAATTTTCCAAGTGCACGCCTCGGGATGAATCGTCGAATTGAGTGGGATTCGCGGCGGTGAAACTGATCGACGGCGACACGAGTGCCGCTGGTCGGTTTTGCTACCCAAAACGAGCGATCGTGAGCGATCGCTCAGTCGCGCGGTACGACTCGCGCGCTAGGCCGCCTGTTTTGCAGAGACCGCGTTGCCGGCGCGCGAGTGCGCCTTGCGATCGAGGATGCCACTGATCCACTGCCCGGTGGCAACAACCTGGCTGAAGTCGATCCCGGTCTCGATGCCGAGCCCGTTGAGCAGGTACAACACATCCTCGGTCGCGACATTCCCGGTGGCGCCCTTGGCGTACGGGCAGCCGCCGAGGCCCGCGATGCTGGTGTCGAAGGTGGCGATGCCGAGTTCCAGACAGGCGTAGACGTTCGCGGTGGCCATGCCATAGGTGTCGTGAAAATGGCCCGATACATCGGCGAGCTCGTAATGCGCGAGCGCGGCCTCCATGGCGCGCCTGGTGCGCTCCGGTGTCCCGACGCCTATCGTGTCTGCGACGCCGACATGCTGCACGCCGATCTCGCGCATCAGCTTCGCCACATACCCGACGGCCGCGGGTTCGACCTCGCCCTGGTATGGACATCCGAGCGCACAGGATATGGCGCCACGTACATGCATGTCGTTCTGCCGGGCCGCCTCGACTACGGGTCGGAAACGTTCGATCGACTCGGCGATCGAGCAATTGATGTTCTTCTGCGAGAACGCCTCGCTGGCCGCGCCAAAGACGACGATCTCGTCGGCATGTGCCGCCAATGCGCCCTCGAAACCCTTCATGTTGGGCACGAGCACTGAATAGACAACGCCCGGCTTGCGCTTGATGCGGGCCATCACGTCGGTGCCGTCGCTCATCTGTGGCACCCACTTCGGCGAAACGAACGACGTGACTTCGATCGCACCGAACCCCGCGGCGGTCAGGCGATCGACCAGCTCGACCTTGATGTCCGCCGAGATCATCTGCTTCTCGTTCTGCAGCCCGTCGCGCGGGCCGACGTCGACGATGCGGACACGAGAAGGCAGGGACATTCGGAATCCTCCGGCGAAGCTGAATGGTAACGCGCTGACCTGTCGACGACCGCTGTACCAAATTCCCAGAAAGCGACTCGCGAGGACACGCCGAGGCGTGACAGAAACGCGCGTCATCCACATGTCGATCGGATGCGACCGCACCATCGGCCTAGCGCATCGCAGGGAAGCCAGCGCTTGATCGCACGCGACGCGAACCCGCATAGTCGGCGGCGACGACGGACCGCTTCGCAGGCGATGGAAGTGGCTGTCCGGGCGACACGACTTTCAGGGAGAGGCAATGAGATCAACAAAGACTTGGTTCGCTGCGATTGCCGTGGCAGCACTGTTGGTGGCCTGCGGCGGCGGCGAGGCGCCGGGCACTGCGACGACAGGCACGTCGACTTCCGCGGTCACGCCGCCGACGGCCAGCGCGCCCGATCCGAATTCCCCTGTCGATCCGGCCGCGGCCGAAGCCACCGTCAGTGGAACCGTCACCGGCTTTGCCAGTACGGTGGCCGTCGATGGCGTGGACTACACCGGTCGTGCCGACGTGACCGTCGCGCTGGACATCGACCCACGTGCCGAGACGGCGGCGACGATGGCCGACGTGAAGCTGGGCCAGCAGGTCGAAGTCGCGCTCGATGCTTCCGGCCTGGCAAGCAAGCTGTTCGTTCGCGCGGCCGCGATCGGTCCCGTCGAGTCGATCGACCTCAATGGCGCGAGCTTCAAGGTGCTGGGCCAGACCATCAAGGTCGTGACGACAGGCGACGCCAAGACCATGTTCGAGGGTGTCGACGACCTTTCCAAGCTGAAAGTCGGCGACTGGACCGAAGTCCACGGCACGCTGGACGAGAAGCAGAACGTCGTCGCGACGCGCGTCGAGGTCAAGCCCGCCGCGGGCGTGATCAAGGTCCGCGCCGGCGGAATTGCGAAGATGGTCGACGCAACCAAGAAGACCTTCAAGCTCGGCGATCTGACGATCAACTTCACGAATGCGGTCGTCATGCCGGACGGCGCCAAGATCGAGAACGACGTCTTCGTCTATGTCTACAGCGATCAGCTGCCGACAGCCGGCAACCTGGTGGCGAAGGCGGTGCGCGTCGTCAAGATGCCGACGCTGGAAGGCCGGCGCTTGCACATCGGCGGCTTGGTCACGGAGGCCGTCAAGGACAAGAAATTCAAGGTCAATGGTCTGGCGGTCGACGCCACGGACGCCGAGATCAAGGGTGGTCAGAACGCCTCGATTACGTCGATCACACTGCTGGCACTGGTGCGCGTCGAGGGCACGCTTACGGTGCTGGCCACCGGTCCGGTACTCAAGGCGACGCGGATCTGGGTGATCCCGGCGTCCGAGCAGCGGCGGGTCCACCTGACCGGGCAGGTCACCGACTTCCTCGACGCCAAGAAGCCCTTCAAGGTCCGCGGCGTGCCGGTCCTGGTCGATGACACGACGAACTACAAGGGCGGCAAGGCGGCCGACTTGAAGCTCGGCGCTTTCGTCTCGATCAGCGCACGCATCGACAAGGACCATGTCAACGCCGACGAGGTCCGCTTCGATACGCCGCCGCGCGGCATGGAATTCAAGCTCTTCGGTGTCGTCAGCGAGTACAAGGTGGCCGACGGCACGTTCAAGCTGCTCGGCATTTCGATGAAGCTGGCGCCAACCGCCGTGTTCGAAGGCGGAGTGAAGGCCGATTTTTCAAACGACGACGTGGTCGAGGTCAAGGGAGCCTTCGACGGCACCGTGTTCCTCGTCGGCAAGGTCGAGTTCAAGTCCGGCGTCATCACGCCTTCCATCTACCTGGAGGGGGCGATCACAAAGGTCTCGGCGACCGGATTCACACTCAACGGCGCGACGATCAAGATCGATGCCAACACGGTGATCAAGAATGGGCCGCTCGCCGACAACCAGCGTGTCGAGGTCCGCGCCCAGCTGGTCGGCGCCGATGTCGTCGCCCGCGAAGTCGAGGTGCAGGTGCCTAGCGTGACGGCCCGGCTGATGGGTCCGGCCACCGACGTCAAACAGGCGGACAAGACCTTCGTCGTGCGGGGTCAGCTCGTGACCTGGAGTGCGACGACGGTGTTCAAGGGTGGTGCCGCCGCCGACCTTTCCAACGGCGACTGGGTCAAGGTCGAGGCGACGCTGGCGGCTGGCAAGGTCAACGCAACGACGATCTCGTTTCTGATGCATTAGTCCAGGCCGGTGCGGATGCCGCGCAAGTCGCGGTGTCCGCGTCGGTCCTGGCCATGACGGCCGGCGCCGCGCGTCGGGCCGTCACGGCTTGAATTCGCGCTCGTGCAGGAAGGCCGCGTGCTTCGGGGCGCGCTTGGTCTTGGACCATTCCTCGAGCATGTCCCACTTCACGGCATCGAGCTTGCGCAGCGTCTCGGCCTCGTCAGGGTCCGGGCAGGCGAGCTCGACCCGATGGCCGTTGGGGTCGAAGAAGTAGATCGAGTGAAACGCGCCGTGATCAGTGACGCCGAGCACCTCGACGCCGTTCGCCTCCAGGTGCCTGCGGTACTCCAGCAGCGTCGCGCGGTCCTTCACCTTGAATGCGATGTGCTGCACCCACGCCGGCGTGTTCTCGTCGCGCCCCATCGCGGGCTTCGTCGGCAGCTCGAAAAACGCCAGCACGTTGCCGGCGCCGGCGTCCATGAAGACGTGCATGTACGGGTCCGGTTCCTTGGTCGACGGCACCTGGTCCTCGGCGATCGCCAGCACGAAGTCCATCTTCAGCATCTTCTGGTACCAGAGCACGGTTTCCTTGGCGTCGCGACAACGGTAGGCGACGTGATGGATGCGGTCGATCTTCAGCATGGAGGTCTCCTGGGTCAACTCAGGCCGGTGACCGGGATCAGTGCACCGTGGATCGCGCGCGCATCGTCGCTCGCGAGGAAGCCGATCACTGCGGCCAGCGCTGCAGGCGCGACCCAGCGGTTCGGGTCGGCCGCCGGCATCGACTGGCGGTTGGCCGGCGTGTCGATGATGCTCGGAAGCACGGCGTTGACGTTGATTCCGTCTTCGCGCAGCTCGGCCGACATCGATTCCGTCAGCCGCATCAATGCGCTCTTGGAAGCGATGTAGGCGCCCATCTTCGCTGCACCGCGAAGCGCTGACATCGCGCCGACGTTGACGATGCATCCCCGCCGCGCGCGCCGCATGACCGGCACCACAGCCGCGGCGGAATGCAGCATCGTGTTCACATTGAGGTCGAGCATGCGCTGCCAGGTCGCCGCCGTCGTTTCGTGCACGGCCTCGCCCATCGCGAAGCCGCCGGCCAAGTGCACCGCGGCCGAGATGCCGCCGAAGCGCTGCACCACCTGCTCGACGGCTTGCGCAACGGCGGGAGCGTCGAGCAGGTTAGTTGCGAGTGGAAGTGCGCTGATGCCAGGTACCTCGCGCACCAGCGCCGCCAGCGCGTCGGCGTCACGGTCGAGCAGCGCCAGCGCCGCACCGCGCGCGGCGAAATGCGCAACCACTGCGCGGCCAAGCGCACCCGCAGCCCCCGTCACCAGCACGCAGCGTTCATCAGGCATGTTTCGCTCCGATGCGGCGCGCGCCCACCGGCGCTGCGCGGCTCAGTGTGAGTTCCACGGCAGCGGCCGGTTGCGTGCGCGCCGGGTCAGGATCGTGAGGAGACATCTTTCACCCTTACGTCTCGACGGTGAGCGCGCCGCGACGGATCTGGTCACGCTCCAGGCTCTCGAACAACGCCTTGAAGTTGCCTTCGCCGAAACCGTCATCGCGCTTGCGCTGGATGAACTCGAAGAACACCGGACCGAGCAGTGTCTCGGAAAAGATTTGCAGCAGCATGAGGGAGCTGCCTGCCTGGCGCCGCCCGGCGGTCGAGCCGTCGAGCAGGATTCCGCGCGCCTGTAACTGCGCCACCGGTTCGCCGTGTCCTGGCAGGCGTTCTTCCAGCATCTCGTAGTAAATGTCGTTCGGCGCGCTCATCAGCGGCACACCGGCCATCTGCAGCGAATCGACGCTGGTGATCAGGTCGTCGGTCAGCAGAGCGATGTGCTGGATGCCCTCGCCGTTGAACTTCATCAGGAACTCTTCGATCTGCCCCGTGCCGCCCTTGCCGGACTCCTCGTTCAGCGGGATGCGGATCTTGCCGTCGGGCGCCGTCATCGCGCGGCTGGTGAGCCCGGTGTATTCGCCCTTGATGTCGAAATAGCGGATCTCGCGGAAGTTGAAGATGCGCTCGTAGAAACTGCCCCAGAACGCCATGCGTCCGCGGTACACGTTATGCGTCATGTGATCGATGATGCTGAAGCCGTGGCCCTTCGGATGGCGATCCAGGGTTGATTGAAACTCGGGCAGGAACTCGAAGTCGATGTCGTAGATGCTCTTGCCATCCTCAAATCTGTCGATCAGGTAGAGCGCAGCGCCGCCGATGCCGCGGATCGCCGGCAGGCGCAACTCCATCGGGCCGGTCGGCACGTCGATCGGCTGCGCGCCGAGCTCGAGCGCACGCGCATAGGCCTTGTGCGAATCGCGCACGCGGAACGCAAGCGCGCAGGCGCTCGGCCCGTGCTCCGCCGCGAAGTAGCCGGCCAGGCTGCGCGGCTCGCGATTGACGATGAAGTTGATGTCGCCCTGCCGGTACAGCACGACATCCTTGCTGCGATGGCGCGCGATCAGGCTGAAGCCCAGTTTTTCGAACAACGGCTCCAGCACGTTCGGCGTGGGCGAGGCGAATTCGACAAACTCGAATCCCATCAGGCCCATCGGGTTGTCGAAGAGATCAGGCATCTCGGTGCTCCTTGGCGAATCAACGCAGGCGCGAAATCTGGCCAGCCGGACTGCACCGGCGATCAGGCGCAGCCAGGTGGCGTGCAGGCAAGGCACTCACCAAAGCTGGCAGATGTTGAGTGAACGTCAGCGCCTGCCAGTCCAAAGGATCGTGCATGTCGGGTCCGTAATGGCCAGTGGCGGAGCGAACCATCGGTCCCGCGCCGGCGGCCCGGCCATTGGCAGAACGCGAAGTGTAGGACGACGTTTGCTGCGGCGGGGTGAACAAACGGGAGCCACCGAAGCCGTGGATTTGTCGCAGCGCGAGTGTCGAACCTTCCGTCGCGCGCGGGCGGTGCGCCGCGCAGGATGTCTGCATCAGGAAACGGCGATGCGTCGCCAAGGAGCACTCCGATGCGACACCTGGAATCGTTCAACGGCTGGGCCTCCATTCCCTGGCTGGCGACGCTGCGCACGGTCGCGGTGGCAGGGCTGCTTGGGCTGATAGTGACAACGGCCGCGCCCGCGTCGGCGGATCCGGTCGAACGCGCAACGCTGCGCTTCGATGCCCGCTACATCCTCGAGTCGGTGGCCAGGCAAATGAATGTCACGCTGCGCCCGGACGAGCCCGTTCCAGTCATCCATTTCGAGAGCACGACGCCTCTCGCGCAGTTCCAGGAGGCCGTGGTCGCGCAGTGGCGGTTCCGCCCGCCGCTTTTCGCCAACGTGTACGTGGTCGCGCGCAACGAGATCTACCTGACCGACGACCCGCGCTACTACCGGCGGCTGCGGCGCACGCTCGACGAGTCGCTGGCCCACGAGTTCGCGCATTACATCCAGACGCGCTACTTCGGCGCGAACCTGGCCGACGAAGGGTGCGAAGTCGAGGCCGTCGCCGTGCAGTTTGCCTTCACCGAGATCAACCGGATGACAGGCGCTCCGGGCGACGCGGGCTGATCGTCGAACGACTGCGCCTCAGTAGCCGCGCGTCCGGTCGACCACGCCGGTGAGGGCTTCACCGCGCGACCAGCGCGCGAGCTTGTCGGCAATCTGCGCGATGGCAGGCTCGAGTTCCGTCTCGGCGGCTACGTGCGGTGTGATGACGATGTCGGACCGCGTCCAGAACGGGTGATCGGCCGGCAAGGGCTCGGTCGCGAAGACGTCGAGCGTGGCCCCACCGAGGTGCCCGGCTTCGAGCAGTGCCAGGAGGTCCGCTTCGACAAGCGCGGAGCCGCGCCCGACATTGATGAGGTGCGCGCCCGGCGCCAGGCGCTCCAGCACGCGGCGGTCGAGTCGACCCCGCGTGTCGGCGGAGTCCGGCAATACGCTGACGAGCACATCGAGGCCGTCGAGAAAGCTGGCGAACTCCGCTTCGCCCGCGCGGCACTCGACACCCTCGATCGACTTGCGTGTCCGTGCGTGTCCGCGGACCGTAAAGCCATGGCGCGCGAGCGTCGCGGCGATCTCGGCGCCGATGACGCCCAGCCCGAGCACGCCAACGGCAAACTGCTCGCGGGCGGGCAGCGGTTCCGGCTTCCATTGTTGCCGCGACTGCAGCGCCGCGTAGTGGTCGAAGCGCCGGTAGGTCCGCAGCACGGCGGCCAGCACGTATTCGGAGAGGGCGCGCGCCATGCCCGCGTCCTCGAGCCGGTAGATCTCGACGTGAGGTGGCAATCCCGGTACCGCCAGCAGCGCGTCCACGCCGGCGCCGAGATTGAACACGGCGCGCAGCCGGCGTTGCTCGGCGAAGAGGGCAGGAGGAGGCCGCCACACCACGGCCGCTTCGGCCTGTGGCGCGCTGTCATCGGCGCTCGTTCGTAGGGCATCGCGCCACCAGACATCAGCGGCCACACCGTGGTGCTCGAGCGCCGTACGCAGGGCCGCGGTCCACGTTTCCGCCGTCGTCTCGCGGGAACAGAACACGACGCGCAGCGTCATCGTCGGCGCGCGCTCACTCAGAGGCGAAACGGACGAGTTCGGCGCCCTCGGCGACCTGGTCGCCAACGGCGTACAACACTTCGGCCACGATGCCATCGGCCGGGGCGACGATCGTGTGCTCCATTTTCATTGCTTCCATCACCATCAGCGCTGCGCCACGCGCCACTTTCGACCCGGCCACCGTCGAGACCGCGATCACCTTACCGGGCATCGGTGCCGTGAGCTTGCCGCCGACTGCCTCGTGCTGTCCCGACTGGGCAATGATGTCGACCAGTGTGAGCACGCGATGCCGGCCGTGCGAAAAGATATGCAGTTCGTCGCCCTGGTGCACGACGTCGGCCAGCAGCGAGCGGCCGCCGAAGGTGATCCCGAGCCGGGAGCCGTCAACCCGGGTGATCGCCAGCGGCGCATGCGCCCCGGCGTGGTGGAACTGGTAGCCGCCGCGCGCGTACTCGAGCTCGACATCGTGCACGCCGCGCTCGGACTTGAAGGTCAGCGTGCGTGTGTACGTCGTGTTGAGGCGCCAGCCGCGCGTGGTACTCCAGGGGTCGGTGCTTTCACCGTGTGCCTCGTCGGACAGCACGCGTGCGCAGGCAAACGCCAGCAGCTCGTTGCCGACGCGCTCGTCGTGCGCGTCGTGTGCAAACAGTCGTTCCCGCTCGCGCTCGATCAGCCCGGTGTCAAGCTCGCCGCGCCCAAAGCTCGGATTGGCGAAGAGCCGCGCGAGGAAGTCCACGTTGTTGGCGACGCCGACGAATATGGACCTTCGCCAGCGCGTCCTGCATCCGGGCGAGCGCCTGTGCGCGATCCTCGCCCCAGACGATCAGCTTGGCGATCATCGGGTCGTAGTACGGCGTGATCGCGTCGCCTGCGCGCACGCCGGCGTCGATGCGCACGGCGGCGGGTCGATGGAACGGCTCGCCGTCGGCATTGCGCGCGAAGGCAACATGGTGCGGCGTGCGCGAAGTGCGCAAGCCGGCCGATGGATGGCAGGAAGCCTTGTCCGGGTTCTCGGCGTACATGCCGCGCCTCGATCGCGTGGCCGTCGATCTTCAGCGAGTCCTGCTGCTTCGAAGCGGCAGCGGCTCGCCTGCGGCCACGCGCAACTGCCACTCGACCAGATCGTGCCCGGTGATCGCCTCGGTCACCGGATGCTCGACCTGCAGCCGCGTGTTCATCTCCATGAAGAAGAACTCAGTCGCCGTCGACGCGCTCGGCGATGAACTCCACCGTGCCGGCACCGACGTAGCCGACCGCTTTCGCAGCCGCGACCGCTGCATCGCCCATCGCGCGCCGCCGCTCGGCCGTCATGCCCGGCGCCGGCGCCTCCTCGAGACCTTCTGGTGGCGGCGCTGCACCGAGCAGTCGCGCTCGAACAGGTACACGGCGTTGCCGTGCGCATCGGCAAAGACCTGGATCTCGATGTGGCGCGGCCGCTGCGACGTACTTCTCGATCAGCACGCGGTCGTCGCCGAAGCTGGCCTTGGCCTCGCGCTGGCACGACGCCAGCGCGGCCGCGAAGTCCTCGGCCTTGTCGACACGACGCGCATGCCCTTGCCGCCACCGCCGGCGCTGGCCTTGATCAGCACCGGGTAGCCGATGCGCATCGGCCTCGCGCGTGCAGAAGGCGCGGGTCCTGGTCCGCGCCGTGGTAGCCCGGCACCAGCGGCACGCTGGCCTTTTCCATCAGCGTCTTGGCGCCGCTCTTGCTGCCCATCGCGTGGATGGCGAACGGCCGGCGGCCCGATGAAGACCAGCCCGGCATCGGCGCAGGCCTGCGCGAAACGCTTCGTTCTCGCGACAGGAAGCCGTAGCCCGGATGGATCGCCTGCGCGCCGGTGTCGCTTGGCCGCTTCGATGATGCGGTCGCTGCGCAGATAACTGTCCTCGCGCGGCGCTGGCGCCGATGTGCACCGCCTCGTCGCAGGCCGCCACATGCGTGGCGTGTGCGTCGGCGTCGGAATACACAGCCACCGTGCGCACGCCCATGCGGCGCGCGGTGGCAGCGACGCGGCAGGCGATCTCTCCGCGATTGGCAATCAGGATTTTGTTGAACATCGCGTGGACCTTCGTGAGATCAGACGGTTCGCGCGGGCGCTGGCGCGCCGAACCGCGTGCGCAGCGTGCCAGCAGCGCGCGCAGGAACTTGAACAGCAGCACGGTCACCGCGACCATCAGCACCAGTGCGACCGCCAGCGCGAACGAAGAACCACACTGGGTGGCTGAACGCCAGCCACAACATCGTCGGCACCGCGGCGTCGTCGAGACAGCGACAGGCCGACGTTGGAGAACGGCTCGGGCGACGTGTTGACCGCCGCGCGCGTGGTGGCCTTGGCGACGTGCGCGTGGCCGCCAGCGTGCCGCCGAGCAGCGCCGCGATCGCGGTCCACGCCGCGCTGTCGAGCGCCACCGAACACGCCGCGGCCAGCGCCATGCCCGCCGGAATGCGGATGAAGGTGTGCATCCATCCCACACCGTGTCGAGCCCCGGAATCTTGTCGGCGAAGAACTCCACCACCAACATCAGGCCGACGCGCCCAGCACCAGCGGGTGCTGCAGCACCTGCAGGCCCGACGGCAGCGCCACCCAGCCGAGCCAGCCGACCGCCCTGACCAGCACCACCGCATACAGGCGGATCCCGCTGGCCCAGCCGAGCGCCGCGGCCAGCGCAATCAGGTGCGTGGTGTCGAGCGAGTCATCACCACGAGTGCGCGCGCGGAGTCTGCGCGCACTTGGTGCGAGACGGGCGCCAGGCCGCCAGAAGCCTGACGCGCCGATCAACTGGACGAGGTGCACGTGCGACCGTGAAGCGGTCGCGTACAACGAGTCCACATGCAGTCACATGTGCTTCATCATCCTCGTCTTCGTCGTCATGGCCACGTATGTCGGCGAGCCAGCGCGGCTTGCGCTTGCTCCAGGAACGCCTGCACGCCCTCGCGGCCTTCGTCGCTGGCGCGGATGTCGGCGATGCCTTCGCGGTATCGGCCACGACGCTGCATCGATCGGTCGCTGGCCACGTCCTGCACCAGCCGCTTGGCTTCGACCCGCGGCTGCGTCGATCGCGTGCCCAGCAGCTCGTTGATGCGGGCGTCGATGTCCGCGGCAGCCACTTCGTGCACGAAGCCGATGCGCAGCGCCTCGGCCGCCCCGAAGCGCTCGGCGGTGAGGAAGTAGCGCCGCGCCGCCCGCGCGCCCATGGCGCGCACCACGTAGGGGCTGATGGTCGCCGGCATCAGGCCGAGCTTGAGCTTCGCTCAGGCAGAAGCTCGCCGCCGTCGGCCGCCACCGCGATGTCGCAGACCGCCACCAGGCCGACGCCGCCGGCGTAGCGTCGCCCTGCACGCGCGCGATCGGCGGCATGGGGCAGGTGTAGAGCGTCCGCAGCATCGTCGGCCAGGCCTCTGCGCGTCGGCGCGGTTCTCCTCCCGCGAGTAGTCGGCCATCCGCTTCATCCAGTTCAGGTCGGCGCCGGCGCAGAACGCCGTGCCGTTGCCGGCGAGCACGATGCACGCACGTCGACGTCGCCGCCGAGCTCGCGGAAGGCGGCGGTGAGTTCGGCGATCGATGCGTCGTTGAAGGCGTTGCGCACGTTCGCGCGCGATCGAGACGCGGCGACGCGGTGGCTGATATGATGTCGACTGTGGTCGTGGACATGTCAGTCCGGGTGCCTGACGAAGCCGTCGGGAGGCTGCCGGGCGGCGTAGTCCGGGCCAGGATAGGAAGTGGTCATGGCCTTCACTGCGCTCGATACGCTTGGCGACCTCGTCGAGCATCACCTCGGTGGCGCCGCCGCCGATCGCCAGCATGCGCGCGTCGCGCCACAGCCGCTCGATCGCGTCTCGCGCATGTAGCCCATGCCGCCATGGAACTGCTGGCAGCTGCACCACTTCGTTGACGAGTTCGCCGGTCAGCGCCTTCAGCATCGAGACATCCTGCACGACGTCGTGGCCCTGCGTCACGCGCCAGGCGCAGTGGTACATGAACTGCGCGCGCCGCGCGGATCTTGGCGTCGAGCATCGCAATGCGCTGGCGCACGACCTGCTTGTCGCACAGCGTGGCGCCGAAGGCCTGCCGTTCGCGCACATGCGTCGAGCGTCAGGCTCGAGCGCCTGCATGGCAATGGCCGACCGCCATCGCGGCCAGCGCGATGCGCTCGGTCTGGAAGTTCTTCATCACCGAATAGAAGCCGTGGTTCTCCTCGCCGAGCAGGTTGGCGGCCGGGATGCGGCAGTCGTCGAACACCAGTTCGGCGGTGTCGGACGACAGCCAGCCGGTCTTGTCGAGCGCGCGGCCGACGCGAAAGCCCGGCGTGCCTTTCTCGACGATGAACATCGACATCGCGTGCCGCCCTGTCGCCGGTCTTGGCGGCGACGAAATACGAGGTCGGCGATGCACGCCGTTGGTGATGAAGAGCTTGGTGCCGTTGAGCACCCACTCGCTGCCATCGGCCGCGCGCTTGCCGTCGTGCGGATGCCGGCGACGTCGGAGCCCGCGCCCGGCTCGGTGATCGCCACCGCGGTGATCAGCTCGCCCGGCGATGACGCCGGGCAGGTACTTGGCCTTCTGCGCCGGCGTGCCGGCGTGGTGCAGGTGCGGGCTCGCCATGTCGGTGTGCACCAGCACGGTGATGATGAAGCCGCCGAAGGTGGACTGCGACAGCGCCTCGGCGAACACCAGGTTGGTGAGCGCGTCGGCCTCGGCGCCGCCGTACGCTCGCGTACATCAGGCCGAGACAGGCCGGCCTGCGCCCATGCTGCGCAGCACCTCGCGCGGCACGTAGCCTGCTCTTCCCAGGCGAGCGGCGTGCGGCTCGACCTCGCGGGCGATGAAGCGCGCGACCTGGTCGCGCAGGTACGCTCGCGCACGCGGGCGACGTGCGACTGGAAGTGCTCGACCCACAGGGGCGGCGCGTGCGCACGCTCGAGTCCGGTTCGCACCCCGCCGGGCGGCTCGAGCGGGTGTGGGACCTGCACGACCAGGCGGGGCACGCGGTGGAGCCGGGAATCTACCTGGTCCGCGCCCGGGTGGGCGGACAGGACGTGACGCGCCGCGTCGCCGTGATGCGGTAGTCCGGAATCGCCGGCGCCGCGTCGTTTCCGGCTGGCATTGCGGGATTGGAACCGGCTAGGCTCCGCGGCTCGCAGAACACCGATCTCGATCCGGAGGGAGCCCATGCCGCAGATCCTCGAGCGTGCGTTCAAGAACCCGGCGCGTGCGCTGGCACTCGTCACGCTGTTCCTGCTCGTGGTCGCTGCCGGCCCGGCTTTCGCGCAGGGCACAGGCGCTCCCGCAAACGCCGGCGTACCGGCGATCAGCGACAGCGTCACCGCCGACACCGCGGCGATTGCGATGGCCGACACCGGCGCGGCGGCGGCCGGGCTCTCCGGCGTCGACCGCATCGCCGAGATCCGTGCCGGCTTCACGCCCGAGAACAAGCGCTACGCCCGCATCCGCGCGACGCTCGGTTTCGTGAGCCCGCTCATCGACATCCTGATCGCGCTGGTGCTGCTCACGACCGGCGCATCCGCATGGATGCGCGACGTCGCCCACGCGCGTTTCAAGCGCCGGTACCCGCGCCCGTGCTCGTTTATCTCGCGCTCTACCTGCCGATCAGCCTCGCTGCTCGGTCTTCCCGCTCGCCGTTCTACTGCGGGCTTCGCGCTCGAGCACCAGTTCGGGCTCTCCAACCAGAGCTTCGGCGCCTGGCTCGGCGACCAGGGCAAGGAGCGCTGGTCAGCTCGTGCTGCTCGGCGTCCCGTCTGTGGCGCTCGCGTACCGCGCGATCGGCAGAGCCCGCGGCGCTGGTGGCTGTGGCTGGCGCTCGCCACGCTGCCGTGTCGTGCTGCGGCGTCGTGCTGCTCCAGCCGCTGGTGATCGACCCGCTCTTCAACAAGTTCACGCCGCTGCAGGACCAGCAGCTCGAGCGCCGAGATCCTGGCGCTGGCCGCGCGCGCCGGCATCCCGGCGCGCAACGTGTACGAGGTCGACAAGAGCACGCAGACACGAAGACGTCAACGCCTACGTGAGCGGCTTCGGCGCCTCGCAGCGCATCGTGCTCTGGGACACGACGCTCCAGGCATGACGCAGGACGAGATCCTGTTCGTGATGGGCCACGAGATGGGCCACTACGTGCTCGGCCACATCTGGAAGGGGATCGCGCTGTGCTCGGCGCTGGGCGCGTTCGCCTGCTCTGGCTCGCGGCGTGGCTCGCGCGCGGGCGGCTGGGGCGCTTCGGCGGCCGCTGGGGCGTTCACGCGAGCTCGGCGACATCGCCTCGATGCCGCTGCTGCTCGGCGATCGCTCGCGCTGGTGAGCTCGTGGCGCAGCCGATCTCCAACGCCATCTCGCGCGACGTCGAGCACGAGGCCGACGTGTTCGGGCTCGAGATGACGCACGACAACGACGCCGGCGGCGCGCGCGTTCCTCAAGCTCGGCGCGCAGAACAAGTCGAACCCCGAGCCGCCGGCGTGGGTAAGCGTCTCGCTGTACACGCACCCGCCGCTCGGTGGAGCGCGATGCGATTCGCGCTCGAGTACAGGCCGTGGGAGCAGGGCAGGCCCAACGCAATTCTATCCATGGACCGGCCCGCGGGGCCGTGACCACGTGCCCGTGGCGGCGCGGCTAGCTGGCGGCTTTGAAGGCCTTGCTTGCCCCGCGTGGCACTTCGATCGCAATACAAAGAGACGTCGGGGGTATCGCCGGCATCTTCAGGTCCAGGGACTCATCGATGGCCTAGACCAGGCCGCGCGCCGCAGCCTGGAATCCGCGACGGTCCGGGTCGACATCCGTCGAACCATGAACGACGCGCTCGGAATCCCCGGTTGGAGACACAGAGCACGTAGTCGGTGCGGTGATGGCGGAGGCCATGGTCACTCGCTCGGGATTCGTTTGACCTTGAGCTCCTTCCGGCCGATGCCTCCGGACGCCTTCATCCATGTGTCTCGGCGCGTGAAAGGTTGCAACGGCTCGACAAGACTGACATCGAGTACGGATTCCCTTGGGCATGACGCCAGCGGCCAGGCCCATGGGCGCGGAGCAGCCGGGGACAACGCGTTCGAATTCTCGGCCGACCGCGATCGTCTCGAACTCAGTCGATGCGCTCGAGGATCGTCGAGGGACACCGGCACCCGCCCCGGGGGCAAGTCCGGCTGCATCATCGAATCAGGATCAGCCCTTGGCCAATGGTTTCGCCGCCCAGACTCAGGCGCGCGAGATAGACGCCCGGGGGCGGCGGGGTGGCCGGTCCGCCATCGCGAGCGTTCCATTCCGCGCGGCGTTCGCCGCCGGGGAGCGCGAGCGTTCATCACGACCGTCGCCACGTGCGGCCCTGGAGATCGAGGATTCGAGACGGGCGCCCCGATGCCGGAAGCGAGAAGCGGAAGGCCGCTGTGCCACGCACCACGTTCGTGGGCAGTGAGAGCGCCGCGCTTGGCGCCGGTGTCTCGCCGCCGCGACGGCGCAGGCTGCGCCGCGGGTCGTAGAGCAGCGACCGCAGCGAATCGAAGTCCATGCCGTCTAGCCGCGTGCGCCGCGTCCGAGCGCAAACGGAACCGCAGGCGGGCGCTGGCCCGCGGCCCGGTGAAGCGCGGAGAGGTCGGCGCGCTCGGTGCTGCCCCAGCGCCGCGCGCCCGGCGTAGATCGGCGACCGGGGGCTGGACGCCGCGAGGCGACGCCGCTGCCCGGCGAGGTGCCGGTGGCCGGGGAGCGGCGTCCAGTGCGTGCCGTTCGTGCTGGCCTCGATGCGCGACGTCGTAGTCGGTCTCGAACTCCCAGCGCGCCTCGAAGAAGGCGTAGGCGTGCACGCCGGCCGAGCAGGTTGAGCGGAGCGGTCAACGCATCATGGTCGGTCGTGGCCGTCGGGGTAGTTGCCGGCAGGGCTGTCGGCGAAGTAGCGGCTCGGGTGCGCGGGGTCGCTCGCGACGATGCCCCAGCGAGCCCCAGCGTCCACTTCGTCGAGCCCCGACGAGGCGTCGTCGAACGCGAGCACGCGTCGGCGCGCCGAGCGGCAGCTCGACCGTGTCGCGCGAGAAGAGCCCGCCGGCGTCGGTGAAGTCGACGCGGAAGCGCAGCAGGCGCCCCGGCGTCACCGTGTCGTCCACCGCCACCTGAAACGCGCGCCCGCCGGTGGCGTCGCCGCTCGTGACGCGAGGCCGAGGCGGGTAGCCGACGGTGCCGACCAGCATCGCGACGCCCGCGTCGAGCGGGGTACAGCGTGCCGGTGAGGCCGGGCCGGCGTGGCCGCCGCGCCGAGGTTGCGCGCGCGCACCGCGAGGTGCGCGCCATAGCTCGCGTTCGAGCGCGCCCTCGTCGATCGCCTCGGCCGTCCCCTGCACGTACGGCCCGGCGATCGCGGCGACCACGTAGCTCGATCGCGCAGGATCTCCTGCGCCAGCGGCAGGATGCGCGAGGGCGGCGGCCAGAAGTCGTCGTTGTCGTCCGCCGATCTCGGGCGTCCAGGTGAAGCCGCGCGGCTTGAGCGAGCGTGTCGCCGTAGCACCAGTCGTTGAACTCGCCGTTCACCGCGTAGAGGATCGCGCGGCCCTGGCCCGCTGAGTAGCCGTTGTCGCGCGTCATGCTCGTCGTTCCACTCCAGAACGCG
This sequence comes from uncultured beta proteobacterium, assembly GCA_963810985.1. Lineage (GTDB taxonomy): Bacteria > Pseudomonadota > Gammaproteobacteria > Burkholderiales > Burkholderiaceae_F > JALORV01. Next base: position 35,932 of record CAWEPP010000008.1, read on the forward strand.
GTCGAGTCGGGCGGCGCCGTGTCGGTGTAGCCCCACGGGTGGATCAGCAGGTCGCCGTAGGTGTGGAACGAGAGCCCGGTCATGGGCTGCAGCGCGATCGACGAGGTCGCGCTGCGCCTGGGTCTCGGGCTCCGAGAACGCGCGACGGGCCCGCGATAGGTCTCGTACGCGGGAGTCGGGGCTCGAGCCGACGTTGTCGAAGCCCCACTGGTAGCCGAAGTTGCGGTTGAGGTCGACGCCGTCGCGCCGACTCGAGCGTGCCGTTGCCGTTGTTGTCGCGCATGTTCTTGCGCCAGAACCGACGTGCCGCCGCCGCTGCGATGTAGTGGTCTGGTTGACCGCGTAGCCGTCGGGATTCACCAGCGGGCACGATGTAGATCACGCGCTGGTCGAGCAGGTAGGTCGCGAACGGATCGGTGCCGTAGCTGCGAGAGCAGGTCGTCGACGAAGTAGAACAGCGCCTGCATGCCCTCGGGCTCGCGCGCGTGGGTGAGCGCGTTGTAGAACACGACCGGACGCGTGTCGGGACCGACGACGGACTTGCCGATCCTGAGGCCCCAGATCGGCCGGCCCTGGCGCGAGTAGCCGAGCGTGTCGATCTTGTCGGCGACGACGTCGTTGACGTCGCTCGCGACCAGGTCGTCGAGCTTCATCTTGATCTCGTCGAGCGTCCAGTAGCCGCCCATGCTGCCCGAGCCGAACGGCGGCATGGCGATGACGCTGTTGGCCGCGTCTCGCGCGCGCGCGGTGGCGCCGCGGCATGGGCGCGGACCTCAGCTCGGCTCGGCGGCGCTGCCCCGCCGTGCGCCCCGGGTGCTCGTCGACCACCTCGACGCCGGCGCCGAGCGCGGCGATGCGCGCCGCGTCGGCCGGCCACTCGAGCACCGAGCGCTCCGCCGCGATGCGCTCCGACGACGTCGAGTCCGGCGCGAGCAGGTCTCGGCGTGAGGGTCGGGCGAGCGCGGTCGCGCACGAGCCGCGGATCGGCGCGAGGTGCGCGAGCGCGGCCGCGGATTCGTGGTGCGACGGCGCCACCGGGCGCGAGCCGAGGGACAGCGCGAGCGAAGATGAGAGCGGCGAGGAAACACCGAAGACCCACGGGCGCGGGTGCTCGAGAACGGGCGAGGTGTCATGAGAGCGGTCCCCCGGCGGGAGGACATGCCGCGAGCACCTGAATAAGCGTAGCGCGGCAGCGGCTTTCGGCGGCCGCCCGCCGCATGCCTCGCAGCTCGCCTCCGCGGCCAGCTCCGGCGTGCACATTGCCCGCGATCATGACTCCGAGCCCGCGCCTGGTCTGGCTGTTCGACATCGACGGCACCCTGCTGCTCACCGAGGGGGCCGCCAAGGAGGCGTTCGTCCGCGCGGTCGCGCGAGCGAGATGGCGTCGAGGACACCGCTGGACGACATTGCCTTCGCGGGCCGCATCGAGCCGCAGATCCTGGCCGACATCTGCGCCAGCACGGCGCGCCGAGCCCGACGGCTCGGCGCGGCGCGGCTCTGGGATGCCGTCGTCGCGCACATCGCGACGGGCTGCATCCCGGGCCGCGGCGGCTCCTGCGCGGGGGTCCCCGAGTGCTCGACGCGGTCGGCGGAGTCCGGCTGGGTGCCGGCGCTGCTCACCGGCAACATGACGCGCATGGCCGACATCAAGCTCGAGCACTTCGGGATCGGCGAGCCGCTTCGCGTTCGGCGCCTTCGGCGAGGAGGCCACCGACCGCGACGAGCTCGCGCGGCTCGCCGTGGCGCGCGCCGGCGACCGCTACGGAGTGCCGCCCGCGCTGCGTCGTGGTCGGCGACACCGAGACACGACATCGCGTGCGCGCGCGCCGCGGGAGCGAAGGTGGTGGCGGTCGCGACCGGATCCTGCCGCGCGCCAGCTCGCGGCGCATGCGCCCCGACCTGCTGCTCGACGACCTCACCGGCCGGCGGCGCTGTTGGAGTGGGCGCGGGCACTGAAGCGGACGTCTCGGAAACTGATGCGGCGCCCGGCCGCTACGCTATCGGCCGTTCTCCGTCGGCGCGTCGCGGCCACGGCACGAACTCCAGCGCCTCGTCGAGGTTGACCGCATCGGCGGCGTCCGGGAACTCGTCGCGCAGCGCCTCGACCGGGCGGTAGAGCACCGGGTAGTCGCAGCTCTCGAGCAGCGAGAGGTCGTTCATGCTGTCGCCCATCGCCGCGACCTTGAAGCCGGCGCTCTTGAAGCCCGAGACGATGCGTTCCTTCTGGCCGCGGATGCGCAGCTTGAAGCCGCGAGATGCCGCGCTCGTCGAGCTCGAAGCGGTTCGCGAACAGGCTGACCCCGCCGAGCTTGGCAGCAGCGGCTCCGAGAACTCGTGGAACGTGTCCGAGATGATGATCACCTGTCCCATCTGCGCAGCCGGGCGAGGAAGTCGCGCGCGCCCAGGTAGGGCTCGACCGCGTAGCGCCATCGCCTGCAGGTCGGCGAGCGTCATGCCGCGCGCGCGGCGTGGCGCCACGCGGCGGTGCATCAGCTCGTCGAAGTCGCCATGTCGCGGGTGGTGAGCGAAACTCGGGCACGCCGAAATGCGCGCCCAGGAAGGGCCAGATTTCGGGCGCGAGCACCCTTCCAGGTCGAGAGCGAAGATCATAGGCGGGCGATATTACACAGGCCGCGCAGGAGCTTGCGGGTGCGGAAAGTGTGGAAAAGAACCCAGGAAATAACAAAAATGACCCATGAATGCAGGGCCAATTGTCATGCTAGGATCGTTTCCGTTCAGTGGAGTTGTGTATCTGATTCGTACGATCAAAAGAACAACGACTCGCGACCGCACCCGCCCCGGTCGCAGTCACCAAATCGGAGCTCATCCCAGTGTCGCATCTCGCGCTCCACCTCCGCCCCGCGGCCCGGGCAGCATGGGCCGTGCTGTTCTTCGTGCCGGCCATGCTCGTCTCCGGCATCGCCTCGGCGGCCACCATCCAGGTTCCCGCGAACCAGCCGACCCTCCAGGCCGCCGTCGCCGCGGCCGCGACCGGCGACACCATCCTGTTCGCGCCCGGAACCTATGCCGGCGGCATGTAGTCCGGACAAGGGCTCACTTCGCATCCCGGTTACTGACCACGGGGGACACCTCCTACATCGCGCAGACCGTGCTCACCGGCCAGCGTCTCGAACAACTGCAGGGGCGAGACCCTGTGCACGGGGGACGCGTCATCGAGATCGGGCCCCCCAGCGCCGCCCAGCGCGGTCATGGGCCTGACGCTGACGAACGCCGTGAAAGGGGTCCGGTCGAGCTCGTGCCGGACCGACGTCGACCACTGCCATTCGGTGGGGATGATCCTTACCGAGGACGGGATGAACTACACTGAGCGGGCGGCGAGCGGGACGATCGAACAATGTGTTCGAGCAACAACCGCGACGACGGGATCGACTTCAACGGCGGGGTCGCGTCCAGGTCGAGAACAACATCGTCATGGACAATTCGGACGACGGGATCGAATTCCGCATGTACCCGTACAGCGGCCCGACGCTGAGACGACCGTCGCCGGAAACCGCTCACCGGCAACGGCTAGGACGGAATCCAGCTCATCGATTCGCCGGATACCTCGAATCGCGAGATCCGGATCGAGCGCAACTATTTCTCCAACAATGCCAAGGCCGGTGTGGGCTGCATGTCGAACGCCCTGACCAACGAGGACTTCTCCGGCCCGCAGATTCCGGAACGCATCGAGCTGGTGAACAACACGTTCGT
>CAWEPP010000009.1:0-416208 GCA_963810985.1 uncultured beta proteobacterium
CTCTTCCGGCGCCGGCACCACCACGGTGATGCACAGCTTCTCAGCACATCTTCCGGCGCGAGCGGATCAAGGCGCAGTCGTCGAAGGCGACTCGTTCCATCGCTACGACCGCGTGGCGATGCGCGCCAAGATGAGGAGGCCGAGAGCGCGGCGAGCGCAACTTCAGTCACTTCGGCCCGGACGCAACCTGCTGGATGAACTCGCAGACCTATTCCGGACCTATGGTAGACGGCACGGCAAGCGTGCGCAAGATACATCCACGATGCCGGCGAGGCCGCGGAGCACGGCGTAGGAGCCCGGCAACTTTACCGAGTGGAAGGACATCGCGCCGGAATCGGACCTGATGTTCTACGAGGGCCTGCACGGCGCGCTACTTCGACGAGAAGATCAACGTCGGCCAGCACGTCGACCTGCTGGTGGGCGTGGTGCCGATCATCAACCTCGAGTGGATTCAGAAGCTGCACCGCGACAAGAAGATGCGCGGCTACTCGCAGGAAGCGGTGGTCGACACGATCCTGCGCCGCATGCCCGACTACGTGAACCACATCGTCCGCAGTTCTGCGTCACGCACGTGAACTTCCAGCGCGTGCCCACGGTGGACACGTCCAACCCCTTCATCGCGCGCGACATTCCAGTGCCGACGAGAGCATGGTGATCATCCGCTTCACGAATCCCAAGGGCATCGACTTCCCGTACCTGCTGTCGATGCTGCACGACTCAGCGATGACGCGCCCCAACACCATCATCGTTCCCGGCGGCAAGATGGGGCTGGCGATGCAACTCATCTTCACGCCGATGATCCTGCGTCTGATGGACATGAAGAAACGCGCTCACTAGGAAACCGCGATGAATGCCACCGCAAGACTCCCGGCCACGATGGCCGACCGCCGCCGACTCGCCAACGCACTGCGCTTCCTCGCGATCGACGCGGTCGAGGCCGCCAAGTCCGGCCACCCCGGCATGCCGATGGGCATGGCCGACATCGCCGAGGTGCTGTGGCGCGACCACCTGAAGCACGACCCGTCGATCGCCGCGCTGGGCCGACCGCGACCGCTTCGTCCTGTCCAATGGGCACGGCTCGATGCTGCTCTATGCGCTGCTGCATCTGACCGGCTATGACCTGCCGCTCGACGAACTGAAGCGCTTCCGCCAGCTGCACTCGCAAGACGCCGGGCCACCCGGAGGTCGGCCTCACGCCGGGCGTGGAGACCACCACCGGGCCATTGGGCCAGGGACTCGCCAATGCCGTCGGCATGGCGCTGGCCGAGAAGCTGCTCGCTGCCGAGTTCAACCGGCCCGGCCTTCCGATCGTCGATCACCGCACCTATGTCTTCCTCGGCGACGGGTGCCTGATGGAAGGCATCAGCCACGAGGTCGTGCTCGCTTGCCGGCATGTGGCAGCTGGGCAAGCTCGTCTGCTTCTACGACGACAACGGCATCTCGATCGATGGCCAGGTAGCGGGCTGGTTTACCGACGACACGCCGCGGGCCGCTTCCGCGCCTACGGCTGGAACGTCATCGGTCCGATTGACGGTCATGACGCGGCGCTGATTGACCAGGCGATACGAATCGCCCACACCAATGCAGACGCGCCGACGCTGGTGATCTGCCGCACCACGATCGGCTGGGGCGCGCCGAAGATGGCCGGCACACACGAAGTGCACGGCGCGCCGCTCGGCGGCGATGAGGTAAAGGCTACGCGGGCAGCGCTCGGCTGGGAGCACGGCGCCTTTGACGTGCCGGGAGACGTGCGCGCGGCCTGGGACGCCCGCGCTCGGGGCGCGGTGGCTCGTACCGAATGGGATGCGCTGTTCATCCGTTACCGTGCGCAGTACCCGGCCGAGGCCGCCGCCTTCGAGCGCCGTATGCTCGGTGAGCTGCCATCCGACTGGTCGGTGACAGAGCGTGCCGTGCTCGACCAGGCGCGCGGCATTACCGCCGCGACGGCGACACGCAAGTCATCGCAACAGGTGCTGGAAAAGCTGGTCGCCGGCGTGCCGGAACTCCTCGGCGGCTCGGCCGACCTGACCTGGTCGAACCTCACCGCCGTGAAGGCCTCGCGTCCGATCGAAGGCGCGGGCGGCAACTATCTGCACTACGGCGTTCGCGAATTCGGCATGGCCGCGATCATGAACGGCGTCGCGCTGCATGGCGGCTTCATCCCCTACGGCGGCACGTTCGCGGTGTTCTCCGACTATGCACGCTCGGGCATCCGCATGAGTGCGCTGATGAAGCAGCGGGTCGCGTACGTGCTGACGCACGACTCGATCGGTCTCGGCGAAGATGGTCCGACGCACCAGCCGGTCGAGCATGCGACCGCATTGCGCGTGATTCCAAATCTGGACGTCTGGCGCCCGTGCGATGGCGTCGAAACGGCGGTGGCATGGCGTTGCGCGCTCGAACGCGCAGAGGGCCCGACGGCGCTGCTGCTCTCGCGCCAGAACCTGCCGCAGCAGGTGCGCAACGAGTCGACGCTTGCTGCCATCAAGGCCGGCGGCTATGTCCTTTCGGAAGCGGCGAACGGCACGGCCAGCGTGGTCATCATCGCCACCGGCTCGGAAGTGGCCATCGCGCTCGATGCGCAGCAGCTGCTCGCCGCGCGGGGTATTAGGGCGCGTGTCGTCTCGATGCCGTCGACGACACGCTTCGATGCGCAGTCGCCCGCCTATCAGCGCAGCGTTCTGCCGGCGGGCCTGCCGCGGGTGGCGGTCGAGGCCGCGCATCCGGATTTCTGGCGCAAGTACGTTGGGCTCGACGGGCGCGTCATCGGCATCGCCACCTTCGGCGAGTCGGCCCCGGCCGCGGCGTTGTACGAACACTTCGGCCTGACCGCGAATACCGTCGCCGACGCTGTCGCGGAGCTCGCGGCCGCGGAGGTTCAGCCGCTGGCGGCTTGACGACGAGCGCCAGCGTGGCTGCCCAATCCGCTCCCGCCGAACTCGGATCGCTGGCGCCGGACCTTGAATTGCCCGGCGTGTGCGGGCAGGTCTGGACGCGCGATGCGGCTTCGGGTCCGAACGGGTTGCTGGTGATGTTCATCTGCAACCACTGCCCGTACGTTCAGGCGGTGCTCGACCGCATCGTGCGCGATGCGCGTGAACTGCAGGCCGCGGGTATCGGCGTGGTCGCCATCAGCAGCAACGATGTCACCGTGTATCCGGAGGATTCCTTCGAGCAGATGCAGCGGCTGTGGCGGGAGAAGGCACTGCCGTTTCCTTACCTGTACGACGAGTCACAGGCCGTGGCGCGAGCCTACGGCGCCGTGTGCACACCGGATTTCTTCGGCTACAGCCGCGAGCTGAAGCTGCAATACCGCGGGCGGATCGATGCTTCGGGCCGCCGGCCCGTGCCCGCCGACGCGAAACGCGAACTGCGCGATGCAATGCTGCTCGTCGCCACGACTGGACATGGTCCGGCCGAGCAGACGCCGAGCATCGGCTGCTCGATCAAGTGGAAGTGACGCGGACTTGAAGCCCGCGCTAGCGAACCGCGCTGGCCTGCACGACGGGCGTCGACAGCCCGGCCAGGTGCCGCTCCGTCACCTGGAGTCGGCAGACCTGCTCGGCGAGCGGCGTTGGAGCGGGCACACCTGCAAGGCACTTGAGCTCCTCTTCGGCCCGGCCGTCGTTCAGCCAGGCGCGCTCTGCCTGAGCGAAGGAAGTTTTCTGCCTGGCATCCAGGCGCAACCACGCGGCACGACGCTGCTCGACCAGCTGCGCATCAGCCGCGTCGGCCGCAGCACGCACTTCGGCGACCGCGGCACTGGGGTCGACGGCGTGTGCGGCACCGAATGTTGTGGCAAAGGCCAGGAAGGCGACGGCAAGCAGGCGAGGCGAGGGCATGGCAGATCCGATGCAGTGAGCGGTCTGCCCATGCTAGGGGCTCGTGGCGGGCGGCCAGCGATGCATCCGTAATGTCGATATAACGCGACGCCCGGCCGTCATTAGCGTCGATTTGTGACGCCGTGAGTGCGGGCGCTCACCACACAAACGGGCGCCCGCCCCATAATGCGCCTCGCCCATGGCCGCGCAGCCCAAACAACTCTTCCGTCAGGAGGCGATCGACGCGCAGCGCGAGAAGCTGCTCGGTGAAGTCTCCCTCGCACGTCCGGTCCCGCTGTGGGTGTTCACCGCGCTGGCGGCTGCCTTTGCCTTCGCGCTGGTGGCCTTTTCAATCGGGGGCGAATACGCACGGCGCGAGCGTGTCGACGGTTTCCTGGCGCTGGACGTCGGGGCCGCGCGCATCCTGGCGTCCGAGGCCGGCACCGTGGCCGAGCTGCTGGCGAAAGAGGGCGACGAAGTCGAGGCGGGCCAGCCCCTGATCCGCCTGTCGTTCGAGCGCGGAACGGCTTCCGGCGTCACCTCGAGCGAACTGGTCCAGCGCGAGATCAGTGAACGGCGGCTGGTGCTCGAGCGGGAGCAGCAGCAGGTCAAGCTGCTCGGCCAGCAGCAGGCCGACGCACTGCGGCGCAAGATCTCCGACCTCGAGCGTGAACTGGCCCAGTTCGACGTCGAGATCCGCGCCCAGCAGAGCCGGCTCGCTTCGGCGCGCAATGAATTCCAGCGCTCCGAAGAGCTCTACAAGGAAAAGTTCTATTCCGAGTCCAAGCTGATCGAGTTCCGCAACAACGTGCTCGACCAGCAGGTCAAGGTCGAGGCGCTGAAGCGCCAGCGCGCCGGCGTCGAACGCGAGCTTTCGGCCGCACGGGCCGAAGAGCCGTCGATCGCACTCAGGACACAGACCGCGCAGGAGCAGATTCGCCGCCAGGCGAGCGAACTGCAGCAGGGCAGCGTGCAGGAAGAGGCCAAGCGCGAGAACGTGATCCGCGCACCGGTGGCCGGTGTCCTGACCAACATCGCTGCCGCCAAGGGCGAGACCGTGGCCGAAAGCGCGCCGCTCGCCGTGGTCGTGCCCAAGGGCAGCGGCCTGCATGCGCAGTTGCTGGTGCCGACGCGTGCCATCGGCTTCGTGGCGCCGGGACAGGAGGTGGTGCTGCGCTACGACGCGTTCCCGTTCCAGCGCTTCGGCCAGTACCGCGGCACGGTCGAGCGCGTCAGCCGCACTGTGTGGTCAGCGGGCGAAAAGGTCGGCCAGCTCGTCGTGAAGGAGCCGGTCTATCGCGTCGACGTCAAGCTCGACTCACAGGTCGTCGTTGCCGGCGACCAGAAATTGCCGCTGCGCTCCGGGATGATGGTCAACGCCGACATCCTGCAGGAGAAGCGCAAGGTGTGGGAGTGGGTGTTCGAACCCGTGCTGTCGCTCAAGCAAAGGTTGCAATGAAGCTGGCGCTTCATTGCAACCGGACGGTGTACGGGGCTCGCTCGCTTGCGCTCGTGGGCGCGGCCCACTCGCCTGAACTGATTTCTGTAGCTCGCTCGCTTGCGCTCGCTCGGGTCGCCTTCGCGGGAGGACGTGGTGCTGGGTAGACGTGTTCCCATGATCCTGCAGAGCGAGGCGCCGGAGTGCGGCATCGCCTGTGTGGCGATGATCGCGAGCTACCACGGCTTCCGCACGGACCTCTCCGCCATGCGGCTGCGGCTGGCGCCGTCGATGAAGGGCGTGACGCTGAAGCACATCAGCGCGATCGCCGACACGATGAAGCTTGCCGCGCGCGGCGTGAAGGTGCCGCTCGAAGGCATGGGCCAGCTGAAACTGCCGGCGATACTGCACTGGGACATGAATCACTTCGTCGTCCTGACGAAGACTTCCGGCGACAAGATCACCGTCAACGACCCGGCACGCGGCCGGCGCGTGCTGACGCTCAGGGAAGCCTCGGATCACTACACCGGCGTGGCGATGGAGCTCACGCCCACCGCCGGCTTCGCCGAGCGCGACGAGCGCGAGAAGATCAGCGCGTGGCAGCTGGTGAAGACGGCCACCGGCCTGCGCAGCGCCGTAACGCAGGTGCTGCTGCTGTCGCTCGTGCTCGAGGTGCTGGCGATCGCCTCGCCATTCTTCCTGCAGCTCGTGGTGGACCGCGTCGTCGTCGGGCGCGACCGCGACCTGCTGGCGGTGCTCGGCATCGGCTTCGGGCTGCTGGCGGTGATGATCGCCATCATCACCGCGCTGCGCTCATGGCTCGGTGTCTACATCAGCACGCGGCTCAACCTGCAACTGCTCGACACGCTGTTTGCGCGGCTGCTGCGGCTGCCGCTGGCGTGGTTCGAGAAGCGCCATATCGGCGACATCGTCTCGCGCTTCCGCTCGGTCGACGCAATCCAGCGCACGCTGTCGCTCACCTTCCTCGAGACCGTGATGGACGGCGTCATGGTGCTGGTCACGCTGGCCGTCATGCTCTGGTACAGCAGCACGCTGACCATCGTCGTCTTCATCGCCGCGCTGCTCTACGGCGCGCTGCGCTGGGCGTTGTACGGCCCGCAGCGGCGCGCGACCGACGAGCGCATCGTGCACGAGGCGAAGGCCGCGACGCACTTCATCGAGACTCTGCGCGGGATGATGGCGATCAAGCTCAACCTGCGCGAAACCGAGCGCCGCGCCGCGTATCTCAACCACGTGGTCGACCAGACCAACGCCGACGTGCGCGTGCAGAACCTGGCGCTGCTGCAGCGTGCCGGCAACGTGCTGATCTTCGGGCTGGAGAACGTGCTGGTGATCTGGCTCGGCGCCTACGCCGTGCTGGAGGGGCAGCTTTCGGTCGGCATGCTGTTCGCGTTCATGCTGTTCAAGCTGCTCTTCATCACGCGCGTCAACAACCTGGTCGACAAGACGATCGAGTTCCGCATGCTCGACCTGCACGCCGATCGCGTGGCCGACATCGCGCTGGCGGCGACCGAGAGCTCGGCCGAGCTGCCCGCGGTGGCGCGCGCCGATGCGCCGGCCGGCGCCTTCGTGCTCGACGCGCGCGACCTCGGCTTCGCCTACGGCATCGAAGGTTTCGTGTTCCGCGGCATGGCATTCAATGCCCGGCCGGGCGAAACGGTGGCGATCGTTGGCCCATCCGGTAGCGGGAAAACAACACTGGTGAAAGTCCTTGCGGGCCTGCTGGACCGTACCGAAGGCAACCTGACCGCCGCCGGGCGCGACGTGCGCGACTGGGACAAGGCCGCGTACCGCAGCCGGATCGGCGTCGTCATGCAGGACGACCACCTGTTCGTCGGCACCATCGAAGACAACATCAGCTTCTTCGACCCCCAGCACGACCCGGCCAAAGTGCGCGAGTGCGCCAGGCTGGCGATGATCGACGAGGACATCAGCGCGATGCCGATGGGCTACAACACCATCGTCGGCAGCCTCGGCGTGGCGCTCTCCGGCGGCCAGCGCAGCCGGGTCCTGCTGGCGCGGGCGCTGTACCGCCAGCCGCAGATCCTGTTCCTCGATGAGACGTTCGACCAGCTCGACCTGGCCCGCGAGCGAGCGATCACTGACGGACTAAGGCATACAGGAATTGGACTTGTGATCGTCAGCCACCGGCCGGAGACGGTCGGGGCGGTCGATCGGATCGTCCACTTGGGCGCTGGCTGAAGCGACGGCGCAAACGAAAACGGCGCCCGCAGGCGCCGTTTGAACCTGACTCGGCGCGGGCCTACTTCACGACCTGGACACCCTCTACGCCCGGCTGGGTCTTGAGCGACGCCAGGCATTGCTCGACGGTCGGCATGCGCGAAGTCGGCGCTACCCGGAACTGCCAGGTGTTGGCCGCCGGCGTCGTGCCGACATAGTCGATCCGGCACCCGGTCACCGAACCCAGACAGCAGCGCCCCCTGCGGGTTGGGCGACACGCGCACCGGCTGCAGCTGCAGGTTGACCAGCTGCCCCGGCCCGGTCGGGGTATCCGTGTTGCGGTCGGAGGAGGCACAGGCCGCAAGGGCGGCCGTGGCGGCGAGGAGGAGGGCGTGGGCGGTTTTCATGGGCGAAAGTCTGGCAGAAAACTGGCGCCGATCAAGCTCCCGGCGAGCGCTCCGGACGGACTAGCCGCCGGGCAACTGACGAAACTCAAGCCGGCTCACGACCTTGCCCAGGCGCGGAACTCAAAAAAACGGCGCCCGTCGGCGCCGTGATAGTTGCGGAAAATCGGTTAGGGTTCTGGCGACCCCTTCGCGTACCGCCAATGCGATACGCGGGAATTTGGGATAGCTGCGGGGCGTCTGGATCTCGACTCCCAGCCTCGAACTACGTCCGAAACGGCTTAGCCGAGTGCGCCGACCGTCGAGGCGCCGCCGCCAACGAGGTCCAGGTCGTCGATCGAAAGCGCCAGCAATTCAAAGGCGTCGTCATTCTTGGAAGCTTCGGCAACGGCATTCAGCTCCAGCGTCTCGATGTTCATGGTGTCCTCTTCCGCAGTGTGTTGGTTTGGTTTCCTGAGCACGCTCAGTGGCGTGCACGGAGCGAACTGTGAAGGCTTTCCTCGGCATCGGAAAATCCCTCACTTACCGGAGTTTGCTTTCGCCGCGAACGTCAAGGCAGAATCGGCGAGCCTCCCTTTTGCCGACCGAACCGCGGTCGGCGCCTCGATGGAAGAGTCTGACGCGCAACTCGACGCACTTGAGCAGGAGTTGCGTCGGAACATCGCCACGCCGCCCGCCGACCTGCCGGCGTTCCTGGACGACTGGCTCAGGCGCCTTCGAGGCATCCCGTTCGCGGTCGACCCAAGCGGCGCGTCGCACTGTTGATCGATGCGGCAAGCCAGTACTACCTGCACGGCCAGAAGATGTTCAACGCGGTCGAGCCAATCGCGCTTGCGGCCATGCTGGCCGAGCAGCAGGGCGAAAAGGCCCTGTTGCGTCGCGCCCTTTCAGTTCAGGGTCTTGTCCTCACAGCAACGCGGAATACGCCAGATGCGCTGCGCGCGCTCATGCGGGCACTCGATATAGCTGAGAGCACGGGCGATGCATATGGAACGGCCGCCGCGTGGGTGAACATTTCCGTTACCTTCCTTGAGGCCACGCTCTATACTCGACGCCCGAGTCTGCTACCAGAGGGCAGATGAGCATGGCCCGCTATTGTCCAGGACGATTCCCAGACGTTCTAGCTTCAGATCTCGCGCGCTACACGGCGCGGCGCTTTGTGGACTGTACTTGCACGAATACTCTGCAGGGCGTGGAGTCGTGTGACGAGGCGCTCCGATTATTGCGCGACCCGTCGCGACCGCGAGCAGGAACAGATCCGGGCACTGATAGAGGCGACCTATGCCCAGATGCTGCTTGCGCTGAATCGTAGTTGACGAAGCTGCTCAACACGCAACTCGCGCGCGAGAGATGGCCATTAGGTCCGGGCGCGGCGCGGGCGAAGATTTCCGCGGCCACAGTTAGCGGACTCGTTGAGGTCTACAAGGGCAACGTGGACGTCGGGATTTCTCGAATTGTTGCGGTTCGGGACCAGGCGAAGGTACTTGCTCCTTCGTATCAAGACGCATTGCGCGCATCGGTCAACGCGTATGAGAAGGCTGGACAGCCGGATCGTGCGCTCTCGATGAATCGCGAACTGATGATGCACGTTCGTAACATGCATCGTGAAGCGATCATGCAGCAACAGCAGCAGCACCTGCAGCGTCTCGGGTTTGCCTGATACCGATACAGCGAGTCTGCGCGTTCTCGAAGACAGGGACGAAGTCCTGAAGAAGAAGCTCGAAGACGCAGCCGCCAAGCAGGGCGAGTTTCTCGAGCACATGGCGCTGACCGTCGAGCTGCGCGAGGAAGACAGCGGCGAACACGCGTTCCGCGTCGCGATGTGGGCGCACCTGCTGGCGCTTGAGCACGGGCTCGACCCCGACGAAGCCGAGCGCATCGAACTGGCCGCGCGGCTGCACGACATCGGCAAGGTCGTCATCCCCGACTCGGTGATCCGCAAGCGCACCGCTCTGTCACAAGGTGAGCGGCAGCTCATCGAAACGCACGCGGCAACAGGTGCGGACTTCCTGATTCGATCCAAGCTGCCGTACGCGGCTCTGGCAGAGGAAATCGCCCGTTACCACCATGAGGCGTGGTCAGGCGAAGGCTATCCGGACGGCATCTCGGGCGACGCGATTCCGCTGCCGGCGCGCATCGTGGGCCTGTGCGACGCCTTCGACTCTCTGGTGCATAACCGGCCATGGCGGCCGGGCTGGCGCATCGAGGAGGCGCTCGGCCATCTCGTCCGCGAGAGCGCTCGGCAGTTCGATCCCACGCTCGTCGAGCAGTTCATCCCGCTCGTGCGGCGCACCTATGCGATGCACGAAGATGTTGACGCCTACCTCGCCCGGTCGGCGCAGCAGACGCCGCTGTGGACGATGCGCCGCTCGCTGGTTGAACGCCTGATGCGACCCGCCCCGGGTGATCAGGCCAACGATCAGCTACGCCAGCAGCAATTGGGCCGCCTCAAGGCTTCCAGCAAGCACTAAGGAACGGCACTGCGGCCCGTGCGAATGCCTGCACTTGGCCACACCAAGGGCTCGCGCTAACCTTCACGCCGCGGTTCTTGCGGCCTGTCAGCCGTTCAGCCGTCATGAACACGGCGCCTTCCAACTGAATCGGGGAACTCATGAAGACATTTCTGTGCACGCTTGGCTGTGTTCTGGCGCTTGCAGCCGGATTGCCGGTCGCGGCCCAGGACAAGGCCGTTCCGCAGTTCACCTCGGCCGAGTGGCTGGCGAAGATCCAATCCGACAGGCGGGGCATCGTTGCCCGGTCGATGGACCTGACGCCCGAAGAGAAGAAGAAGTTCTGGCCGCTGTATGAGCAGTTCGAACGCGAACTCGCGGTGCCGCAGGCGAGCCTTAACCGCGCGGTGCTGGACTACATCGCGGCCGAGGGGACGCTCACCGACGCTAACGCCAAGCGCATCACGGAACAGATGCTGACGGCGGTACGCGACGAGGCCCGGTTGCACGACAAGCACTACCGTCAGCTGCTCAAGGTGCTGCCGGCCCGCAAGGCCACGCGTTACATACAGATCGAGAACAAGATGCAGGCGGTGGTCCGCTACGAGGCGGCGAAGACGTTCCCGCTCGTGCAATAGGGCACGTCGGCGACGTCTTCGTCAGGCGGTCGTGCTGGCGGACCGCCACTGACCCCACCCGGCGGCGCGCAGTTCGCACGCCGGGCACGTACCGCAGCCCACGCCCCAGTCGTGGCGCGTGGCCCGGTCGCCCAGGTAACAGGTGTGTGTCTCGGTGCGGATCAGGTCCACCAGGGCGGGCCCGCCGAGGTCGTGCGCGAGCTGCCAGGTCTGTGCCTTGCTGAGCCACATCAGCGGGGTCTCAACGAGGAAGCGCTGGTCCATGCCGAGCGACAGCGCAATCTGCATCGCCTTCAGCGTGTCGTCGCGGCAGTCCGGATAGCCGGAGTAGTCGGTCTCGCACATGCCGCCGACCAGCACCGGAATGTCGCGCCGATAGGCGATCGCGGCGGCATAGGTGAAGAAGAGCAGGTTGCGGCCGGGCACAAAAGTGTTCGGCAGCCCCTTGGAACTCATTCGGATCTCGGCGGCCTGCGTCAGCGCGGTGTCGGAGAGCTGCGCCAGTTCCCGCATCGGGACGAAGTGATCGGCGCCGAGCCGCCCGCGCCAGGCCGGGGAAAGCTCACGCAGCGCGGCGAGCACGTGCGGGCGAACCGTAAGTTCGATCGCGTGCCGTTGCCCATAGTCGAAGCCGACCGTCTCGACTGTGCGATAGCGATCGAGCGCCCACGCCAGGCAGGTCGTCGAATCCTGTCCACCGGAAAATAGAACCAGTGCGCGGTCGTGCATGGTGCAAGTCTAGTGGGCATACTTCGGGGATGAGTTCACGCACCATCCCCGCCATCTTCATGCGTGGCGGGACGAGCAAGGGTCTGATGTTCAAGGCCACCGACCTGCCGGCGGATCAGGCGCGCTGGGACGCGATCTTCTGCGCGGCGATGGGCTCGCCGGATCCGAGCGGTCGGCAGCTTAATGGCATGGGCGGCGGGCTGTCGTCGGTGTCGAAGGTCTGCGTCATCGGGCGCCCCTCCCGCGCCGATGCGGACATTGACTACACCTTTGCGCAGGTGCCGATCAAGGACGTGCGCGTCGATATGAACGGCAACTGCGGCAACATGAGTTCCGCCGTCGGACCGTTTGCCGTCGATGAGCGCATCGTGTTCGCAGCCGACGGCCCCGTGACGCTGCGCATCCACAACACCAACACGCGCAAGATCATTCACGCGACCTTCGAGGTGCGCGACGGCCACGCCGTCGAGTCGGGCTCGCTGGCGATTCCGGGGGTCGCCGGCACCGGCGCGCCGATCCGGCTCGATTTTCTCGAACCCGGCGGCGCCATCACCGGCAAGCTCCTGCCGACCGGTCAGGTCGAGCAGGAACTCGACGTGCCGGGTGTCGGCCGCATCGACGTCTCGATGGTCGACGCCGCCAACGCCTGCGTGTTTGTCCGCGCAGAAAGCCTGGGACTCACCGGTTCGGAGTTGCCGGAACAGCTCGAGCACGACGTCCGGCTCATGGAGGCCTTGCTGGCGATCCGTACCTACGCTTCGGTGGCGATGGGCATCGCGCCCGACCCGGCCGCCGCGCGCGCCAAGATCACGACGCCGTCGATCGGCATCGTGTCTGCACCGAGAGCATGGCGCACGCTCGACGGCACCGAACTGGCGGCGGACGGCGCCGATCTCGCGGTGCGGATAATCTCCAGCAACCAGCCGCATCGCGCGCTGCCGCTGACGGCCTCAGTGTGCGTCGCGGTGGCGGCCAGCCTGCCGGACTCGCTTGTGCACAAGGTGGCGCGGGTGCCGCCGGTCGGACCCATCCGGCTCGGCATGCCATCCGGTGTTCTGAACGTCGCCGCCGAAGTGCGCCGGGACGGCGATGGCTGGTATGCGCAGTGCGGCAGCTTCTACCGCACCGCGCGGCGCTTGTTTGAAGGCCGCGTGTATCTGCCGGGCTAGGCAGCTTCGGACCGGAGGCTCAGTCGAGCCGGCCGGCCTCGACCAGGGCGCGGATGCGCACGACCGTATCGAGGTCCGTGCCTTCATAGGCCTGCTGCCGCAGAGCGACCGTCATCTCGTCGAGTCCGCCCTCGCCCAGGACTTCGCTCTCGGCCTCGTAGACGAAGCGCAGGAACAGTGCATCCGCTGACGGCTCCTCGATCATGATCGTCATGCGGCTCGCGGGCCACGAGGCGCCGGCCGCGGTCCGGATCTCGGTACGGTGCTCGGGCATCAGGCGCACGCGGTCGCGCACCTTGAAGCTGCCATAGTCGAGCGTGCGTTCGAGTTCGATGACACCGCTCAGTTCGCGCCGCGCGTCGATCGTCGCGCCCTCCAGCCCCACGATGAACTGCGCCGGATCCTCCGCGCGCAGGACCAGCCCGCGCCACAGCTGTGCGCGCGAAACCTCCGTCAGCAACGGCATCAGCGGATCGTTGATCTGGACCAGGTGTTCGAAGCGCATGACCCGAATCAGCCGCGCGGCAGGAAGCCCTGCTGCTCGAGCAAAGCCTGGATCTCGGCCGACTTAGGCGCGAAGTAATCCGGGTCGTACTTGACCTTCGACGTATAGAACTGCGCCAGTGACGTGATGCCCGCCGCCTCGATCTCCGCCTTGAGCTCCGGCATCGACATGTAGCGCTGCCAGCCGCGGACTTCGCGCTCGGCATAAATCGAGTCAATCTCGCTCGGCGACGGCCGGCGGTAGGTCTCGTCGTGCAGCAGTGCGGCGATCGGCAGGCGGTCGCGCTTGGCGGGATCTTCGGCGGGATGGCCAACGACGATCGACGTCACGGGCACGACGGTTTCGGGCAGCTGCAGGAACTCGACCAGTTCGGGCATGGAATACAGGGTCGTACCCATGTAGCAGATGCCGAGTCCGCGCGCCTCGAAGCCGAGACACGCGTTCTGCGCGACGATCATCGCGTCGTAGGCTGCGACGTGATAGCCGAGAAGATTGTTGAAGTTGTCGCGCGCACCGCGCTGCCGCAGCCACTCACGGGTGCGGAACCAGTCGGCACAGAAGGTCATGACCAGCGGCGCCTCGAGCACCATCGGCTGTTCCAGGTGCAGCTCGTACAGGCGGCGCTTGCGCTCGGGGTCGCGCGTCAGCACGATCGAGACACAGTTCAGGTTCCCCGACGAGGAACCCCCGGCGACCGCGTCGGCGCAGACTCCCTCGATCAAGGCCGGGTCGAGCGGCGTCGGCTGGTAGCGGCGGATCGAGCGGTGTGAGCGCAAGAGGTTCGGCAGGTCGTTCATCGGCTGGCGCTCGGGCGGTTAACCCCATTGTCACCGAAGCCGCGTTTCCAGTGCATCGGAACCAACAAGGAGCCCCCGATGCTGACCCGCTGGATGGCCGCCGCTGCGGCGCTGCTTTGTTTCTCCGTGCCGGCGCATGCCGTCGGCTCGCTCATCGACGTGCAGGTCATGGACCGTGCCTCCGGCGAGACGCTGCCGATGTACTGGCACAACGGCCGCTGGTGGGTCCCCGGCAAGCCGGGCGCTCGCTACGCTGTCGCGCTGACCAACCGCGCGGGCGCGCGGACGCTGGCCGTCGTCTCGGTCGACGGCGTCAATGTCGTCAGCGGCGAGTCGGCCGCGCCCGACCAGACCGGCTATGTGCTGAGCCGCGGCCAGTTCGCGCAGATCACCGGCTGGCGCAAGGACATGACGCCGTGTCGCGGCCTTCGAGTTCACTGCGCTCGACCAGTCCTATGCGGCGCGCACCGGGCGGCCGGACAACGTCGGCGTTATCGGCGTGGCGGTGTTCCGCGAGCGTCCTCGGCCGTCAAACCCGCCACCGGCTGTACTGCGGCAGGAATCTTCGCGCGATGCGGGCGCCGCACCGGCGCCGGCGGCGGAAGCGAATGCGTCCTCTTCGGATGCAGCACGCGGCCGCGCGGACGAAGCGCAGTCCAAGGAGCAACGCCTGGGCACGGGGCACGGTCGAAACGAACGATCGCCGACCTCGTACACCGACTTCGAGCGTGCCCAGTCGACGCCAGACGAACTGATCGCAATCCACTACGACAGCCGCGACAATCTGCTCGCGATGGGCGTGATCCCGCGCCCGCGCCCGATGCCGAATCCGTTCCCGGCGACAGCGGGGTTCGTGCCGGACCCGCCGCGACCCTGACCAGAGCATTCGTAGTCGCCGCCGACGTGCTGATTCCCGGCGCTGTGGGGTCGATCGGCCAGCAGAGGTTGCGGGCACAATCGCCCGCGATGAACGCAGCACAGACCGACGAGGAGCTGCTCGCCGCCTACGCGGCGGGCGACGCGCGTGCGTTCGGCGAGCTCTATGAACGGCATGAGCGGCCGGTCTTCCGCTACTTTCTGCGCCAGGGTGCGGCAGCGGCGGTGGCGGAAGATCTGCTGCAGGAGACCTGGATGGCGGTTATACGCAATGCCGAGCGTTTCGAGCCGCGAGCAAAGTTCACGACGTGGCTCTACACGGTGGCGCGCAGCAAGATGATCGACCACTGGCGTGGCAAGGACGACGCGATCAGCCTCGATGACGCCGCCAACGACCCGGACGATGCGCCGCTCGACGTGGCGGGCAGCGAGGCTGACCGCCCCGATGTGCGGGCCGTGTCGCGCGCGCAGGCGCGCGCCTTTGTCGAGGCGGTCGAGGCGCTGCCGGCGGCGCAGCGCGAGGCGTTCCTGTTACAGGCGGAAGGTGATCTGTCGCTCGAGGAGATCGCGGCTGTGACAAAGGCGGGGCACGAAACGGTCAAGAGTCGTCTGCGCTACGCGATGAGCAAGCTGCGCAGCGCTATGGAGGAATGGGAATGAGCGCCGAACGGCCGCTCCGAAGGTGTTCACGCCCCCTCGGGGGGCCTGCGCGTAGCGCCTGGGGGGCAACATGAGCGCCGAGGACGGCGACCGCAGCGTGCGCGGCTATCGCGCGGCGACCGGCGCGCTCGATGAGCGCCCGTCGGCAGCCGCGCGCGCGGCGATCCTGGCGGCGGCCGCGCGTCAGGTGCAGGCTGGCCCGCGCGACGCGCGCGAATCGCTCGCCGCGCCGCGCGTCGCCTCGCGCAGGCGCTGGCCCTACGCGGCCGCTGCCGCGGTCCTGCTGTCCTCGCTGGCCGTCATGATGGCGACGCGGACTGAGCGCGAGATGCCGACGTTCACGGCGCCGGCCGAGCGCGTGGCCGAGAACGCGGCCTCGCTCAAACCTGTGCCGTCGTCGGAACCGCCCGCGCCCGCCGTGTCGTCGACCGCGTCGCCGGAAGCCGCGTCAACACCGGCGGCTGTCCCGGCGAAGTCCGGGAAGCAGGCGAAGGCGAGTGTGTCGCGCGCGGACGTGACAGGCGAGGCGAAAATTGCGCCGCCCGCCGAAGCGCCGCGCGCCAAGGAGGAAGTCGCCGCCCTGCGGGATACGCCCCCGCCCGTCGTGGCGTCCGCGCCGCCAACGGGTGCGGACGCAGCACCGAGCGCCGCGCTGCCGGCGCAACTGGCGAAGCGGCAGGCGGCACCGCCCAGCGATGCGGAGGGGCGTCGTCGCAACGAGAGCGCTGACGCGGCCAGCGCGGAGCGTCCGGCCCTGCGCCAGGCGCCGGCAGCGCCGCCCGCCGCGGGCCTTGGTGCGGCCACGGGAGCCGTGGGAGCGGAGGCCGATGCGTCGACCGCGCCCTCGGCCAGCGAGTGGCTGGAGCGGATCATCAAGCTGCGGCGTGCGGGTCGTCACGACGAAGCCGACGTCGAACTGAAGCGCTTCCGCGAGAACTATCCGCAGGTCACGGTCCCGGCCGAGGCGTTGCCGGCGACCGGGACGCGCTGATGTCGAGCGTTCCGATGGGCGAGCCGCCGCCAGACGTTGCGCTGCTGGACTCGATCACCCAGGTCACGCCGGACCATGCAGGCATGGTCGTCGTCACCGGCTCGCACGGCGGTGTCTCGGCCGCGCATTACGCCCGCGCAGTAGCCGCGCGGCTTTACGTGTTCAACGACGCCGGCGTCGGCAAGGACGAGGCTGGCATCGCCGCGCTCACTTCGCTGGATGCGCATGGACTCGCCGCCGCCACCGTGTCGCACCTGAGCGCACGCATCGGCGAAGCGCGCGACACGTGGGACTGTGGGGTCATCTCGAACGTCAACGCACGGGCGCGGCGCCTCGGACTGCGGCAGGGCGTCGCGCTGAAACTCGCCGTGGCGACGCTGACTGACGCGGATTAACGTCAGCTCCTACTACCCGGCGGCACCGACGTGCCGAAGACGGTTTCCCCTCAGACAGCTTCCATGACGCGCTGCAGTTTCGCGCGCACCTCGCTGGCGACCACGCCCAGCGCGGCGCTGCCCGACAGCTGACCCATCATCGCCGGGTCCATGAACTCGACCTGGGTCGCGCCGTCGTCGGATTCGCGCACGACGACATTGCACGGCAGCAGCAGGCCGACCGTGGGCTCGGCCTCGAGTGCGCGGCGCGCGAGTGGCGGATTGCAGGCGCCGAGGATGCGATACGGGCGCACATCGATGTCGAGCTTCTTCTTCATCGTGGCCTGGACGTCGATCTCGGTCAGCACGCCGAAACCTTCCCGGGCGAGTTCCGCCGTCACCTTCTGCACAGCGCCGTCGAAGCCGAGCGCCACCGTCTTGCCGAATCCATACGCGTTCTTCATTGCTGTCTCGCTGCACACCAAGTGCAGTTCATGATGCCAAGGTTTCTGCGGGAGCATCTTGAGCCGCGCCAAGCGCGACGCATTCAATCGCGTACCGCCCTGCAAGTGCCTGCAAGGCCAGGCGGGCGGCGTCGGCCTCGAAGGCCCGCGGGGCGTTGCGAGCCAGGTCCTCGGCGGCGTCCAGTGTCCTGACCGTCCCGAGCCAGCACCAGCGATCGAAGACGTGGATGTCTTCGCGCAACCGGTCGCCGCGACGCTCGACCAGCGCGACCGCGCCCGGGTGCGGCCAGGCTGGAATCAACCACGGCGCCAGCAGCTCGCGCAGGCGCTGCGCATGGTCGGCGAGCGTTTCCGCGCCAACGCAGGCGCCCGCACAGCGGTGCAACTGCCGGTGGAAACACGGCGCACCCTCGGCCGATCGCCGTCGTCCCTCGAGTTGCAGCACCTTCATGCACAGGCCGTGTTCGGCGGCGAGTGCGCTCAGCGCCTGCCGCGCGGCGGGACGCGAACCGAACGGCCCGTACACGCCAGCCAAAGGCGTCGAGCGGCAACGTGGTGGCGGGGCGGTATCGCGGCCGGCCGTCGTCATCGAGCTCGAGCATGACCTGGTTCAGCTTGCGGCGCAGCGCGATGTTGTGCGCCGGCAGCCGCGACTTGATGAGTTCGCCCTCACGCAGCAGTGCGCCGAGTTCGCCGGCCGTCTCCTCCCACTCGAGTCGATGAACTTCCTGCGACAGCCGCAGCTCGCGGGGCGCGCGGTGCTCGGCGTTGAAGTGCCCGCTGACGCGCGCGCGCAGGTCGACGCTCTTGCCGATGTAGATCGGGTGTTCGTTCAGACCATAGAAGAGATAGACGCCGGGCGCATGCGGCAGGGCGTCGAGCGCATCGGGCGGCAGGTGCGACGGCAGGCTCGGGTGGCGCAGCAAGGCGGCCACTGCAAGTTCCAGTTCCGCCGGCGGGTGGCGGTCGGCGAGCTTCTGCAGCAGGCGCCACAGCACGCGCGCATCGCCGAGGGCGCGATGCCGCTGCTCGCCGCCGAGCCCGAAGCGCTCGATGATGGCGTCCAGCGTGTGCGGCGCACGGTCGGGATACAGATGCCGCGAGAGCCGCACCGTGCACAGCGTCCTGGCGTGGAAGTTGAGCCCGGCGCGGCCGAACTCGGCGCGCAGGAAGCCGTAGTCGAAGCGTGCGTTGTGCGCGACGAAGATCGCACCCTCGAGACGGTCGTAGAGTTCCTGGGCGAGCTCGGCAAATGCGGGTGCGCCGCGCACCATGTCGTTCGTGATGCCCGTCAGCCACTGGATGTCGGCGGGGATCGGGATGCCCGGATTCACCAGCGATGACCACTCTGTGACGCGCGCGTCGTCGCCGTCGATATCCACGACCACCAGTCCGACCTCCGTCACGCGCTCGCGTTCGGGGCTCGAACCGGTGGTTTCGACGTCGACAAACGCCAGGCGAGGAGCGATGGAGGGCAGCATGTTGCGCGCGGTGTCCGAGGGCGCAATGGATTATCCGGCACCGCACGATCGCGGATCGCCGCGTGCATAGGCATACTGGCAGGTCAGACCCGCCGGCGGCTCACGAGGCCGCCGACCAGAACACGGAGACACACCATGACGGGCACCGCACCGACATCGTCCAGCCCGGAACAAGACAAGGCGCAGCGACTCGCGGAAGTTCTCGGCCTGATCGGCGTGCGCGCAGCCCCGAACGAGCGGGCGATGTTCACGACCTTTTGCCACGGCTATTTCCAACTGGCGGACCCGGAGGATGTCTGCGAGCGCAGCGCCGAGGATCTGTACGGCATGGTGCAGTCGCACCTGCAGTTCGCGCGCCAGCGCGCCCCCGGCGGCCCCAAGCTGCGGGTACTCAACCCATCGCTGCAGGACACCGGGTTCGCCTCGCGGCACACGATCGTCGAGGTGGTCAACGACGACATGCCGTTCCTCGTCGATTCGACCACGGTCGAGATCAACCGCCAGGGGCTGACCCTGCACCTGATCCTCCATCCGATCTTCGCCGTGCGGCGCGACTCTGACGGCAAACTGCTGGAGCTCGCCGCCCGTGAGGACCGGCCCGACTGGCCGCGCGAATCGATCATGCACCTCGAGGTCGATCGCCTGTCCGATCCGGTCGCGCGCGCCGGGCTCGCCGAAGGCATCGAGCGGGTGCTGGGCGATGTGCGCGCCGCGGTCGAGGACTGGAAGGCGATGGTCGCTCAGCTGCGTGCGGTGATCCGAGAACTCGACGAGCAGCCGCCGCCGGTGCCGCGCGAGGAACTGACCGAGTCACGCGCCTTCCTGCAGTGGCTGACCGAGGACCACCTGCTGCTGCTGGGGTACCGACGCAACGACCTGCACGAGCGGGACGGCGAACTCGAACTCGTGCGTGTCGAAGGCACGGGACTCGGCATCCTGCGCGAAGTCGGCGCCGCGAAAGGCATCTCGATCAGCTTCTCGACGGCACCGCGGGCCGTCCGCAACCTGGCGGCTGCGCCGTCGCCGATGCTGCTGGTGACCAAGGCCACGACGCGCGCGACCGTGCATCGGCCGGGCTATGTCGATTACGTCGGCATCAAGCGCTATGACGGCACCGGCCGCGTGATCGGCGAGCATCGCTTCGTGGGGCTCTTCACGTCGGCCGCCTACAGCACGCGTGTCACGGAAGTGCCGCTGGTACGCGGCAAGGTGCGCGCGGTCACCGAACGAGCCGGGCTTGCACCGGCCAGCCATCTCGGCAAGGCGCTGACGCACATCCTCGAATCCTATCCGCGCGACGAACTGTTCCAGATCACCGTCGAGGAGTTTGTCGGAGATCGCCAACGGCATCCTGCAGCTCGGCGAGCGCCAGCGCTTTCGGCTGTTTATCCGGCGCGACGCTTTCGAGCGCTTCGTCTCGTGCCTGATCTTCGTGCCGCGCGAGAACTACACGACGGAGCTGCGGCGCAGATTCCAGTGGATCCTGCTCGAAGCGTTCAACGGATCGGCGGCCGAGTTCGACGTCCTGCTGACAGACGCCGCGCTGGCGCGCATTCACATCACGGTGCGGACGACGCCGGGGCGCATCCCCGCCTACGACCGTCGGGCGCTCGAGATGCAACTGGCCGCCACGGCGCGTCGCTGGGAAGACGACCTGCGCACGGCGTTGAACGATACGACCGAGGAGTCGAGTGCCGCGCAGATGCTGCGGCGTTTCGGAGCGGCGTTCCCCGCCTCCTACCGCGAGCACGTCGATCCGGTGAGCGCGGTCGAGGACCTGCATCGGCTCGAGCTCCTGTCGCGGTCCGAACTCGTGCTCAATCTCTATCGGCCGCGCGATGCCGCGCCCAACCGGCTCGGCTTCAAGGTCTACCGTGGCAGCGCGCCGGTGCCGCTCTCGGACTCGCTGCCGATGCTCGAGCACATGGGTGTGCGCGTGCTGGCGGAGCGTCCGTACGAAATCACGCCCGACGGTGCCGAACCGATGTGGATCCACGACTTCGAGCTCGAAGCGCCGGGCGGTGACGAACTCGACATCGGGCGACTGGCACCGCTGTTCGAGGACGCCTTTGCCCGCGTGTTCGAGGGCCGCGTCGAGAACGACGACTTCAACCGGCTGGTGCTGAAGGCCGGGCTCGCCGCCGATGAGATCGTGATCCTGCGCGCCTATGCGAAGTACCTGCGGCAGATCGGCTTCCCGCTGTCGCAGCCTTACATCGAGGCGACGCTGTCGGCGCATCCGCGCATCGCCGGCATGCTGGCGCGGCTGTTCCGGCTGCGCTTTCATCCCGGCGAGCACGACGAGTCCGCCGCCGCCAGCCAGGTGCGCGCCATCGAGCAGGCGCTCGACAAAGTGCCGAACGCGAGCGAGGACCGGGTGCTGCGGCAACTGCTGGCGTTGATCCAGGCGACGCTGCGGACGAATTTCTGGCGCGCCGGCGTCGGCGCGAGCGGTGCCGAAGGGCCGCGCCGCAGCTTTCTTTCGTTCAAGTTCGACCCGAAGAAGGTGCCCGCGCTGCCAGAGCCGCGCCCGATGTTCGAGATCTTCGTCTATTCGACGCGCTTCGAAGGAGTGCACTTGCGTGGTGGCAAGGTCGCGCGCGGCGGGCTGCGCTGGTCCGACCGGCCGGAAGACTTCCGCACCGAGGTGCTGGGTCTCGTCAAGGCGCAGATGGTGAAGAACACCGTCATCGTGCCGGTGGGGTCGAAGGGCGGCTTCGTGCTGAAGAAAGCGCCGCCCGCGACCGAGCGCGAAGCATTCATGAAGGAAGGCGTGGCCTGCTACCAGGATTACCTGCGCGGGCTGCTCGATCTCACCGACAACCTCGTGCAGGGCAAGGTCGTGCCGCCGCCGCTCGTGGTACGGCACGACGGCGATGATCCCTATCTGGTGGTCGCTGCCGACAAGGGCACCGCGACGTTCTCCGACTACGCCAACGCGATCAGCGGCGAATACGGGCACTGGCTCGGCGACGCGTTTGCGTCCGGTGGCAGTGCTGGCTATGACCACAAGGGAATGGGCATCACCGCGCGTGGCGCGTGGGAGAGCGTGAAGCGGCACTTCCGCGAGATGGGCATCGACACGCAGACGTCGGAATTCACGTGCGTCGGCGTTGGTGACATGTCGGGTGACGTGTTTGGCAACGGCATGCTGCTGTCGAAGCACATCCGGTTGATCGCCGCGTTCGATCATCGCCACATCTTTCTCGATCCGACGCCCGATGCGGCGAAGACCTTCGCCGAGCGCGGACGCATTTTCGCGCTGTCGCGCTCGTCGTGGGCCGACTACGACACGCGCCTGATCTCGGCCGGCGGCGGCATCTGGTCGCGCGCCGAGAAGGCGATACCGGTGTCGCCGCAGGCGCAGGCGGCGCTCGGCATCGCCGCGGTGCAGCTGACGCCGAACGAGCTGATCGGCGCGATCCTGCGCGCGCCGGTGGATCTGCTCTACAACGGCGGCATCGGCACCTACGTCAAGGCCGCGTCCGAGAACCACGCCGATGTCGGTGATCGGGCCAACGATGCGGTACGGATCAACGGAGCCGAACTGCGCTGCAAGGTCATCGGCGAGGGCGGCAATCTCGGTTTCACCCAGCGCGGGCGCATCGAAGCGGCGCTCGCCGGCGTCCGGCTGTATACGGATGCGATCGATAACTCGGCCGGGGTCGACACTTCGGACCACGAGGTCAACATCAAGATCCTGCTGAGCCTGCCGGTGGCAGAGCGTCGCATCACGCTCGAGCAGCGCAATGCGCTGCTGGCGGAGATGACCGACGATGTCGGGCAACTGGTACTGGAGGACAACTACTACCAGACGCAGGCGCTGTCGGTCGGCGTGCATACCGCTCGCAAGCTGCTCGAACAGCAGCATCGGTTCATCCGCTTCCTCGAGAAGGAAGGGCGGCTGAACCGGGCGCTCGAATTTCTTCCGGACGACGAGACGATCGCCGAGCGGCGCGCCGCGGGACACGCACTGACCGGGCCGGAACGCGCTGTGCTGCTCGCCTATTCCAAGATGTGGCTGTTCGACGAACTGCTCGCTTCCGATTTGCCGGAGGATCCGTGGGTCGCCACCACACTCGTGCGCTACTTCCCGGAGCGATTGCATCGCGAGTTCGCGGGGGACATCGCGCGCCACGCGCTGCGGCGCGAGATCATCGCCACCGTCGTGCTCAACGAAATGGTCAACCGGGTCGGGCCCAGTTTCCCGCACCAGATGACGTCGAGTACCGGCTCGGCACCCGCCCAGATCGTGCGCGCCTACCTGCTGACGCGCGAAGTGTTTGCACTAGGCCCGACCTGGAAAGCCATCGAGGCGCTCGACAACGTCGTCGCCGACGAGACCCAGGCCGAACTGCTGATGGAGCTGGGCCGCCGCACGGTTCGCGCGACGACGTGGTTCCTGCGATCGCGTCGCCTGGGTGAGCCGATGGCGCAGACGATCGAACGCTTCAGGCCCGCCATGCAGGCGCTGCTGAACCACCTGCGGGCCGCACCGTTGACGGCGTCGTGGCGTGCACTCATCCAGGAGATGCAGGTGCGCTTCGTGCAGCAAGGTGTCCCCGAGGCGCTGGCCTTTGACATCGCGGCCGCGGCCACGTCGCTCGCGGCGCTCGACCTAGCCGAGGTGGTGGAGGCCGCGCGGCAGCCGCTCGACACGGTGGCGTCGACCTACTTTGCGATCGGTGATTCACTGGGACTTGCGCGCCTGCGTGCGCAGGTCGCGGCGCTGCCGTCTGATGGCTACTGGCAGGCGCTGGCCAAGGCCGCCTCGAGCGATGATCTCGCCAGCCTGCAGCGGCAGCTGACCGCCGATGCCTTGCAGGCCGGCGGGCTGGAGCCATGGCAGCGCGAGCAGGCCCATCCCCTCGATCGTGCTCGTCGCATGCTGAGCGAATTGGCCGAAAGCAAGAGTGCTGACCTCGCAATGCTGTCGGTCGCGCTGCGCGAACTGCGCAACCTTGCCTGAGTGCGTGGGCGAGAGGAGCCAGCGCATCCATGAACGAAGAGAAGAGCGACCGACGCGCGGAAGTCATGCATCCGCTCGATGCGATGACGAGGGCCCCTGGGCACCACCATGTCTTGCTGGAGAACGAGAAGGTTCGGGTTCTCGACACGCGGCTCGGTCCGGGTGACCAGACGCCCGTGCATGCGCACCAGTGGCCAGGCGCGCTCTATGTGGTGAGCTGGAGCGACTTCGTTCGCTACGATCCGGATGGCAAGGTGCTCGTGGATTCGCGGACGTTGCCGGCGAAGCCGGCACTCGGCACGGCAATCTGGTCCGCTCCCATCGGGCCGCACTATGTGCGGAACGTGGGTCGGACCGAACTGCGCATCATCGCGGTCGAGGTGAAGGAATGGGCCGCCGTCGCATGCGTCTGCGGGTGAACTCGCACCGCACCGCGACTGGCAACCCCGGATAGCATGGAGATCATCGAACTCCCCGCTCACGCGCTGTCTGCGGCGATTCGCGCACGCGAGATATCGTGCCGGGAAGTGATGCAGGCGACGTTGGCCCGCATAGAGGCCATCAATCCTCGGCACAACGCGATCGTCAGTCCGCGCGATCCGGATGTTCTGCTGTGCGAGGCCGACGAGCGCGACGCCCAGCTGGCGCGCGGCGCAACCCCAGCCGGCCCCATCGGCTGGATGCACGGCATACCGCAGGCGATCAAGGACGCGGCCCAGACGGCCGGACTCCGCACGACCTTCGGCTCGCCGCTGCTACGTGATTTCGTGCCGTCCCAGGATGGCCTGATGGTTCAGCGCATGAAGGCAGCAGGGTGCATCGTCATCGGCAAGACCAACACACCCGAGTTCGGGCTGGGCTCGCACACCTTCAATGAAGTGTTCGGCGTGACGCGCAATGCCTACGACCCGTCGAAGTCGGCCGGCGGCAGCAGCGGCGGCGCCGCCGTCGCGCTTGCCACGCGCATGCTGTCAGTGGCCGACGGCAGCGACTTCATGGGCAGTCTGCGCAACCCCGCGGGGTGGAACAACATATTCGCCCTGCGGCCAAGCCTGGGTCGGGTACCGCTGTGGCCCGCGCAGGACGTGTGGGTTGCACAGTTGAGCACGGAAGGGCCCATGGGGCGCACGGTGCGGGATGTCGCTTTGCTGCTCGAGGTGCAGGCCGGCTACGACCCGCGCGTGCCACTGTCGCTGCAGGGCCGTGAACGCTACGCCGATGCGCTGGACGACTTCGACTGCAGCCGCGTGCGCGTAGGGTGGCTCGCCGACCTGTCCGGTTATTTGCCGATGGAGCCTGGCATCCTCGAGTGCTGTGATGATGGGTTACGGCGTCTGCAGGGTCTCGGCTGTGCTGTGGAGCCGGCGCAGCGGGGTTTCGCGCCCGACGAAGTCTGGCAGTCATGGCTGATCTGGCGGCGCCTGCTGGTCGCCGCGCGCATCGCCCCGTTCCTGGCAAACCCGAAGAACCGCGCCCTCATCAAGCCCGAGGCGCTGTGGGAATACGACCAGGCGGCGAATCTCAGCGGCACCCAGTTCATGGGCGCTAGCTTGCGCCGCAGCGCCTTTTACCAGCAGATGCTGGCGCTCTTCGATCGCTACGACGTTCTGGCACTGCCGTCGGCTCAGGTCTGGCCGTTCGAAGCCGAACTGCGTTGGCCCACGCACATCAACGGTCGCGAAATGGACACCTACCATCGCTGGATGGAGGTCGTGATCTACGCGACGTTAGCGGGGCTGCCCTGCATCAGCGTGCCCGTCGGCTTCAGCCCGACCGGAGTGCCCATTGGCATGCAAATCATCGGCCGCCCGCTGGGTGACCGGGCATTGCTGAAACTGGCCCATGCCTATGAGCAGGCGGCGCGGGATGTACTGGGAATCAAGCCGCAGCCTTGAAAGTTTGAGACCGAGAGCGGTCAGGCGTACTACGAGGGTCTTGCGCAACGGATTCGAGAACGGCGGAAAGTTGGACCTGGCTCAGCCAGGAGCGGCCGTGACCTGCAGTGCCGAAACTAGGCAGACCTTCGCCGCAACGGTTGGGTACAAACGCGTTTCAAGGCGTCATTAGTTTCCGCAAACTACTTCTAAGTCGAATGAAGATGAGTGATCCCACAAGACTCGATCGTGTCGTGGCGGAAGCGCGGCGCGCTGCCGATGAACGCGCGCAGGGCTATCGGGAAAAGGCCCTGAAGATCTACCCGTGGATCTGTGGTCGCTGCGCGCGGGAGTTCACGCACAGGAACGTACGCGAGCTGACCGTCCACCACCGGGACCACAACCACGACAACAATCCGCCCGATGGCAGCAACTGGGAACTGTTGTGCCTGTACTGCCACGACAACGAACATCAGCGACAACTGGAAGCCACTGGCGCGAGCGGCGACGGCTCAAGTCCTGGCCCCATGTCCACGCATTCGCCGTTTGCGGGCCTCAAGAACCTGCTCGGCAAGAAGCCGGCCGCAAAGTGACACGGCTCACTTCAGGGCCCAGCCCAGTCCTGGAGATCGGTGCTTTCGCCGAATCCGGCCGGACGCGGCGCATGCGCCGGCCAATGCCAAGCGGTCCGCTGAAATCATCATCCAGGAGGATCCAAGATGCTCGCGGGAACCTGCCACTGCGGCGCCGTCCGGATCGAAGTCCCGAGTCGACCCGAGACCGTCACGCTCTGCAACTGCTCGCTTTGCCGTCGCTACGGAGCCCTCTGGTCGTATTACAAGGTCGGAACAGTTCGAGTGACGGGGCATCCTGAGCACACCGACGCGTACGTCTGGGGCGACAAGACGCTCAGGACAGTCCGGTGTCGACGCTGCGGCTGCGTCACGCACTGGGAGCCGCTCGACCCCAAGCCCGACGGGCACATGGCAGTCAATGTCAGGAATTTCGATCCTGAGGAACTCGAGGCTCTGCGCATTCGCCGCTTCGACGGGGCGGTCACATGGACGTACCTCGATTGACGCTCCGGTGGCAGTCCGGAGGCGGCCAGAACCGGTGGCGCCGTGGCCCGAGTCCGGTTACCTTGATGCAGACATAGCCTACAAGCGCCTGAGAGGAGCCGATCATGAAGATTGTCGCGAGCGTGCGGAACACCGGGCGCGATCACCGAGTGACTGTCACGACGGCCGACGTATCGCAGGACCTTGCGATCGACGGTAAGGCGAGCGGCCGCGGCTCGAGCATCAATGGCGGGGAGTTCCTGATGCTTGCGCTCGCCACGTGTTACTGCAACGACGTCTTCCGCGAGGCAGCGCGGCTCAACGTTCCCATCGATTCGGTGGAAGTCGAAGCGCAGGCGGACTTCGACGGGATAGGTCTGGCGGCCACGAACATCAGTTATCGCGCGCGGGTGGAGTCGTCGGCTCCCAGGGCAGATATCGACGAACTGCTGCGGCAGACCGATGCGGTGGCAGAGGTATACAACGCGGTCCGGGCAGGTGCCGCGGTCACTCTGGTTCCATGGCACACAGCGTAGTGCGGGTACGTGTAGCCCTCATGGCACCCCTGCGATTCCAAAGACACCTGACCCCCGGGCGATTGCCGTCCTGCGTAGCGCTCTAAGCTCACGGCATGCCCTTCATCGCCTATACCCTCGCGGAAGACGAGATCGAACTGCAGCCGATTCGCGCGCAAGGCGCGGGCGGGCAGAACGTCAACAAGGTTTCCAATGCGGTCCATCTGCGCTTCGACGTGCGGGCGTCATCATTGCCGGACGAGCTGAAGCAGCGTCTGCTGGTACGGCGTGATCAGCGCATCAGCGACGAAGGCGTCATCGTCATCAAGGCGCAGACGTACCGCAGCCTGGAGAAGAATCGGGAGGAGGCGCTGGCTCGCCTGCGGTCCGTCATCGATGCTGCGGCCGAGATCCCGCGGACCCGCCGGCCCACGCGGCCGACCGCGACGTCGAGGCGCAAGCGGGTCGAAACGAAGGTACAGCGCGGACAGGTGAAGGCGCTGCGCCGGCGCGTGGTCGACTGACCGGCGCGTCGGAACATGGCAATTGGGGCATGTCCACTCAGCCATCGACCTCGCGCAGGGGGACCGGTCGCCGGCATTGAGCGACTGCTTGTGACTCCGGATTGGCCGGGTCCATAGTCTGACCTTTACTTGCCACACCCATTCGTGGAGGAAGATTTCTATGGCCGCATCTGGCAGGCAGCGGATCGAGACCGCGCTGATCACTGGCGCCTCGTCCGGGATCGGAGAGGCGCTGGCGAAGCGATTCGCACAGGCTGGGCACGCGCTGGTGCTGGTGGCACGCAACAAGGCCAAGCTCGATGACCTCGCCGCCGCGCTTGCGGCCGACTATGGGGTCAGGGTCTGGGTCCAGCCGGCCGATCTGGCCCGGCCAGGGGCGGCCCAGCGGCTGGCGGCGGCACTGAAGCGCAAGCGGATCAGCATCGACGTGCTGGTCAACAACGCCGGCATCCTGCAGCAGGGGGCGTTCACCGCCGTACCAGCCCGGCGTCACCAGGAGCTGATCGATCTCAACGTGGCGGGCCTGACCGGAATGCTGGCCCAGTTTCTTCCGGGCATGTGCAAACGGGGACGCGGGCGCGTGCTGAACGTCGCTTCAATCGCCGCGTTTCAGCCGGTTCCATCGTTAGCCACGTACGCCGCGACCAAGGCCTTTGTACTGTCCTTGACCGAATCACTCGCAGAAGAGCTCAAGGACACCGGGGTCACCGTCACCGCACTTTGCCCCGGCTTCACCGCCACCCACATGCTGAGCAGCGCGACCAAAGAGAATGCCCGACTCGCGAAGCTGCCGAGCGTTCTGATCGGTGATGCGGATGAGGTGGCCGATGAGGGCTACCGGGCCTGCATGCAAGGCCTGGTCATTTCGGTTCCCGGTGTCGTCAACCAGGCGGTGACCCTTGCCTCTCGCGCGACACCGAAGTGGCTGCTCAGGCGCATCGCGGGCACGCTGGTTCGACGTGGGGCGTAGGGCACCTTCCTGGTTGAACCCGGAGTACGCGCGCTATCGACGGGCCCATGGGCGCGGGCGTGCTTCGCCGTCGACGATCCCAATCGCGCGAGACAACCCGAGGCATCGCTCGGCGACAGTGATAGCCGGAGGTCGCCGGCTTGGCGACCCCGCGCCGCAGAGTACGATCCGACCTCAGGCTGCGCGGATCCCGTGCACGAACTCAACCGGCGGGGTTGCCTTTGAAGTCGTCCGTTTCGATCCTTTCCACGGCCAGCACCTTGCCCGAGGCGGTCGTTTCCAACCGCGACATCGGGCAGCGATTGCTGGACGGCATCGAGATCGACGACGAGTCCTCGGCCGAGATCGTCGCGCGCATCGGTGAGCGCGCGGAACTGATCGAGAAGAAGACGGGCCTGCGGGCGCGGCACTTCTTTGCGCCGGACGAATCGCCGGTCACGGTCGGTACCGAAGTCCTCGAGCGCCTGATGGCGGGGCAGTCGTGGTCGGAACTGGACGCGATCATCGTCTCGTCGTCGAGCACGCATGGCTTCCCCGGACTGTCGCAGCAGATCGTCGCGGCGGCGCGCGGCCAGCACCCCGAGCTGGGGGCGCCCTTCGTGCTCGATGTAGGCAGCAATGCCTGTACCGGCTTCATGTACGCGCTTGCCATCGGCAGCAGCGTGATGCAGGCGCTGGGCTACCGCCGCGTGGCCTGCGTGGCGCTGGAATTTTCGTCGCGCTGCATTGCCTACGATCCGCTGTCGTTCGGTACCAGCACGCTGTTTGGCGATGCGGCGGCGGGCCTGCTGCTGGGACACGACGTGCGCGGCCTCGCGACCTTGCGCTCGGTGCGCGCCAGTTCGATGATCGACTCCCAGACGATCGGAATGGTCAAGGGCATGGGCATGCAGGCGGCCCACCTGGGTCTCGACGTGCCCAAGTCGGCGCGCTGGTTCATGGCCGGACCGCCGGTGGCCATCGGTGCCACGCGCATCCTGGTCGAGGAGATCGAGCGCGTGCAACGCGAAGGCACGCAGATCGACTGGCTGATCCCGCATCAGGCCAACCTGACACGCATCCTGATCCCGGCGTGCGTCAAGACCGGCATCGATCCGGACCGGTTGTGCGCGTCGTTCGCGGACACCGGCAATACATCGAGCGCCAGCATTCCGCTGCTGCTCGATCAGCTGATTCGCTCCGGTCGAGCCCGACGCGGCCAGACCGCCTTCATGGTGGGCTTCGGTGCGAGCTTTTCGGTCGGATCGGCCGTGATCGAATTCGACCAGCTTCCGGCTTCGTAGCTTGGTTCGAGCGAGCGCCAGCACGCCGCGCTGCAGGCAGAGCGCTACGGCGATACGGGAGCCGCGTAGTGAGTAGCGCGGCGAAACTGCGGTTCGTCGAGCCAGACAGTGCGGTGGCGGGCGGCGCGTAGTGCCCTCGCGCGAGCCTGAATTGACGATCTCACGCTTACGCATTGGAGTGGCGGACCCGCAAGGGCCGGCTGCCAGGTCGCTGCTGCGCGTGGCAGCCGAAGAAGCACGAATGCTGTATCCGGAACTGCACACGGCCGACGCGCCCTGGCCGACCAACTCGCCGACGCCGGCGCGCGGAATCTACCTCATGGCTTACGACGACTCGCTGGCGGTGGGCATGGGCGCGCTGCGGCCGCTGGACGAGTGCGCGGCTGAGGTGCGGCGCCTGTACGTACTGCCATCACACCGGCGTCACGGTGTAGCGCGGCTCATCCTGGCGGAACTCGAGAAGCAGGCGCTCGACTTCGGATACCGCGTGCTGCGGCTCGAGACCGGCTTTCGCCAGCTCGCGGCGCAGCGACTGTACGACGCCTGCGGTTACTGGCGGATCGATTCCTTCGCTCCCTACACCGACGATCCAACGAGCGTCTGTTTCGAGAAGTCGATCGCGAATTGAGCCTTTGCGGCGCGCCCGTGGATTCAGCGCGCCGCAACGCGTGCCGGAGCGTTGGCACGGTGCGACTCGAACTCGGCGCGCGGGCGGAAGCGCTTGAGCAGCAGGGCGTTGCCGACCACCGAAACGCTTGATAACGCCATCGCCGCGCCAGCGAAGACCGGAGTCAGCACACCGAACGCCGCCAGCGGGATGCCGACGATGTTGTAGACGAAGGCCCAGAACAGGTTCTGCCGGATCTTGCGCACGGTCGCACGCGAAATCTCGATGGCGGTGACCACCAGGCGCGGGTCCGGGCGCAGCAGTGTGACGCCGGCCGCGTGCATAGCCACATCCGTACCCGAACCCATCGCGATGCCGACATCGGCGGCCGCGAGAGCTGGCGCGTCATTGATGCCGTCGCCGACCATGGCGACCACACGGCCGCTCTTGCGCAGCGCCTCGACACGCTTGGCCTTGTCACGCGGCAGCACGTTCGCTTCATAGTGCGCGAGTCCGAGAGCCTTCGCCACGTGGTGCGCTGCGCCTTCGTTGTCGCCCGAGATCATCGTGGTGTCGACGCCGAGCTTGCGCAGCGCTTCAATCGCAGCACGCGCGTGCGGCTTGGGCTCGTCGCCGAATGCGACCAGGCCGATCAATTCGGATCCGGCCGGCGTGCGTTGCGCGAGCCAGGACACGGTTCGCCCTTCGGCTTCGAAGTGCGCTGCGCGCGCAGCGAGGGCACCGGTATCGACCGTCCAATCCGCCATCAGGCGCTGGTTGCCGAAGGCGAGTTCGATCGTGCCGCCGGGATGCGACTCGTCGCTCAGGCGTGAGGTGACACCGCGACCAGGCACCACGCGATGGTCCAGCGCCTTGCGGTGAAGCATCTCGGGGTGCCGCCCGGCCTCACGCTCGTACGCTTCGCGCAGCGCGCCAGCCAGCGGGTGATTGCTGCCGGCGCTCGCCGCCTCGGCCAGCGCTAGCACCGCCTTGGGGTCGAAAAGTTGATCGCCTTCGAGCGCGACGACGCGCGGTTTGCCCGCCGTCAGCGTGCCGGTCTTGTCAAAGGCGACGACGCCAATTCGGCGCGCCAGCTCGAGCGCCTGTGCGTCCTTGATCAGAATGCCGTGGCCTGCAGCGACCCCGGTGCCGGCGATGATCGCCGCCGGCGTGGCAAGCCCCAGTGCGCACGGACACGCGATCACCAGCACCGAGACGGCGTTGATCAGCGCGGTTTCCAGCGGTGCTCCCGCGTAGAGCCAACCGCCGATGGTTGCTGCAGCGATGACCAGCACGATCGGGACGAACACGGCCGCGACGCGGTCGACCAGACGCTGTATCGGCGCCTTGGCCGACTGGGCTTCCTCGACCATGCGAATGATGCGGGCGAGCATTGTCTCGGCGCCGACGGCGCGCGTCTCGACTTCGAGGCGCCCAGGCCCGTTGATCGATCCGGCGCTGACCCGATCACCCGGCCCCTTGTCGACCGGCAGGCTCTCGCCGGTCAGCATCGATTCATCGAGGCTGGATGCGCCGGCGCGGATCAGCCCGTCGACCGGCGTGCGATCGCCGCCACGAACGATGACGATGTCGCCAAGGCGAAGGTCTTCTACGGGAACCTCGACCGTGTGGCCGTCGCGCAGCACGTTGGCCACGGTCGGCCGCAGCGCCGCGAGCAGGCGGATGGCTTCGGAGGTCTGGAACTTGGCTCGCGCTTCGAGCCACTTGCCGAGCAGCACGAGCGCAATGACAACCGCGGCGGCTTCGAAATACAGGTGCGTCGCGTGTGTCGCGCCGTGTCTTTGCCCACCTTCCAGCCAGAGGTAGAGCGAGAGCCCGTAGGCTGCCAATGTGCCAAGCGAGACCAGCAGATCCATGTTGCCGGTGCCCGCCCGTACCGCCCTGGCCGCAGCGATGTAAAAGCGGCGCGCGCACCAGAACTGGACCGGGGTCGCGAGCAACCACTGCAGCCAGGCTGGCATCGTCCAGTCGATACCCACCAGCGACAGGTGCGTTCCGATGAGTAGCGGCAATGCGAGGGCGAGCGCGAGCAGCGCGTCGCGCCGCAGTCCGCGCGTGCGATCGACCGGCGTTGCGGCACGGGTTTCGGCTTGCACGGTTGCGTCATAGCCCGCTGCCGTGACGGCATGCACCAGGTCGCGCACGGTCGCCGCGCCGGAGACCAGCTCGACGCTGGCAGACTCGGACGCAAGGTTGACGCCGACCCTCGACACGCCAGGCACGGCGCGCAGGGCCTTCTCGAGCCGCGCGACACAGGTGGCGCAGGTCATCCCTTCGATGTCGAGCCGGACCGTCTGCATCGGCACGGCGTAACCCGCGGCGTCGACGGCGCGTGCAAGCGACTGGGGATCCAGTGCGTGTCCTTCGACGGCCGCCGACTCGGTGGCAAGGTTGACCGCGACGCGCTCGACGCCCGGCACCTTGGCCAGCGCCTTCTCGACGTGCGCGACGCAACTGGCGCAGGTCATGCCCTGCACCGGCAACACGAGGCGTTCGATCGCCGGGGCCGGTGTGCCCCGGGCAGGGCGGCGGTACGCGAGTCATCCATCGTGGGCGACTGTAATCCTTTGCACAGCAGGCAATCGTCGGGTAAGTCGCGCGCTTGAGCCGGGTCAAGTGCGCGCGCGTTCACGGCACCGTTTCTACAGTGTGGGCAGTTCGGGCCTTTGCAATGGAAAGGCCCTTGAGCTGTGTAGCTCTGGACCCGGCGACGAGCAGGAGATTTCGACGGCGGCGCTTGCTGTGGTGGAGCGCGAGATCGATCGGCCGGCGGCCGAGTTCAACGAGCTCGCCGAACTCGACAGCACCATGCCGCCCGAGCAGCGCCAGTCTGTGGGACTGGCGCCCGCATGCGCCCGTGGCGCATCGGCCAGGTCACAGGACTCAAGGAGCGGCCGCGGCGCGCCAGAAATGCCAGGCTCTCCATCAGGCGAATCAGTCTGCGACTACTGCTGTCCCGGCTGCGGCTGCCGAGGATGCCGCAGCGTTCGAAGACTGCGTGAACGACAGCACGGCTTCGCGATAGGCCGAAGCGGACCCGCGCATCCCGGAGTGGGTTGCGCCTTCGAGCTTGACGATGCGCTTGTCGCGGCTGCCGGCACGCTGGTACAGCTCGTCGGCCATGGCGGACGGGACGACGTTGTCGGCCGTGCCGTGCAGGATGAGCAGCGGCGTCGTGACCTTTGCGATGCGCGCGGCGGAGTCGAACTGCTGCGTGACGACGAGGCCGATGCCCGGCACCCAGCCCCAGCGCATCCCCTTCACGAGATCCGGTATCGAGGTGAAAGTTGCTTCCACGATCACGCCGGCGAGTTCATTCGAGGGTAACTGGCTTGCCAGGTCAATCGCCAGCGCACCGCCAAGGCTATGTCCGTAGACGTAGCGACGGGCGGCGTCGGGTTCGCGTCGCTTCAGTTCGTCGAACGCCGCGCGCGTGTCTTCGCTCGCGGTCGTCTCGGACGGCAGGATTTCAGTGCTCTTGCCGAAGCCGCGATAGTCGACCGCCAGTACGTTGAAGCCGAGATCGTGCCAGCGCGCGATGCGGAAGACGCTGCCGTTCATGTTCCAGCGCGCGCCGTGCAGATAGAGCACAGTAGGTGCGCTTGCGGCGTCCTTCTGCGGTACATACCAAAAGTGCAGCGTGTCGCCATTGGCGAGACGGACGTCGTACTCCTCGGTGCCGTCGAGCGGATCGGCGAACCAGCGCGGGTTGTCGCGCGCGGGATTGAAGATCGCCTGCCGTTGCCATTCATCGAGCGAGCTGCAGCCGGCGACGGCTCCCAGCCCGATTGCGGCCGCGACCAGCGCCGTCAGCCAACGGCGCGCGGATCGGGTCGGGGAGCGCGTCATGGCAGATTCGACCGGATCGGCCGCCAGAGGTTCGCGCTCGACTGGCCCGGTGCGCGGTCTAAATCGCGCCGATGAAGTCGCGCTTGCCGAGTTCGACACCGTTGTGGCGCAGGATGTCGTAAGCGGTCGTGGCGTGGAAGAAGAAGTTCGGCAGCGCCATGTGCGCCAGGTAGCTGAGCCCCTTGAAAGTGAGCGTCTGGTCGCGGATCTTCATCTGGACCTCGCGCTCCTCGGCGCCGGCGAACTGGGCTGCCTGGAAACCCTGCACGTAGTCGACCGTCTTCGCAATACGCGCCTTGAGCGCCTCGATCGTTGTCTCGTTGTCGTCGTACTTCGGGGGTTCCTGCCCGGCCAGGCGCGCGACGGTGCCCTTGGCGAAATCACAGGCCACCTGGACCTGCTTGGTCAGAGTGAACATGTCTGGGTACAGGCGCGATGCTAGCAGCACGGCCGGATCGATCTTCTTTGCCTCGGCGTGGGCCGCCGCCTTGTCGAGGATGGCGGACAGGTTGCCAAGAGTCTTGACGAAGACCGGCACCGACATCGAATGCATCAAGTTCATTTCGCTTCCTTTTTCTTCCGTGTCCTGAGGGCAAACATTGTGCCGCGGCACTGGGGAGAGCCGCAGCGGCATTCATGCTGTTTCTTCAGTGTGGGCGTGAGGCGTTCGTCGATGATCAGGCCGTAGTCGTAATTGAGTTCCTCGCCGCGGCGGATGTCGCGCAAGGCCTCGATGTAGACACGCCCGTCGTCGGTCTCCTCGCTCTCGCAGTTCGGCTCGCACGAGTGGTTGATCCAGCGCGCTGCATTGCCGTTGACATTGGCGTCAATGACCGTCTTGCCATCCGACAACGAGAAGAAGAACGTGTGGTTCGGATCGTCGGGATCCGACGGCGGGCGGCGGTCGGCCTCCTTCCAGGTGATGCGCTCACCCTTGTATTCGATGATGCGTTCACCGGCAGCGAGCTTGCGGGCGGCGTACACACCGCGGCCATGGATCCTGGAATTGCGTATGACGATGCGCGGCTTGCGCGTTTGAGACATCGGGGATTCCTGCGAAAGAGGCGTGGTTGGAACAGCGCTGTCGCGACGCCGGGCCAGGCCGGCGGACGCAAGTATCTCAGATCGTCGGTGGGCCGGCCTCAACCGGTGAACAGACCCTTGAATGCCTCGAGCGGATTCGACTTCAGCACGTCGAGCAGGTTGTTGAACTGATCGGTCCAGAGTGAGAAGCCGGGGGTAGGCTCGATTGGCACGGCCACGGCCAGGGCTTCTGCCTTGAACGGCTCCGGTGTGGCGGAGATGAGCACCCAGTCGGTCATCGAAGCCGGCTCGGCGGGATGGTCGCTGACCAGCCGCACCTGCAGGCCTTCGGCCGCGGCGATGTTCGCCAGGACCGGCTTGAGGTCGAGGAAGCGGTTGGAAATGTGCACCGCCAGCACACCCCCCGGGGCGAGCTGCTGCATGTAGAGGCGGATCGCCTCGCGCGTGATCAAGTGCACGGGAATCGAGTCACTCGAAAAAGCGTCGATCGCCAGCACGTCGAACTTCTGCGGAGCGCCGGTCGCAAGCTCGCGCTCCATTGAAAGGCGCGCGTCCCCGATGACGAACTCGAGTTTCGCCGGTGCCGCGTTCAGGTAGCCAAAGTGGCTCTTCGCCAGCGCCAGCACGTCGGGATCGAGTTCATAAAAGCGGACGACGTCACCCGTATGTCCATAGGCCGACAGCGTGCCCACGCCGAGGCCGACGACGCCGATTCTCACCGGCCCCGCGGCCTGTTTGGCCGCGATCGCGCGGCCGACGCCGGATGTGCGCGCGTAATAGGTTCCGGGCTCGAGCCGATCCGGGCTGATCGTGAATTGCTCGCCGTGCAGGATCACGCCGTGCAGCAGCCGTCGCACCTGGTAGTCGCCGCTGCCCTGCTCGCGCACGCGCAGGGTGCCGTAAAAATTGCGCTGCATGAACACCACGTCGTTGCGCAAGAACTGAAGGTATTCGCCCGCGTACCAGATCGTGGCGAGCGAGGCCACGATCGCCGGCCCGACCAGCCACTTGTTGCGCCACGCGACGACGACTGCGAGGCCTGCGAGCAGCACGAGCGCAAGCGGAAGTTCGAGGTACGCCGGGAAGATGCGCGGCGCGACCAGTCCCACGAAGAGCCCCCCGAGCGCGCCGCCGAGCGAGACCGTCAGATAGAAGTGAGTCAGGTAGCTCGGCGTCGGCTTGCGGTGTGCAAGTTCACCGTTGCAGAAGAGCACCGCCATGAACATGCCGAGCGTGTAAAGGGGAACGGCCAGTCCGACGTCCAAGACGCCACGCGCGGCAGACAGGCCGGCGGCCATGCCGACGATCAGCAACAGCGTAATGAACAGCCACCAGTTTTGTTCGTACCAGCCGCGTCCGCCCCGCCCCTCGAACGCGACGACAAAGGTCAGCAGGTACAGCGACAGCGGTAGCACCCAGAGGAAGGGCACCGAGGCGATGTTCTGCGTGATGTGACTGGTCGATGCCAGCAGCATCACCGAGCCCAGCACCGAGAACGCGAGCCACAGCAGGTAGTCGTGTGCGCGCGGCGCGCTTCCCGGCTCGTCGGCCGCCGCGGTGTGTCGCATCGATGGTCGCGAAATGTGGTCCCTCCTGACGGCCGACCTTCCACGCCGACCAGCTGCAGACGCCCACGAAGAGCGCATAGGCAGCACTCCACACCATCGACTGCGTGGTGGACGTCGCAAACGGCTCGACGGCAAACGGAAAGGCAAGCAGGCCAATGAGCGATCCAAAGTTGGATAACGCGAACAGCCGGTAGACGGATTTCTCCGGGAATTGCGGCGCCACCCATTTCTGCAGCAACGGGCCTGTGGTCGACAGCAGGAAGTAAGGCAGGCCGATCGTGGCCCCAAGTAGCAGGAGGATGCGCAGCGCGGCATCGGCATCCGCGGTCGGCTTGAGCGCCGCGCTCGGAATGATCGGCAGGAAGAGCAGACTCGCCAGCAGCAGCGCGATATGCAACCCGGCCTGCCGGCGCGGCGTCAGGCGCCGCGTAATCACGTGCGCGTAGGTGTAACCGGCGAGCAGCAGCACCTGGAAGAACACCAGGCAGGTGATCCAGACCGCGGAAGTGCCCCCGAACCAGGGCAGGATCTGCTTGGCGATGATCGGCTGCACCAGAAACAGCAGGAACGCCGACAGCAGAATCGTTGATGCAAAGAGAATCATGGGGCGGCACGATAACAGCCATCGTGGGCGTCACTCGTGTACGCAAGTCCCGGCGTAGCCGGGACTTGCACCTGCACTCGTTCCGATTAGTCAGTCGGCTGCGCTCCGGAGCGGCCGAGCGCTCCGCCGAATGGCAACGGCGGGCACCCCACCCCGCGATGCGCGCCGCAGTGCGATGGTGACCTTGCCCTCTCCGCCAGGCGGGGAGGGTGCAGGGGGGTGCTTCATTCCCTCTCGCTTGGCGAGAGGGCCAGGGTGAGTGCCATGCCTTTGTCTGTCGGCGGAGCGCTCGGCCGCTCCGGAGCGCAGCCGACTGATCAGTCTTGAGCGGTTCGCACTTTGCGCGAACCGTACCGGAGCGAGTGCACGTGCGACCGCGCAGCGGTCGCGTACACGAGCGACGCCACTAATTCGGCGCGTGAATATTGCTGCCCGGCAGGCAGGGATCGAGGTCGGCACCGAAAGCGACGCGATCGATGTCACCTGCGGTGCTGTTGTTGATGACGCCGACATACTGCTTGACGCCTCCGGTGAAGCTCCCGGCGCGCGTGGCGCGTCCGTAAGGGTCGCTGTACCACGTTGTAGCCGAGCCGCCGCCGTTGTTGATGCGCGTCGCCCCCAACGTGACGCGCCGGCGGCATCCGTTGAAGACGCTCCGCGAGTCGTCATAAGGGATACGACTGACGCGAGGCGTCGCCGGGCCGTTGGGGGCAATGCCCGAGCACTCGGGGCCACGAGCCTGCCGCACGATCAAAGCGGCTCGCAAGGGATCATCGATCAGTTCGCCCGAGAGGCTGATGCCGATGTAGCAAAGCTCGACCGTCCGTGCTTCGGCGTTCAGCGTAGCCACATTGAAATAGCGTGATGGCGACGCGACTGCGTACGACGGGTCGACAAACACGAGTTCGGTGCCGTCGGTGCGCCGAAGCGCAAGGCCCGAGTACCAGGTCTCGGTCAACCCGGTCGCGAAGTCCGACGTCTGACCGACGGGCACGAGCACGGCGGCGTATACGCTGTCTGCCGTTGGTACCACCCGTCCGCGCTCGCCGCCGCCTGCCGGCGAGTTGAGCGGTTGTGATGTCCCGTATCGGACCGTCGTGAACGTTCCCTTGGACTGCTCGACCGTGAACTCGCCGGGGTTGCCGAAAGTCGCCATCGCACTGACGATGACCTTGCCGCCGAAGCGCGCGGCATCGGCGCCACGGCTGCAGTCAATCGCGTACAGGACTTCGTGCAGGTTGCTCGAGTAGGAATCGGCCGAATAGGTCTCCTGGTGCAGGACCGACAGCGCATCGCACGAGAGGTCGAAGGTCTGCACCTGGCCGTTCACGGTCCGCGTGCGGAAGATGCCGTTTTCCCACGCGATCTTGTAGCCGAGGTGATCTTCGTCGCGGTTGGCGTTCGCGATGCCGTTGGCCGCGTTGTAGGCACGCAGCTGCTCGGAGGCATAGCCGAACGGCACGCCGCTCGCATCGCGCTCGGCGGTGTCGATGGTGCCGTTGCCGTTGGTGTCGTGGGCGTAATGGTTGCGCAGCGAATCCCATAGCGCCGAGCCGCGCGGGTCGCGGCCATGCTCGTGTCCGAACGAGCAGAGCTTCCCTGTTGCCGGGTCGGTGGCCGTCGGCGGATGCCAGGTGGGGTATTTCTTGCCGTCCGGCCCGATGACGTAGTACGTGTCGTGAAAATCCTTCGTGCAGGTGTCGAAGTCGGTGTCGGGCGTCCACTTGGCCATCGCCGCGCTGTTCGTGTGCGTTCCGTCCGACCCGCCCGAACCATTGTTGGCGTCTTCGTCCGTGATGCCTTCGCAGGAGACGAAGGCGCCCGTCAGCAGGAACATCGCCGCCAGCGCGGCGGCGGCGCGCACCAGGGCCGTGAACCGGCGCGGCAAGGATTCGTTCACCATGGCGTCAGCGCCGGAACAGCCAGATGACGAGGCTGACGACGAGTGACACGAGAATCGAGGTCGTCAGCGGGAAGTAGAAGGAAAGGCCCCCGCGCTCGACATGCAGATCGCCCGGCAGGCGGCCCAGGCCGACTCGAGCCAGCCACGGCCAGGCGAGGCCGAGCGCGACCGCAACGATGCCGGCGATGATGAGGAAACGCTGCATGCGGCGAGCATAGCCGAGCGCCCGTATGTCACGGACTGCCGTCCTTGGATGAGCGTCGGACTAGCTCGGACGAACTTCGGCGAAAGCTTCTTGTTGCGTGAGCCCGGTCCGCGTCAGCGCGCTGACTTCGCGGTCTTCCGCGCGGGCGTCTTGGCGGCTCGCTTAGCGGCGGTCTTGGCCGGACGTTTGGCCGCGGCGCGTGTTGGCTTGCGCGGGCTGATCTTGCGTGGACTGGCTTCGTCGACGGGGACGGCGGTTCCGGTTGCCGAGTTTGCCGCCCGTCCTGCTGGCGTCTTGGTTTCGGTTTCAGGCGCGGCAGCGTGCCCGCGTGCTGCCGACTTGCCTGCGGCTTTGGTGGCCGTCTTGGCGCGTGGCTCGAATTCGAAGCCGACGGTGCCATCAGGCTTGCGCACCAGAAAAGCGGAAAACTTGCGCCGCGTGCGATTTGAAATGAACGCGCGCAGCACGTCGGTGCGGCCGACGCTCAGCAGCTTTTCCATCTGCGTCCGCTCGATCGGCTGCTGCAGGATGACCTTGCCCGACCGGAAATCGCAGGTCTTCGCCGGGCCGGTGGCGCGCTCGCACAGGTAGTTCATCGGTTGCTC
Source organism: uncultured beta proteobacterium (assembly GCA_963810985.1). Lineage (GTDB taxonomy): Bacteria > Pseudomonadota > Gammaproteobacteria > Burkholderiales > Burkholderiaceae_F > JALORV01. Next base: position 40,599 of record CAWEPP010000009.1, read on the forward strand.
GAACACGCGACCGCCGCACTTCGGACACGGGCCAATGGGTTGCTGGCCGGAGAAGTCGACCGCTTCGTCCGAGGCTCCGTCGTCACTGCCCTGGCCGAAGTCGAACTCCAGTTTGTACTCGGGCGTCAGCTTGAGGACGGCCGAAAATGGCCGGCCCATTTTGCTGATGAAGCCCGACATCGGCCCGATCGTGCCCTTGCCCAGCAGTTCTTCGACCTCTTCCACTTCCAGCGAACGACTGCCGGGGTGTTTCGGAATGGAGAAGTCGCAGCTGGAACAGGCAAAGCGGCGATAGTTCTCGACGACTGTCTTGCCGCACTTCGGGCAGGGTGTCGTGAGCTGTGCCGGGTCTTCGATCGGCACGGTGTCGGATTCGTAGGACTTCGCGCGCTCGACGATCTTCTGAGTCATCCCGGCGATCTCGCGCATGAAAAGATCGCGCTTGAGCCGGCCGCGTTCCATCTGCGCCAGCTTGAACTCCCATTCGCCGGTCAGTTCGGGCGCAGTCAGCTCGGGCACGTCGAGACCCTTGAGCAGCGTCATCAGGTCGAACGCCTTGCGCGTTGGACGCAGGTCCTTGCCGTCGCGCACCATGTAACGCTGATCGATCAGGTTCTCGATGATCTGCGCGCGTGTGGCCGGAGTGCCGAGGCCCTTGCCGGCCATCGCCGCGCGCAGTTCGTCATCCTCGATCAGTTTGCCGGCGCCTTCCATCGCGGTCAGCAGCGTGGCTTCGGTGTAGCGCGGCGGCGGACGAGTTGCCAGCGCCACCGACTCGATTTCGGCGGTCTGCACCTTCTCGCCGGGTTCGACCTTGACCAGCGCACCCTGCTCCTCGATCGCCTCGCGACCGTAGATCGCGAGCCAGCCCGCTTCGACCAGCACCTTGCCCTCGGTCTTGAACGCGTGGGGCTCGACGCGCGTGATGCGTGTCGTCACGAGATACTCGGCGGCCGGAAAGAACACCGCGAGGAAGCGCTTGACGACCAGGTCGTAGAGCTTGGCCTCGACCTCGGACAGGTGACCGGGCGTCTGCAGGCGTCGGGATGATCGCGAAGTGGTCCGAGATCTTCGAGTTGTCGAAGATGCGCTTGTTCGGCCGCACCCAGCCATTCTTCAGCACCTGTTTGGCGAACGCCTTGTACGGAGACTGCGCGCCTAGTTCCTGCATCGTCTTGCCGACGACGCCGAGGTAGTCCTCGGGCAGCGCGCGCGCGTCGGTACGCGGATACGTCAGCACCTTGTGCCTCTCGTACAGGGCCTGCGCGATCGACAGCGTTGTCTTGGCGGAGAAACCGAACTTGCTGTTGCCCTCGCGCTGCAGCGACGTCAGGTCGAAGAGCAGCGGTGACAGCTGCGTGCTCGGTTTCGACTCCTCCGTGACCTCGCCCGGCCGGCCGGTGCACGCGGCCACGATCGCAGCCGCTTTCGCCGCGTCCCACAGGCGCTCGGCGCGCGCGTCGGCATCGTCGAGCTTCTTGAAGGCCTCGTCGAACCAGCGCCCCTCGTACTGTCCCGCCTTGGCGTCGAACTTGGCGCGCACTTCCCAGTAGTTGCGAGATACAAAGCGGCGGATCTTGTCCTCGCGCTCGGCGACGATCGCCAGCGTCGGCGTCTGCACGCGGCCGACGGTCGTCAGGTAGAAGCCGCCTTCCTTGCTGTTGAAGGCCGTCATCGCGCGCGTGCCGTTGATGCCGACCAGCCAGTCGGCCTCCGAGCGGCTGCGCGCGGCGTCGGCCAGCGGCAGCATCTCGTCGTCGCTGCGCAGCGACTCGAAGGCCTCGCGGATCGACGCTGGCGTCATCGACTGCAGCCACAAACGGCGCACCGGCTGGCGCGCCTTCGCCGCCTGCACGATGTAACGGAATATGAGCTCGCCCTCGCGCCCGGCGTCGCAGGCGTTGATCAGTTCGCCGACGTCCTTGCGCTTGAGGAGCCTGAGCAGGACCTTGAGACGCGACTCGCTCTTTCCGATCGGCGCCAGCTCGAAGTGCGGCGGAATGACCGGCAGGTGCGTGAAGGTCCACTTGCCGCGCTTGACGTCGTGCGACTCTGGCGCCTTCAGCTCGAGCAGGTGACCGACCGCCGAGGACAGCACATAGCGGTCGCTTTCGAAGAAATCCTGCTGCTTGGTGAAGCCGCCGATAGCGCGCGCGATGTCGGCGGCGACGGACGGCTTCTCGGCAATGATCAGGGCCTTGGACATGCAGAAAAATAGGCCGCCAACACATGGCGGCCTGTCCTTATATGAGCTGAGCTCTCTTTTTTCAGGATAACAACGAATCCGGAAACCCGCGCAAGTGCCCGCCCCAACGGGAGAAATCGACTAAGTCCCTCCCTCTCGGAGGGAGGGTAGGGAGGGAGCCGTGCCGTCAATGATCGGCGGAGCGCGCGGCCGCTCCGGAGCAGAGTCGACAAACTGGTCGTTGCGGTTCTCGCGCAGCGGGAACCGTGCCGCTCCGAGTGCACGTGCGAGCGGCAAAGCCGCTCGCGTACACCCGAGGCGCTCAGTGCAGGTCCCGCTCGGACCCGTCGTGCAGGAGTTCTTCGAGCAGCAGGACGTCGATGTCGGCCTGCTGGCTCCAGAGCACCATCAGGACGATGACCTTCGTCATTTCGAGCGGGATGGGCGTCTCTTCGATGGCCAGTGCCCGCTCGATGACGATCTCGCGCTGCGTCGGCGTCAGTTGACCGGCGTGCTCGAGGAAGCTTAGAAAGCCGATCGACTCGGTCCCGAGCCGTTCGGTTTCCACGGTGGCAAAGATACGGAAGGAGCGCGTGCTTTCGGGGCCGACGGCCACCGATTGCTGCGTCACCAGTTGCAATCCCTGCAGCCAGGCCAGGGCTTCGCTGATCTCTTCGTCGTCGAAGCCGGCGGCGGTCAGCTTGCGCGAGAGGGAGTCGGGGTCCGGGCACGCATGCAGCGCGCCGTAGTTTTCGTAGAGGTAGACGAGGACGTCGAACACGTTCTTCGAACTCTATGCGAGGGCCGGGCCGCTGTAAAGCCCTACCGCAACCTCTGGTAGCGGTTGCCAGGGAGACGCTCAACATCTTGTGCCAGCTCGAGCTCGAGCAGGGCGGCAGACAAGGAAGCCGCATCGCGTCCGCTGCGCGTGGCGAGCGTGTCGAGGCCGACCGGATCGTGTCCGATCAGTGCCAGCAATTCAGCGTGCGGGCCGGGCGCGACGACGTCCGCAGCCGCTTGCATCGTCTGCTCCAGTCCCAGTTCCCCGGCGATGTCGTGGGCGGATTCCACGAGCTTCGCGCCATCGCGGATCAGGCGATGGCAGCCCTTCGCCAGCGGCGAGTGGATCGATCCGGGGATCGCGAAGACATCGCGGCCCGCGTCGGCCGCCAGGCGCGCGGTGATCAGGGAGCCGGAGCGCAGTGCGGCCTCGACAACGAGCACGCCGCGTGCAAGGCCGGCAATGATGCGGTTGCGGCGCGGGAAGTTGTGCGCGATGGCCGGTGTGCGCAACGCAAACTCCGAGATCACGAGTCCTTCTTCGCGGATGCGCTGTGTCAAGGCGCGATGGCTTGCGGGGTAGATGACATCGACTCCGGTGCCGACGACGGCGATGGTGCCGGCGTCGCTGTCGGCATCGAGCGCGCCGCGATGAGCCGCAGCGTCGATGCCCAGCGCCAGGCCGCTGATGATCGTCAGGCCAGTGCGGGCGAGCGCACTCGCAAACGCTTCGGCATTGGCCACGCCCTGCTGCGTGGCGTTGCGGCTGCCGACAATGGCGAGCGCCGGACGATTCAGCAAGTCGCGGCGCCCGATGGCAAACAGCGCCGGCGGTGGATCGGGGGTATCGAGCAGGAGCCGAGGGTAATCGGCATCCGCGAGGCAGATCAACGCGTGGCTCGGCGCGCCGGCGAGCCAGTGTTCTGTCGCATCGATCGCGGACTGCACCTCGGCGCTTGGAGGGGCGGCGAGGACGCGTGCGAGCGGCTCGGGCACGGCCCGCGCCAGGGTTGCCGCGCTGGCGCCGAAGATCGCGTCAGGCAGGCCAAAGGAGGCAAGCAGATGGCGCGCCGTGCGCGGCCCGAGTCCGGGCGTGGCAATCAGTCGCAGCCATGCAGCGCGCTCCTCCGGCTGCACGGATGGCGCCGGGCTTACTGCACGTTGAGCGGACGCAGTGGTTGACGTAGAACGCGATCCGCTTCGGATTCGGGCGTCTGCAGTCGCGGCAGGTCGAGGTCGTCGGTCGGGCTGGAGGCGCGGTCGCCGACTTCCACCGGCTGCGTACCGCGCTGGATCAGCGCGTAGGAAATCGTCGGGAAGACGCGGAAGACGAAAGCGAGTCCGATCTGTTCGTCCGGCAGCTTTACGAACTGATTGCCAGGCAGCGTGCGATCTTTGATCGTGTCGCCGGCACGCCACAGCTGGACCGTGTCCCCGATGGTGAGGCCTTCATTGGAGCCGCGGTTCAACGTGATGATCTGCGTGCCGCCGGCAAAACGCACGCCGTCATAGATCGAGATGATGCGTGCCTCGATCGGCGACGCCGGCGCCTTGGGCACATAGCTGATCAGCGGATGCGGCTCGACCGGCAGCATGCGGTCGCCGACGCCGATCTCCTGCTTGCTTTCCGTGACTTCAACCCGCGCGACTTCGCCCGGACGCGTGACACTGGCCGTACCCAGGTAGAACGCTTCGTACGCGATGGGCGATTTCCGGTTGATGTCGTCGATGTCGTAGAGCGGCCGCAGCGGGCGGAACACGCTGTAGTTGCGGATGGCGTCGTCCTTGATGCCGCGCACATAGGCGCTGTCACCACGCCCGGCATAAACGCGGCCTTCCTGCGTGGCGACGATGCGAGGCGCGTCGTTCAACGCGGTCGGGTCGAGCACCATCGGCTGCGAGAGGAACGGTTGAATCAGGTTGGTGGGAATGCTGCGGATGGCCGCGCGATCCGCACCGAGGTCGCGAATCGAGGGTTGCAGCTTGCCTTCGCGCGGATCACCACCCGCGCCGCCGGCGATTTCCAGCCGCGCCCGTCCGTTTTCCCTGACGAGTCGCAGTTGCTGGCCCGGATAGATCAGGTGTGGGTTGGCAATCTGTTGTTTGTTCATTCCCCACAGCTCGGGCCAGCGCCAGGGGCTCGTGAGATACATGCGGGACAGGTCCCACAGTGTGTCGCCGGACTTGATCGTGTACAGCTCGGGGGCATCCGGAGCCAGGGCGGCCAGCGGCACGCCGGCCTGGGCCACCTGGTCAGCCGTCGTCCGCTGCTCGGTCGTGATCGGATAACGGCTGGTGGCTGATTGCGCCAGAGCGGTGCTGGCTGCCGTCATGCTTACGCAGGCGGCGGCAAGAACGCCCATGCTAGTCTTCATCATGCAAGCTCCCTCTGGCCGTCCGACGGGGTTTGTACCGTCCCGAACGCTTGTGGCACCGGCTTGAAATCTGTGGTGCCGATAGCTACTTAAGCTGAGACAGGACGTCAGATTCTGCCCCTAGTGCCTTGATATCGCAACGGATCGACGGATCGACTGATCCCGACTAGGCGCGATACCGAAAGGCGTGGGACGGCGTCGGACGAGCCCCTGCCGATCGTTCATCAGGGCGCAGTGTGGCGGCAATTCCCGTCGCTCGGGCGACGGAAAAGCAGGGTCAGACCCGGGGAGTTATCCGGTTCATGCCGCAGGTGGCTGGCCCACGCGTTGGAGAGAGTGACGTGGCTTTGCTTCCAATTCTGGAATATCCCGACCCCCGGTTGTGCACGGTTGCGCGGCCCGTCACGGTATTCGACGAGCGGTTGCGGCGACTGGTCGCCGACATGGCCGAGACGATGTACGAGGCCCCGGGCGTTGGGCTGGCGGCCACACAGGTGGACGTCCATGAGCGCGTCATCGTCATCGACACGTCGGAAGCCAAGGACGAGCTGCTCGTTTTCGTCAATCCCGAGATCGTCTGGACCTCCGACGAGGTCGTCGAGTGCGAAGAAGGATGTCTTTCGGTGCCCGGCGTGTACGACGCCGTGACCCGTCCGGCGCAGGTCCGGGTGCGTGCGTTCGACGCGAAGGGTGGAGTCTTCGAGCGTGACTGCAGCGGGCTGCTGGCCGTCTGTGTCCAGCATGAAATCGATCACCTGCAGGGCAAGATGTTTGTCGAATACCTCTCGCCGCTGAAGCAGGATCGCATCAAGACCAAGATGAAGAAGCGCCGGGTGCGAGCTGCCTGAGGCAGGCAGTCTGGGTCTTTTGCCACCGCGCGGTGGTTGTCAACCAGCATGCCGTCGCCGGGACGCGACGTGACCTCGCCGGCAAGCTGCAGGTGCGTATCCGCGGCCACGAGCGTGAACTTCCGGTGGCGCGACAGTACGCGCACCTGTTCCAGAAGATGTGACGCGCAGCCACCTCAGGCGGCCGCGCGGTCCTCCGGGACGGGCTCGGCTCGGCGCGCGTGGTCAATGATCAGCGCCGCGATTTCGGGCTGCAGCGCGGGCGGAAAGTCGTGCCCCATGCCGGGAATCACCTTGAGCTGCGCGCCGCGGATGTGATCGGCGGTATCAACGCCGGCCGCAAGCGGGACGAGGGGATCGTCGCGGCCGTGGATCACGAGTGTTGGCGCCTCGATGCGGGCCAGCAGTGGCCGGCGATCGCCCGACGCGAGAATGGCGAGCAGCTGCCGTGCCGATCCTGCAGGGTAATACCCGCGGCGCGCGACGCGCTCCAGGTGTTCCCTTTGCAGCGTCGGGTCTGGCGGAAAGCCCGGACTCCCGATCACACTGAACACTCGCATCAGGTGATCGGTGAGTTGCGCGACGTCATCGACATTCTTCGGTCGCAGCAGGATCGCGCGCAGCGCCCGATGGCTGCCGAACGCGATGCGCGGGCTCGGGTTGCCGGTGGACGACATGATCGATGTCAGCGACCGTACGCGCTGCGGATAGCGCGCCGCCAGCACCTGCGCGATCATGCCGCCCATCGATGCCCCGACCACATGGGCACGCTCGACACCGAGCGCGGCTAGCAACCCGTCGGCATCGGCGGCCATGTCGTCGAGGGTGTAGGGTGCGTGCACCGGCAGCCGCATCAGCGCGCGCGCGATCGCCCATTGCAGGTTTGGCAGTCGCGTCATGCGCAGCTTGGCCGAATGGCCGCTGTCGCGATTATCGAAGCGGATGACGCGCAACCCGGCGTGGACCAGGTGCTCGACAAAGCCGACGGGCCACGCAGCGGCGGGCATGCCGAGACCCATGATCAGCAGGACGACCGGAGCGCCTGGCTCGCCGATGTCCTCGACGTCGAACGTCAGCCCGTTGGCGGCAATTTGCGGCATCGCTAGAACCAGGCCTTGCGCTCAGGGTCGCGGTAGAACCAGCCCAGCGCTCCACTTCGATCGAATGGTTTCCACCGACCTTCGGGCTGTGCAAGCCGATCGGCAATCGCATACCAGGCCAGGGGGTTCAGCCCCAAGCCCAGGTGGCTCGCCTCGACTTCGACGTTCTCGGTGCGCGGGCTCGTGCGCTCGACGCTGCATTGCCAGGCCACGACGCCGTCGGTCCGGCTGTAGATCGAGGTCGTCGGCACCGGCGGGGCCACGCGCAGCGGCCCATGGATCTCCGGCGCCCCGATGCGGTGGCCGGTCACGAGCTCGTACAGCCGCCAGGCATTGGTGGCCCGGGGGTGACCGGTGAACGGCGTGCCCAGCGTGATCACCAGCCGCACGTCGCGTGGGAAGTCCTTGGCCATTTCGCGCGCATAGATACCCCCGAGGCTCCAGCCGATGAGACTCACGCGCCGCTTGTGCTTGCGCCGGATCTGCCGAAGCCGTTCCATGCAGTGGTTGAGCACACCGTCCTTGGGACCCAGGTTTGACCCGTGATCCCAGCCGTAGGCTACGTAGCCCTTCCGTTCCAGGAAATTGCGCAATGGCTTGGTCGAAGCGTCTGATGCCATCAGGCCGGGAAACACGAGCACCGCGTGGCCGTCGCCGTCGGGCACCTGATCGAGCCAGGGCGTGGCGAGCATCGTGGCGCCGAATTCCCACGGCGCGCGCCACTCGAGAGCCATGCGCACGAAGCCAGGCGGGCGCGTCCAGTCGAATTCGTACCAGTACTGCGTAGTGTCCAAGGCAGAGAGATCTAGGTGACGAAGGGATCGTGACTCAGGCGGCCGGCTTCCGCCGCGGTGGCGTTGCTTTGCGCGCGCGTGCCGGTTTCGGCGCTAGTGCCGAAGTGCGCGCGTCGCTCGCACTTTGGAGTTCGGCAAATGCATGCTCGAGTCCACGCGCCAGCGGCCGCGCGTCCGGAACTCCGACCCGGGCGGCGATGATTCCGAACTCGAGTGATCCGGCATAGCTTTGCAAGGTGATGTTGAGCCCCAGACCGTGCTCGACGATCGACACCGGCCAGTAGGTCTTGAGGCGCGCTCCGGCGAGATATAGCGGCACATCGGGCCCGGGAACGTTCGAGACGACGAGATTGGCGATCGGAGGAATGCGGTTGGCCAGCGAAGTCCGCCCATACAGGCTCGCCGCGGCCGACAGCAGCCAGGGCAGTCCAAGCGAGGGAAAGTCCGTCGGGATCAGGCCCTTGAGCTGGCGCGTCACTTCCTTGGCGGCTTGTGTGGAGGCCTGCACTGCCCTCAGCCGTTCGAGCGGATCGGCGATGTTCGTAGCCAGCGAGGCCAGCGTCATCGTCGCCAGGGTCGTGGCTTCGGTGTTGCCGGCTTCGCGCAGCGAGACCGGCATCGCGACGACCAGCGACTTGGCCGGCACACCACCGCGCGTCCTGAAGTAGTCACGCAACGCACCGCCGACCAGCGAAAGCACCACGTCATTCAGCGTTGCCTCGTTCGCCTTGGCCAGCCGGCGCACCTCGGCGAGCGGCAGTGACGCCGTGGCAAACGTGCGCCCCGCATCGATCGCACGGTTGAATGCCGTGCGCGGTCCGAACGTGAGGTTGCGGCTGAAGCCCGTCGACCCGGTGACGAGCCGCGCGGCCGCACGCGCCAGCCCGGGCAGGAGCCGCACGAGGTTCACTGTCTGCGTGCCGCTGACCTTGAGCGCGGTACCGATCAGTGCCACGACGCCGGGGTGCTCGATGCGGCGACGACGTGCAGGTTCGACTGCGCGCGGTGAGGGCGCGAGATCGAGCATGGCCTGCGCGAAGGCCACCCCGGAGGCGCCGTCGAGCGTCGCGTGATGAACCTTGGAATAGAACCCCAGGCCGCCGTCCTGCAGTCCCTCGATCACGTGGAAGCGCCACAGCGGCCGGGAGCGATCGAGCGGCTGCGCATGCAGGCGAGCGATCGCCGCCTCGAATTGCGCCTGCGTGCCGGGCGCGGGCAAGGTGACGCGGACCACGTGCTTGGTCAGGTCGACCGACTCGGCCCGGACCCACACCGGGTTGGCAAAGTCGAGCGGCATGTTCGCCAGTTGCCGCGTGAACACCGGAGAAAGGTGCAAGCGCCCGGCGATATGCCGGCGCACGCGCAGAACGAAGTCGCCGCTCCGGCGCGGACGTTCCAGCAGATGCGCGGCGCCGACGTGCATCGGCGTGGCCGGCGTCTCGAGGTGCAGGAACAGCGAGTCCAGCCCCGACAGTGGTTTCAAGAGTCTCCCTTGCCGTCTTTGTGATCTGTGCGGCAGCCGCGATGGTAAACGCAGTGGGCGGGTGCCGTGCCCACCTAAAATGCGGTGATGCGCATCGTATTCGCGGGAACGCCGGACTTTGCCGCGAGGTCACTGGCGGCGCTGGTGGCGGCAGCGGCCGCGGAGAGTTGGACGATCCCGCTCGTGCTGACCCAGCCCGACCGGCCGTCCGGTCGCGGGTTGCGGCTGCAGCCCAGCCCGGTGAAGACGCTCGCCCTGGCCCATGGGTTGCCGGTTGCGACGCCCCCAACACTTCGCAAGGGCGATGAGGCGCAGGCGGCGCACCGGTTGCTTGCCGATGCGGCGCCCGACGTGCTGATCGTGGTGGCCTACGGGCTGATCCTGCCGCAGGCCGTGATCGACATCCCGCGCGGATTGCGGGACGGCTGGTACCCGAGGCTCACGTCCATCAACGTGCATGCGTCGCTGCTGCCGCGCTGGCGCGGCGCGGCTCCGATCGCTCGCGCCATCGAGGCCGGCGACCGCACGACGGGCATCACGATCATGCAGATGGATGCGGGCCTCGACACCGGCCCGATGCTCCTCACGCAGACGATCGACATTGCGCCGGAGGACACGGCCGCAACACTGACGGCGCGCCTGGCGGAGCTCGGGGCGGCACTGCTCGTGCAGGCGCTGCGCTCGGTACGGGCACTGGTGGCGCAGCCGCAGCCGGTCGACGGCGCGACCTATGCCGCGAAGATCGGGAAGGCCGAAGCCTGGCTTGACTGGACCGCGCCGGCCACGGTGCTTGCTCGCAAGGTTCGGGCATTCGACCCGTTCCCGGTTGCGCTCGCCCGGATTGGCGCGACATCAATCAAGGTCTGGCGCGCCGAGTCCATTGAGACGGAAACCACGGTGGCGCCCGGCACGGTCATCGCGATCGGTCCTCTCGGCATCGACGTGGCATGCGGCGCCGGCTGCCTTCGGCTCGCCGAATTGCAGCGGCCCGGTGGGAAGCGTCTGCCGGTACGCGAATTTCTCGCCGGATTCCCGCTGGCTCCTGCGCAGCGCTTCGAGCTTGACCCCGCGCATGACTGAGGTCGGCGGCGTTTCGCCGCCGCTGGCCGAGGTGCTGGCGCTGTCGGCGCGGGTTTTTCGGGCCTTCATGGCGGGTCGTTCCCTCGATCGCGCGCTGGCGGAAGCCGCCATCGCAGACGGCAGTCGCTTGCGGGCGGCGGTGCAGGACGTCAGTTACACGGCGGTGCGGCGACGCGCACTGAGTGAGCGCGTGATCGCCGAACTGGCTGGGCGGCCTCCATCCGATGACGTTCGCGCACTGCTCGCCGTCGCGTTGCCGCAGTTGCTGACGGAGCGGCATGCCGCCTACGCCGTCGTCGACCAGACGGTGACCGCGGCGCGCGCGAACCGCGCAACAGCTTTTGCCGCCGGTTTCGTCAATGCGCTGTTGCGCAACTTCCTGCGACAGCAGAGCGGGATCGTCGAGCGACTGAATCGCGACGACGTGGTGAACTACAACGCGCCTTCGTGGTGGATCGACCAGGTCCGCGCGGCCGAGCCGCAGCAGTGGCGCACCGTCCTCGCAGCGGGCAGCTCGGCACCCCCGCTGGTGGTGCGGGTGAACTCCGCGCGGGTCGCCGTGAATGACTATCTGCGGCAACTGAGTACGCTCGACGTGGAAGCAACTCAAGTTGGCGAACAGGCCGTATGGCTTCATGAGCCTCGTGCAGTGGCGCAGATCCCGGGGTTCGCGGATGGCACGGTGTCGGTGCAGGACGCCGGCGCGCAACTGGCCGCGCCGTGGCTTGACGTAGAAGCTGGCATGCGGGTACTGGACGCCTGTGCCGCGCCCGGCGGCAAGACGGGGCACCTCGCTGAGCTCGCGGCACTCGAACTTACGGCGATCGAGGCCGACGCTGCGCGTGCGCGCCGTATCTCCGACAACCTGGCCCGCATCGGACGGCAGGCGCAGGTCCTCGTGGCGGATGCGCGGGATACGTCGGCGTGGTGGGACGGTTCCCCCTTTGACCGCATCCTGCTGGACGCGCCGTGCACCGGCAGTGGCGTCGTGCGGCGCCATCCGGACATCCCGTGGGTACGCCGGAAGGCTGATGTTGCGCATTTGGCAACGCTGCAGCGGCAGTTCCTGGAGGCTTTATGGCCGCTGCTGGGGGTGGGTGGTAGATTGCTTTACGTCGTGTGCTCCGTGTTTCCGGAGGAAGGTCGCGAGCAGGTTGAACGCATGGTGGGGCGGCTCCCTGGGGCTGCTGTGAGGCCTCTTCCGGGGGGTTCTCCCATGGTGCTGTTGTTGCCGAGTGCGTCGGGGCCTATGGCCTGGGACACCGGGCAGCCGTGGCCGACGCTGCATGACGGTTTTTTCTACGCACTTCTCGAAAAGTCCCGATGAACCTCGTTACTGCGCTGCGCGGGTCCGTCATCGCGCTGCTGATGCTGGCGGGCGCCGTGCCGGCGCACGCCGACGAGCGCATCGGAGTTATCGCTGCGGCGCTTGAACCGGCACCTGGCAGGCGTGGGCGGCGGGGTGCTCAACGCCACCTTCGAGTTCGAGATGCCGCAGGCGCTCGACGAAGCGGTGCAAAAGGGCATCGCGATCTACTTCAACATCGAGTTCGAGCTGTATCGCAAGCGCTGGTACTGGCTGGACCGCAAGGTCAGCACCAGCACGCTGACGTACCGGCTTTCGTTCAGCCCGCTGACACGCCAGTTTCGTCTCGCGCGCGGCGGCCTGTCGCAGCCCTTCGAATCACTGGACGAGGCGTTGGGACTGCTGAAAAGCGTGCGCCAGTGGAAGGTCATTGAAAAGGGCATGCTCTCGCCCGGCGACAGCTTCGAGGCGCAAGTCCGCATGCGGCTCGACGTCAACCAGCTGCCCAAGCCTTCCAGGTCAACGCCATCACCAGCCGCGAGTGGAACCTCGCATCCGACTGGCACGAGCTTGCGGTGCCGGCCGAGCTGGCGCGCTGAGGCGATGAACCGGCCGGTCCTCTCGGCGCGCGGCCCGATCGCCTTGACCCGGGGCACGTGTCGCGTGGCGGGTCCGGCGGCCAGGAATCCTGCTCGTCGTCGGCGCGGCCGGCCTGACTGAGATGCCGCGCGTCCTCCGCTACGGACTGCTCTTTGCCATCGCGCTTTCGGGCGTGCTGCTGTTCATCCTGGCATCGGCCAGCGGTAACACGGCCTTCTTCGAGAAGAATTATCCGGTGCTGCTGGCGGTCAACGGGGTGATTGCTGCGGCGCTGGCCGTCCTCGTCCTTTTGCTCGTGCGCCGCCTCATCAAGCGGCTGCGGCTCAAGCGCTTCGGGGCGCGGCTGACCACGCGCTTCGCGGTGGCTTTCGCGTTGATGGGGGTGCTGCCGGGCGTGCTGATCTACGTCGTCTCGACCCAGTTTCTGGCGCGTTCGATCGAATCGTGGTTCGACGTGCGCGTCGATCGCGCGCTGGACTCGGGCCTGACGCTCGGCCGCGCGGCGCTCGACAATCTCAAGAGTGACGTCACGGCGAAGGCGCGCGCGTGGGCCCTGGAGCTGGCCGACCTTCCCGAGTCGACGCAACTGGTGCAGCTCAACCGCCTGCGCGAACAGGGCGGCATCAGCGAGGCACTGCTGGTCGGCGCGGGTGGGCAGCTGATCGGCGCGAGCGGCGCGCAGGTCTCCGAACTGGTTCCGGAAATTCCCAAGCCCGGCGAACTGCGGCAGGCGCGCATGCAACGCCTGTTTGCTGTCCTCGAAGGCGAGCCCGGTGCGGCCGAGGAGCGCCAGGGGCTGCGAACGCGCGTGATCGTGCCGATTCCGGCACCGTCGGCAGCGACCGGCGGCTCGCTGCTGCCGCTTGTCGATTTGACCGGCGGCCGCTTGCGCGATGCGCCAGGAGGCACGGGTCTGAACATGTTCGCGGAAGGCATGGCGAGCGGAGCCGACCAGCGCTTCCTGCAACTCATCCAGCCGGTGCCGGCGACGATCGCCGCGAATGCCGAGGCATTGCAGAACGGTTACCGCGACTATCAGGAGTTGTCGCTGTCGCGCAGCGGATTGAAGACCATCTACGGCCTCACGCTGACGCTGACCCTGCTGCTCGCCGTGTTCGCCGCAATCGCCGGCAGCGTGCTGCTGGCCAGTTCGATGACCGCCCCGCTGTTGCAGCTCGCCGAGGGCACGAGGGCTGTGGCCGAAGGCAACTATGCGCCGGTGCGCGAGTACCCCGGCAGCGACGAGCTGAATCTTCTGACGCAGTCGTTCAATGCGATGACGCGGCAGCTGACCGACGCGCGCGACGCGGTCGAGCTCAAGCAGCGCGAGGTCGAGAACGCCAAGGCCTACCTCGAGCGCGTGCTGGCCAACCTGTCGGCCGGCGTGATCGTGCTCGACCAAAGCTTCCGCCTGGTCACGGCCAACTTCGGCGCCTCGCGGATCCTCGACCGGACACTCGACGACGACATCGGCCGCCCGCTGAAGGAACTGGACGAGGCGCTGGCGACGGCGTTCGCAGCAGGTTTCGCGCAGCAGGCGCTGGCCGGAACGCCACGCGACTCCTGGCAGCAGCAGATCGAGTTGAAGCGAACGAGCGGAAGTGCCCTGGAGCCGCTGCTGCTGCTCGCGCGTGGTTCGCGCCTGCCACTCGAAGACGATATCGGTTACGTCATCGTGTTCGATGACATCACGCAGGTGATCTCGGCGCAGCGCGCCGTGGCGTGGGGCGAGGTGGCACGCCGCCTCGCCCATGAGATCAAGAACCCGCTGACACCGATCCAGCTGGCGGCGGAGCGACTGCAGATGAAGCTGGTCGACAAGCTGCCCGGAGGCGAGGCGGAAGTGCTCCGGCGCGGTACGTCCACCATCGTCAACCAGGTCGCGGCGATGAAGCGCATGGTCGACGACTTCCGCGACTACGCGCGCGTTCCGCCCGCGCGTCTGCTGCCGCTCGATCTCAATGCCCTGATCGAAGAGATCGCGACGCTGTACCGGACGGCGGGGACGCCGCTGACGCTCACACTGGCGGTCGGGCTGCCGCTGATCGAAGGCGACGCGACGCAGATGCGCCAGGTCATTCATAACCTCGTGGGCAACGCGCAGGAGGCGCTGGCCGGCCGCGCCGATGCGCGCATCGTGGCGCGCACCGAGGTCGCCGAGTTCGTCGAAAGCACCCGGGTGGTCCGGGCGGTGCGCTTCACCGTCGAGGACAACGGGCCGGGTTTCGCGGCGAATATACTTCGCCGTGCGTTCGAGCCCTATGTGACCACCAAGCCGAGCGGCACGGGCCTCGGACTGGCCATGGTGAAGAAGATCATCGACGAACACGGCGCCCACATCGAAGTCGTCAACCGCAGCGGCGGGACCGGCGTCGGGCATGCGGCGGGCGCCATCGTGACCATCGTCTTCCGGCGACTCGCGCGCACCGAAACGGCCGGCGAGCCTGCACGCCGCGTCGCCTGACGGACGCGAGCTTGAAGAACCGATGACACGCATGCATTCACTTTCCCGCGTCCGAGCTGCCCGGCACTTCCAGCCAGGCTCGCGCAGGGCGCGCCGGGACAGGTTCGGTAGGACCATGGCCACCATCCTCGTCGTCGACGACGAAGTCGGAATCCGCGAGCTGCTGTCGGAGATCCTGGCGGACGAAGGGCATTCGGTGCTTACCGCCGAGAATGCGGCACGCGCCCGCGACGCGCGGGCGCGCGAGTCGATCGACCTCGTGCTGCTCGACATCTGGATGCCCGACACTGACGGCGTGACGCTGCTGAAGGAGTGGGCCTCGCTGGGCCAGCTGACGATGCCCGTCATCATGATGTCGGGCCACGCCACGATCGACACCGCGGTCGAGGCCACCCGTTTCGGCGCGCTCGAATTCCTGGAAAAGCCGATCGCCATGGCACGTCTGCTGTCGGCCGTTCGCTCGGGCCTCGAGCGTGGGCGCTTGATGCGCAATCTGCGGCCGCCGCTGCCGATCGGCATTCATTCCGGCCGCGACAGAGGAAGTCGCCGGCCGCGACCGCCGCCGAACCGGCGCCGGCCCCGGCTGATGCGCCATAACGGCGTTGCCCTGGACCAGCCGCTGCGCGAGGCGCGCGACCAGTTCGAGCGCGTTTACTTCGAATTCCACCTCGCGCGCGAAAACTACAGCATGACGCGCGTCGCCGAGCGTGCCGGGCTCGAACGAACGCACCTGTATCGCAAGCTCAAGCAACTCGGCATCGAACTGGGGCGCGGCGCGCGGCGCGATCGTCCGCAGGAGACGGTCCGTCGGCGGTGGTCGGATCGCTGGCGCCGGTCGCGGCCGTGCCGCCGCCTGTCTATGTCCAGCGCGACGACTACGACGACTGACCCTAAACGCCTGGTCGCCTGTCGCGGGGCGCGTCCATGAAGATCATCATCATCGGTGCCGGCCGGGTCGGATCCTCCGTGGCGGAAAGCCTGGTGTCCGAGGCCAACGACATCACCGTGATCGACTCCGATCCGGCGCGCGTGGCAGACCTGCAGGACCGGTTCGACCTGCGCGGACTGGTGGGCAACGCGGCGCTGCCTTCGACGCTGCATCAGGCCGGCGCCGAGGACGCGGACATGCTGATCGCGGTGACCGCCGGCGACGAAACCAACCTCGTCGCCTGCAAGGTGGCGGCCGATCTGTACAACATCCCCACGCGTATCGCGCGCGTGCGCAACGTCGAGCTGCGCGAGCATCCGAAGCTGATCGGCGAGGAAGGCTTCCGCGCGACCACGTCATCTTCCCCGAGCAGACCGTCACCGACTACCTGCTGAAGCTGATCGAGTTCCCGGAGGCGCTGCAGGTGCTCGAGTTCGCCGACGGCCGCGCCAGCCTGGTCGCGGTGCGCAGCTTTTGCGGGCGGCCCGCTGGTGTCGCACCCGGTGAAGGAACTGCGCCGCCATCTGCCGAACGTCGATGCGCGCATCGTCGCGATCTTCCGCGAAGGGGCCAGCGTACGGGTCGACGGTGACACGCATGGTTCAGCCGGGCGACGAGGTGTTCTTCCTGGCCGACACGCAGAACATCCGCACCGTGATGAGCGAACTGCGGCGCATGGACAAGCCGGTGCGGCGCGTGATGCTGGCCGGCGGCGGCAACATCGGGCTGCGCGTGGCACGGGCACTCGATACCGGCGAGGGGCTGGATACGCCCGAGCGTTTCAACGTGAAGATCATCGAATTCAACAAGCGGCGGGCGGAGGTACTCGCGCACCAGTTGTCCGCGAACGTCATCGTCCTGAACGGCGATGCCACCGACGAGGACCTGCTGCTGCAGGAAGGTGTGAACGAGACGGATCTCTTCATCGCGCTGACCAACGACGACGAGAACAACATCATGAGCTCGCTGCTCGCCAAGCGCATGGGCGCGCGCCGCGTGATCTCGCTGATCAATCGCAAGAGCTACGGTGACCTGATGCAGGGCGGGCAGATCGACATCGCGATTTCGCCCTCCTACGCCACGCTCTCGGCCGTGCTGAAGTTCGTCCGCCGGGGCGACGTGGTGGCGGCGCACAGCCTGCGGCGCGGCGCTGCAGAGGCGCTCGAGATCATCGCGCATGGCGACGCCCGCACCTCGCGCGTCATCGGCAAGAGCATCGAACAGATCGAACTGCCGCGCGGCGTCACCTTCGGTGCCGTGGTGCGAGGCGCAGGGCGAGCGGACGCGCGTGCTGATGGCGCACCACGATACGGTCATCGAGCCCGAGGACCACTTGATCGTGTTCGTCGAGAACAAGCGCCTGATCCAGCGCGTCGAGCGCCTGTTCACGGTGGGTGTCGGGTTCTTCTGAACGGTTGCTGCGCTGCGGCGAAGCCGACGTGCGGCGTGTGATTTCCCTAATCCGTGACCGAATCGTTTCCCCGGCGAGTTCCGATTCAATAGAATCGCTGGCAGCGGCACCAACCTGCGACTTCAGCGAAACCGAGACAAGCCGCGCCAAGCAAATACGGCCTAACGCCAGACACATCGCAGATTCATCTTTTTCAGCCAAGGAGACAGCATGGATTTCGTCAAGAGCAAGGACGCTGCGCCGACGCGTCGCACGTTCATTTCCAAAGCGGCAGCGGCCACTGCGGGCACGGCGGCGCTCGGATTCCCGATGGTTTCGCGAGCGCAGACCACGACCTTCCGCTTCCAGAGCACCTGGCCGTCCAAGGACATCTTCCACGAGTACGCCAGCGACTTCGCCAAGAAGGTCAACGACATGGCCGGCGGCCGGCTGAAGATCGAGGTGCTGCCGGCAGGCGCGGTCGTCCCGCCGTTCCAGCTGCTCGAGGCGGTGGCCAAGGGCACGCTCGACGGTGGTCACGGTGTCGTCGCCTACCACTACGGCAAGAACTCGGCGCTCGCGCTGTGGGGATCGGGACCGTCGTTCGGCATGGACCCGAACATGCTTCTGTCGTGGCATTACTTCGGCGGCGGCAAGGCGCTGCTCGACGAGATCTACAAGAGCATCAACGTCGACGTCGTGTCGTTCCTCTACGGGCCGATGCCGACGCAGCCGTTCGGCTGGTTCAAGAAGCCGATCGCCAAGGTCGAGGACATCAAGGGCATGAAGTTCCGCACCGTCGGCCTGGCGGTGGACATGTACACCGACATGGGCGCGGCCGTGAACCCGCTGCCGGGCGGCGAGATCGTGCCCGCGCTCGACCGCGGGCTGCTCGACGGCGCCGAGTTCAACAATGCGTCGTCGGACAAGCTGCTCGGCTTCCCCGACGTGGCCAAGGTCTGCATGCTGCAGAGCTTCCACCAGAGCGGCGAGCAGTTCGAGATCACTTTCAACAAGGCGAAGTACGACGCGCTGCCGGCGGACCTGAAGGCCGTCATCGACTACGCGGTGCAGGCGTCCAGCGCCGACATGAGCTGGAAGGCGATCGACCGCAACTCGAAGGACTACATCGAGCTGCAGAAGATGGGCGTCAAGTTCTACAAGACGCCCGACGCGATCCTGCGCGCGCAGCTCGCCTCGTGGGACAAGATCATGAAGGCGAAGTCGGCCGACAACGCGCTGTTCAAGAAGGTGCTCGACTCGCAGAGGGCCTTCGCGCAGCGCGCCATTCCCTGGCAGAACGACTACATGGTCGACTTCAAGATCGCGTCCAACTACTACTTCGGCAAGAAGTAGCCACCAGCCGGCTGAGGTCCGACGGGCCACCGCCAGCAGCAACGGCCGGTGGCCCTTTTACTTCCCGCGAAGGAAGCGCAATGCAGAAACTCCTGTTGGCGGTCGACCGCGTGTCGACGTGGCTGGGCCAGGCCTTCGCGTGGATGATCATCCTGCTGACGGGGATGATCAGCTGGGAGGTCTATTCCCGCTATGCACTGAACCAGCCGCACGACTGGGCGCTCAACCTGCAGATCATGATGTACGGCGCGCTCTTCATGATGGCCGGCGCCTACACGCTGTCGAAGAACGGCCATGTGCGCGGCGACGTGCTGTATGGCTTCTTCCGGCCGCGCACGCAGGCGACGATCGACCTCGTGCTCTACATCGTGTTCTTCCTGCCCGGCATCGTCGCGCTGACGTACGCGGGCTGGATCTATGCGAACGAAGCGCTGGCGATCCGTGAAAAGACGTTTTCCGCCACACCGCTGCCGCTTTACCCGTTCAAGTTCATCATCCCGTTCGCCGGCGCAATGCTGCTGCTGCAGGGCATCGTCGAGATCGTCCGCTGTATTCGCTGCCTGCAGGAAGGCGAGTGGCCGTCGCGCGAGCAGGACGTCGAGGAAGTCGACGTCGACAAGCTCAAGCAGATGGTGCACGTGAAGGACGAGGACATCGCCGCGCTCGACAAGATCGTAGTTGCGCAGGAAGTGAAGCAGGGAGCTGCGCAATGAAGATTCGCAAGGAACTCTGGTTCGGCTTCATCATCATGGGGCTCATCATCGCGGGCACCGCGGTGATGCTGCTCTCGGCCGACAAGCTCGCGAGCGGCCACCTCGGCCTGATGATGCTGGCACTCGTCGTGGTGGCGATCATGCTGGGATTCCCCACGGCGTTCACGCTGATGGGCATGGGGATGATCTTCACTTTGTTTGCCTACGGCGGCAGCATCACCCACACGCTCGACCTGATGGTGCAGTCGGCGTTCAAGGTGATGAGCAACGACGTACTCATCTCCATTCCGCTGTTCGTGTTCATGGGCTACCTGGTCGAGCGCGCGAACCTGATCGAGCGGCTGTTCAGGAGCCTGCACCTGGCCATGGCGCGCGTGCCGGGCTCGCTGGCGGTGGCCACCATCTTCACCTGCGCGGTGTTCGCGACTGCCACCGGCATCGTCGGTGCGGTGGTCACCCTGATGGGGCTGCTCGCGCTGCCGCAGATGCTGAAGGCCGGCTACGACGTGCGCATCTCGGCCGGCTCGATCACCGCCGGCGGCTGCCTGGGCATCCTGATCCCGCCCAGCGTGCTGCTGATCGTCTACGGCGCCACCGCCGGTGTATCGGTGGTGCAGCTGTACGCCGGCGCGTTCTTCCCCGGAATCATGCTGGCCGGCCTCTACATCGTGTACGTGATCGTGCTGGCCAAGCTGAAGCCGGCGCTGATGCCGCCGCTGACGGCCGAGCAGCGCTTCGTGCCGCTGCCGCCGCTGACGGAGCGGGTCTCGAAGGCGGTTTCCAACCGCGCGCTGCCGGCGCTGCTCGGTGCACTGAAGGGTGCGCGCAACCTCGGCGTTCCGAGCGACTACCTCGCTGAAGCAGTTGGGCATTGCGCTGCTGCCCGCGCTGCTGTTCGTCGCGGTGTTCGGTCTGGCCTGGTATGTCAGTACGTCGCCCAGCGCGGTGGAGGCGCTGCCGGCCGCAGATGGGCGGCGGACTGTCCGTGCCGGCTGGAGCGGCCAGCGAGCCGGCAGCCGCCGGCGGATTGCAGGAGCCTCCGGGGGCCGCCGGTGGACTCAGTGAGCCGCCCGGAGCAGCAGAAGGAGCCCGGGAACCCGCAGGAAGCGGTGGCCTGGCCGCACCGCCGGGAGCGGACGAGGGAGTGAAGGAACCCCCGGGCTGTCGGAAGGAGTCAGGAGCCGCCGGGCAGCGGTGGACTCGCTGCGCCGCCCGGCTCGGACGAAGCGGTGAAGGAGTCTTCAGCGTCGTCGGCGCTGCGTGAGCCGGCCGGCGCCGCGTCTGGGTCAGCAGCGCCCACGGCTGCGCGACAGCCTCCGAGCAAGGGATTCTGGATCGGCACCGCGGTGGGCGTGCTGGCGCCTGGTCGCGTTCTACGCGATCCTCAGTTTTCAGCGGCTCGAAGTGTTCAAGATGCTGCTGTCGAGCTTCTTTCCGCTGATGCTCCTGATTCTCGCGGTGCTGGGTTCGATCGTCTTCGGCCTCGCTACCCCCACGGAGGCCGCGGCGGTGGGCGCTTTCGGCGGCTACCTGCTCGCGGCGGTCTACACGATCGTCGGCAAGCGGCCCGCCAACTGGGTGGGCAAGCTGCTCCTGTGGTTGTTGCTATGGGCGCCCGCGTTGATCTCGATCGTCTGGTTCCTGCTGGCGAGCGGCGGCGTGGTCGCGGAGCCCGTACCGCAGATCATTGGCATCGTGGCATCAGTCGGTGTCGGCGTGTGGGCACTGCTGGCGTACCGCCAGGCCGGCATTCAGACCGAAGTCAGGGAGTCGGTCTTCCTGACCGCCAAGACCAGCGCGATGGTGTGCTGGCTCTTCGTCGGCAGCGCGATCTTCTCGGCGGCGTTCGCGCTGCTCGGCGGGCAGGAGCTGGTCGAGAAGTGGGTGCTGTCGCTGGGGCTGTCGAAGGTCCAGTTCATGCTGCTGTCGCAGGTGATCATCTTCATCCTCGGCTGGCCGCTGGAATGGACGGAGATCATCGTCATCTTCATGCCGATCTTCATTCCGCTGCTCGACGATTTCGGCATCGATCCGCTGTTCTTCGGCCTGCTGGTGGCGCTCAACCTGCAGACGGCGTTCCTCTCGCCGCCGGTGGCGATGGCGGCGTTCTACCTGAAGGGTGTGTCGCCGCCGCACGTCACCTTGAACCAGATCTTCGCCGGCATGCTGCCGTTCATGGGGATCCAGGTCATCGCGATCTTCATGCTGTACGTGTTCCCGGAAATCGGACTCTGGCTGCCGAGCGTGCTGTACGGGCGATGAGGAAGGAAGGCCGCCGCTCAGCGGCGGCCTTGCGCACACGGCAGACACCGAGGCCCGGGGCGATCGGAATCGCGCCGCGGGGCGCATAATCCGCGCGCAATTACCGTAGCGGCTCCATGCAGGCGTTCGCGCGCTCGATCCTTCCGGTCTTCAACGTCCTCGGTTACGTCCTGCTGATCTTCGCAGGGACGATGCTGGTGCCGCTGGGCGTCGCCTTCGTGTTCGGCGAAGCGTCGCAGAAGGACTACGACATCGCGCTCGTGATCACGGCCGCCTCGGGCGCGGCTCTGCTGCTCACGACCCGACGCTACCGGCGTGAACTGCTTCCGCGCGACGGCTTCCTGCTCGTCACCCTGTGCTGGACGGTCCTGCCGGCATTCGCGGCGCTGCCGCTGATGCTGCACATCCACGGCCTCAGCTTCACCGACGCCTACTTCGAGGCAATGTCGGGTCTGACGACGACTGGTGCCACCGTGCTGAGCGGACTCGACCAGCTGCCCCTGTCGATCAACGTCTGGCGCCACTTTCTGGTCTGGCTGGGGGGCATGGGCATCCTCGTACTGGTGGTCGCGATCCTGCCGCTGCTGGGTGTCGGCGGGGCGCAATGTCTTCAAGGCGGAAACGGCGGGCCCCTTCAAGGAGAGCAAGCTCACGCCGCGGATCGCGGACACGGCCAAGGCGCTGTATTCGATCTACTTCGGCATTTCCGTTCTCTGCTTCCTCGCGTATCGCTGGGCCGGCATGTCGTGGAGCGACGCGTTCATGCACATGTGCTCGACGATGGGACTCGGCGGCTTTTCCTCGCACGATGCGAGCTTCGGCTACTTCGACTCCCCGCTGATCGACTACACGGCGGTCGTGTTCATGACGATCGCCGGATTCAACTTCTCCCTGCACTTCGTCGCCTGGCGGCGGAAGTCGCTCGTGCCGTACTGGAACGATCCGGAGGCCAAGGCGTATCTCTTCACGCTGGTCGTGGCCTGCCTGGCGGTGGCGGCCTTCCTGTACCACAGCGACGTCTACGGCGACCAGTGGAAGGCTTTGCGCTACGCGACGTTCAACGTGGTTTCGATCGCGACCACCACCGGCTATGCCAGCACCGACTACAACCAGTGGCCCATCTTTGCGCCGGTTCTGATGCTGTTCCTGTGCGGGTTCACGACCTGTGCCGGCTCGACCGGCGGCGGCATCAAGATGATCCGCGGCCTCATCCTGCTGAAGCAGGCGCGACGCGAGTTCACGCGCATCCTGCATCCGCGCGCGGTGAATCCGGTGATCGTCGGCGGACAGGTCCTCGAGAACAAGGTGATCTTCGCGGTGCTGGCGTTCATGCTCATCTACGGGGCGTCGATCATCTGGCTGACCTTCCTGCTGCTGCTGTCCGGGCTCGATGTCATTACGGCATTTACGGCCATCGTTGCCTGTGTCAACAACACGGGCCCGGGCCTGAACCAGGTTGGTCCCGCGACGAACTATGCCGTCCTGACCGACTTCGAGACCTGGATCTGCACCTTCGCGATGCTGATCGGCCGGCTTGAAATGTTCTCGGTGCTGGTGCTGTTCACGCCGGAGTTCTGGCGCCGCTGATGAAGGCCACGGTGGTCGTCGGCGATGGCGATCTGCAACGGACCGTCGAGGCCTGGCTGGCGGCTACCTTCCCGTCACGGCCAGCGGTCGTTGTCGAGGGCGCCTTCAGTACGCTCGACCTTCCGCCCGAAGTGCCGCTCACACGGCTCGGCGGGGGCTGCGTCTGCTGCATGGGCCAGGTGCCGCTGCGAGTCGGACTGACCCGCATGGTGCGTTCGGTGCGGCCCGATGCGGTGCTGCTCGTGCTCTCGCACGGCGAACACCTGGCGCGGGTGCGTGCCTTGCTGGCCGACGGCAGCCTCGGCGTGCGTTTTGAAGTGGAGTGACGGTCATGCTGCAAAGGATCCACGTCAACGGCATCGATCTCGCGTATCGGATCGACGAACCGTCGCGCGCGGCACCCTGGGTCGTGATGAGCCACTCACTGGCGTGTGACCACACGATGTGGGATCCGCAGATGAGCGCGCTGCGTGGTTTCCGCGTGCTGCGCTTTGACACGCGCGGCCACGGCGCCTCGGCGGCATCGGCGGGCGAGTACACGCTGGACCAGCTCGCCGCCGACGTGCACGCGCTGCTCGATGCGCTGGGCATCGAGCAGTTTCATTTCGTCGGCCTGTCGATGGGCGGGATGATCGGCCAGCAGCTCGCGCTGCGCGTCCCGCTGCGGATGACGACACTGACACTGGCCGACACGACCAGCCGCTATCCGGTCGAAGCGCGCCCGGTGTGGGAGCAGCGGATTGCCATGGTGCGCGCGCGAGGTATGGACGCACTTGTACCGACCACGCTCGAGCGCTGGTTCACGGCCGGCTTTCGGGAGCGCAACATCGAAACGGTGGCTGGCATCGCCGCAAAGATCCGGGCGACCCCGGTCGCGGGATACATCGGCTGTGCGCACGCCATCTCGCACATCGACCTGACCGCACGGCTATCCAGCATCACCAGCCCGACGCTGGTCATCGTCGGTGCCGACGACCAGGGCACCCCGCCCGCGATGGCCGAGGAGATCCTCCGCGCGATCGACCGTTCGCGGCTTGAAGTCATACCAGCGGCGGCGCACCTGTCGAATATCGAACAGCCGGAACGGTTCAACGCACTGCTGAATGCCTTCCTCACCGAGATCAGTTAGCGTTTACTCTCTCACTTTCCCTCTCATTCATTGGTGCTCATGATTTAGCTTGAATCTTCGCGCAGGGTACCGATATTGCAGATAAGCCTGCACCGAAACTGGAGCGGGCATGAATGCCGAGAGGACGCTGCCGATGTCTGTCACGATCATCTACAACAGCCCGCAGTACTGCGTGTTCGAGTTCGACGGCTCGAGCCACGAGGGCGCTCGCGCGATTGGCGGCTACGAGATCATGGACAAGCACCTGCGGCGTGAGATCTTTCTCGGTGGCCAGGACGCGGAGAACTTCCGCAAGAGCGTGCAGGACCTGATCGAACAGGGACCGACGGCCGACGACGTCGACGCCTTCCTGCAGGGCTTCAGCGGACTGATGACCCAGCCGGTCGTGCTGCACTGAGGCTCTGTTCTGAGTCCGCCAGCGGGCCTGCCTTCAACTTGCCGACACGTCCCGCGTCCAGCGTTGGACTGGACCCGCGTCATAGCGCCGTGAGTTTCGAGGGTCGGGTCTAGTGACGGCTCCCCTGCATCGCCCGGTCGGCGCCACAATTCAGCCATAGCAAAGCGGCGCCTGCGGCGACGGGCACCGACGGGAGGCCTGGTGGAGTTCGACTACATCGTCGTGGGTGGCGGATCGGGCGGTTGCGTGCTGGCCGCCCGCCTGTCGGAAGATCCAACGGTCCAGGTGGCACTGATCGAGGCCGGTGGCGCGAACGATGGGGTACTCAACCGCGTGCCCACCGGCGCCGCCGTGTACATGATGAAGCGCAACGCCTGCAACTGGGCGTTCTCCACGGTGCCGCAGCCCGGGCTCGGCGGGCGGGTCGGCTACCAGCCGCGCGGCCGTGGCCTCGGCGGTTCATCAGCGATCAACGCCATGGTTTACCTGCGCGGCCAGCGCGAGGACTACGACGACTGGGCCTCCGGCGGCGCAACCGGATGGGGCTGGCACGATGTGCTGCCGTACTTCCTGAAATCCGAGAACAACGAGCGCGGTTCCAATGCCTGGCATGGAGTCGGCGGTCCGTTGAACGTCGCGGACCTCCGGTCACCGCATCCGTTTGCCGCACGCTTCATCGAGGCTGGGCTGCAGGCCGGGCTGCGGCGCAACGAGGACTTCTCCGGCGCGACGCAGGAAGGCGTGGGCTTCTACCAGGTGACCCAGAAAAACGGCGAGCGCTGGTCGGTCGCGCGCGCCTACCTGGATCCGGCGCGGGGGCGCGCCAATCTGCGCATCGAGACGGGGGCCTTCGCGACGCGCATCCTGTTTGAGGGACGGCGCGCGGTTGGCGTCGAGTTCGACCAGGGCGGCGTGCGGCGGACGCTGCGTGCGCGACGCGAAGTGCTGCTGACGGCCGGCGCACTGCAGTCGCCTCAGCTGCTGATGGTGTCGGGCGTCGGCCCGGCCACCGAACTGCAACAGTTCGGCATCGATGTCGTGGCCGATCTTCCGGTAGGCCGCAATCTGCAGGACCACCTGGATGTCATCATCAACCGGCGAGTCGAAGACACCGACCTGCTCGGCCTGTCGCCGGTCGGCGCCATCAAGCTTCTGCGCGCGATGCAGCGCTGGCGGCGCGAGCGGCGCGGCGTGCTGACCTCAAACTTCGCTGAAGCTGGTGGCTTCGTCCGCACGCTGCCGGAACTGACGCGGCCCGACGTGCAGCTGCACTTCGTCATCGGCATGGTCGACAACCACAACCGTACGCTGCACTGGGGCCACGGCATGAGCTGTCATTCGTGTCCGCTGCGACCGAAGAGCCGCGGCACGCTGTCGCTCGCTTCGCGTGACACGCACGAGGCGCCGCGGATCGATCCGGGCTACCTGTCGGACGCGGACGACATCGAGACCATGGTGCGAGGCTTCAAGCTCGTGCGCCGCATCTTCGCCCAGCCGGCCTTTGCGCCGTTTGGCGGTGCTGACCTGTCGCGCGAGCTCTACTTCAGCGACGTACGCACGGATGACGAAATCCGGGCCGCGATCCGATCGCGCGCGGACACCATCTATCACCCGGTCGGCACCTGCCGCATGGGATCGGACGACCGCGCGGTCGTCGATCTGCAGTTGCGGGTGCGCGGCCTCGAGGGGCTGCGCGTCGTCGATGCATCGGTCATGCCGACTCTGATTTCTGGCAACACCAATGCACCGGTCGTCATGATCGCCGAGCGCGCTGTCGAGTTTATCCGTCGCGCACCGGCCGCCGTCCGCGTGGGCGGGCCGGAGTCTGTCGGGCGCCTCGTGCCGAAGATCGAGTCGCCGCTCGTTGTAGCGCGATAGCCGTTCGCGCGCCGCCGCGCTTCTGCCCGGCGGTCATGAGCACATGCGCACGCGTCGCGCAGCCAGCAGAGTGCGCCCACTACAATGGCGGGCTTCGCCGAAAGCCGTTGATGACAGCGTCCGTCTCCATAGCTTTGCCTGACACCGAGCACCGCCTGCGCGAGCTGCTTGCGCGCCGCATCCTGATCCTGGACGGCGCCATGGGCACGATGATCCAGCGCTACCGGCTGGGCGAAGCGCAGTTCCGTGGCGATCGCCTCGCGGACCACAAGGTCGACCTCAAGGGCAACAACGACCTGCTGGTGCTGACGCGGCCGGACGTCATTCGCGAGATCCACGAGCAGTACCTGGCCGCGGGCGCGGACCTGATCGAGACCAATACCTTCGGCGCGACCTCGATTGCGCAGGACGATTACCGGCTGGGACATTTCGCCTACGAGATGAACGTTGCAGCAGCGCGCATCGCGAAGGAGGCCGCCAAGCGCTTCGATACGCCGGACAAGCCACGTTTTGTCGCCGGTGCGCTGGGCCCGACACCGAAAACCGCATCGATTTCGCCCGACGTCAACGATGCCGGCGCGCGCAACGTCACGTTCGACGAACTGGCCTTGGCCTACGGCGAGCAGGCGCGCGGACTGCTGGACGGCGGCGCCGACCTGCTGCTGGTCGAGACGATCTTCGACACGCTGAACGCCAAGGCGGCGATCTTTGCAATTGAGGCCGAGTTCGAACGCCGGGGAACGCGGGCTCCGGTGATGATCTCGGGCACCGTGACCGACGCCTCCGGCCGCATCCTCAGCGGCCAGACGGTCGAAGCGTTCTGGCACTCGGTCCGCCACGCGAAACCGTTCTCGGTCGGCCTGAACTGCGCGTTGGGCGCCGCGCTGATGCGGCCCTACATCGAGGAACTGGCGAACGTCGCGGACTGTTTCGTCAGTGTCTATCCAAATGCGGGACTGCCGAACCCGATGAGCGAGACCGGGTTCGACGAGACGCCGGACGTCACGTCGAGCCTGCTTCAGGAGTTCGCGCAGTCGGGCTTCGTCAACATCGCCGGTGGCTGCTGCGGCACGACGCCGGACCACATCCGCGCGATCGCGCAGGCGATCGACGGGCTGCCGCCGCGCGACGTGCCGGCGCACGACCACCTGATGAAGCTCTCGGGGCTCGAGCC
This sequence comes from uncultured beta proteobacterium, assembly GCA_963810985.1. GTDB lineage: Bacteria > Pseudomonadota > Gammaproteobacteria > Burkholderiales > Burkholderiaceae_F > JALORV01. The sequence goes on from CAWEPP010000009.1 coordinate 68,428, forward strand.
GGTGAAGATTGGCGACGAGAGCCTCTTCGTCAATGTCGGCGAGCGCGCCAACGTGACGGGCTCGAAGGCCTTCGCGCGCCTGATCCTCGCCGAGCAGTTCGAGGAAGCGGTGGCCGTCGCGCGCCAGCAGGTCGAGAACGGCGCCCAGGTCATCGATATCAACATGGACGAGGCGATGCTGGACTCGGCCAAGAGCATGACGCGCTACCTGAACCTCATCGCCAGCGAGCCGGACATCGCGCGCGTGCCGGTGATGATCGACAGCTCGAAGTGGAGCGTCATCGAAGCCGGCCTCAAGTGCGTGCAGGGCAAGAGCATCGTCAACTCGATCTCGCTGAAGGAAGGCGAGGACGAGTTCATCCGCCAGGCGCAGCTCACCCGTCGCTACGGCGCGGCGGCGATCGTCATGGCCTTCGACGAGCAGGGCCAGGCCGACACCTACGCCCGCAAGACCGAGATCTGCGAGCGCGCCTACCGCCTGCTGGTGGACCGCGTGGGCTTTCCGCCCGAAGACATCATCTTCGACCCCAACATCTTCGCGATTGCCACCGGCATCGACGAGCACAACAACTACGCGGTCGATTTCATCGAGGCCACGCGCTGGATCAAGCATCACCTGCCGTATGCCAAGGTCAGCGGTGGCGTCAGCAACGTCAGCTTCAGTTTCCGTGGCAACGATCACGTGCGCGAGGCGATCCACACGGTGTTCCTGTATCACGCGATCCGCGCCGGCATGACGATGGGCATCGTCAATGCCGGCCAGCTCGGCGTGTATGAAGACATCGAGCCGGAACTGCGCGAGCGGGTCGAGGACGTCGTGCTCAACCGGCGGCCCGACGCCGGTGAGCGGCTGGTGCAGTTTGCCGAGCAGGTGAAGGCGGGCGGCAAGAAGAAGGAAGAGGACCTTGCGTGGCGCGCCGACCCAGTGGAAAAGCGCCTCGCCCACGCGCTGATCCACGGCATCACGAACTTCGTTGTCGAAGACACCGAGGAGTGCCGTGCCGCGATCGCGGCGCGCGGCGGCCGTCCGATCGAAGTCATCGAAGGGCCGCTGATGGACGGCATGAACGTCGTCGGCGACCTGTTCGGTGCCGGCAAGATGTTCCTGCCGCAGGTGGTGAAGTCGGCGCGCGTGATGAAGCAGGCCGTGGCGCACCTCGTGCCTTACATCGAAGCCGAGAAGGCCGCGCATGTCGCGGCCGGCGGCGAGGCCAAGGCCAAGGGGAAGGTCGTCATCGCCACGGTCAAGGGCGACGTGCACGACATCGGCAAGAACATCGTCTCGGTCGTGCTCCAGTGCAACAACTTCGACGTCGTCAACATGGGCGTCATGGTGCCGGCCGAGAAGATCCTGCAGACCGCCCGCGACGAGAAGGCCGACATGATCGGGCTCTCCGGCCTCATCACGCCGTCGCTCGAGGAGATGCAGCACGTCGCGCGCGAGATGCAGCGCCAGGGCTTTACGATGCCGCTCCTGATCGGCGGCGCCACGACCAGCCGCGTGCACACCGCGGTGAAGATCGCGCCGCACTACACGAACGGCCCGGTGATTTACGTGTCTGATGCGAGCCGTTCGGTCGGCGTCTGCCAGAGCCTGGCGTCCGACGACGCGGCGTCGCAGATTCATTGCCGATCTCACGACCGAGTACGCCCGCGTGCGCGAGCAGCACGCGGCGAAGAAGGGGCCCGAGCTGATCAGCCTCGCTGCCGCCCGGGCCAACGCAGCGCGGATCGACTGGACCGGGTATGTCCCGCCGAAGCCGAAGTTCCTCGGTCGGCGGCTCTTCAGGAACTACGACCTGGCGATGATCGCCAAGTACATCGACTGGGGCCCATTTTTCCAGACCTGGGACCTGCACGGTCCGTTCCCGCAGATCCTGGCCGATGAGGTCGTCGGCGAGCACGCCCGCCAGGTCTTCGCCGAGGGCGAGAAGATGCTCGAGCGCTGTGTCGCCGAGCGCTGGCTGCAGGCCAACGGCGCCGTTGCCTTCTTCCCGGCGAATTCGGTCGGCGATGACATCGAGCTTTACACCGACGACACGCGCCGCGAAGTGCTCTTCACCTGGCACGGCCTGCGGCAGCAGACGAAGAAGCCCGTGCTCGACGGCGTGCCGAACCCGAACCAGTCGCTGTCGGACTTCATCGCGCCAAAGCTCATTGACGGAAAACCCAGCGGCATCGCCGACTACATTGGTCTGTTCGCGGTCACGGCGGGCATCGGCAGCGAGAAACGCGAGACGCTGTTCCAGCAGAAGCACGATGACTACGGCTCGATCATGCTGAAGGCCATCGCCGACCGCCTGGCCGAGGCCTTTGCCGAGATGCTTCACGAGCGCGTGCGCCGCGACCTGTGGGGCTATGCCGCAAGCGAATCCCTGACGGGTGACGAGCTGATCAAGGAGACCTATCGCGGCATTCGTCCCGCGCCGGGCTACCCCGCGTGCCCGGAGCATTCGGTCAAGCGCGCGATGTTCGACGTGCTGGACGCGCACGAGATCGGCATGACGCTGACCGAGAACTACGCGATGCACCCGGCATCGAGCGTCAGCGGCTTCTACTTCTCGCACCCGCAGGCCAGGTACTTCAACGTCGGTCGCATTGGCCGCGATCAGCTTGAAGACCTGGCGCGCCGCAAGCAGCAGGCAGTGAGCGAACTCGAACGCTGGCTCGCACCCAACCTGGGCTGAGTACGCCCCGCCCGGTCGTTCTGACGCCTGGTGAACTGAACGATGCTTTTCGGAATCATTGCTGACGATCTCACCGGGGCGACCGATGTCGCGGTCAACCTGCGCGCGGCTGGACTCTCGGTCGTGCAGATCAACGGCGTGCCACGGACCGATCTCGACCCCGGTGACGTGGAAGCAGTCGTCGTCGCACTGAAGTCGCGCACGGTCGCCGCCGCCGAAGCCTGTGCGACATCGCTTGCATCGCTCGAGTGGCTCCGCCGGCACGGCGCGAAGCGCATCTACTTCAAATACTGCTCGACCTTCGATTCGACCGCCGCGGGCAACATCGGTCCGGTCACGGATGCGCTGGCCGACGCGCTCGACGCCGCGATCGTCCCGGCAACGCCAGCCTATCCGCGCAACCAGCGCACCGTGTACCAGGGACACCTGTTCGTGGGCGATGTGCTGTTGTCCGAGACCGGCATGCGCAACCATCCATTGACGCCGATGACCGATGCCAACCTGGTCCGCGTGCTGCAGGCGCAGACGCCGCGGCGCGTCGGTCTCGTTGCATTGAGCGACGTCGAACGTGGCGCTACCGAGATCCAGCAGCGCCTGGACGAACTGCGTGCGGCCGGCTGCCGCCACGCGATCCTCGACGCCACCGCGCAAGCTCACCTGGAATCGCTCGGATCGGCCCTGCTCGATTTCCCGCTCACGACGGGTGGGGCCGGGCTGGCGAGCGGCATCGCCGCGCAGCTGCGGCCGCGCTCGGGCGTCGGCCGCGTGAGCTTGCGGCCGGTCGAAGGACCGCTCGTCATTCTGGCCGGAAGCTGCTCGTCCGCCACACTGGAGCAGCTGGCGGCTCTGCCAGAAGGCTGGCCGGCGCGACGTCTCGATGTCACGGCGCTGCTCGATGGAGACGGCGAGGCCGCGCGGGCCATCGACTGGGCCCTCGCTCGCCTGGCGCAGGCGCCGTTAGTCATCAGCGCGTCGGTTCCGCCCGACGAACTCGCTCGTATCCAGCAACATTACGGGCGCGAGAGATCGGCTGAGGCGATCGAATCGGCCTTTCGCGAGATTGCGGCGGCACTGGCGCGTCACGGCGTTCGACGCTTCGTCGTCGCAGGAGGGGAGACTTCCGGCGCGGTCGTCACCGCGCTGTCAGGCGAACTCGGATTCCAGGCACTGGCGATCGGCGCCGAGATCGCGCCGGGCGTACCGTGGACAGTGTCGGTCGACGGCGAGCCGGTGGCGCTGGCGCTCAAGTCCGGAAATTTCGGTGGCCGCGACTTCTTTGTTCGTGCCGAGGGAGTGCAACCATGAAGGCAAGCGCACTGGCCGATGCGATCGTGCGCTATGCGAAATCGATGTACGAACGAGGGCTCACGCACGGCTCGACCGGCAACATCAGCGTTCGCCTTGACGATGGCTGGCTCATGACGCCGACTGGCGCCAGTTTCGGCAACCTCGATCCGGCGCGACTGGCACGGCTCGGACCCAAGGGCGAACTGCTGGCGGGCGATGCGCCGACCAAGGAAGCGGTCCTGCACCTGTCCATGTACGAAGCCCGGCCTGCCTCGGGTGCCGTGGTCCATCTGCACGCCACGCATTCAGTGGCGGTCTCGGTGCTGGAGGACGTCAACCCGAACGATGTGCTGCCGCCACTGACCGCGTATTACGTCATGCGCATAGGCCGCCTGCCGCTGGTTCCCTTCTTTCCGCCGGGTGATGCGCAGCTGGCCGAGGCGGTGCGTGGCTACGCCGGTCGCCATCACGCCGTGCTGCTCGCCAATCACGGCCCGGTGGTCGCGGGCAGCTCGCTCGAAGCCGCCGTCGATGCGATCGAAGAGCTGGAAGCCACGGCCCGGCTCTACATGCTGCTGCGTCACGAGCGCTGCCGCACGCTGACGCCCGCGCAGGTCGCAGACGTCGGTGCACGGTATCCGATTCGTTGACGGACTCCGAAATGCCTGATTTCGTTATCGAGTCCAAACGAATGACTCGCCGCGCACTTTTTGTAGCGCTCGTCGCTGTCCTGGGCCAGCTTGTGTCCGCCTGCAGCCGTACCGATCCCGAAAAGGAATTGCGCGCCACGGTGGCCACGATGGCGCAGGCGATCGAGAAGCGCGAGCCCGCCAACTTTCTCGATGCCGTCTCCGACGACTTCACGCGCGAGTCAGGCGCCTTCGGCAAGCAGGACGCGCGGCGCGTGCTGGCTGGCGTCCTGCTGCGCAACGAGCGTATCCAGTTGAGTGCTGTCGTGACCGACGTGCGCGTCGAGGGCGATCGCGCCTTCGCCAAGGTGCGCGTGATCGCGACCGGCGGCGCCGGCCTGCTGCCCGAACGCGGCCAGACCTGGGAGTTCGAATCGGCGTGGCGGCGCGAGAAGGGTCGCTGGAAGGTCTTCAACGCCGAATGGCGTGAAGGTCTTTAGGCGCCGTCAATACAACTTTGTCATGCTCCGGCTCATTGGCAGTGGGTGCCTGCGCGGACGAATTCGACGCGGCATTGCTTGTCGAATCACCGGTGCGTTTTGCGAAAGCCCGGGTGGAGGCCGACGCGGCAACGCCGGGCGTTCTTGACTTGCCAGAGCCCGGCGAACCTGGCGCGGTGAAGGTCAGTGGTGCCGACGCCCAGCGCCTGCGATCGGCTCGCGGAAATTCGCGCATCTGCTGCGCGACCCAGACGGCACGTTCGCGCTCGGGCGAGCGGGCAACGAACTGTTCCGCATAGGCCGTGTGCGGATTGCGCAGGATGCCGGCCAGCCAGGCCGCCTCGATCGGCGTCAGCCTGGCAGGACTCTTGTTGAAGTAACTGCGCGCCGCCGCGCGCGCCCCGCAGATTCCTGGACCCCAGTGCACGGTGTTTAGATAGAGCTCGAGCACGCGCACCTTACCCAGCGTGCGCTCCATCTCCAGCGCGTAGAGAAGTTCGCGCAGCTTGCGGGCGCCAGTCCGTTCGCCGCCCGTGTATAGCGTGCGCGCCAGCTGTTGCGTCAATGTGCTCGCGCCGCGCCGGGGAGCGCCCTCAACGTCCGCGAAGAGCGCTGCGAGTTCGGTCGCGTCGACGCCTTCATGCTCGAAGTAGCGCTGATCCTCTGCGGCGATGGCCGCCGCCGGCAGGTAGGTGCCCATGCGATCGAGCGCGACCCAAGGAGTTTCGCCGTCGCCGGTCACTTGCGTTCGCATCGCGCCACCAGGCCCGGCACACGCAATGCGGAACCAGCCGAACTGCAGGGCTTCTGTCCCGAGCCCGCCGACCTCCAGGCCATTGACGCCGAACACGAGCGAACTCCTGCGGCTGGGCAGTTCCAGCACCCCTTGCGCATGCAACGATCCTTCGATGCGTGATGACCGTGCCTCGGGGACGATCGTCGCCAGGGCGCGATAGACCGCCGCAACTTCCGTCTCCGGTAACTGCCACTGGATCCGGACACGGTCGGGCGCGAGCTGCGCAACGTAGGTGGCGGTCACGCGATCGATCGACAACTGCCCGGTCACTCTCGAGTCTTCGCGTTCGGCGCGCAGCTCGACGCGGGTCAGCACCAGTGGCACGCTCGCCACGGCCGGGTGCTGGATCAAGCACGGTTCGCAGGTCACGACGAGCGTGCGGCCATCGCGGTGGAAGGTCAATCGACCCATCGGTGCAGCGAACACACGTCCATCCAGCACATAGGTAACGCCGGGGGCGGTCAGCAGGCGTGCGACGCCGGGCACGTTGATGGAGACCGGTCGTCCGAGCACGGGCACCTGCGTGGTCCAGGCCGGTTCGGCGGTGGCGAACACGCCGTTCGCCATCAACGTGACACCCAGCGCGCCGGCGAAGCACGTCACGCCCAGAGCGACAACGAGGGCAAGGCCGGCGGCGAACTTCGTCCCGCGCGTCACAGCGGCTCCACCTCGGGCTGCACCACCGTCGTGGCCCACCACGGTCCGCCGCCGTATTGCGCCGCCCAGAACCATGCCGAGGTGTCGGTCCACTCGCGGCCCTCGCTGTCGCGGATGCGCTCGCATACGCGCAGGCGCGAACCGTCGCGGGTGGCGGCGAAGCAACTCCACCGCTCGCCGTGATCGTCGACGACCGGCCGGGGCCGCTCGATCGTGTAGCCGAGCGCCTTGAAGCAATCGGCCGCGGGATGCAGCTGGCGTGTCGGGCGCTCGACCTGGCGCAGGATCAGCATGTGCTCGCCATCGGTGAAGCGCGCCACTGCGCCCGGAAAGCGGCGCGCGAAGCGCTGCTCGAGATCGGACAGCGGCAACTGGGTCAGCGGCCGGTCGCGGAAGTGGGTGGGCCACTCGATGTCACGTGGAGCATCGGTTTGCACCGCGGACGGCCGCACGGGCCGTCCGCCCGCCTGCAGAAGCGAGAGCTGCGCTGCCAGAGGCATCACGCCCGCGACCAGCAGGGCGCCGACAAAGTAGGTTCGAACGTTCATGAGGATCTCCGCGCGGCGAGCAGTGTCAGCGGCACGATCGCGGCCGCGAGTGCCAGCAGTCCAACCGCTTCGTGCGACCACGCGGGCCAGTGCACGCGACCGGATTCCGGGAAGTAGAGGACTGTGTTGCGTGCGATGTTCGCGAGCAGCACCAGCAGCGCGGCAGCGGCCCCATTGAGCAGCGTGCGGCGCCCGTCAGCCGCGTGCAGGTAGGACAGCAGTGCGGCGACGAAGCTCCCGATCCACAGCATGCCGATGCCGGCACACGGGGCATCGATCAGCACCGTGGCGCCATCGTGCGCGATCGACGCGCCAGCAGCCGTGGCGTTGATTCCAAAGATCGAGAGCAGCAGCGCGCTGGCGTGCGCGACGAGCAGCCGCAGGGGAAAGCCGAGATAGAACTGCAGTGACGCGATGAGAGGCAGTGCGAGCAGCAGCAGCAAGACGAGCGCAGCGGCGGGACGGCGCAGCGCATGAACGAAGTAGACGCCGACGGCCAGCATCGCGATGGCGGCCGCCGCGAGATCTGGCAGCACGAGTTTCGCGGCCGCCGCAATGACGGCAAGCGCCGCGCTCGCCACCAGCGCGGAGCGAGACGGCGCGACCAGCGCATTGCGGTCACGCCACAGCAGAATGGTGACAGTCGCCAGTGCGAGGATGCCCCACGGCTCGTCGGAACCATCGACCAGCCGTCGCGCGACATAGGACCAGTGCGGCCAGAGTGCCAGCAGCAGGACAACCGGCAGCCACCACTCGCGCGGCAGCGACAAGCGCCAGCGAGCCCGGGGAATCGTCAAGTCGACGTCGCGAGTAGCGGTCTCGACCAGCACTCCGTACAGCGGCGAGGGCGCGGTGCGGCCGATGCGTGCGTAGACCTCAGTGCGCATGCCGTTGCTCCCTGTCACGCCGACGGCGCAGCCACCACACCAGGCCGCCCGCGGCGAGCGTCATCGACAGGAACTCGGGCTCGGGCGTGCTCGGCACCTGGCCGACTGCCAGTTCGCTGACGCCGGCCGGCAGCGCCTGCGGTTGATCGACGCTCGTCTGCTGGCCGGTCGAGTTGCGCACTACATGGTCGACCGCGATGAACGACGTGTAGTCGGTGAGCAGTCCGTACTTCAGCCCGAGCGCGGTGATCTCCTGCGCCGCTGCGGAATCGTTGACCAGCTTCTGATAATCGCCGAGCGTGGCGATGCGGCTGCGGGCCCACAGCGTCGCGAGCGCCGGCGCCTCCCTTCGGCTTGCGCCGGCGGCAGCGACGTCGATCGAGCGATGGAAGGCCCCGGCGGCCGTCACGCCGTCGATCTCGATCGAACCGGCCGGTGCGCCGCGGAACTTGCCGGTCAGCACGATCGGCCGTTGGGCGAAGAGGTCCGGCACCTGCGGCGGATCGACGTCGTAGGCGTCGAAGCCGCGAAACGCCACACGGATGCGAGTCAGCACCGGTGCCTCGATGTAGGCGCGGAAGCGATCGGCCTCGACGGCCGCCGCTCCCGCATTCAGGACGATGAACGACTCACCGCGCCCGGCGCGGGCGAGGCCTTCGATCAGGTGGCGATTGACCGAGGACCCGATGCCGAAGGCGAACACGTTCGCGTTACCGAGGTTGCCGCGCACGAGATCCATGGCTTCCTTCTCGATCGACACGTAGCCGTCGGTGATGACGACGAAGCTGCGTGAGCGCTCGGCGTCCGAGGGCAGCGCGAGAGCCGCCCGCAGCGCGGCCAGCAGCTCGGTCGAGCCGCTGCCGCGCTGGGCGTTGATGAAACGGACCGCGGCGTCGACGTTCTCGCGCGTCGCCGGCTGCGACTGCGGCGCCAGCTTCGAATGGCCGCCGGCGAAACGGGATGATGTTGAAGGTATCGGTCGGACGCAGGTTCGCGACCAGGCCGCGCAGCAGGGACTTCGCCGTCTCAATGGGGAAGCCGTGCATCGATCCCGAGACGTCGAGGACGAAGACGTAGTCGCGCGCGACGATGGCGGCGCTCGGTACGCGCGCCGGCGGCTCGATCATCGCGAGGAAGAAGCTCTCCTCGGGGCCTTCATGCAGCAGCACGCCCGAGGCGATCTCGCGCCCGGCGAGCCGATACTCGATGACGACGTCGCGGTCGGCATGCTCCGCCGCAGGCGCCAGCGCGGCCCGGACGCTGCGTTCGCCGCCAAAGACGTTAAGGCGATGCGTCGGTGAACGCAGTTCCTGCACCGGCACGGGACCCGTGACCTCGACGTTCATGCCGAACTCCGCTTTGGCCGGCACGCCGGCGCGCAGCGTGGGCTGGGCGATCCAGGGCTCGGGTTGATGGCTCTCGCGTCCCGGCTGCACCGTTGTAACGTGGCCCGACCACGGTCGGAAACACGAAGCGATACACGCCGTCGGTCGGGACGATGCGTCTCGCTGTAGCGCAGATCGACGGCGATCTCGTCGCCGGGCATCACGTTGGCGATCGACATCTGGAACACGTTCGGCCGGTGTTGCTCGAGCAGCGATGCGCTCTTGCCTTCGCGCTTCGCGCCCTCGTACTCGCGGCGCGCGGCCTGTTTTTCGCGGATCTGCGCCTGCACGACGCGATCGCCGATGCGCATCGTCATCGCAGTGACCGCGGCGCGCGTCGAGGCCGGAAAGACGTAGCGCGCCTCGATCGGCGTGGAGCCTTCGTTGCGGTAGCGCTGCGTGACACGCACATCGGCGATGACGCCGCTCACCTTGACGTCGACCTGCGTCGACTTCAGCGGCAGCGCATCGACGCCGGGCGTGGCCTGGTCGACGACGAAGTAGGGCGAGAGCGTCCGGTCGGCGCCTTCGGTGGCTCTGGCTGCGGGCCGCGCCGGGCAGCAGGGACAGCAACACGCTGAAGGCGGCGCCGAGCGCGGCCATCGGCGACCGGCGCGCCGGACAGGCATGGATCGAACAGAGCATCGTCGTCCCCGCTCAACGTGAGTTACGTGCGATCGCGGCGGCGTCCGCGCGACGGACCGACGGCGGCAGGCTTGTCCACAGCAGGCGTTCATCGTTGACGACCTCGAGTTCCACGGCGCCGTCGGCGAGCTGTGCCAGGGCTGTGGCGTCCGCAAGCGGGACGGCAAAGGCGGCTCCATCGACGCGGCCGAGCACGATCACTTCCGGTGCGCCGCCGGACGGCCATAACGTCAGCGTGGCTTCACCTCGGATGTCCGAAAGGCGGCACGACGATCAGCATCGAACTGTCTGCTTGCTCAATCAGCACCGCCTGCGCGTCCAGTGGCAGTACGGTCGCCGGCAACGCCAGGCGATAGGCGCCCGCCTGTCGCGCGAGGATGTCGGTGGCGACGACCTCGATCGTCGCTTGCTGGCCGGCCGGCAGTGCGAGTACGTCGGCCAGCGCCTCGTCGAGCGCCGCCTGTGCGTGTCCATCGTGCGGAGCGGCCTCGTCGCCGCCACAGCCGTCGAAGGCGCTTGCCACCAGATCGACGGAACGTCCCGCGCGTTCGATGCGGAGGCGTTCGACATGTTCGTCAGTGGCGGGCAACCGGGTGCCGAGGTCGATCGGTCGCGTTCCGGTGTTGTAGACCGCCTGCACGATGCGAATGTCGGCCAGCGATCCGAGCAATCGCACGTCGAAGCTAGAACCCGTCAGGTGCAGATCGCGGGCTGCGCGCAGCGCGAGCGACGGTGACGCCGATGAACTCTGTAGGCCATGTGCCATGGGCGCCGGTGCGGCGACAGACGGGGGCGCGGCCGCCGCCGGAGTCGCGAACAGCAGGGCCAGGAGCTGGGCCGCCGTTGCAGCGCCATCCCGAAGCAATGTCAAGGCCGTCATCTCGTTCTCCTTGAAACGCCCGCCGAGCAGGCACGGGACGAACGATCGGCGCCGGATGCGAAGCGATGGCGAAGTGCCCGCGCACCCAATGTGAAGGCGGCGTGAAGAAACGCTGACGAACGGCGTATGGCGGATGCCGCTGTCGGCTATGCCATTTGAAAAATGTTCAACGGGGCGTCCGGCGCGCCAGCCTTGCCGTTCAGCGCAGCGCCCTGCATGCGCTGCTGACAACGCCGGCGCGCCGAGGCAGTCCTGTCAGCGCAGGGAGCGGCGCGGCAGCGCCAGCGTGGCGATGGCCCCGCCATCCGGATGATTCGTAAGTCTCGCGGCGCCGCCGTGCAGCGTGGCGACTTCGCGCACGAACGCCAGGCCGAGTCCCGTGCCCTTGCGACCGGTGTCCGGCCGTGGCAGCGAGAAGAACTTCTCGAACACCCGCTCCTCGGCGAACGGAGGCAGGCCGGACCCGTGGTCGCGCACGGTCAGTTCCACCCGTCCGCGCACCTCGTGCGCATCGACGGTGACGGTGGCTTCCCGTGGCGAGAACGCAATCGCGTTGAGCACCAGGTTCGCCAGGGCCCGCTGCAGCAGGAAACGGTCACCCACGACGGTGAAATCCGGATCGATGTCGATGAAGAGCTCGACGTTGCGCTGCGTCGCGAGCGGTGACATTTCATCGCGCACCGCGTCGGCGATCTCGGCCAGCGTAACGATCTCGTTCTGGGGGAGCGCACGCTTGCGCTCCAGGCCCGACAGTTCGAGCATGCGTTCGACCAGGTCCTGTGCACGCCGGGCCTGCTCCTCGACATTGCCGACAAAGCGGACGCGGGCGTCCTCGGGCAGCGGCTCGCGCAGCAGTTCGGCCGCACCGCGGATCGCGGCGAGCGGGCTCTTGATCTCGTGGGTGAGCGCGGCGACGTACTCGTCAACATAGCTTTTGCCGGCGAGCGCGTCGCGCATGTCGGAAAACGCCGCCCGCACCGAGTGCACGAGCGGCCGCGCTTCGCCGGGCCGCTGCGCGCAGCGCGCGCCAGACGTCGGTGACGAGGCCGAACGGACGCACCAGCCAGACGGTGACCATCAGCAGCAGCAGCGCGAAGGCGGCCACCGCAACGACGCCGACGATGACGAGCTTCTCGCGTGCATTCGCGATGAAAGGAGAAAACGCGGCGATCGGCTTGCCCACGCCGACCATGCCGACGATCTCGTCCGGCGCTTCGGGCGATACGCGCTCGCGGATCGCCGCGCCGACGTACATGACGGCCGACGCCGGGATCGTTGGGGTCCGCGAGCGTGGTGCGGGCACCATATTGACCCACCAGCGTGCGGCCGACGTCGATCCAGTCCGGTAGTCCTTGCCGACATCACGCCCGGCCGAGTCGAAGAGCACGATGCCGTTGGCGTCGGTCACGTAGACGTGGAGGTCGATGCGCGTCTTCTCGACGTTGAAGATGCGCGCATTGAGCGGTCGTTTGACCAGTTGCTGCAAGCGTGCGGTCGAGGTCTTCGGTCTGGATCACCCCGCTGTAGGCCTGGCGCTCGAGCAGGGTGGCGACCAGATTGGCGGTGTCGACCAGCGAGTCTTCGGCCGATTCACGGTAGCGCGGATCCAGGTCGAGACTGACGCGATACAGCAGGAAGATGACGGCCGCGATGTAGACGACGACGACGCCGAGGAAGATGCGAGATCGCTTCGACATCAGGGGCGCGCTGCTGGCGCGATCACGGGACGGCCCTTTCCCTGCGCTCAAGCGTCCTGCGCCTGAGGTGGCCCATCGCGCTCAAGCCAGGTCCTCGCGCAGTGAGTAGCCCATGCCGCGATGCGTGGAGATCGGATCCGCCGTCCGCGTCGACCTCGCGCAGCTTGGCGCGCAGCGTCTTCACGTGAGCGTCGACCGTGCGATCGAAAGCGGCAGCCGGATCGTCCCAGGCGCGTTCCATCAGCTCGTCGCGCGAGAACACACGGCCCGGACGTTCGACCAGCACTTTCAGCAGGCGGTATCGGTGCGTGACAGATCCAGCGGGCGGCCGCGGAAGCGGATCGACTTCTTCTCGTCATCAATGCTGAACACGCGTGACTGGCCGGCGTGGCGGCGGCGCCGCCGACGCTGCGCGCGCCGCAGCACGCTGCGTACACGCGCGACGAGTTCGCGCGGTGAAAACGGCTTGGCCATGTAGTCGTCGGCGCCGAGCTCGAGCCCGACGACGCGATCGACCTCGCTCGAACGCGCGGTCAGGAAGATGGCCGGCATGCGCGGGATCGACTTCGCGCAATGGCTGAAGAGCTCGAAGCCGTTCGTGTCCGGCAGGCCGATGTCGAGGATCGCCAGCGCCGGGGTGCGCTGGCGGCGGCCTCCAGCGCGCGGTCGCCGGTACCGCACCAGTCGGGCTCGAAGTCGTCGGTGGATAGCGCATAGACGATCGTGTCGGCGATGGCGGGCTCATCTTCCACCACCAGGATGCGCGGCTTCATGATGTGGCAGCGATCTCCAGCGGCAGGTCGCCTGCAGTTCGCGCCCGGCGATCATGGTCCGGTTGCGCCCGCCCTTCTTGGCCTGTGAAAGCGCGCGGTCTGCGCGTTGCACCAGTTCAGTGGGTGATTCGTGCCTCCCAGGTCGCGATGCCGGCGGAAAACGTCTGGCGGTCCGGCATCAGCGGACGCAGGCGGTCGACCAGCTGTGCGGCCTGGTCGGCGCTGCAGGCCGGCAGCACCAGCGTGAATTCCTCGCCCCCGTAGCGCGCCAGCAGGTCGGTCGGCCGCAACTGCTTGAGCCAGGCCTGCGCGGCGCCGCGCAGCAGGGCATCGCCGGCGGCATGGCCGCGCCGATCGTTGTAGCGCTTGAAGTGGTCGAGATCGATCATGACCAGCGTCAGCGGCTGGCCGCTGCGCAGGGCCCGCGCGAACTCGACCGGCAGCGACTCGTCCAGCGTGCGGCGGTTGGCGATGCCGGTGAGGCCATCTTGTTGCGCCAGATGCGACATCCGCTCGAGCAGCGCCTTGTTGGCCCGCAGCGTGCGCAGGGTCAGGCCGATCAGCGCAGCGCCAGCAGCAGAGCGATGGCCGAGAAGGCGATCAGCGCCGACGCGGGCTGTGTCGTTCAGTTCTTCGGCCTGCCGCGCGGCGCCGCGCCTGCGCGTTGGCGTGCCCGGACCAGTTCCGCAGTGAGTGCTCCAGCGCGTCGAAATCGCCGGACCGAGGCCAGCAACGCGGCGCGGGAGATCCGGGTGCACCGCGACTGGCCGACGGCGGCGCTGTTGCGGCGATGCGCTCGAAACGCTGCAGTGTGGACAGCAATTGGGTCGATGCTGACTGCAGCTCGGCGGGCATGTCCAGCTGGCCAGGCGGCCAGCCGGCTGCGCAGGTCGCTGGTAATTGCGGCCAGCGCCTCGAACTCGGGTGCCGGAGCGACGGAGCGTCGCTGCCGCGCAGCAACTCAGCGGGCGTTGCGCGCTTGCCAGGAGCGGAGATCGGCAGCTGAGGTGATGCGTCTCCAGAGCGCGCCTGGGAAAGGGGAAGGGCGTGTTCGTAGCGCCGATGCAATTCGTGAGTCGAACGCCAGCGACCGCAAGGCAAGCACGACGCCGCCGCCATCAGGGCTGGCGGCGAGCAGGTGACCAACGCCGGACCGCCTGGTGGGTGGTGCTGCCCGCGTACTTGTTGTGGGGGGTCGTGGCGCGTTCACGAGCGAACAGGTGTGACTGACGACTGGATTCTAGGTCGCGGCGCCGGCGACCCGGCGTCGGGCGGTCAGAGGCACGGCCGATACGACCCGGCTCTCAGACGCCCCAGGTGACGTCGACTTTGCGCTTCTGGCGCGGCGCGCAGCATCTCGATCAGCGGAAAGGCGCGCTGGCCCAGCGTGATCGGCGCTGCGCTGGCCGGACCGTCGGTACCGCGTCGGTCGTCCTGGTCGGCGTCCGCGGCGCTTCCTTGGTGTGCGCCTTTTCCTGCTCGACGGCAGCCACCAGCCGCTGCAGCGCTTCCGGCACCTGTTCTGCCGTGATGACGCCGCGCGGCAGTATCGCTGCGGCCAATGATTTCAAGAATGCGGCGCGTTGTTTCGGCGAACATGAAGATTTCGCCGGCGGCCTTGGAACGGAAGACGACGAGGGACATGGGATGGGGGCGGTGCACCGTAGCCGACCGTCGTTGCAGTCGTCGCGCGGCCGCGTTCGCCGCGGCGCGGCGCGACGGGCGATGTGCCCGGCGATGCTTGATTGTAGGCGGCCGACTGCGGCAGGCCCGCGGATCGACCGACGAGGTTCAGTCGCGTCGTCGATGCGCGCGACCGTCGCATTGACGATCTGGTCGACGTCCCACCGTAGACGAGAGGCAGCGCGAGCGATGACGCCGCCAAGCTCATGATGAAGAGCGATCCGTTGCCCAGCGCCAGGGGCAGGCCCGGTTACCAACAGCGATGCCAGTGGAAAATGTTCCTTGATCATCACGCACCTCGCTTTCACCATGACGCCAAGGTACGCCGGCGCATCCCGTGCCGGTATGGAGTACATGCGGCAGACAAAACACCGAATCTTCGCGCGTCGTCAGCAACAGTGGCCGCAGCGTGTCGGAAATCCGGCCTACAGGGCGCCGTCGCTATACTGATTTCGCGTCAACGCCAGAACGGAGACGACACCATGGGGAAAGGCGACGCCGCACGCGGCGCGGCAAGATCTACAACGGCAGCTTCGGCAAGAAACGGCCGCATCGGGGCCGCAAGGCCGGAGCAGCGAAGCCCGGCACAGCGGTCGGTAAAGCCCCGGTAATCGGCCAGAGCCATGTCGAGGAGCCGGGTGGTCCCGGCTCTTTTTCTTTCAGTGCCGGCTACCGATCGAGCAGGCAGCGCGCGGATGAATCTCTGGCAAGGTGCGCCACCGGCTCCGGGCCGCGGGCTGTGGCCGCGTTCGTGGCTGCTGCTCTGACGGGCTGCAGCGAGCGGCTCGAATGGCGCGAATTCAGGTCGCCGGAGGGCTACAGCGTCATGCTGCCCGGGTCGAGCTCAGACGGTCGCCCGCGACGTCGAGTTCGAGGGGCAGCAGTTGCCGGTGTCAATGACCTCCACTGGCGTCGGCTCGGCCATGTTCGCCGTCGGCGTGGCCATCCTGCCGGCAACGGGATTGCGCGCGGACGCCGCGGCGCGGGAGCGCGCGATCGCCTCATTTCCGCGATGGGCTCGTGCGCAACATCGGCGGCACGCGTGACGGTCACGCGCGCCGGTCGCGCTTGACCCTTGCGCCGGGGGCGCCGCGCAACTGCGTGGTCGCGCAGTCGATCGAGGCGCGGGGCCGCGCCGGGGCGAACGGCCAGGCGGCCCAACTTGCCGCCCGCTTCTTCATCGTCGATGATCGGCTTTCGAGGTCATCGCCCTCGGTGGCGAAGGCGCATCGAGCCGCACGCGCTCGACACCTTCTTCACTTCGTTCCGCTTGCAGCCCTAGGAGGCACCCCATGAAGCTCGAGAATCCCTCGGTCCACGCCGCCACGCTCGAACACTTCTGGATGCCGTTCACGGCGAACCGCCAGTTCAAGGCGGCGCCGCGGCTGCTCGCCCGGGCGGAAGGCATGTACTACTGGACGCCGGATGGGCGCCAGGTGCTCGACGGTACGGCGGGCCTGTGGTGCGTCAACGCGGGCCATGGCCGAAAGCCGATCGTCGAGGCGGTGCAGAAGCAGGCGGCGACGATGGACTACGCGCCGCCGTTCAGCATGGCGCATCCGCTCGCGTTCGAGGCCGCCACCGCGGTCGCGCAAGTTGCACCGGCTGGCATGCAACGGGTGTTCTTCACCAACTCCGGGTCCGAGTCGGCCGATACGGCGATCAAGATGGCACTGGCCTATCACCGTGCCAGGGGCGAGCCGAGCCGCCGCATCATCATCGGCCGCGAACGCGGCTATCACGGCGTCAATATCGGCGGCACGATGGCGGGCGGGATCCCCGGCAATCGCAAGGCGTTCCCGGCGCTGATGGCGGGCGTCGACCACATCCGTTCCACGCACGACCTCGCGCGCAACGCGTTCTCCAAGGGCCAGCCGGCGCACGGCGCGGAGTTCGCTGACGAACTCGAGCGCCTGGTCGCGTTCCACGACGCCAGCAACATTGCCGCGGTGATCGTCGAGCCGATGGCCGGTTCGGCCGGCGTGCTGATTCCGCCCAAGGGCTATCTCGAGAAGATTGCTGCGACCTGCAAGAAGCACGGCATCCTGCTGATCTTCGACGAGGTCATCACCGGCTTCGGCCGGCTCGGCACGCCGTTCGCCGCGCACTACTTCAACATCACGCCCGACCTGCTGACCTGCGCCAAGGCGATCAACAACGCCGCCGTGCCGATGGGGGCGGTGATCGCGAAGAACGAGATCTACGACACGATCATCAATGCGGCGCCCGAAGGGCAGATCGAATTCCTGCACGGCTACACCTACTCGGCGCACCCGCTGGCCTGCGCCGCGCTGCTGGCGACGCAGCAACTCTACGTCGACGAGCAACTGTTCGCGCGGGCGCAGGCGATGGCGCCAAAACTCGAGACGGCACTGCACTCTTTGAAGGGTGCGCGCCACGTGATCGACATCCGCAACCTCGGACATGGTGGGTGGCATCGAACTCGAGCCGCGCGCGGGCGCGGTCGGCAAGCGCGGATTCGAGGCGCACATGAAGTGCTTCGAGGCCGGTGTGCTGGTGCGCTTCACCGGCGACATCCTGGCGCATGTCGCCACCGCTCGATCATCGAGGAAGCGCAGATCGGGCAAATCATCGAAACCATCCGCACGGCGCTCGCGTCGATCGACTGAGTCGCCCCGGGGCGCCGGTTCACTGCGTGGCGGTGATGCCGCCGTCGACGTAGACGATCTGCCCGGTCACGAAGGCGGAAGCGGGCGAGCACAGGAACAGTGCCGGCCCGACGACGTCCACCGGGTCGGGGATGCGGCCGAGCGGGATGCGTTCGACGACTTGCCGGTGCGTCACTTCATTCTCGATCCAGTGGCGCGCCATTTCACTGGCCACCACGGTCGGCGCGACACCGTTGACACGGATCTGCGACGGCGCCAGCTCGGCGGCGTGCTGCCGGATCAGCATGACCAGGGCGCCCTTGGTTGCGCAGTAAGCCGAGTAGCCTCGCGCGCGCAGTCCCAGCTGGGCGCGCACTGACAGCAGATGCACCTGCGCGCCGCCGCGCCCGCCCGCCATCTGGTGGCGCGCGCAGGCCTGAGCGACGAACATCGCGAACTTCAGGTTCAGTCGCACGACCTCGTCGAAGGCTTCCTCGGTGACGTCCGCGAGTCAGTTGTTCGCGCTGGATGCCGATGCAGTTGACCAGCAGATCGAGCCGCCCATGACGGCGTGCTGTCTCGTCGACCGCTTTGCGCACTGACGCCAGATCGGCGGCGTCCGCGGCCAGCGCATCTGCACGCAGCCCCGCAACACGCAGCTCGTCAGCGAGTGCCTCTGCGCGCTCGGCGCGATGACCGACGACGACCGGAATGGCGCCGGCGAGCGCGAGCCCCCAGCAGATCGCTTCGCCGATCGCGCCATAGCCCCCCGGCACGAAGGCGACCTGGCCGTCGAGGCGGAAAGCACCGGCAAGCGCCTTGCTGAAGTCGGGGCGAGGCGTCATCCGAACCTTTCAATCCATGATCAGGCCGCCATTGAGGTCGACGATCTCGCCGGTGATGAAGCCGGCGAGCGGAGCGGCGAGGAAGCGCACCACATGGCCGAACTCCTCCGGCTCGCAGAAGCGTCCGACCGGGATCGTCGCCAGCAACGCCTGCCGCTGCGCTTCGCTCAGTTGCTCGGTGACCATCGGCGTGCGCACGTAGGCCGGCGCGATGCCGTTGACGGTGACGCCCTGCGCCGCCAGTTCGCGCGCAAGCGAGAAGGTGAGAGCGCTCACCGCGCCTTTGGACACGGCGTAGGCCGTGCCGGCCGTCAGGCCGCCGGTCTTCGCCGCCAGCGAGCTGGTGTTGATGATGCGCCCCCAGCGGCGCCCGCTCATTGACGGAATCACCGCGCGCGCCAGGAAGAACGCGGCGTCGAGATTGACCGCCAGCACCCGATGCCACTCTGCTTCGTCGGTCGCCTGCGACTTCGCGTTCGACAGGACGCCCGCATTGTTGACCAGGATGTCGACTGCGCCGAGTTCGCGTTCGATGCGCTCGACCAGTGCCGGCAGCGCACCCAGTTCCGTGAGATCGGCGGTGCGGGCAATCGACCTCGGCACCGCAGCGGCCGCTTCGTCGAGGCGCGCCGACGGCAGGTCGACCAGGGCGACGCGCGCGCCCGCCGCAGCGAGTGCCTGCGCGGCGGCGCGGCCCATTGGCCCGGCCGCACCCGTCACCAACGCGACCCTTCCGTCGAGCTCAGACATCGAGCACGCTGCGGCGGCCGAACAGGCCGCGCGCCCGGAAGGTCACGACTGCAATGAACAGCAGATACATCGACACGATGGCCCAGTCGCCGGCGAAGGCGCCGGTCAGTCCGACCACGATACCAACCAGCAGTCCCGCGAGCACGGCGCCCCAGAAGCTGCCGACGCCGCCGAGCACGATGATCAGGAATGCCGGCACAACGGCATCGACACCGACCTGCGGGCGGATGCCCCAGATCGGCGCCATCACGATGCCGGCAAAGGCCGCGAGCGCAATGCCGAGCGCAAATACCAGCAGACGAAGGCGCGGCAGATTGATGCCAAGCGCGCGCACCAGTTCGCTGTCGAACGCGCCGGCCTTGATGCGGGCACCGATCGAAGTGCGCTCGATGAACAGCCACAGCAGCGCGATCGCGAGCGCGGCGGCTCCGGCCGCGTAGAAGCGGTACTTCGCGAAGAACACATCGCCGAATGCCACCGGCCCCAGCAGCGTCGCCGGCACCGCCAGCACGCCTTCCTGCGAACCCCAGATCAACCGGATCGCCTCCTCGATCACCAGCGCCGCACCGAAGGTCAACAGCAGGCCGTACAGCGGATCCTTGCCATAGGTACGGCGCAGGGCGACTCCAGCAGCATGCCGCTCACGCCGACAACGATAGGGGCCAGCACCAGCGCGAGCGTGTAGCGCACCGCGACCGGCCAGCCGGCGAAGCCGCCGAGTGCTTCGGGCGGCAACGGCGGCGCAGCGATCGTCATTGCGACATAGGCGCCCAGCGCGAAGAACGAGCCATGCGCCAGGTTGATCGTTTCCATCAGCCCGACGATCAGCATGAAGCCCAGCGCAAGCAACGCGAACAGCAGCCCCAGCGAAAGGCCGTTGATCAGGTGAGGGGCCAGCGTCGCTAGCATCGGCGCGGAACGCGCGCAAGGACCGTGCGCCACAAGCGCTGTCCTTGCCCGCGATTCGGAAGAGCTGCCATCAAACCTCGTAGCTGGGCGTGTCCTCGTAAGACTCGAGCTTGCACGCGCCGGGCGCCGCTTTGTCCTCGACTTCGGCTGGCGGCACGGCGGACAGGATCTTGTAAATGTCGTCCTTCTCAGCCGGCTTGTCGTTATAGCTCGCCATGTAGATCGTCTGCTGCATCTGATGCGTTGCCGGGTTCATGTACGCATCGTAGGTCTGCATGCGGTCGAGCGCGGACACCTTGATGTTTTCGAGCACCTTGATGACCGCGATGTTGTTGGTGGTGCCGGCCTTCTCGACTGCGCGCAACAGTTCGCGCGTTGCCATGTACCCGTTGTAATAGACGTTTCCCGGCACGCGGATCGCCATGCCCGGGTAGGTCTTCTGATACAGCGCGACAAATTCCTTGACTCCCGGCAGGTCGAGCCGCCAGTACCAGGTCGTGCCGAACACGCCGAAGATCTGGTCGGGTCCGAGGCCATAGACATCGGGCCAGTCCTGCTGGTTGTTGATCCACGCAATCGTCTGGTGCAGTTTGGCCTGCACCACCTGCTGGCGCAGCGCCTTGATGTCGTCGCCTCCGACCGCCGCCGCAACGACGTCGGGCTTCATCTGCTGCACTCGAAGCAGGTACGAGGTGAAGTCACGCGTGTTCTGCGGAACCAGGATCTCGCCGATGATCTTGGCGCCTTCGGCCTCGGCCAGCGCGCGGGTGGCCTTCGAGGTGTCGTGGCCCCAGACGTAATCGTTGGTCAGCAGCAGCCAGTTCTTGCCGCTGACTTTGATCGCATTCTTGACGATTGCCGAGCGCAAAGTTGGCGCCGTTGCCGTCCCAGACGAACTTCGTGCGGTGACAGTTCTGCCCGGCCTCGGTCGGCGAACTCGAGTTCGTGTTCAGGTAGATGACACCGTGCTTTTGCGCGACCTGGGAAATTGCGTTGGCTACACCCGAGTGCAGGGCGCCGATCAGGAACGCTGCCTCGTTGCGCGTGATCATGCGTTCGGCCACGCGCGAGCCGGTGGCGGGCGTGGTTTCGGTGTCGATGTGGATCGCCTCGATGGTCCGGCCCAGCACGCCGCCTTTGGCATTGAATTCCTTGATCGCCAGCATCGCGCCGAGGCGCTCCATCTGCCCACTGGCACCGTATTGACCGCTCGCATCCATCGTCAGGCCGATCGTCAGCGTTTTCTTCTGCCCGGTCTGCGCCCAGGCATGGTGATGCTTCCACGGCCCGAAGAATGGCGCGACGCCGTACAGACCGGTCGTGGCTGCCGACAATGCGGTGGCCTTCAGCAGGCGGCGCCGTGCCGGGTTGTTGCGTGTCTCCTTGCTCATTTTCTGCCTCCTTTGCGGCAATGATTTATGCGGCCTTCAGCGCGAAACGATCTGGAACTGATTCAATTGCTCCTGGGCCTCGATCAGCGATGGCAGGAAGCGCGACCCGAGGCCGAGTGCACTTGCCTGGACCAGGCTCTGGTGGACTGCTTCGCCGACGAAGCTGACGATGCCCAGGCTTTCGGTCATATGCGTGTAGTAGCTCATGTCCTTACGGCCGTTGGCGATCGAGAACTTCATCCCAGTGAAGTCGCCGCGCGACGCGCCTTCGCCGATCATGCGGAACACTCCCGAGTTCACGCCGCCGGCCGAGATCACCTCAACCAGCTTCGCGAGCGGCAGGCCGGCCTTCGCGGCGGCGGCGAACGCTTCAGCGGTACTGGTGGCGATAGACAGCGCGAGGAAGTTGTTGATCAGCTTCAGTACGTGGCCGGTTCCCGGCGGGCCGACATGGATCACGTTTTCGCAGAAGGCTTTCATCACTGGGGCCAGGCGCGCGAAGTCGGCCTCCGTGGCTCCAACCATCGTGTTGAGCCGGCCTTCCTCGGCTTCCTTGGGAGTCCGTGCGAGTGGCGCATCGACGAAGCTGACGCCGCGCTCAGCGCAGGCGGCGCGCAGGCGGGTGGTGGAATCGGGTTCGGCGGTCGAGCAGTCGACGATCAACTGCCCGCGAGCGCTCGCCTCGAGCAGCCCGCCGGCCATGATGGCCTCGACCTGCGGCGACCCCGTCACGCAAATGAAGACCATGTCGCTCGCGCTGGCGACCTCGGCGAGCGTCGGAACCTCGCGCGCGCCGGCCGCGAGCAGGTCGGCGAGGTTGGCACGATTGCGGTGTGCCTTGAAGGTCAGCGGATAGCCCTTCGCCAGCAGGTGCTTGGCGATGCCGTGACCCATCATTCCGAGACCGATGAATCCGATGCGTTCCATGATGGCTCCTCAATGTGCCGAATGAAGACGGGCCGGTTGCGGGCCTTCGGCGGTCAATGCCGCCGCGCTTGAATCGAACAGCAGCTCGATCAACACGCCGTAGCGCGACGCAATCTGCTCGATGGTCGCCGCGTCGTCGATGCGGCCGGCGAACCAGGCCTTCGCGGCATCGCCGAAAATCGTGCGCCCAACCGCGAAACCGCGGCAGATCGGATGGCGCGCGGCCAGAGCGATCTTCGGTGCCAGCTCATCGAGCGGCGCATCCTGCCCCAGCACCAGCACGCCGCGGCACTGCGCGTCGAGCGCGCGCACGGTCGATGCCAACTCGCGCCATCCGTCTTCGTCGGCCGGCGCGGGAAGCTTCCACCAGTCGGGCAGCACGCCGGCGGCGGCGATCTCGCGCATCGCGGCCCGCAGGCGCCAGTCGATCCGACCGTCGGCCGGTTCGCTGGGCAGCACGATCTCGAGGAGCAGTTCGCGCTCGGTGGCGACACAGGCGCCCGCAAGGTCGATCAGCCGCTCGATCTGCGCGTGGCGAAGGTCCGCCGGATCGTCCGGGTCGAAGGCGACCAGGCACTTCGCTACATGACGACGCGGCCAGCGGCGCAGCAGTGCGTAGACGTTTTCGCGATCCTCGAAAGCCAACGGACGTACGCCGGGGCTTTCAACCGGGCGCGCGATCCAGAAGCGGTCGTCGAGCTGCGGCAGCAATGATTCGCCATAGCGATCATCGATGATGAGGCCGCCCGCCGACGCGCAATCGGGATGCGCGTCGAGCGCGCGCAGCGCGCCCTGCGCGATCAAGCGCTTGAACTCGACGATTCGCGCGGGTTCGAGGCCGTGTCGCTCGACCAGCGCCTCGAACTGCGCGCGGTGGTCGAAGGCGAGAACCGCCAGCAGCGGCGCAACCGTATCGCGCGTGCCCGCGCGATGCAGCCGGCCCAGCGTTGGGTCCTCGCGCAGCCGCGGCGTGGCGCTGCCATGCCGCAGGTAGTGCTCGAGTTCCTCGTGGGTCGGCATCGCCGGTGCACAGCCATGACGTGACACGACCACGCGCCGCAGGCGTTGGCGCGTTCGCCGCACTCGGACGGCGGGCGATCGCGCAGCCAGCCCGACAGGAAGCCAGCCATGAAGGCGTCGCCGGCGCCCAGCACGTTGAACACCTCGATCGGGAAGCCGGGAATATCGATGCCCGCTTCTGCACCGTCGGCGGCGAAGATAGTGCAGCCGGCGTCCCCCGCTTGACCACCAGCGTCGCCTGCGTTTGGCGACGCACTTCGTCGATCGCCGAGCCGACGAGCTGCGAGCCGCCGGCGATCGCGATCTCCTCCTCGGTGCCGACGATCAGGTCGCACGAAGGCAGGAACTCGCGCAGTGTCGCCGTCACTTCGCTCGACTCGATATAGCGCGTCGCTCCGTCGCCGAGCGGGCGCAGGCCCCACAGGACGGGCCGGTAGTCGATGTCGAGCACGACCCGGGTACCGGAGCGCACGGCCGCACCGATCGCTTTGCGGCACGCGGCGCGCGTCGATTCTTGCGACAGATGCGTTCCGGAAACCAGCAGCGCGCTCGCGGAGGCGATCAGCCCTTCGTCGATATCGTTGGCCGTCAGTGCCATGTCCGCGCAGCGATCGCGGTAGAACAGCAGCGGAAAGTGGTGCTGGTCGCGGATGCTGAGGAATACCAGCGCGGTCAGGTGATCCGGGTCGGCGATCACGTGGCTGACGTCGACGCCAGCCCGCTCCAGCTCGTTGCGCACGAACTCGCCGTTCTGCTCGTCGCCGACGCGCGTCAGCATGGCGGGCCGCAGTCCGAGGCGGGCGCAGCCGACCGCCGTGTTAGCCGGGGAGCCGCCGAGATAGCGCGCGAAGGTGCTGACTTCCTGCAGCGTCGCGCCGATCTGCTCTCCGTACAGATCGACAGCGGCGCGGCCGATGCAGACAAGATCGAAGCGCCGGTTCATCGACGTGCTCCGTTGGGCCGGGCGCCATTGCGCCGCGGCGGAGCTTCGTTCAAGCGGTGTCCGAGTGCGATGACCAGCGCCTGCGCCAGCACGATCGGCTCCACCAACGAACGGAACGGCGAGCGCCGATCGTCACCGAGCAGGAACGCCAGCGACGCGTTCGGCACCAGAGGGGAGGCACGGCTGTCGGTGATGCCGATGACCTCGGTGCCACGACCGCGGGCGCTGCGCGCGATGTCGATCACCTCCGGCGTATAGCTGCGGAAGCTGACGACCAGCAGCAGATCGCCCTCGCCGAAGCACGGCCGCCAACTGAGCGTTCATGCCGCCGACACCGTCGAGCAACGTCACGCGGCGCTCGAGCTGCGCCAGCGCGTACGCGAGATAGCTGACCACCGGGAAGGAGCGCCGCGCGGCCAGCAGGTGGACGTGCCGCGCCCGTACGAGCAAATCGACCGCGGCGGTCAGCACGCGGTCGTCGAGCGTGTGCTGCAAGTGGTGCAGGCCGGCGACTGCTTCGTCGATCTGCGAGCGCACGATGTCCCCGGCGGTTGCTGCGGCGCTGGTGCGACGCATCGACTGGATTCGCTCGCGATAGCTTGGCGCGCGTGCGACCAGGTGCGTGCGGAACACCTGTCGCATCGCCGCAAAGCCGTCGAAGTCGAAAGCGGCGGCAAAGCGAACCAGTGCCGAAGGCTGCACGCCAGCCGCCTGTGCCAGCTCCGCCGCGGTGCCGAAGGCAAAGGTTTCGGGCGAGTCGAGCGCAAGCTGCGCGATCGAGCGCAGCTGTCGCGGCAGCGCATCGAGGCGCTGCGCGATGCTCGCCATCAGCGATTCGAAGCCGGCCTCGCGCGTGCGACGCCGGCCGCCGGTGCGCACGGCCGCCTGCTGCAAATTCATCTCCTGGTGCAAACGTCGCCGCGCGTTCATTGACGAGGCGCGCTCTGTCTTGCCGACCGGCACAATAGAACGTACATTTCGTTTTGTCTAGTCTGTGGAATATGCGTTCCATCCAGATCCGCACCGTGGCCACATCGCCTGACTTCGCCGCTCCGTCCGCGCGACCCGCGCGCAACGGCTTCGCGTTGCCGTTCGCGGTGACGGTGGCGGTGCTTCTGACCACACCGCTGTGGATCAAGGAGATCGGGCTCTATCAGTACATCGCGGTCGAGATCGTCATCTGGGCGCTGTTCGCGCTGTCGTACAACCTGCTGCTCGGCCAGGCCGGACTGCCGTCGTTCGGCCACGGCGCCTACTTCGGCGTTGGCGCCTACGCCTTCGGCCTCGCGGTCAAGCACGTCGCGCCCAACCTGTGGCTGGGGCTGGGCGCCGCCATCGCTGCGGCCGCACTGATCGGCGCGATAGTGGCGGCGTTCATCTCGCACCGGCGCGGCATCTACTACGCGCTGATGACGATCGCCTTCGGCCAGGTGCTGTGGTTCGCCGCCATCAAGTGGCATAGCATCACCGGCGGCGAAGACGGTCTGCTCGGGATCCCGCGGCCGCCCGTCGATCTGGGCTTCGTCGAGTTGAGCCTGCGCAGTAACGAGGCGCTGTTCTACTTCGCGGTCGCTGCCTTCGTTCTTGTCACGCTATTCCTGTGGCAGCTGCAGGATGCACCGCTGGGTCGCGTGATGGCGGCCGTCAAGGGCAACGAGGAGCGCGCGCGCTACTGCGGCCATGCCGTGTGGCGGGTCAAGTTCGCGAGCTTCGTGCTGTCGGCGGCGCTGGCCGGTCTGGCCGGGGCGTTGTTCGCGATGGCACAGAACTCGGCCTATCCGAACGTCATGAGCCTGCACAGCTCGGGCTTCGTCGTGATGATGGTGCTGATCGGCGGCGGTCTGGTCAGCTTCTGGGGACCGGTGATCGGCGCCGCCTTCTTCATCCTCGCGCGCGACCTGCTGGGCGCCACCACCGAGGCCTGGCTGCTGTGGTACGGACTGCTGTTCATGGCAGTCGTGCTGTTCAAGCCCGAAGGCATCGTCGGCGCCTGGCGCATGCTGCGCCAACGCCTGACGCGTCCCGCGGCGCGGAGCGTCTGATGGCGCTGCTCGAGGCTCATCAGCTGCACCAACGCTTCGGCCGCCAGATCGTCCTCGACGGCGTGTCGCTGAGCTTCGAGGAAGGCACGCTCTCCGGAATCATCGGGCCGAACGGTGCCGGCAAGACGACCTGCTTCAACGTGCTGACAGGCCGCTACCGGCCGCAGCGCGGTCGCATCGTGTTCGACGGCGTGGACATCACCGGCGCGTCGCCGTCGGCGATTGCGCGGCGTGGCATCGCGCGTTCGTTCCAGCTGATGAATCTCTTTGACGCGCTGAGCGTCATCGACAACTTGATCGTAGCCATGCCGGCCCTGCGGCGGAGGGCGTTCCGGCCGTTTGGCGCGGTGCGCAAGGACAGTGGGCTGCATGCGCGCGCCGAGGCGCTGCTGGCCGACGTCGGACTCGCGGGAAAGGCGCGCGCACAGGCGCGCGACCTCGCCTATGGCGATCGGCGCCGGCTCGAGATCGCGGTCGCGCTGGCCGCCGAACCGCGACTGCTGTTCCTCGACGAGCCGACCGCCGGCATGGGAGCTGAAGGCGCGCGCCAGCTGGCCGCTCTGATCGAACGGCTGCGCGCCCGCGTGACGATCGTCATCATCGAGCACGACATGCCTTTCCTGTTTTCGCTGGCCGATCGGATCTCGGTGATCCAGTGGGGGCAGGTCATCGCACAGGGCAGCCCGGACGAACTGCGCGCCGACCCATGGGTCGCTCGCTCCAACCTCGGAGCGATCGCCCGATGCTGAAGGTCGACGCGATCGACAGCGCCTACGGCGAAACGCAGGTGTTGTTCAAGGTCTCGCTCGATGTCGCTGCGGGCGAGGTCGTCGTGCTGCTCGGCGCCAGCGGTGCGGGCAAGACGACGACGCTGCGTTCGATCCTCGGTCTGACGCCGGCGCGCGCCGGGCGCATCGCGTTCGACGGGGCCGACATCACGCGCGAGAAGACCTACACGATCGCGCAGCGCGGCATTGGCTGGGTACCGGAGGAAAGGCGCATCGTGCCGAGCCTGACCGTACGGCGGAACCTGGAGATCGCGCGCAAGGCGACGCGCTTCCGCGCCTGGAGCCTCGGAGAGTGCTGCGAGATCTTCACCGCGCTCGGCTACCTGCTGGAGCGCGAAAGCGAAAATCTCTCGGGCGGCGAGATGCAGATGGTGGCCATCTCGCGTGCGCTGGTCGGCAGCCCGGGTCTGGTGCTGATGGACGAGCCGAGCCAGGGGCTGGCGCCGAAAGTCGTGCAGGACGTGATGCGCACGGTCACCCGCATGAAGGCCGAAGGCCTCGGCGTGCTGCTGGTGGAACAGAACGTCAATGCGGCACTGGCGGTGGCCGATCGCGTCGTGGTCCTCGATCACGGCGTGGTGGCGCATCGCGGCAGCGCCGACGAGCTTCGCGGGGACGCCGGCTTGCGCGGTCGCCTGCTGGGGGTCTGATGAGCGCACTGCTCGAAATCGACAATCTGCGGAAGATCTACCGGCGCCGCCGCTTCGGGCCGCCGACCTTTGAGCTCGCCGCCAGCCTCTGCTTCGAGGCACCCGCGATCGTCGGCGTGCTGGGTCCGAACGGCTCGGGCAAGACGACCCTGTTCGAACTTGTCACCGGCCTCAATCAGCCGACCGCGGGCGAAGTGCGAGTGCGGGGCCAGGCCATTCACCGCGTGAAGCGCAGCCAGCGTGCCCGGCTGGCGCGCCATTATCACCAGTCCTACCAGCTGCGGCGCTTCCACGAGTGGACGCCCGAGGCGTTGCAGCAGCCCGCGCGGCTGCCGAGGCGGCGGTGCATCTGTTCGACGAGCCGCAGCTCAACACACAGGACGGCTACATCGGCTTCATGCTGAACTTCTTCCGGCGCCTGCGCGGCGAAGGTAAACTGGTGTTCGTGTGCCTGCATCCGAACGAACGCTGGCAGCTCGACCTGCTGCGCGAACTGGCCGAGACGCTGGTGTTCGTGTACCGCGGCACGGTCACCGAGTACACCGACTTCGCGAACCTCGCCGAGCGGCCGGAGGCGCGTGACTATCTAGGCGCACTGCTCGACTAGCGCGCCGGACGGTCGCCGCGTGCACGTCGCGCGAGGCCGGAGCACAATTTGTCTCCACTCCGACTTCATCCAGGGAATCCATGGCGATGGGAAGAACTGAACTGAGAGTGAACGACATCACGCACTGGATCGCCGGCCCATGCGCCGACGGCCCGGCGCAGCGCACCGCGGAAGTGTTCAACCCTGCAACCGGCGAGGTGACGGGGCTGGTACGAATGGCCGATGCCGGTGTCGTCGCCGCGGCCGTACAGGCGGCGCAACGGGCATGGCCGGCCTGGGCCGAGACCTCGGTGCTGAACCGGTCGCGCGTGATGTTCCGCTTCAAGGAACTGCTGGAACGAAACCACGATGCGCTCGCGCGCCTGATCACGAGCGAGCACGGCAAGGTGTTCAGCGACGCCAAGGGCGAAGTCCAGCGCGGCATCGAGGTCGTCGAGTTCGCGTGCGGTGCGCCCCAACTGATGAAGAGCCAGTTCTCGGACAACATCGGCGGCGGCATCGACAATTTTTCGCTGCGCCAGCCGCTTGGCGTCGTCGCGGGTATCACGCCGTTCAATTTCCCGTGCATGGTGCCAATGTGGATGTTTCCGCTGGCGCTGGCGTGCGGCAACGCCTTCATCCTGAAACCGTCGGAGCGCGATCCGAGCGCGTCGCTGCTGATGGCCGAACTGTTGAAACAGTCGGGGCTGCCGGACGGCGTTTTCAACGTCGTGCAGGGCGACAAGGCGGCGGTCGACGCGATCCTGCAGCATCCGGACATCGCGGCGGTGAGTTTCGTCGGTTCGACACCGATCGCCGAGTACATCCAGCAGCAGGGCGTGGCGCACGGCAAGCGCGTGCAGGCGCTGGGCGGGGCCAAGAACCACATGGTCGTGATGCCCGACGCCGACCTCGATGCGGCCGCCGACGCGCTGGTGGGTGCGGCCTACGGCTCGGCGGGCGAGCGCTGCATGGCAATTTCGGTTGGCGTGGCGGTCGGGCACATTGCCGATGAGCTGATCGAGAAGCTGAAGCCGCGCATCGCGAAGCTGCGAATCCGCAACGGCATGGAAGTCGATGCCGACATGGGCCCGGTAGTGACGGCAGCGCATCGGCAGAAGATCCTCGGTTACATCGAACAGGGCGTGAAGGAAGGGGCGCGACTGGTGCTCGACGGCCGCCGGCACACGGTGGCGGGTCATGAGAGAGGCTTCTTCATGGGCGCGACGCTGTTCGACCATGCGCGTCCGGACATGACGATCTACCGCGAAGAGATCTTCGGTCCGGTGCTGACGATGCTGCGCGTGCCGGATTTTGCGGCGGCGCTGGAACTCGTCAACGCGCACGAGTACGGCAACGGCGTGGCCTGTTACACCAGCGACGGCGGAACCGCGCGCGAGTTCGCGCGCCGCGTGCAGGCCGGCATGGTCGGCATCAATGTGCCGATCCCGGTGCCGATGGCGTTTCACTCGTTCGGCGGCTGGAAGCGTTCGCTGTTCGGTGATCATCACGCCTACGGCGAAGAAGCCGTGCGCTTCTACACGCGCTACAAGAGCGTCATGCAGCGTTGGCCGGATCCGGCATCGAGCAAGGGACCCGAATTCACGATGCCGGTGAATCGGTAGTCCGCTCCACCGGCCTCGCGGGTGCTCACGGCTGCAGCGCCGCGTGCGGTCTCGAACTGGCAGACTTCAAGCGGGGCGCTGCGCCAGAACCTGGCGCAGTTCTCCCGCGGCGCGGCGCAGCAAGTCGGCGGTCGTGGCCCAGTCGATGCACGCATCGGTCACCGACACACCGTATCTCAGCTGTGAAAGCTCGGGCGGGATCGGCTGGTTGCCGGCCTCGCAGGTTGCTTTCCAGCATCATGCCGACGATCGAGCGGTTGCCTTCCTTGATCTGGTGCACGCAGTCCATGAACACCAGCGGCTGCAGCGACGGATCCTTCAGCGAATTGCTGTGCGAGCAGTCGACGACGATGCTGGCCGCGAGCTTGGCTTTCACGAGGGCCGCCTCGGCGAGCCGCACACTGACCGTGTCGTAGTTCGGCCTCCCGCCGCCGCCGCGCAGGACCAGGTGTCCCAGCCGATTGCCCCGTGTCCGAACGATAGCGGTACGACCGTCGGGCCCGATGCCGAGGAAACTGTGCGGCGATCGCGCCGAGCGAATCGCGTTGATCGCCACTTCCAGCCCGCCGTCGGTGCCGTTCTTGAATCCCACCGGTGTCGACAGCCCGCTCGCCATCTCGCGGTGCGTCTGCGACTCGGTCGTGCGTGCGCCGATCGCATACCAGCTGATCAGGTCGGCCAGGTACTGGGGCGACAGCGGATCCAGCGCCTCGCTGCCGGTGGGCAGTCCGAGTTCCGCGAAAGCCAGCAGCAGTTCGCGCGCGCGGCGCATGCCCTTGCCGATATGGAACGAGTCGTCCATGTCCGGGTCATTGATGTAGCCCTTCCAGCCGGTCGCCGTGCGCGGCTTCTCGAAGTAGACGCGCATCACGAGCAGCAGCGCATCGCCCACTTCCTCGGCGAGTGAGCGAAGTCGCTGGGCGTACTCGAGCGCGGCACGCGGATCGTGAATCGAGCACGGACCGACGACGACGAACAGGCGCGCGTCCTGGCGGTCGAGAATGCGCGTCAGCTGAGCCCGTCCGCTGCGCACCGTATCGACGCCGGCGGCAGTCAGCGGCTGCTCGGCCTTGATCTGTTCCGGCGCAGGCATGTCGTCGAGGCCTACGACGTTCAGGTTGTCAGTGACGGCTGGATCAGTCATGTGTGCGATCGGCGAATCTCGAGGCAGGGAACACCGCTGGTGGGCAATGCCAGGCAGCGATGCAGGCGGAACAGTTCGAACGATACCCGTGGTCGCGTGAAGCGGACGTGACCACCGACCGGCCGTTGAGAAACGGTGCGGCGTAGCGGCGACGATGAGCATGTAGCGAACTTGGGCCGCCGAGCCGCGATCGGCCTTGCGCTCGCTACCGGGAAGGAGCCCAAGCGGGTTTGCGGCCCGTCGTCAGTGATGAATTCACACGATTGGCATGCAATGCATCACTTAGACTACGCGCGCCCTTGTCCCGGGAAGGCGATGTCGATGTCGACGTCCATGTCCATCCTGTCGTTGCCTTCACGCGCCGTCATTGCGGCAGGCGTGTGCCTGCTGTTCAGTGCGACTCG
This sequence comes from uncultured beta proteobacterium, assembly GCA_963810985.1. Lineage (GTDB taxonomy): Bacteria > Pseudomonadota > Gammaproteobacteria > Burkholderiales > Burkholderiaceae_F > JALORV01. Next base: position 100,115 of record CAWEPP010000009.1, read on the forward strand.
ACGCCAGCGCGCAGTCGGGCCCGTCAAAGCCGACAGCCGTCGACGACAAGCCGTCGGGCACGCCCAGGCCCCGCATCGGCCTGGTGCTTTCCGGCGGCGGTGCGCGCGGCGCGGCGCACATCGGCGTGCTCAAGGTGCTGGAAGAACTGCGTGTTCCGGTCGACGTGATCGCCGGCACCAGCATGGGATCGATCGTCGGGGCCTCCTATGCCACCGGGTTCCCGGTGTCCGAGATGGAAGCGGCGATCAAGACGATCAACGACCGAGAAGCTCTTCACCGACAAGCCGCCGCGCGCCGACCAGACGATGCGGCAGAAGACCGACGACCAGTCGCCCTACCTGGTCCCGGAACTCGGCGTCAGCAAGGACGGCATCGTGCTGCCGAAGGGCATCGTTACCGGCGTCGCGCTCGAGGGCGAGCTGCGCAAGCTCGTGCAGATCGCCGATGTACGCAGCTTCGACGAGCTGCCGATCCCGTTCCGCGCGATCGCCACCGACATCGGCACCGGCGAGATGGTCGTGCTGAAGGAGGGCAGCGTGGTGGCGGCGATCCGCGCATCGATGTCGGTACCGGGCGCGGTGGCGCCGGTGACGATCGGCAAGCCGCCAGCTGGTCGATGGCGGCCTCGTGCGCAACCTGCCGGTCGACATTGCCCGCTCGATGGGGGCCGACATCATCATTGCCGTCAACCTCGGCACGCCGTTGCTGAGGCCCGACGAGATCACGTCGGTCTTCAGCGTGTCGCTGCAGATGATCAACATCCTGACCGAGCAAAACGTCAACCGTTCACTGAAGGAGCTGACGCCGCGCGACATCCTGATCGTGCCGGAGCTCGGCAACTTCTCGTCCGGCGATTTCGACAACCTGGCGAAGACGGTGCCGATCGGCGAGGCGGCGGCGAGGAAGGTGGCCGACCGCCTGCGCGCGCTGTCGCTGCCGCCTGAGCAGTACGCCGCCCTGCGTCAAGCGGCAGGCCGCGCCGGCGGCGACCGCGAGGGGCAGCATCGTTGTCGAGGCGATCAAGGTGGAAGGCACGAAGCGCGTGTCACCGGCAGGTCGTGCTGCAGTCGTTGCAGACGCAGGTCGGAAAGCCGCTCGAGCGAGACACGATCGACCTCGACATGCGCCGCGTCTTCGGCCGCGGCGACTTCGAGACGGTGAACTACACCATCGACGAGATCGACGGCAAGAAGACGCTGGTCGTGCTGGTCAAGGAGAAGCCGCAGCGCGACTACTTGCGCGTTCGGCCTCGAGCTCGACGCCGATCTCGGCAAGCAGTCGAACTTCAATCTGTTTGCTTCGTACCGGTCAAAGTGGCTCAACGACTGGGGCGCCGAATGGCGCAACGACCTCGTGCTGGGAACCAATGTGCTGCTGGGGACGGAGTTCTACCAGCCGCTCGGACCGAGGCAGTACTCTCTTCGTCGTTCCGCGACTGCAGTACTGCGATCCAGCCCTGGTATCTCTTCGAGGACACGATCCAGATCGCCCAGTACCAGGACGCCTCGGCGATCGCACAGTCTTCGATGTCGGCGCCAACATCATCGAATACGGCGATGTCCGGGTCGGCGTCGAGTACGGCTACCGCAGTTTCGAACTGCAAAGCGGCTACGCCTTGTTCCCGTCGCGCGCCAACGCCAGCATCGGGGCGCTGAGCGCTCAACTGCGGCTCGACCGCCTCGACAGCCTGAATTTCACGCACAGCGGATACCGTCTGGACGCGCGGGTCTACTCGTCGTTGAGCTCGCTGGGAGCCGACGATCAGATACGCCTACTGGACCGCGCTGCTGAACGGCGCCAAGACCTGGGGCCGCCACACGATCGAAGGGTTGGCGACCGCTGGCAGCAAGATCGGCAGCAACGACATCGCCCCCTACGACCTGTTCAATCTCGGCGGCTTTCTGTATCTCTCGGGGCTGCAACGGCAGCAGCTGAAGACGCAGGAATTCGTGTTCGGCCGCCTGGTGTATCGGACCAAGATCGGCGACATCCCGTTGTTCGAGGGCGTCTATGTCGGCGCCTCGATCGAAGCCGCGCGCCTGAAGCCGGTCATTCCGGTCTGGCAGGGGAAGCATCGTCGACGGCTACCTGACGGTCCCGGCCGGCGTCCGTCTATCTGGGCATCGACTCGCCGCTCGGTCCTCTGTACGTCGGCTTCGGCTACGCCAACAGCGACAACCGTGCGATATACCTGTACCTGGGTCGCCCGTAGCCCATCCTCATCCGCTGTCGCGCAGCGAGCGCCGGTACTGGATCGCTTCGGCCACGTGCTGTGATGCGAGCCGCTCGGCGTCAGCCAGATCGGCGATCGTCCGCGCCACCTTCAAGACGCGGTGGTAGGCGCGCGCCGACCAGCCGAGGCGCACGCTGGCGGCGTGCAGCAGCTTCTGCACCGCGTCGTCGATCGCGCAGGCTTCCTCGAGCTCGGCCCCCTGCAGCTGGTCGTTGACCCTGCCCTGGCGCGCGATCGCGCGGTCATAGGCCTTGCGCACACGCTCGGCCACGAAACGCGTCGGTTCCCCATCGGGCAGCGCGACGATCGCTTCGTCGGGCAGCGAGTTCACTTCCACGCGCATGTCGATGCGGTCGAGCAGCGGGCCGGAGATGCGGTCCTGGTAGCGGGCCACCATGTCGGGCGTGCAGCGGCACGCGATCGACGCGTGTCCGAAGTAGCCGCAGGGACACGGATTCATCGCGCCGATCAGCTGGAAGCGCGCCGGGAAATCGACCTGGCGTGCGGCGCGTGAGACCGTGATCTTCCCCGACTTCGAGCGGCTGGCGCAGCGTTTCGAGTACGCGGCGCTCGAACTCCGGCAACTCGTCGAGGAACAGCACGCCGTGGTGGGCGAGCGAGATCTCGCCCGGCATGGGCGGCGAGCCGCCGCCGCACAGCGCCACCGCGCTGGCGGTGTGATGCGGCGCGCGGAAGATGCGCGTGGCCCAGCGCTGAGGTGCAAACTGCCCGACCAGACTCAGCACCGCGGCCGACTCGAGCGCTTCGTGCGTAGTCATCGGCGGCAGGATCCCGGCGAAGCGCTGTGCCAGCATGGTCTTGCCGGTGCCCGGAGGCCCGACCAGCAATACGCTGTGTCCGCCGGCGGCCGCAACCTCGATCGCACGACGCGCGACGAGCTGGCCCTTGACGTCGAAGAGATCCGGGTAAATTGGCGGCGTCAACCGGACCATGGCGTGATGTTCGGCGATTGTCCGCGCCGAACTGTCACCGGCCTCGGCGCGCAGATGCTCGACGACCTGCAGCAGCGAGCGCGCGGGAAAGATGGGAATGCCACCGACCAGTGCCGCCTCATCGGCGCTCTCGTCCGGCACCACGAAGCCGCGGCGCGGACCGACCGTGTGTTCTGACTTCGACACCGCATACGCCATCGCCAGCGTGCCGCGCACGGGGCGCAGTTCTCCGGTCAGTGAGAGTTCGCCGGCGAATTCATACTGGTCGAGCGTGCGCGTCGGAATCTGTCCCGAGGCGGCCAGGATGCCGAGTGCAATTGGCAGATCGAAGCGTCCGGACTCCTTCGGCAGATCGGCCGGCGCAAGATTGACCGTGATCCGCCGCGTCGGAAACTCGAAGCGGCTCGTCAGCAGTGCAGCGCGGACGCGCTCGCGTGCCTCGCGCACTTCGGTTTCAGGCAGTCCGACCAGCGTGAATGACGGTAGTCCATTCGCCAGATGAACCTCGACCGTGACCTGCGGCGCATACATGCCGGACAGGCCGCGGGTTCGAACGATGGCGATTGACATGGGGGAAGGTGAAGCGGAAGCGATTCTATCGGTGCGCGCTAGGCCGACTTCAGTCCGATGCGAAGAATTAGCGGCCGTTTCCCGCCGCCGGGGCGCAGGAGTCGGGTGCAGGCTGCGCGGAGGCTCGCCGCGGTGGGAAAAATGACCGGTTTAACCCGATATTTGGTTGGGCGGCCCCGTTGACTCGTGTCACGATGGAGGCTCCGTCGGATTCCGGCATGCGAGTGTGCCGGTGCAAATCGCAGCCGTGTCGTCGCTACTCTTTGGTTTCTGCTTGCTATTGGTCCTGGTAGGTCTATACCTCTGGGCGCGTCGGCGTGCCTCGTCGATCAAGGAGCAGGCGGCGCAGCGCGAGCAGGCCGCGATGGCGATGATGTTGAGCAGTGCCTCCTCTGGCGACAAGCCGCGCAAGGAGACAGCGGCAGCTTCACCGCCGGCGGCCGACGAAATCGATCATGCGGCCTTGATTCGCCAAGCGCACGGCCTCGCGGCTCAAGGCGGGGCGGGTGCTCAAGGCTCCCACTCGCTGCCGCCGATCGACTACGAGCAGAACACGCCGCCTGCCGAGCGTGAACTTTCGCCGGCCGAACTGGCAGCCGCGGGACTCGATCCGATCGAAGAACTGATATCGCAGATCATGGTCGACGAGCCGAGTCGCCCGCCGAGCCCTCGTGTCGCACCGCCGGCGCCGGTCGAGCGCAAGCGCGCCCGTGCCGGGGCGCGGAGCGCGCCGCGCGAGGGATCGCCCATGCTGGATTCCATGGCGCCGTCGGTTCCGCTGCGCGAACTCGTGCTGGCGTGGTACGAGTCGCGCGGCTATCGCCAGGTGCCGGCATCGCCGGCCGTATGGCCGATCGAACTCGTGCTGCGTCATCGCGACGATCCGGCGCGCGCTTATGCATTCGTCGTTCAGAACGACAATGTCTCGGTGGATCGCATCACGGCGTTGATCGAACAAGCGCGCGAGATCGGGATGCTGCGCGTTGCGGTGATCGCGGAGGCCGGATACGAGCGCGGCGCAAAGGAAATCGCACGCAAGCGCAATGTTCGACTGATCGATCGTCCGACGATGGACGCTGAGTTGTCCGAGCTGCAGCTCGAGACTGCGGCCAAGATCATCGCCGTCGCGCGCAAACGGGCATCGCCCGAAGCCTCCGCCGCCTAGCGGCGGCGCGCAGAGTCACGCACTACGCCAGCGCCAGCCTGACCGGTACGCGCCGGCGACCGAAGTCCCCCTGCTTGGCGTCGAAGTGCCCGGCCAGCCGCTGCCCGCAATACGGGCAGGCTCCCGCCTCGGTCAGTCCGTAGGCCGTGATCCGGTGCCAGTCGCGCACGATGAGCGGTGCATCGCACGCCGGGCAGTAGGTGGTGCCGCCTTCCGGGTCATGGATGTTGCCGGTGTAAACGTGCTGCAGTCCGGCGGCTTGGGCGATCCGGCGGGCGCGCGCCAGCGTTGACGCGGGCGTTGCGGCGATGTCCTGCAGCTTGTAGTCGGGGTGAAACGCGCTGAAGTGCAGCGGCACCTCGGACCCGAGTTCGCGTGCGACCCACGCCGCAAGCGCGCCCAGTTCAGCGTCGCTGTCATTGCGGCCGGGAATCAGCAGTGTCGTGATCTCGGTCCAGCACGAGGTTTCGTGCACCAGGTAGCTCAGCGTCTCGAGCACAGGCGCCAGGTGAGCGCCGGTCAGCTTGAAGTAGAACTCTTCCGTGAACGCCTTCAGGTCGACGTTGGCCGCGTCCATCCTGGCGAAGAACTCGCGTCGCGGCTCGTCGTGGATGTAGCCCGCCGTGACGGCGACGGTCTTGATGCCCAGCGCGTGGCAGGCATCGGCCGTATCCAGCGCGTACTCGGCGAAGATGACGGGGTCGTTGTAGGTGAACGCCACACTGCGGCAGCCTGAGCCAAGCGCCGCTTCCGCGATGGCAGCCGGACTCGCCTTGTCCATCAGGCGATCCATGTCGCGGCTCTTGCTGATGTCCCAGTTCTGGCAGAACTTGCAGGCCAGGTTGCAGCCCGCCGTGCCGAAGGAGAGCACGGACGATCCGGGGTAGAAGTGATTGAGCGGCTTCTTCTCGATGGGGTCGATGCAGAAACCGGACGAGCGCCCGTAAGTCGTGAGCACCAGCGCGTCGTTCTGCCTGGCCCGCACGAAGCACTGGCCACGCTGCCCTTCGTGCAGCCTGCAATCACGCGGGCACAGGTCGCACTGGATGCGTCCGTCGGCCAAGGCGTGCCACCAGCGTGCCGGGTGGAGGCTCGAGTCCGACAAGGCGCTCATGTCTCGACCCACTTTTCGGCCGTGTAGCGCGCCACGCCAAACCCCGCAGACCATGCGTCCGGGTGCAGTCCTGCCTTGAGCTTGAGCTGGCGCAGGAACTCCGTCGCCGAACCGACTTGTTGCCAGACCTGCGGCAGGAAGGTCGCGCGTCGAGCGCCGGCCGTCAGTATCACGCCATCGACGCCCGGTCGGAGGGCCGCCAGCACGTCGGCCTCCGAGTTGGCGTCGATCGCTTCCGCCGGTGTCAGCAGGGATACCTCGATGCGCAGGCCCTCGAGTTCCTCGATCCGCAGTGGCGAGAAGCGAGGATCCTCGAAGGCTGCGGCGCGCGCATGGCGCGGCAGATCGAGGCGCAGTTCTGCTTCCGCTTCCAGTCCACCGACGCAGCCGCGCAACTCGCCATGCCGCTGCAGCGTGACGAAGCTCGCGATGCGGCTCGACAGGCAGGCGGCCTCGTGCGCGGCCCGCGCCGCACCGGCTTGCAGTTCAGTCTCGATCGCGTCGCGCGCCACGCGCAGCAGTGGCCGGCCGCGGTCAGGTTCACAGAAGGCCACGGCCGCGTAGCCGACTACCCGCGTTCGATCGCCCGCGATGTCGCCGGAGTTGCGCGCATCGAGCACCTGTGGCGTGAGGCCACGCTGGCGTGCGACCTGCAGCAGTCCGTTGATCGGCATCGCGCCGCAGGCCTGCTCGCCGTGCAGGCCAGCTGTGCAGTGCAGGATCGCGTCGAGCGTCGCCGCATCGGTTCGCTGGGCTTCCGCATACGGCAGGTAGTGCGACAGGTCCGAACTCACGACGATGAGGGTTTCCTCGCCGCCCCAGACCCGATCCAGTGCCTGCGCCACCTCGCCGGCGCTCGCGTCGCCGACGAGCAGCGGTACCAGTGAGAACTCAGGGAGCACGCGCTGCAGGAACGGCAACTGCACTTCGAGCGCGTGCTCCTGCGCATGCGCGCGCGCGCTGCGGCAGACGTGCGGCAACCCCTCAAGAGTGGCTAGCGCTTCCGTGTCGAGCGGCACGTCGCCCAAGCGGCGTGGTGAATCGGTCGGCGCCGGGCGTCGCCAGGCCTCGTACGGCGACACGATGCGCCGGGCCGAGCAGTACGACGCGCGAGATGTGATGGACGTGGGATGCGAGGCAAGCGTAGGCGGACGCCGCGATTGGGCCGGAGTACGGGTAGCCCGCGTGCGGCACGATCAGGGCCTTCGGTGCCAGTGCCAGTCGACGCGGTGCGGCACCGAGCAAGTGGTCGAGCTCGGTGCGCAGTGCCGTCGCGTCCTCGGGATAAAACATCCCGGCCACGGCCGTAGGCCGCACGGCAGGCGATGTGAGTTCGATCATGGCGGCCTCCGTCTTTGCCGCAGTTCTCTCTTGAAGGTGCGGCCACGCGACGGTGATTCAAGCGCGGTGCACCGGGTTCGTACGCGCAGCCAGCGCATGCGCCACGGCGTCAGGGCCGACGTTCGAACTCGGCGATCCGGCGTTCGAGTTCGTCCAGTTTGCTGCGCGCTCGCGCCAGCACCTTGCTCTGGGTATCGAACTCCTCGCGCGTCACCAACTCGAGACGTGCGAACTGCTGCGTCAGCAAGGCCTTCAGGTTCTTCTGGATGTCGGCCGCTGGCGTTTGTCGGATCAGCTCCGACACGCGTAACTGCAGGTCATCGAGGAAGGAAATCTTGTCCATCAGGGGAGCGACCGGCGCCGGATAGGAGAGGAGAGGGCAAGCGCACACCAATATTTCAGTCTAGCAGCGCACCTCGACGGTGACGGTGTGCTGGTCGGGGTCCGCGGGACGGCTTGCCAATCCCCGCGTTGGGGCGTGACCGCACCTGGAAGAGGCGAACAGCCGGGCGGGCCGAGGAATTCCGCACCGCGGAGCAGCGTTTTTGGCGGCGCAGCAAGTGGCACACAAGTTGCGTAGCTCTGCCCGAGCCTTGCTCCAACTTCGACTCATCAAAAGGAAACGCACCATGAAGAGAGCTTTTCTTGCCGCCGCGGTCGCTGTGGCCTGTTCTTCGCCTCTGCTGGTCTCGGCCCAGGCGCCTGCCGCGGCAGCCAAGCCGGAGCCCGAGTTCACTTTCACCGGCAACATGACGATCGCCAGCGACTACCGGTTCCGCGGCTTTACGCAGACCGACTACAACCCGGCGATCCAGGGCGGAGTCGATTTCGCACACAAGTCCGGCTTCTACCTCGGCAACTGGAATTCCAACGTCTCGACGGGCATTTTCAACGGCGCGCCGATCGAGATGGACTTCTACGGCGGATGGAAGACGACCTTCGATAACGGCATAGGCCTCGACCTCGGCGTCATCTATTACTACTACCCGGGCACCGGCGAGTACGGCCCGTACGAGGCGAAGAACTTCGAGGCCTATGTCGGCGGCTCGTGGGGCCCGGTATCGGCGAAGTACTTCTACGCGTTCACCGACTTCTTCGGCGTCAATGCTCCGGGCGTGGACACCAAGGGTTCGCAGTACGTGGACTTCAGCGGAAATTTCCCGATCGGCGAATTCGCCATCGTGGCGCACGCCGGCTGGCAGTACGTCAAGAACTACCAGAACATCAACACCACGCTCAACAAGGACAACGTGTGGGACTTCAAGCTCGGCGGCACTTGGGATATCGCGAGCTCCGGGTGGGTCGTTGGAGCCTTCTGGGTCGGCACCAGCGAGAAGGACTTCTTCGTGACCGCGGAGAACCCGCCGAGCGGCGCGGGCAAGAGCGGGTTCCTCGCGACGGTCAGCAAGACGTTCTGATGCACCTCTGACAACGAACGGGAACAAACAACATGAAACTCATCACTGCCATTATCAAGCCGTTCAAGCTTGACGAGGTGCGTGAGGCCCTGAGCGGTGTTGGCGTTCAGGGCATCACGGTCACCGAGGTCAAGGGCTTCGGACGGCAGAAGGGCCACACGGAGCTGTATCGCGGCGCCGAGTACGTGGTCGACTTCCTCCCCAAAGTGAAGATCGAGGCCGCAGTCGCGGACGACATCGTCGAGCGCGCGATCGAGGCCATCGAAGGCTCGGCACGCACCGGCAAGATCGGCGACGGCAAGATCTTCGTCTATGACCTCGAGCAGGTCGTCCGCATCCGCACCGGTGAGACCGGCAAGGATGCTCTCTAACTCGACCGGTTCAGGAGCCAATCATGAAGAAATTGTTGCTGATCTGTACGGCGGCGCTGGCGCTGCTCGGGCTGTCCGTTGCTCCCGCACGGGCGGCTGACGCGCTGCCGGTTGCCGTCACGTTCGAACTCGACAAGGCCGATCTCTCGGCGGACGCCGTCAAGTCCATTGCGACCGCCGCGGAGCAGGCCAAGTCCGCGGCGGACAGCCGCATCCTCGTGTCCGGCTTTACCGACATGTCGGGCAGCGCCGCGCATAACGATGAGCTCGCGAAGAAGCGGGCAGTCGCCGTTCGCGATGCACTGGTCAGCGCCGGGCTGGCGGCGGAAAGAATCGTGCTCGTCAAGCCTTCGGCGCGGATGAAGGACGGTGACCCGGCGAAGGCGCGCAGCGTTGAGTTATCGCTGCTTGCTGCGGGTGCTGCCGGCCCTCCAGCCGACACATTGCTGGTGATTGAAACGGTGGCGGTCGCGGCCGCACCAGCGGCGCCTGCTGCGGCACCGACACCCAACAAGGGCGACGTCGCGTGGATGCTCACTTCGACCGCGCTCGTGCTGCTGATGTCGGTGCCGGCGCTGGCGCTGTTCTACGGCGGGCTGGTTCGCTCGAAGAACATGCTGTCGGTGCTGATGCAGGTCTTCGTGACGTTCTCGCTGGTGGTCGTGTTGTGGTTCATCTACGGCTACAGCCTGGCGTTCACCGAAGGCAACGCGTTCTTCGGTGGGCTCGGGCGGCTCTTCATGAGCGGAGCCGTGGATGCCGGCAAGGGTGAGTTCGCCATGGCGGCCACATTCAGCAAGGGAGTCGTGATTCCCGAGTTGCTGTTCGCGGCCTTCCAGGCGACGTTCGCGGCTATCACCTGCTGCCTGCTGCTCGGAGCCCTGGTCGAGCGCGTGAAATTCAGCGCGGTGCTGCTCTTCACGGTGATCTGGTTCACCTTCGCCTATGCGCCGATCGCCCACATGGTCTGGTTCTGGCCGGGTCCGGATGCGTACACGAAGCCCGAGGTCGTGGACACGCTGAACGCGACGGCCGGCCTGATCTGGCAGTGGGGCGCGCTCGACTTCGCGGGCGGCACCGTGGTGCACATCAACGCCGGGGTCGCGGGCCTGGTCGGGGCCTACCTGATCGGCAAGCGCGTCGGCTACGGCAAGGAGGCGATGCCACCGCACAGCCTGACGATGACGATGATCGGTGCCTCGCTGCTGTGGTTCGGCTGGTTCGGGTTCAACGCGGGCTCCGCGCTGGAAGCGAACAACACCGCCGTGCTGGCCTTCATCAACACGTTCCTGGCCACGGCCTGCGCGGTGCTGGCGTGGTCGTTCGCGCGAGTGGATGCTGAAGGGCAAGCCCTCGATGCTGGGTGCCGCTTCCGGTGCGGTGGCTGGTCTGGTCGCCATCACGCCGGCGGCGGGCAACGTCGGCATCCTCGGCGCGTTCGTCATCGGTACTGCCGCGGGACTGGTCTGCCTGTGGGGTGTCACGGGCCTCAAGAAGCTGCTGGGCGCAGACGATGCGCTGGACGTGTTTGGCATCCACGCCGTGGGCGGCATCCTGGGTGCGCTGCTGACGGGTGTGTTCAATGCGCCCGGATTGGGCGGACCGGGCTTCGTCACCGACTGGGTGACCGCGGCCACCGGCTTCAGCAGCATCGGCGAGCAGGTGTGGGTCCAGCTAAAGGCGGTGCTTGTCACCGTGGTCTGGACCGGAGTCGTGTCGCTGGTCGCGTTCAAGATCGTCGACATGGTCGTCGGGCTGCGTGCAGCGCCGGAAGAGGAGCGCGAAGGCCTGGATACGACGTATCACGGCGAGTCCGCGTACCACACGTAGTCGAGGTTGTTCCCGGGGGGCAACTCCCGGGGACCCGCCGGGCCTCCTGAAAGGGACCCGGTCGGATTGAAGGTTGTGTCTCCCTAGCTCGCCGGGCCGCCTCTGCGGCCCAATCGTGGCGAACTTTTCCTGGGCACCTAAGGGTGCCCGTTTTTTTTGACGGGTCGCGCCACCGACCCACGCGCATCGGGGGATCACCCATAGCGGTCGGCCATAATCTTGCGGCGGTACACTGCCCGTCCCAACGACCTCGCGCGACCGGTCCGCCGGATCACCCGCGCTGAAGCGAGCCCGCTGTGTCGCAATCCGCCGTTCCTCGCCTGGCCACCGCCAACACCGGTCCGCTGCTGGCACTCGAGCAGAAGATCGTCGACGAGATGCCGGCGATCGAGCGCTGGTTCCGCCTGCAGTGGCAGGACCACACTCCCCCGTTCTACGGCTCGGTCGACCTGCGCAACGCCGGCTACAAGCTGGCGCCGGTCGACATGAATCTGTTCCCGGGGGGGTTCAACAACCTCTCGGAAGACATGCTGCCGAGCGCCGTGCAGGCCGCACAGTCGGCCATCGAGCACCTGTGCCCGGATGCCCGCAACCTGGTACTGGTGCCTGAGCGCCACACGCGCAACCTGTTCTACCTGGCCAACGTCGCTCGGCTGCAGCGGATCCTGCGCCAGACCGGACTCGAAGTGCGCATCGGGACTCTCTCCGACGAGGTCAGGGAACCGACGCGCATCGAACTGCCGAGCGGCGACACTTTGATGGTCGAGCCTCTGGTGCGCCAGGGCGCCAAGGTCGGTCTGGCCGGATTCACGCCCTGCGCGGTGCTGCTCAACAATGATCTGTCGGCCGGCATTCCACCGATCCTGCGTGACCTCGAGGACCAGGCCGTCGTCCCGCCGCTGCAGGCGGGCTGGGCAATCCGGCGCAAGTCGAATCACTTTGCCGCCTATGACGTGATCGCGGCGGAGTTCGCCCGGATGATCGACATCGATCCCTGGCTCATCAACCCCGCCTTCGGGCGCTGCGGCGAGGTCAACTTCCATGAACGCGCCGGCGAGGAGTGCCTCGCCAGCAACATCGACTTCGTGCTTGGCAAGATGCGCGACAAGTATCGCGAGCACGGGATCGAGGACACGCCCTACGTGGTCGTCAAGGCCGACGCCGGCACCTATGGCATGGGAGTCATGACGGTCAAGGATGCGTCGGAGGTGCGGGGCCTGAACCGCAAGCAGCGCAACAAGATGTCGGTGGTCAAGGAAGGCCTCGAAGTCCACGAGGTCATCATCCAGGAAGGCGTGCCGACGATCGAACTGGTCGACAACGCCGTCGCCGAGCCCGTCGTCTACATGATCGATCGCTACGTGGTCGGCGGCTTCTACCGCGTGCACACGGAGCGCGCGCGCGACGAGAACTTGAACGCCCCGGGCATGCACTTCGTGCCGCTCGCATTTGCCGGCAGCTGCAACCTCCCGGACTGCAACGAGACGGCCGTGGAGAGTGCGGCCAACCGCTTCTATGTCTACGGAGTCATTGCGCGGCTGGCGCTGCTGGCGGCGGCCGTAGAACTCGAGCGCACCGCGCATCGGGTCGCGTCGGCACCGTCGGCTCCGATCGCCGCTGCGATCGCCGGCTGACTCGGCGTTACGCCCGCGCACGGTCCCGCATGGCCCTCTCGCTGCTGTTCGTCATCGACCCGCTGGACGAACTCAAGGCCTACAAGGACTCGAGCGTGGCGATGATGCGCGAAGCGGTCGGTCGCGGCCATCGCGTGTTCGCCGCCACGCCCGCCGAACTCGCGGCGACCGAGAACTCCGTGACGGCGCATGCCCACGAGCTGCGCGTGTCGTCCGACAACTCGGCGTGGTACGAGGACCTCGGGGCCGCAGAGCATGAGGTGGCTGGGTTCGATGCGGTGCTGATGCGCAAGGATCCGCCGTTCGATGTCGAGTTCCTGAATGCCACATTGCTGCTGTCGCGCGCAGCGGCACTCGGGGCGCGTGTCATCAACGACGCCCAGGCGCTGCGCGACCATAATGAAAAGCTGTCGATCCTCGAGTTTCCGCAGTTCACAGTCCCGACGCTGGTGACGCGCGAGGAGGAACGCATCCGCGTCTTCTGGGCGGATCACGAGGATATCGTCGTCAAGCCGCTGGACGGCATGGGCGGCGCCGGAGTGTTCCGCCTGCAGCCGGGCGATCCGAACGCAGGCTCGATCCTTGAGACTGTGACCGCGCGCGGCGCACGGACGGCCATGGCGCAGAAGTTCATCCCCGCGATTCGCGACGGCGACAAGCGCGTGCTTGTCATCGATGGCGAGCCCGTGCCGTACTGCCTGGCGCGCATTCCAAAAGCCGGGGAGACGCGCGGCAACCTGGCCGCTGGCGGCACCGGACGCGCGCAAGCTCTCAGTGCACGTGATCACGAGATCGCGCGCGTCGTCGGCCAGGCCCTCCTGCCGCGCGGCCTGCGGCTGCTCGGCCTCGACGTGATTGGCGATCACCTCACGGAGATCAACGTCACCAGCCCCACCTGCTTCGTCGAGATCGCCGATCAGAGTGGCTGCAATGTCGCGGGCATCTTCATCGATGCCCTGGAAAAGGGATCGTCATAATGAAGGCCTGCTTTTGTTCTGCGCGCGCACGCCCGGCCGCCCGAAGGGCGCGCGCCACTTCAGGCGTGCGAGGTGCACGTGCGACGCGCAGCGTCGCGTACACCGAGCGCGAGCCCTTATGACCGGCATCGTCATCATCGCCCACGCCCCGCTCGCCAGCGCGCTCGAGCACTGTGTCGAGCATGTCTATACCTGCGAGCCCGGACTGGCGAAAGCAAACTTGCGGGTGCTGGATGTCGAGCCGGGTGCGGACGTCGAGGCCCTGTTCGAGCGGGCCAACCGCCTGATTGCGGAAGTCGACAGCGGCGCCGGCGTGCTGGTGCTGACCGACGCGTTCGGAGCGACGCCGGGCAACCTGGCCGCCCGGCTCAGCGTGCCGGCACGCGTGGCGGTGGTGGCGGGAGTTAATCTCCCGATGCTGCTGCGCGCCGTATGTTATCGCGGCAGTTCGCTCGTCGAACTGGCGTGAGAAGGCGCTCGCTGGCGGCCAGCAGGGCATGGTGCAGGTCACGGGGACGCCTGTGCAGAACCAAGGGTACAACCCGCAGGGGAATGATTACCAAAGACTTCACCATCAGCAATAAGCTCGGGCTGCACGCGCGGCCGTCGGCACAGATCACCCAGGTGGCAAGTCGCTTCTCCTCGGAAGTGTGGATCTCCAAGAATGGACGCCGGGTCAATGCGAAGTCGATCATGGGCGTCATGATGCTGGCGGCCGGGCAGGGCAGCGTGCTCACGGTGGAGGCAGACGGCCCCGACGAGGCGCAGGTGGTCGACGCCATCGGCGAACTGATCGCGACCGGATTCGGCGAACTCGACTGACCATGGCTGAGCGCAGCTCGGGAAACAGTGACAGGCAGCGGCGTGGCGCGCGGGATCGCGATCGGCCATGCGCATCTGCTCGCCCAGTCCGAACTCGAGGTGCGCCAGGTCACGATCGAGCGGCGCGATGTCTTGCACGAGATCGCGCGGCTGACCCGTGCATTCGCGGCCGTGCGCGACGAACTCGACGAGCTGAAGCTCGGCATTGCGCAGGACGCGCCGACCGAGGTGCGCGCGTTCCTCGATCTGCACCGTCTGATCCTCGACGATGCCTTGCTGTCCGAGGCGCCGCGCGAACTGATCCGGACGCGGCTGATCAATGCCGAGTGGGCGTTGACGATCCAGCTCGAGGAAGTCTGCCGGCAGTTCGAAGCGATCGACGACGAGTACCTGCGCGAGCGTTCGACCGACGTGCGTCAGGTCGTCGAGCGGGTGCTCAACGCGCTGGCGGAAGGCACGCCGGGACGCGTCGCGTTGCCGAAGAAGCTGGCGGCGGGCGAGCGGCTCGTGCTGGTTGCGCGCGACCTCGCGCCGGCCGACATGCTGCACCTGAAGGATCGCGCTGACGTCGACCTCGCCGGTTTCGTGACCGAGCTCGGCGGTCCGACGTCGCATACGGCGATCATGGCGCGCAGCCTCGGGCTGCCGGCGATCGTCGGCGCGGCCCGCGCGCGCGACGTGATCGAGGAAGGCGATCTCGCTCGTCATCGATGCCGACGCCGACCGTGGTCGTCGTCAATCCTTCTGAAGAGCGAGCTGCAGGAGTTCCGGCGCCGGTTGCGGGCGCAGGCCGAACATCGCATCCAGCTGCGCAAGCTCAAGGGCAAGCTCGCGCGCACGCTCGACGGCGTGCCGATCGATCTGCTGGCCAACATCGAGCTGCCGAAGGATGCGCGTGATGCACTCGAGGCCGGCGCCGATGGCATCGGACTCTTCCGCTCCGAATTCCTCTTCATGGACCGCGATGACCTGCCGTCCGAGGACGAACAGTATCGAGGCGTATGCGAAGGTGGCACGCGTGATGAAGGGCAAGCCGGTCGTGATCCGTACGCTCGACATCGGTGCCGACAAGGTGCTGAACGAAGCCGCGCGCGAGACGCTCGGCATGGGGCGCGGCGCGCCGCGGCCGGAATCGAATCCGGCACTGGGACTGCGCGCGATCCGCTACTGCCTGGCGTACCCGGATCTGTTCTTGACCCAGCTGCGCGCGATCCTGCGGGCGTCCGAGGTCGGCACCGTCCGCATCCTGATTCCGATGCTCGCGCATGTGCACGAGATCGAGCAGGCGGCCGCCTTCGTCGCCCGCGCGAAGGAGCAGCTGAAGGAGCGCAAGCTCAAGTACGACGCCCGCATCCAGCTGGGAGGCATGGTGGAGGTTCCTGCTGCCGCGCTGTCGCTGCCCGAGTTCGTGCAGCGGCTCAAGTTCCTGTCGATCGGCACCAACGACCTGATCCAGTACACGCTGGCGATCGACCGCACCGACAGCGCCGTGGCCCACCTTTATGACCAGATGCACCCCGCCGTGCTGCGCCTGATCGCGCAGACGATACGTATCGGCACCAAGGCCCGCGTGCCCGGTTTCCGTCTGCGGCGAACTGGCCGGTGACCTCGAGATGACCGAGCTGCTGCTCGGCATGGGGCTGCGGCAGTACTCGATGCACCCGTCGCAGATACTCGCGGTCAAGGAACGACTGTTCGAGCTGTCGGCCAAGGAGTCCGGCCGCTTCGCCGGCCGTGTGCTGCGGATGTCGGACCCGATGAAGATCCGGCATGCGCTGCAGCAGGAACTGCAGCCGGCTGCAGCCGCGCTGCTGCAGTAGGGCGGAAAGAAAAAGGCCCGGCAGAACCGGGCCCTTTTTGCCTGGGTCGCGGGGGACTACTAGTTGAGGTCCTTGTCCTTCCAGACCTTGGTACCTGCGGCAGCGACGCCGACCTGCAGCCCGGCCTTGGTCAGCTGATAGAACTTGCCGCCGGTGAAAGCCCCCGCGCTGCCGCCCGCGGACTGCGTGCCCGTTCCCGCGCCGGCCGCCGCGGTGGCTGCCGCATCCCAACCCTTGTCGATGAACTGCTGGATGCTGGCCTGGTCCTTGAAGATGAACAGATAGCGCGTGTCTGACGCGCCGATCTGCAGCCCGGCGCTCGCCTGCGCAAGTTCCATGAACGTGTTCTTCTTCGTCACGGCGTCATGCGCGACACCTTTGCCTCCGGCGCCGCCGAGCAGGAAGCTGATGCCGTAGGTCGTGAATACCGCGTAGCCCGAGGCCTTCTCGACTTCCCCCTTGATCTTGGGTTCTGCCTTGTAGAAGTCGGCAAGGGTTGTCTGTGCCGCCTTGAGCACTTCGTCCTGCTTGGCTTTGTCTGCCGCGGTGGCCGACGACAGGCCGAAAGCGGCCAGCGCAACGCTGGTCGCGAGCCATTTCATCAGTTTCATTGTTATTTCCTTTCATCGCTCCGGACACAAGTCTTGCTCCGGCCATGCCTGGGCCGGGGGACGATCCGTGGGTCGAAGTTTACGCCGCAGCGCTCCAGCGTCGTTTGACAGGCCGCAGACGGCTTCTCTACCCTCGTCGCTTGCGCCGATTTGCCGACTCGCTTGCGGGCGCGCGAGGAGAGAATCCTCCGAAAACCGCTAAAGAGGTCAAGCAGCCTTGCTGCCCCAACCCGAGCCGGCGTCGCGCCCCTCGGGTTTTTTGTTGCTGTCTTCCTTGCAAGGCTCTGTCGACCGTGAGTGCTCGTTCAGTCGGCGTCGTCACGCCGCAGACGATGAGCTTCGAGGACCCGCTCGAATTCGACGAGCGGCGCGTCGATCGCCTCCTACGAACTGGCGGTCGAGACCTACGGACGTCTCAATGCCGACCGCAGCAACGCCGTGCTGATCTGCCATGCGCTCAACGCGTCGCATCACGTGGCCGGTACCTACGCCGATGATCCTGGCCAGGTCGGCTGGTGGGACAACATGGTCGGCCCGGGCAAGCCGGTCGACACCGAACGCTTCTTCGTCGTCGGCGTCAACAACCTCGGCTCGTGCTTCGGTTCGACCGGTCCGATGTCGATCGACCCGGCGCGCGGCACGCCGTACGGCGCGCGCTTTCCCGTGGTGACGGTCGAAGACTGGGTGCGCGCGCAGGCGCGCGTCGCCGACGTCCTCGGTATCGAGCAGTGGGCGGCGGTGATGGGAGGGTCGCTCGGCGGGATGCAGGCGCTGTCGTGGGCGATCCAGTTTCCGCAACGCGTTCGACACTGCGTCGCGATCGCGTCGGTGCCCAAGCTTTCGGCGCAGAACATCGCCTTCAACGAAGTGGCGCGCACCGCGATCCGCTCGGACCCGGATTTTCACGGCGGCGACTACTACGCCCACGGCGTGGTGCCCAAACGCGGCTTGCGCGTGGCACGCATGATCGGGCACATCACTTATCTTTCGGGCGCCGACATGGCCGAGAAATTCGGACGCTCGATGCGTGCGGACGACTATCAGTTCCACTACGACGTCGAGTTCGAGGTCGAAAGCTACCTGCGCTACCAGGGTGACAAGTTCTCCGAGTACTTCGACGCCAACACCTACCTGCTGATCACGCGCGCCCTCGACTACTTCGATCCGGCTCGACACACGGGCGGCAATCTGGTGCAGGCGCTGGCGCCGGCCACCGCGAAATTCCTGCTCGCGAGCTTCAGCACCGACTGGCGCTTCCCGCCCGAGCGTTCGCGCGAGATCGTCGAGGCGCTGATCGAAAACGAGCGCGACGTGGCCTACGCCGAGATCGACGCCCCGCACGGCCACGATGCGTTCCTGCTTGAAGACCCGCGCTATCACAGGGTGGTGCGGGCGTACTTCGACAACATCGCGACGGAGTGCGCGCGATGAGCGCCGCGCGGCCGTTCCGAAGGCGCTCGCGTCCCCCGCGGGGGGGCGGAGGCCGGTGCGGCGACATGCCCTGCGGCATGCCACCCGGCCGACGCCGCTTGCGTATGCAGACGCAAGCGGACGTGGTGCGCAGCGCCATGCCGAAGGGCGAGGGGGCAACATGAGCGCCGCACGGCCGCTCCGAAGGCGCTCGCGTCCCCCGCGGGGGGACCGCCCGAGGGGCGAGGGGGCTACATGACATTCGGGTCGACCTGGCACAGATCGCCGAGTGGGTGGCGCCCGGCAGCCGGGTGCTCGACCTGGGCTGCGGCGACGGCTCGCTGCTGGCTCATCTGCGCGATGCGAAGTCGTGCCATGGCTACGGCGTCGAGATCGACGACGACCAGTGGCTCGCTGCGTCAAGGCGGGCATCAACGTCGTGCAGCAGAACCTCGATGCCGGCCTGCGCATGTTCGCCGACAACATGTTCGATACCGTCGTGCTGTCGCAGACGCTGCAGGCCATGCGCAACGTCGAAGCGCATCCTGCGCGAAATGGCGCGCGTCGCGCGCCAGGGGATCGTGAGCTTTCCGAACTTCGGCCACTGGCGGCACGCCGTCTCCGCTGCTGGCGGGCCGCATGCCGGTCAACGAAGCAGATTCCCTACCAGTGGTACGACACGCCGAACATCCACCTGTGCACGCTGAAGGACTTCGAGATCCTCGCCGCGCGCGTCGGGCTGGTCATCACCGGCCGCACGGTGCTCGCCGACGGCCAGCCGGTGACATTCGCGCCGGCGTTGCGCGCGACGGTCGCCATCTACCGGTTCGAGACGCGCTGATGGCGCATCGAGCGGCTGCTTGCCCAGGGGCAGGCAGCGATGAGTTCACTGCGCGAGAAGTTGATCCGGAACTTCAACGAAATCGAGCTGGAGACTTCGACGCGTGCGCCGCTGTATGACGGCAGCCGCAGCGGCGGCGTGGCCGGGCCGGCGCGAGGGCACGGTAGCGACAGAAGCTCGGCGCCGGCTTCGACATCGTGCCGCCGGGCAAGCGCTCGTGTCCGTATCACTTCCACTACGTCCAGGAAGAGATGTTCGTGATCCTGGAGGGCGAGGGCACGCTGCGCGTGGCGGGAGAGATGATCCCGATCCGTGCGGGCGACGTGATCGACATTCCGCCGGGGCCGGAGTATCCGCACCAGATCATCAACACGTCGAATGCGCCGCTGAAGTACCTGTCGATCAGCACGCAGGAGTGCCCGGAGAGTCTGCGAGTACCCGGATTCCGGCAAGTACCTCGCGTATTCGCGCACCAAGGGGCCGTTGCTCGAAGGCGGGCGCATGCATCGCCCGGACACCGATCTGGATTACTGGGACGGCGAGTCCTGAGTGCGGGCGTTGCGCGGCCGGGCCGCGACCCGGCTGGCGAGCCAGACCAGCAGCAGCACCGGTACGCCGAGCGCCGCCGTCGACGATGAAGAAAGTCGACGTAGCCGTGGGCGTCGACGAACGCGCCGGAGAATCCGGCGACGAACTTCGGCAGCAGCAGCATCACCGAGGAAAACAGCGCGTACTGCGTGGCCGAATAGGCGACGTTGGTTAGGCTCGACAGGTAGGCGATGAACGCCGCCGAAGCGATGCCGCGCGGACAGGTTGTCGGCCGAGATGACGAAGATGAGCCCCGTCAGGTCGTGCCCGCGCGTCGCCAGCCAGGCAAACAGCAGGTTCGATGCGGCCGACAGCACGGCGCCCAGCATCAGGACACGGATCACGCCGAAGCGCAGCGCCAGCGCGCCGCCGAGGAATGCGCCAGCCAGCGTCATCACCACGCCGTAGAACTTGGAGACCGCCGCGACCTCGTCCTTCGTGTATCCCATGTCGACATAGAACGGGTTGGCCATGATGCCCATCACGACGTCCGAGATGCGGTAGGTGGCGATCAGCGCCAGCAGCAGCAGCGCCTGCCAGCGGTAGCGACGGATGAAGTCGGCGAACGGACCGACGACGGCGGACTTGCAGCCAGGCGACGCAGTCGCGCTGTACGGCAGCTGCTGCCGGCAGCGCCGATGCGCACCGCGAGCGTCAATGCCCGCACGCTGGAGCGGCGGGCTCCGGCGACAGCAGCACCGCGAGAATGCCGACCGCCCATCGACGCCGCCATCACGAGGTAGGCGGTGGTCCAGGCGCTGCCGCTGGTAGCCGCATGTCGCTGCCGGCCGCACGCGCGGCAATCCACAGCACGCCCGCGCCGGCCCAGATCATCGCGAGCCGGTAGCCGGTCTGGTACATCGCCGCCAGCGCACCCTGCTTCTCGACCGCCGGCCGACTCGATGCGGTAGGCATCGAGCGCGATGTCCTGGGTGGCCGAGGCGAAGGCGACCACCAGCGCGCGCGACCGTCAGGGCGCGCAGTCCGTCGCTGCGGATCGCCGAGCGGCCATCGCGACCAGTCCGCCGATGATGACGGCCTGCGACAGCAGCAGCCAGGCACGGCGGCGCCCGAATGCGCGCGTCAGCAGCGGCAGCGGCAGTCGGTCGACCAGCGGGGCCCAGACCCACTTGAAGCCATAGGCCAGGCCGACCCACGACAGGTAGCCGATGGTGGCGCGGTCGATACCGGCTTCGCGCAGGCGGAACGACAGCGTGCCCAGCACCAGCAGCAGCGGCAGGCCGGCGGAGAAGCCGAGGAAGAACATCCGCAGCGCCGCGGGTTCGGCATAGACCCGCAAGACCTCGCGCCACGAGCGCCGTGGCGAGCGGCTCGCCGGGCGGAAACGGGATCGGCCGTCGGCGCGGGCGCAGTGGGACTAGCCATGGAGGCGAGCAGTGTAGTGGCGGAGAGGCGCGCGATCCGGGGTGCGTCGGGGCCGGGCCGTCGCTTGCGGCGTGTCACGGGCCGCGCGCGCCGGTGCGCTCAACCCGGCGCAGGCAAGCACTTTCGCCGAATCGGCGTGCGCCGCGGGCGCGGCTGTCCACTCAGGCCAGTCCGAGGTGCGACACCTGCGCCCGATCCTGCAGGCTCCGAACATACAGGTGATCACCGAGACAATTCGCCTTGCCACGGGTGCATCAGGCATTTGATACTGCAGGGCGACTGGTGGATCCTCGTCAGCGCGAACAAATGAGAAGATGGTGCGGCGGCTGATCGACGAAGCGAGCTGGCTCGCATGAACGGCCGGACCCGCGAGCCGGGATTGGCCGTGCGACGCATGCTCGAGAATGCGGGCATCCTGATTTTCGCCTCGCTGCTCGTGATGTCGGTGGCGCTGGGCCGCTACTCCGGTGCGCTGGTGTGGTGTGGCGCGCTGATCGTGTTCTTCGCACACACCTGGGAAGGTCGCGCGCAGCGCCAGCATCGATGATCCCTCGGTGACGGCAGGACACGGCCCTGCGGCCGCGCCATTACGATGCTTTGCGCTGGCTCGGACTTGTGCTCTCGCTGACGGGCGCGGCGGTGATGTCGGTCTAGCTCGAGGGCGGCGTGCCGACGCGCGACACGAGGAGCTTGCGCACGTAAGTCGGCATGCTCGCGCAGCGTGTAAAGGTGCGCCAGGTAGCCCTTCGGAACCTTGACGTGGTTCAGGCGCTGCCTCGATCTCGTTCATTTTCGCGAGCTGGGCGGCGGCATCGCCACCCCGGTCGATCGCCACGCGCTCGATGCGATTGACTTCCGCGTACCAGCCATCGAGCTTGCTGCGGATGCGCCAGTCGTAGATCTTCGGCAGGTAGGCAAACGCCGGGATGGCGATCGCCAGCAGCGGCACCATGATGAAGAGCAGCCGTTCGGCCCACACCGCCACCCAGAATGGCAACACGCGTCGCAGCAGCGACGGGCGTTCCTTGTAGAAGCGGTCGGCATCCGTGTCCAGCGGCAGCTCGATATCCATCGGTGCCGGGAAGATGCGCGCTCCGTGCAACAGCGACGGTCCCCCGTGCACTTCGCGGGCGGCCTGGAGCAACAACTCGACCGCCACCGGGTGAAGGTCTTCGCGCGCGATCAGGTTTCCCGTCACCGCGATCATCGTCATCCGCTGCGGTGGAATTCCTGCCTTCAGGTCGACGACGCCTTCCGGCAGATCCAGCTTGTGCAGGTAGGGCAGACGCCGGATGTAGGCGTCGGCGCGCCTGGCATCCATCATGCGCACACCCGGCGCCCGCATCAGCCGTTGCACGGCCGGTCCGTCGATCGCCGAGACATATATAGCTGCATCGATCTTGCCGTCGATCAGCGCGTCTGCCGCGGCGAGGCCGCCGATGTCGACCAGCGTCGTCGGCGCCTCGGCCAGTCCGTTGTCGCGGGCCACTGACGTGCCGAGTGCATGCGTGCCGCCGCCGGGGATGCCGATCGCGACGCGCTGGCCGCGCAAGTCCGCAATGCGCTCGATCGTCGTCTTGCCGCGATAGAACACCCAGATGGGTTCGTAGAAGAGGCTGCCGAGCGTGGTCAGCTGTTGCGCATCGGCCTCCTGCACCAACCCGCCCTGCACCAGCCCGACCTCGACTCCCCCTTCGCCGGTCCTGAGTCGCTCGAGGTTCTGCGCTGCCCCGGACGATGGGCGCAGCACCAGTTCAACGCCGTCGCGTGCGAGCAGTTCGCGGTAGCGCTGGGCATAGCGGTGATACGCGCCATCTTCGGCGCCGGTGGTCATGATCACGCGCTTCGGCGGCGGCGGGGGAGCGAGCTTGGCGAGACCCCAGCCAAGCAGCGCCAGCAGCGCCACAACCCCGACGACATACCAGGCCAGGGCGCGGCCTTCAATGTTCTCGGGCAGGCGCTTGCGGAAGAATTCTGAGCGGAGCATCAGGGTTCAGAGTCGTCCGGTGTAGTCGATGGTGAGCGGCGCGTGATCGGAAAAGCGCTTGGCGGTGTAGATCTCGGCGCGGCTGCGCCCGGGCCGCCAGACCCGGAGTGGCGATCTGGTAGTCGATGCGCCAGCCGACGTTCTTCGCCCAGGCCTGGCCGCGGTTGCTCCACCAGGTGTACTGCTCGGGCGGTCATCCAGCCGCCGGAACACATCGACCCAGCCATGCGCGATCGAAGACATCGCTCAACCAGGCGCGCTCATCGGGCAGGAAGCCGGAGTTCTTCGGTTGCTGCGCCAGTTCTTCAGGTCGATTTCCTTATGGGCGATGTTGATGTCGCCGCAGAACAGGACTTCGCGGCCGCTGGCCGCAACTGTTCGAGGTGCGGGGCGAACTCCGCGAGAAAGCGGTACTTCGCGGACTGGCGCTCCGGACCCGACGAGCCCGACGGAAAGTACACCGAGATCACCGTCAGGTCGCGGAACTCGGCTTCGACATAGCGGCCTTCGGCATCGAACTCAGGCGAACCGAAGCCGAGCCGAACCGCGCGCGGCTCCTTGACGGCGTACAGCGCAGCGCCGGAATAGCCGCGCCGCTGCGCGCAGTGAAAGTGTCCATGCAGGCCGTCCGGGAAAGCGCGAGCGCCTCCGGAATGTCGACCTCGTCGGCCTTGACCTCCTGCAGGCAGACGACATCGGCCTCGGCCTTGCGCAGCCAGCGGAACAGGCCCTTGGAGGCCGCCGAGCGGATGCCGTTGACGTTCAGGGTGAGGATGCGGATCACGGGGCAATCGCCTTCGCAAGTCGGATTTCGACGGCATTTTCCATCCTTTTGGTCGCGACGTCTGCGGCAAAATTCGCGCTGGGACAATTTGGGGGCCGGAACCGCGGGTTCCGTCGGCGGGCACGTGCAATCGCTGCGACAGCAGTTCATCGAATTCGCGCTGCAAGCCGGCGTGCTGCGTTTTGGCGAGTTCAAGACCAAGGCGGGCGGCTGTCGCCGTACTTCTTCAACGCCGGCCTGTTCAACCGCGGAGCGTTGCTCGGAAAGCTGGCGCGGTTCTATGCGCAGACGCTGCTGGCCGCGCGCGCCGAGGGCCGTGTCCAGTTCGACATGCTGTTCGGACCGGCCTACAAGGGCATCACGCTTGCCGCGGCCACGGCTGTGGCGCTGGCCGATCTCGGGCACCGATGTGCCGTTCTGCATACAACCGCAAGGAAGCCAAGGACCATGGCGAGGGCGGCTGATCGTCGGCGCGCCGCTGGCGGGCGGGTGCGTGATCGTCGACGACGTCATCACGCGCCGGCACGTCGGTGCGCGAGTCGGTCGAACTGATTCGCGCGGCCGGCGCGACGCCGGCCGGCGTGCTGATCGCGCTGGATCGCATGGAACGTGCCGGGCCGGATGACGCGCTGTCGCAGCGTTCGGCGGTGCAGGAGGTCGAGGCGCGTACCAGATGCCGGTGCTCGCAATCGCCAACCTCGACGACGTGATGCACTACCTCGCGTCGGAGTCTTCACAGGCGCAACATGTGCGCGGCTTTCGGCCGGCGGTGGAGCGCTATCGGGAACGTTATGGCGCGTGATTCGCTTTCGCTTCGTTGCAGCCACTCGTCGCTCGCCGGTGTGATTGCCGCGTCGGCTGTTGTCGGTCGCGAGCTGCCAGCGACGACATTCGCCCAGGCGTCGAATCCTCCGCCGCCGGGGACGATGTACAGTGTACCGCGAACGGCAAGACGTACAGTGCCGACCGTCCGCCCGCCGAGTGTGCCAACACCGACATCCGCGAGTTCAACCGCGATGGTTCGGTGCGGCGCGTGATCTCGCGGCCATTGACTCCGGAAGAGCAGCGCGCGAAAGCGCTCGAGGCCAAGAAGAAGATTGAAGAGGAAGAGCGCCAGATTGCGCAGCGTCGGCGCGATCGTTCACTGCTCGAGGCCTATGCCAACGAGGAGGAAATCGAAGCTGCGCGGCAAGCAAGGCACTCGAGAGCGCAGAGGAGAGCATCAGGCGCTCGACCGAGCGAACGGCAGAGTCTCGCCAAGGACCGCAAGCGGCTCGATGACGAGTCGGAGTTCTACAAGAATCGCGCCCAACCGGATAGCCTCAAGCGTGGTTATGACGCTGAACGCCCAGGCGGTGACCGGCGAAGCAGAGGATCCTCGCCGAGGCGCGCTCCGAAATCGCGCGCATCAACGAGCGATTCGATGCAGAAAAGAAGCGGTTCAAGGAACTGCTGGCGCAGGGGGCACGCCCGGTCCAGCGCAACCCTGAAACCGATGTCCTGATGGATCCGAGGTTCAGCGGAAAGTAGGCGTCAATGAAGCGCTGGCATGTCGTAGTGTGGATGGCGCTGGCGGCGGGAGCCGCCCTGGCGCAAAACGGGGGCGGCGGCCTGTATATCGCTGGCGCTGGCTTTTCCTTCAAGCAGGCGGTGACGCAGGGCCTGGCCAAGAATCCCGGTGGCACACGCTTCTTCGTGCTGGCCTTGCCGCCGCAGACCAAGGCACTGGCGCTCGACGCACCCGCCAATCGCGTGGCCGACCGGCGTCGCGCGGCCGACGGTGGCGCGGTTTTCCTCGTTTGCCAGCGCGATGTCGACAAGGGCGAAGTCGTGCTTTCGAAGCTGGTGCCCGGGGTTATGCCGGTGCGTGGCTGGCCGCCGCCGGACAGTAGTGAGTTGCCCAAGGGCCAGCTTTTCTACGCGGGCGAAGATCCGACCAAGCTTCCGCGCCTCCGTAACCTTGCTGCGCCGGCTGCGCGCAACCTGCTCCTGAGTCGGCCGGCTCAAGGCGCAGCGGCGGTCGCCTTCGGCTGCCGCTGGAACCCCGACACGCCGAACTGCGTCAGCATGAACGCGTAGCTGTCGGCCGCGCGCTCCCGCGTCGCGGGCGCTGAGGTTGCCGTCTGACGTGGGTCAAGTCAGCGACACCCGACCTTCGGATTAGCGTGAATCAGGCTGCAGGGTCTGCTAGAAAAGGGAAAAATTCCCATGTGACCGAATCTTCGGCAATGAATCAACACTGGGGCCTGCCATGCTGAAATCACTCCGGGAAACTCGCGCCGCGCTGTTGGCGGTTTGTGCGGTACTCGTCTTGGCAGCTTGCGGCGGTGGCGGCGATGGCGGCGTGGCGCCTGTCACGGCCGCACCGGGCTCTGGCGGCGGTTCCGGAAGCAGCGGCGGCAGTAGTGGTGGCGCGGGCGGTGGCGGTGGTGCGGGTGGTGCCGGCAGTGCCAGCGGTAGCGGCACATTGCGGGTGGCGCTGACCGATGCTCCGGCCTGCGGCTATGAACACGTCTATGTGACCGTCGACCGCGTTCGCGTCCATATGTCGTCGTCGGCTTCCGATAGCGACGGCGGCTGGAGCGAGGTCGTCGTCAATCCGGCGCAGCGGATCGACCTGCTCGGCCTCACCAACGGCGTGCTCGTGGAACTTGGCCAGGCCCCGCTGCCGGCCGGGCAGTACACGCAGGTCCGGCTGGTGCTGCGGCCCAATGGCGGCGGGATGCCGGCCAACGCCGTCGTGCCGCAGGGGCGCTCCGAAGTCGCGCTCGACACGCCTAGTGCAACGCAGAGCGGGCTGAAACTCGTCCACGGCTTCACCGTGCAGCCGAACACGATGGTCGATCTTGTCCTCGATTTCGATGCCTGCCGCTCGATCGTCAAGCGGGGCAACAGTGGGAAGTACAACCTGAAGCCGGTCATCAGCGTCATCCCCCGGACAC
Organism: uncultured beta proteobacterium; assembly: GCA_963810985.1. Taxonomy (GTDB): domain Bacteria; phylum Pseudomonadota; class Gammaproteobacteria; order Burkholderiales; family Burkholderiaceae_F; genus JALORV01. The sequence goes on from CAWEPP010000009.1 coordinate 126,913, forward strand.
TGACGGGTATCGCGGGCTACGTGCAGACGGGGCTAACGGGCGTGACGGTCAGCGCACAGAAGAACGGCGTGGTGCTCAAGGCGACCCAGCCGAACGCGAGCGGGCAGTTCGTCCTGGCTCCACTGGATCCAATGAAGGGGCCGTATGACGTCGTGTTTACGGGCGAGAACCTGACAACGTCCGTGATCGCTGGCGTGCCAGTCGTGGCGGAGCAGACGACCACGCTGAACTCGAGTCTGAACCCGGTGACGATGCCAACGTCCACCTCCGGCATCGTAACCGGCAGCGTGGGACCGGCCGGAGCGAGGGACAGCGGCGCCGTGCGCGCGCTGCAGACCGTCGGGACGGTTCCCGTGGTTGAGGTCGCGCAGGTAAACGTCGATCCGGCCACCGGCGACTATTCGTTGTTCCTGCCGACCGCGGCTCCGCGACTGCTGGCCTATTCGAATCCGATGGTCACGCCGCTGTACTTCGCGGCGCAACTCGCCAATGCCGGCAAGTACAGACTCGAGTCGTCGGCCACGGGTTACCAGACCCAGCTCGGAGCCGAAATCACGGTCACGTTCGGCGCGATACTGATGGGGCAGAACTTCACGCTGGTTCCGATAGCGGTGGCGACGATCGCCGGGTATGTGCAAACCGGAGTGACGGGCGTGACCATCAGCGCGCAGAAGGACGGTGTCGTCATGCAGGTGACGCAGCCGAACATGAGCGGGCAATTCGTTCTGGGCTCGCTGGATGCGATGAACGGGCCGTACGACGTCGTGTACACGGGGACGAACCTGACGACCTCCGTCATCGCCTCGGTGCCGGTTGCGGCCGGGCAGACGACCGCGCTGGGCTCGAGCCTGGATCCGGTGATGATGCCGTCATCGCAGGCCGGCATGGTCACGGGCAACGTGGGGCCAATCGCCGCGCGGGCCAGCGCATCGGTGCGCGCCGTGCAGACCGTCGGAGCGGTTCCGGCGATCGAAGTGGCCCGCGTCAGCGTCACCCCGCTGACCGGAAACTACTCGCTGGACCTTCCGACCGCGGCTCCGCGCCTGCTGATCTACTCGAGCTCGATGGTCACGCCGCTGAAGTTCGTGGCGCAGCCTGCCAGTGCGGGCAAATACAGGCTTGCGGCATTGGCCACGGGGTACCTGCCGGCACTTGGCGGCGAGGTCACTGTCCTGTTCGGCTCGATACTGGGGGGCCAGGACTTCACGCTGGCCGCTGCCAAGTAAGGGCGACGCAACGTCAGGGCGGCCCGCATGGGCCGCGTTTGTCTGTTCTCAGCTGGCGAGTCGCCGCCGCAGGATCTCGTTGACCTGCGCCGGGTTTGCCTTGCCCTTCGTGGCCTTCATCGCCTGACCGACCAGCGCGTTGAAGGCCTTTTCCTTGCCGGCGCGGAACTCTTCGACCGACTTCGTGTTGGCGGCCAGCACCTCGTCAACGATCTTTTCGATTGCGCTGGTGTCAGAGATCTGCGCGAGCTCGCGAGCCTCGATGATGGCGTCGGGATCGCTTCCGCTCTCCCGCTGGATCATCGCGCTGAATACCTGTTTGGCCAGCGTGTGAGAGAGACGTCCTTGAACTATTCGCGCAACAAGCACGCCCAGTTGCTCGGGAGTCGGTGGTAGCTGCCAAATCTGTATGCCAAGTTGATTCATTGCAGCACCGGTTTCGACCATAAACCAATTGGCGCCCTTTATCTTCGCTTCGAAGAAAGAGCGTCCGAGCCGACAGCACCATTCAGCGCACCCCAAAACCGATCAAAGTGCACCGCACGCTGGCGGTCCAAAGTGATCGCGAAAGCGAATTCTTCTGGAAATCCATATTCACGCTCGAAGCGTTCGCGCATTGCGCCCGGCAGCTCGGGTAGTTCGCCGCGCACACGCTCGATCCACTCCGATGAAATTTCGAGCGGCAGCAGGTCGGGATCGGGGAAATAGCGATAGTCCATCGCGTCTTCCTTGCTGCGCATCGAGCGGGTCTCGTCACGGTCGGGGTCGTAAAGCCGCGTCTCCTGCACGACGGTGCCACCATCTTCGATCAACTCGATCTGGCGCCGCGCTTCGAATTCGATCGCCTGCTGCATGAAACGGAAGCTGTTGAGGTTCTTGATCTCGCAGCGCGTACCTAGCTGCGCGTCACCCACGCGGCGCACCGAGACGTTGGCATCGCAGCGGAACGAGCCTTCCTGCATGTTGCCGTCGCAGATGCCGAGCCAGACGACGAGCGAGTGCAGCGCCTTTGCATACGCCACCGCTTCCGATGCCGCGCCGCCGATACTCGCCACGCGTATGTCCGGTTCGGAAACGATTTCCAGCAGCGGCGTGCCGGCGCGGTTGAGGTCGATCCCCGTCATGCCGTGGAAATCTTCGTGCAGCGACTTGCCCGCATCCTCCTCGAGGTGCGCGCGTGTCAGCCGCACGGTCTTCATGTGGGCAGCGGCACCCTTGGGTTGCACGACGAAAGTCAAGCTGCCGCCCTGCACGACCGGGATCTCGTACTGGCTGATCTGGTAGCCCTTCGGCAGATCGGGATAGAAGTAGTTCTTGCGCGCGAATACGCTGCGCGGTGCGATCGTCGCGCCGACCGCCAGGCCGAAGCGGATCGCGCGCTCGACAGCGTCGCGGTTGAGCACCGGCAACGTGCCCGGCAGTGCCATGTCGATGACGCTGGCGTGTGAATTGGGCTCGGCACCGAACGCGGTCGAGGCACCCGAAAAGATCTTGCTTGCCGTCGTCAGTTGCGCGTGTGTTTCGAGACCGATCACCACTTCCCATGTCACGGTGATTTCCTCCTAATGCAGCGTCTCGGCCGGATCGCTCGCCAGCAGGCGCCGTGCCTCGCGCTGCTCGTGCGCATACGTTTGCCAGGCCATCTCGGCCAGCCGACGGTGCTGCCCGGCCTCGATGTCGCGGCCGACGGCCTTCAGGGCGGCAGCCAGGTTGGCATGCACGATCGCGCGTATGTCGGACGGCGTGGCTTCATCGACACGCGCAAGAGCCGCGGCGAGCTGGGCCGTGCCTTCGTCGACGCGTCCGAGTTCGATGCAGCAACTCGCCCCGGTCCGCCAGGGCCGCGGTGACTTCATGCAGGAAGCCATCGCCTTCAGCGGTCGGCAGATGGGCGTCGTACAGCGCGATCGCGTCGCCGTGACGTTTCTGCAGCACGAGCATCTCGGCCAGCAGCAGGTGGTTGAGCGTCGTGTCCGGTCCGTCGGGCAGACGGCCGGCGAATGCAATGCACTTCTTCAGCGCGTTGATGGCGTTGGCGAGCGTGCGGGCGTCGAGCTCGTCCATGGCTGCGGCCTGACGCGCATGCGCCGCCTGTGTCAACGCAGAGCGTTGCAGCCAGCTCGACATGGCAATGTCGTCGTCCAGCTGGTGCACCAGCCCTTCAGCTTCGCCATAGAGCCGCGCGGCCTCCTCGTAGTCGTAGGCATCCTGGTGCAGTGAACCCAGCGCCAGGTACGCCCGATAGCGCGACTCCAGCGTTGCGCCGGTATTGGCGAGCACGGCCCGCGCATAGCGCGCGGCAGCGCGCACGTCGCCTTCGCGCTGCATGAAGAGCGCCAACGCCGATTCGCACTCGCCGATCAGTGCCATGTCGTCGCCCGCGCGCCGGGCACGGTCGGCCACATCGAGCATCGCCGTGCGCGCCTCGGTGAAGCGCTTGGCGAAGTACACCTGGATCGCGTCGACATAGTCGAACCGCAGCAGCAGCAGCGGCGTTGCATTTGCCGGGGTTTCCGCGCGCGCACTCTCCAGCACTTCGCGCGCGGTATCCGCCCGCCCGACCCGTGCGAGCAGGACGACGCGGTCCTGCAGCCGACGCACACGCTCGAGTGGGTCGCGCGCCGCATCGACGAGCCTTTGGTTTGCGGCCAGCACGCGCTGTGACATGAGTCGGTCAGACGCCCGGCGGAAGCCGTCGGTGCCAGTCGGTCGCCAACTGGTAGGCGTGCGCCACTCCGAGCAACTTGGCTTCCTCGAAGTAGTTCGCGATCAGCTGCAGGCCGACGGGCCGGCGACTGTTGACGGGGCCGGGCCGAAGCCGCACGGAATGCTCATCGACGGGCACTCCGGCCAGGCTGCCCGGCACCGTGTACAGGTCGGCCATGTACATGGCGACCGGGTCGGCGGCCTTCTCGCCAAAGCCGAACGCCACGCTCGGTGGTCACCGGCCCGGCGATGATGTCGCACTGCGGCGAACGCGCGCTGGAATTCGTCGGCGATCAGGCGGCGGACCTTCATCGCCTTGATGAAGTAGGCGTCGTAGTAGCCGTGCGACAGCACGTAGGTGCCGATCAGGATGCGGCGCTTGGGCTTCGGCGCCGAAGCCCTCCGCGCGCGACTTGCGGATCATGTCGTTCAGGTCGGCGTACGTTCGCGGCGCGATGGCCGTAGCGCACGCCGTCGAAGCGCGCGAGGTTGCTCGACGCTTCGGCCGGCGCGATGACGTAATACACGGGGATGCCGAGTTCGGCGTTGGGCAGCGAGATCGGCACCAGCTTCGCGCCGAGCTTTTCGTACTCGGCGAGCGCGGCGCGTACCGCGGCTTCGACGTCCGGCTGCAGACCTGTGCCGAAGAACTCCTTGGGCACGCCGATCTTCAGGCCCTTGACCGACAGGCCGAGCGAGCGGGTGTAGTCCTCCGGTCGGCGCGGTCGAGGCTGGTCGAGTCCTTCGGATCGAAGCCGAGCATCGAATTGAAGACCAGCGCGGCGTCTTCGGCCGACAGTGTCATCAGGCCGGCCGTGTCGAGGCTCGAGGCGAAGGCGATCATGCCCCAGCGCGACGGCCGTCCGTAGGTCGGCTTGGTGCCGGTGATGCCGGAAAACGCGGCCGGCTCGCGGATCGAACCGCCGGTGTCGGTGGCGGTGGCGACCGGTGCAATGCGCGCCGCCACAGCCGCGGCGGAGCCGCCCGAGCGAGCCGCCGGGCACGGCGCGTGGTCCCACGGGTTGAGCACATTGCCGTAGGCGCTGTTCTCGTTGCTCGAGCCCATGGCGAACTCGTCGCAGTTGAGCTTGCCGAGCGTCACCATGCCGGCGCGCGAGAGGTTCTCGACCACCGTCGCGTCGAACGGGCTCATGTAGCCCTTCAGAATCCTGCTCGAGCGCGGTCGAGGCGAAGTCCTTGCGTGACGAAAATGTCCTTGTGCGCGATCGGAATGCCGGTCAGCGGCGTGGCGTCGCCGCCGCGCGATGCGCGCGTCGGCGGCGGCCGCCTGCGCCAGCGTGACCTCGGGGCGCACGTCGAGGAAGGCGTTGAGGTCCGCGCTGCGCCTCGATGCGCGCGAGGTAGGCGCGCGCCAGTTCCACGGCCGACACCTGACGAGCCGCAAGCAGGCGCGACAGATCGGCCAGCGTGGAGCGAGCGAGATCCGGACTCGCGCTCAACCGAAAACCTCCGCGCCGCGCGTTGCAGCGTTCATTCGATCACGCGCGGGACAAGGAACAGTCCGTCCTGCTGCTCGGGCGCATTGGCGAGATTGCGCGGCGCGTTCATCGGCGACGGTCACGACATCATCGCGCAGGCGCTGCGCACCGCCGAGCGGGTGCGCCATCGGCTCGAGTCCCTCGGTGTCGACGGCCTGCATGCGTTCGATCATCCGGAAGATGTCGTTCAGTTGCTCGAGCACGCGCTGGGCCTCGGCGTCCGTGACATCAATGCGCGCCAGGTCAGCGATGCGGCGGATTTGCGCGAGGTCGAGTGCCATCGGAGAGGGGTGACGGTCGGTAACAGCGGAAATGCGGGGTGGAAAACCGCTGCTGAAGCCTTTCAAAACAAGCGCTTGCAGCGAGTTCATGTGTGATTAGTTTATCATCGCGAATTCTTACCAGACCCTGCGCCTCTCTGAAGGAACGCAGCGCCCCGTCGCGGCGCGCGCCCGAATGCAGCGCATTCAAAAAAGGCAGTCATGTTCGGTTTTCTCCGCAGCTATTTCTCCAACGACCTGGCGATCGACCTCGGCACGGCCAACACGCTGATCTACGTGCGCGGCAAGGGCATCGTGCTCGACGAACCTTCGGTCGTTGCGATCCGCCAGGAGGGCGGTCCCAACGGCAAGCGCACGATCCAGGCCGTCGGCAAGGAAGCCAAGCAGATGCTCGGCAAGGTGCCCGGCAACATCGAGGCGATCCGCCCGATGAAGGATGGCGTGATCGCCGACTTCACGGTCACCGAGCAGATGCTCAAGCAGTTCATCAAGATGGTGCATCCGTCGAGCCTGTTCGCGCCGAACCCGCGCATCATCATCTGCGTGCCGTGCGGCTCGACGCAGGTCGAGCGCCGCGCGATCAAGGAATCGGCCGAAGCGGCCGGTGCGTCGCAGGTGTTCCTGATCGAGGAACCGATGGCTGCTGCGATCGGCGCCGGTCTGCCGGTATCGGAAGCGTCGGGTTCGATGGTCGTCGACATCGGCGGCGGCACGACCGAAGTCGGCGTGATCTCGCTGGGCGGCATGGTCTACAAGGGCAGCGTGCGCGTCGGCGGCGACAAGTTCGACGAAGCGATCATCAACTACATCCGCCGCAACTACGGCATGCTGATCGGCGAACCGACAGCGGAACTGATCAAGAAGGAAATCGGCTCGGCGTTTCCGGGCTCCGAAGTGCGCGAGATGGAAGTCAAGGGCCGCAACCTGTCCGAGGGCATTCCGCGCAGCTTCACCATCAGTTCAGCAACGAAATCCTCGAGGCGCTGACCGACCCGCTGAACCAGATCGTGTCGAGCGTGAAGATTGCGCTCGAGCAGACGCCACCCGAACTCGGTGCTGACATCGCCGATCGCGGCATGATGCTCACCGGTGGCGGCGCGCTGCTGCGCGACCTCGACCGCCTGCTGATGGAAGAAACGGGCCTGCCGGTCGTCGTGGCCGAAGAGCCGCTGACCTGCGTCGTGCGCGGCTGCGGCATCGCGCTCGAGCGCATGGACAAGCTCGGCACCATCTTCGCCACCGGCTGACACCGACACGACGCCGTCGCTCGTCGTGTTTCCCCCGCCTTTGAACTTCAAAAGATCGTGTGGCTCCGCCACCGATCTTTTGCTAACTAGTCGCGCGAAAGTAGGTTTGCACTTTCGCGCGCCCAACTAATGGAATACGGCCCCCCACCGCTATTCAACCAGGGCGTGTCAGCGCGCGCGCGGCTGGCGTTCTTCGCCTTTCTGGCAATCGCGTTGATCATCATCGACTCTCGGATCAAGGCGCTGGAGACGGTCCGTGTCGGCGTCGGTGTCGTGCTCTATCCCGTGCAGCAGGCGCTGCTGGTACCCGGTCGCATCGTCGATGCCGTCGGCGACTATTTCACGTCGGTGACGACGCTGCAGCGGGAAAACGAGGCGTTGAAGCGCCAGCAGGTGGAAAGCGCCCAGGCGCTGTTGCAGGCGAAGCAGTCCGAGCGGGAGAACGATCGGCTGCGCAAGCTCCTCGCGGCGCGTGAGCGTTCGCGCAACAACGCCATCCTCGGAACGGTGCTCTACGAGTCGCGCGATCGCTTCTCGCACAAGCTCGTGCTGCATGTCGGGACCGACGACAGTGTGCGTGCTGGCAGCCCGGTCATCGACGATGTCGGGGTCGTGGGGCAGGTGACCCGTGTGTTTCGCAACACTTCCGAGGTCACCCTGCTGACGGACAAGGATCAGTCGATCCCGATCCAGATCGTGCGCAATGGCCTGCGCGGCGTCGCCTTCGGTGGTGCCGACCCGGGCACGCTCGATCTGCGGTTCATGGCGGCGAACGCGGATGTCGAGAACGGTGACCTGGCCGTAACGTCAGGACTCGATGGCGTCTACCCCGTCGGGCTGCCGGTAGGCAAGGTCATCTCTGTCGAGCGTGCGGCCAAGGATCAGTTCGCCCGCATCGTCCTGACGCCCTCGGCCGGTGTGGAGAATCACACCTACCTGCTGGTCCTGCTGGCGGAACTGGCGGCGCTGCCGGCGGCGCCTGGCCCGGTGCAGCCTAACGTTCCGGTACGACGGGGCGGAAGCCGGCGATGAGCCTGATCGCACGCGTGCACCGCTGGGTCCGCGACTCCTTTGCGCTGCGGGCGACGGACCCGATCGAAGCGATCGACCGTGGGCTGTCGCGCCGCGAGTACCTGTTACGACCGGCGAACCCGCTGTTCATCTGGTTCTCGCTGATCGTCACGCTGCTGCTGAACCTGATGCCCTGGGGTCGGGCCCCGGTGGCGCCCGACTTTCTCGCACTGGCACTCGCATTCTGGAACGTGCATCAGCCGCGGCGCGTCGGAATGGGCGCCTCGTTCGTGTTCGGCTTGCTAATGGACGTCCACGAAGGCGCGCTGTTCGGCCAGCATGCGCTGGCCTATACGCTGATCTCGTATGGCGCGATCACGCTGCACCGGCGCATCCAGTGGTTCCCGCTCGGAGCCCAGGCAGTGCACATTCTGCCGCTGCTGTTGCTGTCACAGCTCGCCTCCCTCGCCATTCGCATGTGGGTCGGCGGCGAGTGGCCCGGCTGGATCTACTTCGCGCAGAGTTTCGTCGGTGCCGCCATCTGGCCCCTGGTCGCCTGGATGCTGCTGGCACCCCAGCGGCGGCCGGTGGATCGGGATGAGACACGGCCGATCTAGGCGCGCTCCTCGTGTACGCGACCGCTGCGCGGTCGCACGTGCACTCGGAGCGGCACGGTTCTCGCTGCGCGAGAACCGCAAAGACTAGCTTGTCGGCTGCGCTCCGGAGCGCAGCCGACCAATCAGTCTTGAGCGCGCGCGCAGCGCGCGTAGCCGGAGCGAGTGCACGTGCGATCGGCGCAGCCGATCGCGTACACGAGCGACGCCTCGCAATCTATGGCGTGATCGTCCCGACGACCCAATCGCCCCAGCCCTGGAACGGACCGAGCGGATTACGGTCGACCTGCAGTTCGAGGACGTTTGGCTGACCGCCGTAGACGGCATACACCGCGCGGTCCTGGACGAACAGGATCAATGCGGTAAAGGTCCAACCGCGCGACTCGGTTTCTCGTCGGAAGCGGAAGGCGTCTAGCCAGAAGTTGCCGACGCGGTCGTTGTTGATGTGCTTGATGTTCAACTGGAAGCCGCTGCATCCCTTGCCCGCGATCAGGCAGTCACGAATACCGGGATCGACGTCCGACGAGTTGATCACGCCGCCGATCGGGAACCGAACCGCCACTTCGACGTGTGAAAGCAGGGTCACGGCCGGATTGACGTCCGTGAGTCCGATGCCGGCGAGGTCGGCTTTGGTGGTGCTGTAAGGCTTGATCGCCTCGACCATCGCTTTCGCATCGTCGAAGCTTGCCCACTGCACTTCGGTGCGCACGGCCGATTTCGGCAGCAGTTCTGCACAGCCGGCGACGGCGACGGTGATGACCGCAAGCAGGAACAGGGACACTAGGGACCGCATGGTTCGGCCCGGCAACACTCCTATTTCCATAGTCGGCGCGCGTGCCGGAACCGCGTTGTGGCGTATCAAACGGCGGTCCGAAAGGCTCCGGCAGCCGCTGGGAGGGCGGCCTGCCCCCCGGGCGCGGACGGCAGCGCGGCCGCTCGCCCGGTCCAGGCGGTCGATCCGGCCGGATTTCCGAGCATGGCGGCAGGACGGCACTCCCTATAATGACCTGATCCTGTCCCTGCGCCTCTGCTGCTGCCCCTTCGAGTGCGAGACCGTGGTCTGATGCCGTTGCCGTGGCAGCGTTCCGCGCCTGCCGATTGCGCCTGCATCCATCCCCATGTCGACTAGACAGTGGCTGCGCCGCAGGCGCCGCTCGAGCGGCGACGAGCTGTCGTTCGGCTCGCGGTCCTCGGCGATGCGCAATCCCGAACGCGAGGTGCATTACTTCAGGCTGCGCGTGCTGGTCGCGATGGCTTTCGTCATCGCCTGCTTCGCGCTGCTGGGTGCGCGCTTTGCCTGGCTGCAGGTCGTCAAGCACGACGACTATCTCGCGCAGGCCGAGCTCAATCGGATCGCGGTGTTGCCGGTCACACCGAACCGGGGCCTGATCAAGGATCGTCACGGCCGCATCATTGCCCGCAACTATTCCGCCTATACGCTGGAGATCACGCCTGCCAAGGTGGCGGAAATCGACCAGACGATCGATCAGCTGGCGCAGGTCGTCGATATTCAGCCGCGCGACCGGCGCCGCTTTCGCAAGCTGCTGGAGGACACGAAGCGCTTCGACACAGTGCCGATCCGGACCCGTCTCAGCGACGAGGAGGTGGCGCGCTTCACGGCCCAGCGCTTCCGCTTCCCGGGCGTAGACCTGCGCGCACGGCTCTTCCGCGACTACCCGCTGGGACAGACCGGGTCGCACATGCTGGGCTATATCGGCCGCATTTCGCAGCGTGACCTGGAACGCATCGAGAAGATGAGCGATCCGGCGACCTATCACGGCACGGAGCACATCGGGAAACTGGGCATCGAGCAGAGCTACGAGCCCGAACTGCACGGCGTTACCGGGGTGGAGGAGGTGGAGATCACGGCCGGCGGCCGGGCCGTGCGCACCCTGAAGCGCGCCTCACCGATGCCGGGCAACAACCTCACCCTGTCGGTTGACATCGAACTGCAGCGGGTCGTCGAGCAGGCCTTCGGCGACCGGCGCGGCGCGCTGATCGCGATCGAACCGAAGTCCGGCGACGTGCTGGCGTTCGTGTCGATGCCAACGTTCGACCCCAATCTCTTCGTCGATGGGATCGACCCGAAGAGCTGGGACGAGCTCAACAACGATCCCGACAAGCCGCTGCTGAACCGCGCGCTACGTGGGACCTATCCGATCGGCTCCACGTACAAGCCGTTCCTGGCGCTCGCGGCACTCGAGACCGGCAAGCGGCGGCCGGAGACGGTGATTCAAGATAGCGGCACGTTCGTGTTCGGCAACCGCGTGTTCCGCGATTCGAACAAGGTTCCGCTGGGTGCGGTCAACATGCATGCGTCGATTGTCAGGTCGAGCGACATCTACTACTACCAGGTCGCGAATGACCTCGGCGTCGACACGATCCACGACTTCATGAAGCCTTGGGGCTTCGGACAGATCACCGGCATCGACGTCGAGGGCGAGCAGACCGGCATCCTGCCGTCGAGCGCCTGGAAGGAACGCCGCTTCAAGCAGAAGTGGTATCCCGGCGAGACGATCTCGATCGGCATCGGGCAGGGTTACAACTCGTTCACCTTGCTGCAGCTGGCGCATGCGACGGCGAACCTCGCCAACGACGGCGTCGTGATGAAGCCGCACCTGGTCAAGGAGGTCGAGGACCTGCGCACCGGGGAACGGCGACAAACGGTGCCGAAGGAGAGCTACCGCATTGCCGTCAAGCCCGAGCACATGAAGTTCGTGCGCGACGCCATGGTAGACGTCAACATCAGTGGCACCGGGCGCGTCGCTTTTCAGGGGGCGCCGTACAAGGTGGGCGGCAAGACTGGCACGGCGCAGGTGGTCGGCATCAAGCAGGGAGAGAAGTACAACGAGGCACGCGTGGCCGAACGCCACCGCGACCATTCGCTCTTCATTGCGTTTGCGCCGGCCGAGGATCCGAAGATCGCCATCGCCGTGCTGGTCGAAAACGGCGGCTTCGGCGCGCGCGCCGCGGCTCCGATCGCGCGGGCGGCGATCGACTACTACCTGCTCGGCAAGAAGCCTGCCGGGCCTGCTGTCCCGGACGACGGCGACGACGAGGAAGAGGTGCCGCGCAAGGTGGCGGCGGCGCCGACGACGCGGAGCACGCGATGACTCAGGTATCGATCGCCCGTCGCCTCGGCCTGATGGTCCGGCCCTACGTCACGGTGTTCGACCCGGCGCTGCTCGCGATCGTCGGCTGCCTCGGTGTCATCGGCCTCGTGACCCTGTACTCGGCCGGCAATGATTTCCCGTGGCGCGTCACCGATCAGCTGCGCAACTTCGGCGTCGCATTGGCCGTCATGCTGGTGATGGCCAACCTGTCGCCGCAGCTCCTGATGCGGATTGCCGTTCCGATCTATCTGGTCGGAGTCAGCCTGCTGGTGGCGACGGCGGTCGGCGGAGTGATCGTGAAGGGAGCGCAGCGCTGGCTCGACATCGGAGTGGGGCGCATCCAGCCGTCGGAGATCATGAAACTCGGGCTCCCGCTGATGCTGGCGTGGTACTTCCACAAGCGCGAGGGCGGCCTGCGCAGCTACGACTTCGTCATCGCCGGAGTCATCGTCCTCGTGCCGGTTGCGCTGATCGTCAAGCAGCCCGACCTGGGCACGGCCCTGCTGGTGCTCGCGGCGGGCTCGTTTGTCATTTTCTTCGCTGGCTTGCCCTGGAAATGGCTCGCGGCGATGATCGTGGCTGGCATTGCTTCGCTGCCGCTGGCGTGGACCCTGATGCACGACTACCAGCGCGAACGCATCCTGACCCTGATCGATCCGTCGACCGATCCCCTGGGCAAGGGCTTCCACACACTGCAGGCGATGATCGCGATCGGCTCGGGCGGCGTTTTCGGCAAGGGCTGGATGCAGGGCACGCAGACACATCTCGAATTCATCCCCGAACGCACGAGCGATTTCATCTTCGCCGTGTACTCGGAGGAGTTCGGCCTGGTCGGCAACCTGGTCCTGGTGCTGCTGTTCGGTGCGCTCATCTGGCGGGCGCTGGCAATCTCGCTCAACGCGCCGACCCTGTTTGCCCGATTGCTCGCCGCTGCCATCGGCCTCATCGTCTTTACCTACGCCTTCGTCAACATGGGCATGGTGAGCGGCATCCTGCCGGTGGTGGGCGTGCCGCTGCCCTTCATCAGCTATGGCGGCACGGCACTCGTCACGCTGGGGATGGCGTGCGGCATGCTGATGTCGATCGCCGCCAACCGAAAGCTGGTTCAGAGCTGATGCCGGCCCGCGCGCGCCTGCTGACGGTCGCCGCGCTCGTCTTGCTGCTGGCGGCATGCAGTACGGCACCACCGAAGAAGAGTGTCTACTACCAGGATGATGGACCGCCGGATCGGGTTCCGGTTGACGTGGCCGCGATCCCCGATGCACAGCCGCGCATCGAGCCGCCACACCGTGGATCCAGCAAGCCGTATACCGCGCTCGGACGCAACTACACCCCACTGAGCGGCGATGGGCCGTTCCAGCAGCGTGGCATGGCCTCCTGGTATGGGCGGCAGTTCCACGGCAACCGGACTGCGACCGGAGAGATCTACGACATGCTCGGCATGACGGCGGCCCATCCGACGCTGCCGCTGCCGAGCTATGTCCGGGTGACCAACGTGCGCAATGGCCGCAGCGTCATTGTCAGGGTCAACGACCGCGGGCCGTTCAAGCACGATCGCATCATCGATCTCTCCTATGCGGCCGCGGCCAAGCTCGGTATTGCCGCCACGGGCACCGGTGAAGTCGAAATCGAGCGCATCACGACGGCCCAGATCGCGAGCGGCGACTACCGGCGGGGCGGGGCCGGGGCGTCGTCGACCGTCGCCGCGGCGACGCCACTGGCGAGCACCGCGCGCGCGAGCGCATCGGTCCAATCTATCCAGCCTGTCGTCGCGACGCCCGCGGTGTCGGGAGCCGGCGTCGCGACGGGCGTAATGGCGGCGCCGGCATTGACTGAGCCACTGAATTCAAGTCCGGCGGTGACGGAGCCGGCGCGTGGCTGGGCCGTGCAGCTCGGCGCATTCGCGCAGGAGGCCAACGCGGACGCGCTGGCCGGCCGCACCTCGGCATTGCTGGCGTTCGTTGACAATTCCGGAGAACTCCCTGCGCGTGCGCCGCGCGTCGAACGCGACGGCGGCGTGTACCGCGTACTGGTCGGAACGATGTCGGATCGGGATTCCGCACTGTCCCTGGCGCGTGAACTCGAACGTCTGCTCGAACGCCCGACGACGGTCCTGCTGCGCTGAGAGCGCCGCTTCGGTCCTTTCCGCCCAGGGCGGGCACCCAGGTCTTCAGCGCGACGTGCGATCGCGTCTCGGCGTGACCCCACGTTGCATTTCGAGTGCCGCGTCATAGACGGCCGCGCGCGCCACGCCTGTCATCTGGCTGACCACGGCCGCAGCGCGTGCCGGCGGCAGTTCCTTCAGCAGTGCCTCGAGCCAGCCCTTTGCGGCATCGTCGAGCGCGCTGGCGGTGGCCTCGGTCGCCGCATCGATGATCACCACGTATTCGCCGCGTTCCTCGGCGGCCAGGTCGGCCAACGCGACCGCCAGATGAGCGGAGATCGACTCGAACTTCTTGGTGAGTTCGCGCGCAATCACGACCCGACGGTCGGCCGCGAGCAGCTCCGCCAGTGCCGCAAGCAGTGCGCGGATACGGTGTGGCGCTTCGAACAGGACGCTGGCGTCGGGTTCCGCGGCAAGCTGGCGCAATTGGCGCTCGCGCTCACGGGCGACGGTCGGCAGGAATCCGATGTGGCGGAAGCGACCCTCCCTGAGCCCCGCCGCCGAGATCGCTGCCGCAGCGCTGGTGGCGCCCGGGATCGGAATGACGCGCCGCCCGGCATCGAGCGCGGCGCGCACGATCAAGGCACCGGGGTCCGAGATGCCGGGTGTCCCGGCATCGGTGACGAGTGCGACACGCTGGCCGGCCTGTAGCCGCTCGACGATGGCGGTGGCAATCCTTCGCTCGTTGTGCTGGTGCGCGGCCACGAGCGGTGTGCCGATGCCGTAGCGGGCCAGCAGCGGCGCCGTGACCCGTGTGTCCTCGGCCGCGACCGCGTCCACGCGTGCCAGTACCCAGAGCGCGCGCAGCGTAATGTCGGCCGCGTTGCCGATAGGCAAGCCAACTACATACAATGCCCCGGCCGGCATTTCCTGTTCGGCCAGCCCCGCCATGACGGTCAGCCCGTCGAGCCGTGGTTGATCACGCGGATCCATGGACCGTCCGATGCCCCTGCGTTCTCTGTTGCGCATCCTGCCGCTGCTGGCGACAAGTGTCGCATGGGGCGTGCAGGCGCAGCCGGGCGGCACGTCACCGGACCGGCCGGTCGAGGCGATGGCGCGTCCGGCGGTCGTGCTGTTGCTGCCGGCGCAGTCCACGGGATTCGCCCAGCCCGCCGAGGCGCTGCGCCAGGGCTTCTTCGCTGCGCACAAGGCCACTGGCGAGACGGTCGCGTTGCAGGTCGTTGAACTGGATGACAGCTCCGAGCAGCTGGCTGCTGCGCTGGCATCGGCGCGCGAGCGTGGCGTCGGGGTGGTCGTCGGCCCGTTGCCGCGCGCGGCCGTGAATGATGTCGTCGAAGGGCGGCGGGCGACGACCCCCATGGTCGCGCTGAATTTTCCGGAGTTCGAAAATGGCGCACCGGCCAGCATGCTGGCGGTCGCCTTGTCGCTCGAGGTTGAGGCGCAGCGCATCGTGAAGGTGGCGTTGTCCGAGTTTGTCGGAACGCGGCGTGCCGATGCGCGTCCGCGCGTAGCAGTCGTGGCGCGGCCTGGCGGCCTCGAACGCAGGATCGCCCAGGCCTACGTCAATGCGCTGCGCGCGGCCGGGGATGTTCCGGTCCAGGTCGAGTGGAGTCCGGAAGCGGCTTCGCGGGCCGCGGCGCTGCTTGCGACGCCGTCACTGGAAGCCGTGTTTCTGGCACTCACGGCACGGGATGCGGCGCAGGTGCGAGGGTTGATTCCGCGCGAGGCCCAGGTCTTCGGGACCTCGATGCTGTACGCGGGCGACCCGCGTTCCTCGCCGACGGCGGCCTCTCTCGCGCATGACCTCGACGGCGTGCGATTCACCGACATGCCCTGGTTACTGCAACCGGATCACCCGGCGGTCATGATCTATCCCGCGCCGGTGGCGCCGCTGACCACCGAGATGAGCCGCCTCTATGCGCTCGGCATCGATGCCTATCGGATTGCCCTGGTCTGGGTGAAGGGTGAACGCCGCTTCGAACTCGACGGCGTGACCGGACGCCTACAAATCGACCGCGCACAGTCGCTGCGCGTCGAACGCACGCCATTGGTGGCCACCTACCGGGACGGCAAGGTCGAGCGCGTCGAGGTTGCACGCTGATGGCAGCCGCCGGAAAGCCACACTCGCGGCGGCTGGCGACCGGAGTGCGTACGCCGAAGCAGCGCGCGGGCGACGCCGCCGAGGACGCTGCCGCGCGCCACCTGGTTACCCACGGCTGCACGCTGATGGCCCGCAATGCCCGCTACCCGGAAGGCGAACTTGATCTCATCGTGCGGGAACGCGAGCAGATCGTGTTTGTCGAAGTACGCATGAGACGTAGCAGCGCGTTTGGCGGCGCGGCCGCCAGTGTGGACCGCTACAAGCAGAAGCGCCTCATGCGCGCCGCGCAGCACTGGCTCCTCGAGCGCTTTGGCGAGCGCTGGCCTGCGTGCCGCTTCGACGTCGTCAGTGTTGCGGGCGATGGCACAATCGAATGGATCCGCGACGCTTTCGCGGCCTGAAAACCGGAGTTGAAATGAAGCCATTGATTGGACGCCTTGCCTGCGGCACGCTCGCGGCCTCACTCGTGTTGACGGCGTGCGCGCCGCTGGTGGTAGCGGTCGTTGTCGCCGGCACCGCGATGGTCGTCACCGATCGGCGCACGACCGGTGCTCAGGTCGATGATCAGACCATCCAGCTGCGCCTCGCGAATGAGCTGGGTACAGCGTTCAAGGACCAGCCGGTCCACATCGCCGTCAACAGCTTCGATCGCCGGGTCCTGCTGACGGGCGAGGTGCCGAACGAAGCCACCAAGGCGAAGGCCGGCGAAATCGCCGCGGCATCGCTGAACGTACGCGCAGTCATCAATGAACTCACGATCGCGCCGCCGTCGTCGCTGTCGGATCGCACTTCCGACACCGCGCTTGCGACCAAGGTACGCGGGTCCTTCATCAACACGAAGGAGATCGCCTTCAACTCGATCGAGATCGTTGTGGAGCGTCACATCGTGTACCTGCTGGGCTTCGTCACCGAGCGCGAAGGCCAGGTGGCGGCCTTGGTGGCCAGCAAGGTTTCAGGCGTGAAGCAAGTCGTGAAGGTGTTCGAGTACGCGACGCAGGAAGAAGTCGATCGCCGGCGGGCGATGGGAAGCAGCGCAGCGCCTGCGGCTGCTCCGGCTGCGCCGGCCGGCGCGACGCCGAAATAGTGCATCACGCTGCGCCCGCCGACTGGGCGCCACGCACGTAGTCCTGCGGTGCGAGAAGCGCGCCACCCATTATCGGCGGCTATCCGGTGATCAACGGTCACTTTCGACGTTGCGTCGTCGGCCCCTTGACTTATAGTGCGCCGCTCGCGATGCGCCGTCCGGCGCGTCGGCGACGGGGACGTTCCTGACGGGAGGCATGATGGGCTGGATTGTCATACTGGTCATAGTCGCGGTTGCCGTGTTCTGGGTGGTCGGCGCCTACAACCGGCTGGTGAGCCTGCGCAACAAGTTCAAGAACGCCTTCGCGCAGATCGATGTTCAGCTCAAGCGTCGCTACGACCTGATCCCCAATCTGGTCGAGACCGCCAAGGGCTACATGAAGCACGAGCGCGAGACGCTGGAGAAGGTGATCAGCGCCCGCAACTCCGCCGTCACGGCGAACGCAGCGGCGGCCGCCAATCCCGGCAGCGCCAGTGCGATGCAGGGCCTGATCGTTGCCGAAGGCGCCCTCTCCGGCGCGCTGTCGCGCCTGTTCGCGCTGGTCGAGGCGTACCCGGACCTCAAGGCCAATCAGAACATGATGCAGCTCACCGAGGAACTGACCGGCACCGAAAACAAGATCTCGTTCGCGCGCCAGGCCTTCAATGACTCGGTGATGACCTACAACACAGCGTCGCAGCAATTCCCGACCAATGTCATCGCTGGCATGTTCTCGTTTGCGCCGGCCGAACTGCTGCAGGCAACGGAAGGCGAAGAAGAGCGCAAGCCTGTCCGCGTCCAGTTCTGACGCACGCCGCTGATCGAACATCGGTCCGGCACGCGGACTGACGGGCCGGTGCTTCAGGCGCGCGCACGATGAATTTCTTCGAGCACCAGGAGACCGCCCGGCGCAACAGCCGGCGGCTCGTCGTGCTGTTCGCGCTGGCCGTGGTCGCGATCGTCCTTGCCGTCAATGTCGCCGCGACCGTGCTGTTCCACACCTTCGCGGCCCCGGTCGGCCTGCGCTGGCAAGGCGGCGCACTGCCGACCGGATTTTATTTCACCAACACCGTGGTCGTGCTCGGCCTAATCTTCGGCGGGACGCTTGTCGAGATGAACCGCCTCAAGGCCGGCGGCGTTGCGGTGGCGCAGATGGTGGCCGCGCGCGAGGTCGACACTTCGACCCGCGACCTGCTCGACCGCCGGCTGCTCAACATCGTCGAGGAAATGGCGATTGCCTCCGGCGTGCCGATGCCACGCGTGTTCGTGATGGACGCCGAGGCCTCCATCAACGCCTTTGCCGCCGGACACTCGATCAACGATGCCGTGGTGACCGTGACCCGCGGCGCGCTGACCCGGCTCAGCCGGGACGAACTGCAGGGTGTGATCGCGCACGAGTTCTCGCACATCCTCAACGGCGACATGCGGCTCAACCTGCGCCTGATCGGCGTGCTGTATGGCCTGCTGATCGTCGCGCTGGCCGGGCGGTTCCTGCTCGAACTCGGCGGCCGCAGCCGCGGGGGGAGCCGCAGCAGCGGCAGTGCCGTCGCGGTGCTGTTCGCCGCCGGGCTTGCCCTGTGGATCCTCGGCTACATCGGCGTGTTCTTCGGCCGGTTGATCAAGGCCGGCGTGTCGCGCCAGCGCGAGTTCCTGGCCGATGCCAGTGCAGTGCAGTTCACCCGCAATCCGGACGGCATCGGCGGTGCGCTGCGCAAGATCGCCGGTCTCACCGAGCAGACGGGACTGGGTTCACGAATCGATCATCCGCAGGCCGAGTCGCTGTCGCATTTGTTCCTCGGCGCTGCGCGGCCGAGTTTCGTGCGCGGCATCTTCGCGACCCATCCGCCAATGGACGAACGTCTGCATCGGATCTACGGACGAACGGTAAGCGCCATGCCGGCGCCGGAGAATGCCGTCGCGCTCGCGCTGGGCGGCCTCGAACCGACGCAGGAACCCGTGCGGCCACGCTCGCCGATCCAGTACGTGCCGTCGGCCACTCTGTCGGCGGCGGCGCAATCTGCCGCGGCACTGCCCGACCACACCAGTCCGGTCGCAGGCCTGATGGCCGCTGGCGCGGCCGCGGCCGCGACTGTCACCGCCGAGATCGGAACGGTGCGAACACCGCGCAATCGCGACTTTGCGCTCGACGACGATCAGCGCGCGCTGGTCGAGTCACTGCGACGTACAGCCAGCGACGGCATGCGGGCCCAGCTGCTGGCACTGGCGATGCTCGTCGACAGAGACCGGGAACTGCACGGCCAGCAACGCCAGCTGATTGCGGAAGCCTACGGCGCCGAAGCCGCGACGATAGCCGATGGCTGCCACGACCAGATCCAGCGTCTGCCGCCGGGCGCGCGCCACCCGCTGGTGGACGTTGCCATGCCCGCGCTGCGCAAGCTGCCGCTTGAAGCGCGGTCGTCGCTGCTGCGCACCGCACACCTGCTGATCGCGGCCGATGGCCGAGTGACCGTGCCCGAGTTCCTGCTGTTCACGATCCTGAAAAGGCGGCTCGGTCCCGATGCCGGGCGTGCCATCCCGGTGCGCTTTGCGGAACTCGCCGCGCTCTCAGGCGAGGTCGGTCTGGTGTTGTCGCTGGTCGCCGCCGTGCGCGCGCCGGACCGTGCCGAGCACGCGTTCAACGCCGGGGCCGTCACGCTACGCGACGTGGAACTGGTGTTCGTGCCGGCCGCCGACGTCCGCCTGGATGACGTCTCGGCCGCGCTGGATCGGCTCAACCAGCTGGCGCCGCTGGTCAAGCCGCAGTTGATCAAGGCCGCGACCGCTGTCGCGTTCGTGAATGGGGAAACGAACTGGAAATCGGCGACCAGCCTGCGAATGATCTGTGCCGCGCTCGACGCGCCGCTTCCCCCGCAGGTGTTGGAGGCTGAAGCCGGCTGACTCTCTTACGCCGCATGGGGCGTAAGAAGCTTAGCGCCAGACTTCCCCCAGCGCGGCGGCCACGCCGGCAATCAGCGCGACGACGCCCAGAACAATGGCGCCGGTGCGCAATGCCCGCAGCCCGGCCGAGCCGTCGCGCGTGAAGGCGAATCCGATCAGCGGCAGTACCACCGCCAGCACCAGTGCGGTGACGGCAATTTTCAGCGAGAGTTCCTGCCAGGGCAGCATCGGGGCGCTTCTCGGTCGGATGGCTGAGGAGCGCTCAGCCGCGGAATGTCCAGCGTAGTGTATGGCGCAGCGGTCGCGCTAGCGGCCGGAGTCGTGAAAAGTTGCCCCAACGGCCGGCAATTCGGTAAGGCCGGCGTCGAGGACCTGTACTCAGGAACGAGCGGCCCTTTGCCTGCCCGCCAGGTGACGGGGACAGACAAAAACGCCAAGGATCACGTCGAAGCGACGAATCCGGCCGCGTGCGCCTGCTGGTCGGCGTGGTAACTCGAGCGGACCATCGCGCCGCACGCAGCATGCGAGAACCCCATTTTCGCGGCTTCGGCCTCGAACATCCGGAATACGTCCGGATGCACATAACGGCGCACCGGCAGGTGATGTTGAGTGGGCGCGAGGTACTGGCCGACCGTCAGCATGTCCACCTCGTGCGTGCGCAGGTCGCGCATCACCTGGAGGATCTCGTCGTCGGTCTCGCCAAGTCCGACCATGAGTCCGCTCTTGGTCGGCACGCCAGGTACGAGTCGCTTGAACTCCTTGAGCAGGTTCAGCGAGTGCTGGTAGTCCGATCCGGGGCGCGACTCGCGGTACAGGCGTGGCACCGTCTCGAGGTTGTGGTTCATGACGTCAGGCGGTGCTGCCTCGAGAATTGCAAGCGCTCGTTCGAGCCGGCCGCGGAAGTCGGGCACCAGCACCTCGATCTGCGTCCCCGGCGACAGCTCGCGCGTGGCGCGAATGCAGTCGACGAAGTGCTGCGCGCCACCGTCCTTGAGGTCGTCGCGGTCAACCGAGGTGATGACGACGTAGTTGAGCTTCAGTGCCGCGATCGTCTTGGCCAGGTTCGTCGGCTCGTTGATGTCGAGCGGATCGGGCCGGCCGTGGCCGACGTCACAAAATGGGCAGCGCCGCGTGCACTTGTCGCCCATGATCATGAAGGTCGCCGTGCCCTTGCCGAAGCACTCGCCGATGTTCGGGCAGGTCGCTTCCTCGCACACCGTGTGCAGGCTGTGCTCGCGCAGGATCGCCTTGATCTCGTAGAAGCGCGTCGACGCCGACCCCGCCTTTACGCGGATCCATTCGGGCTTCCTCAGTGCGTCGCCCGCGGCCACCGGCTTGATGTCGAACTTCTTGAAGACCTTGCCCGTCTTCGCCTCGCCCTTGAGCTTGGCGTAAGGGTCGCGGGTCACGGGTGGCGTTTCGCTGGACATGGTGATGGACCGCAGGCACGGCCAACGGTCCGTGGAGACAGTGGTTGCGCAAGTGTAGCCAACGGGGCTGCTTTCAAGCCGCGAGATGCGTGGCAAGGCGCTCCGCCAGGCGAGCGGCGACGACGTCCGGCTCCACCGTCACGCCGAGCGTCGCAAGGTCGACGACCGGCAACCCCGCATAGCCGCAGGGGTTGATCAGCGCAAAGGGCGCGAGGTCCATTTTGACGTTCAGTGCGACACCGTGATAACTGCGTCCACGGGTGACCTTGATTCCGAGCGCGGCGATCTTCGCGCGGCCCGCCAGTTCACCGCCGGCGTTGCCGCTGTGCCAGGCAACGTACACGCCCGGTGCGCCACTGACGCGGCGGGCGTCAACGCCAAGTCCGTCCAGCGTCTGGATCACCGCTTGCTCGATCCGGAACACCAGTTCCTTGACGTAGATGCCGAGCCGCCGCATGTCGACGAGCGGATACGCCACCACCTGGCCGGGACCGTGGTAGGTGACCTGGCCGCCGCGGTCGGTCTGCACGACGGGAATGTCCGTGACTGCGAGCAGGTGTTCGCGCCGCCCAGCCTGGCCCAGCGTGAACACCGGCGGGTGTTCCACCAGCCAGAGTTCGTCCTCGGTGTCGGCGTTGCGCGCTTCAGTGAAGTCGCGCATCGCCTGCCAGGTCGGCGTGTATTCCACGCGACCGAGATTGCGCACGATCATCGGCAAGAGGTCCTGCGTCAGAGCACGATCTTGACCATCGGGTGGCTGGTCAGTTCGCGATACAGCCCATCGAGCTGTTCGCGCGAAACCGCGCGCACCGTGGCCGTCAGTGACAGATAGTTCCCGTCCCTCGAGCTGCGCATTTCGAGGGTGGAGGCATCGAAGTCGGGCGCGTGCCGCAGCACCACTTCGACGATCGCCTGGGCGAACCCCTCGTCGCTTCGCCCCATGATCTTGATCGGAAAGTCGGTCGGAAACTCGAGCCCGCGCGGCCCGTCGTTTGGCACACCGTCGCTCATGCAGCCAGGGCGCCGCGCGCGCGCGCAGCCTTGCGTTCCTGCCAGCGCTTCGCGTCAGCGCGCTTCGCGGCCTGGAACCAGGACCACATGCGCTTAAACACCGGACCCGGCACACCGTCGCCGACCGGGCGGCCATCGAGCGTGGTGATCGGAAGAACTTCGCGGCCCGAGGAACTGAGCCACAGCTCATCGGCGTTACGGACTTCGTCCTCGGTGACCGGGCGCAGTTCCAGCGCCAGTCCGTGCTCCTGCGCCAGCAGGTAGCTCGCGTCGCACGTGATCCCGGGCAGGATCTGGTGCGATGCGCGCGGCGCGAGCATGCGGCCGTCCTTGACCACCATGACATTCGCGCTCGAACCTTCCGTGAGGTGCCCGTCGCGGAGCATCACGGTTTCGAACGCGTCGTGATCCGTCGCATACTGCTTCATCAGCACATTGCCCAGCAACGAGATGCTCTTGATATCGCAGTGCAGCCAGCGCTCGTCGGCGTGGGTGACGGCGGCGACGCCTCGTTCGATCTGGGTTGCCGGAATCGTCGCCCAGGGCGATGTGGTGATGAACACCGTCGGTGGGACGCCGGCCGGGAACGCATGGTCCCGCCGGGCTACGCCGCGCGTGACCTGCAGGTAGACCGACTGCCGCGGCCATGGATGCCGCTCGATCATCTCACTGAGCAGATCAAGCCACTGCGTTTCGTCGTACGGATTGGCGAGCCCGATGCCGTCGCAGCTGCGCTGCAGCCGTGCGAAGTGCTCGGACGCGCGAAACGGCGCGCGAATGCCATCCAGCGTGTCGACCGGGATGACTTCGTAGACCCCGTCGCCAAAAATGAATCCGCGGTCCAGGACCGAAATGGTCGCCTCGCCGAGCGGCCGCCACACCCCGTTCAGGAAGCAAGTCGCCTCGTGCCATTCCATCAGTTGCGCCCCCTCCACCACAGTCTGACCGCATCGTACGCGCGGCCGAAAAGCCCCGCTGCCTGCACGCTTTCGAGCGCGACGATGGGAGCGTCAGCGACGACCTGGCCAGCCAGGCTTACCTTGAGGCGGCCAACGATCTCGCCTTTCGTCAGTGGTGCGATCAGCGGATCCGGGCGCTCGATCGTCGAACGCAACCCGCGCTCGCCCAGGCGCTGCAGCTCCGCGGCAGGAATCGTCACGAACACGTCGCGTTCCGGCCCGATCGGCAGTTCGGCGCGATCGCCTTTCAGGACCTCAGGGCGGGCGACAACCTGTGCGCCGCGAAAGAGCCGCACGGTCTCGTACTCGGTGAACCCGTAGTTGAGCAGTCGCAGCGCCTCCTGTGCGCGCACGCTGTCGCTCGGAGCGCCCAGCACCACGGCGATCAGGCAACGCTCGTAGCCCTGGTCTGCGCTGCCGCGCGGGCGGACGGCGGTCGCAACGATCGACCACCCACTCGCCTCGAGATGGCCGGTCTTCATGCCGTCGACCGAAGCATCACTCCAGAGCAGCCGATTGCGATTGGCCTGGGCAATGCGGTTGTAGGTGAACTCGCGTTCGCGGAAGAGTGCCATGTGCTGCGGAAAGTCGAGCGCGGAGCCGCTGCGCGAGTCGCGCGAGGTCGCGCGCGGTCGAGTACTGCTGCGGATCGGAGAGTCCGGTCGGATTGGCGAAGTGGGTGTCGGTCAGCCGGAGTCGCCGCGCTTCCGCATTCATGCGCTCGACGAACGCCGACTGCGATCCTGCCGTGTGCTCGGCCAGCGCGACAGCCGCATCGTTGCCCGATACGACGGCCATGCCGCGCAACAGCTCGTCAACCGTGACGGCGCCCCCGGGTTCGATGAACATGCGTGCGCCGTCACGTCCCGGCGCGGCGAACGCGGCGCTCGAGACTGTCACCCGGTCGTCGAGCGCAATCCGCTTCTCGCCGAGCGCAACGAAGACCACATAGGCCGTCATCAGCTTGGTGAGCGAGGCGGGCTCCAGACGTCGCGCGGGCTCGTGGCTCGCCAGCGTCGCGCCACTGTTTGCATCCAGCAACAGCCACGAGCGTGCTGACAGGACGGGAGACTGTGCTGCGGCGCTGGCAGCCAGGAGGCCGGCGGCGAGCAGTACGGTGGCCTGGCGTAGCAATGACGGGAGGAAGGGCACTTCGAAAGCGGGGACGACACCGCGCAATCGCGGAGACTCGTACGATAGCGCGCGGCCGCCGGAGTTCCCGGCCGCGCGTTCCCGACTATCGCTTGCGGAGCGCGCGCAGGTAATCCTGCGCGGCGGCGGGTCCCAGTGCGGAAGTCACCGTGCGTTCGGCCTCGCGCACCCGTTCGCGGAAGTCCTCGATCGTCTTGCAGCCCTCGATGCGGATGGCGAGTGACTCGGCACTCGGCCCGAGGCGGTCGGTGAGTTCCCGCACGGCCCGGCGCTTGGCTTCCTCGAGCGTCATCGGATTCTGCTCGTCGGGCGCGCCACCCTGGGTCGTCGGGGCGACCGATTCGAGCACGCGGCCCGGCGACGGTCGGGACATCGATGGCGTGCGTGGCCGAGTTGCGCTGGATCAGTCCGGCGCTCTCGAGCTGGGTCATGACGGCGTCGATCTCGCCGGGACGAAGCAGCACGGCGAGTTCGTCGATCGTGCGCTTGCCGTCGACCATGATCAGCACGCGGCGCGTCGTCATCGAAAGCTGCGCGCTGCGCGCCGCGACTTCCGCAACTCCCTTCGGAGTCTTTGAATAGACGAGTGAGCCGTCCATGATTCCCTGTCGCCGTCAGTGGCGCTTCTTTTGCCAGGGGCCACGGCAACCCGCAGCCTCCAACTCAAACCTTTTAATGGCTTTGCTCGGCGGCGTCAAACTGAGACATGCCCCGGATGTGCGCGCTTATTCGCGCTTTCAGCACCGGCAGTCGGCGGTGGAAGAAGTGATCCGCGCCGGGGATGACAAGCAGCGGTAGTCCTTGCGGTCGGGCCCAGTCGAGCACCGCGGCGAGCGCGATCGTTTCATCCTGCTCGCCGTGGATCACCAGCGTGTCGGCGCGCACGTCAGGCATCGGCCACTTGCCGGCGGCAGCACCGACCAGGATCAGGTAGTCAGCGGGCCGGGCGC
Organism: uncultured beta proteobacterium; assembly: GCA_963810985.1. GTDB lineage: Bacteria > Pseudomonadota > Gammaproteobacteria > Burkholderiales > Burkholderiaceae_F > JALORV01. The sequence continues at coordinate 152,299 of CAWEPP010000009.1, forward strand.
TTTCCGCCAGCGAGCGCGCGGCCTGCGCCGCGACGAAACTGCCGAAGGAGAACCCGGCCAGCGCCACAGGATAGGTCGGAACGAGGCGTGCTCGCACGCCGTCAAGCATGGGCACGGTACGCAGGACGTGCAGGAAGTCCGCGGTTTCGCCCTGGCCATGGTCGTGCGAACCTTCGGACTCGCCAACGCCACGGAAGTTGAAGCGGATCGCGAGCCAGCCCAGCGCGGCAAAAGTGCGCGCCATGGTCGCGGTCACTTTGTTTTCCATCGTGCCGCCGTAGAGCGGATGCGGGTGCCCGATGCACGCGACTCCGGTCGCCGGCCCCGCCAGCGGCCAGTCCAGGGCGAGTTCGATGCGGCCGACCGGCCCGTCGATCAGCCGCGTCTCCGCGCGCGGGGTCATCAGAGAAGCAGGCGCTCGACCACGCGGCCGTTCACCAGGTGTGTATCGATGATCTCGTCAATGTCGTGGCGGTCGACGTAGGTATACCAGGTGCCCTCGGGGTAGACCACGATGCACGGCCCCTCGTCGCAGCGGTCCAGGCAGCCTGCCTTGTTGATGCGCACCCGTCCCTCGCCGTTGAGTCCGAGCTCCTTGATGCGCGACTTCGCGTACTGCTGCATTTCGCTCGCCTGGTGCCGCCCGCAGCAGGCCGCACCTTCCTCGCGCTCGTTGAGGCAGAAGAAGACGTGATGCTTGTAGTAACTCATGTCGCGCCGGCCGTTCGGGAGGGGTGACGCATTATAGGAACCACGGCATGCTCATCCGTGCTCGGGCGTATAGGACAGCAGCCCGACGGTGAGTGCCGGTGGCCAGAGCATCGCGAGCCAGTGGGTCAGTGCGTTGAAGTTGAGCAGGCGTCCCTGGCGCCACTCCTGCATCTGCGCCAGGTGATAGGGATTGTCGGGCACCACGTTGACCGCAACCATCAGCGCGACGAGCGCAACCAGGGCGAGCCTGGCCTGCAGCACCCGTCGGCCGCCACTGGCGGCGCCGAGCGACAGCAGCCCCAGCGCCAGACCGCCGGCGGCGCCGGGGGTCAGCCAGGCGAGAGCACGATCGGGTCCGAACTGGACGGCGTTGGCGAGTGACTTCGCTGCAAGCGCGGCACACAGCAAGGCAATCAGCAGGCGGTAGCGCGGCGCGGAGGGGCGCATCACTGACGACAGCGCAAGACCTGCAGCGAGTACCGAGGCCGCGACGACGAAGGCTTCCGCCAGCACGAACTCCGCCGGACCGAAGCTGTTGGCATCGAACACCCACCAATGGCCGCCGAGCGCTTCGATGGCGGGTTCCAGTGCGAGGCGCAACTCACCATTGCCGAACAGCATCGACGCCGGATAGATCTGGACCACGGGCCACGCGGCGACGGCCATCAGCACCGCCGTGGCGTGCCGCTCGAACCAGCGTCGGCGCCAATCAGCGAGGCGACCGCGGTCGATCAGGGTCGATGCCAATGGCGCAGCGACGATGGCGCCGAGCAGAGCGCCCAGGGAGTTGGTCAGCAGGTCGATGTTCGAGGCGATGCGTGTCGGAAGGTAGGTCTGCACGGCCTCGATCGATCCTGACAGGAGCATGCCGCCGAGTGCGGCCACGGCTATCGCGCCCAGGCCGCGCAGGCGCGGGTGAACCGCCAGAACGATGAGCGCACCGAACGGCAGGTACGCCAACATGTTGGCGACCAGGTCGAAGGTCGTGATGTAGTGCGGCGCCGGCGCGGTCAGGTAGGCCCAGGCGTCGATGCCCAGGTCGCGCCATCCCGACCACGGCGCGAGCCCTGAGTAGAGCAGGAGCATTCCGTAGACCAGGCAGGCGGCGCGGGCGATCGGGGAAGCCTGCATGCGCTGGGTCGGGATCAGGCGAGTGTCCATCGTGGCGTTACTCTAGGCCATGAACCGACAATCACAAGTGGAAGGTCGCTGCGGCTGCGTGCCGATGCTAAAGTCGATTCATCATCACCTCCTGCAGGCACGTGAGTCCTTCCACCCCAGTGCCGGCTCCCGCTGCGAGCGTTGATCGCTGCGAGGCCCCTCCCTTGTCGGCGGACGTCATCGAACGCTGGCTGGCCGATGGCGGTATGCCCAACGACTGTCAGGTCGAGGTGGTGGCGACGACGGGTTCGACCAACGAGGATCTGCTCGTTCGGGCGCGCCAGCACCAACCCAGGTACCCGATCCTGCGCGTGGCGGACGAGCAGACGGCGGGACGCGGCCGCCAGAAACGCGCCTGGCTCGCGCGGCCGCGGTCGGCGCTGCTTTTTTCGCTGGCGGTGCCTCTTGACTGCCTGCCGGCGGCGTTGCCGGCGATTACGCTGGCCAATGGTGTCGCTTTGGCCGAGTATCTCCACGGACGCGGCGTGCCGGTCGATCTGAAGTGGCCGAACGATGTGCTGCTCGAAGGGCGAAAGCTGGCCGGCATCCTGTGCGAGGTGGGGGTCGACGCCGACGGACGGGCGACGCTCGTGGTGGGCATCGGCGTGAACGGCTGGCTGACAGACGAAGAGCGCAGCGCCATAGGCCAGCCGGCGGCGGCACTGTCGGAGGTCGTTGCGTCGTCGCTGCTCGCGGCCGAGCGCGAGGCCTGGATCGCCCAGATGGCTGCCACGGTGCTGGCGATGGTGTCGCGCTACGTCGATGACGGCTTTGTTCCCGTGCGCGAGCGTTACAACGCAATGCTGCATGCGCGCGGCGACGAGGTCGACATCGTCGACGACGGCCAGGTCACGGCCAGCGGCCGCGTCGTCGAGGTCGACACGATCGGCCGACTGGTGCTCGCCACCAGGAATGGAACGCGCACGATCAACGTCGGCGACGTTTCGCTGCGGCGGGCGGAGTCGCAACGATGACGCTGCTGATCGACGTCGGCAATACGGCACTGAAGTGGACCGTGACCGACGCCGCCGGTGCGCCGGGTCCGGTGCAGGTGGAACACCACCGCGGTATCGATGATCTCGCCGCGCGCCTCGGTTCGGCCTGGCACGGCGTGCCGCGCGGCAGCGCGGCGTTCGGCTGCAGCGTGGCGTCGGGCGCGACCCGGGCCGCGGTCGAAGCGGCGGCGTATGTTCGCGGCGCAAGCGTCGAATGGCTTCGCTCCGAGCCGCGCTATGCCGGCGAATTCGTGCTGCTCAACGGCTATCGGAATCCGACGCAACTGGGCGCGGATCGATGGCACGGCATGCTTGGAGCGTGCCTGCGCGTTCCCCGGCGTTCGTTCGTGCTCGTGGCCGCCGGGACCGCGATGACGATCGACGGTGTCGAGGTGGGCCAGGGACAGGCACGCTTCGTCGGTGGCTGTATTGCGCCCGGCCAGCGCCTGATGCTGGACGCGCTGGCGAACCAGACCGCAGGGCTGCCGCAGGCCGCCGGCGCGGCGGTTGACTATCCCGACACGACGGATGACGCGATCACGACCGGCGTTCTCGATGCGCAGGCGGGTCTGGTAGAGCGGTTCGTGAGGCGCTTCGGCCAACGTCTCGGACGGCTGCCCGTGGTGCTCGTTTCCGGTGGCGATGCCGAGCCGGTGGCCGCGCGCCTGCACGGCAGCGAGTTCGACGTGTCAATCGAACATAATCTGGTCCTCGCGGGCCTTGCCGTGCGGGTGCGTGCTCTGCGTCCTGTCATCGATCAATGAAACTGGCCTTCCTCCTGCTCGTGCTCGTGAATGTCGCGCTCCTGGCGTGGCAGAACGGCGTGTTCGGTCACTTTGCGGAAAGCGGACGCGAGCCCGAGCGCATCGCCCGGCAGGTCGAGCCCGAGCGCATTCGCGTCCTCAGCGAGCGTGAAGTGCAGGTCCTGCGCGAGCGGGCGGCGGCGCAGTCGCGTGCCGCGGCGCAGCCGGCGCCGTCGGCACCCGCCGCCGGGGCCGGCATCGACCTGTCGGTGGCCCAGGCCTGCGTCGAGTTCGGCGATTTCATTGGGTCCGACCTCTCCCGCGCTGAGACGGCGCTGCTCAGGCTCGGACTCGGATCCCGCCAGTCGGCGCGGAGCGTCGAGGCTCCCGGCTGGTACCTGGTCTATCTGCCACCGTTCAAGACCCGCGCCGAAGTCGATCGCGCCGTGGCAGATCTGAAGAAGGACGGCGTCAAGGATCTGCTCGTACTTACCGACGGCCCGCTGCGATTCGGCGTGAGCCTGGGGTCGTTTCGTGACCCGGAACTCGCGAAGGCGCACGTGGCCTCGTTGACGAAACTCGGCGTCAAGAGCGCGCGCGTCTCGGACAAGCCGACGGCGGTGTCGGCCACGCGGCTGCAGATGCGCGAGCTCGATGCCGAGACAGCGCAGCAGCTGGCGGCGATCGCAAAGGAATTTCCGTCCCAGAGCGTGCGTCCCTGCGGCAACGGCTAGTGGCCTGTAACTGTCGATTCGGGAGTGAAAGGCGTGCCCGCGTGAGCCCGCATTGAGCAAATGAGCGCGAAGCGAGCCGCGTCGAATGGCCAGTGCCTATTCGCAAGGCGAGCGACAAAGCAATCGGCCGCGCAGCCGCGCAAGGCACTTTCGAAATGGCTCTTACAGGCCACTAGGTCCTGAGCAGCGCCTCGCGGACTGCAGTCACCAGCTCGGGGACCTTTGCCTGACGCGCCGCGAGCGTGGCGGTCGGTGTGGCACGCTGGCGTTGAGCCCAGATCGGCGCCGGAAAGTGAGCGTCGTCCTCGAAGCGGGGAATGACATGCCAGTGCAGGTGCGGCGTCATATTGCCGAGGCTGGCGACGTTCACCTTGTGTGGATGCATGACTTCGCGCTGCGCGCGCTCCACGGCGAACACAGACTGCATCAGGTGCGCACGCTCGGCCGGTGACAGATCGGTCATCTCGCGTACATGCGCGTTCCAGATGACGCGGACGAAGCCCGGGTAGTCCGGTTCGTCGACCGCGACAACGCGCAGGCGTCCGTCGTCGTGGATCAGGTGTCCGCCCGGTCCGGCGCACAGCTCGCACGGCGGTGCCGTCATCGCAGTTCCTTTTTCAATCGCAGGTCTGTTTCCACCGGCACGAAGCCGAGCACGCGATTCAGCGCGAGCATGTCCGCATTTGATTCATCGTTGAAGGTCCGGATCTCGCTGGCGTCGGCCTCGAGCGCGTGGCGGATCGAGTGCAGCTTGAGCCAGTGTGCCAGGCCGCGCCGGCGCCAGCGGCGCACGACGCCGGTCATCGAGGTCAGCAGATGGTCGTGCCCCGTGGTTTGCGCGCACAGGCCCACCCAGCGTGTCCCGTCGAGCGCGACGAATGTGCCGGCCGGTCGGAAGGCCGGAGCATCGAGTTCTTCGGCGACAAAGCTCTCGTACGTCGGATCGTCACCGCGGATGCCGAAGGGAACATCGCGCCACAATTCGATGAACAGTTCGTAGAGTCGGCGCGGCGTCGCCGGGCCGTCCAGCGCGAGCTGCCGATAGCTCGCGATGCGCAGGCCGGTCGTCGAAAAAATGATCGGTGGCGACGTCGATGCCGCGTGCAATTTGCTCCGGATCGACATCACGCAGTCTCAATCGGCTTTCGATGCGGCGGTTGTAGACGACGAAACCACGTTCGAGCGCGAAGCGCTGCGCCCTGGCATGCGAGACGAGCACTTCGCTGCAAAGCTCGGTCGCTGCCGCAGCCGCGCCTCGGATTCAATGGTCTCGTACAGTGCCGCGCCAATGCCCTGGCCGAGGCAGGACGGGTCGACGGTGACACGGATCCGGAATCGCCCCTCGGTCGCGGCAACGTCGGGCACCTCGAGGAAGCCGAACCCGGCCAGCTCACCCGGTGCGATCTCGGCTACGAACTTCCGATGGAACCGCGTTCCGCGGCGGCGTGCGGCGGCGGCGATCTTCGCCCCGGTGCGTGGCCAGTCAGGATTCGCCGCCGAGACGATGCGGCCAATCTCGTCGTTGTCTGCGCTGGCGTGCGCCGAGCGCACGGTGATCCGCCGCTTCATGCGGCGGGATCTTAGGCGCGAGGCTGCCGGTCCTGTTAGACCAGCACGCGCTCGATGCCGCCTGCGTTGGCCTTCGTGACGTAGTCCGACATCCAGTTGTCGCCGAGTACGTGCCTGGCCATCTCGACGACGATGTAATCGGCGTCGATGTCGGCGTCGTCGTTGTAGCGCTTCAGTCCCTGCAGGCACGACGGGCAGGAGGTCAGCACCTTGACCTCGCCGCTGGAAGCCGTCGGCGCGCAGCTTCGCGGCGCCGCGCTCGACCTCCTGCTCCTTGCGGAACCGCACCTGCGTCGCGACGTCCGGGCGCGAGATCGCGAACGTGCCGGACTCGCCGCAGCAGCGGTCGCTCTTCTCGATGCGCACGCTGTCCGCGGTCGTCACCAGTGCGTTGACGGTCTTCAGCGGATCCTGCTGCTTCATCGGGCTGTGGCAGGGGTCGTGATACAGGTAGCGCACGCCGTTCACGCCCTCGACACGGAGGCCCTTTTCGAGCAGGTACTCGTGGATGTCGATGATGCGGCAGCCAGGAAAGATCTCCTCGAACTTGTAGTCCTGCAACTGGTCGTAGCAGGTGCCGCAGCTGACGACGACGGTCTTGATGTCGAGGTAGTTCAGCGTGTTGGCCACGCGGTGAAACAGCACGCGGTTGTCGGTGATGATCTTCTCGGCCTTGTCGAACTGTCCCGAGCCGCGCTGCGGGTAGCCGCAGCAGAGGTACCCCGGCGGCAACACCGTCTGTACGCCGACGTGCCACAGCATCGCCTGCGTGGCGAGCCCGACCTGGCTGAACAGCCGCTCGGAGCCGCAGCCGGGAAAGTAGAACACGGCCTCGCTCTCGCCGCTGGTCGCTTGCGCGTCACGGATGATCGGCACGTAGCGTGCGTCCTCGATGTCCAGCAACGCGCGCGCGGTCTTCTTCGGCAAACCGGCCGGCATTTTCTTGTTGACGAAGTGAATGACCTGCTGGGTGACAGGGGGCCGTCCGCCGGTCGTGGCCGGAGGTCGGGTGGTCTGCTGCCTGGCCGCGAGACGGAAGAAGCGATTGGCGAGTCGCTGCGCCTGGTAGCCCCACTCGAGCATCAGCGTGCGCGCGATCTTGATCGTCCGAGGATCCTTGATGTTGAGAAAGAGCATCGACGCCGCGGTGCCCGGATTGAACTTCTTCTTGCCCATGCGCCGCAGCAGGTCGCGCATCGCCATTGAGACGTCACCGAAATCGATGTCGACCGGACACGGCGCCAGGCACTTGTGGCAGACAGTGCAGTGGTCGGCCACGTCGCCGAACTCGTCCCAGTGCTTGATCGAGACTCCGCGTCGCGTCTGCTCCTCGTACAGAAACGCCTCAATCAGCAGCGATGTCGCGAGGATCTTGTTGCGCGGCGAGTAAAGCAGGTTGGCGCCCGGCACGTGCGTCGAGCACACCGGTTTGCACTTGCCGCAGCGCAGGCAGTCCTTGATCGCATCGGAGATCGACTTGATGTCGCTCTGCTGCATGATCAGCGACTCGTGCCCCATCAGCCCGAAGCTCGGCGTGTAGGCATTGCGCAGGTCCGCGCCCGGCAGGAGCTTGCCCTTGTTGAAGCGGCCCTCGGGGTCGACCGCATTCTTGTAGCGGCGGAACTCGGAGGTCTCTTCGTCGGTGAGGTACTCGAGCTTGGTGATGCCGATCCCGTGTTCGCCCGAGATGACGCCATCGAGATCGCGCGCGATCTGCATGATGCGCGCCACCGCAGAGTTGGCCCGCTGCAGCATCGCGTAGTTGTCGGAATTGACCGGGATGTTCGTGTGCACGTTGCCATCGCCGGCGTGCATGTGCAGCGCGACGAACACCCGGCCGCGCAGGACGCGCTGGTGGATCGCTTCGCATTCGGCGAGCACCGATGAAAACGCCGCGCCCGAAAAGATGCTCTCGAGGGGCGCCCGCACCTCGGTCTTCCATGAGACGCGGATCGTGTGATCCTGCAGCAGGTCGATGACGCGCACCGCCGACCGCGGGTCGGACTCGCTGGTGAGGTGCGTGAGGCCCAGCCCTGCCAGTTCGGATAGCGATGACGCCAGTGGTGCGTCGAAGTGTGTCAGCAGCCAGTGCCAGCGGCTCCGCGTGTAGGCGATCAGTTCGCGCGCCTGCTCGACGCGATCGCCGAGGATCTCCTCGCGCGGTAGCCGGCCGAGGTCGGCATCCTCAGTCTTGCCAAGCGCAAACGGCGTCGCCAGATACTCGTCGAGCGCGTCCAGCAACTCGAGCTTGTTCTCGATCGAGAGTTCGATGTTGATGCGCTCGATCGCGTCGGTGTATTCGCCCATCCGCGGCAGCGGGATGACGACGTCCTCGTTCAGCTTGAACGCGTTGGTGTGCCTGGAGATCGCAGCCGTCTTGGCGCGGTCGAGCCAGAACTTCCTGCGCGCTTCCGCGCTCACGGCAACAAAACCCTCGCCGGTGCGCGCATTGGCCATGCGCACGACCTCGGAAGCCGCACGCGCGACCGCGTCGTCGTCGTCACCGACGATGTCGCCGACGAGGATCATCTTCGGCAGGCTGCCGCGGCGGGACTTGGTCGCGTAACCGACCGCACGCAGGTAGCGCTCGTCCAGGTGCTCGAGCCCGGCCAGGATCGCGCCATCAGGACGGCGCGCAAGGTAGTCGGTGATCTCGACGATCGATGGCACCGCCTCCCGCGCCCGTCCGAAGAACTCCAGGCAAACGGTGCGGATGTGCCTCGGCATCCGGTGCACGACCCAGCGCGCCGAGGTGATCAATCCGTCGCAGCCCTCTTTCTGTACGCCGGGGACGCCGCCGAGGAATTTGTCCGTGACGTCCTTGCCGAGACCCGCCTTCCGGAAGCGCGCTCCCGGCAGCGCGATACGTTGCGTGCGCAGCACCTTGGCCTTGCCGGCAGGCTGGCGGCCATCTTTCCAGGTCAGTTCGAACACGGCTTCGGCGGCATCATGGATCTTGCCGAGGTTATGCCCGACGCGCTGAACCTCGAGCCAGTTGCCCTCCGGGTCGACCATGCGCCACCACGCGAGGTTGTCGACGGCTGTGCCCCACAGCACGGCTTTCTTGCCGCCGGCGTTCATCGCAATGTTGCCGCCGACACAGGACGCATCGGCCGAGGTCGGATCGACGGCGAAGACGAAGCCGCCGTGTTCGGCGGCCTCGGCCACGCGCTTGGTGACGACGCCGGCCTCGGAGAACACGGTCGCCACCGGTGCGTCGACACCGGGCAGGTCGATGGCCTCGACCTCGGAGAGTGCTTCCAGTTTTTCAGTGTTGATCACCGCCGTCAGCGGTGTCAGCGGCACCGCACTCGCCGGTGTAACCGGTCCCGCCGCCGCGCGGAATGATGGTGAGTCCGAGTTCAATGCAAGCGCGCACTAGGCCCGGGATTTCATCCTCGGTATCGGGCTGCAGCACGACGAAGGGGTATTCAACGCGCCAGTCGGTCGCATCGGTGACGTGCGATACCCGCGCGAAGCCGTCGAAGCGAATGTTGTCGTCGCGCGTGTGGCGCGCGAGGACGCGCCGTGCCTGCTTGCGCAGGTCCCAGGTGGCACGGAAGCCGGACTCGAACGACTGCACTGCGATGCGCGCGGCCGCGAGCAACTGGCCAACCTTCGCGTCGCGGGCGGCGTCCGCCGTGCTTGCGCCGGGCGTGCGCCGCTTCTCGATCTCGCCCAGCCGGTGATGCAGCGCCTCGATCAGCGCTGCGCGCCGCTTCGGGTTGTCGAGCAGGTCGTCTTCCAGGTACGGATTGCGCTGCACGACCCAGATGTCGCCCAGCACTTCGTACAGCATCCGCGCCGAGCGGCCGGTGCGACGTTCGCTGCGCAGCTCGTCCAGCACACGCCAAGCCTCCGCGCCCAGCAGACGGATGACGATCTCGCGATCCGAGAACGACGTGTAGTTGTACGGGATCTCGCGCAGCCGAACGGGCGGCTCGAGCACGGCAGGATCAGGGCGCACGCCCTGCGGCGGGACGGGAGCGTTCATCGGATTCGGGCCAGCGGCCCACAACGCTTAGGACGGGATTGTAACTATTGCGTTGCAGCGAACAGAGAAAGGCCCCGCACAGCGCACGGGCAGCGGGCCAGCGACGGAGCTAGGCAACCAGCGGTTCTTCCTGCATGGCCGCGACCTGCTCGCGCAGCTCCAGGATCCTTTCCTCCCAGTAGCGCTGGGTGTTGAACCACGGGAACGCCGACGGAAACGCCGGGTCAGTCCAGCGGCGGGCGATCCACGCGGCATAGTGGATCAGTCGAAGGGTGCGCAGCGCCTCGACCAGATGCAGTTCGCGGCGATCGAATTCGCAGAAGTCCTCATAGCCCGCCAGCAGATCGGCGAGGCGCTGCGTCTGCTCGGCGCGATCGGCGCCCAGCATCATCCACAGGTCCTGGACCGCCGGGCCCATGCGTGCATCGTCGAAGTCGACAAAGTGGGGTCCACGGTCGGTCAGCCCGTCGTACCAGAGGACGTTGCCCTCATGCACGTCGCCGTGCAGACGGATGCTGCTAACGTCGCCGGCGCGCTCGTAGGCGCGCGCGATCTCGTCGAGTGCTTGCTGTGCCACACCGGCGTAGACGTCGCGCAGTTCGCGGGGCAGCCAGTCGTGTTCCAGCAGGTAGGTGCGCGGCTCGATGCCGAAACTCGCCAGGTCGAGCGCCGGCCGCTCGCGGAAAGGGCGCGCGCGACCGACGGCGTGCAGGCGTCCGAGGAAGCGACCGATCCACTCCAGCACTTCGGGAACGTCGAGCAGCGGTGCTCGACCGCCGCGGCGCGGAAACGCCGTGAAACGATATCCGGCATAGGCGTTGAGTGTTCGTCCCAGCAGGGCCAGGGGCGGTACCGCGGGGACTTCCGCAGCGGCCAGTTCGGCGACGAATGCATGCTCCTCGAGGATCTGCGCATCGCTCCAGCGGCCTGGGCGATAGAACTTGGCGACAATGAAGCCGGCGCCCCCGTCGGGCGTCTCGATGCCCGCCTGGAAGACGCGGTTCTCGTAGCTGTTCAGTGCGAGCAGCGAGCCTGAGGTGACGAGCCCGGCGCTGTCCAGCGCATTCAACACCGTGTCGGGCGTCAGGTCCCCAAAGGGGGTGGCGGCCGGGCCGTTCGAAGTCTGCATGCCGCCATCGTACGGGGTGCGGGCATCGGCCTTCGAGACAGGACCTATGATTGCCATCATGAAAGGTCTGCGCATGCAACCGCACCAGTTCGCCACTGCTTCCTGTCGCAGGCTGAATCCACTCGCAGCGCGGCGACAGCCATGCTGATCTTCCGGCAACTGTTCGATCCGCAGTCGTCGACTTACTCCTATCTGCTCGGCGAGCCGCGCTCGCGCGAAGCCGTGCTGATCGACCCTGTGTTCGAGCACACGCGCCGCGACGCCGCGCTGGTCCGTGAGCTCGGACTCACGTTGCGGGCGACACTCGAGACCCATGTGCACGCCGACCATGTCACGGGCGCCTGGCTGCTCAAACGCCAGTTCGGGGGCTCGATCATGCTGGCGACCGCCAGCGGCGCCGAGGGCGCGGACCGCTATCTTGAACACGGCGATCGCGTCGCGTTCGGCGATCGCCATCTCGACGTGCGCGCCACGCCCGGACACACCGCGGGCTGCCTCAGCTATGTGCTCGACGATGCGAGCATGGCGTTTACCGGTGATTGTCTGCTGATCCGCGCCAGCGGCCGCACGGACTTCCAGCAGGGCGACGCGCACGCCATGTTTCATTCGGTGCGCGAACGGATCCTTTCGCTGCCGGCGGACATGTCTGCTCTACCCGGCGCACGACTACCGCGGACTGACGGTGACCAGCGTGGCCGAGGAGCAGCGCTTCAATCCGCGCCTGGGCGGCGCCGCGGGCGAAGCGGACTTCGTCGTCTACATGAACAACCTCGGATTGCCGCATCCCAAGCTGATGGACATCGCGGTGCCGGCCAACCTGCGCTGCGGCCGCCCCGCGTCCGACGCGGAACTGCCGGCCGAGCCGGCGTGGGCGCCGCTGACCTATACCTTCGCCGGTTTCTGGGAGATCCAGCCAGCGGCGCTGGAGGAGTGCGCGGCGGGACTGCAGATCGTCGATGTGCGCGAGCGGGATGAGTTTGATGCCCCGCTCGGCCGCATTCGCGGCGCGCAGGCGATTCCGCTGTCGGAACTGGTGGCCCGCAGCAGCGAACTGGCGCAAGAGCGGCCGGTCGTTACCGTCTGCCGCGTGGGCACTCGATCGGCCCAGGCGGTGGTGCTGCTGCAACGTGCCGGCTTTAAACACCTGGCGAACCTCGCGGGTGGCATGGTGCGCTGGCGCGCCGAAGGTCAACCGATCGTGCCGGCGTAGCGGCTGGCTGGCTCGTCGCGTGCGGGCCGTCGGTGTTGGCCCCGTCGCGTTGCCGCCGCCGGCACTGTCATGTGCCAGGCCAACGGGCGTGCGGCGCCAGCGTGATAACTTGCGCGCTCTCAGGGAAATGGAAGGAAGTTCACCGAATGCCGGCCCAGGAATATCTCCGCCGCATCCTGACGGCGCGCGTGTACGACGTCGCGATCGAATCGCCACTCGAAGAGGCGCCCAGGCTGTCGAGTCGGACCCACAATCGCGTGCTGCTCAAGCGCGAGGACCTGCAGCCCGTCAAGAGTTTCAAGCTGCGCGGCGCCTACAACAAGATGGCACGGCTGCCGCGCGAACAGTTGAAGCGCGGCGTCATCGCGGCCTCGGCCGGCAATCATGCGCAGGGGGTGGCGCTCGCCGCGCAGAAGCTCGGCTGCCGCGCGGTCATCGTGATGCCGATCACCACGCCGCAGGTCAAGGTGGAGGCGGTGCAGGCGCGCGGCGCCGACGTGGTGCTGCACGGCGATTCGTATTCGGACGCCTACGCGCATGCGCTGGAACTGCAGGCGAAGAAGAAGCTGACCTTCGTGCATCCGTTCGATGACCCGGACGTCATCGCCGGGCAGGGCACGATCGCGATGGAGATCCTGCGCCAGCACCATCCGGTCGAGCACGGTCCGATCCATGCGGTGTTCGTTGCGATCGGCGGCGGCGGCCTGATCTCGGGTGTCGCGGCCTACTTCAAGGCCCTGGCACCGGAGGTGAAGGTCATCGGCGTGCAGACGGTCGATTCGGACGCCATGGCGCGCTCGATCGCCGCCGGGCGGCGCGTCACGCTGCACGAGGTTGGGCTTGTTCTCCGACGGCACAGCGGTGCGCCAGGTCGGCGAGGAAACCTTCCGCCTGTGCCGCCAGTTCGTCGACGAGATCGTGCTGGTCGACACCGACGCGATCTGCGCCGCCATCAAGGACGTATTCGCAGGACACGCGCTCGATCCTCGAGCCGGCCGGCGCGCTGGCGATCGCCGGCATGAAGGCGTACGCCGCACGCGAGAAGCTCAAGGGCAGGACGCTGGTCGGCGATCGCCTGCGGCGCCAACATGAACTTCGATCGCCTGCGCTTCGTCGCCGAGCGCACCGAAGTCGGCGAAGCGCGCGAGGCGCTCTTCGCGGTCACGATTCCCGAGGAGCGCGGCAGTTTCAAGCGCTTCTGCGAACTGGTCGGACATCGCAACGTCACGGAGTTCAACTACCGCATCAGCGATGCCGCGGCGGCGCAGGTGTTCGTGGGCATCAGCACGACGAGCGCCGGCGACAACGAGAAGCTGGCGAAAAGCTTCCGGCAGCATGGCTACGCCACGGTCGACCTGACCCACGACGAGCTGGCGGCCGAGCACGTGCGCTACATGGTCGGCGGCAAGAGCGCACTGGCGGAAGGTGAGCGGGTCTACCGCTTCGAATTCCCGGAGCGGCCCGGAGCGCTGATGAAGTTCCTGACCAGCATGGCGCCGAGCTGGAACATCTCGATGTTCCACTACCGCAACCAGGGCGCCGACTATTCGCGCGTACTGGTCGGGCTGCAGGTGCCCCACGCGGAACGGCGGGCCTTCGCGACGTTTCCTCGACGAGCTCGGCTACCGCCACTGGGACGAGACCGGCAATCCGGCGTATCGACTGTTCCTGGCCTGACGGAGAGTCCGGTGCTGAGACTGATACTCAACTCCAGCCGTTACCTGGTCGTGGCCGCCGTGGTCGGAGCCCTGGCCGCGTCGATGGCGCTCTATGTCTACGGCCTTGCCGAGACCGCCGTCGTGATCGTGCGGGCCATCGAGAAGGCCGAGATCAGCAGCAAGGGTGCGAAGGCGATGGCGCTCGAGTTCATCGAGATCGTCGATCTGTTCCTGCTCGGGACCGTGCTGCTGATGATCAGCCTCGGTTTCTATGAGTTGTTCATCCGCTCGGATCTCGAACTGCCGGAGTGGCTGCACTTCCGCAATTTCGACGACCTGAAGCTCAAGCTGGTCGGCGTCGTCATTGTCGTGCTGGCGGTGCTGTTCCTCGGCCACGTCGTCGGCTGGAACGGCGAGCGCGACTTGCTGCGCCTGGGCGCGGCGATCGCACTGGTGATCGCCGCCTTGACCTATTTCCTGTCGACTTCCAAGGGCGGCAAGGGCTGACCCGAGGCGCGTCAGCGTCCGCGGCGCGCAATGAACGGCAGCCCGTCGCTGTCGTCGTCGAATTTTCCGCACTTTCCCCGCCGAAGCTGCTGCAGCCTTCGCGGCGACAGCCCGCCAAGATGCGTCCTGTCCGGCGATCGTCGGACATTCAACCGGGCGGGGGCCGACATGAATGCAATGACCGAGGAGTCCTGGGCACTCACTGTGACCGAGGCGACGATGCAGGACTGGCTGAACGCGATGACATTGCTGCCGAAGACGCCTCAGCCTGTCGCGTTGACGTGGACTTCGCCATGGCCGGAGGACGTGCGGCCGGCGGTCAGCCGCGCGACCCCGCCCCGCAGCCGACGTCGCGCCGCCGCTCCGGTCCAGGCCGACGATGCAACTCCGTGCGTAGCGGGCGCGCAGACCGCCTACTGGGTGCTGCTGGCGTTGTCCCTTGCGGCCATGCTGGCGTTCTGAGCGCTCCGTACTTTGCGCGGCCAGGCCGCGAGGCCGCTACCGGGGTCGATCGCGCGACGGCATGCGATAAAGCCAGATCGCCAGGCCAACGCCCATCACGGCCAGCAGCCCCTTCAACCACAGTGGCTTAACGAAGAACACGATCGACGTGCCGAGCGTCAGCGACATCAGCACGACGGCCGTGATCTTGGTCCGGTATGGGATGCTGCGATGGCGCTGCCATTCCAGGATGATCGGGCCGAACGTCCGGTTCGCGAGCAGCCATTCGTAGAAGCGGCGCGAACCTCGTGCATAGCAGGCGGCGGCCAGCAATACGAAGGGTGTCGTCGGCAGCAGCGGCAGGAAGATGCCCAGCAGCCCCAAGCACGAGGGCAACCGTGCCGGCCACAAGAAAGAAGCCTCGCACCCAGGGCGATCGATGCTCGCCGGGCCCGACGTGCGATTCGGTGTCCTTCAACGCGCGTCCTGCTCCTGGGCGGGTAAGAGCGGCGTATCGCGTGGTGGCCAGAGGAACTCGTTCGGACGCTCCAGCAGCCGACGGCGAATGGCGCGATACACGCGCGCGCGGTCGGCCGTGGAAATGTCGACGGCCCGCATGGCCACGCGCAGCGCGAGGCCGAAGCTGACACCGACGTTGAGCGCGCCGATCAGGGCGAGACCCGCGACGGCCAGCCAGAACGGTGTCGATTTCAGCGATTCGATGCCCAGGGAGAACACCGCCGCCGCCACCTGACCGGTGGACAGCGTCACGTGGCGCACTTCGATCGGCAGGCCGAAGAATGCGAAGACCATCGGCGTAAGTCCGAGCAGCACACCGAGACCGATGTTGCCGGCCAGTCCGGCGATGTTGTCGCGCCACCAGTCGGCACGCCGTCGCGCGCCGTCGACGCCGAAACGTAGAACCCGGCGGTGGTTCGACGCCAGAGCCGCATGCAACTGGCGCAGCGTGAACACGTTGTCGGCCCAGCCGGAAAACAGCCCCGACAACCACAGCAGCACGCCGGTATAGGCCGCGAACAGGAACGAGGGCCCGAGGATCGACTGCGAACGCAGCACCTCGCGCGCCTTGTGCTCCGACAGCGGCCCCGTGCCCTCGATAACCCACCACAGGAGTGCGAACGCCAGCACCACGGGCGCGACCGCCATCAGGTTGCCGAAGACCGACGCCACCTGCGAGCGGACCAGCGCGGCGCTTTCCGCGATCAGGGCATCCATCTGGCTGGCGCTGCCCAGGTCGCGCATGCGGGCCGCCAGTGCCGGCGCCGTCATGGCCGGCTGCTTGGTGGCGACCGTGAAGTGCGCCAGCGCGATCAGCACGAACACACCGGCGTAGTTGAGCGAGGCGAAGAAGCCTTCCCAGAAAGGCGGCATGTGCGCGGCCGTGATCGCGAACTTCAGGTACACCGCGATCGCCATCAGGGCGCCGCCGCCCGCGCTGACCGCGAGCATGTGCCGGTACTGCGCGCGCGTTCCGGCGATGTAGTGCTCGCCGGTTTCGGCGTTGCGCTCGGCGATGCGGCGCGACAGCAGGCGCATGTTCTCGCGCCACAGTGCACGCACGCCATGGAAGCGCCGCTCGACGCGCACCGTGTTCATCACATCGCGGAACACGTGCAGCGGATCCTCGCCGCTGAGCCACCGCTCGAGCAGCGAGATGCGATCGAGCTGGGCGCGGGTCCGCTCGGTCCGGTAGAACAGATCGACCGAGACGCCGGTCTCGGCGTGGCGCGCATGCACCGTGTCGAGCAGTTGGCGGCAGTCGAGTGTCACCTGCTTCAGCTCGTCGCTCGAGACTGCGTCGGGAGCGGCGAGGAAGGCCTCGACGGCACTCACCAGCTTGCCGAACGGACTGTCGAGCGCGCTGCTGTCGGCGAAGCGCCGTCGCATGTCCGAGGCCAAGCCCACCGCCTGTGCTTCTGAAGCGAGCGTGAGCATGGCAGAACCGAGCTCCTGTGCGGAGCTGGCGGCTGAATCCGCGCGACCGAAAAGACGCGCCAGGCGCCGTGCGTCCTCGCCGGGCAGCAGGTCGATCCACGCCATCGTGCGCGGCCGGCCCAGTACCGCGCTCGCGAGTGTTGCCGGCTCCCGCCGGAAGTCCGGCTGCGGCAGCACCAAAGCCAGGCAACGTTCCCAGAGCTCGCGTACGAAGCCAGCACGGCGTGGGATGCCGCCAACACTGGAGAACTGTTCGAGATCGAGGTCTTCCGCCAGCCTGGAGAGCACGTTGCGCACCGCGCGACCGCCGTCCGTCTCGCGTTCCGTCACCTGGAGCAGGAAGCGGACGCGGGCGTGAGCGCGCGCGATACCCGGGTCGGTCGCCTCGAGGCCGATGTCCTTCTCGATCCAGCGCAGCGCCGAGCGAGTCCACTCGATGCGCTCGATGTAACTGTCGGCGCGGATCGCTGCCGCAATCAACTGGTCGAGTTCAGGCGTCTCTGCCGCGACGTCGGCCTGGCGCCGTTGGAAGGGCCAGCGCATGCCGATCTACTCCGTCTCGGCGAAGCGGATTACGCCGGCGGTCGGCTCGGAATCGGACTCACAGGGCTCCGCGTCGAACGCGATGTCGCCGTCGGCGGTCGGCTCGCCGGTCGCACGCAGGCCCGAGAAGTTGAACAAGGTGCTGTCCATCAGGTGAGATGGCGTGATGCGCGCAAGCGCGTTGAACGTGTTCTCGACACGCCCGGGGTAGCGCCGCTCCCACTCGAGCAGCATGCGCTTGACTTCCTTGCGCTTGAGATTGTCCTGCGAGCCGCACAGGTTGCAGGGAATGATCGGAAACTGCCTGGCCTGCGCGTAGCGTGCAAGGTCGGCTTCCTTCACGTAGGCGAGAGGCCGGATGACGACGTTGCGGCCGTCGTCCGAAACCAGCTTGGGCGGCATTGCCTTGAGCCGGCCGCCATAGAACATGTTGAGGAAGAATGTGCCCAGAATGTCGTCGCGATGATGGCCCAGCGCGATCTTCGTCGCGCCCAGCTCCCCGGCCACCCGGTACAGGATGCCGCGCCGCAGGCGCGAGCACAGCGAACAGAAGGTCTTGCCTTCCGGAATCACGCGCGTGACGACGGAATAGGTGTCCTGCGTCTCGATGTGAAAGTCGATGCCCCGCCCGCGCAGATACTGTGGCAACACCTCGCCGGGGAAGCCCGGCTGCTTCTGGTCGAGGTTCACGGCCACGATGTCAAAGCGGATCGGAGCGCGTTCGCGCAGCAACTGCAGCACCTCGAGCAGGCTGAAGCTGTCCTTGCCACCGGACACGCACACCATCACCTTGTCGCCGTTCTCGATCATGTTGAAGTCGGCGATGGCCTGGCCGGTCATGCGCAGCAGGCGCTTTTCAAGCTTGACGTTCTCGCGCGCGGCCTTCTCCGCGGCATCCCGGGCAGAAAGCACCGTCGCGACTTGCGCCGTGCTCATGCCGCATCCTTGAAGTGCAGCACCTCGATGCCGACCGCGTCGACATCAGGGTAGACGTCCGGCTTCTCGCTCGACACCCGCACCGCGCGCACGGCCGGGTGCGCCAGCAGGGTGCGCGCGATGTCATCGACCAGCGTTTCCTGCAGGTTGATGTGGCCCTGCTCCAGTCGGTGGCGGATCGTCAGGCGGATGAAGTCGTAGTCGACCACTTCGTGGATGCGATCGTGGCGCGGCGTCGACAGTGCCAGCGGCACATACAGGTCGACATTGAGCGCCAGGCGCTGCGCGCCTTCCTTCTCGACGGCGTGGATGCCGATGTTCGCGTCGACGACGTAATGGCGCAGGAAGAGCCGGCGACAGTCGGCCAGCCGTGGGTCGATCAGTCGGGTACTCATGCGGCCGCCGGCGGCCTGGCCGGTTCCGTGAGGAACATCACGTCGCGGCCACTGGCGACCAGATGCTGTCCGCCATCGACCAGCAGCGTCGTGCCGGTGATGGCGTGCGCCTTGGCGAGGAACACCACGGCCGCCGCCACATCGTCCGGCTGGCTCGAGCGTCCGAGCGGAGTGCGTGCGTGAGCGCGTTCGAATCCGGCTTCGGTCTGGTCGCCCGACGGCAGGGTGATGCCCGGCGCAATGCCCACCACACGCACCTTCGGTGCCAGCGCCATTGCGAGCAGGCGCGTCGCTTCGGCCAGTGCCGCCTTCGACAGCGTGTACGAGAGGAAGTCCGGATTGGGATTCCAGAGCTTCTGGTCGAGCAAGTTGATCACCACGCCCTGCTCGTCGTCGGGCAAGGCGGCATGCAGGCCCTGCGCCAGCAGCACCGGCGCCGCGACGTTCGAGCGCATGCTGCGCAGCAGGTTCTCCGTGCTGAAGCTCGCGGCGTCGTCGTGCTCGAAGAGTGAAGCGTTGTTGACGACGCACGTCACATCGCCGAGGTCGTGGGCACATTCGGCGAGGAGGCTGCGCGCGCCGGCTTCGACCGCCAGGTCACGGTTCACCGCGACCGCCCGGCGCCCGAGCGCCTCGATCTCCCGGACCGTGGCGAGCGCTTCATCGCGCGACGTGGCGTAGTGAACGGCGATGTCCCAGCCATCCCGGGCGAGCGCCAGCGCGATCTCGCGACCGATGCGCCGCGCTGCGCCCGTGACGAGCGCAGCGCCGGCAGACTGGGTTCTGCGCCGATGGACCATGAACACCCCGGAAGGCCGGAAGTGTAGCGGGCGGGCCTCGCGCCAACGGGCATGGCCTTGGCTACCATGCCGGACGATGCCGCTTGCCCGATCCTCACTTCCCGAGCCCTCGGCCGAACAGCGGGCGCATAGCGAACGGCTGCACGCATTGATTGTTGCCGACATCCGCGCGAGTGGCGGCTGGATTCCGTTCGATCGCTACATGCGGCAGGTGCTCTATGCGCCGGGACTCGGCTACTACAGCGCGGGCTCTGCCAAGCTCGGAGATACCGCAACCGGTGGGGACTTCGTCACGGCGCCCGAGATCTCGCCACTGTTCGCGCAGGCGCTCGCAGCACAGGTCGCGCAGGTGTTCGAGCACACGCCGGCGCACATCGTCGAGTTCGGTGCCGGCACGGGTCGGCTCGCGGCAGACCTGATGGCCGCGCTGCGCGCGCGAGGCGTGCCGTTCGAGCGTTACGCCATCGTCGAAGTGTCGCCCGATCTCCGCCAGAGGCAGCAGCAGCGGCTGTCGAAGGCGCCGATCGAATGGCTCGACGCTGCGCCCGCAGGGTTCGAAGGCGTCATGCTCGCCAACGAGGTGCTCGACGTCATGCCGGTACGACTCTTCGCCCGGCGCGATGGCGCGATCGTCGAGCGGGGGGTCGCCGTGCAGGACGCTGCGCTCTCTCTCATCGAACGGGCGGCATCGCCCGATCTGTCGGCCGCTGTCGCCGAGATCGAACAGGAAGTTGGACCCTTGCCCGAGGGTTACGCCTCGGAGATCGGGTTCGAGGCGCGCGCCTGGATGGCGTCGGTGGGCGACTGGCTGCAGCGCGGCGCGCTGCTTGCGATCGACTACGGTTTTCCACGGCGCGAGTATTACCACCCGCAGCGCCTGATGGGCACGATCATGTGCCACTACCGGCACCACGCGCACGCGGATCCCTTCTGGTTGCCGGGCCTCAACGACCTCACGGCCCACGTCGACTTCAGCGCCATGGCCGAGGCGGCGCATGCGGCCGGGCTCGACATCCTGGGCTATACGTCACAGGCGCACTTCCTGCTCAATTGCGGGCTGATCGAGCGCCTGGGTGAGAACCACGCGCCGGCGAGCAGCGCCGCCGCACAGCGACTGCTGTCCGAGGCCGAAATGGGCGAATTGTTCAAGGTGCTCGCCGTCGGACGAGGTGTCAGCTTTCCGTTGGCGGGTTTCGCGCGGGGTGATCGCCTGCATCGCCTTTAGACTGGGCTCCCCATGAAGTGGCTTCTCACCACCTTCCTTGCGCTGCTGGTCCTGACAGCGCTGCAGCCATGGCTGCAGAAGCTGGGCATCGGGCGACTGCCCGGTGATCTGCGCTTCAAAGTCAACGGCAAGGAAGTCTTGCTGCCGTTCACCAGCACGATCGTGCTGTCGTTGCTGCTGCTGCTGCTGGCGCGGATCTTCTGACGCCGTGGCGGTACAGGAGGTTTCGGTCCCGTGCATCTTCTGCGACATCGTCGCGGGCCGCGCACCCGCCAGCGTCGTCTACGGCGATGAATGGGTGTGTGCCTTCATGGACATCCGGCCGGTGAACCCAGGGCACCTCCTCGTCGTCCCGGTGACTCACGCGACAGGCCTTGCGGCGCTGGAACCGGACACCGGAGCGCAGATGTTCCGCGTTGGGCAGCGGCTGGCTGACAGCGATTCGCGGCAGTGGGGTGCGGTGCGAGGGCATCAATTTCCTCCTCGCCGACGGCGAGGCGGCGGGTCAGGAGGTCTTCCATGTTCACCTGCACGTGTTCCCCCGTTACACGGGCGATGCGTTCGGGTTGCGTTACGGGCCGGGATACGACGTGCTGCCGGATCGTTCGGCACTCGAGGCCATGGCCAGCGCGGTGCGAGGTGCGCTGGGCGGCATTGGCGCCCGATCGCAGGCGCTGTGAACTCATGGCCGCCGGTGCCGGCAGTCGTTGACCGCGCCGCTCGCGGTGGGCAAAGTCTCCGTTGTCCTGCGGCCGTGACTACTCAGTTCGGCCAATTCCAGCCGTTGCAGTTGCCGGCCAACTTGGCCCAATGGCGGACGTCCTGGCATCCTTTGGCTGAGCTCATGGTGTATGACCTTGCTGAATACGAGCGGCGAGCCCTGCCTCACCTCGGGGAGGCTATGCGGTGCGAGGAAATGCGCTTTGACGTCGCCTTCATTGACCAAGTGCTCGCCCCGGACTTCTGAAAGGAGGAGCCTGTGCTGGACGTTGCGTTGAGGTTCCTCGTCGACGCGCTCAACGAGTATCTCGAGCTCCGTCTAGGTTCTCCCGCGGCGCGCAAGGCGATGGCAAGCGCGTTGGTCGACGACAAGGGCAGATGGGTATTGCCTGAGGACCGCATCGGCCTTTCGTTGATTGCGGTTGACGAAGAGCGGACGCTGCGCCAGAACCTGTCTCCGCACGATGCCGGTGTTGAGAGCTCGCAGGTCACGCCGCATCCCCCACTGCGCTTGAGCCTAAAAGTTCTGGTGGCCGCCCGCTTTTCCGACTATGACGAGGCCCTCGGCTTCCTGTCTCATGTGCTCACCTTCTTCCAGGCCAACCCGCTCTTTACGGCGGACACGCAACCACGCGTGGACCCCCGGATCGAGAGACTGTCATTGGAATTGGTTTCTTACGAACCGGAGCAGTTGAGCCAGACCTGGAGGTGTCTCGGCGCCAGGTACCTTCCCTCGGCGATCTATCGAGTGCGCGGGGTTTGGCTCGCTTGAGCACTTGGAGCTGACACGATGACTGATGCTACGGCCACTGCCAAGGATGTATCGGAGGCCCTTGAGTACGCCAGGCGCCTCTACGACGATGTGCTCGGTTGGTATCTCAGTGCCGATACCAAAGCGCAGGTCTTGTTGGGACTCGACGGCGCATTCCTGGCGCTTCTCGCGGCCACCGCGTTCCAAAAGTCCGACGACATGGGGAAACTTATCGACAGCTTCCCCACATTGACCTGGATGCTGCTCGTTTCGATGGGAGTTGCCTTGCTGATGTCGATGGCGGCTGCGGTTTACTGCCTCTGGTCACGCGTCTACTTCGCGTCGTCTCTGAAGGAATGGATAAAGAACGCTCAGACGCTGGCGAGAACGGAGACCGAGTATCCGCCCGAGGTAATGTGGTTCTTTCAGCACTTGGCGGCACTCGAGCCGCAACGCTTTCGAGAGACCCTGGCCCGCGTCGACAGGCCGTTCGAGCTACACGCAATGGCCTCGCAGATCGAAAAACTGTCCGGGAACGTTCGGAGGAAGCACATTGCGGTGGATCTCGGATTCGTACTTGCCATGCTGACGCTCTTGCTGTTTGCCGCGGCTGCGATTTCGTACGTTGGGCACCACCTAAAGGCTGGCTAGCCAGGAAGCGATTCGAAGCGCAGCGCTTCCAGCAGTGCGCAGCGCCGTGGCTTCGAGCCGGTCCATCGCGGTGCAAGACATCTGCTAGAAAGAGCCGCTGCTGCGACCGCTTTCGGAAAGCCGAGACTTCCGCTTCGGTTCTCGGTCGATTCAATCGTCACTTTGACAGCGGCCAATGATTGCCGGCCTGCGAGGTCAATCTGATCGGCGCGCGCGCCTGACCAAAGTGACGTAGTCCAAGTGGCGCGGCCATGGTCGTCAACGACCGTTGCGAGACGTATTCGCCAACGAGCTTGACCGCCCGCAGCAGTCACGAGAAGCTTCGGCCCGGTGCCTTACGCCTTGTTCCGATTGTCCGGAGGCCGAACTGATGTCCCTGTGTGTGCGCGCGGCAGCAATGCTGACTGTGGCCTGTTCGCTCGTCATGCTGGTGGCTCACGCCCAGCAGAACGACCTGCCGCCAACCGAAGGGGTGGCGTTGCTGAAGTGGCTGCAGGCGGGCAGCTACAGAAAGTGGCCCAAGGAGTCCGCGCCGCACCGCTCGATGGGGCCGCACAAGGCCCTGGTGATCACATACCTGAACCCGACGCTCGATCGGTCATTGGAGTCCAAAGCGGCGACTCACCCGAAGGGCTCGGCGGCGGTCAAGGAACTCCTCGACGAAGGCGGCAAACTTGCGGGCTGGGCCGTGTCGGTGAAGAGTTCGGCGGAGAGCGAAAGCGGCAAGGGCTGGTACTGGTACGAGCAATTCGGCACCACCTCAAGTGGCAGCGTGGTGTCCCAGTCGCACGGCGAGCCGCTGTGCTCGGGTTGTCATACGCGCGGGCGTGACTACGTGCTCATTCCCCATCCGCTCGACTAGTGTTACGACCCTCGCCTGACCTTGAGTGCCACCGCCACTGGCCAGGTGCCGGCCATTACTTCGTGGGAAGCTTGTAGTAGGTCTCGTTGAGAAACGCAGCAACGTGTTCCTCTTCCTCGGGGAACAGTCCCGCGTTGAGCATGGTGTTGCAGGCGGCCACCTGCGACTTGAGCTTGGCCCAGCTCGTGACCTTGCGATCCTTGCGCAGGTAGATGGTGCCCACCGGGCCGTAGACCTTGTCCTGGTGGCAGGTCTCGCACTTGTGGGTCTGCACGAGCTTGTGCCCCTCCTTGGCGTCGGGCGCGGCGAAGGTCGTGAGCGGAACCAGAACAGCGAGGCAGGCTAAGGCGCGGACGTTCATCTCGACTCCTGCAGCAAGGGTGGCCGGCGCAGTCTAGACGGGCAGGTGTCGTGCTGTCGAAGGCTGCTGCGTGTTGGCGCGCCAACTGCCCAACTTAGGGGCACGCGGACGCTGTCACTTGGGCATCTAAGATCGCCCGTCCTTCATTGACGAGTGATCCATGACGCCGCTGCCTGAGTACTTCCGCGAACTGGAACGATCACGCATCCGCGCATTGGTGGGGCGCGACATGGAACTTCTTTGGCGACTCCATGCCGAGGAGTATCAACTCATCACACCGTCGGGCCGTTCGTTTACGCGCGAGCGATATCTGCGAGCAATCGAATCCGGGAACCCGCAATATTGCCGTTGGGAGCCCGGGCCGATCGAAGTCAGGGTGACCGAGCGCATGGCCATCGTCCGGTATCCGGCGACGCTCGAACTCGGTTCGGCCGCTGGCCACGGAAGCCCTTTCCGGTGCTGGCACACGGACTCGTACGAGTTGAGGCAGGAACACTGGCAGGCGGTCTGGTCCCAGGCAACGGCCATTCGAGAGCCAGATTGATTCCCGTGCCCGCATCAACGGGCACGTGCCGTGGGCCTGACTGACCGGGCCCGCGCCTGCAGGGGCTTCGCTGCCGGAGGCGGGGCCGACGAATGGCGGCTGTATTCCGCCGCTACCCGCCAGCGTACCTTAGTTGAGGTCGATTTCACCCGCTTCTCGACAGGGTTCAAGCGGGTTTCGTGTGCTGGAATCGCCTGCAGGCCCTCCTCTCGGGGGCTCCCACAACGCGGATCGGACCGGTGACACCCGGACCGGGTCCGCGTGAAAGTGCCAGGCATGCCCGTCGTCGCGGTAGTCAATCGGAAAGGGGGAAGTGGCAAGAGCACGCTAGCCACTCACCTTGCGGCCTATTGCGCCGGCACCGGCGCGGCCGTGATGCTCGGCGACGTGGATCGCCAGCAGTCGACGCGAACCTGGCTGCGCCAGCGCAATGCCCTGCCGGCCGGGGAACGACGTGAGATCGTCGGGTGGACCGTCGATCCGAAGTCGTTCGTTCGTCCGCCGGCCGGCATCGATCATGTCGTGATGGACACCCCGGGGGGCCTGACAGGGTTTCGACCTCGCGCGCGTCGTGATGTATGCCGACGCGATCCTGATGCCGGTGTGCAACTCGATCTTCGACCGCGAGTCGGCGGCCGAATGCCTCGCTGAGTTGCGGACCCTGCCGCGCGTGGCCTCCGGTCGCTGCAAGCTGGCCGTGATCGGCATGCGGCTGGACGCTCGAACCGAAGCGGCCGAGGTCGTGAGGGCCTGGGCGTTGAATCAGGGCCTGTCGTTCATCGCCGCACTGCGCGAGTCACAGGCTTACGTTCGCTGCATCGAACAGGGGCTCACGCTGTTCGACCTGGAGGCAGCCGAAGTCGAGGCCGACCTCGACCAGTGGAAGCCCATCCTGCACTGGCTGCGCCCGATCCTGCAACCGGCTCACGCTGCGACTCCGGCCGAGCGGGTCAGTGCGATGCGCCTCGTCGTCTCTAGACGGGAGACGTCGCCAATACTTCACCGCAGGACACCTGAGATGGCGAGACCGGAAGCGCGGTCCGTCACGCCCATTCGTACCGGCGATTCCCGGACGATCCAGGCTCAGCGGCCTGCGGCCAACGCCACGCCGATGAGTCGGTTGCTCGAAGCCTTGCCGATTCCGCGATTCCTGCAGCGCACGCCGTAGCGCCGAAGCGGCGTTCAGGGTCCAGCCCCGGGCCTACGGATCAAACTGGCGTCACACGTCCTGGCTCGGGGCTGCCTGACCGGCAGGGCCTTCCTCTTTGTTCGGGTTGCCGGAGTGCAGGGTGCGACTGACGGCCACGATGCGGGCCTGGCGAACGGCGCGCGGGATCTCGCTGGCGTCGTAGCGATGCAGGCTCGCGAGGGCGCCAGCGTCCACTTCGGCCGCGGCCTGCAGCGCCTTGCGAAAACGGTCGGCAGAGGTCGGGTAGACGGCCTCGAAGGCCTGCAGCAGCAGCTCGAAGCGCTCGGGACGGCGAAACGCGTCGCTGCGCTCGAGTGCATCGACTATGGTCGACGACGATTCCGCGCCGCTGAGGGTGTCGCGCAGTTCGACCAGCAGCCGTGCCAGCTGCGCCGCTTCCTGCGGAACGCGCAACTTGCCTATGAAGTCGGCCACGGTGCGCGGACTGCGGCACGCACTGGCCAGCACCGCGAAGCGCGCAGGCAGGACGAGGCCGCGCTCCGCCGCCCGGTCGAGCGCCGCACTGGCGGTCGGCAGGTCTTCAAGCTCGCTGTATAGGCGGTCGACCAGCCCACTGGCGACGAGGACTTCCAGCATGCGCGAGGGTTTGCGCTCCATAAGGCCGCGCGAGATCTCCTGCATCACCCGCTCGGCGACCAGCGCGTCGGCCTCGCCATTGCGGACCATCTCGCGCACGAGCTCGGCCGTTTCCGGGGCGACGCTGAAATCCGGAAAGCGCGCTGCGAAACGTGCCAGGCGAAGGATGCGCACCGGGTCTTCGATGAATGCCGGCCCGACGTGGCGCAGGATGCCCGCACGCAGGTCGCGCGCTCCGCTATGAGGGTCGATCAGCCGCCCGTCTTCGTCGAGGGCCATCGCATTGATCGTCAGGTCGCGGCGCGCAAGATCGGCTTCGAGAGTGACGTCGGGCGCGGCATGAAAGACAAAGCCGCGGTAGCCGGGCGCCGTCTTGCGCTCGGTGCGCGCCAGCGCGTATTCCTCGTTCGTCTCGGGATGGAGAAAGACCGGGAAGTCCTTGCCTACAGGCCGGAAACCGCGGGCGATCATTTCGTCGGCCGTGCCGCCGACAACGACCCAGTCGCGATCAGTCTCAAGCGCGGCGTCGAGGTCGCCGCGACGTTGCCTGTCCTCGCCCAGCAGCGCGTCGCGTACGCAGCCGCCGACGCGATAGAGCTTCATCCGTAGTTAATGACTTGGGTTTCGGCTTGGGCAGCCTCGATCCAGCGCTGCATCGCCGGCAATGCCAGCACGGTATCGGCATACCTGGCGAGCTGCGGCGACAGAGTGACGCCGTAGGTGCGGAACCGCGTCACGACCGGGGCAAAGAACGCGTCGGCGATCGAGAATGTGCCGGACAGGAAGGGACCGCCGCTGCGTTCGAGGCAGTCGGTCCAGATGGCCCGGATGCGAGCGATATCGGCGGCTACGTCGGCACGCTGCCCGGCCGCGGCGCCCTTCTCGGTCAGGCGTGAACGAATGTCCATCGGCATGTGGGTGCGCAGCGCCGCGAATCCGGAGTGCATCTCCGCGCTTGCCGCGCGCGCTCGGGCGCGTGCATCGGCGTCCGACGGCCACAGGGCGCCGCCCGCATAGCGCTCGTTGGCGGTCTCGCAGATCGCGAGCGAGTCCCACACCAGCAGCGGCCCATCGATCAGGCACGGGACCTTGCCGCTCGGCGAATGGCGCAGGATCTCCGCCTTCGTCTGCGGCTGGTCGAGCGCTATGCGCTTCTCTTCGAATCCAATGCCGGCCTGCATCAGCGCGAGCCAGGGACGCAGGGACCAGCTCGAGTAGTTCTTGTTGCCGATGACTAGGATGCGTTTCATCTCGGCCATGGTCGTACCTTAGCGGCGCGCGCGTTCGCGGAAGGTGCCCAGGCGCGACCGCGAATTCTGGCCGGCCAGATAAAGAGCCGCTTCGGACTCCATCGGGCGCAGTTCGAGTCCGAGTTCCGGTGGCGGCACATAGGGTTGGGTGCTCGCAACGTTGTCACGCTGCATCGAGTCCAGGTTGTCACGCGACATCATCGGTTCGCCCGGCGCGAGCTCCATCATGATCGCCTGGGCTCGCGCCAGGCCGCCAGGCAGCCCGATCACCGGCCGTGGGTGACCCGATGTGCGCGCCGCGAACTGCACCAGTTCCTTCAGGGTGTAGATGCGCGGCCCCGCCAGTTCGTAGGCCTTGCGGAAGGTGGTGCGATTGTCGAGTGCATTCACGAACGCATCGGCGACGTCGCCTACGTAAATGGGCTGGAACCGTGCCTGAGCATTGGCGATCGGCAGCACGGGTGCGATCGAGGCCAGCGTGGCGAAGGTGTTCAGGAATTTGTCCTCCGGCCCGAATACGACCGAGGGCTGAAAGATCGTCCAGTCGAGCTTGGAGGCGCGTACGGCCGCTTCGCCGTCACCCTTGCTGCGCTGGTACATCGAGGGTCCGTTCGAGTCGGCGCCCAGCGAACTCATGTGCAGGTAGCGCCGCACAGCATGCGCTTCGCAGCTGCGCACGATGCGGCGGGGCAGCTCGACATGGGCGCGGGCGAACTCCGGCCCATACGGCGACGCGCGCGACCCCTGCAGGATGCCGACCAGGTTGATCACGGCGTCACGCCCCGCAGTCAACTGCCCCAGGGCCGCGTCATCATTTACGTTGGCTTCGACGACATCGATCGTAGGCAGCGTGATCAGGTGACCCGCGCGCGCACGGTGGCGAGTTGGCACCGTGACCCGGGCTCCGCGATCGATCAGCCGGTTGACGATGTGGCGGCCGATGAAGCCGGCGCCACCGATGACGAGCACGTTGGAATAGGACACGTAGGAAGCCGAGCAATGGAAGAGGTGGATTCTATGCCGCGCGCCCTCGTGCCCAGGCGTTGAGCCCACGCGTGGGAGGGCACGACAGCCCGTGACAGGTTCAACCGCCTGACGGCAGCGGCGTCACGGCAGTTCGGTGCTGCCGGCGGCTTTCGGCGCGATCGTGCCGAGCCGTGACTTGAGTGACTGCGCCTTGTTCTCGAACAGCGCCGCGTAGTACACGCTGTTCGACATGACCTTCTTCACATAGTCACGCGTCTCGTTGAACGGGATCGTTTCGGCGAACACGGCGCCCTCAACCGGGCGGGCGAGCGTCGCACGCCAGGCGCGCGGGCGGCCCGGCCCGGCGTTGTAGGCCGCGGTCGCCAGGACCGTGTTGCCGTCGAGATCGTCGAGCACCAGCTTGAGGTAACCGGTGCCGAGCAGCAGGTTCATGTCGCGTTCGCTCACCCGTGCCGGCGAGTAGTCGCCGACGTTCATCTTGCGCGCGACATAGCGTGCGGTGGCGGGCATCAGCTGCATCAGGCCGGACGCCCCGACATGCGAACGTGCATCCATGATGAAGCGCGATTCCTGCCGTATCAGTCCGTAGACCCACGTCTCGTCGAGGCCGAGCGGGCCGGCGTACTGCGCCATTGCGTCGCGGAACGGCGAAGGAAAGCGTTGCGTGAAGTCGTACTCGGCGCGCGTGCGGTCCGAGGTATTGATCATGCGATCGAGCAGTGACTGCGTGCGCGCGTACTCCGCAGCGGCGAGCAGTTGACGATCGCTCATGCCGCGCAGCTGCCAGTTCCACTCCCGGTTGCCCTCGACGCGCAGGCCCAGTTCGTAGAACTTCTGTGCGCGCGCGAAACCCGGATTGACCGCCATCGGTGCCAGTTCCTCCGCCGTCGGCGCCGTGGCCTGCAGTGGCAGAACGATCGGAAGACCGAGCTCCTCGGCGGCCAGCTTGCCGTAGAAGTGGAACTGGGAGGCGATCTGCGTGAAGTGATCCTGCGCTTCGGCGGGTCGACTGTCGGCCTTTAGCGCGCGCCCGTACCAGTACACCCAGGCGGGATCGGCCCGCAGCGCCGCCGGCATGCGGTCGATCGCGCTCTTCACGGTCGGCCAGTCGCCGGCGCGCAGCGCGGCGCGCACCTGCCATTCGAGCACTTCGTCGACCCGCACCGCGTCGGGGCCGACGCCGACGTGCTCGCCGCCGCGTCGATACCACTCGTTGGCCTCAGGCATCAGCCGCAACGCGGCCATGTGACCGATGCGGCCCCAGACGATGCCGCGCTGCTCGGGCGTCAGATGCAGGTTGAGCGCCGCGGCGTACTCGGCGGCATCGCCTGGACTGTCGCGGGCGAGGCGCACGACGGCCACGGTGACGAGTTCACGCTGAATCTCGGTCAGCCGGCGTTCATGCGCGGTGAGGAACGCGGCCGGTCGATCGATCGCCTGCGTCAACAGCTTCTGGTCGACCGGCTTGCCACGTGCATCGAGTGCACGGGCGCCGACCCGCTTGGCGGTCGGCAGCTGGTTCTGCTCGACCAGGGCACGGACACGCTCCCAGACCGAAATGCGTTCGTCGGCGAGCAAGGCCTCGGTCAAGGCCAGGCAGCCTTCGCCGGCCGAGTCGCGGGTATTGGCCAGCAACTGACGCGCCTCGCGCGCGGCGACCTCGGTCTGCGCGTTGGCCGAGTTGCGGTAGCGTGCGAGCGCGCCGTAGCAACGCAACTGCGAGTCGTCGGTGTTCCAGATCAGCCGGCCGGCCTCGCGTTCGAAGCTGGTGAAGTCACCGCGGTCGGCCAGCGCCAGGCTCCAGTCAAGACGCAGCCTGTCGGCGATGTAGGTGTCGGCATGGCGCGTGAAGAAGTCCCTCGACCTCCGTCGCGACCACCGGGTCGGCACTGCGCAGCCGCGGGGCCAGCTGCCAGTACTCGACGTAGGCTGCCAGAGGATGATTCGCGAGCTGCGGCGCCAGTTGCGCCAGCTTGGCGCGGTCCCCTAAGCGCGCGGCGTCGCGCGCCGCCAGGAACTGCTGGTCCGCCGCGGACAATTGCGGGATCGTTGCAACGCGTGCCGGCGATCCATTCGCCGCGATGGCTGGGGTGCAGGCGATGAAGCACGCCGCGATGATCGTGTAGACAGCAGTGAGGTGCATGCGTGAAGATTACCGTACGCGTCGACGTTGCTGCGCGTGAATGCTCAAACTCAGCAAAGCAATTTCGGGCTCTCCTTGGAATCTGATCAGCGAAGAAAGTTGCAGCGCGAACTTCTGGTGGCTGCGCGCGCCGGGCTCGGGGACCGCGAAGCGCGCGAGCAGGCGCTGCGTGGTCATGTCACCGAGTGGCTCACCCGGGCCGAGGTTCGGGCCGTCGGGTTCTACTGGCCGATACGGGGTGAGCCCGATTTGCGCAGTGTCATTGGTGACTGGCTCGCCGCCGACGAACGCCGGGTGGCGGCCTTGCCGGTCGTGTCCGGAGACGTGCTGAGCTTTCACGCCTGGGTGCGTGATGCGCCGATGCGCGCGGCCGAGTTCGGCATCCCGGTGCCGGCGCGAGGTCGACCGGTGCAGCCCGATTGCCTGCTCATTCCCTGCGTCGGCTTCGACACTCGGCGCTTTCGGCTTGGCTACGGCGGCGGGTATTACGACCGTACGCTGGCGCAGACCGTGCCGTGGCCGCTGTGTGTCGGTGTCGCCTTCGAGGCCACGCGTGTGGAAACGATCGAGCCGCAGGCGCATGACATCGCACTGGATGCTGTCATCACGGAAGCCGCAATCTACTGAGGCCGTCCTCGCATTGGCCGCTGACAGAGACAGGTGTCGCCGGCTGCTGCGCGAGGCACGTGCTGGAGATCGATGGGTCCGCATTCAGGTGAGCCGATGGGGTCCGCGCTGAAACTCCGCCATGATCCAGTCGCGGAACGCCACGACATGCGGCACCGTGCTGCGCTGGCGGTTGGCGATCATGAAGTAGCGGTAGCCGGTGCGCATTCTCAGCTTGGGAAACGGCAGCACCAGGTCGCCACTGGCGGCGAGGTCATCAAGAAAAGGGGTGCGCACGAGCGCGACGCCCTGGCCCCGCACGGCCGCCTGCACCGACTGGTCCACATAGGTGAAGTACAGGCGCGCGGCGCCGTCGAAGGGCGCGACCCCGGCGAACTCGCACCAGCGCGCCCAGCTGCTGTAGGGCGCGCTCGGCACGGTTTCGTCCATCGCGAGGATCGGCATCGAAGCAAGATCGCTCGGGTCCGCCAGGGGTGTCGCTCGCGTGGCCAGCAGGCGCGGGCTCAAGGCCGGGCTCGCGTCCTCGGTGAGCAGCAGCGTGGCGTCGGTCGGCACCGGGGCGCCGGGGCGCAGCCAACGGATCGCCACGTCGATGTCTTCGGACTCCAGATCGACCATGCGGTCCGATGCATCGATGCGGATGTCGATGCCCGGGTGCAGGCGCTGGAACTCCGGCAGTCGCGGCACCAGCCAGAGCGACGCAAACGAGGCGTAGGTCGCAATCGTCACGCGCGGCACTCCCCCGTCACCGCGGATCTCGTCGACGCAACGGTCGACGGCAAGCAGCGCCTGCCGCGCGATCGCATACAGCCTCTCGCCCGCCGGCGTCAGCTCGAGCGCGCGCGTGCGGCGCTCGAACAACGGTCGGCTGACCTGTCGCTCCAGTGAAGCCACCTGGCGGCTGATCGACGACTGGGTCAGCGCGAGTTCCTCGGCCGCGAGCGTGAAGGACAAGTGACGTGCCGCACTTTCAAAACCCCGCATCGAGGAAAGTGCGACCGGGCGGCGACGGCGGCGGAAGGATGGTTCTGCCATGCCCCACTATACATGCGTTTTATGCATGCATGAGCTGCGAACAATCCGTTTGTCGACCTGTTCCCAGAGGTATTCAATGCATCCGTGCCGATCAAGTGAATGCGGCCAATGCATAGGAGGACATCATGGATTGGGGCCCCACTCTCATCAGGACGGTCGATCTTGGCTACGAGCAGATGCTGCTGCTGGAATCGCACCCCCGCACCCGCATCAAGGTCATCTACGGCGGCGTCTGGCTCACCGAAGAAGGAGAAGTGCAGGACGTGTTTGCTGCCAGCGGCGACGAGGTCGCGCTGAAGTCACGCGGTCTGGCCGTGGTCGAAGGCCTGGGTTACGCCCGCGTGCAAGTGATGGAGCCGCCCTGGGATGGCGGTCGGTGGCCGCCGGCTTCCGCCGCGTCGCCGATGCGCTGGCCGGCTATACGCACCGGCTTCTGTCGCTGACACGCGGCTCGGTCGCGCGCTCCCACTCGGCGGCCTGACGTTCGTCGTTCCGGCATGGGCCGGCGGCGTCAGCGTTGCGGGTCCAGCCGCTGCCAGAGTGCAAGCGTCGGCTCGGCCTGGTTCATCGTGTAGAAGTGAAGGCCCGGCGCACCGGCAACGAGCAGCTGCTCACACAGGTCGGTGACGACGTCGAGTCCGAAACTGCGAATCGACTCGCGATCGTCACCGTAGCTCTCGAGCCGGCGCCGGATCCAGCGGGGGATCTCCGCACCACAGGCATCGGAAAAGCGCGCCAGCTGCGTGAAGTTGGTGATCGGCATGATGCCCGGCACCACGGGGACCGAGCAGCCGAGCGCTTCGGCGTCGTCGACGAAACGGAAATACGCATCGGAGTTGAAAAAGTACTGCGTGATCGCCGAGTTGGCTCCGGCCCTGACCTTGCGTACGAAGTTGGCGAGGTCGTCGGCCGGTGATCTCGCCTGCGGGTGGTACTCGGGATACGCCGCGACTTCGACGTGGAACCAGTCGCCTGTCTCGCGGCGGATGAATTCCACCAGTTCGTTCGCATACCGGAAGTCACCGGCACCGCCAGCAGCGCCCGATGGCATGTCACCCCTCAGCGCCACCAGGCGACGGATGCCGGCCTGCCGGTAGCCGTTCAGCAGCCCTCGCACCGACTCGTGTGTCGTGCCGATGCAGGAGATGTGCGGCGCCACCGGATAGCCCTCGCCATGCAGCGCCATCACGGTGTTCCATGTGCCTTCCTTGGTCGAACCGCCGGCGCCGAAGGTGACGGAGAAGAACTCCGGCTGTAGCGCCCCGAGCTTCTGGCGCACGGCGCGCAGCTTCTCCGCGCCCTCCGGTGTCTTCGGTGGAAAGAACTCAAAGCTGAAGGTACGCATCGGCATCACTTGCGATCCGGGATCAGGGTCGACAGCGCCCAGCCGATCACGCTGTACAGGATCGCGCCCAGCACGGCCGCCCAGAAACCACTCACGTTGAAACCAGGCAGCATTTCGGCCACGCCCCAGAACAGCAGCGCATTGAGCACCACCAGGAACAGTCCCAGCGTCAGGATCGTGACCGGCAAGGTCAGCAGCACCAGGATCGGCTTGACCAGCGTGTTCACAAGCCCCAGCACCAGCGCAGCGATCGCCGCGGACTTCCAGTCCTCGACCTGCACTCCGGGATAGATATAAGCGACGCCCAGCAGCGCAATCGCGTTGAGTATCCAGACCAGCAGCAGACGCATCTTTGTCCTCCGTTTGATCAGCGTGCTTTTGTATTCGCCGCGCCCGCCCGGCCGCCCGAAGGGCGCGGCGCAAACTAATCGGAGGAAAGTATCGCGCAGCGGGCGCAAAGCGCCCGCTGCGAAACTTTCCGACGCTTCAGTATCGGTAGTGATCCGGCTTGTACGGCCCGTCGCGATGCACGCCGATGTAGCGCGCCTGCGCGTCGGACTGAGCTCGGTCAGCTGCGCGTTGAGCTTCTTCAGCTGCAGCCGCGCGACCTTTTCGTCGAGGTGCTTGGGCAGCACGTACACGCCGACCGGATACTTCTCGGTGTTGGTGAAGAGCTCGATCTGCGCGATCACCTGGTTGGCGAACGAACTCGACATCACGTAGCTCGGGTGCCCCGTGCCGCAGCCGAGGTTCACCAGCCGGCCCTGCGGCCAGCAGGATGATGCGCTTGCCGTCGGGAAAGATGACGTGATCGACCTGCGGCTTGATCTCTTCCCACTCGTACTGCTTCAGCGACGCGACATCGATCTCGTTGTCGAAGTGGCCGATGTTGCAGACGATCGCCTGGTCCTTCATCTTCTTCATGTGGTCGTGCGTGATCACATGGAAGTTGCCGGTGGCAGTGACGAAGATGTCGGCCTTGTCGGCGGCGTAGTCCATCGTCACGACGCGATAGCCTTCCATCGCCGCCTGCAGCGCGCAGATCGGGTCGATTTCGGTGACCCAGACCTGCGCCGACAGCGCGCGCAGCGCCTGCGCCGAGCCCTTGCCCACGTCGCCGTAGCCGGCGACGACCGCAACCTTGCCCGCGACCATCACGTCGGTCGCGCGCTTGATGCCGTCGACCAGCGACTCGCGGCAGCCGTAGAGATTGTCGAACTTGCTCTTGGTCACCGAGTCGTTGACGTTGATCGCCGGGAACGCCAGGCGGCCTTCCTTGGCCATCTGGTACAGGCGCTTGACGCCGGTGGTCGTCTCCTCGGTGACGCCCTTGACCTTCGCCAGCCGCGTCGAGTACCAGACGCGTCTGGTCGCGAGCTTGGCCTTGATCGACTTGAACAGCGACTCCTCTTCCTCGCTGGTCGGATGCGAGATCACCGCGGTGTCGTTCTCGGCCTTGCTGCCCAGGTGCAGCAGCAGCGTCGCGTCGCCGCCGTCGTCGAGGATCATGTTCGAGTAGCCGCCATCGGGCCACTCGAAGATGCGGTGCGTGTAGTCCCAGTAGTCGTCGAGCGACTCGCCCTTGACCGCGAACACCGGCAGTGCCGGTGGCGGCGATCGCGGCGGCGGCATGGTCCTGCGTCGAGTAGATGTTGCACGATGCCCAGCGCACTTCGGCGCCGAGCGCCCGCAGCGTCTCGATCAGCACCGCGGTCTGGATCGTCATGTGCAGCGATCCCGTGATGCGAGCGCCGCGCAGAGGCTGCTGGCTGGCGAACTCATCGCGGATCGCGATCAGGCCCGGCATTTCCGTTTCGGCGATGCGGATTTCCTTGCGGCCCCAGTCCGCAAGCTTGATGTCGGCGACGACATAGTCGACACCGGCGGGGTTCGGTTTAAGTACGGCGCTCATCTCGCGCTCTCCTTTAGCTGTCAAAGAAGTGGGCGAGCGCCGTTGGCACGGCCGGCGCGCAACCTGCGACAGCGCCGGCGCCCCGAGCCTGGCAGGTCCGGAAGTCCCTGTCGCAACGCTCCTCGAGGCAGAAATGGATTGTAACGCGCCAGGATGCCACGGACACCCCGGCGCAAGCTTTCAGCCCTCATCGGGCGCGCGCAGCATCATAGACGCACGGTTGTCTCCAAGCAGGGCAATCGTGCGTCCGGGTGACGCCGCGGCGCCGAGTAACAGGAGTTGGGCTCTCATGGCGCTTCCTAACGCTTGGTGATCACGACCTGCAGGTACTCACCCGGGACCACCAGCGATTGCTGGCCACCGACGTTCATGCGCTCGAGCAATGCGGTGATGTCAGCGGCGAGTTTGTCCGACTGCGGCTTCTCGAGCGCAGCGAACGCCTTGTGGGTCGGCCCGTAGTAGTCGCGAAACACCTGCAGCCAGTGCGCGGTCGAGCGGTAACGGAAGTTGAAGTTCTTGCGTTCGACACGGATGTCGGCCGCCTGCGCGCCGAACAGTCGGACGATGTGGGGCTCTGTGCCCCAGAGCGCGGGCGACTGCAGGCCGGTCGGCGGCGGTACGTAGGCACCGACGATCTTGAACAACTGACCGATGAAGCCCTCGGGAGTCCAGTTGGCGAGTCCAATGCGTCCGCCGTCGCGGACGACGCGCAGCATCTCGCCGGCCGGCCGCGCATGCTGCGGCGTGAACATCGCGCCGAAGGTCGACAGCACGACGTCGAATTCCTCATCGTCAAATGGCAGCTGCTCGGCATCGGCAACGCGGAAATCCACCTGCAGGCCCTCGGCCGCGGCGCGTGCGAAGCCTTTGTCCAGCAGGGCGGGCACGTAGTCGGTCGACGTCACGTGCGCAAAGCGCCGCGCGGCGGCGAGCGTCGCATTGCCATTGCCGGCGGCGACGTCGAGCACGTGCTCGCCGGCCCGCACGTCGACGGCCTCCGCCAGCAACTCGCCGACGATCTGAAGCGTCGTGCCGATGACGGCGAAGTCACCGCTCGCCCAGGTCGCCTGTTGACGTGACTTGATGGCGTCGTAAGGCAAGCTGGGCGCCGGCGGCGCGACGGTGGTGGGCGACAATTCTTGAAGCATCGTCATGATTAACCTCTCTGTTTGGGGTAGGGGACGCGGACCATCAATTCCGCCGTGCGCCGCCGGTCCGCGCGACCGCGACACCCGGTTGCAGGCGGTCAGGCGCGCCAGAACGGCTTGTCGGCCTCGACCAGCACGTCGCTGCGAGTCAGGCCGATGTCCCGCAGAGCTTGCTCGTTCATTTCGGCAAGCATTGCGCGATCGATCGAGCGCTGCTGCCAGGTCAACAGCCCTTCGATGCAGCGCTCAATGACACCGGTCAGGGCGTCAATGAGAGCTGGCACGACCGTGGACAGCGGTCCGAGATCCGGACGAAGGATCGGCTGTAAAAGCGGTGAGTGAAGGTTTTGCATGGTTGCTCCTGCGGTGAGTCTTCGATCGCCTGGTATTTCGCTCGATCGGTGTCGATGGGCCGCATTGTTGGAGTTCCATGCAGTTGACGCTTCACTCCATGTCGTTCAAATTTGCTCGCGAATCCTGTTTTCTGGGCGGCCGGGCGGCCACTCTGCTCGGAAGTCGCAAAGGGTTGCTCGATCGTCCTGCAAGCACAGCGTATGAGCCAGGATCCCCTGTCAGACGTGCTGCGCAGCGTGCGGCTGCGCGGGGCAGTCTTTTACTACGTGAGCTACGGCGAACAGTGGGTCGCCGAAGCGCCGCCGGCACGCGAGATCGCCGACGCGGTCATGCCGGGCGCGGAGCACGTCCTCGAGTACCACTTCGTCGCGAAGGGCGCGGGCTGGGCTGCGACTGAAGGCGAAAGTCCGGTGCGACTCGCCGCCGGGGACATCATCATGTTCCCGCAGGGAAGTGCACACGTGATGTCGAGCGCGCCGGGCCTGCGCGCGGCACCTGACACCAGCGACTGGATCTTCGCCACCCGCAACGATCCGAAACCGATTCCGGTGGCGTTTCACCGAGGCGTGCTTCGTCCCGGCGCGCCGTTGCCCGCAGAGGAAGCGCGCACCGTTGTCGTGTGCGGCTTCATCGGCTGTGACCTGCGTCCCTTCAATCCGCTGATCAGTGCGCTGCCGCGCATGCTGCATCTGCCTGCCGGTGGCGTCGGTGACTGGGTTCGTGGCGTGTTGCATCAGGCCGTCGGCGAGTCGCGCGAGCGTCGACCGGGCAGCGAGGCTGTACTGGAGCGGGCCAGCGAAATGGTCTTCGTCGATGCGGCGCGCCGCTATCTGCATGGCCTGCCCGAGAACGCTTCGGGCTGGCTCGCCGGATTGCGCGACCGGCTGGTCGGCAAAGCCTTGACGCTACTTCACGACCGACCTGCCGAACCGTGGACCGTTGACGAACTGGGCCGCAAGGTCGGTCTGTCGCGATCCGCGATGCACGAGCGTTTCGTGCAGTACATCGGTCAACCGCCGATGCAGTATCTTGCAAACTGGCGCATGCAGGTTGCCTCGCGACAGTTGCTGACGACCAACGCTAACGTTGCCTCGATCGCGCTCGACGTGGGCTACGACTCCGAGGCAGCGTTCGCGCGCGCCTTCAAACGGTCCACCGGCCTGCCGCCAGCGGCGTGGCGACGACAAAACAGCGCCGCAAAGTGAGCTGGTTGTGAGTGGGAACACGGCCCGCATCACGTCCTGCCGTTCGACACCACCCGCAATCATCCGGCCGCCTGGCATGCGGGACGGCTCATGCACCCGTAGCGCGGGTCCGGAGAGTCTGCAGCGCTCGACTGACGAATTCCAGGACGATCTGGGCGGTCCTGACGCGTTCCTGGTGCAACAGCAGCATCGGCTCAATCGGACGGTACAACTCCGTCGGGCGGGCCTCGGCCTGCGACAGCGCAGGCCCCGTCGCCGGTTTCACGATGCGTTCGACCGCGCCCACCTCTGGAACGGAAGCCGGCCGCGTAACCGACGGCGCCGGAGCCTTGAACCCGAATGACACCAGGCGAACGGGATTCAGATTCGAAATAGCCATGATGGCCTCCTGTCAGTTTCCGGGTGGTTTCGCGATTGAAGTCGAGCCAAGCGCTACCCGTCAGAGCGCAAGGCAAACGCGGTACAACGAGTCGTCTTCCGGATTGGGCGTGAGTCGCGCCTCAAGCCGGTTCATCAGCGCCAGCATCGGCGCGTTGTCGACCAGCACGTCACCGCACAGCCGCTTGATACCGGAGCTGCGGGCCCGCGCCAGGATTCGATGCATCAGCGCCCGCCCGAGTCCGAAGCCCTGCCAGGCATCCGAGATCGCGATTGCAAAGTCGGCGGTCGAAGCGTCGGTGTCGCGCACGTAGCGCGCGTCGGCGACGATGCGACGGTCGTCGGCTTCGGCGACCAGTGCAACGTGCGTTTGCTGGTCAGCATTGACGAACGCCTGCAGCAGCGTGTTGGGAAGTTCGTTCAGCCCGAAGTGGAAGCGGCGGAAGCGCGCGGTCGGCGACAGGTTCGCGACGAAGGCCTGCTCGGCGGCGGCGTCCCGTGGCCCGACCGGCCGCACATGGAGCGAACGTCCGTCACCCAGCGTCACCCGTTCCACGGCGGCGTCGCCCTGGAACACAGTCTGGTGCCGCGCAAGCGTCTGGAAGAACGGAGTCGCGGGCGCTGCGGTGACGGCTTCTTCTTGCATGAACGTGGCGAATGGTGGAGGATTCGGTCCGGTTGTCGCGTGGAGGGCATCCTCTTCCGAAGCGGCGCCGTCTTCAAACGTTCATTTGGAACGCTTAGCATTCCTGCAACGCATGCAAAAGGATCCGTCGCGGTTGCCCCCGCTCGACCTGCTGGTCAGCTTTGACGCGGCCGCGCGGCATCTTTCGTTCACGAAGGCGGGAGCGGAAAGGTTCCTGACGCAGTCGGCGATCAGCCGTCAGATCAAGGCGCTCGAGGACGACCTCGGCGTCGTCCTGTTCAGGCGACGCCATCGCGCGCTGGACCTGACCGAGGACGGACGAAGATTGCGCGAAGCCGTGCGCGGCGCGCTCGACGGACTGCGTGGAACAATGGAGCAGATCCGGGCGCCGTCGCGGCGTGAAGTGCTCGCGCTGACGACTACACCGGGCCTGGCATCGCTGTGGTTGATCCCTCGGCTCGAAGCCTTCATCAGCGAGAATCCCGGCATCGACGTGCGCATCGATGCGAGCCTCGCCAAGCGCAACCTGTCAAGCGACGGCTTCGATCTCGCGATCCGGTATGCGAGAGTCGATCCCAGCTTGGGCACGCCTATGTTTCACGAGACCGTTCAGCCGGTATGTGCGCCGGCGCTTGCCCGCAATCGTGCACGACCGTTGAAGACGCCCGCCGACCTCAGGCACCACACGCTGCTCGATGTCGAGGTGCAGATGGGGCCGGATGTGCTGCT
The DNA here is from genome assembly GCA_963810985.1 of uncultured beta proteobacterium. Lineage (GTDB taxonomy): Bacteria > Pseudomonadota > Gammaproteobacteria > Burkholderiales > Burkholderiaceae_F > JALORV01. The sequence goes on from CAWEPP010000009.1 coordinate 192,440, forward strand.
CGAATGGGACCTATGGGCGAAGGCAATGAGGCTCGGTACGCTCGACGCTGCGCGCAAGGTCACGCTGACTGGGTACGACGCCGCAATCGCTGCGGCGGTTGCCGGCCAGGGCGTGGCGCTTGGCAGACGCCCGCTCATCGACGCATTGCTGAAGCGGCGACAGCTCGTCGCCCCGTTCGGCGACGCGCTGTCGTCACGCCGCGCCTACTACCTCGTCATCGAGCCGCGTGCGGCGGATCGTCCCGCCGTACGGGCGCTGGCGAGCTGGCTCGTCGAGCAGGCTGGCAACGCGTGAGTGGGCTGCACGGACAGCGCCCCGTACTTCGCTTCAGGCGGCGCGGCGTTTCACTCCGACGGCGTCCGCTAGCGCGGCCGCCCGGTCGGTTCGTTCCCAGGTGAACTCGGGCTCGTCGCGGCCGAAGTGGCCGTAGGCGGCGGTCTTCTCGTAGATCGGACGCAGCAGGTCGAGCATCTGCACGATGCCCGCGCGGGCGCAGGTCGAAGTGCTCGGCGACCAGCTTGCTGATCTGCTCGTCCGGGATCACGCCGGTGCCTTCGGTGTACGACGGTGATGTTCATCGGCTTGGCCACGCCGATCGCGTAGGCGACCTGCACCTGGCACTGCCGCGCGAGACCGGCGGCGACGACGTTCTTGGCCACGTAACGCGCCGCATAGGCGGCCGAGCGATCGACCTTCGACGGATCCTTGCCCGAGAACGCGCCGCCGCCGTGCGGGCAGGCGCCGCCGTAGGTATCGACGATGATCTTGCGGCCGGTGAGGCCGCAGTCGCCCTGCGGCCCGCCGATGACGAAGCGGCCGGTCGGGTTGACCAGGTACTTCGTGTCCTTCAGCCATTCCTTCGGCAGCACCGGCTTGATGATCTCCTCGATCACCGCCTCGGTGAACTCGTGCTTCATCTTGTCGCCGAGGCTCATCTCGGGCGCATGCTGGCGTGGACAGCACGACGGTGTCGATCGAATGCGGCTTGCCGTCGACGTAGCGCATCGTGATCTGGCTCTTGGCGTCCGGGCGCAGCCACGGCAGGCGGCCGTCGCGGCGCAGGTCGGCCTGGCGCTCCACCAGGCGGTGCGCGTAGTAGATCGGCGCGGCATCAGGTCGGGCGTTTCGTCGCAGGCGTAGCCGAACATCAGGCCCTGGTCGCCGGCGCCCTGGTTCAGGTAAGTCGTCCGATGGCGCGGTCCACGCCCTGCGCGATGTCGTTGCTCTGCTTGTCGTAGGCCACCAGCACCGCGCAGCCCTTGTAGTCGATGCCGAACTCGGTGTTGTCGTAGCCGATGCGCTTGATCGTCTCGCGCGCGACCTCGATGTAGTCGACGTGCGCGTTGGTCGTGATCTCGCCGGCCAGCACCACGAGGCCGGTGTTGACGAGCGTCTCGGCGGCGACGCGCGAGCGCGGGTCCTGCGCCAGGATGGCGTCGAGGATGGCGTCGGAGATCTGGTCGGCGACCTTGTCCGGGTGGCCTTCGGAGACCGACTCGGACGTGAAGAGAAAATCGCTGGACATGGTCCGCTCCTGTAGCAATGAATCGGGTGCGTTGCGCACTCCCGAGGAGCGGCGACGCTTTAGCGGTATTTGCCTCGGCTATGCTGTCGAGGATCGCCCCGCAAGTTGTCGGTTAACACGGCGAAGGCGGATTATAGGTCAAGCCTTGCGCCTGCCGGCCGCCTGAAACACGAAGCCGGCGGCCACCCAAGAACCCTCGTGCTCAGACTGGTTTTCAAGTGTATTGCCGCCCTCTCGCTCGGGACGGTGCACGCGATCGGGGGCGCGCTCGGGACGGTGGTCTTCTGGCTGTCTCCCACCTACCGTCGGCGCGTGCGCGCCAACCTGGCTCAGGCGGGCTACGACGATCCTGCACTCGTGCGTGCGGCGGCCGCGGAAGCCGGCAAGCAGGCGCTCGAAACGGCCTGGATCTGGATGCGTCCGCGTGCCGACATCATTGCCCGGACCGAAGTCGCCGACATGTCAATCGTCGACCGGCCCTCGCCGATGGCCGGCCGGTGATGTTCCTGCCGCCGCACCTGGGCAGCTTCGAAGTCACGGCCCAGTTCTATGCCGCGTTCCGTCCGGAGGCGAAGACCCGTCCGATGACCGTGCTCTATCGCATTCCGCGCAAGTCGGTCCTGCGGGGGATCGTCGAAAGCGGCCGTGCCGCCGAGGGGCTCAAGCTTGCGCCTGCCGAGATGAAGGGCGTGCGCATGCTGATGAAGGCGATGAAGGAGCGTGAGGTGGTGGGCATCCTGCCGGACCAGGTGCCGTCGCAGGGCGAGGGCGCGTGGGCGCCCTTTTTCGGTCGCTGGGCCTACACGATGACGTTGCCGGCGCGCCTCGCGCGGCAGTTCGACGCGATCGTCTTGTTCGTCTATGGCGAACGGCTGCCTGGGGGGCGTGGCTATCGCATCCACCTGCAGCGTCTCGAAGAGTCGTTTTCCGGGGAGGCTTCGCACGATGCCGCCGTGATGAATCGCGGCCTGGAGGCGCTGATCCGCGAGCGCCCGGCCCAGTACCTGTGGGGCTACAACCGTTACAAGGTTCCCGCCGGCGCGGAACCGCCGCCGCATGAGGAGTCGGCGTGAATCTCTGGGCCGCGAAATTCGGGATCTTCCTGATCAATCTGACGCGCCACTGGTCGCAACGCACGCGCACACGCGTGGCCTATGCGTTATCGGACCTCGTGTGGTGGCTGGCGGGGTCGCGCCGTCATGTCACGCTCACGAACCTGCGTGTGTGCTTTCCGCAGATGCCGGAGGACGAGCGGCGTCACCTGGGTCGCATGACCTTTCGCAGCCTGGGACGTGCCGCGCTCGATCATTCGGTGCTGTGGAACGCCGACCGTGAGGCGATCGAGCGCTATGTCCGCATGGAAGGAGGGCACCATCTGACGGATCCGGCGAACCGCCCACTGATCATTCTTGCGCCGCACTTCGTGGGCCTCGACGCCGGCGGCGTGCGCACCAACATCCTGGTGCGCGGCGCATCGATCTACTCGAAACAGAAGAATCCGGTCTGGGACGCCTGGCTGCTGAAGGCCCGACAGCGCTTCAGCGACCCGGTACTGCTGCCACGGCAGGGTCTGGATATGCGCGCCGTGATCCGGATCCTCAGGGACGGCCTGCCGCTGTATTACCTGCCGGACATGGACCTCGGCCCGGCCAACTCCATCTTCGTGCCGTTTTTCGGCGTGCCGACTGCCACCATTCCAATGGTGTCTCGACTCGTGCGGATGACGGGCGCCAAGGTGATCCTGGCGGTGACGGAGATGACGGACGACGGCTACATCATTCACGTCGAAGCACCTCTTGCCGACTTCCCCGGAGAGTCGATCGAGGAAGACACCACCCGCATGAACCGCGAGCTCGAACGCTGGGTGCTGCGCATGCCGGCGCAATATTTCTGGACCCACAAGCGCTTCAAGACGCGGCCGGAGGGGGAGCCAGCGATTTACTAGCGCGTCGCTCGTGTACGCGATGGCCCGGCAAGTCGGGCCATTGCACGTGCACTCGCTCCGAATAGTTAGTCGGCTGCGCTCCGGAGCGGCCGCGCGCTCCGCCGAAGGTCAACCCCATGCACTCCACCCCGCGACGCACCTCGCGGTGCCAGGATTTCCTTTCCCTCCTCGCCGGGCGAGGAGGGCGCAGGGAGGAGTGCATCATTCCCTCTTGCTTGGCGAGAGGGGCAGGGAGAGTGCAGTGCAGTTGTGAGTCGGCGAAGCGCGCGGCCGCTCCGGAGCGCAGCCGACAAATCAATGTTGAGCGGGTCGCGCATGGCGCGAGCCGTGCCGGAGCGAGTGCACGTGCGATCGGCACAGCCGATCGCGTACACGAGCGACGCTCGAATACACTTGCGACGTATATGAAATTGCGCTTTACCAAGATGCAGGGCACGGGCAATGACTTCGTGATGCTCGATGGCGTACGACAGAAGGTCGAGCTCTCGCGTGACCAGGTGCGACGCCTCGCGGACCGCCGGTTTGGCATCGGCGCTGACCAGATCCTGCTGGTCGAGCCTCCCTCGAGCGACGGCGTGGATTTCCGCTACCGCATCTTCAACGCCGATGGTGGCGAGGTTGAGCAGTGTGGCAATGGGGCGCGCTGCTTCGTGCGCTTCGTGCGCGATCAGCAGCTCACTGACAAGTCTGCGATTCGGGTCGAGACACTGTCCGGGATCATCGAGCCGCGGCTGGTCGCCGGCGGCGAGGTCACGGTCGACATGGGCGCGCCGGTGTTCGAGCCTGCGAAGGTGCCGTTCGATGCCGCAGGCCTGGAGCCGCGTCACGATCATGACGACACGCTGTGGCCGATCAGGGTCGGTGGGCGCGAGGTGAACGTGTCGGTGCTATCGATGGGCAATCCGCACGCGGTGCAGTTCGTCGACTCCGTCGACGATGCCCCTGTCACGGTCGAGGGCCCGAAAATCGAGAACCACGAACGATTCCCGCAGCGGGCGAACGCAGGGTTCATTCAGGTCATCGATCGGCACAACATCCGCCTGCGGGTCTGGGAGCGCGGCGCGGGGGAGACCCTGGCGTGCGGCACCGGCGCCTGTGCCGCCGTGGTCGCGGGTATACGTTGCGGCAGGCTCGAGTCGCCCGTGCGCGTTACCACGCGCGGCGGCGTGCTGACGATCGAATGGAACGGCGGGCCGGTGATGATGACGGGCCCGGCCACCAAGGTCTTTGAAGGCGAGTTCGAACTCTGACAGGAGCCCCATGCAAGTCCAGGACATCGCGAACTACTTGACCAGTCATCCGGATTTCTTCGACCAGCACCCGGAATTACTCGCAGGCCTGCAGCTGCCACATCCGCAGAACGGCCAGGCGATATCGCTGGTCGAGCGCCAGTCGCTGATGCTGCGCGAACGCATCAGGTCGCTTGAGGGACGCATCACCGAGATGATCCGCCACGGGCAGGAGAACGAGGCGATCGTCGCTCACCTGATCACGTGGGCGCGCGAACTGCTGCTGGCCGAGGACTCGTTCGATCTGCCCGACACGCTGGTCAGGACGATGAAGGAAGTCTTCAGCGTGCCGCACTGCGCGCTGCGACTGTGGTCGGTGAAGCCGGAGTACGCCGCGCTGACCTGCGCCGCTCCCGTGGAGGCTGACACGGTGACTCTGGCAAACAGCATGCGGGTGCCGTTTTGTGGCTCGAACGTGGGCTTCGAAGCGGCCACCTGGTTCGAGGACGGAACATCCGTTCAAAGCCTGGCAATGCTGCCGCTGCGGGTCGGTGCCGACCCCAAGACGTTCGGCCTGCTCGTGCTCGGCTCCGCCGACAAGGACCGCTTCCACATCACGATGGGGACGGCGTTTCTAGAGCGCATTGCCGAACTCGCGAGCGCGGCGTTGGCCCGCATGCGCGCCTAAGATGGATCTCGCGCCCTCGATCGAGCACTTCCTGGAAGAGCTGCGAACGCAGAGGCGTGCCTCTCCTCACACGATCGATGCCTACCGGCGTGACCTCGAGCGCCTGGCCGAGCTTGCAGCGGGTCGCGCACCGGCGAGCCTGAACGCCAACGACATACGGGGTTTCATTGCCCGCCTGCACGGAGCAGGCCGATCCGCTGCGACGCTCGCGCGCACGCTGTCAGCGTGGCGCACCTACTTCACCTGGCTCGCCGAACACCGGGGTCTCGAGAGCAATCCGGCGGCGGGCATCCGGGCACCGCGCCGGGATAAGCGGCTGCCCAAGGCGCTGACGGCGGACCAGGCGGTCCGACTGGCCGCGCACGAAGGCGAGGGCGGCTGGATCGCTGCCCGTGATCACGCGCTGGTCGAACTGCTGTACTCCAGCGGCCTGCGGCTGGCCGAACTGCTGTCGCTCGACTGGCGGCACTTCGCGGCCGAACCCGGCGCGGAACGTTCGCGCAGCTGGATCGACCTCGAAAGCAGCGAAGCGACGGTGCTCGGCAAGGGTGGCAAGACGCGTTCGGTGCCGATCGGGGGCCCGGCGCGCGAAGCGTTGGCTCGGTGGCTCGGCGTGCGTGCATCAGTGAGGCGCTGCGATGCGCGCGCACTGTTCGTCTCGGCGCGTGGCAGCCGGCTGACGGCACGGAGCGTACAAAGCCGGCTCGCACGACGCGCGCGCGAACTCGGACTGGGCGTTCACGTGCATCCACACGTGCTGCGGCATTCGTTCGCGTCCCACCTGCTGCAGTCCAGTGGTGATCTGCGGGCGGTCCAGGAACTGCTGGGGCACGCCAACATTTCGACGACACAGGTCTACACGCGGCTCGACTGGCAGCATCTGGCCAAGGCTTACGACGCAGCGCATCCGCGCGCCAAGCGGAAGGCATGACTGTGTCCGCGCTGGCACTGGCTGTCGCCGATGCGCGCCGCGCGACGGCATCGCAATGAGCCGGCTCCACCTCAAGCCCGGCAAGGAGAAGTCCCTGCTGCGGCGGCATCCGTGGGTCTATGCCAGCGCCGTCGGACGGGCCGAGGGCAATCCGGGCAGTGGCGCAACGGTCGAGGTGCGTGCGGCCGACGGCCGTTTCCTCGCATGGGCGGCGTATTCGCCGGAGTCGTCGATCCGGGCGCGAGCCTGGAGCTTCGCCGAGAGCACGCGGGTGACGGCGGACCTGCTCGCGGAGCGCGTTCGACAGGCCGTGCACCGACGGGCGACGCTGGCCAACGACACGACGGCGATTCGCCTCGTTTTCGGCGAGGCTGACGGCCTGCCCGGACTGATCGTCGATCGCTACGCCGATCAGCTCGTCACGCAGTTCCAGGCGGCGGGTGTCGATGCCTGGCGCGATGTCCTGATCGACGCGCTGCTGGCGGCGACGGGTTGCCGCGATATCTACGATCGCAGCGACGGGGCCACGCGCGTGCGCGAAGGACTACCCGCGATCAGCGGCGTGTTGCGCGGCGCCGAGCCTGCTGCCCAGGTTGACGTGCAGGAGCACGGGCTGCGCTTTCACGTCGACGTGCGACGCGGGCACAAGACCGGGTTTTATGTTGACCAGCGCGACAATCGGCGGCTCGCCCGCGAGCTGGCCGCGCAGCATCGCAGCGCGCGGGGCGAGGGCCGCGCTGCCTGAACTGCTTCTGCTACACGGGCGGCTTCTCGATCGCGATGCTGGCCGGCGGCGCCGAGTTTGTGCACTCGATCGACTCTTCGGCCGAGGCTCTGCGCGTGGCTGGCGAGCACATGGCGCTGAATGCTTTGCACCGGACCGCGCACGCTGGGAGGAGGCCGACGTCTTCACGGCGTTGCGCGCCTTGAAGGACGCCGCGCCGTTTGACCTCATCGTGCTGGATCCGCCCAAGTTCGCTTCGAGCCATCACCATGTCGATCGAGCCGCGCGCGCCTACAAGGACATCAACCTCAATGCGCTGCGCCTGCTGGCGCCCGGGGGTTCGCTGCTGACCTTCTCCTGCTCGGGCGCCATCGATGTCGACCTGTTCCAGAAGATCGTGGCGGGCGCCGTCATCGATGCCGGGGTCGAGGCGTGGATGGTGGCCCGGCTCGGCGCGAGCGCCGATCACCCGCTGATGATGACCGTGCCCGAGTCCGAGTACCTCAAGGGCCTGCACCTTATGCGTGTCGGGTAGGGCGGTGCACCGCCGCTGGCGCGGTCCGGCGGAGGGATCGCCTGATCCACTACACTACCGCCCCGCTTTTGACGCCCGCCCTGACGCGCGGGCTCGCATGGACAAATCCCGATGAATGAAGCGAATCTGGTGCCGGTCACTGTGCTGACCGGCTTCCTGGGTGCCGGCAAGACGACCCTGCTCAACCGCATACTGTCCGAGCAGCACGGTCACAGGATCGCCGTGATCGAGAACGAGTTCGGGCCGGAAGGCGTCGACAACGAACTGCTGGTGACCGAGACCAACGAGCAGATCGTCGAGATGAACAACGGCTGCATCTGCTGCACCGTGCGCGGCGACCTCGTTCGCATCCTCGCGGACCTGAAGCGCAAGCGTGAGGCCAAGGAACTCGACTTCGAGCGCGTCATTATCGAGACGACCGGCATGGCCAACCCGGGGCCGGTGACGCAGACCTTCTTCATCGAGGACGATATTTCGTCGTATTACCTCCTCGACAGCGTGATCACCGTCGTCGATGCCAAGCACGGCCACGACACCCTCGATGCCCAGGTCGAGGCGCAGAACCAGGTCGGCTTCGCCGATCGCATCCTGCTGTCGAAGACCGATCTTGTCGACGCCGACGAACTCGCATCACTGCGCGAGCGGATCGTACGCATGAATCCCCGTGCGCCGATCAAGCCGGTCAACTTCGGACAGATACCGCTGAAGGAGGTGCTGGACCTGCGCGGATTCAATCTCAACGCGATTCTCGATATCGACCCCGAGTTCCTCGCGGCCGAGCACCCGGACGCGGCGCGGAGCCAGGCGGGCAACGGGCATGACCATGAGCACGTGCATGACGAACATTGCGGGCACGACCATGACCACGATCATCACGATGGCCATCATCACCATCATCATGATGATGCGATCAAGGCCTTCGCGTTCCAGTCGAAGAAACCGTTCGACTCCGCGAAACTCGAGGAGTACATGGGGGCGCTGACCCAGGTTTACGGTCCTGACATGCTCCGGTATAAAGGCGTGCTTTTCATGAACGGGTCCAACCGGCGCATGATCTTCCAGGGCGTGCACATGCTCATGGGAGCGGACGTTGGTCGGCCCTGGGGCAAGGACGAGAAGCCTTCCAGCAAGATCGTGTTCATTGGGCGCAATCTGCCGAAGGACACCATTCTCAAGGGCCTTGAAGCGTGCCTCGCGCGCTGATGCCGGCTTTCCACAGATCAAAGACATAACGAGGTAGACAGACGATGGCTGCAGCAAAGAAGGCGCCGGCCAAGAAAGCGGCCAAGACCGCTGCCAAGAAAGTAGCGCCCAAGAAGGTAGCACCCAAGAAAGCACCGGCCAAGAAGTCGCCGGCCAAGAAGGCTCCGGCCGTCAAGGGCAAGGTCGTGAAGAAGCCGACGACGGCGGCGCGCAGCGCCAAGGGGGCGCCGGCCAGGCCCTCCAGGCCAGCGGTGAAAGCGCCGGCCAAGGCGCCCGTGAAGCCGACCAAAGTGGTTGCGAAGGTGCTAGCAAAGGCTGCCGAGAAGCCCGCGCCGAAGAAGTCACCGCCGCGGCCCGCCAAGATTGAGCGGGCGCCGGTTTCCTTCGCGCCTGCCCCGATCGGAGCGCGCACACCCGCACCGGCCGCGCCGCGGCCAGTGCCCGCGCCGAGCCCGAAGGATCTCGCGGCAGCCCACGAATATCTGCTGGCGCGTTCGGCCACGCGCAGCGAGGAGCCCGTGCTGGTCAACGGCAGGCGTCTCCCCACGGAAGGCGAACTGCTGAAGATGCCAGAGTCGGCGTACATGAACGAGCAGCAGCTGGCGTTTTTCAAGTACCGGCTGCAGGAGATGGAGCGCGAGCTGCTCCAGAACGCCGGCGAGACCACCGAGCATCTGCGCGAGACGGTGATCGTGCCGGATCCCGCCGATCGGGCGACGATCGAAGAAGAGCACGCTCTCGAGCTGCGCACGCGCGATCGCGAGCGCAAGCTGCTGAAGAAGGTCCAGCAGTCGCTGGCACACATCGAGGCGGGCGACTATGGCTACTGCGAGGAAACCGGCGATCCCATCGGCATTCCGCGCCTGCTCGCGCGCCCGACCGCGACGCTTTCTCTCGAAGCGCAGCAGCGGCGCGAAATCAAGCAGAAGATGTTTGGGGACTGACGCGAAGCGTCCGACCCCGAACATCATTTCTTGAAGATGCAAGAGGGGGCGCTTCCCCCTCTTGAAACTCTCCCTTGGTCGACGAGGTAGTTGCGGGACTGATCGATGCTATCGACGGATCCCATCGTGCATCGCTACGGGGACACGACAGTGCTGCGGGCGCCGGCGCTCGAGCTGCGCGGCGACGAACACTGTGCGTTGGTCGGTCCCAGCGGCTCGGGCAAGAGCACGCTGCTCCATATCCTGGCCGGCATCCTTCGTCCTAGCGAGGGCACGGTACGGATCGACGGTGACGACCTGTATCCCGCGGCTGGCCGTGACGATCGGTGGCGTGGGCAGCGCATCGGCGTCGTGCCGCAGAAGCTGCACCTGCTGGCAAGCCTGAGCACGCTGGAGAACGTCGCCCTGGCGTGCTTTCTCGCCGGCCGCGTGGAGCACGCGGGGACCGCCGCGCCTCTGCTTGCGGACCTTGGCCTGGGAGACAAGCTTGGCGCCCGGCCGGAGGTCCTGAGCCTGGGCGAGCAGCAGCGCGTCGCGATTGCGCGGGCGATCGTCAACCGTCCGCGCCTGCTGCTGGCCGATGAGCCCACGTCCAGCCTTGACGACGACAACGCGAGGCGGGCGCTCGATCTGCTGCTGCAGGCAGCCGAGCGCGCCGGGGCGCTCCTGGTCGTGGCGACACACGATGCCCGCATCCGCGGTCGCTTTCGGCGTGAGATCGAGTTGGCCCGGCCCGCATGAGTTCGCTGCGACTCGTGATCGCCCAACTGCGGCGACGTCCGCTGCAGACGGCGCTCGGTGTCATCCTGCTGGCACTCGGGATCGCCACTCTGGTGTTCGTGATCCTGGTGCAGGGACAGCTTGCGCGTCAGCTCGAGCGCGATGCGCGCAATGTCGATCTGGTGGTCGGGGCCAAGGGTTCCCCGCTGCAACTGGTCCTGTCGGCGGTTTACCAGGTCGATGTTCCGACCGGCAACGTGCCACTGGCGACGCTGGAGCCGTTGCGTCGTAACCGGCTGGTGGCGCAGGCCATTCCGCTTTCGATGGGAGACAGCTTCCGCGGCTTCCGCATCGTCGGCACCGAGCGGTCTTTCGTTGAACTGCACGACGCCAGGCTGGCCGCGGGAACTCTGTGGAAACAGCCGATGGAGGCTGTCCTCGGTGCAGAGGTTGCCCGCGTCAGTGGACTCGGTGTCGGCAGCACGCTCTTCGGCACCCACGGACTGGCTGAGGGCGGCGCGGTTCACGAGGACGCGAAGTACCAGGTGGTCGGCGTCCTTGCGCCCACGCGTTCGGTCATCGACCGGCTCGTGCTGACCGACATCGCGAGCGTCTGGCGCGTGCACGAGGGCGAGTCGGCCGATGATGCGGAGCGCGAGATCACTGCGGTGATCGTGCGCTACGCCTCGCCGATGGCGGCGGCGACCATGCCGCGGCAGGTCAACGCCGAGAGTCGCCTGATGGCCGCCTCACCCGCCAACGAGATCGCACGCCTGTTCGCCGTCGTCGGCGTTGGGATCGACACGATGCGGGCGTTCGCGTGGATCCTGGTCGGTTCGTCGCTGCTCACCCTGTTCGTGACTCTCTTCAACGCGCTCGAAGAGCGGCGCTACGACATTGCGATCATGCGGCTGCTCGGCGCCGGCCGTGGGCGCATCGCCTGGCTGATGATGCTGGAAGCCTGGTTGCTCGCCGGGATGGCGCTCCTGCTGGGACTCGCCGTCGGCCTCGGTGCCGTCGCTCTGGTTGGACGCTGGCTCGCGGCAGCGCGGGCGTTTACCTTGTCAGCCGCAGAGTTCACGCCCGCGTTGGCGACGACGGTGCTGGTCGCGCTGGCAGTTGCGACGCTCGCCGCGGCGCTGCCGGCGTGGCGTGCCAGCCGCATGGACGTGGCGCAAACACTCGCTCAGGGCTAACCCGACGGAGGTTGTGATGAACTTGACCGGCAAACCGGAGCGGCCGTGCGAGGCGAAGTTACGCGATGCTTGTAAGGCCATCGCGGTGGGACAATCTTGTGGAATGCGGCATGGCCACTGAGGGGCCCGGCCCGGAGACGGCCGTGGCGCGCGCGGAGGTTGGATGATCATGAATCGAATGCGGCGCTGGGTCGGTCGAATCGCCGTCGGGCTCACGGCGGGACTGCTCGTCGGTGCAGTACTGGCGCAGGCGGCGTCGCCCAAGTCTCGCGACCTGTCACTACCGATCGACCCGCAGCTTCTGAACGACCTGCCTGAACTCAAGGGCGTGGTGTCCTGGAAGGTGCTGGGAAAGGTCAAGAATGCGCAGGTCGGCACGAAGGTGGTTCCGGAATTCGGCCCGGAGGTGCGCAAGCTCGACCAGCAGGATGTACGCCTGCAGGGGTACATGTTGCCGATCACGGCGGGCGAGACGCACCAGCACTTCCTGCTGACCATGCGCCCGCCACACTGTCCCTTCTGCATGTCCCTCGGCCCCGAATACATCGTCGAAGTGAAGTCCAAGGTAGCGCTCAAGCACACCTACGAGCCGGTCGTGCTGGTCGGGCGGCTGAGCGTGCTGAAGGACGATCCATTCGGGCTGTATTACCGCCTGGCGGATGCCCAGCTTTCCGGGGCGGAAAAGTAATCCGGTCGGTCGGGTGGCGGGTAGCCGACAGGCGGGATAGTCGCCCAGATCAACGGTTTGCCGCATGGCAATGTTGTTACTATGGGCTGCACCTCGGGCGCTGAGGCTGCGACCGGTGCGTTTCCGCGCGCAGGGCGATCGGGCATGGAAGGCGGCCGCGGCGCGGGTATTCACATGTCGCAGCGGGGACGGATGGCCGATTTGCAGGGTGTACAGAGCTAACGAAACCAGAAGGCAGCGTGGTCTTCTCGTTCTTCAAGAAAGATCCTAAGGACACCGCCGAGCCGTCCGCGGCAAAAGGCGGCGCAGCCGCTCGCGCAGGCAAGCCGAGCGCACGTCCGCTCGCGGCCCCGGTCAGCCGCAACGCTTCGGCGACCATTCCGAAGGCCCCCAATACCAACAGTTCCCTCCCAGACAAGGACCTCGCGCGGACCCTCGCGATGGAGACGGCGGCGAAGATCGACGCCATCGAGTCCGAGATGGCGCGCGACTACATGCGCCCGTCCGGCGGCGCAACGCTGTTTCCGAATTCCGCCGCGAATTCCACGCTGGGGCGCCTCTCCCAGCAACCCGTCGAGCAGCCGGTGCCGGTCACCGCTCTGGCGAAGAAGGACACCGGGCTCGAGTTGATCGACCTCAGTACCGACGACTGGCAGGGCAATGCCAATGCCATCGAACTGAATGCCGAAGGCTCCGGCTCGGCGATCGACGAAGCGGCGATCCTCTTTGCCAACGGGTTGATCGAACCGGCCGAGGCAGGACTGCGAACTGCGATTCACACCGATTCCCTCGGGGATGCGGCGCAGCGGGCGTGGCTGATGCTGTTCGAGCTCTTTCAGCAGCGCGGTGACAAGGGCAGTTTCGACAACCTGACCATCGAGTACGTCCTTCGTTTCGAAAGCTCGCCGCCGGCGTGGATCGACTACAAGGACGAGGTGAGGACCACTGCAGCGGGCAAATCCGCCGACGGCGCGCCGATCGTTCGCTTGCCGGACGTCGTCGATGCGAACGTCGTGAAGGTGCTGGAGCAACTGAAGAATCACTCGGCGCAGCACCAGGCGCTCACCCTCGATGCGTCCGGCGTGCGCGAGGTCGACCTCGTCGGGGCCGAGCTGCTGTTGCGGGTCATCAATGCGTTCAAGCGGGCGAGCCACGAACTGCTGGTCCTGGGTGCCGACCAGCTCATCACGCCGCTGCGGGCCGCGGTGGAACCGGGGCGCCGGGACCAGAGCGACGCTGGCTGGATGCTGCTGCTCGAAGTGTTCCGTCTGCTACTGCGACAGCACGACTTCGAAGAGACCGGCATCCAGTACTGCATCACCTACGAAGTCTCGCCGCCGTCGTGGGAGCCGCCCCCGCCGAGCCTCAAGACGCGAGCCGTGACACCGGCGGACCGTCCGGAAGAAACCGAAGACGGGTTGCAGTGGCGTGGCACCGTCAGTGCCAACGGCGAACCGCAGTTCGGGCGCCTGCAAGCTGCCGCCAAGACCGAGAAGCGGCTGTCGGTCGATTGCACGTACTTGAAGCGCATCGAGTTCTCCACCGCGACGGCGCTGCTTACGCTCCTCACCAAGCAGCGTCAGGGCGGAGTGACCGTCGAGTTTCGCAACATCAACTACATGATCGCCGCGCTGTTTTCACTGCTCGGCATCGATACGGTTGCCGACGTCCAGTTGCGTCGGGTCTGACCGTCCCCATCTAGCGTCCATCGATATCGGGCCGTGCCCCACGGCCGGGAACTGTCATGGAACCCTTTCACGGAACAACCATCGTCTCCGTCCGCCGCGGCAGCGTCGTGGCAATGGGCGGCGACGGGCAGGTCACGCTCGGCAACATCGTGGTCAAGCAGACGGCGCGCAAGGTGCGGCGTCTGTATCACGATCGCATCCTGGCCGGTTTCGCAGGCGCCACCGCGGACGCCTTCACGCTGTTCGAACGCTTCGAAGGCAAGCTGGAAAAGCACCAGGGGCATCTGGTCCGGTCGGCCGTCGAGCTGGCGAAGGACTGGCGCACCGACCGCATCCTGCGTCGCCTCGAAGCGATGCTGGCGGTGGCCGATCACGAGGCGTCGCTGATCATCACCGGCAATGGCGATGTTCTGGAACCTGAGCTCGGGCTGATCTCCATCGGCTCCGGTGGCCCCTACGCCCAGGCCGCTGCCCGTGCACTGCTCGACCACACCGAGCTCGCTCCGGCCGACATCGTCAAGAAAGCCCTGACCATCGCCGGCGACCTGTGCATCTACACCAACCAGAGCCATACCATCGAATCGCTGGACTGACCGGCGCATCGCGATGTCTCCACGTTGCCTTTGCTATGCGCGCGTACGCGCGGCCGCTCCGAAGGGAGCGCGCCTAACTTGAGCACTTCGCGTGCACGTGCGACGGCGTAGCCGTCGCGTACACGCGAAGTGAATTACCTATGATGACTCCCCGAGAAATCGTCCACGAACTGAACAAATACATCGTCGGCCAGGATCGCGCCAAGCGCGCCGTCGCTGTGGCGCTGCGTAACCGCTGGCGCCGCCAGCAGGTGCCCGATCCGCTGCGCACGGAGATCACGCCCAAGAACATCCTGATGATCGGGCCGACCGGCGTCGGCAAGACCGAGATCGCGCGTCGCCTCGCACGCCTGGCCGATGCGCCGTTCATCAAGGTCGAGGCGACCAAGTTCACCGAGGTTGGTTACGTCGGGCGCGATGTCGACACCATCATTCGCGACCTGGTCGACATTTCCGTGAAGCAGACGCGCGAGGCCGAGATGAAGAAGGTGGCGATGCGCGCGCAGGACGCGGCCGAGGACCGGATTCTCGACATCCTCGTTCCACCCTCGCGCGACGTCGGCTTTGCGTCAGGGAGCCGCGACGACGAGAACGCGACGCGCCAGAAGTTTCGCAAGAAGCTGCGTGAGGGCGAACTCGACGACAAGGAAATCGACATCGAGGTGAGCGCGGTGTCACAGTCTCTGGAAGTCATGGCGCCGCCGGGCATGGAGGAGCTGACGCAACAGATCCAGTCGATGTTCGCCAACCTGGGCCGGGACCGGCGCAAGTCGCGGCGCATGCGCATCGCCGACGCGCTGAAGGCATTGACGGACGAGGAGGCCGCGCGCCTGGTCAACGACGACGAGCTGAAGGCCAAGGCCGTCGCCAACGCGGAAGCCAACGGCATCGTCTTCCTCGACGAGATCGACAAGATCACGTCACGGGCCGAACTGCAGGGCGCCGATGTGTCGCGGCAGGGTGTGCAGCGCGACCTGCTGCCGCTGGTCGAGGGCACGACCGTCAACACCAAGTACGGCATGGTGAAGACCGACCACATCCTGTTCATCGCGTCCGGGGCGTTCCATCTTGCCAAGCCGTCGGACCTCATACCGGAACTGCAGGGTCGGTTTCCGATCCGCGTCGAACTGGACTCGCTGACTGTCGACGATTTCGAACGCATCCTCAAGGCTACGGACGCCAGCCTGACGGAACAGTATCGCGCTCTGCTCGGCACCGACGGCTGTGCGCTTGAGTTCACCGACGATGGCATCCATCGAATGGCGGAAATCGCCTATGCGGTCAATGAGAAGACCGAGAACATCGGTGCGCGCCGCCTGTACACGGTGATGGAGAAGCTGCTCGAGGAGATCTCCTTCGAGGCCGGTAGCGGCGTGGCCGGCGGCGCAGGGCGTGTGCGCATCGACGCGGCCTATGTCGACGCGCGTCTCGCCGATCTTGCGCGCAACGAGGATCTCGCCCGCTACGTGCTCTGAGGAGCGCGGCCGGAGCGGCCGAGGGGCGGGAAACGTCCCTCGCTCAGATTCCCTGCGCCGTGGATGGATCGTCCAGCAGAGTAAACACCGAGCCGCGGCCGGGTCTTGTCCGTGGGTGGCCTCCCTATACTCCGGCGACCGGGCCGTCGCCCGACGACTGTCCACGGGTAATCGATGAATATCCTTCTCTTCCTGTCGGGCCTTGCGGCGCTGGTGGCGGGCGCTTCGCTGCTGGTGCGCGGCGCTTCCAAGCTGGCGCTCTCGTTCGGCATCTCGCCGCTGGTCGTGGGTCTCACCATCGTGGCATTCGGTACCAGTGCGCCGGAGGTGGCGGTTTCGGTAGGTGCCGTGTTCGATGGCAAGACCGATCTCGCCATCGGCAACGTCGTCGGCAGCAACATATTCAACGTTCTGTTCATTCTCGGCGTGAGCGCGCTGATCACACCGCTCGTCGTCAACGTCCAGTTGATCCGCCAGGAGGTGCCGATCATGCTCGGCGCGTCGCTGCTGCTGCTGGTCCTGGGCCTGGATGGCGCACTCGACGTCTGGGACGCCGCGTTTCTCTTTGCGCTGCTGATCGCGTACACCGTATTCCTGGTTCGGCAGTCGCGGCGGGAAACCAGCAAGGCGCAAGCCGAGTACGCGGAGGACTTCCGGCCGGCGCGAACCGGCGCCTGGGATGATGCCGTACCGGTGCAGGTCGCGCTCATCGTCATCGGACTCGTCGCGCTGGTCTACGGCGCGAACTGGCTGGTCACTGCGTCCGTCAACTTCGCCAAGGCGATGGGAGTCAGCGATCTCGTCATCGGTTTGACGATTGTCGCCGCCGGAACATCGATGCCGGAGGTCGCGACCTCGATCGCGGCCGCGCTCAAGGGCGAACGCGACATCGCGGTCGGCAACGTGATCGGCAGCAACACCTTCAACATCCTCGGTTGCCTCGGACTGTCCGGACTTGCCTCAGGCAGCCACGGCCTGACTCTGGCTCCGGCGCTGCTGGCCTTCGACATCTGGGTCATGCTGGCCGTCGCGCTCGCCTGTCTGCCAGTCTTTGTCACCGGTCGCGAGATCGCGCGCTGGGAAGGCGGTGTGTTCCTGCTGTACTACGTCTCTTACGTCGCGTATCTGATCCTGGCGGCGCAGAAGCATGCCGCGCTGGAACCGTTCTCGACGGTGATGATGAGCTTCGTCATTCCGCTGACGGTGATCACACTGATCGTTGTGCTGGTGCGCAAGCCCCGCACCGCTGCATGAGCCTGCTGCTGCTCGCGCTGCTGCCCTTCGCCGGCGCCGCGCTGCTCGGCGTTGTGCCGAATGAGCGGCGCCGCACAGCTGCGTGGCTGGCCGGCGTCGTGACGCTCGCCGCGCTGGCGTTGGTGCTGGCGGCCGCGCCGGAAATCTTCCGTGGCCAGGTGGTGCGCTGGTCGATCGACTGGTTGCCGACGCTCGGCCTCACGTTCGGCTTCCGCGTGGACGGTCTGGCCTGGGTGTTCGCGCTGCTGATTTGCGCCATCGGTGCGCTCGTCGTCCTCTATGCCGCCTACTACCTGCATGCAGACGATCCGGCGGCGCGGTTCTTCCGTTACCTGTTGCTCTTCATGGGTGCCATGCTGGGGCTGGTGCTGGCGGACAACCTGCTGCTGCTGGTCGTGTACTGGGAGGCCACCAGCCTCGCGTCGTTCCTGCTGATCGGCTACTGGAATCACCGCGCGGACGCGCGCGAGGGCGCGCGCATGGCGCTGACGATCACCGGCGCGGGCGGGCTCGCGCTGCTGGGCGGCGTGCTGCTGCTCGGTCACATCGTCGGCAGCTTCCAGCTCGATGCCGTGCTGGCGGCAGGCGACGCGATCCGCGCCCATCCGCTGTACCTGCCGGCACTGGTGCTGGTGCTGCTCGGCGCGTTCACCAAGAGCGCGCAGTTCCCGTTCCACTTCTGGCTGCCGCATGCGATGGCGGCGCCGACGCCGGTGTCGGCCTACCTGCATTCGGCCACGATGGTGAAGGCCGGCGTGTTCCTGCTTGCGCGCCTGTACCCGGCGCTCGGGCACTCCGATGCGTGGTTCTGGCTCGTCAGCCTGACTGGGCTCGCGACCCTGCTGGTCGGCGCTTATCTCGCGATCTTCCAGCATGACCTCAAGGGGCTGCTGGCGTACTCCACCATCAGCCATCTTGGTCTGATCACGCTGCTCTTCGGCATGGACGATGCGCTGGCGGTCGTGGCGGGCGTGTTCCACATCCTCAATCACGCGACCTTCAAGGCCTCGCTCTTCATGGCGGCCGGCATCATCGACCACGAGACCGGAACGCGTGACATGCGGCGCCTCAATGGTCTGTGGAAGTACATGCCGTGGACCGGCGCGCTGGCGATGGTCGCGAGTGCCGCGATGGCGGGCGTGCCGCTTGCTCAACGGGTTCCTGTCCAAGGAGATGTTCTTCGGTGTCGCTGTCGCGGCCGAAGGTCCCCGGCTGATGGCCCTCGCGTTGCCGGTGGGCGCCACGATCGCGGGCATCTTCAGCGTCGCCTACAGCGCGCGATTCATCCACGACGTGTTCTTCAACGGCGAGCCGGTCGGCCTGACGCGCACGCCGCACGAGCCGCCGCGCTTCATGCGCGTTCCGGTCGAGATCCTGGTCGTCGTCTGCCTGGCCGTCGGCGTTGCTCCGGCGCTGACGGTCGGGACCGCTGCTGGCCGTTGCGGCCGCGCGCGGCGCTGGGCGGCCCGCTGCCCGAGTACAGCCTGGCGCTGTGGCACGGCTTCAACCTGCCGCTTGCTGATGTCGGTGATCGCGCTGGCCGGCGGGCTGGCGCTCTACTTCGGGCTGCAGCGTTTCGTCAACCTGCACCGCTGATCGCTGCTGCCGCGCGGCGGGCGCGAGGCGTTCCTGCTCATCGTCGACGCGTGCGATCGGCGCGGCGCGCGCGCTGACGCTTGCGCTGCAGAACGGCAGCCTGCAGCGGTACCTGCTGATGCTGGTGCTCGTGGCTCTTGCCGCCGGCGCACTGCCGTTCCTGCGTGGGCGGCACGATCGGCGCCGTGGCGCCGCTGACTCCGGCTGGGCCGATCGCGCCGGTGGTCGTGCTGTTGGGAGCCATCTTCGCCGTCGCGGCGGCGGTCGTGTACCGGCGGCGTCTCGTGGCGCTGCTCTTCCTCGGTGCGGTGGGTCTGGTCGTGGCCTGGGTGTTCGTCTACCTGTCGGCGCCCGACCTCGCGCTGACGCAGCTGCTGGTCGAACTGGTCACGGTCGTGCTGATGATGCTGGCGCTGCACTGGCTGCCGCAGGCAAGTCCACGCGAACCGAAACGTGCGCGAGCGGCGCTGCACGTGGCGCGTTGCGGCTGGCGGTGGACTCGCAACGGCCGCCCTCGCGTTCCTGGTGATGACGCGGCCCTTCGATTCGATCTCGCCGTACTTCCTCGCCAACGCGGTGCCGCTCGGCGGCGGGGCGAACGCGGTGAACGTCATCATCGTCGACTTCCGCGGCTTCGACACGCTGGGCGAGATCACCGTGCTCGGGATCGCCGCGATCATCGTCGCGGCGCTGCTGGGTCCGGCGAGCGAAGGCGATCGCGCACTATCCGGCCGCACCGCCTCTGATTTCCTTCCGGCCAGGTGTCGTTGATGCTGGCGCTGGTCTCCCGCTTGCTGCTGCCGTTCGTCGTGCTGGTGGCGTTCTTCCTCTTCCTGCGCGGCCACAACGAGCCGGGCGGCGGTTTCATCGCCGGCCTGGTGCTGGCCATCGGGCTGATCCTGCAGTACATCGCCAACGGACAACGCTGGACCGACGAACGGCTGCCGCGCGACTTCTCGCCGTGGGTGGGTGGCGGGCTGCTGATCGCGGGACTCACCGGGTTGGCGAGCGGCTTCCTCGGCAGCCCGTTTCTGACCAGCACCTACGATTACCCGGACCTGCCGCTGCTTGGACGCGGTGCCGCTTGCGAGCGCCAGCCTGTTCGACCTCGGCGTCTTCCTGACCGTCGTCGGCGCCACGATGATGATGCTCGCGCGCGCTTGGTCGTCTGCAGGAAGCCCGCTGATGGAGGCGTGGCTCGCGCTCTTCATCGGCGTGATGGCCGGCTGCGGCGTCTACCTGCTGCTGCGTGCCCGCACGTTCGATGTCGTGCTCGGGCATGACGCTGCTGTCCTACGCGGTCAATGTCTTCATCTTCGTGACTGGGCCGCGTGGCGATCAACAGTCCGCCGATCATCGACGGCGACGCGTGCGGCGTCGCTGGCGCAGTACGCCGATCCGCTGCCGCAGGCGCTGGTGCTGACGGCTATCGTCATCAGCTTCGCGATGACGGCGCTGCTGCTGGTCATCGCGCTGCGGGCGCGCGCCGAGACCGGGAGCGACCATGTCGACGGTGACGCTACCATGTCGCCGCCCGCAGATCCTGGCGAGGGAACGCGATGAGCGGCTCGCACTGGATCGTTGCGCCGATCGTGCTGCCGTTGCTGGCTGGTGCGCTCGCGCTGCTGCTCGAACGACGATCGCCCCGTGCAGCGGCGCGCGGTGTCGATCAGCGCGACGCTCGCGCTGGCCGCGATCGCGCTTGGGCTCAGGCCGTAGCGCCGCGATGGAGCGGTCAGGCCTACTTGCTGGGCAACTGGCAGGCCCCGTTCGGCATCGCACTGGTGCTCGACCGGCTGTCGGCGCTGATGCTCGCGCTGACTGCGGTGGTCGCGGTCGCCAGCGTGCTTTACGCCTGCGGCCGCGGCGCAAGCGGGCGGCATGACGAGCGCGGGCCGCATTTCCACGCGCTGTTCCAGTTCCAGCTGATGGGACTCAACGGCGCCTTCCTGACCGCCGACCTCTTCAACCTGTTCGTCTTCTTCGAGGTGCTGCTGATCGCCTCGTACGGCCTGCTGCTGCACGGCGCCGGGCCGGTGCGGCTGCGCGCCTCGGTGCACTACGTCGTGTTCAACCTCGCGGGGTCGGCGCTGTTCCTGATCGCGGTGTCGACTGCTGTACGGCCTCACCGGAACGCTGAACATGGCCGACCTCGCGCAGCGCATGCCGTCCGTTCCGGCCGCGAGCGCCGCCTTGCTGCAGGCGGCGGCGCTGCTGCTGATCGTGGTCTTCGGGGTGAAGGCGGCGATCTTTCCGCTGTACTTCTGGCTGACCGACACCTACGGCGGCCGCGACGCGCCGGTGGCGGCGCTGTTCGTCATCATGACCAAGGTCGGCGTCTACTGCATCGCGCGTTCGACGACGCTGATGTTCGGCGCCGAGGCGGGCGCGGCGGCGTTGCGTCGCCGAGCCGTGGCTGCCGTGGCTGGCACTCGCGACGCTGGCGCTGGCCGCGTTCGGCGCGCTCGCGGCGTGGCACCTGCGTCGGCTGGTGGCCTACCTCGTGCTGGCCTCGGCCGGCATGCTGCTGCTGGCGGTCGGCCTCGGCTCGGCCGGCACGATCGCTGCGGGTCTCTTCTACCTCGTGCACAGCACGGTCGTGGCGGCCGCGCTCTTCCTGCTGGTCGACTCGACGGTAGCCTCGCGCGGCGAGGCCGGCGACGAAATGGTGCCGGCCCCGCTGGCCTCGGCGGGCAGCTACGGCACGCTCGTATTTCCTGCTCGCGGTGGCCGTCGCCGGCCTGCCGCCGTTCGGTGGCTTCCTCGGCAAGAGCATGCTGCTCGCCGCCAGCCAAACGGAGTCCCTGGCGGTCGCCGTATGGGTGGTGGTGCTGCTGTCGAGCCTTGGCATGGTCGTGGCACTTGCGCGCGCCGGGTCGACAGTGTTCTGGAAGGCACAGGCGCCGAATGCGATGCAGACGGCCGCCGCGTGCGCTTCACCGTCGGAGCGTGGCGCGCTGGCGCTGCTGATCGCGGCTGCGTGCGGCATCGTGCTGTGGGCGGGTCCGCTCGCCCGCTATGCCGAGGCAACGGCGCGACAGTTGCTCGACCGTACTGGCTACATCGCCGCGGTGCTCGGCGCCGAGCCTGTGCCACCGGCCTGGAACCCGCGCGCCAGCATGAAAGAGAAGGCGAAGTGATGCGGCCTTTCCCGGCGCCGATTCTTTCGGTCATGCTGTTCGTCGGCTGGCTGCTGCTCGTCGGCAGCGTGTCGGCGGGCCACGTCGTGCTCGCCGCCACGCTCGCGACGGCCATTCCGCTCTGGACCGAGCGACTCCGTCCGGACCGCGTGCGGATCGGCGCCTGGGGCGAGGTCGTACGCCTGGCGATCATCGTGCTCTACGACATCGTCGCGTCCGCGCTCGTCGTCGCGCGGCAGATTCTCGGACCCGAAGATCGCATTCGGCCCGGATTCGTCTGGGTCCCACTCGCGATCCGCGATCCCCACGGTGTCGCCAGCCTCGCCAGCATCATCACGATGACGCCCGGCACGCTGTCGGTGGACCTGTCCGCGGACCGACATCATCTGCTCGTGCATGCGCTTCATATGGAGGATTCCGCGGACACTGATTGCGTCGGTCAAGCAGCGCTACGAGCGGCCGCTGATGGCGATCTTCGAGGGCGGCCGGTCATGAATCTTCTCGCCACGGTGCTGCCCTGGGCCGCGGGCGCGTTTGTCGTCGCGCTGGTCCTCGCCGGCTGGCGACTGCTGCGCGGACCGACGCTGGCCGATCGCATCCTCGCGCTCGACACCCTTTATGTGAACTCGGTGGCGCTGCTGGTGCTGATCGGCATTCACTTCGGCACGGTCATCTTCTTCGAGGCCGCGCTCATCATCGCAATGATGGGATTCGTCAGCACCGTGGCGCTGGCGAAGTACCTGCTACGTGGAGACATCATCGAATGAAGGAGCTGCCGCTCGTGCTCGACGTCGTGCTGGCACTGCTGGTGGTGTGTGGAGCCGCGTTCGCGCTGGTCGGCGCGTGGGGCCTGGTGAAGTTCAAGGACTTCCTGAAACGCCTGCACGGGCCGACCAAGGCGAGCACGGTGGGAGTCGGGGCGGTGCTGCTGGCATCGATCGGCTACTTCGCGGCGGCGGGTCGGGCGAGCCTGCACGAACTGCTGATTACTCTTTTCGTCTTCATGACGGCGCCTGTCGCGGCGCATCTGCTGGTCAAGGCGGCAGCCCACGTCGATCCCAGGCTGCGGCCACCGGGCGGCCCGGATGGTCGCGAGTCCAACGGCGGCGACCGGTAAGATTTCATATTCTTCCCGGGAGCTCGCATGATTCGATCCTTCGCGTGGTTGGTGCTGCTGGCGTGGGTGGGCGCGAGCCACGCTCAGGTTCAGGTCAAGGATGCATGGGCCCGTCCCGCGGTGCAGGGACAAACGGCTACCGGCGCGTTCATGTCACTGACGTCGAGCGACGGCGCGCGTCTGATCGGCGCCGCGAGCTCCATCGCAGGTGTCGTCGAGATCCATGAGATGGTGATGGAGGGCAGCGTGATGCGGATGCGGCCGATCGCGGGCCTCGATCTGCCGGCGGGCCGCAGCGTCGAGCTCAAGCCCGGCGGCTATCACGTCATGCTGATGGATCTCAAGCGGCCTCTCAAGGTCGGTGAGCGTGTGCCGCTGGAACTGCGAATCGAGACCAAGGACAAGCGACTGGTGACGCAGCCGATCGAAATCGAAGTTGCGTCGCATGCGCCGGCCGCTGCAGCGAGCGCCGGGCACAAGCACTAGCGGCGAATCCAGCAGCGGCGCGAACAGTGAAGTTCACGCGGCGGCGACGGTGTAGTCACCGGCTGTCGCGACGGCGGCCTGCACGGCCTCGGCGGTCAGCGCACTCGGCACCTCCAGCGTCGCCTGCGGCGGATCGAGCGTGACTTCGACGTCGTCGGCGATCGACTTCAACGCGCGGGTCACGCGCGCCACGCAACCGCCGCAGTGCATGCCCTCGATGCGAAAGACCTGCTCCATGGAATCTCTCCAGTCGGCAAGGGGTGAATCGTAGCGCCACCGGCCGCTGTCGCGGCCGAAGCGCGGAGGGGCGGGGTAACATGCGCGCGCATCGACCCGGCGCCGACGTTGTTTACGACTATTTCCGCGAAGCTCAACCGCCATGGAATCCGCGCAGATCGCCCCCCAGCTGAAGGCTGACATCCTGTCCGAGGCGCTGCCCTACATCCGGCGCTTCCACGGCAAGACGATCGTCGTGAAGTACGGTGGCAACGCGATGATCGACCAGAACCTCAAGGAGGCGTTCGCGCACGACGTCGTGCTGCTGAAGCTGGTCGGCATGAATCCGGTCGTCGTGCACGGCGGTGGCCCTCAGATTGACGAGGCGCTCGAGCGAGTCGGCAAGAAGTCCACTTTCATCCAGGGCATGCGCGTGACCGACGCCGAGACGATGGAAGTCGTCGAGTGGGTGCTGGCCGGCGAAGTGCAGGGCGAGCTCGTGATGCTGATCAATGCCTTTGGCGGCCAGGCGGTCGGGTTGACCGGCAAGGACGGCGGCATGATCCGCGCGCGCAAGATGAGGATGCCGGACAAGAACGATCCGGCGAAGAGCTACGACATTGGCCAGGTCGGCGAGATCGAGGCCATCAACCCGGCGGTGGTGAAGGCACTGCAGGACGATGCCTTCATTCCGGTGATCTCACCGATCGGCTTCGGCGCGGACGGCCTGTCCTACAACATCAACGCCGACGTCGTCGCGGGCAAGATTGCCGAGATCCTGAAGGCCGAGAAGCTGGTCATGCTGACCAACACACCCGGCGTGCTCGACAAGGATGGTCGCCTGCTGTCCGGACTGTCGGCGCGGGAGATCGATGAACTCTTTGCCGATGGCACGATCTCGGGCGGGATGCTGCCGAAGATTTCCTCCGCCCTGGAGGCCGCGAAGAGCGGCGTGAACGCGGTGCACATCATCGACGGGCGTGTCGATCACTGCCTGTTGCTCGAGATCCTGACCGACCAGGGTGTCGGCACGATGATCAAGAGCCACTGACCAGGCGTCACTTGGCGCGAATCGCCGGAGTGCACCAGCGCCATTGGCCACTGCCGCGCCGCGTACGAGCCGACGCCGCGCCGTTCGGACCCGCGCGGCCGGCCCGCCGGCCCGTCTGGCTCTTCGATCTCGACGACACCCTGCACGACGCTTCGCACGCCATCTTCCGCACGATCGACCACCGGATGACGGAATACGTCGCGCGCGAACTCGACGTGGCGCGCGACGAGGCCAATCGCCTGCGTACGCTGTACTGGCGCCGCTACGGTGCGACCCTGCTCGGCCTGGTGCGCCACCATGGCGTCGATGCTCATCACTTCCTGCGCGAGACGCACGACTTCGACATTGCCGGACTGATGCGCGCGGAACGTGGCCTCGCGCGGCTGTTTGCTCGGCTGCCCGGCCGCAAGGTGCTGCTCACCAACGCACCGCGCGCTTACGCCGGGTCCGTGCTGCGGGAACTGCGCCTGCACGCGCATATCGGGACCCGCTACACGATCGAGCGCATGCGGATCCACGGCAGCTTCCGGCCCAAGCCCTCGCGGCTGATGCTGCGGGCGATGCTGGCGCGCGAGCGCATCCGCGCCGGCGACGCGGTGCTGATCGAGGACTCTGCGCGTAACCTCAAGGCGGCGCGTAGCCTGGGCCTGAAGACGGTGCTGATCAATCGCCACGGCGCGCAGCCCGCGCACCGGCGGCTGGCGGGCAGTTACGTCGGCCTGCGCATCCACACGCTGCACGCGCTTGCTCGTCGTCGGCCGCGCTGACACGTGGTCGTTGCGGCGACGCGGTAAGCTCGCGGTCCTTTCCCCGATACTGCAATTGGAGCTGGTATGGCGGCGCGCCCTGGACTGATCCGGCGTTTCTTCGGAGGCCTGTGGCGAGCGCTGGACTTTTCGCGCCGGCTGGTCCTCAACCTGCTGTTCCTGCTGATCGTCGCGCGTACTGCTGTTCGGCTGGTTCTCGTCGGACAAGCCGCCGCGCCTGCGTCCGGACACCGCGCTCGTGCTCAACATCCAGGGCGCTGTCGTGGAGGAATACACCGTCGGCGCCCAGGAGGCAGCGATCGCCGAAGCGCTGGGCCGGGACCGTTTCGAAACACGGATGCGCGACATCCTGGCTGTGCTCGACGGCGCGGCGCGCGATCCGCAGGTGACACGGGTCGTACTCGTCCTGGACGACATGGACTCCGCCGGGCTCGCGTCGCTGCGCGAGATCGGAGCGGCGCTCGAACGCGTGCGCGGCAGCGGCAAGCCGGTCGTGGCGTGGGGTGAGTCTTACTCCCAGGCGCAGTACTTCCTGGCCGCGCACGCCGACGAGGTCTACCTGCACCCGGCCGGCGCGCTGCTGATCCGTGGCGTGGGCGGCAACCGCAGCTACTACAAGGAATTGCTGGACAAGGTCGGCGTGAAGGTGAACACCTTCCAGGCCGGCCGCTACAAGAGTTTCGGCGAGCCCTTCACGCGCACCGGTCCGACGCCGGAGGCGCAGGAAGCCGACGCGTATCTGCACAATGGACTGTGGTCGACCTGGCTCGCCGATGTCGAGCGCTCCCGCAAGCTGAAAGCAGGGAGCGTCATGGCGGCAATCAATGATCTGCCAGCGCGGCTGCAGGCGGTCGGCGGCGACATCGCCACAGCTGGCGGCGAACGAGAAGCTCGTCGACGGACTGAAGCGGCGCGACGAATTCCGCGCCCTGATGATCGAGCGCGGCGCACCACGCAGCGACGACGACGCCGAGACTTTCCGGCAGATCTCGATGTATTCGTACCTGCGTTACGTGGATACGCGCTCCACGGCTCCGGCGATCGGAGTCGTGGTGGCGCAGGGCGAGATCGTCGATGGTGACGAGCGCAAGGGCACGGTGGGCGCGCGTGCGGCCGTCGAACTCATTCAGCGTGCGCGGCAGGACGAGCGACATCAAGGCGCTGGTCGTGCGCATCGATTCGCCAGGCGGCAGCGCGACTGCGTCGGAACTGATCCGCGAGCAACTGGAACTCACGCGCAAGGCGGGCAAGCCGGTCGTCATATCGATGGGCGACGTGGCGGCGTCCGGCGGCTACTGGATCGCGATGGGGGGTGACGAGGTGTTGGCCGATGCCGCGACGATCACCGGTTCCATTGGAGTGTTTGCGCTGGTGCCGAACTTTGCCGGCACCGATGGAGAAGGTCGGCGTCAGCAGCGCGGGTGCCGGAACAACGTGGATTGCTGGCGCGACCGACCTCACACAGCCGCTGGACAAGCGGCTCGCCCAGGTCATCGAGGCGAGCATCGGCCACACGTACCGAGGGTTCCTCGACGTCGTGGCGACGAATCGGAAATCAACTCCCGAGAAGGTCAACGAGGTGGCGCAGGGTCGGGTCTGGACCGGGGCGCAGGCCAAGGAACGCGGTCTGATCGACGACCTGGGCGGGATGGATCTGGCGCTGAAGTCGGCGGCCCGCCGCGCTGGCCTCGGCGAGACGCTATCGGGTCCAGTACATCGAACACGCGCCGCGCGGGATCGACCGCTACCTGTCCCTCTTCTTCGGACAACTGGGAGCCGCCCTGCGCGACGACCTGGGTTGGGACGGTCTGGCACGCTCGCTGGCTGGCTCACTGCCGGCGCGCGCGCCGCAGGAGCTGCGGATGGTGCTGGAAGCGAGGGAACATCCCACGCGATCGCTCGCCTATTGCTTTTGCGATGCGCGCTGATCCGATCCTGCGGAAAGGCGCCGTCGAGGGGCCTAATTCGAGCCGCTGACGGCCTGCCGGCAGTCGGGAAGATGATTCGCGGCTGCGGGTTTCTAGGATAGTATGCCTTCACGTTCAGGCCCTGGGGCCTGTTCTTCGGCGCACCCTACCCACGCCCGTTTGCCTCGTCCATGGAGACCGTCAGCTCGATCGCCAGTCCGCGCAAGCCCGGCGCGCGCAAGCTTCAGATCTTGCAGACGCTGGCGACGATGCTCGAGGATCCGAAGGGCGAAAAGGTCACGACCGCGGCCCTGGCGGCACGGCTGGGCGTGTCCGAAGCGGCGCTGTACCGCCACTTCGCCAGCAAGGCCCAGATGTTCGAGGGCCTGATCGAGTTCATCGAGACGACGATCTTCGGGCTCATCAACGAAATCAGTACGCGTGAGACGTCCGGCCTGAAGCAGGTGCGATCGATCGTCGCGATGCTGCTCGAGTTCTCGCAGACCAACAAGGGCATGACGCGCGTGCTGATCGGCGATGCTCTCGTCAACGAGAACGAGCGCCTGCAGGAACGCATGAACCAGCTGCTCGAGCGCATCGAATCGTCGCTGCGGCAGAGTTTTCGAGTGGCGGCAAGCGAGAATGAAGTCGCCGAGGGTTTCGACACGAACGCCCGCGCGGGGCTGGTCGTCGCCTTCGTGATCGGTCGCTGGCACCGCTTCGCCAAGAGCGGCTTTCGCAAGCCCCCGGGCGAGTCGCTCGAGGCTCAGCTTCCGACGCTGGTCGCCTGAGCTGGGCCAGTCCGCCGCCGGACTTTGTTTCAGCGTCCTGAGCAGACCGGGCACTGCGGGTCGCGCGGAACACGGACCGAGTGCCAGTGCATCGCCAGCGCGTCGAGTATCAGCAGGCGGCCGGCCAGGCCGGTGTCGATGCCGGCCGCCATCTTCAAGGCCTCGGCGGCCTGCACCGTACCGATGATGCCGGTCACCGGCGCAAACACCCCCATGACCGAGCACAACTCGTCTTCGCCGTCGCCAGGCGGAAACAGGCAGGCGTAGCAGGGCGACTCCGGATTGCGCAGGTCGAAAGTCGCGACCTGCCCGTCGAAACGCACGGCGGCCCCCGACACCAGCGGGCGGCGATGTGTCACGCAGGCGCGATTCACGGCATGGCGCGTGGCGAAGTTGTCGGAACAGTCGAGCACGATCGAGGCTCGCGCGACGAGCGTGTCGAGCGCGTCGCCCTCGACACGCTGTTCGACCGTCTCGATTCGCACATCGGGATTGAGCGCCGTGAGCGCCACCTGCCCCGATGCCGGTTTCGGCATGCCGATGCGATCCGTCGTGTGCAGCACCTGGCGCTGCAGGTTGGTGAGGTCGACCCGATCGCCGTCGACCAGTGTCAACACGCCGATGCCCGCGGACGCCAGGTAAAGCGCGGCGGGTGAGCCCAGGCCTCCGGCGCCGATGACGAGGGCGTGCGCGGAGCGCAGTCGCTCCTGCCCTTCGATGCCGAGTTCATTCAGCAGGATGTGCCGCGAGTAGCGCAGCAGTTGCTCGTCGTTCAACGGCGGACTCAAAAAGAAACGGGCCGCAGGGCGGCCCGTTCGATGCGTCGGGCGCGACTAGCGCGCGGCGGCCTTGGCAACGTTTTCGCCCTTGGGCTTCGCCACGTCCACTGGCTTGCCCTTCAGGTGGTTCATCGCCTGCTGCAACTGGAAGTCCTCGGCGCTGCCGAATTCATAGCGGCGCGTGGGCGCCGCCTTGTTCGCCGGCGCGGCTTCAGGGCTTGGCGCGGGTTGTACGGCAGCTCCGGCGGGCGTTGCCGCACGACGGGTCGCGTCCTCGGCCTTCGAACTTTCGAGGTGCCGCATGAGGTCGGCTTCGCGCACATTGAAGCCGGAGAAATTGCCCTCTGGAGTGTCTTCCACCACGAAATCCGGAACGATGCCCTTCGCCTGGATCGAGCGCCCGCTCGGCGTGTAGTAGCGCGCCGTGGTCAGCTTGATGGCCGCCGGGCCTTCGCCATCGAGGCGAAGCGGAATGATCGTCTGCACCGAGCCCTTGCCGAACGACTGCGTGCCGATGACGGTCGCCCGCTTGTGATCCTGCAGCGCGCCGGCCACGATCTCCGAGGCCGAAGCCGAGGCGCCGTTGACCAGCACGATCATCGGCACGCTCTTGATCTGTGCCGGCAACTTCTGCAGCACGTCCTCGCCCCGCCCGCGGAGGTAATCCTCCGGCGCGGCGACGAAGCGGCGGCGCGAATCTTCATTGCGTCCATCGGTCGAGACGACCAGTGCGCGCGGCTGCAGGAATGCCGCCGACACGCCCACGGCCGAATGCAGCAGGCCGCCCGGGTCGTTGCGCAGGTCGAGCACCAGGCCCTTGAGCGGGGCCTGCTTGTTGAGTTCGATGAGTTGCTTGACCAGGTCGTCGACCGTGCGTTCCTGGAACTGCGCGATGCGCACGAAGCCAAAGCCCGGCTCGATCATCTTGGCGCGGACCGACTGCACGCGGATCACGTCGCGCATCAGCTTGAACTCGAGCGGCTTGTCCTCGCCCTTGCGTGCAATCGTCAGATTGATCGCCGTGCGCGGCTTGCCGCGCATCAGCTTCACGGCCTCGGGCAGTGTCATGCCGCGCGTGACCTTGTCGTCGATCTTGATGATGAGATCGCCCGCTTTGACGCCGGCACGTGCGGCCGGTGTGTCGTCGATCGGGGCGATGACCTTGATGACGCCGTCCTCGGCGCCGACTTCGATACCCAGTCCGCCGAATTCGCCTTGCGTGCTCGACTGCATGTCCTTGAAGGCATCGGCATCCAGGAACGCCGAGTGCGGATCGAGTCCGGCCAGCATCCCGGAAATCGCCTCCTGCATCAGCTTCTTGTCGTCGACGGGCTCGACGTAGTTCTGCTTGACCGCTCCGAACACTTCGGTGAACTGGCGGATCTCCTCGAGAGGGATCTGGCCACGCGAATCGCGGAACGCATACGCGGATATGCCAAGGCTGACCAGGACGCCGGCAATGGCGCCTGTACCGATCAAACCAACACTGCGTAACCTGCCAGCCATGCCACCTCCGGGAGCCGAAGCCGCGACGGGACGCCGCTCAGGGGAACTTAGCGCGTCGCGACCCAGGTAAGCGGGTCAAAAGGACGACCCTGGAAACGTAGTTCGAAGTATAGGCCCGGGTGCTCATTGCCACCCGTATTTCCGACCAACGCCACTGTGTCTCCGACAGCAACAGGGTCGCCAACGTTCCGCAACAGGGCCTCGTTATTTCCATAGATGGACAGAAAGCCGTCGCCGTGGTCCACCACCATCAGGTTGCCGAACCCGCGCAGCCAGTCGGAAAAGACAACGCGCCCCTCCCCAACCGACCTCACCTCCGTCCCTGCGGCCGCCCGGATGAACACGCCTTTCCAGGTCGGACCGACCGCCCCTCCCTCTCCGCGCCTGACCGCGCCAAACCGCTCGGTGATCGTTCCTTGAACGGGGAGGGTTATTTTTCCCTTGCGTTGACCGAAATTAGAAGAGATTGGCGGTGGTAGAGGGGAGGGTTGGCGACCCTCGGTCGGTCGCGCCGGCGCTTGGGCGGTGTCCGGCGCTCGTGTCCGGGCGGCGGCTTCCTTGGCCCGGTCCGCTTCGCGCCGTGCGCGCTCGGCGTCCTGGCGCGCCTGATCGGCCAGTACCCTGGATAACTGGTCGATCAGCGAGTTCAGGCGCTTTTCATCGCGCTCGAGCCGGCTGATCGACTGGCGCTGGTCGGTCATCTGCTTCTGCAACTGATCTCGCGTGCGTCTTCGGCGCACGTTTTCCTGCTCGAGTTTCGCGCGGCTTTTCTGCTCATCTTCGGCTATTAGCACAAGTTCAGCCTTCTTCTGCTCCGATTGTGCCTTAAGCTCAGAAAGCTCTGTGCGACGTTCCTGAAGTTCCGTGACGGCTCGCCCGGCGGCACGACTGAGGTAGGACAGGTACTCGCTATCACGGGCGAGTTGTCCCGGATCCTGTCCTTCGATGAGCAGATGCAGCGGGTCGCGAAGGGAGAGTGCCTGCTGCTGGCGCAAAAACGCGGCCAGTTGCCCTTCCTGCGTCGTCTGCCGCTGCGCGACGTCGCGCTCCCGGGACGCGAGCGCAGCCAACTGCTGTTCGATCTTCAGGCGGGCGCCTGCCAGCTCCCGCAGGCGGCGGTTGGTCGCCGAGATGGTCGCTTCCAACTCTGCCAGGGCATCGGTTGCTTCGGAATACGACGCCTCGCTGGCAGCGAGCTGGCGCTTGAGCTTGGCGAGTTCTGCCTGAAGCTCACGCTGCTCGCCCTGGAGTTCGCGCTGGCGTGTGACGGTGCTCGGAGGTTTGGGCTGCGTGGGTGCAGCGGCCTTGCCGGGGCGCGATGGAGCGGGTGAGTTTGTCTGGCGGTCAGAGGACTTCTGCTGCCCCGGGCTGGTCAAGGGAAACGAGAAGACGACAGCCAGAAGGCCGACGGCCACGCAGCGCAGCGGGTTGGACGAGGTCGGCAGCGCGCTCAAGCGCTCGCGGCGGCCCGACCCTGCGCGGCTACTGCCGCGGTAGCGCGGGCGATCTCGTCGGCGTCGCCGAGGTAATAGTGCCGGATCGGCCGCAGCTCGGCGTCGAGTTCGTAGACAAGCGGCCGCGCGGTCGGGATATTGAGTCCGACAATATCGTCGTCGGAGACGTTGTCGAGGTATTTGATCAGCGCGCGCAGGGAATTGCCGTGTGCGGCGACGACTACGCGGCGGCCGCGCGAGATCGCCGGCGAGATCGAGTCCTTCCAGAAGGGAAGCACGCGCGCGACGGTGTCACTCAGGCACTCGGTCGCGGGAATTTCGTGCGGCTGCAGGTGCTTGTAGCGCGGGTCGCGTCCTGCCCAGCGCGGATCGTCGGGAGTGAGTGCATCGGGGGCCACCGCATAGGCGCGACGCCAGATTAGTACCTGTTGTTCACCGAAGCGCGCCGCCGTCTCGGCCTTGTTCAGGCCCTGCAGTGCGCCGTAGTGGCGCTCGTTCAGTCGCCAGCTGTGGACCACCGGCAGCCACATCCGGTCCATGGCGTCGAGCGCGATCCACAGCGTCCGGATCGCCCGTTTCAGGACGGAGGCGTAAGCGATGTCGAAGGCGTAGCCCTCGTTGCGCAGCAGTTCGCCTGCTGCACGTGCCTCCTGTCGGCCCTTCTCGGTGAGGTCGACGTCGGTCCAGCCGGTGAAGCGATTCTCGAGATTCCACTGGCTTTCGCCATGACGCAGCAGCACGAGCTTGAACATGAATGCTATGGAAGCCGGGAGAGGTGATGTGCCTATTCTATAATCCACGGCTTTTCGGCCTTCGCTATTGGCGATTGACGTCGCCGACAGCCCGATCGACACCGCTGTGCAATTCTTCCTCGACAACATCCTCCTCATCGGCGTTGCCTTCGTCAGCGGGGCCATGCTTGTATGGCCGCTGGTGCGGGGCAAGGCCAGCGGGCCCACGCTCTCGACACTGCAGGCGACGCAGCTCATCAACTCGCGCAACCCGCAGGTCGTCGACCTGCGCAACGCGGACGAGTTTGCCAAAGGATCGCTCCCCAACGCGCGCAACATCCCGGCTGGCAAGGTGGCCGAGCGCATCGGTGATCTGAAGAAGGACAAGCCGGTGTTGTTGGTCTGTGCGACCGGCACCAGTGCCGGTCGGACGGCGGCCATGCTGCGCGGCCAGGGATTCAGTGATGTCTACGTGCTTGGTGGCGGCTTGGCCGCCTGGCGCGAGGCCGGACTGCCGGTCCGCGCCTGAAGTGGAGAAACGATGGCCCAGGTCCTGATTTACAGCACTGCGGTTTGCCCCTACTGCCTGCGCGCCGAAGCGTTGCTGAAGGCGCGCGGAGCGACCGAGATCGAGAAGGTCCGCATCGATCTCGATCCGATCCGCCGTGACGAAATGATTGCCCGTACCGGGCGCCGTACAGTGCCGCAGATCTTTGTGGGGCCGACCCATGTGGGCGGCTTCGACGACCTGTCTGCGCTAGATCGCGAAGGCAGGCTGACAACGCTGCTCGCGCAGTAGTTCTTCTTAACCCGATTCCCCCGGCGGCTCGCCGCCAGCAATCCTGCCAGGAAAGCAAATGAACGATACGAATTCCGCGGCCGCGGCCGCCCAGACCCCGGTGTTCCAGGTGCAGCGCGTGTACCTGAAGGACGCGTCGCTCGAGATGCCGGCGGCGCCGATGGTCTTCCTCGAGAACGAAGGCCCTAAGGTCGATGTGCAGCTCGAGGTGTCCGATGCGCCGGTGATGGATGCCCTGCATGAGGTTGTGGTGCGGGTGACGGTCACCGCCAAGGTCAAGGACAAGGTGCTCTTCCTCGTCGAGGGC
Source organism: uncultured beta proteobacterium (assembly GCA_963810985.1). Classification (GTDB taxonomy): domain Bacteria; phylum Pseudomonadota; class Gammaproteobacteria; order Burkholderiales; family Burkholderiaceae_F; genus JALORV01. The sequence goes on from CAWEPP010000009.1 coordinate 226,426, forward strand.
AAGCAGGGCGGCATCTTCGAGATGCGCAATATCCCGGCCGAACAGAAGCCGGCGATCCTGGGCATCGTGTGTCCGGGCATCGTCTATCCCTACCTGCGCGCGAACATCGCTGACCTGATCAGCCGCACCGGGTTGCCGCCCATCCACCTGGCCGAGATCAACTTCGAGGCCTTCTACCAGCAGCGCATGGCCGCGCTTGCGCAGCAGGCGAGCGGTCAGCAGCCACTTGCCGCGCCAGCGGTGTCCGGCAACGGCGCAGCCAACGCCTAGCGTCCGATGAATATCGCGGTGCTCGGCGCGGGGGCGTGGGGCACTGCGATTGCTTGCGCGATCAGTGGCCGCCACTCGGTGGCGCTGCATGCGAGAGATCCCGACCAGGCGCGCGAAGTCGTCTCGACGCGCGTCAATCAGCGTTATCTCCCCGCCGTCACGTTGCCCACAGCACTCGCTGTAACGGCCGACTTCGATGCTGCGATCAAGCATGCCTCCGAGGGCCTGATCCTTGTCGCCACGCCGACTCGGGCCTTGCGCGAGATATGCCGAAGCCTGGCCGCAGCGGCCTTCGCGGGCCCCGTAGCGTGGCTGTGCAAGGGCCTGGAAGAGGTCGGCCATCGGCTCGCCCACGAGGTGGTCGCAGAAGAGTGGTCGGCGGCGGCCGACCGCAGCGGTCCGATTTCCGGTCCCAGTTTCGCGCTTGAAGTTGCCCGAGGGCTGCCCACCGCGCTCACGGTGGCCGGCAGCGCCGGCTTTTGCGGGGTGGTGACGGACGCGCTGCATGGCGGGGCTCTGCGTATCTATTCATCGTCGGACGTCGTCGGTGTCGAAGTCGGCGGTACGGTCAAGAACGTGCTTGCCATCGCCACGGGCATCAGCGATGCCCTCGAACTCGGTGCCAACGCGCGAGCTGCACTGATCACGCGCGGGCTGGCGGAGATGAGTCGTCTCGGGGTGGCGCTCGGTGCGCGTCACGAGACGTTCATGGGACTGACCGGCGTTGGAGATCTGATCCTCACGGCCACCGGCGACCTGTCGCGCAACCGGCAGGTCGGCCTCGCGCTGGGGCGTGGTCTGACGATCGAAGCCGCCGTCGCGCAGCTGGGACATGTGGCCGAAGGCGTCCGCTCGGCGCCCGCCGTGCTGGCTCGGGCGCGGGCGGCGGAAATCCAGATGCCGATCACCGAGGCGGTGGTTACCGTTCTCGAGGCAACGCGACGCCGCGCCAGGCCCTCGATCGCCTCCTGGCGCGGGATCCCAAGCCCGAAAGCGGCGTCGCATGACACTTCGCTCGGTCTGTGTCTTTTGTGGTTCGCAAGCGGGGGCGAAGCCCGAGTACGAGGCATCGGCACGCGAGTTCGCGCGGGTCGCCGCGCGCAAGGGACTCACGCTCGTGTTCGGCGGCGGCCACGTTGGACTCATGGGCGCACTGGCCGATTCGGCACTGGAGCACGGCGGGCATGTCGTCGGGGTCATCCCGCGTCACCTGATGCGCCCCGAGGTGGCGCACCGGCGACTGTCCGACTTGCGGGTGGTCGAGTCGATGCACGAGCGCAAGCGCACGATGGCCGAACTCAGCGATGCGTTCGTGGTGCTGCCCGGCGGTTACGGCACGCTCGAGGAAATGTTCGAAATGGTGACCTGGCTGCAGCTGCAACTGCAGTCCAAGCCGGTCGGCATCCTCAATGTGGAGCAGTACTACGATCGGCTGCTCGACTTCCTGCGCCACGCCGCGGGGGAGGGCTTCATCCGGCCCGAGCACTGGGACCTTCTGATCGTCGATCACACGCCGGAGCTGCTGCTCGATCGCCTCGAACTGCATGGCGCCGAGATGAGGAAAGCGCATCCGCGCCGGTCGGGCCCGAGCCTCGGCTAGGTCAGCGGCCGTCGAGGAAGTCGTTCTGTCGCCAGGCTTCGTAGACCACGACCGCCACGGCGTTGGAGAGATTGAGGCTGCGGTTGCCCTCGCGCATCGGCAGTCTCAGTTGCCGGTCGGGGGCGAAGACGTCGCGCAGCGCCGGCGCAAGCCCCCGCGTTTCGGATCCGAACACCAGCCAGTCACCGGGCAGGAACTTCGACTCGGTAAACAGCCGTGCGGCCCGCGTGGTGAAGCAGAACATGCGCTCGGCCGACGGATGCTCGCGTTCGACCAGCGTCGCGAAACTTGCGTGCACCCGGAGGTCCGCGTACTCGTGATAGTCGAGCCCGGCGCGGCGCAACTGCTTGTCCGAGAGATCGAAGCCGAGCGGCTCGATCGAGATGCAGGCGCGCGCCGCTGTTCGCGCACAGCCGGATCACGTTGCCGGTGTTGGGCGGAATCTCGGGTTCGACGAGGACGACGTTGAACATGTCAGGGAGTCCGCGCGACGATTCGATTGATGACCCGCGCCGCACCGGCGCGCTTCAGCACGGAGGCGACTTCGTCCAGGGTGCTGCCCGTGGTCATCACGTCGTCGACCACGACCACGCGCTGACCCCGCACCTCGCCGGCGACAGCGAACGCGCCGCGGACGTTGCGCTGACGTGCGTCACGGGCCAGCGTTTGCTGGGGAGCCGTGTGACGCACCCGCATCAGGATTCCATCGCGCAGCGGAATACCCGTCAGGCGGGCATAGCACCGGGCGATCTCGCGCGACTGGTTGAACCCGCGCTCGCTCTCGCGCTCATGCGACAGCGGTACGGCGAGCACCAGGTCAGCTTCGCCCGCCAGCGGCTCGCGGGTAGCGAGCAAGCGACCAAACACGTCGGCGAGATCCAGCCGCGCCGAGAACTTGAGCGCACCCACCATGCCGGAAACGGGCGTGACGTAGTCCGCCAGGGTCAGGGTCGAGTCGAAGGAGGGTGCTCGTGCGATGCAGTGGCCGCACATCGCCGCGGCTGTCTCCAGCCGCGCGGCGCAGCGCGCACATCGAGATGCCTGTGGCGGAAAGAAATCCGACTCGCAGCCCCCGCACACCGGTGTGCCAGGCTCGATTGCGCATACCACGCAACGTGGCGCGAGCCAGTTCCAGCGTCGATTGCCTGACGACATCGATGACATGGAAGATCGAAGTAACTGTACGGCCTGTGCGTTGGCCAGCACGGCCGTTCGGCGTCCCTATACTGCCCGACATCATGCCGCTCGGCCCAGGCACTTCGGATCTCACGCCCGGCATCGTCGCACCGCCGCGCATGCAAGCGCGCGTTGAAACCGTGTCCCGCCAGTTCGACCGGCGCGCCGGCCGGATGGCAACGCATGACGTGCTGCTGCGTGAAGTCGGGCGCCGACTGATCAGTCGACTCGAGTACATCAAGCTTGCGCCGACGCGCATGCTGGACGTTGGCTGCGGACTGGGACGGGCCCGTAGCGAATTGCACGCGGTCTATCCGGACGCCGAATGGGTCGGTGTGGAACTCTCCCCGGCGATGGCGCGTCGCGGACGTGACGGAGCAGCGCCGCGCGCTCGGCGTGGCGCGCTGGTGGCGCCGTGACGCCGCACTGGGTCGATCGCCGATGGTGCTCGCCTGCCTTTCGCCGACGAGACGGCGGACCTGGTGTTTTCGAACCTCATGCTCCATTGGCACCCGACTCCACATGTGGTATTTCCCGAGTGGAAGCGCGTGTTGCGCGTTGACGGCCTGCTCATGTTCAGCTGCTTCGGGCCCGACACGCTGAAGGAGCTTCGGGCGGCCGTCAAAGAGACGCTTCCGCATGCGCGGGCAATGCCGTTCGTCGACATGCACGACTTCGGCGACATGTTGGTGGCGAGTGGCTTCGCAACTCCTGTAATGGATGTCGAGACCATCACGCTTACCTATCCCGATCCGCGGGCGCTTCTCGCCGAAGTGCGGGCACTGGGCGCGAGCCCGCTGGACGATCGGTGGCCGGCCCTGCCGTCCGGACGACAGGCCCGGCGCTTGCTGGATGCGCTCGCGGCGCGCCGCGACAGCCTGGGACGCATCCCGCTGACTTTCGAGGTGGCCTACGGGCACGCCTGGAAACCCGCGCCGCGTGCGGTCGGGGTCAGCAAGGTGTCCCTCGCATCCCTGCGCGACGGCCTGTCACATAGAAAGCAGTAAAGTGAGCGATTGGCCCGGCTGCGCAGGGCACCTGAATTCCGCAGTCCCACTCGAGGAGTCAACATGAGCCTGATCTCATTTTTCAAGGAAGCTGGAGAGAAACTGTTCGGCAAGAAAGTCCAGGAGGTTCAGGCGGCCCCAGCGAAAGCCGATCCGGCGGCTCTGGCCGAAGCGAACCGCGAAGCCGCGACTGCCATCGAGAACCACATCAATACGCTGGGCCTGACCGTGACCGCGCTGACGGTGACCTTCGATGGCGCCACCAGCATCGCCAAGGTGTTCGGAGTGGCCAAGGACCAGGCGACGAAGGAAAAGGTCATCCTTGCCGCGGGTAACGTGCACGGTGTGGCGGGCGTCCAGGACATGATGACGGTCGACCTGTCGCAGCCTGAGGCGAAGTTCTATACGGTCGTCAAGGGTGACACGCTCTCGAAGATCGCGAAGGAGTTCTACGGCAACGCCAATGCCTATATGAAGATCTTCGAGGCGAACAAGCCGATGCTGTCCCATCCGGACAAGATTTACCCGGGGCAGAACCTGCGAATCCCGGCGGAATAGCCGGGCGGCCGTTCGCGCCTCGCGAGGCGGTCGGCGCTTTGCATATAATCCGCCCCTTTCTCGCAGGCTCGGCTAAGGCAGGGGCATAGGAGAAGTGGCCGAGCCCACGACCTGGTTGATCAAACGGAACTGCTCGGCCAGCCCGCGGTTGCTGGCCGGCGTGTTTGCGTCACTGGTGGCTGTCTCGTTCGCCTTTGGCGCCGCCTTTGCGGCGGAGGGGCTCTGGATGGTGCTTCCGTTTGTCGGCCTGGAGATCGTGGCCGTTGCGGCTGCGTTTCTCTGTTACGGCCGGCATGCCGCGGACTACGAGCGAATCGACCTGAGTGGCAGTGTGCTGACGGTCGAGCGGCTGGAGGGCGGCCGAAGTTCGGAGTTCAAGTTCGACGCGCCCTGGGTCCGGGTCGAGTTGGAGGAACGCGGCGCGGAGCCGGGCAGGCGAGTCCGGTTGGCCCTGGTAGGCAAGGGGCAGCGAATAGAGATCGGGCGGTATCTGGTAGATGAAAGGCGTTCGGCACTCGGGCGCGAAATCAGGGGGGCCCTCGGCGCGCCGGCTCGGCGGGACGCCTGGGTGGTCCAGTAAGAGAATGAGCCGATAGCGGACGGATGGCTACAACGATGGTGTCGACGATCTCGATGGTGCGCGCTGTTCTCGCAGCCGCAATGTGGGGTGCAGCAAGCAGCGCCGTGGCGGTCCAGAGCCGGTTCAACCTGGCCCCGCCCAAGACGCCGATCGCCGAGGAGATCTACAGCCTGCACAACCTGATGCTGATCATCTGCACGGTGATTTTCGTCGCGGTCTTCAGCGTGATGTTCTATTCCGTCTGGAAGCACCGCAAGTCGAAGGGCGCGGTCGCGGCCAACTGGCACGAGAACACGACGGTCGAAGTCATCTGGACCGTGATTCCGTTCATCATCGTCATCGTGATGGCTCTGCCGGCCACGCGGACCGTGGTCGCGATGAAGGACACCAGCAACGCCGATCTGACCGTCAAAGTCACGGGTTACCAGTGGAAGTGGGGCTACGACTACCTGCGCGGCGAAGGCGAGGGAATTTCGTTCCTCTCGCAGCTCGCCACGCCAGCGGCGCAGATCGAGGGTCGCGAACCCAAGTCCAGCACCTATCTGCTCGAAGTGGACAACCCACTGGTCGTGCCGGTCAACAAGAAGGTGCGGATCATCACGACGGCGAGCGATGTGATCCACGCCTGGTGGGTGCCCGCGTTCGCCGTCAAGCAGGACGCGATCCCCGGTTTTGCGCGCGACACCTGGTTTCGCGCCCAGCAGATCGGCACTTTCCGCGGCCAGTGCGCGGAGCTGTGCGGCAAGGACCACGCCTTCATGCCGATCGTCGTGCAGGTGGTTTCGGCTGACGACTATGCAAAGTGGGTCAGCGGCAAGAAGCAGCAGATGGCAGCGCTGGCGGACGATCCGAACAAGACCTGGACGCAGGCCGAACTGATGGCGCGCGGCACGAAGGTCTACCAGGCCAATTGTCAGGCCTGCCATCAGGCGAACGGGCAGGGCGTGCAGGGCGCGTTCCCGGCGCTGGCCGGCAGCAAGGTGGTGGCCAGCAAGGGCGACCAGATCGCCCTCCTGCTGGCCGGCAAGAATGCCATGCCCTCGTGGAAGGGCCTTTCCGACGTCGAGCTGGCCGCGGTGGCGACCTACACGAAGAACTCGTGGGGCAACAGCGCGGGCGACGTGCAGCCGGCGGAGTTCAAGTCGGCACGGAAGTAGTCGCAGTCAGCGGCACAGAAGATCAGGACCAGGAGCAGTGATGAGCGCAGTTGTCCACACCCCGACCGGTCACGCCGGACACGATCACGCCCACGACCATCCGCACGGCTGGCGCCGGTGGCTGTTCGCGACCAACCACAAGGACATCGGCACGATGTACCTGTGGTTCAGCATGACGATGTTTTTCTTCGGCGGCGTGCTGGCACTCGGAATCCGGTTGGAGCTGTTCCAGCCGGGCCTGCAGTTCTGGAAGCCGGAATTCTTCAACCAGCTGACGACGATGCATGGCGTCATCATGGTGTTCGGCGCGATCATGCCGGCCTTCGTCGGCTTTGCGAACTGGCAGATTCCGCTGCAGATCGGTGCGCCCGACATGGCATTCGCGCGCATGAACAACTTCAGCTTCTGGCTGCTGCCGCCGGCAGCGATGCTGATCGTCATTTCGTTCTTCGTGCCCGGTGGCGCGACGGCGGCCGGCTGGACGCTCTACGCGCCATTGACCGTGCAGATGGGCCCGGGCATGGACCTCGCGATCTTCGCGCTGCACATCCTCGGCGCGTCGTCGATCATGGGCTCGATCAACATCATCACGACCATCCTGAACATGCGCGCACCCGGCATGACGCTGATGAGAATGCCGATGTTCGTCTGGACCTGGCTGATCACTGCGTACCTGCTGATCGCCGTGATGCCCGTGCTTGCGGGCGCAATCACAATGACGCTGACGGACCGGCACTTCGGCACCAGCTTCTTCAACGCGGCCGGTGGCGGTGACCCGGTGATGTACCAGCACATTTTCTGGTTCTTCGGGCACCCCGAGGTCTACATCATGATCCTGCCGGCCTTCGGCATCGTCAGCCAGATCATCCCGGTGTTCGCGCGCAAGCCGTTGTTCGGCTATGCCTCGATGGTCTACGCGACCGCGTCAATCGCGATCCTGTCAGTTTCATCGTCTGGGCGCACCACATGTTCACGACCGGCATGCCGGTGACCGGGCAGCTCTTCTTCATGTACGCGACGATGCTGATCGCGATCCCGACCGGGGTGAAGGTCTTCAACTGGGTCGCGACGATGTACAAGGGCTCGATGACATTCGAGACGCCGATGCTGTTCGCGGTCGGCTTCATCTTCGTCTTCACGATGGGCGGTTTTACCGGGCTGATCCTGGCGATGGCGCCGATCGACATCCAGCTGCAGGACAGCTACTACGTCGTGGCGCACTTCCACTACGTGCTGGTGGCGGGGTCGCTCTTTGCGCTCTTCGCCGGCACGTACTACTGGCTGCCGAAGTGGACCGGCCACATGTACAGCGAAGCGCTCGGCAAATGGCACTTCTGGCTGTCGATGATCTTCTTCAACATCACCTTCTTCCCGATGCACTTCCTCGGGCTGGCCGGCATGCCGCGTCGCTATGCCGACTATCCACTCCAGTTCGCCGACTTCAACTTGGTGGCTTCGATCGGCGGCTTGGGCTTCGGCCTCACGCAGCTGCTGTTCCTGTATGTCGTCGTGAAGTGCATCCAGGGCGGCCCGAAGGCCGCCGCGAACCCGTGGGGCGCGGAGGACGGCGGTCTCGAGTGGACCGTGCCCTCGCCGGCGCCGTTCCATACGTTCGAGACGCCCCCGCTCGTCAAGTAGGCACAGGGAACGTCGGTTCATGATGGAACAGAACACCGAAGAGCGGCGCCAGAACCGTCGCACGGCGCTGATCCTGGCGACGGTCGTTCTCGTCTTCTTCGTCGGTGTGGTTGCACGCCGTTGGCTGCTGGGAAACTGAAGCTGGATTCGCAATGAGCGACCACGATCCCGCGTCTTCGGTCGGCAGTGACAACCGGACGATCCTGCGCAAGCTGGTCATCATCAGCGTGCTGATGTTCGGCTTCGGTTGGGCGCTGGTCCCGCTGTACCGCAAGATCTGCGAAGTCACGGGCATCAACATCGTGACGGCGCGTGATGAAAATGCAGTCCGTGCAGCGCGCAACACTCAGGTCGACCGGTCGCGCACGATCACTGTTGAGTTCGATGCGAACAAGCAGGGTGCCTGGCGCTTCAAGCCGCACGTGAACCATCTGCAGGTGCACCCGGGGGAACTCGTCCAGGTCACCTACGACCTGGTGAATCTCGAGCCACGTACGATGGCGGGGCAGGCGATTCCCAGCTACGCGCCGCTGCAGTCGGCTCAGTATTTCCAGAAGCTTGAGTGCTTCTGCTTCCAGCAGCAGACGCTCGCGGCTGGCGAAACGCGGCAGTTCCCGGTCGTCTTCTTCATCGATCCGAACCTGCCCAGTGACGTGCAGACGATCACGCTGTCGTATACGTTCTTCGAGGTGGCCGGTGCTGTCGCGCGACCGCAGGGCGGGCGCGCAGTGACACCGAGCAGCTGAAGCATGGCAGCGAGCGACAAGCCCACGCTTCCGGAGGGACCGCCACACAGCGCGGGCTTCCTGGCCACGATGCGCGCGGTGCTCTGGTCGTTCTTCGGCGTGCGGCGCGGATCGGAGTATGAGAAGGACGCGGTCCGGCTGAATCCGGTCTACGTGATCATTGCCGGCATCGGAGCGGCGGCACTGTTCGTGCTGACGCTCGTGCTGGTGGTTCGAATGGTAGTGAGTTAGGAACAGACACAGCGAGGGAGCAGGGCAGATGGCCAATACGCACGGGGGAACGGCTCCGGACTATTACGTACCGGCGCCGTCGCAGTGGCCGATGGTCGGCATGATCGCCATGGCGTTCACCGGCGTCGGCGCTGGCCTTGTGGTCAACCACAGCTCGACCGGCTTCATACCGCTGGCGATCGGGCTGGCCACGCTCGTTTTCATGATGTTCGGCTGGTTCTCGATGGTGTCGCGCGAGTCCGAGCATGGCGCCTACAACCGCAAGGTCGATGCCTCGTTCCGCTGGGGCATGGGCTGGTTCATCTTTTCGGAGGTGATGTTCTTCGCCTCGTTCTTCGGCGCGCTGTTCTACGCGCGCGTCATCACGGCACCGATGCTGGGCGACTTCGACCACAAGCTACTGTGGCCGGATTTCAATCCGACCTGGCCACACTCGGGCCCGGCGGGAGTCATCGACGCCTTCGAGAGGATCGGACCCTTCTGGCTGCCGACGATCAACACGGCGCTGCTGCTGACCTCCGGCGTCACGCTGACTATCTCGCACCACGCGCTGCGGGCCAATCATCGACGCAGTGCGATCCTGTGGCTGGCGCTCACCGTCCTGCTCGGCGCGACGTTCCTCGGCGTGCAGATGTTCGAGTACGGGCACGCCTATTCCGAGCTGAACCTGAGGCTGTCGTCCGGCATCTTCGGCTCGACGTTCTACATGCTGACCGGGTTCCACGGCTTCCATGTGTTTGTCGGCGCCATCATGCTGAGCGTGGTGCTGGCGCGATTGATGCAGCGGGCACTTCAAGCCCGACCAGCATTTCGCCTTCGAAGGTGCCGCGTGGTACTGGCACTTCGTCGATGTGGTCTGGATCGGCCTGTACATTGTCGTGTACTGGCTGTAGCGGGCAGCGAGGCCTGAACCATGATCGCGGCGCCTGCGGGCGCCGCAGTTTTTTGGGCCGAAGGATTGCCTAGTAGGAACGCGGTTCGATCCAGCCCATCCAATAGCTGAACAGGATGAACAGGAAAAGCGCTACTGACAGGCCGATGCGAACCGTCAGTGCGTTGACGGTCCGGTTGGTGGAGCCACGGTCGCGCACCAGGAACACAAGCGCGGAGCCCAGCGCGGCCAGGATGCCGATGAACGCGATGACGATGACGATACGCATGGATGCGGGGAGCGCGTGCGTGCAATTATCCCACCGGTGCTAGTGATGGCTCATCGTTCCGCTTGGCGCTTGCTGGGAGCAGTCCTTTTCGGCCTTGCGATGACCGCCCTCGGCGTCGCGCTGGGGTCGTGGCAGGTCCGCCGCGGCGACGAAAAGGCAGCACTGCAGGCACGGCTGGATGCGGCAGAGGCGATGGCACCGGTTCGGCTGAACTCGAAGGATGACTTTGCCCAGGTAACGGCGCAGCTTCCACGACGGGTCCAGATGCGCGGGGAATTGCTGTCCGACCGCACCGTCTTCATCGATAACCGGTCGCTCAATGGCGTGGCGGGATTTCAGGTCGTGACGCCGCTGCGCGTGCTGGACGGCGCCAGTGTCCTGGTCAATCGGGGCTGGATCGCACGCGATGCCCGCGATCCGGCACTGATGCCGGAGGTCGACGTGCCCGGCGGAAGCAGTGGCCATCGAAGGGTTGGCTGTCCCGCGTGTTCCGCGCCAGCTGGAACTCGCCCCGCCGCAATCGTTGAGCGTGCCCGGCATCTGGCCGAACCTCGAGCCGGGCGACTACGAGCGAGCGACGGGAATCGCGGTTCCTCGCTTCGTCGTCCAGCAGACGAATGCGACGGCCGATGACCTGCAGCGCGTCTGGGCGCGACCCGCGAGGGGTGTCGACAAGCATCGCGGATATGCCTTGCAGTGGTATGGACTGGCGGCGCTGAGTGCGTGCCTGACCATCTTCTTCGGTGCGCGTGCGCTGCGCGGGCAGCGATCATGAGCACGCCTCCAGACACGATCGATGCGGCGCGGACGTCGCACTGGAAGCGCTACCGCGTGCTGTATGCGGTGATCGCGGTGTGCATCGCTCCGGTGGTCGCATCGTACTTCGCCTATTACGTGGTTCCACCGAGCGGGCGTACCAACTACGGCACGCTGATTGCACCACCGCGGCCCGTGCCCGCCGAGCTGCGCATGACGGACCTGGATGGCCAGGCGTTCTCGTTCCGAGTCGCTCGCGGGCAAGTGGGTGATGGTCAGCTGCAAGCCGGGCGGACTGCGGTGATGCCGCTGCCAGTCGGCACTGCTGCAGATGCGGCAGCAGCGATTGATGACCGGCAAGGAGCGCGACCGCGTCGAGCGGGTCTGGCTGGTCACGGACGACGCGCCGCTGTCCACGCTGCTGTTGCGCGAATACGAAGGAACTCACATCGTGCGCGCGCCTGCCGACGCCGTGCGAGAGTTCCTGCCGCCGGACGGAGCCAACGCGCTGGAAGGCATCATCTGGCTGGTCGACCCGATGGGCAACCTGATGCTGCGCTGGCCGCAGGATCCGGAGCCGCAGCAGGTGAAGAAGGATCTCGCGCGACTGCTAACGGCGTCGAGTCACTGGGTGCGCGTCGAGCGCAAGGACTGATGGAGCCGCAGCGCTCTTCTGGCTGGCGGTCGAAGGGCATCGCCGTCGCGGCGTTGCCGCTGGCGTACGTCGCGCTGTCGCGCGACCCTGCCAAGTTTCGCAAGCTGGCGTGGGTCACCGCGTTCCTGACGCTCGACCTGATCATGTTCGGCGCCTTCACTCGCCTGACCGACTCTGGCCTCGGTTGTCCGGACTGGCCGGGCTGCTACGGGCATTCGAATCCGTTGACGGCGGGCGAATCGATCCGCGCCGCGGAGACCGCGCAGCCGACCGGGCCGGTGACGATGACCAAGGCCTGGATCGAGATGCTGCATCGTTATTTTGCGATGGGCGTTGGCCTGCTGATCATCATTCTCACGGTGCAGGCCTGGCGCCGGGCCCGCACTCGACCCATGGCGCCGTCGCCGTGGCTCGCAACGGCGGCGCTCCTGTGGGTCTGCGTGCAGGGGGCTTTCGGTGCATTGACGGTCACGCAGAAGCTGCAACCGCTGATCGTCACCGTGCATCTGCTCGGCGGTATCGGGCTTGCTGGCGCTGCTGGTCTGGCTGGCGTTGCGCGAGAACCCGCCGTTAGTCGATCGCGCCGGAGGCCCGGCGACTGCGGCCACTCACGCTGGCGGCGCTGGGCGTGACCCTGCTGCAGATCGCGCTCGGTGGCTGGGTCAGCACCAACTATGCCGTGCTCGCCTGCAGCGATTTTCCGCAGTGCCAGGGGGCGTGGGTGCCGCCGATCGACTTCGAGCACGGCTTCACGCTTGTGGCGCGACCTCGGGCGGACCGGAGCACGGCGAGCTCATCCCGTTCCAGGCGCTGGTCACGATTCATTGGGTGCATCGGGCCTTTGCGCTGGTCGCGGTCGCGGTGGTGGGAACCCTGATCTGGCAGGCATGGCGAGTGTCCGGAGCTCAGCTTCCGTCGCGCGCTGGCTTCTGGTTGCACTGTTGCTGCAACTGGTGACCGGCATGTCCAATGTCGTCCTCAGCTGGCCACTGGTTGCGGCGGTGCTGCACAGCGGTGGCGCGGCCGTGCTGGTGGCCGTGCTGGTGATGTTCAATTTCGTACGCGGCACGCGCCCGCAGCCGGTAAGATCCCCGCCTTCCGGATTCAAATTTTCGATCGCGATGCGCGTAGCTGTCCGCCACTCAACGTTCGCTGGGCCATCTGCTGGCCCAGTACTGGGCGTTGACCAAGCCGCGCGTGACGCAGCTTGCGATCTTCTGCGCAGTCATCGGCATGTTCCTCGCCACCCCGGAGTTGCCTTCGCTGCGCGCCGTGGCGGTGGCGACGCTCGGCATATGGCTGCTCGCCGGTGCGGCCTTTGCGGTCAACTCGCTGATCGAACAGCATATCGACGCGAAAATGGCGCGCACGCGCATGCGGCCGCTGCCGCACGGCGACCTGACGTCGCTGCAGGCAATGGTGTTTTCCGGGGTGATCGGTGGCGCCGGCATGTGGGTGCTCTACACGCAGGTCAATCCGCTCACCATGTGGCTGACGTTCGCTACATTCGTGGGCTACGCCGTCGTGTACACAGTCCTGCTCAAGCCGTACACGCCGCAGAACATCGTGATCGGAGGCATGAGCGGCGCGATGCCTCCGGTGCTTGGTTGGGCGGCGGTCACCAACAGCGCGCCGCCGGAAGCGTGGCTGCTGGCGTTGATCATCTTCGTGTGGACCCCGCCGCACTTCTGGGCGCTGGCGCTCTATCGCATCGATGATTACCGAAAGGCCGGCTGGCCGATGCTGCCGGTTACGCATGGCGAGCCGCTGACGCGGCTCCATATCCTCCTCTACACGATCGGCCTGGTGGCGACCACCGTATTGCCCTTCGTCGTTCAGATGGCGGGTGTGCTCTACCTCGTCGCGGCGCTGGCCCTCGGCGCCGGCTTCGTCGTCTACGCCTGGCGGCTGTACCGGGCGCCGAATCCGGCCCTCGCGCGCGCGACATTCAACTACTCCATCGTCTATCTGGCCGCGCTGTTCGCTGCACTGCTGGCCGATCACTACGTCTGAGGCGCATCAGGCCTCGATCACATGGCCATGCTGAGCCGGCTGCTTTCGCTGCGATTCGTTCTATCGGTGTTGCTGGCGGCGCTGCGCGACAGCGTGCTCGCCGCCTGCATTCAAGGCCGTAGACATCACCGGCGCGAATTACGCGCGCGACTTTACGCTCGAGTCCGCCAGCGGCGGTCGCCGGACGCTGGCGGACTACCGCGGCAAGGTCGTGGTGGTGTTCTTCGGCTTCACCCAGTGCCCGGATGTGTGCCCGACCACGCTGTCGGACCTTGCCGAGGTCGAAGAAGCGGCTTGGTGCCGATGCGATCGGCTGCAGGTGATCTTCGTGACGATCGATCCGGAGCGCGACACGGCGGCCGTGCTGTCGCAGTACGTGCCCGGCTTCGATCCGAGCTTTGTCGCGCTGTACGGCACGCCCGAGCAGACAGCCACGACGGCCAAGGAATTCAAGATCTTCTATCAGAAGGTGCCGGGCAAGACCGCCACTTCGTACACGATGGACCACACGGCGGGCAGCTACGTCATCGACCGCGACGGTCGGGTGCGGCTGTTCATCCGTCACGGCGCCAGCGTCGACGACATCGTCAGCGACCTGCGCAAGCTGCTCTAGCGGACGGCGCACTCGAAGGCGCCGGTCGTCGGCGTCACCCGCGTGCTGCTGGACACCACGCCGCACATCGGCAGCGGGTGCCGCGAGTTCGAACGCCTCACGCACCGTGTCATCGAGTTCCAGCTCGAAGCCCACGAACACGCTGGCGGCGCAGTCGGCGTAATCGTCCGCGCGGTACTCCGCGGCTCCGGGTCGCAGCACGCCGTGGACCTCGAACGGATCGAACACGACGATCGTGCCGGGCCGGACGGCGATGCGCAGCGCCGGCGCGCGCAAACACGATGTCGACCGGCGGCCCTGCGACGTACCAGACACCGAACAGCACGTCCGGGTAGTGCGCGTCGGTGTGGAAGAACGCGCCGCGGCACAGGTACCACTCGAAGGCGTGCCGCAGCGCGTGTCCCGGCAGCGGCTCGCAGTGCCTGCGCCAGCGCCGCGTGCACGAAGGCATCGTTCCAGGTGCCGCCCGACTGCACATGCCCGATCACGGTCTCTGAATTGTCGATTGCGCTGGCGCGTCCGGCCAGCTCGGGAGGTGGTGCCGCAGAGGCAGTTGCAACGCGGCGCGCCATCGGGCCGCAGTGCCGATCGCCGAGCCCGCCAGCAGGGGCGGCGCGTTCAGCGTCCAGGAAGTCCATCGGGGGATTATCAGGCGGCGGACCAAAAAAAGCCCCAGCGTTGGCTGGGGCTATGGTCCGCCTCGTCGGAGGAGAGGGGGGAGGAGCGGAGGCGGATACTGCTACTAACAGCTGGCGATGCGGAGCAGCGCGCCTGCGATTACGCGTACGTCGGCCAGCGCCGCGCGCATCTTCTGCAGGGCTTTGGCCTCGATCTGGCGGATTCGTTCCGCAGAAACTCCGAACTCCTCGGCCAGATCGTGCAGAGTGGCCGTTCCCACCCGACCGTCGGCATCCTCGTTCAGCCAGCGGGCCTCGATGATGCGGCGGCTGCGCGGGTCGAGCTGCTCGATGGCCTGGCGCACGCCGTCGGTCTGCAGCATGTCGTGCTGGCGCCGCTGCAGGACTTCGGTTGGCTCGGAGTCCTCGTCGGCCAGGTAGGCGATCGGGGCGAACTCCTCTTCGCCGTCCTCGATCCGACCTTCGAGGGCGATATCGCCGCCCGACAGCCGCGTTTCCATCTCGGCGACTTCTTCGGGCTTGACGTTCAGTTCGCGCGCGATGCCTGTCGACCTCGTCCGGCGACATCGTGCCGAGGCCCTGCTTCATGCTGCGCAGGTTGAAGAACAGCTTGCGCTGCGCCTTGGTGGTGGCGACCTTCACCAGACGCCAGTTGCGCAGGATGTACTCGTGGATCTCGGCCTTGATCCAGTGCAGGGCAAACGACACCAGGCGCACGCCGCGCTCCGGGTCGAAGCGCTTCACCGCCTTCATCAGGCCGATGTTGCCTTCCTGGATCAGGTCGGCGTGGGCAGGCCGTAGCCGAGGTAGTTGCGGGCGACCGCAACCACCAGCCGCAGGTGCGACATCACCAGACGGCCGGCCGCATCGAGGTCGTCGCGCTCGCGGAACTGGCGCGCCAGCTGAACCTCTTCGTCTGCGGTCAGCAGCGGAACGCGGTTGACCGCCTGGATATAGGCATCAATGCTGCCGACGCTGCCCGGATGCAGCACCAAAGCATGCGAGGCCGCCGGGATCAGGGCGCTTGGCAACTGCAGCACTGGAACGGGTTTTCGTCACTGAACTACCCCCTTTCGACTTAAATGTAGCACTCTCACGCCTTGAGTGCTAACGCACTTAGAAGGGACGCTCTCAGGAAAGTTCAATCCCGAGCAATTCGTTCAGGTAACCGGAAAGCAAAGCGATGATCGTATGTGAGCATTTGCTCACTTTGAGTGGCTGTGCTCCAGCAACCGCGGCTCGGGCGGCGATCGCCGCTGCCACGAGCCCCAAGGCGACGGCCGAGAGGACAACCGCGGGTGGCAGCCAGGCCGGCGGCATTGCGACTCGGAAGTCCTGCCCAAAGGTGGCCGCCAGTGCAGCGATCGCGCGGTTCGACGATCAACGCTCCGCCTACGGCGATGGCGAACGCCAGCGCTGCGCCCAGGCCCAGGGTCATGGCGCCTGCGTAGGCGTAGGGGCGCACGATGAAGGAGGTCTGCGCCCCGGCAAGTTGCAGCACGGCAGTCTCCTCCCGACGCGATTCCGCCTGCACTCGCACGGCGGCGACCAGCACGAGCGCGATCAGCAACAGCGTCAATCCCGCGACGACGGCGAGGACCATGCCCACCGCCTTCGCAATCGCTGCCGGCGCGTCGAAACCATTCGATGTCGAGCCGGACCGAGTCGACTCCCGGCCAGGCTCGGACAGAAGCGGCCGATGCGCTCGACCGCTGCCGGGCTCGATCGTCGCCGCGAAACGGGCCACCAGGACATCGGGCAAGGGATTCGCGCGCGGCGCCGCGCCTGAAGCGAGTCCGGAGCGGCGGCTCAGTTCGGCAAAGGCCTGATCCCGCGCGATTAGACGCACGTCCGACAACGCCTTCGACGGCGGCCAGCTTCAGTCGCATCTGCTCGACATCGTTGGGGGACGTTCCCAGCGCCACGAAGACGTTGAGTTCAGGGCCGGCCTGAATGACGAGTCATCCATGGCGCCAGCGTGTCGACGATGATGGCCAGGAACAGCGGCACCGCGAGCGCCATCGCCACCAGCGGTGACATTCAGCAGAAACCGCCCGGGCTGGCCTCCGATCAGTGCCGCGGCCCGTTTCAGCGCAAACCAGCGCGTCGCGACCGCGCTCATGCCGCCGCCTGTGCGGCTTCGAGCGCAGATCACGCGCGCGCGGGCCGGCATCGCCACGCTTTCGCCGTGAGAGGCCATGACAACCGTGACACCCGCGACGACGAACTGCTCGAGCAGATGCACGACCTGCGCGGCCGCCATCGGGTCCAGATGCGCTGTCGGCTCGTCGACGAGCAACAGTGCAGGATGATTGACCAGCGCACGAGCGAGCGCGGCGCGTTGCTGTTCGCCACCCGACAGTTCGCGCGGATACGCACGCCCCGCGAGCTCATCCAGGCCAACCCGTTGCAGCGCAGTCGCGGCCCGCGCCAGTGCCTCGCGCCAGGCGATGCCGGCCGCGACACAAGGCAGCGCCACGTTATGCAACACGCTGCGGTCGTCGAGCAGCATGAGGTCCTGCAGGACGATGCCCATCGACCGCCGCAGCAACGGAAGCATGCGGGGTTTCAGGCGTCCCAGCGGCTCGCCCGCGACGGTGATCGACCCGGAACTCGGTTGCTCCAGCGCCGCGACCAAGCGGAGGACGGTGGACTTGCCTGCGCCCGAAGGCCCGGTCAGCAGCACGAACTGATTGCGTGCGATCGAGAAGCTGAGCTGCGCAAGCACGCTCGGCTGCCGTAGCGCTTGTCGACCCGATCGAAAACGATCAGTGGCGGCAGGTCCGGGGTCGAGTAGGCATCCATACGGCGGAGCGTCGAGCGACAGGTCGCCGCTTAGAATGAGTCGGGTCAGATCGTCGCGATGACCGTCACGATTGTACGGTCGTCATCGAGGCGTCACGCGCAGTGCACTATGGTCCGCCGCAACAAGCGCAAGCCGCAGCAACGGAAGCCCGAATTGCAGACCAGCCCCGAGCTCTACCTCAATCGGGAGCTGTCGATGCTCGCGTTCAACGAACGCGTGCTGGCCATGGCGACGCGCGCCGTCCGTTCCGCTGGCGGAGCGGCTGCGCTACGTCTGCATCGTCTCGTCCAACCTCGACGAATTCTTCGAGGTGCGCATCTCGGACCTGAGCGAGGAAATCCGCGAGACCCGCGGCGCCTCGCCACAGGCGGCCGCCTACGCCGAGATCATGCAGCGGGCCCATCGCGCTGGTGCAGCGGCAGTACGCGCTGTTCAACCAGACGATCGGAGCCGGCGCTCGAGCGGCGCAACATCGTCGTGCTCGAATCACGCCCAGCGCAACGAGGCGCAACGGACCTGGGTGCGCGAGTATTTCATGCGCGAAGTGAAGCCACTGCTGTCGCCGATCGGGCTCGATCCGTCGCATCCCTTCCCGCAGGTGCTCAACAAGTCGCTCAACTTCATCCTGCAGCTCGGCAGGCAAGGACGCGTTCGGCCGCCCTGCGACGATCGCGATTCTCAAGGTGCCGCGCGTGCTGCCGCGCGTGATCCCGCTGCCGCCGCGCCTGGTTCCGGGCAAGCAGGCGTTCGTCCTGCTGTCATCGGTGATCCGCGCGCACCTGCAGGACGTATTCCCCGGACGAGAGATCGGCGGGTTCTCGCAGTTCCGCGTCACGCGCGATTCCGACCTCGAGTGTTGACGAGCGCGAGGTCCACAACCTGCGGCAGGCGCTGCGCCTGGAACTCACGCAGCGCCACTTTGGCAATGCGGTGCGCCTCGAAGTCCTGGCGACCTGCGCGCCCCACCTGCAGGCGCTTGCTGCAGGAGCAGTTCCAGCTGCCTGAGCAGGCAGTGTTCCGCGTCGAGGGACCGGTCAACCTGGTGCGCCTGAACCAGCTGGTGGATCACCTGACCGCGCCGGCGCTGCGTTGGACGCCGTTTCAACCGGCGTGGCCAACCGAAGCTTGCGGCGGGCGCCGACCTCTTCGAGGCGATCCGGCGCAATGACATCCTGCTGCATCACCCCTTCGAAAGCTTCGAGCCGGTCATCGAGTTCCTGCGCCAGGCGGCCACCGACGCCAAGGTCGTCGCGATCCGCATGACGCTGTACCGCACCGGTATCAGCTCGGTAATGGTCGACATCCTCGAAGAAGCGGCGCGGCGCGGCAAGGAAGTGACGGTCATCGTCGAGCTGAAGGCGCGCTTCGACGAAGAGGTCAACATCAATCTCGCCGAGCGGCTCGAGGCGGTCGGCGCGCAGGTGGTGTATGGCGTCGTGGGCCTGAAGATTCACGGCAAGATGACACTCGTGCTGCGGCGGGAAGAGTCACGCGGCAGGTCGAGGCTGGTTCCATATGCCCATCTGGGAACCGGCAATTACCATGCGACGACGACCAAGCTGTACACCGACTTCGGCATGCTGACTGCGAACGCGGACCTCTGCGCCGACGTCGAGAAGGTGTTCATGCATCTGACGAGCCTCACCAAGGTCGGAGCGCCTGAAGCTGCTGTGGCTGGCGCCGTTCACTCTGCACAAGCGGCTGCTTGCCGCGCTCGAGGGCGAAGTCAAGCTCGCGCGAGCGGGCAAACCGGCGCGCGTCATCGCCAAGATGAATGCACTGACCGACGAGGCGACGATCCAGGCGCTCTACGCTGCTTCGCAGGCCGGCGTGAAGATCGATCTCATCGTGCGCGGCGCCTGTGCATTGCGGCCGGGCGTCAAGGGGCTGTCGGAAACAATCCGGGTGCGCTCCATCGTCGGCCGCTTCCTCGAACATCACCGCATCTACTACTTTCGCAACGGCGGCAAGTCGATGGTGTATCTGTCCAGCGCCGACTGGATGGGACGCAACCTGTTCCGGCGCATCGAAGTCGCGTGGCCGGTGCTCGAGCCCAAGCTGGCTCGACGGGTGATCGACGAAGGCCTGAAGCCCTACCTCGAAGATACTCGCGATGCCTGGACGCTCACCGCGTCAGGCGAGTATCGGCCACCGCGCGGCGGCGCCAATGCGGTCTCGGCGCAGCAGCAGTTGTTAGGGAAACTCGCCGAAAGAGTGGCGACCTGAAATGGAACTGATCCTTTGGCGCCACGCGGAAGCCGAGATCGGCGAACCCGATCTCGGGCGCAAGCTGACTCCACGCGGGGAAAAGCAGGCGCGCCGGGTCGCGGAGTGGCTGCATGCGCACCTGCCCGACAGCACTCGAATTCTCGTCAGCCCCGCTCTTCGAGCGCAGCAGACGGCGAAGGCACTGGCGCAAGTCGCGCACCGCAAGCTCAAGACGGTCGAGGACATTGCTCCTGGCGCCAGCGTGCGCGACGTGCTGCTGGCAGCAGACTGGCCGCGCGCGAAAGAGCCGGTGGTTATCGTCGGGCACCAACCAACGCTCGGCCATGTCGCAAGCTTCCTGCTCGCCGGCGAAGCCCAGGAGTGGGCGGTCAAGAAATCGGGTGTCTGGTGGCTGAGTTCGCGCGAGAGAGACGGCGAGGAGCAGGCCATCTTGCGTGCCGTCATCAGCCCCGACCTGCTTTGAAGCTCGTCAGAGCGGCCTGAGATTGAAGACGATGCCGACGCGGGCCCAGTGCATCGCCTCTTCCTCCAGCAGGTAGTGCGTCAGCGGGTGGCGCACCAGCCAGTCGCTGTCGAGTCCGAATTCGATCGACCGGCCGAATTTCAGTGACCAGCGCGGCAGTTCGACACTGCGTCGCGCGTGATTGAGGATGACAGCGAGCCGCAGCACCAGGATCTTCGCGGTGCGGTCGCGGTCTTCGAGCACCTCGTAGATCTTCTTCAGGTTGCCGCGCTGCCCGAGCACAAGCTGGGCGATGCGATCCTGGTCCGAGGTTGAGAAGCCCGCCAGGTCGGCGTGCTGCACCAGGTAGGCCGAATGCTTGTGATAGTCGCCGTGGGAGATCGCGAAGCCGACCTCGTGCAGCAGGCAGGCCCACGCCAGACGCTTGCGCATCTCCTCGGACGCTGCCGGCAGTAATTCATCGTAAAGCTGCTTCGCTGAGCGGGTCACGCGGGACGCTTGGGCGCGGTCGACGCCGAACCGTTCAATCATGCGCTCGACAGAGGCGTCGCGCAGGTCCTTCTGTTCTCTCCGCCCCAGCAGGTCGTAGAGCAGTCCGACGCGGAGTGCGCCACGCGCGGGCCTCATCTCGTCGAGCCCGAGCGTTTCGAAGACTGCCGACAGCACGGCGACACCGCCCGCAATCACTTCCTGCCGGTCCGGCTTCAGACCCGCCAACTTGATGCGCCGGATTTCGCCGGCATCGAGCAGCGCGTGGCGCAGTTTCAGCAGCCCTTCGCCGGTGACCCGACCATCGGACCAACCCTCGGCGCGCAGGATCTCCGACACGGCGCCCACGGTGCCGCTTGATCCGAACGCTTCGTCCCAATTCGCGCGCGAGAACGCATCGATCGCCTCCTCGAACTCCGCCGCCGCAGCGACCTGAGCCTTTTTCAGCGACGTCCGATCGATGCGACCATCCTTGAAGAAGCGCAGCGACGTGTTGACGCAGCCGACCTTGAACGATTCGGCATTCTGCGCGGTGAAGCCGCGACCGACGATGACCTCGGTCGATGCGCCGCCTATGTCCACAACGAGACGCCTCAGATCTGACGGAGGCAGCGTATGCATGCAGCCCTCGAACACGAGCCGGGCCTCCTCGCGACCGGAAATCACCTCGATTGGAAAGCCCAGGGTGTTCTGGGCTTCGAGCAGGAAGTCGTTGACGTTGCGCGCCAGTCGCAGAGTCTGAGTCCCGACGGCGCGCACCTGTTGCGGCGGCATACCGCGCAGCCGCTCGTTCATACGCGCCAGTGTCTCGAGCGCGGATTCGATCGCCTTCTTGCTGAGCTTTTGGTTCTCGTCGAGCCCGGCGGCCAGGCGCACGGTTTCTTTCCAGTAGCCCTGGCGCTCGATGTGCGAACCGTCGACACGCCCGATCTCGAGGCGAAAGCTGTTCGAGCCGAGGTCGACGGCGGCAAGGTTCACTGGGTCGTCCCGGACCCGACAAGCGCGTCGGCGAACTCGGCCGCGGAAAACGGTTGCAGGTCGTCGATGCCTTCGCCGACACCAATGAACAGGATCGGCAGTGGTTTGTCGCTGCGGGAGGCGGCGATCGCCACCAGCACGCCGCCCTTCGCAGTGCCGTCGAGCTTGGTCACGACCAGTCCGGTCAGTCCGACCGAAGCGTCGAAGGCCTGGACCTGCGCCAGGGCGTTCTGGCCGTTGGTGCCATCGACGATGAGGATCACCTCGTGAGGCGCACCCGGCAAGGCCTTGTCCTGCGCCCGCTTGATGCGTTTCAGCTCTTCCATCAGGTGTGACTGCGTTGGCAGGCGGCCTGCCGTGTCGGCGATCAGCACGTCGACGCCGCGTGCCTTGGCGGCCGACACGGCGTCGAAGACTACGGCAGCCGGGTCGCCGCCGCTTTGTGAGACGACTTCGACGTTGTTCCGCGCGCCCCAGACGGCGAGTTGCTCACGCGCCGCCGCCCGGAAGGTATCGCCCGCCGCCAGCAGCACCGAACGATGCTGACCGGCGAACCACTTGGCGAGCTTGCCGATCGACGTCGTCTTGCCGGAGCCGTTGACGCCGCAGACCATGACCACGTAAGGCTTGTCGTGCGCAAGGTCGAGCCGACCCTCGGCCGGGGCCAGCCGACGCGCCAGTTCGTTGCGCAGGGCGACACGCACTTCGTCGGCAGTCTTCAGTCCCTTGAGCTTGATCTCGGCGCGCAGCGCGTCGATCAATATTCCGGCGGTCGCGACACCGACATCCGCTCCGATCAGCGCCATTTCAAGGTCTTCGAGGAGCGCGTCGTCAATCACCCCGCCGGAAAAGAGTCCGACGATGTTGACGCGAGTCTTGTCGAGGCCGCGCTTGAGCCGCGCGAGCCATCCGCCCTTGGCGCTGTCGGCACTACCGGGGCTTATCATCGAACGATGCGGGGGAAGCGCTCGGAAGGGGAGGTAGATCAACTGCGCGGCAAAGGCCAACCAGCAAGCCCCGCGAAGTCTCGATCGAGTGTAACAAAGCCACCTCACGTTCCGATGGCAGCGCACAGTCGTCTGCGCGGGGCCCCGCGCCAGGTGCGCATCATCGGCGGGCAGTGGAAGCGCACGCCGCTGCCGGTGCCCGATGTTGCAGGCCTGCGTCCGACGCCCGACCGTGTACGCGAGACGCTCTTCAACTGGCTGCAGCACCTGCGGCCTGATTCATCAGCGCTGCGCGGACTCGATCTCTTCGCCGGAACCGGCGCGCTCGGCTTCGAGCTCGCCTCGCGCGGCGCACGTTCAGTGCTGCTCGTCGAATCGAACCCGCGGGCGCTCGAGTCGCTGCGTGCGACGCGCGAGCGGCTGGCGGCAAGTGCCGTCGACGTGCGGCCCGGCGACGGACTGTCGGTGGCGGCGCAACTTGCGCCGGAGTCCTACGATGTGGTCTTCCTCGATCCCCCCTTTGACGCCGACCTGCAATCCACGGCGCTGATCGCGGCACGCCGGCTGCTGGCTGGCGGTGGACTGGTCTATCTAGAGGCGCCCGCGGCCCTGACGCCCGAACAGGCGCAGCAAGCGGGGCTCGAAATCGTCCGGAGCGGCAGGGCGGGCCAGGTCGCTTTCCATTTGCTGCGGCAGCCGACTGCATGAATAATCGCCGGCGCCCGGCCGCAAATCGGGACGCAGAGGAGACAATGCCATGGTGATCGCCGTCTATCCTGGGACGTTCGACCCGCTGACCCGCGGCCACGAGGATCTCGTGCGGCGTGCGGCGGGGCTGTTCTCCAAGCTGGTGGTTGGCGTGGCCGACAGCCGGGCCAAGAAGCCATTTTT
The DNA here is from genome assembly GCA_963810985.1 of uncultured beta proteobacterium. Taxonomy (GTDB): domain Bacteria; phylum Pseudomonadota; class Gammaproteobacteria; order Burkholderiales; family Burkholderiaceae_F; genus JALORV01. The sequence continues at coordinate 250,027 of CAWEPP010000009.1, forward strand.
CGTGCTCGACGAGCGCATTGCCATCGCGCGCGAAGTGCTGTCGCACTATCCCAACGTGGAGGTGGCGGGCTTTCGCGGATTGCTGAAGGACTTCGTGCGCGAGCAGCAGGCGCGTGTCATCGTGCGCGGCCTGCGCGCGGTCAGCGACTTCGAGTACGAGTTCCAGATGGCAGGCATGAACCGCTATCTGCTGCCGGACGTCGAGACGATGTTCCTGACGCCATCGGATCAATACCAGTTCATCTCGGGCACCATCGTGCGAGAGATAGCCACGCTCGGTGGAGATGTCAGCAAATTCGTATTTCCTTCGGTCGAGAAGTGGCTGAAGATCAAGATCGAGCAAATGGGCGGCGCCGACTCGGCGCAGCCTTGATGCAGCCTTGAACGGAAGCAGCGCGCGGGACCCGCGCATCGATGCCCTGCGCGGCGCGGCGCTTGCGGGCATCCTCCTCGTCAACATCCAGTCCTATCTTGTACGGCGCGATCAATCCGATCGGCTTCCTCGATCCAGGGGTGGGTGCCCTCGATCGCTTCGCGCACTTCGCCACGGCGACTTTCGTCGCTGGAAAGTTCATGCCGCTCTTCGGCATGCTGTTCGGGGCCGGCTTTTCGCTGCTTTTTGAGAAGTTGAAAGCCACGGTGACCGATCCGCGCGCGGCGTACCGGCGTCGCCTGGTGTTCCTGTTCGTCGTCGGGCTTGCCCATGGCCTCTTCTTCTACTTCGCCGACATCACGCATGCCTATGCGCTGGCGGGCTTCGTGCTGCTGCTGTATGCGGACCGCGACATTGCCGCAATCACACGCGCAACCGCGGTCTGGTGGGCCTTCGCCGCGCTCTGGACCTTGCTGCTGATCGTGCCGTCTATCGGTGCGCCATCGAACGTGCCGATCGAGTGGATCGAAGAAGCCCGCCTGAACTTCGAGGCGAGCGTACGGCTCGGGTACTGGGAACTATGGCCGCTGCGGGCGGAGATTTTCGTGTGGCAGGTGCAGGCCAATCTGCTCGCCCTGCCCACCGTCGTCGCGCTGATGATGACCGGCATGCTCGCGCACCGTTCTGGGTGTATGAGCAAGCTCGATTCCCCCGCGGTGAGCCGGGCGGCGCGTCTGGGACTCTGGGTCGGGCTTCCTCCTGCGCTGGCCTATGGCATTTGGTCCGCCACCCATGCGTCGCTCGAGGAGAACCTGCTGCTGCCGGCCTGGGTGCTGGTGCTGCAGTTCTTGGGGCCCGCGCTGTCGGTCTTCTACGCCGTGGTGTTCCTGCGGCGTGCACCCGACATCGTCGTGGCATGGCTCGCACCGGCCGGGCGTATGCCACTCACCAACTACCTGTTGCAGTCGGTGGCGATGGGTGCGCTGTTATCCGGCTGGGGACTCGCGCTCGGGATAAGCGCAAGCTATGCCGGGTTGAGCGCGCTGGCGCTTGGCGTGTTCGTGCTGCAGCTCGTCGTCAGCCGCTGGTGGCTGGCCCGCCATGCGCAAGGACCGCTCGAAGCCGTGTGGCGCGCCTGGACCTATCACGGCTTGCGCCGTGGAACCGCGCCCTAATCGAATCCGATCGTGAGATCAACCGCGTCGCCGCGTGCCAGCGTGCCGCCGGCGCCGCGCACGACGATCGCATTGACGCCGAACGTGATGCCGCCGGCGCTGGCGTTGTCGCGGTAGATGGCGAGCGTGTCGCCCGGCTCCGTCGAGGCAAGGCCCGTCGCGGGGTCCACGTTGGGCACCGAGCACCGCACGCAGGGCTTCACGACCTTCAGTGCGACATCGCCCAGCATGAGTCGCTCGACGTAATCCTCTTCGAACGCCTCGATGCCGGCCAGCACGATGTTGGGGCGGAATCGTTCGATGCCGACCGGCGGAACGCCTCGCTTGACCAGCCGTGCGTTGAGGTCCGCCAGCGAGGCGGTCGACGCGACGAGCAGCGCAAATGCGTCGGCGAATTTGTACGGGGCCGCTGTGGCGCCGGTATAGCGGACGTTCGACAACCGACGCGCCTCGGGATCGAATCGCATCAGCCGGCACGGCATGACCGAGGTAGCGCGAGAACCACGCGTCCGCCACGTCGCCCTGGGTGACGGCTGGGATCTGATCGTTCCAGACCTTCACTTCCACCACGTCGCCCTCGCTGGCGAACGGCACCTCGAGCTGCAGCATGCCCGGCGCCTTCAAGCGGAGCGCAGTTGACGTCAGGCGCGTCTCGACCAGCGCCATTTTCGGCAGTTCGCGCTGGCTGAGGAATTCGCCGTCGGATCGACGACGACCCACTCGCGGTCGCCGATGCCGTCGACCTCGAGTCCCGTGTCCGCCAGCGTGGCCCGCTCGACCTCGATGCCGCGGCACCCCTTGATCGGATACAGGAACAGCTGTGCAATCGAGGCAGCCATCGCGCGCCTCAGACGTTGAACAGGAAATTCAGCACATCACCGTCGCGCACGACGTACTCCTTGCCCTCCGCGCGCATCTTGCCGGCTTCCTTGGCGCCCTGTTCGCCCTTGTGGGCGACGAAGTCGTCGTAGGCGATGGTCTGCGCGCGGATGAAGCCCTTCTCGAAATCGGTGTGGATCACTCCGGCCGCCTGCGGTGCCGTGCTGCCGGCGGTGATGGTCCACGCGCGCACTTCCTTGGGGCCGACGGTGAAGTAGGTTTGCAGTCCCAGCAAGGTGTAGCCGGCGCGGATCAACCGGTTCAGTCCGGGTTCGTGCATGCCCATGTCGGCCAGGAAGATTTCCTTGTCCTCGTCCGGCAGGTCGGCGATCTCGGCTTCGATCTTGGCGCACACCGCCACGACCGGTGCACCCTCCTTCGCGGCGTACTCACGAACACGTTCGAGCAGGGGATTGCCCTCGAAGCCATGCTCTTCGACGTTGGCGACATACATGGTCGGCTTCGCGGTCAGCAGAAACAGCGGCCGCAACACGTCCTTCTCTTCATCGTAGAGGTCGACCGAGCGCACCGGCTTGGCTTCGTTGAGCGCGGGAAGAATCTTCTCGAGCGCATCGACCAGTCGTTTCGCTTCCTTGTCGCCGCCACTCTTGGCGATCTTCGTGTAGCGCGCGAGCTGCTTGTCGACCGTCTGTAGGTCGGCGAGCGCCAGCTCGGTGTTGATGACCTCGATATCGGAGACGGGATCGATCCTGCCCGCGACGTGGATGACGTTGGGATCCTCGAAGCAGCGGACGATGTGCGCAATGGCATCGCACTCGCGGATGTTGGCAAGGAACTGATTGCCCAGGCCTTCGCCTTTGCTCGCGCCGGCCACCAGACCGGCGATGTCGACGAACTCGACGGTGGCCGGCAGCACCTTCTGGGGTTTCGCGATCGAGGCGAGCGCCATCAAGCGCGCATCCGGAACCTCGACGATGCCGACATTCGGCTCGATCGTGCAGAACGGATAATTTTCTGCGGCGATGCCCGCCTTCGTCAGCGCGTTGAATAGAGTCGACTTGCCGACATTGGGCAGGCCGACGATGCCGCATTTCAGAGCCATTGAAGTTTCCGGGGCGCCGCGTGGGCGAAAGCGTGCGATTATCGCAAGCCTCGAGATACTTTCCCAATCGCCATGCCGATCGAACTGCGGGAAGTGACGCGCGAGACCGTGGCGGCCGTCTGCAAACTCGACGCCGGGGACGGCGGCAAGCAGGTGGCGCCCAATTCCGTATCGATCGCGCAGGCGCACTTCGCCCCCCAAGCCTGGTTTCGCGCCATCCTGGCCAACGATGAGCTCGTCGGCTTCCTGATGCTGTACGACCCTACGCTCGTCGTGGCGCCGGAGGAACACGAGTTCTTCCTGTGGCGCCTGATGATCGATCATCGGCATCATGGCAAGGGTTACGGCCGCGCGGCGGTCGAGCGGCTGGTCGATCATGTGCGCTCACGTCCGGGTGCGGAACGACTGCTGGTTTCGCACGTACAGGGGGCGGAGCGGCTCGCCCGGTTCTATCAATCGCTTGGTTTCCGCTACACGGGTCGTGAAGATGACGGCGAGCTGGAGATGTCGCGGGACCTGCGTTGAGGCCGCTCAATATCGCGTGGGACTGGAAAGTCGACACCGCGGATCGCTCGGCGGCGGCAGAATTGCAGGCCTTCTACGAAGCGAATCCCGAGTACTGGCGGATGGTGTACGGGCACTCCCCGGGACCCGACGAGGCTTTGCAGGATATCGATGCGACGCCTCCGGCGGACATGCCCTACAGCGCTTTGCCAATGTGGCTGATACGTGACCGCGCATCGGACCGCATCCTTGGCGAGGTGTCCGTCGCAACCGATCTGCTGGCTGATGGCGTCACGCATCTCGGCTTCTTCATCGTCGACGCGGCACGTCAAGGGTCTGGATTCGCTTCCGAGGTGTACTCGAGCTACGAAGCCTGGGCCATCGAAAACGGAGCGCGCTGGCTGCGACTGGGCGTGGTCGAGGGCAACCGGCGCGGGCACCGCTTCTGGCTGCGCAATGGCTACGTCGAGATACGTCGACGCGAGGACTATGTCATCGGCGATCTCAGCCACACGCTGATCGTGATGGTGAAGCCGGTTGCGCCGAACACGCTCGACGACTACCTTCATCGCGTCCCGCGCGACCGGCCGGAATTCTAGTGGCCGGTCACAGCCAATTCAGCAGTGCCTTGCGGGCCGGGGCGGCCGATTGGTTTGTCGCTCGCCTTGCGAATATGCGACGGCTATTCGACGCGGCTCGCTTCGCGCTCATTTGCTCAATGCGGGCTCGCCCGGGCCCGCCTTTCACTCCCGAATCGACTGTTACAGGCCACTAGAGCGGCTGCACTACGGACGGGTCCGGCGACTGCAGCCACGCCATGGCCGAGTCGGCGAAGCGTTCCGCCTCGGCGATCGCCCGTTCCCACAACGCGATGCGCGCGGGATTGTTGGTGCCGTAGCGGTAGAAGTCGCTGCGGTCGGGCAGCTTGCCGCCTGGCAGGCGCTCGAGCATCGCCCGCGAGGGCGCGATCAGCAACACGTTCGACAACCAGTCGTGGCCGCGCGGGCGCACACGCCAGGGCAGGTACTTGTCGAGCCATCCGGGCGTGATCCATGGCACGAAGTGCGGATAGAGGACGAGTCGATCGAAACCCGGATAGGGCAGCAGCAGGTGATAGTCGATCAGTCCGCCGTCCCAGTAATCCCCGGGTGGAGCACCGGCGATGTTGCTCACCGGGTCGCACACGAGCGGGATCGAGCCCGAGGCCAGCAGCGCGTCTTCGGCGTTCGCCGCCGACAACGCGATGCGCTCGAGGCCGAAGGCGTCGAATGCGATGTCGAAATGCGACGGTGAGCCAGCGCAGAAGACGACGCGCCGCAGATGTGCCGCGAGGTAGCGCCGACCCGCCGCGTTGGCCAATGCGGCCCGCGCAAACGCCCCGCGCCCGCGTGACTGCAGCCCGCCGTGTGCACGTGCCGTCAGGATCGACAGGGCCGTTCCCTCGCGGATCCGGAGGCTTTCGCCGCCCAGTACTGAGCGGGCAAGTCCCCGGCAGATGGCAGCGACCTGCGCCGGAGTCGGGCGCTTGCCGTAATTCTGTTCGTACATGTACGCATGCTGCAGTCGGCTCAGTGCTGCCAGCGGATCCGGCTGTGCGAGCGCAGCCATGCGCCAGGCGCCGATCGAAGCGCCCACGAATTCCACTCGTTGGGCCGACGGCAGCCACTCGCTGAGCAGAAGGCGGTCGAGTGGCATCAGTACCAGGCCTTTCGGCCCGCCGGCAGCGGCGGGAATGCAGGCGATGTCGGCGGGAGACAGGCCCTGCCGCTCGACGTGCCGGCGCGCGCGTTCACCAGCGCGGACTTCGATCCAGGGTGTAGGCATTGCGATGTTCCTGCGCCGGACCGCGATTGCACGCCGCGCCGTGGGCGTCGGCTACGACTCCTGTGGCGCTGTGCCTCCCTGCTTGGTATGCAGGCGCAGCATTGCTGCCTCGAACTGACCCTCGGCCAGCAATTCGACGATCGACTCCGCGCGTCCGAGCGCCTCGTCGATGGCAGCCTGCTCGTCGCGGCGCGGCGGATGCAGTACGAAGTCGGTGACGTCCTGCTCGAGTTGCAGCGAGCGGGGGTGACCGATGCCAATGCGCAGGCGCCAGAAGTCGGCCGTCGTCAGTCGGGCCTGCGTGTCCTTGAGCCCGTTATGCCCTGCGGTGCCGCCACCGCGCTTGAGCTTCACCGCGCCGGGTGGCAGGTCGAGTTCGTCGTGCACGACCAGTATTTCAGTGGGAAGGATCTTGTAGTACAGGGCGACCGCCACCACCGCCTGGCCCGACCGGTTCATGTAGGTAGTGGGCTTCAGCAGCCAGACATCGTGCCCGCCGAGGCGCAGGCGCGCTGCATCACCGTGGAACTTGCGCTCGCTCGAAAAACGCGTCCCGGCGCGGCGCGCGATGGCGTCGACCAGCCAGTAGCCCGCGTTGTGTCGCGTGGACTCGTACTCGGCGCCGAGGTTGCCGAGTCCGACGATGAGGCGGATGCCCTGTGGGCGCTCGAGTTCGTCAGTCATTGCGGACATGAAAAAGCCCGCCGCCGGAACGGCAGCGGGCTCGATTGTGCCGGACGCGTGGGTGCGCCCGCAGCGTCACAGCTCGCGTGACGGTTACTTCTTCTTGTCGCCGCCCTTTTCCTTGTCTTCCTTGCCGCCCTTGGCCGGCGCGGCGCCCGGAGCTGCCACCGGCGCCTTCTGCGCGGTGGCCGGCACTTCGACGGCCGCCACCGGCGCGACGACTTCTTCCTCGGCCTGCTCGCCATGTGTCGACACCGCGACGACGACCGGGTTTTCCTTGCCCTTGAGCACCGGCGTCACGCCCGTCGGCATCTTGAGATCGAGCACGCGCACCGTCAGGTGAGCCTGCAATCCCGAGAGATCGACTTCGATGAACTCCGGCAGGTCCTTGGGCAGGCAGGCAACGTCGACCTCCGACATCACATGGCTGATCAGGCCGCCGCCGACCTTGAACGCCGGCGATTCCTCCTGGCCGACGAAGTGCAGCGGAATGCGCATGTGGACCTTCTGATTCTCGGAGACACGCTGGAAGTCGACATGCAGCACCAGCGGCTTGTACGGGTGCATCTGGAAATCGCGCAACAGCACGCGTTCCGACTGGCCGTCGAGTTCCATGTCGAGGATCGATGCATGGAACTTTTCCTTACGCAGCGCGTGGAAGAGCGGGTTGTGCTCGACCTCGATCGCCTGGGCGGCGCCGCTGCCGCCGTATAGAACACCGGGTACCTTGTTGGCATGGCGCAGGCGGCGGCTCGCACTCGTGCCTTGCGCATCTCGTTTGTTGGCTACGACTTTCATTTCACACTCCAGTTGTCATCCGCGGACCGCGACCAGTCACGACGGACAATTTCGATGCGGGCGGTCGCCCGCATCGTGTTGAACGCGGGGTCGGCGACCTTGCGTTGCAGTTCCATCAAAAAATCGTCTGGCTTCGCCAGCGATTTTTTCTAACTATTCCGCTCGAAAGTAGGTTTGCACTTTCGAGCGCTACTCGATGAACAGCGAACTCACCGAGTCCTCGCGCGCAATGCGCGAAATCGTTTCGCCCAACAGAGCCGCGCAAGACAGCTGCCGGATCTTCGGGCAGGCCGCGGCGGCTGGCCCGAGCGGGATCGTGTCCGTGACGACCAGTTCGTCGATGACCGAGGCCGTCAGCCGTTCGACCGCCTTGCCCGACAGCACCGGGTGCGTCGCATACGCCATCACGCGCAACGCTCCTTGTTCGCGCAGGGCCTGCGCCGCCTGGCACAGCGTATTGGCGGTGTCGACCATGTCGTCCATGATCACGCAGTTGCGGCCCTCGACTTCGCCAATGATGTGCATGACTTCGGACACATTGGCGCGTGGCCGCCGCTTGTCGATGATCGCGAGTTCGGCGTCCATGCGCTTGGCGAGCGCCCGTGCGCGCACGACACCGCCGACGTCGGGCGAAACCACGACCAGGTTGTCGTAGTTGTGTTTCCACAGGTCGCCGAGCAGGATGGGGCTGGCGTAGATGTTGTCGACGGGAATGTCGAAGAATCCCTGGATCTGGTCGGCATGCAGGTCCATGACCAGCATGCGGCTGATGCCGACCACCTGCAGCATGTTGGCGACCACCTTGGCGCTGATCGCGACGCGGGCGCTGCGCGGCCGCCGGTCCTGCCGTGCGTAGCCGAAATAGGGAATCGCCGCGGTGATCCGGCCGGCGGACGCGCGTTTGAGCGCGTCGGCCATGATCATGAGTTCCATCAGGTTGTCGTTCGTCGGCGCGCAGGTTGACTGCAGGATGAAGGCGTCCTTGCCGCGCACGTTCTCGAACAATTCGACCGTCACCTCGCCATCGGAGAAGCGCGATACCTGCGCTTTGCCAAGCGGGATGTTGATCTGTTGTGCCACGGCATGGGCGAGCTTCGGGTTCGCGTTGCCCGTGAATATCATCAGATTGTCGGGGACCATCAGGGCCATGACTCAATCGCTCGCGACGTCAAACCCGGCGGCACCATCTTGTCGCCGGTCAGTGCACCCGTTCGACCTCGGCAGGCACGCTGCAGAAAGCGGTCGCCGGCATGCGTGGTCGATGAAAAGCGTGCCACGCCGATTCCGGCGGTGTGATTAATGGCTGGGGAGGAAGGATTCGAACCCTCGAATGGCGGAATCAAAATCCGCTGCCTTAACCAGCTTGGCGACTCCCCAGCGCTGAAACCTGTGCTGTATTCCTTCCGCGGCACGCATTGCCACCGCGCTTGCTGCTCCGGCCGCGCGCCGCTTACCACGCTCGCAGAGGGTGCTCCGTCAATCCACGCACTGTCCACCCCTGCCAGCCTGCCGGCAGATTTGCCACGGCAGCGCGCGCCGTTTCTTCGTTCCTCGCGACCAGGTAGACCGCCGAGCCCGAACCGGTCATCCGCGTCGGGCCGAACCGCGCGAGGTGCGCCGCGACCCGATCGATGTCCGGAAACCTGCGCCGCGCAACAGGCTCGAGATCATTGGACCCAATGAGAACCGGCGCCGAATGGAGTGCGGGTTCATCGTCAGGACGCGATAATCCGGCTGCCACAGAAAAGTCGGATATTTTCGTGGCTTTGGTATTTCGTGTCAAACCGGGGTCTTCGAAGATTTCCTTTGTCGAAACATGAACTTGGGGCCAGATCAGCGCGTACGGGGCAGCGGTCAGCGCAATCGGACTCAATTGCTCGCCGCGTCCCTCGGCAAAGGCATTGAATCCGTGCACGAAGAACGGAACATCGGCGCCCAGTTCCAGTGCCAGCGCGGCCAGTTCAGTGCGATCGAGCGCCGTGTTCCACAGGCGATTCAGTGCAATCAGGGTCGTGGCGGCGTCGGACGAGCCGCCGCCGAGTCCTGCACCGGCGGGGATGCGTTTCAGCACGTGTATGTCGGCCCCGAAGCGGGTGCCGGTCCGCTGCTGCAACAGGCGCGCGGCGCGCAGCGCCAGGTCGTTGTCAGCCGGGCCAACGAGATCTCCCGTGCGCTGCAGGCTGCCGTCGTTGCGGCGGTCGAGGTCGACCCAGTCCGCCAGATCGATCAGCGCAAACGCCGACTGCAGTTCGTGATAACCGTCGGCGCGGCGTTCGAGCACGTGCAGGAATAGATTGAGCTTCGCCGGGGCGGGCAGGGCGAGCGCGCGTTCCATCGCTTCAGTGGGTCGTCGTCCGATGCATCGCCGCGCCGGTTCCCGCGCTCATGTTCATGTCGTCGCAGGCGTACTCAATGATCGCTCACGGCGCCGGTTCGTCGACGATCAGTCGAACGCTCAAGGCTGGCCCGACGCCGGCCGACGCACGCTCCAGCAAGAGGCGCCGCGGTCGCTGCGTGACCGGGGAGTATTCCGCGTAACGGATCGTCCAGCCGTCCTGGACGATTTCGCTGACACGGCCGCCCTCGCGCTGCGTGGAGGCAGGGTGATCCGGGCTCGGGCGCCCGTCGATCCAGTCGGCGAGGCCCGACACGGGTAGCCGCCAGCCCAACATGCTCTCGACCAGCAGATCGGCGTCGGGACCGCTTGCCGTCTGCAACTGCGGACCGGTGGCGGTGGCCCGGCCAGGCTCGATTTCAATGCGTGCGACGGTCGTACCCACTGGTGTGGCGAGGTCGATCGTCTTGCGCGCGCCGCGCACCTCGAGGGTGAAAAGACCGCTGATGGTCTCGCGCCGCTCGCCGTTGTTTGCGGTTGCCGCGAAACGGCCCGAGTAGACGCGCTCCGGCGGTGGCGTCGGCGTAGCGCAGGCGCCAAGCCAGAGCGCAAGCGCTGCGAGCCCGACCCGGAGCGCCCGACGCCGCATCAGAGACCGATGCGCAGGCGGGCGACCGTCGACTTCAGCAATTCGTTACCCGGCTCCTTTGCTCTTACGTCACGCAAGAGCTGGCGTGCACGCGCCTGGTCGCCGCTCGCCCACAGCACTTCGGCGAGATGGACGGTGACTTCGGCGTCGGGCTTTGCGTCGTACGCGAGTTCGAGGTATTTGCGGGCGGCGGCCAGATCACCCATGCGGAAGTAGACCCAGCCGAGCGAGTCGAGGATGTAGGGATCCTCCGGCGCCAAGCTGGTGCGCCTTCTCGATCAACTGCAGCGACTCCGGCAGCCGGACATTGCGATCCGCGAAGGTGTAGCCCAGAGCGTTGTACGCGTGCGCATAATCGGGCCGCAGCTCGATGACCTTGCGCAGGTAGCGCTCCATGGCGTCGATGCGGTCGAGCTTTTCCGCCGTCATGGCGGCGTCGTACAGCAGGGCCACGTTATCCGGCGACTTCTCGAGCGCCTGCGTCAGCAGCTTGTAGGCCTCGTCGTAGCGATGCATCTCGCGCAGCAGCTGGCCTTCGGCGAGCAGCAACTGCGTGCGCTCGTCGGCCGAGCTGGCCTGCACGCCGCGCAGCATCTTGCGTGCCTCGTCCGCGCGTTTCATCTTGGCGAGCACGAGCGCTTCGCGCACACGCGCCGGCACATACTCGTCGCCGCCTTCGATCTTGCGCAGCCACTGCAGCGCCTCGGCGTACTGCTTCTCTTCCTCCGCGATCTGTGCGAGGTAGAGATAGGCCTGGTCCGGGTCGCGTTCGTCGCTGCTCTTGCTTTCCACGAGCGCAAGGTAGCGCTGCAGATAAGTGCGCGCGTCGCTGTTGAGGTTGCCCTGCAGGGACAGCAGTGCCAGCGAGTAGACGAGATCCGGATTCTTCGGATCGGCCTGCAGCAATTGCTCGAACTGTTCGCGTGCCGGTCCGTACTTGCGATCGGCCACCAGCAGCCGCGCGTAGGCGAGGCGCACGTCAGCCGAGGCACCGGGCTGCGCAGCACGCTGCTCCAGCATGGCCAGAGCTGCCGGACGGTCAGTGGCCTGCAGGTATTGCGCGGCCGCGAGGACGGCGCGTTCGTAATCGGGCCTCAGTGCTACGGCCGCCTTCGCCTCCTCGACCGCACGGCTGGACAAGCCTGCCGCCTGCGCGCCGCTGGCCAGCACGAGCCTGACATCGGCGTTATCAAGGTAAGGCTGAGCCAGCCGTTCAAGCAGGCCAAACGCACCCTTCCGGTCCGGCACCCGCGCCAGGTTGCGTTGAATGCGGGCCAACTCCGCCGCCGGTGCGGCCGCGGCCTTGACCTCCGCTGCGAGCAGGGGAAACGCGTCATCGAAGCGGCCGCTGCTGGCGTACAGCAGCGCCAGGGCCTGTCCCGCATCGCGCGAATCCGGTGCCAGAGTGCGCCACAGTTCGGCCGCCTCGACACTTTGCGACATGGCTCGGCCCTGCACGGCAAGTTCCGTGGCCCGGCGTGCGAGACGAGGATCCCTAGTCTCGCGCGCGAGCTTCAGATAGATCGCATAAGCCGCCCCGAGTTCGCCCTTTTGAGCAGCCAGCTCGGCTGCCATCAACTGATACATCAGCGCGCCGGTGATCGGTACCTCGGGAATCACGTCCGCGCCCGGACGTGCGTTCGGCGTGCCCGCAGCAGCGCCTGGGCCCGGTGCGTTGTCCGCGGTTCCGCTGCCCGGTGCGGCCGGAACTGGCTGCGCTGCAGGGGCCCCGCCGCCTTCACCGGACGAGCTCGACGCCTCGGGCCGCGTTGCACAACCTAGAATCGCAGCCACGACAAGTAGCGGCGGCAACAGGCGCAACGCAACAGCATTACAACGTCTAATGAGTACCTGCATGGAGTGGAAGTGCGCGCAGCGGCGCTCGACGAGCGGAATGATCCCCACATTATCAGAACGCGATTGGCGCAATCGGTTCCATTGCGATGCCTGAATTGCCGGAAGTCGAAGTTACGCGGCGCGGGCTGGCCCCGTTCGTCGTGGGTCGGACGGTCGAGTCGGTTGCCGTGCGCGACACGCGACTGCGCTGGCCGGTACCGAAGGACCTGGACGCATCAGTGGCAGGCAGGCACGTTGAACAGCTCGAGCGCCGCGGCAAGTACCTGTTGTGGCGGTTCGGGCACGGCACATTGATCTCACACCTCGGCATGTCGGGCGTCTGGCGCGTATGGCCACGGACGGCAGCGCCCGAACCGCAGCGCCACGACCATGTCGACATCGTCCTCGCCTCGCACCTCATCCGACTGACCGACCCGCGCCGCTTCGGCGCACTGCTCTGGCATCGAGCCGAGGAGGGTCCTGTGGGCAGCCACGTGCTGCTGGCGGGCCTGGGCATCGAGCCATTCGACCCACGGTTCGATGGCGCACTCCTGCATCGCGATACGCGGCGGCGGTCGGCGGCGATCAAGCAGGTACTCCTGGTCGGCGACGTCGTCGTCGGGGTCGGAAACATTTACGCGTCAGAGGCGCTGTTTCGCGCCGGCATTCATCCGTGCGTTTCCGCGCAGCGGCTCGGTCGCGAACGCTGTAATCGCCTCGCTGCCGCGGTGCGCGAAGTCCTGGCGGAAGCCATCGGCGTCGGCGGCAGCACGCTGAGGGATTTCGTATCGGCGGCCGGGGACGAAGGCTATTTCATGCGCGAGGCCTACGTGTACGAACGTGCCGGACTGCCGTGCCGTCGCTGTTCCGCGCCGATCCGGCGCATCGTGCAGGGACAACGGGCGACCTACTACTGTCCGCGCTGCCAGCGCTGACCGCGGCGGCGCCTGCAAAGTGGTTTGCGGTTCCGGGCGTGCTTCGATTTGCGCCGTATGTTGGTACGTTTTCATGTCATGGTCAGGTGTCGTACGCGGAAAGCCCTGTGATAGATTGGCTCGACCTTGCTCTGATGCGTGGCCAATGGCCCAGCTTGCTTCGAGTTTCGAGGAATACGGCCAGTGGCGCGACGCGCTGGCGTCGTCCATTGTGCATTTGCGCCAGTGGCTGGCCGACGCGCAGATGCTCGATGCCGACGCCGCTCGCCGCGTTGATGTCGCGCTCGATCGCCTGGCCGAGGACAAACTCGTCATCGCATTCGTCGCCGAATTCTCGCGCGGCAAGTCCGAGCTGATCAACGCCATCTTCTTTGCCGACTACGGCAAGCGCATCCTGCCGTCGTCGGCCGGGCGCACCACGATGTGCCCGACGGAACTGCTGTACGACGAGTCGCTGCCGCCCTGCATCCGCGCGCTGCCAATCGAAACGCGCGGCCGCCACGGAACGACGACCGACTTCAAGCGCAGGTCGGACGAGTGGCAGGTCTTCCCGCTCGACACCAGTTCCGCCGACGGCATGCTCAACGCGTTCAAGATCGTCGCCGAGACCGTGAAGGTGCCAGTCGAGCTGGCACGCAGCTACGCGCTGTACGACGAGGATGATCCCGCGCAGGTGATCGCGCTCGACAAGAACGGCATGGTCGAGATTTCGAAGTGGCGCCACGCGGTGATCAACTTTCCGCATCCGCTGCTCAAGCACGGCCTGGTGATCCTCGATACGCCCGGGTTGAACGCAATCGGCACCGAGCCCGAGCTGACCTTGTCACTGGTGCCGAATGCGCATGCCGTGCTGTTCGTGCTCGCCGCCGACACCGGAGTCACGAAGAGCGACCTCGATGTATGGCAGCACATCGTCGGCGATGCCGGTCACAAGAATCACATTGCCGTTCTCAACAAGATCGATGGTCTGTGGGACCCGCTGAAGACCCCGGGCGAGATCGAGCGCGAAGTGCGCCGTCAGTGCGCCGGCGTGGCCGCCACGCTCGACCTTAATCCGCTTCGCGTATTCCCTGTGAGCGCCCAGAAGGGTCTGGTCGCGAAGGTCCAGAACGACTCGACGCTGCTCGACGCCAGCCGCCTGCCGCTGCTCGAGGAGGCGTTGATCGACCTGCTGGTTCCGACCAAGCAGCAGATCGTGCGTGACCAGACCGTCGTGCAGGTAGGGCGGGTCGCCTCCGAAGCGCGGCTGACGCTGACGGCTCGCGAGCGCGGCGTCATCGAGCAGCTCTTCGAATTGCGCGGCCTGCAGGGCAAGAACCAGAGTTCGATCGAGCGCATGACGCGGCGGGCGTTCGCGGAGCAGCACGAGTTCGAGGACGTTGTGCGCAAGATCGTGGCGGCACGAGCGGTGCTGCAAAAGCTATCGGACCCGCTGTTTCTCAACCTGCGCGTCAGCACATTGCGGGCGCAGGTGATTGCGACTCGCAACAAGATGAGAAAGTCGCAGCTGTCGCCGACGATCTCGTCGGCGGTCCGCGAATACTTCACCAACCTGCGCGGACTGCTGCGCGCGGCGAACACGAAGGCGCTCGAGGTCGAGCAGATGGTGCTCGGGGTGCAGCGCCGCTTTGCCGAGGAGCTCGGCTGGAGCCTCAGTCCGCCGATGACGTTTTCGCTTGATACCTATATCGCCGAGCTCGAGCGGGCCGAGCAGGCCTACAAGTCGCAGTTTGGCGCTTTTGCGGTGCTTACACGCGACCGCTGGACTCTGATGGAGCGCTTCTTCGAAACCGTGGTGTCCAAGTCGCGCGAGATCTTCTCGGCCGCCGAGCGCGACACAGAGGCGTGGGTCAAGTCCCTGCTGCCGCCGATCGAACTGCAGGTGCGCGAGCAGCGTGCGCAGCTGCGGAAGCGGGCGGAATCGATCTCGAAGATCCGCGATGCACAGGGATCGCTGGACGAACGCATCGCCGAACTCGAACAGGCCCTCGAGGAAGCACAGTCGCGGCTGGCCGATGTGAGACGACTCTCGGATCGCATCCAGGAGATTGGCGCCCGCGTGCCTGACGAGCTGGGCCTTTCGGAAGAGGCGCTCGCAGCGTAGACGCATGCCTCCGCCGGCTTGCGGCGAACGCGCGCCGCGGCGGCCGGATGAGTCCCGGCACGTTTCCGCCAATTCCTGGCGGCCGCCACGGCGTCCGTGATCATCCCCATCGCGGAACGGGCCGGGAGCGGCGCCGCATAATGTCGACCGGCCGGGGCGATCCGGCGAACGACCGGGCTCCCGCGCAGCGCATGTTTTCCCAGCGCCTCATCACCTGGCAGCGTACGCATGGACGGCATGATCTGCCGTGGCAAGGCACGCGCGATGCCTACCGCATCTGGCTCTCGGAAGTGATGCTGCAGCAGACGCAGGTCGCGACCGTGATCCCGTATTACCTGCGCTTCGTTGAGCGCTTCGCGGATGTCGAAGCGTTGGCTGCCGCGGCGGCAGACGAGGTCATGTCCGCCTGGGCGGGACTCGGTTACTACACGCGAGCACGCAACCTGCATCGGTGTGCCCAGGCAGTTGCCACGGAATTTGGCGGGCAATTTCCCGGGTCAGCTGCCGAACTCGAACGGCTGCCGGGCATCGGGCGCTCGACCGCGGCCGCGATCGCGGCATTTGCGTACGGCGAGCGCGCCGCGATCCTGGACGGCAACGTCAGGCGTGTGCTGGCACGCCACTTCGGCGTCGCCGGCCATCCGGGGGCGTCAAAGGTGCAGCGCGCCCTGTGGGCCATCGCGGAAGAGCAGCTTCCTCATTCAGACGTTGGCGCCTACACCCAGGGCTTGATGGATCTGGGATCGACCGTTTGCACGCGCAGCCAGCCCGGGTGCGCGCGGTGCCCGGTGCACGAAAGCTGCGCTGCGCGGCGGGAAGACCGCATCGCGGAGCTGCCGGCACCGCGGCCGCCAAAGGCTCGTCCGCTGCGCGCCGCTACGGTCGCCCTGATCGCCGACGACTCCGGTGCCATCCTGCTCGAGCGGCGTGCGCCGGCAGGCATCTGGGGTGGGCTGCTGAGTCCTCCCGAGTTCCCAACGGACGTTTCCGATGCCGATCTGGTGCAGCAGGTGGTGCACCGCTTTGCGCTGGGCGCCAAGATCGTCGAACGGCTGGCACCGGTGCGGCACGAGTTCAGCCACTACAGCTTCGTCATGCACCCGCGGTTACTGCTCGCGACACAGGCTTCCGGTGTGTCCGGGACGGCTGGTGTGGAGTGGCTCAGCGCCGACCGCTTCGATGAGGCTGCGCTGCCGGCGCCGATTCGCCGGCTGCTGCTGGGCCTGAACAGCGAGCGGGCGGTTACTTGAACACCGCGTGCTGCTTGAGGTAGGTGTGCACGATCTCGAGTCGAGCGCGACCGTCGTCGAGTTCCATCAGCTTCTGCTTGGCCTTCAGCGGCACCGGTAGCACCTCGCACAGGCGGTTGGATACCCAGCTGCTGGATTCCATCTGGAAAGGTTCCTCGAACGGCACCTGCCCGAGTATGTCGTCGTCCTGAGACTCGCGCCGGCGCTCGGCCGCCTGCGCCCGGAGATCATCGATGATGCGGCCGAGCAGCTCGGCGCACGGTGCATGTTCCGGAGCGATAGGCTGGTCGACATCGTCGTCCAGCCACTCGATTTCGGCGACCTTGAGTCCGTTGGCCTCGGTTGCGGACTCGAGCACGCGAAAGCGCTGGAACCCGATCGCCCGCACGTGCAGCAACCCCAGCTGACGCATGTCCCAGCCGGCGATGCCGGCGCTGCAGCCGACCGCAGCGACCGCCGCGTCGCGGCTCGCTTCGCTCGCCTTGGGGTCAGTGATCCTGCATACGCCGAACTGGGAGTTGTTGCGCAGGCAGTCGCGCGCCATGTCCATGTAACGGGCCTCGAAGATGCGCAGCGGCAGGACGCCGCCCGGGAACAGCACCGTCGATAGAGGAAACAACGGCAGACGCATCAGACCGGGGAGTCCCCGAGCGCACGGTGGCGCACCAGCACGCCGTCGTGCGCCGCAAAGCGCATCGCAAGTTGCTCCACTATGTAGACGGACCGATGGCGCCCGCCGGTACAGCCGATCGCAACCGTCAGGTAGTGGCGATTGTCGGCCACGTAGCTGGGCAGCCATTTGCCGATGAACCCGGCGATGTCGTCGAGCATCTCCCTTACCGTGCTGATTCGTTCGAGGTGGGCGATCACCGCCGCATCCCGCCCGGTGAGCAGGCGCAGCTGCGGTTCGTAATGCGGGTTGGGCAGGTTGCGGACATCGAACACGAAGTCGGCGGCAACTGGCACGCCCTGCTTGAACGCAAAGGACTCGAAGGCCAGCACCAACGCAGACGGCGGGATGCCTGTGAACTCGCGCACCCACTGGCGCAGCATATTCGGATGCAGATCGCTGGTGTCAATCACATGTCCGACCTCGAGCAGTGGCGCCAGCAGTTCCCGCTCCAGATCGATCGATTCGGCCAGCGTCGCCTCCGCGTCCTGCGGCCGAACGCGGAGTGACATCGGGTGCCGGCGTCGCGTCTCGGAGAAGCGCTGCACCAACGCGGCATTCGAAGCCGTCAGAAAGAGCACCCGTACGTCGTGCCCCGCGTCGCGCAACGTGCCGATGATGTCCGGGACATCGTCGAGCGAGGCTTCGCTGCGTGAATCGACCGAGAGCGCAACATTGCTGTGATCGGTGCTCTCGAGCAGCGTGCAGGCATCCCGCACGAAGCGCGACGGCAGGTTGTCGATGCAGTAGTAGCCCGCGTCCTCGAGCAGCCGGATAGCGACCGACTTGCCCGAGCCCGACATGCCTGTGACGAGGACGATGCGCATCCAGCGGCGAGGGAGGTGAAAAGCAATTGTTGCATGCTCACAGGTCGGACGCACAATGAAAAAGGGGCGCACTGCGCGCCCCATCCTTCATCCAGGAAGACGATGGTTCAGCCCGACAGGCATTCCGGCATGAATTTCTTGCGGGCATCGCCTTCGAGCTTCTTGGTTCCGGCCTCCTTGTTGCAGGCTGTCATCTTCTGTTGCTGCGCCGCCTGGGCGTCGGCGACCAGGGCGGCCAGCGGGGCTGCCTTGCAGGCTGCCAAGAGCACGCACTTCAACTCGTTCTTTCCCTTGAGCTCTGTCGCTGTGTTGATCGTTGCGCGCGGGAGCACGGTCCCATTCAATACAGCATGCGCAGACAGGCCGGCTCAGCCGCCGCTCATCTGCTGCTGGTGCCGCTGCAGGAAGTCGCGCATGGTGTCAATTCCGCGCAACTGCAGGATGGTGTTGCGGACCGCGGCTTCCGTCAGCACGGCAAGGTTGCGGCCCGAGGCGACCGGTATCAGCACCTTGCGGATCGGAATCCCCAGCACGTCCTGCGTCTGACCTTCGAGCGGCAGGCGTTCCATCGTCTCGGTTGCGCCGTAGCGGCGCAATTCGACGATCAGGCGCAGCTTCATCTTCCTCCGCACCGCTGTTTCGCCGAAGATCGACTTGATATCGAGCAGGCCGAGGCCGCGCACTTCGAGCAGATTGGCGAGCAGGGGCGGGCAGCGCCCCTCGATCGTGTCGGGCGCGACCCGCGAAAGGTCGACCACGTCGTCGGCCACCAGTCCGTGGCCACGGCTGATGAGTTCGAGCCCCAATTCGCTCTTGCCTACGCCCGATTCGCCGGCGACCAGCACTCCCATGCCGAGCACGTCCATCAGCACGCCATGCATCGTGCAATGCGCCGCCAGCACCTTGGCGATGTAGATGCGCAGCACCTCGATGATCTCGGCCGCAGGCTGCGGCGATGCGAGTGTCGGAAGTCCCGCGCGCTCGGCGGTCTCGATGAGTTCGGCCGGCGGGTTGAGTCCCTCGCCGATGACGAGGCCGAGCGGATTGCCGGCGATCAGTTCATGGGCGTAGTGCAGTCGTCGCCCCGGCTCCATGTGCGTGTAGTAGCGGACCTCCGCTTCGCCGAGCACGTGCAGGCGATTCGGATGGATCAGGTTGAGGTGGCCGACGAGGTCGGCGCTAGCGAGGCCGGCAGTGGCTGGAGTGTCGAGCAAACGCTCGGACGAGTCGCGACCGGCGATCCAGGACCACCGCAGTGCTTCGCGATTGTCTTCGTACAGGGACTGAAAGGTCGGCATCGAACGATCCTCGCACCTGCCTAGTGCCCGGCAGCGGGTGCGCAGGAGGCTACCGCAATGGATGTCCCGGCGGGAACTTCAGTTGCCGATCAGGCAGCCGGCCGCACCGGTTCCCAGGAGGTCAGTGCCACGTGGACTGCGTTCGGATCGGATGCCATCAGCAACGTCTCGCGGAACGACTTGTCCGAAAGCATCTGGGCCAGCTCCGACAGGATGTCGAGGTGCGTCTGGGTGGCCTGCTCCGGCACCAGCAGGAACACCATCAGCGCCACCGGCTGGCCGTCGGGCGCGTCAAATGGAATCGGCTCCGAGACGCGAACGAACGCGGCGACTGCATCCTTGAGGCCCTTGATCCGGCCGTGGGGGATGGCCACGCCCTGGCCGAGGCCGGTCGAACCGAGTCGCTCTCGCGCGAACAGGCTGTCGAACACCTTGGCGCGGGCGATACCCTGGTGGTTCTCGAATATCAGACCGGCCTGTTCGAACGCCCGCTTCTTGCTCGACGCAGCGAAGTCGAGCAGCACGTTTGAAGCGGGCAGCAGCCGTGAGAGATGGTTCATCAGCTTCGAGGAAGGCCGGGACGAGATGTGAGGCTAGGCGCGTGGCGCGCAATCCATCCGTCTGGAAACCGCACGTTTCCGGAGTCTTTTCCGCCACGCGCAGGTTGCGGGCCGTTGAAAAAGAAGGCGCGGATCATACACCCGCATTGCCGCACGGCAGGGCGTCCGCGGCGATCGATTGGAAGAGTGATTCCACAGCTTCGAATCAGGCGTGCCAGTAGGGGTGCAAAGGCTGGGGCGGCGACATCGCGGGAGACGTCCGGACAGCTGCCGCAGCTGGCAAACATGGAATTTCGGCGGGAATGGGATGGGTGGCGCGCGTCACAGTGCGCCACCTTCAATTCGGCCGTTCTGGCTATTGAGACTGCTGGATCGCCTGCTGCCGCTTGAGCGCGTCGGCCGAATGGTCCTTGACCCGGTCCTTGTGCCGCAGGACCTGGCGATCGAGCTTGTCGATCAGCATGTCGATCGCCGCATACATGTCGCCATCCTCGGATTCCACGTGAATGTTGTTGCCGCGCAGTCGGAGCGTGATCTCGGCGCGCTGTCGCAGCTTCTGCACTGTCAGTTGCACGCTGGCATCGATGACCTGGTCGAAATGCCGCTCGACGCGGTTCAACTTGCCGGCCACGTAGTCACGCAACGCGGGCGTGACTTCGACATGGTTTCCGTGGATCAACAGATTCATGCAAACCCCCAAGGTGGAGTCAGTCGGTTCGAACAACGCCGCGGCGCGTGCCGCAGCGCGCTTATAACGACTTGCGCATCGCCACCGCCGGGATCTTCATGGCCTCGCGATACTTGGCGACCGTACGCCGAGCCACCACGATGCCCTGCTCACCCAGCAGTTCGGCGAGCTTGCTGTCCGAGAGTGGATTCCGGGTGTCTTCAGCTCCTATCAGTTGCTTGATCAACGCGCGGATCGCCGTGGACGACGCCGCCCCGCCCGCCTCGGTCGCCACATGGCTGCCGAAGAAGAACTTGAGTTCGAACACGCCGAGCGGCGTGGCCATGTACTTGTTGGCTGTGACCCGCGAAATGGTGGATTCGTGCAATCCGACCGTATCGGCAATTTCCCTGAGCACCAGCGGACGCATCGCGATGGCGCCATGCGTGAAGAAGTTGTGCTGCCGGTCCACGATTGCCTGCGATACGCGGAGGATCGTATCGAAGCGTTGCTGGAGATTGCGAATCAGCCACCGTGCTTCCTGTACGCGCGTCGTCCACTGTCCCCGCTGAGCCGGGTCTACCGAACGATCACCTCGACCGCGCTTGAGTATGTCGGCATAGGCCTGGTTGACCCGGAGTCGCGGCATCACTTCTGCATTTAGTACTGCAGTCCAGCGATCCCTGATCCGTCGAACAAATACTTCGGGCACGACGTAATCGGCGCGCGTGTCACCAAAGGCTACACCCGGCCGTGGAGACAGTGTGCGAATCAATTGGTGCGCTGCGCGCAGCGCCTCATCGGAGCACCCGAGCGCTTTCTTCAGCTTGAGGAAATCCCGAGCCGCCAGCAGAGGCAAGTGCTCGCTAACAACGCGCCGCGCCAGGTCGAGTCCCGCGGGCGCGTGAGCGCCGCGCGCGAGCACGTCGAGCTGCAGCCGCAGGCACTCGGCGGTGTCGCGCGCCCCGATGCCCGGTGGATCGAAGCTTTGCAGCAGTCGCAACGCCGAGCGCAATTCGTCGAGATCGACCTCTGCGGCCTCGGGGCACATCGCCACGAGTTCCTCAAGCGGCGGTTGCAGATAGCCGTCGTCGTCGAGGGCCTCGATGAGGAATTCGACGAGCGCCCGGTCGCGCGGGCTCGCCTGTGTGCACGCGAGCTGCTGCAGCAGGTGATCGCGCAGCGACGGCCGGGTTGCAGCCCAGTCGACCGCGCTCGACTCCTCGTCGTCGGCGCGCGATTCGCCCCGGCCCCACTCGAGCATCGAATCGTTGGCGATCTCGGGCTCGCTGGCGGGGGTGCTGTCGGCCTCGCCGCCAGCGGACTCATTGCTGGAGGGCGTTGCCGCCTGTTCGATCGACCCGTCCGAACGCAGGTGCAGCGAGCCGGCGAGTGGATCATCGTCGCGTTCGAGCAGCGGGTTGTCCGCCATCGCCTGCTCGATTTCCTGGTTCAGTTCCAGCGTCGACAGCTGGAGCAGCCGGATCGACTGCTGAAGCTGCGGAGTCAGCGCCAGATGTTGCGACAGTCGAAGCTGAAGACTCGGTTTCATCGTGCCGTTGTAATCAGCGCGCACGCGCGGCCGCCCGAAGGGCGCGCTCTGACTGACCGCGACGAGTGCACGCGCGACCGCGCAGCGGTCGCGTACACGAGGAGCGTATTCATTACATCCGGAAGTGCTCGCCCAGATAGACGCGGCGCACGGTTTCGTTGCCGACGATCTCGTCCGGGCGGCCGGCGGCGAGCACCACGCCTTCGTTGATGATGTAGGCGTGATCGCAGATGCCGAGCGTCTCGCGCACGTTGTGGTCGGTGATCAGCACGCCGATGCCGCGCTCCTTCAGGAACCGCACGATGCGCTGAATCTCGAGCACGGCGATCGGGTCGACTCCGGCGAACGGCTCGTCGAGCAGGATGAAGCGGGGCCGCGCCGCCAGCGCGCGCGCGATTTCGACCCGGCGCCGCTCGCCGCCGGACAGTGAGAGCGCGGTATTGGTGCGCAGGTGCGCGATCTGCAGGTCATCGAGCAGCTCGGAGAGCCGGTCGTCGATGACATCCTTCGGCAGCGGCCGCTGCTGGTCGTCGATCTGCAGTTCCAGTACGGCGCGGACGTTCTCCTCGACCGTCAGCTTGCGGAAGACCGACGCCTCCTGGGGGAGGTAGGACAGTCCAAGGCGCGCCCGGCGATGGATCGGCAGGTGCGCAATCGATTTGGCGTCGAGCAGTATGTCGCCATCGTCGAGCGGCACGAGTCCGACGACCATGTAGAAGCAGGTGGTCTTGCCGGCGCCGTTCGGGCCGAGCAGCCCGACCACTTCGCCGCTTTCGACAGTCAGCGAGACGTCCTTTACGACGGTGCGGCTGCCGTAGCGCTTCTGCAGCCGCTCGACGGTCAGGGTGCTCCGCTCGCGCGCGAGCGGAGTGGCAGCATCACCGGCTCGGGTGCGCGCTTCCATGTCAGTGGACGGCCGCCAGCAACCACTGACAGCCCCTTCGGGGGGCAGCGAGCGATCGCGAGCGTGCGGGTCGATTCATCCTAGTCCGCCCGGGGGTTGGCGATCTTGGTGTCCGATTTCAGCGGCGCCGGCGTGCCCGTCTTCGGTGCAGTCGAACGCGGCGCGATGGTGCCGCGCACTCGCCCGTCCGGATTGTTCGGGTCGGCGGCCGACTTGCCGCCGGTGACGAAGTACTTCGAGTTGCGCTGGTCGTAGGTGATCGAGTCGCCGCGCAGCTCGTCGCGCTGCACGTCGTTCTCCAGCAGTCGCACGCGGGCGCGACCGATGAGCTTCACCGTGTCGGCCTTCTCGTCGTACTCGACGCGCTCCGCATAGCCTTCCACGTACTCGTCCGGCCCGGGCTGGCTGGCGTCGCGCTTCTGTCGAAAGGTGGCGAGCTTGCCAGGCGCCGCTTCGATCAGGCCGTACTGATATCCCTCCGGGTCCTTGCGGATCTGCACGCGCTCACCCGTGGCGCGCATCGTGCCCTTGACGAGCACGACTTCGCCGCCGAGCACGCACACCTGCTTTAGGTCGTCGCATTCGCCGGTGTTGGCCTCGTAGTTGAGCGGCTTTTCTCGATCTGCGCGTTCGGCCTGTGCGGTGCTCGCCAGTAACCCGGCAAGAGCGAGCGCGATCCATGAACGGTTCATCGTCCCTCCCGGTTGGCGGTCGTGGGCTCCATCGAGCCACGAACCTGCGATCGGAACCTGACGCTGCGCTTGATATTGTCGTAATCCATCCCGACAGCGTTGATGCGCGAGTCGCCGCGTTCGATCGCGACGGGCGCATCGGTCGCGAACTGCTCGACGTCGGGCAGCGCGACCAGCTTCTCGGTGGTCATTCGCATCGGCGGTTCACCGTCCTTGCCCGCGGCGCGGACCAGGGTCACGTTTCCCGTGAGCGTGACGCGTGCCCCGCTGTCTTCCACCAGCGCGTGATCCGCCCGCGCGTCGATCTGCGGCTGGTCTTCACGCAGGCTCACCATCCGCGGCTGGATCACCTCGGCGCGATCGTCGCTCGGGTAGTGCGTGATGCGCTCACCGATCAGCTTGTTGACGGCGCGCCCAGCCGCGTCGAACTGCGTCAGCGTGACCTTGTCGCCGATCACGTCCGGCCCTTCGCGCGAAACCGCGTTCGGAATGGCTCCGAGGCGGGTCGACAGCGAGTACCAGTAAGTCGAGCCGGCCAGCAGCAGGAGCAGCAGGATGGCGATGATGGCGGTGATGCGGTCACGCATTGGGCTTCGCAGCGGGTGTACGCGATGCTTTGCATCGCACGTGCACCCGCTGCGCTCTAGTTAGCGCGCCGCCCTTTGGGCGAAGCGGAAGAATCGCCAGCGCCTGCGCGCTGGCGATCCCGCGCAGCCGGCTTCACCTGCAAGCGAAGCCGTGGACCGGCCGGGCGTGCGGCGCGAATTCAACGGCGGCGGAGTGTGGTCGCCGCGCTTCATCCGTTCACCATTGCAGCGATATCGATGCCCTTGGCGCGCAGGATGAACTCGGCGAAGGCGCGAACGGCGGCGTGGCCGCCGGGGCAGGGTGCGATCCAGTGGGCGGCGGCCTTGACCTCGTCGCGCGCATCGGCGACGGTGGCGGCGAAGCCCACCGATCGCAGCACCGGCAGGTCAGGCAGGTCGTCGCCGATGTAGGCCGCTTCGTGGGAGGGGCATCCGAACTCACGCAGCAGTTCGATGAATCCGGCGGCCTTGTCGCCGCGCCCCTGCAGCACGCGACCAATGCCAAGCTCCCGTGCGCGCCTCGCAACAATCGGGGAATTGCGTGCCGACAGGATCGCGACGTCGATCCCGCGCGCGAGCAGCATCTTGATACCGTGGCCATCGCGCACGTCGAAGGCCTTGAGCGCCTCGCCCTCGGGCCCGTAGTACAGCCTGCCATCGGTCAGCACGCCGTCGACATCGAGGACGGCGAGTCGCACGCGCGCCGCGCGCTGTTCGGCCGTCATTTAGATGACCTTCGCGTTCATCAGGTCGAGGTTGTTCAGCGCCCCGACCAGCTGGCCACCCCCGTCGATGACCAGCAGCTGGTTCTTGCGGTTGCGGTCCATCAACTGCGCAGCTTCAACCGCGAGTGCATCGGGGCCGATCGTCAGCGGCGTCCGGGTCATTACATCTGCCACGGCCAGTGTCCGTACGTCGCCGACACGCTCCAGCAGGCGGCGCAGGTCGCCGTCGGTGAAGATGCCGGTCAGTGTTCCACGCTCGTCGAGCACGGCGGTCATGCCCAGCTGCTTGCGCGTGATCTCGTGCAACGCGTCCATGACGGTGGCGGTGCTGGCAACGCGAGGGATGGCATCGCTGCTGCGCATGACATCGCTGACCCGAGTCAGCAGTTTCCGGCCAAGTGCGCCGGCCGGATGGGAGCGAGCAAAGTCTTCCTGGCCGAATCCACGTGCATCGAGGCAGGCGATGGCGAGCGCGTCGCCGAAGGCGAGCATCGCCGCGGTCGAAGACGTCGGCGCGAGGTTCAGCGGGCAGGCTTCCTTCTCGACATGGACATCCAGGTGGACATCGGCAAGCCGCGCCAGCGCCGAACCGGCGCTGCCCGTCATCGCGATCAACGGCGTGCCCGCGCGCTTGGCCACCGGAAGGATGGTCAGCAACTCGTCGCCTTCGCCCGAGTACGACAGCGCGAGCAGCACGTCGTCGCGGGTGATCATGCCGAGGTCGCCGTGGGCGGCTTCGGCCGCATGCACGAACATCGACGGAGTTCCGGTCGAGGCCAGCGTGGCGGCGATCTTCCGCCCGATGTGACCGCTCTTGCCGATGCCGGTGACGACGACCCGCCCGCGGCAGCGAAGGAGCAGCGTGACGGCCTTGCCGAACGTCTCATCGATCCGGGTGGCGAGTGCGGCGACGGCGCTGGCTTCGATCTCGATGACTTCGCGCGCCAGCGCCAGCGCGCTCGCGTTCGCTTCGATCGTCTTGGCGGGTGCGGGCATCGACTGCGGCGAGGTTTCTGTCTGAAAAAGGGTGGCGCAGGGCCATGCGGGAGGCTGCGGCGATAATACACGCGGAACCGGCGCTGGCATGACGTTTGCTTGCGCGGCTCGTTCGACCCTGCCCCGCGCCTGCAATCGATGACATCAGGTCTTGAAGTAACGCTCGTTCTGCTCGCCAGCGTGGTGCTCGGCGTGGTTGCCTTCCGCCTGTTGTCCCTGCCACCGCTGCTCGCTTACCTCGCGGTGGGCATCCTGATCGGCCCCAACGCCTTCGGCCTGGTTCCGGACAGCAAGCAGACGCGCTACCTGGCGGAGTTCGGCGTCGTCTTCCTGATGTTCTCGATCGGCCTCGAGTTTTCGCTGCCGCGGTTGAAATCCATGCGGCGCATCGTGTTTGGCCTCGGCGGTGCGCAGGTCGGGCTGACGATCGCCAGTGCGCTGGTGGCCGGTGCCGCGCTCGGGAGCCACTTTGGCGTCGATCTTGCCGGAGCCTTCGCGCTTGGGGCCGCGCTGGCGATGTCGTCGACCGCCATTGTCATGAAACTGATCGCGGAGCGCGTGCAGCTGGACACGGAGCACGGCAAACGCATCGTTGGCGTCCTGCTGTTCCAGGATCTTGCCGTCGTGCCGCTGCTGGTCGTGATTCCGGCGCTCGCCGCAGATACCGGCGACCTCGGCTGGACGCTCGGCGCCGCGATCCTCAAGGCGGCGGCGCTGCTGGCGGTGCTGCTCGCCGGCGGTCAGCGTGTGCTGCGCTGGTGGCTGCAACTGGTTGCCCGGCGCAAGTCGCACGAGTTGTTCACGCTCAACGTGCTGCTCATCACGCTCGGACTCGCCTGGCTGACCGAGATCGCCGGACTCTCGCTCGCGCTGGGCGCGTTCGTGGCCGGCATGCTGATCGCCGAGACCGAGTTTCGCCATCAGGTCGACGAAGACATCAAGCCGTTCCGCGACGTCCTGCTGGGCCTGTTCTTCGTGACGATCGGCATGCTGCTGAACCCGCGAGTCGTTTTCGACCACTTCGGCTGGGTGCTGCTGGCGTTGACCGTGCCGGTGGTGTTCAAGTTCGGCCTGATCTGGCTGCTGGCTCGGCTGTTCGGAGCAGCCGCCGGGACCTCGATCCGCGCCGCACTTGCACTCGCCACGGCGGGTGAGTTCGGCTTTGTCCTGCTCGGCCTCGCGGGCCAGTTCCGCCTGCTCGACAACCTGATCCTGCAGATAGTGCTGGCCGCAATGCTGCTGTCGATGCTGGCTGCGCCCCTGCTCGTGCAGCACGCGGACCGGATCGCGATGCGGCTCGCTTCGAGCGAATGGCTGCAGAAGTCGCTCGAGATCGCGCAGATCGCCCAGCGCGCCATCGCCACCGAACGCCACGTGGTGATCTGCGGCTTTGGGCGCAGCGGCCAACACCTGGCGAAGATGCTCGAGCAGGAAGGCATCGGCTATGTCGCGCTCGATCTCGATCCGGACCTCGTGCGCGAAGCCGCGGCGGCCGGCGACTCGGTTGTCTATGGCGATGCAGCGCGCCGCGAGACGCTGGTCGCGGCCGGCATACGGCGTGCGGCGGCGTTGGTCGTCACCTACGCGGACACCCGGTCGGCGCTGACAGTGCTGCACCACGCCCATGAATTGCGGCCGAATCTTGCCGTCATCGTCCGGACGCAGGACGACCACGATCTCGACAAGCTGATGCAGGCCGGGGCCACCGAAGTCGTGCCGGAAGTCATCGAGGGCAGCCTGATGCTGGGGTCCCATGCGCTGGTGCTGCTCGGCGTGCCGTTGGGACGCGTGGTCCGGCGCGTGCGTGAGGCGCGTGACCAGCGCTATCGCCTGCTGCGCGGCTACTTCCATGGCACCGGAGACGAAGACCTGTCGCCCGATGGTGAGTCCCACGAACGATTGCATTCCGTGCCGATCGATGCGGGTGCCCTGGCAATCGGCAAACGGTTGGCGGATCTTGGCCTGGAAGGGATGGGAGCCGAGGTCACCGCTGTGCGCCGACGCGGAATTCGCGGCGCCGATCCGAGCCCCGAGATGACACTGCAGCTTGGCGATGTGATCGTGCTGCGTGGCGTGCCCGAGTCGCTCGAGCAGGCCGAGGAACGGTTGCTGGAGCGATGACGCGGCTCCTACGTCTTCTCGTGGCGGCGGCGGTGGCAATGTTCGCCGTCGCCCACGCGAGCGCCGAAGAGGCTGCGTGGAAAGCGCTGCGCGAATCCGGGACCGTGCTGATCGTCCGCCACGCCGAGACGGTGCCGGGCATTGGCGATCCACCCGGCTTCCGGCTCGACGACTGCGCAACGCAGCGCAATCTGTCCGAAACGGGACGCGCGCAGGCGGTTGCGATGGGGCGGAAGCTGGCCGAACAGGTCGTTGCGGTGACGCGCGTCGAGTCGAGCCGCTGGTGTCGAACGGCGGACACCGCACGACTGGCCTTCCCGCGACTGCAGGTGGTGTTTCTTGAGGCGTTGAACTCGTTCTTCGAAGATCGTACAGCGGCGGCTGGACAGACCCGCGCGCTGAGTGCTCGTATCGCGGACTGGAAAGGCCCCGGAGTGCTGGTACTGGTCACGCATCAGGTCAACATCTCGGCCCTCACGGGCCGCCCGACTGCTGTGGGTGAGGCAGTCGTGCTGCGTCCCGCCGGCGGCGAAGTACGAGTGCTGGGGACGATCAGGTTTTGAACAGCGCTAGGCGGCGCGCTTCCTGCGCCGTCGCGTGAGCACCGGCGCCAGGTAGGTGCCGGTATGGCTTTCTGCGCTGGCGACGATCTGCTCGGGCGGTCCGGCCGCGATGATGCGACCGCCGCCATCGCCACCTTCAGGCCCGAGGTCGACCACCCAGTCGGCGGTCTTGATCACGTCCAGGTTGTGCTCGATGACGACCACCGTGTTGCCGGCGTCGCGCAACTGGTGCAGCACCTTGAGCAGCAGCGCAATGTCGTGGAAGTGCAGTCCGGTCGTCGGCTCATCGAGGATGTACAGCGTCTTCCCGGTGTCGCGCTTCGAAAGCTCGAGCGAGAGCTTGACGCGCTGCGCTTCGCCGCCCGACAGTGTCGTCGCGCTCTGGCCCAGCCGCACATAGCCGAGACCGACGTCGAGCAGCGTCTGCAGCTTGCGGGCGATGGTCGGCACGGCGTTGAAGAACTCGAAGGCGTCTTCGACGGTCAGGTCGAGCACCTCGGCGATGTTGCGGCCCTTGTAGTGCACCTCGAGTGTCTCGCGGTTGTAGCGCTTGCCGTGACAGACGTCACAGGGCACATAGACATCCGGCAGGAAGTGCATCTCGACCTTGATGACACCATCGCCCTGGCAGGACTCGCAGCGTCCACCCTTCACGTTGAACGAGAAGCGGCCGGCCTCGTAGCCGCGCTCGCGTGCGGTCGGTGTCTCGGCAAAGAGTTCCCTGATCGGCGTGAACAGTCCCGTGTACGTGGCCGGGTTGCTGCGTGGCGTGCGGCCGATCGGACTCTGGTCGACGCTGATCACCTTGTCCACGTGCTCGAGTCCCTCGATCATCGTGTACGGCGCCGGCTCGGCCGCCGAGCCGTAGAGGTGGCGCGCGACGGCGGCATACAGCGTGTCGTTGACCAGCGTCGACTTGCCCGAGCCCGAGACTCCGGTGATGCAGGTCAGCAGGCCGATCGGCAGATCCAGCGTTACATTCTTCAGGTTGTTGCCCTGTGCGCCGATCAGCTTGAGCCAGTGCGTGAACGGCGGCGTGCGGTCGGCCGGGATCTCGATCTGGCGTCGGCCCGCCATGTACTGGCCGGTGAGCGACTTGCTGTTCGTCACGATCTCGTCGAGAGTGCCGCACGCGACCACCTCGCCCCCGTGCGCGCCCGCCCCCGGCCCCATGTCGACGATGTAGTCGGCGGCGCGGATCGCGTCCTCGTCGTGTTCGACGACGATCACGCTGTTGCCCAGATCGCGCAGGTGCTTCAGTGTGCCGATCAGGCGGTCGTTGTCGCGCTGGTGCAGTCCGATCGAGGGTTCATCCAGCACGTACATCACGCCTGTGAGGCCGGATCCGATCTGCGACGCGAGGCGTATGCGCTGCGATTCGCCGCCCGACAGCGTGTCGGCAGAACGATCGAGCGACAGGTAGTCGAGCCCAACGTTGACCAGGAAGTGAAGCCGCGAACCGATCTCCTTCACGATCTTGGAGGCGATTTCCTTCTTCGCGCCCGTGAAGGCGAGCGACTCGAAGTACTTTGACGCCTCGGCGAGTGGCGCCGCGGAGATCTGCCAGATCCCGCGCTGCTGATCGTCCTCGCCGATGAAGACATTGCGCGCTTCGCGCCGCAGTCGCGATCCCTCGCAGACA
This sequence comes from uncultured beta proteobacterium, assembly GCA_963810985.1. Taxonomy (GTDB): domain Bacteria; phylum Pseudomonadota; class Gammaproteobacteria; order Burkholderiales; family Burkholderiaceae_F; genus JALORV01. The sequence continues at coordinate 280,240 of CAWEPP010000009.1, forward strand.
AGACAGGCGCGCTGGCTGCGGAGCTTGGCCAGCTCGTCGCGCACGACCAGCGAATCCGTCTCGCGCAGGCGTCGCTCGAGACTCGGGATCACGCCTTCGAACGGGTGACGCCGCACCATCTTGCGGCCGCGCTCGTTCGTGTAGGTGAACGGGATTTCGGTCTCGCCGGAGCCGTGCAGGATCACCTTCTGTGCCGATTCCGGCAGCTGGTCGAATGGCTGGTTGAGATCGAATCCGTAATGCTGCGCAACGGTGACCAGCATCTGGTGGTAGTACTGGTTGCGCGCATCCCAGCCCTTGATCGCTCCGCTGGCGAGCGCGAGCTCCGGGTGCGCGACGACGCGCTGTTCGTCGAAGTACTCGACCGTGCCGATGCCGTCGCAGGCTTCGCACGCTCCCATCGGATTGTTGAATGAGAAGAGACGCGGCTCGAGTTCCGCCAGCGAGTAGCTGCAGACCGGGCACGCGAAGCGGCTCGAAAATGCGATCTCCTGTCCATTGTCGAGATCGAGCAGCAAGGCACGTCCGTCGGCCAGTCGCAGTGCGGTCTCGAACGATTCGGCCAGTCTTTGCTTGGCATCCGCTCGCACCTTGAGGCGGTCGACCACCACATCGAGCGAGTGCTTTTCGTTCTTTGCCAGCGGCGGCACGCTTTCGGCCTCGACCACCGCGCCGTCGATGCGAAAGCGCACGAAACCCTGCACCTGCATGTCGTCGAAGAACTCGACGAACTCGCCCTTGCGCTCGCGCACGACCGGCGCCAGGACGAGGATCTTGGTGTCTTCCGGCAGCATGATCGTCGCGTCCACCATCTGCGAGACGCTTTGCGACTGCAGTGGCACCTTGTGCTCGGGACAGTACGGTGTACCGACGCGGGCGAACAGCAGCCGCAGGTAGTCGTGAATTTCGGTCACGGTACCGACCGTCGAACGCGGGTTGTGCGAGGACGCCTTCTGCTCGATCGCGATGGCCGGCGACAGGCCCTCGATCAGGTCGACGTCCGGCTTCTCCATCAGTTGCAGGAACTGCCGCGCGTAGGCTGACAGCGACTCGACATAGCGACGCTGGCCCTCGGCGTACAGCGTGTCGAATGCCAGCGACGACTTGCCGGAGCCCGACAGACCGGTAATGACGATCAGCCGCTGGCGCGGCAGGTCGAGGTCGATGCTCTTGAGATTGTGGGTGCGGGCGCCGCGGATGCGGATTTCGTCCATCGGGGAGGCGAACTGCGAGAGGCTAACTTGTTACTATAGCCACAAAGCACTTCGCTCCCGGACCCACGTCAGCTGCCGCGCTGAAAGCTGGGATCCACCCCTCCGAAGGAGAACAACATGGCATCCGTCAACAAGGTGATTCTGATCGGCAATCTCGGGCGCGATCCCGAGACGCGGTACACCGCCGATGGCGCCGCCATCACGAATGTTTCGATCGCGACGACGCGCCGCTACAAGGACGCCTCCGGCCAGCAGCAGGAGGAAACCGAGTGGCACCGCGTGGCGTTCTTCGGCCGACTGGCCGAGATTGCCGGTGAGTACCTGCGCAAGGGCCGCCCGGTTTATGTCGAGGGCCGGCTGCGCACGCGCAAGTGGCAGGACAAGGATGGCAACGACAAGTACACGACCGAAGTCGTTGCCGAGAACATGCAGCTGCTGGGTTCCCGTGAGGGGATGGGTGGCGGAGCCGAGTTGGAAGGCGGGGAAGAGGCACGTGCCCCGGCGCCGGCCCGCTCAGGCGGAGCGCGTCCCGCGCCTGCAGCCAAGCCGGCGACCAACATCGCCGACATGGACGAAGACATTCCGTTCTAGCGAGCCGGGGCGATGCTTGCGCGCGCGGCGTGCCGAGACCGGGCGACCGTCACTGCATAGATCGAACCTGTGAGAAGTTGCCGTGCCCGGTCTGCTCGGCAGTTGCACACGGTACGGCGGACGCCTTTGTCGCTCGGTGATTCCATGTAGGCAATTTCCGGTATTCCGGTGCCCGCTCGCGAACGCTAAGGTCGATGGGCTGGCCGGTGCTTCCAAGTTTCTGCCTTCGACCGGTGTCCCGCCTCGCATCTTGCGCTGGGCACGATGCGGGTTCCGAACCTCCGACGGTCCGACGCCGGTGCATCGCGATCGACTCCCATGGATCTGAGCTTCCTGCCTGACTGGCCACCCGTGTTTCCTGCTGCCATAGCCGTGGCGGCGTTGGCCCTGCTCGCTGCAGCGTTCGGCGAGGTGGCGGCACGCTGGCTCCGCGCGCCGCGGCTTCTCGGATATCTAGCCGCTGGCGCATGTTTCGGTGCCGGTGGCTATCTGCTGCAGGCGCTCAACATGGAGCAGCTGCCGATCGGGACTCTGCGCTTTTCCCTGGAGTTTGCGGCCGCGATCATCTCCTTCGACCTGGGGCAGCGCGTCTCGTTCGGTTGGCTGCGCCGCAATCCTGCACTGCTTGGCGCGAGCCTGCTGGAGAGCGGGCTCACGTTCGCCGTTGTCCTTGCGGTTCTGCGTTGGCTCGACGTTGCGCCACTGGCGGCCGCACTGATTGCCACGGTCAGCATGTCGACGTCACCGGCGGTGGTGCTGGCTGTCACGCGCGAGGCTCGGTCGCAGGGCCAGGTCACCGAGCGTGTTCTGCTGCTGACCGCGCTGAATTCCATTTATGCCGTCGTGTTGTCGACGCTGCTACTGGCCTGGGCCCGCGTCGAGACGCGCGGATTGCTGGACGACTACCTGCTGCATCCGCTCTACCTGATTGCGGGTTCGCTCGCGCTGGCCGCGCTCGGGGCGCGCGTTCTTCTCCTCGTCGCGGGATTCGTCGGGCGTGATCGTGCAGCGCAGCTCACACTGATGCTGGCCGTGGTGTGGATCGTGTTCGCGTCTGCGCTCGCGCTGCGGCTTTCGCCGCTGCTCGCCTCGCTCGCCTGCGGCGCTTTCGTGCGAACGTTCGACCGCGGCCGTCGCTTCGCGGGGGGTGACTTCGGATTGGTGTCGGCGCTGGCCCTGATGCTCTTTTTCGCACTCTCGGCGGCCACCGTCGACCTCGGTGTCCTGCTCAGTGCCGGGCTGCCGGCGCTTGCGTTGGTACTGGCGCGCACCGCGTGCAAGGTGACGGCCGCAGGTCTGGTCGCGCCGCTGACCGGCATCGTCTGGCGCAAGGGGCTGCTCATCGGCCTGGGGCTGCTGCCGATGTCGGCCATCGCGCTGATGCTGACGCAGCAGGTGACGCAGGTTGATCCGCAACTGGGCGCGCAGGCGGGAGGGGTGCTCCTGGCCAGCGTCATCATCTTCCAGATCGTCGGAGCGCTGACGCTGGTGTACTCGCTGCGGGCCAGCGGCGAAGCGAAGGAGGTGCCATGAGGAGACTCGCACGATTCTGCGGGCAGCTTGAGTTTGTACGACAGAGTGACCGATGAGCAACACAGTCCTCGACTTCACGGCCTCGCAGCCGCTTTCCGTCGGTGTCGAGCTTGAACTGCAGTTGATCGACCGGCGCACGGGCGACCTGACACGTGCGGCGTCCGACCTGATTGCGCTCGTGACCCGCAAGCCCTTCCCGGGCGACATCAAACCGGAGATCACTGAAAGCATGCTCGAAGTGAGCACGTCGGTGCACACGGCCTACGCGCCGCTGCGCGCCGAGCTGATCGCGATGCGCGACACCCTGGTGGTCGGTGCCGACCGGCTCGACATCGAAGTGGCCGGGGGCGGCGCGCATCCGTTCCAGCGCTGGTATGACCGGCAGATCTACGATCGCCCGCGCTTTCGTCACGTGGCCGGGCTGTACGGCTATCTTGCCAAGCAGTTCACCGTATTCGGGCAGCACGTCCACATCGGCTGCGAAAACGGCACCCAGGCGATGCGTCTGCTGCACCAGCTATCGACCTACATTCCGCAGTTCATTGCGCTGGCGGCGAGCAGCCCCTACTTCCAGGGCGTCGACACATCGTTCGACTGTTCGCGCCTGAACAGCATTAACGCGTTCCCGCTCTCGGGCCGAGCGCCGTTCCTGACCGACTGGCCGGCATTCGAGCAATTTTTCGAAAAGTTGCGTCGGCTCGGCGTCGTCGAAAGCATGAAGGACTTTTACTGGGACATCCGCCCGAAGCCGGAGTACGGAACGGTCGAAGTCCGTGTGTTCGATACGCCGCTGACGGTCGAGCGGGCGGCCGCACTCGCGGCCTACCTGCAGGCGATCTGTCGCATGCTGCTGGAACGCGACGAGACGGTCACCGAGGATATTTACCTCGTCTACAACTACAACCGCTTCCAGGCCTGCCGCTTCGGGCTCGAAGGGCAGGTTCTGGACGGCATGACTGGCGATTCGACGCCGCTGCACATCGCGGTCCTGCGCACTTTGGAAGCATGTCGTCCGCACGCGCGCGAACTGGGTTCGGTCGATGCCCTCGACGAAATAGAGCGCTGGGTCCGCACCGGAGGCAACGATGCGCGCTGGCAACGCGAAACGATGCAGCAGTCGCACTCGCTGAGCGAACTGGTGCTGCAGTCGGCAGACCGCTGGCGTGGAAGAGTTCCCGTGCCGCATGGCACGCCCGACCGAGACTAATTTGAGCTGCCGTGCAGCAACCGCAGGACCTCGTTGTGCAGTTCGCCCGCGCTGGCGATCAGCGACAGCTCCGCCACGGGATCACCGCCGGTCCAGCTCGTGACCACGCCGCCGGCCGCCTCGACGACCGGAACGATCGCTGCCACGTCCCAGTGGGCCAGTGTCGGGTCGAGCATCAGGTCCGCGCCCGCGGTGGCGAGCGCGAAGTACCCGAAGCAATCGCCCCAGGTGCGATAAAGCTTTGCACGGGCGATGATGGCTTCGATGCGGTCAGTGTTCGCTGCGCCCCGCTGCTCCCCGGTGCTCCAGTGGGTCGTTGCGAGCACGGTCGCATCCCGCAGCCGTGCGCATGGGCGCACGCTGACAGGTCGCGCCGAGCCGTCGCTGGCATACAGGGTGCAGCTCTGGCCATGGCCGATCAGCGCCAGTCCGGCCACTGAGTGCGCGATCACGCCGAGCACCGGCCGGAACCCGGCGCCGTCGTCGCGTTCCAGCGCGATCAGTGTGCCGAACAGGAAGCAGTGGGTGATGAAGGCGCGCGTGCCATCGACGGGATCTAGGACCCAGCGGTAGCGCGCCCCCGCCTTGCTGCCGTGCTCTTCGCCGACGATGCCGTGATCCGGATAGCGGCGCTCGATCAGTGATCGCATCGCCGTTTCTGCATTGCGGTCCGCGAGCGTGACGGGTGAGGCGTCGTGTTTCGTCACCACTGCGGTGCCCGACATGAAATAGGGCCGGATCGTGGCGAACGCAGTGCCGATCAGCTCGTGCGCGAACGGTACGAACTCGCGCTCTTCGGCGCGCGTCAGTGCCGCACTGTATCGGCGCCGATCCAGGGCCAGTTCAGGCACGCTTGGCGGGCGCGAAGAGCGCGCTGCAGGCGTCGCGGTCCGCGGGAGCCATCGTCTCGGCGCTGCAGGTCGCCGTGAGCTTTTCATGCAGTCGGGCGAGTGTCGCGTCGTACTTGCCGTCCTTGTTCCACTTCTGCATACGCTTGCTCAGTCGCTCGAGCGAGGCGCGACTGCGCGCGGAGAATGCGTCGGGATGCGCCGCCGCTTCGCCGACGACACTGGCCGCCGCAACTTCGATGCGAGTGGCGTCCGCAGGCGCCAGCTCGAGCAGGTAGTTGACGTAGGAACCGCCCCACTGCAGGCGTGTCGCCGGACCCCTGGACGTCTCGTAGGCCTGACGCGCCCACTCGACCGCGGCGACCTTGCTTTCTGGTGTGCCGCGCTTGCGGGCATTCGAAGCCAGGCCGAGCATGTAGTAGTAGGGGGAGTGTGAGCGCTCCAGTTCCACCGACAGCAGCGTATCGGATTCATCGAGCAGCCCGGCGTCGGCGAGCACGGCCCCGGCGCTGGTGATGACCGACTGGCGTTCGTTGAGGTCGGTTGTCTCGCGGTCGACCCGCGCGACCTGTTCACGTACCTGCTTCAGGAGAGCCGCGGGCAGCGGCCCGGACTTGTTGTCGAGCCGCGCCAGATCCACCTTGCCCCCCAGTGCCCCGATGCGTCCACCGTTGGACAGGGTCGGATCCGCGATGAGCCTGTCGAGCGCAGCCGTCCATGCAGCAACCAGCACTTCGCGGTCGCGCGACTTGGGCGCGGTGGTGTAGCCGACGATGTCGGCGGCGTAGCCCGCCATCAGGTCGTAGTGCTCGCGCACCAGTTCCGGCCGCGCCAGGATGCTGCGCACGCTCGCCAGGGCGTCGGCCTTGTCGGCGGCGGGCTTGACCTCGCCTTTGGCTGTCGCCGAAGAAGCGATGGCCTGCAGCGTGAGCCGCGATGCAGCCTCGCGCTGATCGGCCGGGCAGGTTTGCGCCAGCCGGATCAGGGTCGCCGGAACTTCCTCCTTCGGGATCAGCTGCTGTTCATCGGTTTCCCACGAGTAGAAGGCGAGCAGGCGCCAGTCTCCAACACCCAACGGCTGTCCCGATAGCGCAGAGGCCAGCACCTCGCGAGCCGACGAACCGCCGGCGAGGCCGTGGTCGAGCACCTGCATGTACTTCGCCGGTTCGACCGACCCGGCCAGACGCGTGATCTCGGAGCCGTCCGGACGCAGGAGCACCATCGTCGGATAGCCACCGACGCTGAAGCGCTTTCCCAGCGCCTGCCCACTCGGCGTGTCACCGTCCACATAGACAGGAACGAAGGAGCGCGATTTCTCGATAAATTCGGGTCGCGTGAAGATCGTGCTCTTCACCTGGTTGCAGGGCGGGCACCAGGCCGCGGTCCAGAACAGGAACACGGGCTGCTTGTTTGTCTTCGCCTGGTCGAAGGCGCGGTCGACGTCGGTCATGGCCGCCGGGCGCACCCACGCAATTTCCTTTGCCGGTTCCGCGGCGGGGGCCTGGGTATCAGGCGCCTTTGAACAGCTTGTGATCAGCAGTGCCAGCGCGACGGCTGACAGGGTCAGGCATTTCATTTGTGGTCCTCGGAACGGCGCCGCAGCGGCGGCGCTCGCAGTGGCGCAGATTATGGCCGCTCGTGGCCGCTTATGCCGGCCTCAGCGCAGGCGCAGGCGGTCGGCCAGTCCGAGATAGCGTTTGAGCGGTCGTGTGCCGGCGTCGGCCGACTTGGCCAGATCGTCCCAGAGTCGCAGCTGGACGGCGTCGGCCGCGAACGGCTGGCCGATGAACGCGTCGGCTTCACTCAGGGAGAAAATACCGCCTTGCAGTTCCAGGCTGCGCTTGGAGTCGGCCGACAGCGCGGTCCAGTACTCCGCGCCGCTCAATCGGCCGTCGCCGTGTGCGCAGAGATAACGCTTGGCCTCCACATGCAGGCGGATCGGCTGCAGCACGGCATCGTCGTAGAGCCCGCGCAGGAAGGGCAGGGCGACATACTCATGGCGATCGTCCACGCCCCGCAGTGTCGGGGTTTCGCCCTGGTCATTGATCAAGTGCCCGATGTCATGCAGGAAGGCTGCGAGCACCAGCGGTTCGCTCGCCCCGGCCCGCTCGGCGAGGTCGGCCGACTGCAACGCGTGCTGCAGCTGGGTGACGGGCTCGCCGGTGTACATCCGGTCGCCCTTGGCGGCATACAGGCGCTCGATGTCTTCGAGGATCAGTGCCATCAGGTCGTGCGTGGTTCCTTGGGCTCGAAGAGCGCTGGTGCATCGCCCACGACGCGCGACTTCGAGAGCACGCCGGCCGACTCGAGGATCGGGTAGGCCACCGAGCAGAACAGCGAATTGATGCGCTTGAAGTCCGCGAGCAGGTCCAGGTGCAGCGAACTGGTCTCGATCGACTGGCGCGTGTTGTCGGAGAGGCGCAGCAGGTGCTGGTCGGCGTAGCGCATTTCGAGCTCGCGGAACGCGACCTTTTCCGACATCAGTGACTGTGCCGATTTCAGGTCGCCATTGAGGAACACCGCCACCGCCAGCTGCAGGTTGGCGACCAGCCGTGCGTGCAGGTCGGTGATCTCGGCGATGCCCGCATCGGAGAACGAGAGACCGTGACGGATCTTGCGTTCGGCGACGTCCAGCAGGCCGCGCTCGATGATGTCGCCGACGTGCTCCATGTTGATCGTGAACTGGATGACCTCGGTCCAGCGCCGCGACTCTCCGGCGTCGAGCGCTTCGCGGCTGATTTGCGCGAGGTATCGCTTGATCGCGGAATACAGGCGGTCGATCTCATCATCGCGTCTCCGCAGCAGTTCGGCGAGTTGAGTGTCGTTGGTCCGCAGCACGGTCAGCAGGCCGTCGAGCATGTCCTGGACGGTGTCGGCGAGCCGGATCGCTTCACGCGCGGCGTTGCCGAGCGCCAGCGGCGGTGTCGCCAGCGCGACCGGGTCGAGATAGCGCGGCTGTCCAGCGCCTTCCGGGCTGCGCACGTCCGGCAACCAGCGCTCAGTGAGTCGTGCCACCCGGCCTGTGAACTGGATGAAGGTCAGCGCCAGCACTACGTTGAAGGCGAGGTGAAAGGCGACCACCAGCGTTCCCGGCTCGATGCGCACGCCGAGCAGCTTCGGCATGACGAATGGCAGCAGCGCGAGCGCCAGTACGAGGCCGACGGCCTTGAACACGAAGTTGCCCAACGGGACACGGCGCGTGACCGCGTCGGACTTCATCGTCGTCAGCAGCGCGAGGAGTCCGCTGCCCAGGTTGGCCCCGAGCACCAGCGGCAGCGCTACGTGCAGCGGCAGCACATACGAAGCGGCCAGCGTGGCCACCAGCAGCACGACTGCGAGGCTGGAATAGGACAGCAACGCGAACATCGCGCCGATCAGCACGTCGAGCATCGTGTCGCCGGACAGCTGAGCGAGCAGTGTCTTGACACCAGCCGCATGGGCCAGTGGTGCGGTTGCCGCCGTGATCAGCTGCAGCGCGAGAATCATCACACCCAGGCCGAGCACGATGCGGCCGATCTGGCCGGCACGCTCGTTGCGGCGCGATAGGTACACGATGACCCCGACGATGATGGCCAGCGGCGCCAGCCAGCGCAGGTCGAGTGCGAACACCTGCACCATCAGGGCGGTGCCGACATCGGCGCCCAGCATGACGGCGAGTGCGGCCGAGGTCGTCAACAGGCCCTGGGCCACGAACGACGAACTCAGCAGTGCGGTCGCGGTCGAGCTCTGCAACAGTCCAGTCACGCCGAGGCCCGCAAAGAAGGCCGTCGCGCGGCCGTTCATGCTGCGCGCGAGGAACTTGCGCAGCACGGCGCCGTAGACACGCAGTACACCGGTGCGGACGATCTGCGTACCCCAGACCAGCAGGGCGATCGCGGCCAACAGATTCAGCAAAGTCGTCAATTGCGGTTGTTACCTCCGTGGCGGTCGGTTGCCCGTACTACCGATCGCCTTCTACGCTGCCTCACCACGGCAAAGAGTAGGTCTTGACGTTGGTGAAGCTCTTCATCGCTTCCTGGACGCCTTCCTTGTACCCCAGGCCCGAGTCCTTGATTCCGCCGAAAGGCGTCAGTTCCAGCCGGTAACCCGGCACTTCACGCACGTTCACGGTCCCGACGTTCAGCTCAGCGATGCAGCGCGTGATGACATCCAGCCGGTTGGTGCAGACCGAAGAGGACAGACCGTACGCGGTCGAGTTCGCGATCGCGATCGCTTCGTCGAGCGACCCGAAACGGATGACCGGGGAGACCGGGCCGAAGGTCTCTTCCTTGACGAGTTGCATGCCCGGTTGCACGTGGTCGAGCACCGTGGGCGAGTACAGAGCCCCACGTCGCTCGTTGCCGAGGAGCAGGCGGGCGCCCGCCTCTGCCGCCTCATTCACGCGGTGCTCGAATTCGACTGCCGCCGCCTCGTCGATGACTGTGCCCATGTCGGTCGCCGCATCGAGCGGGTCGCCGTACTTGACGGCCCGGGTCTTCGTCACCAGTCGCTCGACAAAGTCGTCGGCCACCGCCCGGTGCACCAGCATGCGCTTGACCGCGGTACAGCGCTGGCCCGAGTTCTTGTATGAGCCGCTGGCGGCCAGCGTCGCGGCTTCCTCGATGTCGGCATCGTCCATGACGATGATCGGATCGTTGCCGCCGAGCTCGAGCACTTGCCGCTTGTAGACGGCCCTGGAAGCGATGTACTTGCCGACGGCGACACCGCCAGTGAACGTGACGAGATCGACGTCGGCGTGCGTCAGCAGCTCGTCGGCGATCTCGCGCGGGTCGCCGGTCACGACCGACAGCATCGGCGGCGGCAGGCCGGCTTCGTAGAGGATGTCGGCCAGCAGGTACGCTGCGAGCGGAGTCTTTTCGCTGGGCTTCAGCACGACGCGGTTGTTGGTCGCCACGGCCGGCGCGACCTTGTGGATGACCTGGTTCAGCGGGTGATTAAATGGCGTGATCGCCGTGATGACACCCTGCAGCGGTTCACGCAGCGTGTAGACCTTGCGGCTCTTGCCGTGGGGAGTGAGGTCGCACGAGAACACCTGGCCGTCGTCGACCAGCGCCTGGTTGGCGGCAAAGAGCAGCACGTCCGATGCGCGGCCCACTTCGTAAAGCGTGTCCTTCAGGCAAAGGCCGGACTCGAGCGTGATCGTGCGGGCGATCTCGTCGCGGCGGCTGGCGATGATCTCGCCGGCGCGCATCAGGATGCGGTAGCGCTCATGGCGCGTCAGGCGGCCCCGGTAGGCGCGTGCCGTCGCAATCGCGCGGCGGATGTCATCGACGGTCGCCTTCGGAACTGTGGCGACGACGTCGCCGGTGTACGGGAAGCGGACCTCGAAGCTGCGTTCGGTCGCCACTTTCTCTCCGGCAATGCGGAGCGTTTCGCGGCGCGGGGCGGCGAGGGGAGCATTCATGACTGGGCGTGGTTGAGTGCGAGGTCGAACACATCGAAATTGCGCCAGCGTCGATTCGTATCGAGGCCCGAAATGCGCCGGTTCAGGATGATCGGGACGCGCTGTTCCGACGTGCCGCCATGCGAACGCAGCGGCAGTTCGAGCTGCGACAGGTCGTGCCGCGCCCGGCCGGTGCCGAGGACGACACTGCGCTCGGACACCACGACCAGATCGCCGATGCGGTCGGCCGGCAGTTCGAACCGCGCCGCAGCTTCGTCACGCGTCAGCACGAGCTCGATGCCGATCAGGCCACGCAGGCGCGCCGCGACGTCGCCGGCCACGTCGGCTGGCAGGTAGATAGTCGCGAAGGACCCGAGTGCACCGTGGTGCACGACGTAGGGATCGGTGATCGGCAGGATCACGCGCGCCGATGAGAGTCTCCGCGCTCCGCGCTGCGGCGCGAGCGCCTCCGGATCGGCCGAGCGGCGCTCCGGTCCCAGCCACTCGTCCAGCAGGTCCTGCAGAAAGATCACGTTCGGGCTGGCATCCAGCTTGGTTTTCGCGTTCATGCCGTGATCGGCGGTGAGGGCAACGACCGCACCCAGTTCGTCGAGCCGGGCGAGATAGCGGTCGAGCATCGCGTAGAAACGGTTGGCATCGGGATCGCCCGGAGCGTGCTTGTGCTGAACGTAGTCGGTCGTCGACAGGTACATGACGTCCGGCCGACGCGTCTCGAGCAGGCGCACGCCCGCGGCGAAGACGAATTCCGAGAGCTCGGCGCTGTAGACGTCGGGCACCGCCATGCCGACCAGCGGCAGCACGTCGTCGATGCCGTTTTCCGCAACACTCGCCTGATCCGCCTTTTCCGACGAGAAGCAGATGCCCTTCATCCGGTGCCCGAGCAGCTTGCGCAGCTTGTCCTTGGCGGTCACGACCGCGACGCTGGCGCCCTGGTCCGCGAGTGCCGCAAGAATGCTCGGCGCCCGCAGCCACTTCGGGTCGTTCATCATGACCTCGGTGCCGCTCGCGACGTCGAACAGGTAGTTGCCGCAGATGCCGTGCACCGAGGGCGGCGCGCCGGTCACGATCGACAGATTGTTCGGATTCGTGAAGCTCGGCACGACGCAGTCACCGACCAGCGCGGTGCCCTCGGCCAGCACGCGCTTCGTCCACGGCATGTGGCCGCCGGCCACGGCCTGTGCGATGTAGTCGGGCTCGCAGCCGTCGACGCAGATGACGACGGTGGGCTGGCGCGGAGCCGCGTAGCGGCGGCCGTTGACTTCAACCATGATTTGGCTATCCCTTGCGTCCGGCCCGCGCACGCGCGGGCTGCGGGAAGGCGGCGGCGCGCAGAGCGCGCTCCTTGCTTTCGATGACGTGTTCGTACATGGCCTTGCCGGCCTGCTCGGCATCACCGGAGGCGATCGCCTTCAGGATCGCGCGATGCTCAGCCGCCGAATGCGGCAGTACAGCACCGTCGACGAGATTGCGCCGCCGGTAGAGGGCAAGCTCCTTGACCAGCTTGCCGTAGATCGCCGCCATCTTGCGATTGCCGGCAAATTCGACGAGGCGATCATGGAACTGCAGGTTCAGCATGTGGTAGCCGTCGCGGTCGTCGGCCTTCACCGCCTGCTCCATGCGCTCGACGATCGCGCGCAGCGTCTTCATCTGCGCCGGGGTGATGCTGGCGGCGAGCCGCCGGCCGACCAGCTCGTCCATCGCCGCACGCAGGTCGTAAATTTCGGCCGCCTCCTCGTGCGGAATGTCGCGCACGAACACGCCGCGGTTCTTTTCCTGCCGCACCAGGCCGGCTTCCTCGAGCATGCGGAATGCCTCGCGGATAGGGCCGCGCGACACGCCAAGCCGCTCCGACAGCCAGGCCTCCGTCAGCTTCGCTCCCGGCGCAATCTCGCCTTCGAGGATCATCCGCTCGATCTCCTGCTGCGCCGCGGTCGCGAGCGAATTGGCGCGCAGCAGCGCGATGGTCGGGTGCGGGACGACGTTGGAAACGGCACTCATGGCGCAAGCCTACACAGATTGTCAACAATCTGCAAAAAACAATTGACATTGATTTTTGGCGCTGCGTAGACTGCCTGCGCTCGGGGCGGGATAGACACAGGCGGGCGCAGAGCCGTCACCGAAGCGTCAAGCGCATGCGCTAGTTTTGCCGGTTGTTCGTTTCCGTCCTGTGACGAACTTCCACACATCTTCGTACGGGGCCCTAAGGAGGAGTCGATGAAACTGCTAACCATCGCCGGCAAGGCGCTCGCAGCGGCCGTGCTGGCGGGAGTCGCCTTTGGCGCAAGCGCGCAGAAGACCCAGTTGACGGTCTACACCGCGCTCGAGACCGATCAGTTGAAGGCCTACCAGGCGGGCTTCGAGAAAGCCAATCCGAACATCGAGATCGTCTGGGTGCGCGACTCGACCGGCATCATCACGGCCAAGCTGCTCGCCGAGAAGGCCAATCCGAAGGCCGACGTCATCATGGGTGTGGCGGCCACCAGCATGGCGGTCTTCGACAAGGAAGGCATGCTGCACGCCGTACGCGCCTGCCGGACTGAATCGGCTATCGGCGCAGTATCGCGACCCGAAGAATCCGCCGGCATGGGTCGGGATGGACGTCTGGGGCGCGACGATCTGCTTCAACACCGTCGAGGCGGCCAAGCGCAACATTCCGAAGCCCGAGACCTGGAAGGACCTGACCAAGCCCGTCTACAAGGGCCAGATCGTGATGCCGCATCCGGCCTCGTCGGGCACCGGATTCTTCGACGTCAGCGCGTGGCTGCAGCTGTGGGGCGAGAAGGACGGCTGGGCGTTCATGGACGGCCTGCACGAGAACATCGCGCAGTACATGCACTCCGGTTCGCGTCCCTGTGCCGCGGCGGCCGCCGGCGAGTACGTCGTCGGCATTTCGTTCGAATACCGCGCCAACCGCGAGAAGGCGCGGGGTGCGCCGATCGAACTCGTGTTTCCGAAGGAAGGTCTGGGCTGGGATCTGGAGGCGATCGGCATCGTCAAGGGCACCAAGAACATGGATGCCGCGAAGAAGCTGCTCGACTGGTCGGTCTCCGACGAGGCGATGGGTCTGTACGCCGACGAATTTCGCCATCGTTGCCGTGCCCGCCATGTCGAAGCCGCTGCCTAACGTTCCGGCCAATTACGCCGAGCCTGCTCGTGAAGAACGACTTCGCCTGGGCCGCCTCCAACCGCGACAAGATCCTTGCGGAGTGGAGCAAGCGCTACGAGTCGAAGGCCGCACCGAAGTAGGCCATTCGGGACGGCGCTGCCGCCCGAATGACACGCCGGGTTCGAACGCCAGCCGCGCTCGACCCGGCGTTTCTTTTGCCTGGTTACTGATGGAAGAGAAGCCGACGCCCTCTGAAGCCTTGCGCCTCGAAGGCGTGCACAAGGCCTTCGGCGACTTCGTCGCGCTGAAGTCGATCGATCTCGTCATCCCGCCGGGCGAGCTGGTGTGTTTCCTCGGCCCATCGGGCTGCGGCAAGACCACGCTGCTGCAGGATCATCGCCGGGCTGGAGCGAGCAGACGCGCGGCCGCATCCTGCAAAACGGCCGCGACGTGTCGCACGCGCCGCCGGCGGCGCGCGACTACGGCATCGTGTTCCAGTCGTACGCGCTGTTCCCCAACCTGACGATCGCCGACAACGTCGCCTACGGGCTGGTCAATCGCCGCAAGGCGAAGGCGGAAATCCAGGCGCGGGTGCAGGAACTGCTGGCGCTGGTCGGACTCCCGGATGCCGGCCGCAAGTACCCGAGCCAGATGTCCGGCGGCCAGCAGCAGCGCGTCGCGCTGGCGCGCGCACTCGCCACCTCGCCGAGCCTGCTGCTGCTCGACGAGCCGCTGTCGGCGCTCGACGCGAAGGTGCGCGAGCGGCTGCGCGGCGAGATCCGGCAGCTGCAGCGCCGCTTGCGCGTCACCACGATCATGGTCACGCACGATCAGGAAGAAGCGCTGTCGATGGCCGATCGGGTCGTCGTGATGAACCAGGGCGAGATCGACCAGGTCGGTACACCCAGCGAAGTCTACGAGCGGGCCGCCACGCCATTCGTGGCGGACTTTCTCGGCAAGGTCAACGTGCTGCGCGGCGAGGCGCTCGGCGCCGGACGGTATCGCGTCGGCAGCGCCGAACTGCAGTTGCCGGTCGATGAGCACCCCGCCGGCCGCATGGTGCGCATCTATACCCGACCCGAGGACCGGCATGTCGAAGGCGACATTGCGAGCCTGCCGAACCGGCTGCATGGCCGCATCGCCCGCATCGACTACCTCGGCACGTTCTGTCTGGCCGAATTGCGCTGCGAGGCCATCGGCCAGCCGCTTGTGATTTCCTATTCGCTGAACCAGCTGCACGACCTCAAGGTCCGCGAAGGAGCCGAGGTCGAGATCGCATTGCGCGTCGACCGCGTGCGCGTGTTTGCCGATCCGGCCGGCGTCGCATGAGGCAGCAGCCGTGAGCGCTGTGGCGGTGCGCCCATCGACGAGCCTTGCCCCGACGCGCTTCGCGCTGGCGTCCGAGGCGCTGGCCGCGCGCGGCGGGCTGGTGCTGCTCGCCGCGGCGCTCTTCGTATTCCTGACGGTGCCGCTGGCGATCATCCTGCTGCGCAGCGTCGAGGGTCGCGGCGGCGAATTCGTCGGCCTGGCCAACTTCATCCAGTATGTCCAGACGCCGGCGCTGGCGCAGTCAACGCGCAACACGGTGACCTTCGCGTTGCTGACGACGGCGGCCACGGTGCCGCTGGCCTTCGTCTTCGCCTACGCAATCCAGCGCAGCTGCATCCCGTTCAAGGGCGTCTGGCGCAACCTCGCGATGATCCCGATCCTGGCGCCGTCGCTGCTGGCCGCGATCTCGTTCATCTACCTGTTCGGCAATCAGGGGGCGTTCAGGTTCATGCTCGAATGGGTCGGCCTGAAGTCGATCTACGGCATGCCTGGCATGGTGCTGGCGATGTCCTTCGCCTCGTTCCCGCATGCGGTCATGATCCTGATGGCAGCGCTTGCACTGTCCGATGCGCGTCTGTACGAAGCCGCCGACGCGCTCGGGACCAGCGAGCGACGCAAGTTCTTCACGATCACGCTGCCGGGCGCCAAGTACGGCCTGATCTCCGCCTGCATGGTCGTGTTCACGATGGCGGTGTCCGAGTTCGGCGTGCCCAAGGTGATCGGAGGCAACACCAGCGTGCTGGCGGTCGATATCTACAAGCAGGTGATCGGCCAGCAGAACTTCGCGATGGGCGCGGTCGTCGGCCTGGTCCTGCTGCTGCCGGCGGTCGTCGCATACGTCATCGACAACCTGATGCAGCGGCGCCAGCAGGCGCTGTTGACGGCGCGCAGCGTGCCCTACCAGCCGAGCCCGGTCGCGCTGCGCGATGGGCTGCTGCTGCTGTTCGTGGCTGTCATCGCGGCGCTGTTGTTGCTGGTCGTCGGCATGGCGGCCTTCGGCTCGGTCGTGAAGTTCTGGCCCTACAACCTGTCGCTGACACTGAACCATTACACCTACGGCTTCGAGGAGGCCGGGAATCGAACACGCCTATCGCAACAGCCTCGTGATGGCCGCCTGGTGCGCGGTGCTCGGCGCTGCGATCACGTTCGCCGGCGCCTACTGGCTGGAGAAGACCCGCGGCGCGGACTTCCTGCGGCCGCTGATCCGCTTCCAGGCGATGCTGCCGATGGCGGTCCCCGGCATGGTGCTCGGCATCGGCTACATCCTGTTCTTCAACCTGCCGACGAATCCGCTCAACTTCCTGTACGGAACGATGGCGATCCTGGTGCTGTCGACGATCGTGCACTTCTATTCGTCGAGCCATCTGACGGCGGTGACGGCGCTCAAGCAGATCGACAGCGAGTTCGAGTCGGTTTCGGCATCGCTGAAGGTGCCGTTTTACAAGACCTTCTGGCGCGTCACGGTGCCGGTGTGCCTGCCGTCGATCCTCGACATCGGCCGTTACTATTTCGTCAATGCGATGACGACGATCTCGGCGGTGGTCTTCCTCTATTCGCCGAAGTCGACGCTCGCGTCGATCTCGATTCTGCAACTGGACGAAGCGGGCGCGATCGGCTCGGCCGCCGCGATGGCGACGCTGATCGTCGCCACGTCGGCGGTCGTGACCGCGGTCCTGTTTGCGCTGGAATGGTGGCTGATCCGGCGCACGCAGGCGTGGCGCAACACCGCGAAGAACTGAAGGAGACAATGATGATCGTCGGCAATGACCCGATCCTGCTCACCCCGGGGCCGCTCACGACCTCGCTTGCAACCAAGCAGGCAATGCTGCGCGACTGGGGTTCGTGGGATACGGCGTTCAACGCCATCACGGCCAGCCTGCGGCGCGACCTGGTCGACATCGTTGGCGGCGGTGACGAGTACACCTGCGTGCCGTTGCAGGGCAGCGGCACCTTCTCGGTCGAGGCAGCGATCGGAACCCTGGTGCCGCGCAACGGCAAGGTGCTCGTGCCGAACAACGGCGCCTACTGCGCTCGCATCGTCAGGATCTGCAAGTACCTGGGCCGCGAGGCGGTCGATCTGCCCGTTCCGGAAGACCAGCCGGCGACCGGCGCCGTGGTCGACGCGGCGCTCGCGGCCGATCCCTCCATCACCCACGTGGCGCAGGTCCACTGCGAAACCGGCGCCGGCGTCCTGAACGACCTCGAAGGCATCGCGCAGGTGTGTGCCCGGCGTGGCAAGGGGCTGATCGTCGACGCGATGAGTTCCTTCGCCGCGCTGCCGATCGACGTGAGCCGGGTGCCATTTGATGCGTTGATCGCCGCCAGCGGCAAGTGCCTCGAAGGCGTTCCCGGCATGGGCTTCGTCATCGTCCGCACGAAGGTGCTCGAGGCCTGCGCCGGCAATGCGCATTCGCTGGCCATGGACCTGCACGACCAGTACGTGTACATGGAGAAGACGACACAGTGGCGCTACACGCCGCCGACGCACGTCGTCGCCGCGCTGCGCGCTGCCGTGGACCAGTTCAAGGCCGAAGGCGGTCAACCGGCGCGCCTTGCGCGCTACCGCGGCAACTGCGAGACGCTGGTCGCCGGCATGGCCGCGCTCGGCTTCCGTTCGTTCCTGAAGCCCGAGTTCCAGGCGCCGATCATCGTGACCTTCCACGCGCCGGCGGACCCGGCGTACGACTTCAAGACGTTTTACGCCGCGGTCCGCGCGCGGGGCTACATCCTGTATCCGGGGAAACTGACGCAGGTCGAGACGTTTCGCGTCGGCTGCATCGGCGCGATCGACGCCAACGAGATGCGCAATGTCGTCGGTGCGGTCGGTGCCACGTTGCGGGACATGCAGATCACGCCGAGTCGCGCCGGCGGAGTCACGCCGCGCAGCGTGAGCGGCCGTTGCTTCCCATCAGTCGGCTCCCGTCCGCACCGCTGCCGCGGAGAGGCGTTATCTACTTCTTCAACGCCGCAAGCCGCTTCTTCGCATCGTCTGCATATGGCGCCGAAAGCCCGTCCTTGAGCGCCTGCTCCAGCGCCTCGATCGCCTTCGCGGTGGCACCCATTTCCGCTCGCACAATGCCGAGGTGGTACACGAAGACCGGCGTCCTCGGTGCCAGAGCCAGAGCCTGATTGAGCGCCGCCTCGGCTTTCGTGAGATCGCCACGCGCCCGCTCCACCCACGCCAGCGTGTCGAAGTAGGCGGCCTCCTTGGGTTGCAGTTCCGTGGCACGCCTGGCCCACGCAAGCGCCTTCGTCAGATCGCCCTTGGCCTCGACTTCAAGCCACGCCGCGTTATTCAGGATCCGCGCATCGGCGTTCGAAAGCTCCAGCGACTTCGCGTAGGCCTGGCGGGCGCCGACCTGGTCGCCGGTGGCGCCCAGCAGATTGCCGAGTCGCCCATGCGCGCTGGCATCGTTCGGGTTGGCCTTGACCACGGCCTGCGCTGCGGCGACCGCAGACTTCGAATCGCCGCTTGCCAATAGGACGCTCGCCCGATCCATTTGCAGCGCTGTCGACTTCGGCGCGATCGCAATTGCGCGATCGAGGGCGGTCAGCGCCTCCTTGTAGCGCTTGCGCTCGACTTCGACGCGCGCGAGCATCCTGAGTGGCTCCGGGTCTCTGGGTGCAAGTTGCGCGGACTTCTCGAACGCGGCAGCCGCGTCACCACCCCGGCCTGCCGCGGCCAGAGCGACGCCCAAGCCAAAGTGCACTGCCGCGTCCTTGGGCCGCACCTGGATGGCCTTCTCGTACTCCTGAACGGCGCGCGCAGGCTCACCGAGCCGCAGGTAGACGTCAGCAAGTTCCATTTGTGCTGGAACGGACGCTGGCGACAGACGCCTGGCTGTCTCGAACTCCACCTTGGCGCGGTTCAGATCGCCCCGGCTGCGATACAGCCGTCCGAGCGCAACATGCACGACCACACTGTCCGGCGCCAGTTGCAGAGCCTGCTGTAACAGCGATTCGGCGACCGAAAGTTTGCCCTTCTGGATTTCGATTTCCGCCAGCCCGACGAGGGGCTCGGGGGACTTCGGTGCGAGCTCGTGGGCCTTGCGGAACGACGCTTCGGCGCCTTTGAGGTCACGATTGACGAGTTTCTGCATCCCTGCGCGAAACTCCGCGGCCGCTGGGGATTCCTTTTGCATCATCACGTCAAATGGAGGAGCTGTCTCGCTGACAGCGCCGTGGACTGCCTGGCCGGCCAACACGACCATCGCCGCTGAGGTGAGAAAGGCGAAACGTGTCCAGGTCATGAGCGTTCCCAACGTGAGGAGCATGCCGAGTTTAGCTTCGACCACTGGAGATCGTGCACACGTCGGTGGCGGGCAAAAAAAATGCGGCGCCGAAGCGCCGCATGCTCATCAAGGCTGCGGTATTCGTGTCGCGCTAGCGACGGCGACGACGCAAGCCCGCGAGGGCGAACATTCCAAGTCCCGCGAGCGCCAGGGTCGAGGGCTCGGGAACCGGATTCGGATCCGGGTTGTCGATCGAGAACGTCGACGAGAGGAACAGGCCGAAGACGTTGTCGTCGTTCGACGGATTGCGGGTCAACAGTTTCAGGAACGTATCGCCCGCGGTGATGAACGAGTCTGCGTTGGCAGAGTTGCCCAGCGCCAGATTGTAAAGCTCGTCGTCCTGGCCGCCGAGCGTGCAAGCCGGGTCCGGGTTCGCCGTGTTGTCGCCCACGCCGCCGGCCGTCATCAGCAGGCCGTTTGATCCGACGAAGCCACCGTCGTCATTGCCGCCGGCACAGCCGGTCAGTCGGCGCGAGGCCGGCTTGCTGCTGGTTTGCACGTCGACCGTCGTCACCTGCCCGGTTCCGCCGCTCAAATTGCCGTTATAGCTGTAGCTCGACGCCAGCGACATGATGAAATCACCGGTCGTGTACGGGCCGGCGAAATTCAACGTCGTCGTATCACCGGTCGTTGCCAGTTCGCCGTCGAGGATGATCGCCGTACCGCCGGAGGTGGACGCGTTTTTGTAAACGACGACCAGGACCCCCCCGTCGTTTCCACCGCCGCCTCCCTCTGTGTAAGCGAAGTTGTAGACCCCACCCAGGCCACCGTCAATGACCGGCTTGACGATGCTGGTGACGTCGTACATCACCGTGGTGGCGGCGTTCACGTTCGGAGCGAGCGTGACGCCCGAAGCCGGATTGAAGGCAATGCCTCCGAACGTCACTGGCTGAATGGCGCTGCTCCAGATGCTGGAGGTGTAGAGATAGGCCTTCAGCACCGTCGAAGCCGCGGCGACGTCGGCCTGAACGCTCGCCACATTGTTACCGCTCACTGTCACACCGTCCACGCTCAGTGCGGCATCGGTGTAGTAATCACGCACGCTCAACGTCGCTGATACCGCCGTCGCCGTCGCCGCCAGCGCCGTTGCCAAAGCTAGTTTCTTGAATGTCTTCATTGTTTCTCCCCGCGGGCCCTGGTGCAAAGGGCATGCACCCGACGAAAGTGCGAGCATCGATCGTGCCAGGGCGAGGTAATCCATAAGAATTATGGACTTACCGATTTGCGAATGCGGCGAATGCATGGTGGTGGAAAGAAATCCGACGGTAACGCATTGGCGTTTATCGAGCAGCGGTCGAAGGGCCTCCGGCGCTGAACCGGGTTTTCCCCTTCTTGGGGAGCTTCGATCCCGCGCCGCGGCGCGCCCGTTAGGCTGCCTTCAGCGACACCACGCCCAGCACGACGGCCAGAACTCCTGCCCAACGATGTGGCGTCAGACGCTCCTTGAGCATCCGTGCGCCGATCAGGGTCGCGAAGAGCACGGAGGTCTCCCGCAGCGAGGCCACCAGGGCGACCGGAGCCTGGGTCATCGCCCAGACCGAGATGGCATAGGCACCGGCCGACAGCCCGCCGCCGATCAGCCCTCGGGTGCGGCGTTGCACCAATACCCGGATGAAACCCTTTCCTCGGATGGCCAGCATGTAGACAGTGAATGGCAGCGCGTCCAGCACGAACAGCCACACGATGTACGACCAGGCGTTGCCCGCCAGTCGGGCGCCGCTGCCGTCGATGATGGTGTAAAGCGCGATGACACAGGCATTGGCGAGTGCGAACGCGACGGCGCGGCCATGGCCATGCAGGGCTCCGCCGAGCGTGGCCGGACGGAACGCGAGCGCGAATACGCCCAATGAAATCAACGCCATGCCGATCCACCCCACGGCGCCGGGCCACTCGTTCATCCAGAAGATGGCGATCACGCCCGTCAACAATGGCGCCACGCCCCGCATCAGCGGATAAACCAGCGACAGCTCGCCCGTCCGGTAGGCGTTGATCATCAGGTAGTAATACGCGACGTGCGTCGCAACCGAGGCGGCAATGTAGGGCCAGCTCGCGGGGGCCGGCGGCGGCACGAGGAACAGGAACGGAAGCGTGACCAGGCCCGCGCCCACGACGATCGCCGCGGTATCGAGCAGCACATCACTGCCGCCCTTGATCATCGCGTTCCAGCTGGCGTGCAGCAGCGCGGCCAGCAGGACAGCGAATGAAACCGTCAGGCTCAAGGGGAGACCGGCACGGTGGAAAGCAACGGACTCAGGCGTGAAGCGCCGCGCGGCGGCGTCAGCGGCACGGACTGGTCAAGCGATCACCGCATCGGCTGCCGTGTAGGTAAGGCCCAGCGCCTTCGCGACCGCCTTGTACGTGACCTTGCCCGCGGCGATGTTCAGCCCATTTTTCAGGTGCGGGTCGTCGTGCAGCGCCTTGCGCCAGCCCTTGTCGGCAAGCGCCAGCGTGAAGGGCAACGTGGCGTTGTTCAGCGCGTAGGTCGAGGTGCGCGGCACCGCGCCCGGCATGTTGGCCACCATGTAGTGCACGACGCCATCGACAACGTAGGTTGGCTCGGCATGCGTCGTGGCGCGGCTGGTTTCGACGCTGCCGCCCTGGTCGATCGCGACATCGACGATCACCGAACCTGCCTTCATCTTCGGCAGCATCGCCTTCGTGATCAGCTTCGGCGCCTCGGCACCCGGGATCAGCACGCCGGAAATCACCAGGTCGGCGCGCAGTACTTCGCGCTCGACGTTGTCCTGGTTCGAGAACACGGTGATGACGCGGCCGTTGAACATGGCATCGATCCGCCGCAGCGCATCGGTCGACTTGTCGATGACTACGACTTGGGCGCCTGTACCGACCGCCATCTGCGCGGAATTCGTGCCGACGACACCGGCGCCCAGGATGACGATTCTCGCCGGTGCGACGCCCGGGACGCCGCCGAGCAGCACGCCCATGCCGCCGGCGGACTTTTCCAGACAGCGGGCGCCGGCCTGCACGGCCAGCCGGCCCGCCACCTCGCTCATCGGCGCCAGCAGCGGCAGTCCGCCGGTGGGAGACGTGACCGTTTCGTAGGCGATGCAGATCGCGCCGCTGGCAACGAGGTCCTTTGCCTGTTCGGGATCGGGCGCGAGGTGCAGGTAGGTGAACAGCACCTGGCCCGCGCGCAATTGCTTGCGCTCGACGGCTTGCGGCTCCTTGACCTTGACGACCATGTCGGCGCGCTTGAAGACCTCGGCCGCGCTGCCAACGACGTCCGCGCCCGCCCTGCGGTAATCGTCGTCCGCCGCACCGATGCCCGCGCCGGCCATGGTTTCAACAATCACCGGGTGTCCATGCGCGACAGCTTCGCGTACGGAAGACGGCGTCATGCCGACGCGGTATTCGTGGACCTTGATCTCTTTGGGTACGCCGATCAGCATGGTTGCCATTCCCGGATTCTTGTTCTGAAGCGGAATTGTGCCCGCTCGCCGTCTTCGCCGCGACCGTTGGTCAATGCGGCTTCAGCTTGCGCCGCACGATCTGCCAGGCGACCAGCCCGATGCACATCAGGCCGAATGACGCGACGGCGAGCCCGAGCGACGAGTGCATCACCGCGGGCGCCAGGGCGCCGGCCACCAGCGCATTGGCCACGCTGCCGACGACTGCCTGCAGTGACGATGCCAGTCCGCGTCGCTCCGGCACGAGGTCGAGCACCAGGATCGTGACCACCGGCACCATCAGTGACCAACCGAAGGAAAACAGTCCGATCAGCGGCAGCGCCCACCACGCCTGCGCGGTGAAGAAGGCATTGGCGAGTACGTTGACGATCGACACGATCACCATGACCGTGAAGCCGTAGCGGATCTGCTTGCGCGGCTTGATGCGCCCGGCCAGGCGTCCGGACAGCCACGCGCCGCCCATGATGCCGCTGATCGTCATGCAGAAGAACCAGAAGAACTGCGTCGGTGCGAGGCCCAGCAGTTCGCCGAGGAAGGCCGGTGCCGACAGCACGTAGAGGAACATGCCGTTGAACGGGATGCCGCTTGCCAGCGCCAGCAGCATGAAGTTGCGATGCCCGAGCAGCTTGGCATAGCCGCGGAACAGGTTGCGCACGTTGAACGGCTGGACGTCCTTCTTGTGCAAGGTCTCGGGCAGCACGCGCCAATTGGCGAGCCACAGCGCGAGTCCCACGATGGCCAGCAGCCAGAAGATCGAGCGCCAGCCGATGTGCACGTACAGCAGCCCGCCAATCATCGGTGCCACGGCCGGCGCGACGCCGAAAAAGATTGTCACCTGCGACATCACGCGCTGCGCCTGCGCCGGCGGGAACATGTCGCGGATGATGGCGCGCGACACGACGATGCCGGCTCCGGTGGCGACGCCCTGCACCGCGCGGAAGAAGATCAGCTGGCCGATGGTCTGCGCCAGCGCACAGCCGATCGAGGCCAGCGTGAACGCCGCCACGCCCCACAGCACGACCGGTCGCCGGCCATAGGCGTCGGCCAGCGCGCCGTGGAACAGGTTCATCGCCGCGAAACCGAAGAGGTACGCCGACAGCGTCTGCTGCATCTGCAGCGTCGTAGCGTCGAGCGAGGTGCGGATCGTGGCGAACGCCGGGAGGTAGGTGTCGATCGCGAACGGTCCGAGCATGCCGAGGCAGGCCAGCAGCAGCGACAGGGCCCACGCCGGGGCCTTCCAGAGGTGCGCGGACTCAGGTTTCATCGGCCGGAGCCGGCAATCGAGATTCCGCCGTGTGATCCGTCATGCGGCCGTCTGAACACTGACAGAGCGTGATTCAGCGTCACGCGCGCGTCGCAGTCGAATCGAGCGGCGCCTTCAGCGTGACCTGTGCCGCATAGCGTTCGCCGGCGAGGTCGATCTGGTACGTGCCGGCCTCGATCCACGCCTTGTCGGCGGCGCCGTGCGCGTTGGAGAGGATGCCGAGAGCAACCGGCTTGCCCAACGTGTGGCCGAACGCGGCCGAGGTGACGAAGCCGGCCGGCGAGTTATTGCGCAGGATGAGCTCGCCGCCCCAGAGGTTGGTGTGCGGCGCATCGATCACCAGCGAGACGACGCGGCGCGCCATTGCGTTTGCGCCGCCGGCATCCTTCAGCGCCTGCAGGGCCGGTCGGCCGCGAAATTCCGACGCCTTGTCGAGCTTGACCGCAAAGGAGAGCCCCGCCTCGTACGGGTTGATGTCCGGCGTCAGCTCGCGGCCCCAGGCGCGGTAGCCCTTCTCCAGTCGCAGCGAGTCGATTGCGTAATAACCGGCGTTGACCACCCCGAGATCGCGTCCCGCATCCATCAACCGTTCGTACACGCCGACCGCGAATTCTACCGGCGTGTACAGCTCCCAGCCGAGCTCGCCGACGTAGGTGAGTCGCGTGGCGCGCACCGTCGCATAGCCGAGGTCGATCTCCTGCGACGTGCCGAAGGGAAATAATTCGTTGCCGAAGTTGGCGGTCGACACTCGGCTCAACAGTTCGCGCGATAGCGGACCCATCACCGCCAGCATCGCGAACATCGGCGTCACGTCGGTGACGGTGGCGCTCCAGCCGTGGCGCGCGCAGTGCACGCTCGATGACGTCGCGGTCGCGCACCGCCGAACCCGAACTGGTGACGACCATGTACTGATCGGCTTCGACGCAGGTGATCGTGAAGTCGCTCTCATAGCCGCCGCGCTCGTTGAGCATGCCCGTGTACACGGTGTTGCCGGGAGTCCTCGGCACGTCGTTGGCCACCAGCCACTGCAGCGCGGTCCATGCGTCCGGTCCCTGCACGAGGAGCTTGGCGAAGGAGCTCATGTCGAACACGGCCACCGCTTCGCGACAGGCGCGGTGTTCGGCGGCGACCCACGGATGCCAGTTCTGGTGGCCCCAGCCGTACTCGATCGACGCCTGCGCTGGCGAGGGTGCGAAGAAGTTGGCGCGCTCCCATCCCATCTTGGAGCCGAAGCTCGCGCCGGCATCACGCAGCGGCGCATACAGCGCTGAGCGCCGGAACGGGCGGGCCGACTCAAGTTCCCGGTTCGGCCACGGCATCTTGTAGTGCATGCCGAGCACCTCGGCGATGCGGTCCGGCAGCCAGGTCTCGTTCGCGTTGAAGCGCGCGAAGCGCCGGATGTCGACCGGCCACAGGTCGAGCGTCGGCTCTCCCGCCATGATCCACTCGGCGAGTGCCTTGCCTGCGCCGCCGCCCGAGGCGATGCCCATCGAGTTGAAGCCGCAGCCGACGTACAGGTTGTCGATGCCCGGTGCCGGGCCGAGGATGAAATTGTTGTCGGCCGTGAACGACTCGGGGCCATTGTAGAACTGCTTGACCTGGGCCTGCTCGAGCGCCGGCACGCGGACCATTGCGTTGTCGAGCAGGATCTGGAACGCGTCCCAGTTGTCCGGCAGCAGCTGGAACTCGAAGTTCTCCGGGATGCCGCCTCGGTGCTGCGCACTTTGCAGCCACGGCGTGGCGTGCGGCTCGAAGCCGCCCATCAGCAATCCGCCGACTTCTTCCTTGAAGTAGATATAGCCGTCCGGGTCGCGCATCACCGGCAGGTCGCGATGCACGCCGGGGACCAGATCGGTGACGATGTAGTAGTGCTCGCAGGAAAAAAGCGGAACCGCCACGCCGAGCGTGCGACCGAGCGCGCGCGACCACTGGCCGCAGCACAGCACGACGATGTCGGCGGCGATGCGCCCGGAGTCACCGGCCTTGTTGCTCCACTCGAGGTGCGAGAGACGCCTGCCGCTGCCGGTCTGCGTGACCGCCCCGGTGACGCGCGTGCCTTCGCAGATCTTCACGCCGCGGTTGCGTGCACCCTTGGCAAGGGCGAGCGTCAGGTCAGCCGGATTGGCCTTGCCGTCACCGGGCAGCCAGACAGCGCCCTTGAGATCGGCCGTTGCCATGATTGGGTAGAGATCGCCGGCTTCGCCCGGCGAGATCACATCGCAGGTCACGCCGTAGGCCTGCGCGACGGCCGCCGTGCGCTTCAACTGCACCATCCGATCGTCCGTGCGCGCCACGGCTAGCGAGCCGCACTGCTTCCAACCTGTTGACAGGCCCGTCTCGCCTTCGAGCCGTGCATAGAGATCCGTCGAGTAACGGATGAGCCGTGTCATGCTCTCGTGGTTGCGCAGCTGACCGACGAGCCCCGCCGCATGCCAGGTCGTGCCCGAGGTCAATCGCCCCTGCTCGAGCAACACGACGTCCGTCTCTCCGAACGAACTCAGGTGATAGGCGACCGAGCACCCCATGATCCCGCCCCCGATCACCACGATCCGCGCCGCCTGCGGCGGCCGGACCTGCGTCGTCAGTGCTTCGTCCGCCAAGCTCGTCTCCCCGGTTGTTCTTGCTTTTGTGCAAGGGCGAGCGCCCGGCCGCTCCGAAGCGCGCCCTTCAAATCAGTCGTGAGCGGCCGCTGCGCGGCCGTAACCGTAAGCGATGCACGTGCGACCCGAAGGGTCGCGTACATCGCGAGCGCTACGACTTCAGATGCCACGCCTTCGTCCGCGTGAAGGTCTCGATGCCGTAGGTAGACAGCGTCAGTCCGACGCCCGAATGCCCGACGCCACCCCACGGCAGCCGCGGGCTCACACGATCGCAGCAGTTCCAGTAAACCGACCCAGCGTGCACCTGCGCGAGGATGCGGCGGGCACGCGCTTCGTCCTTCGTGTAGGCGCCGGCGGTCAGTCCGTACTCGGTGTCATTCATCAATCGCACAGCTTCGGCATCGTCGGCCACTGGCTGGATGCCGATGATCGGGCCGAAGCTCTCTTCGCGCATCAGCTCCATCGAGTGAGCGACGTGACTGAACACCGTCGGCTCGAACCAGTTGCCGGGGCCCGGCAGGCGATGGCCGCCGAGCAGCAGCTTCGCGCCCCGGGCCTGCGCGTCGGCGACCTGCCGGTCCAGCACGTCGAGCTGGGGCGCGCGCGTCAACGGCCCGATGTAGGCCGCCTCGTCGGTCGGTTCGCTCACGGTGAAGCCACGCACTTCCTTTACGAAGGCTTCGACGAAGGCGTCGTAGATCTTCGCTCGCACGTAGATGCGCTCGACCGAGCAGCAGCTCTGGCCGGTGTTGTACATCGCACCGTCGGCGAGCGAGGCGGCGGCGGCCGCGATGTCGACATCCTCGCAGACGTAGGCCGGGTCCTTGCCGCCGAGTTCCAGTTGCAGCTTGACCATGCGCGGCCCGACGGTCTGCGCGATCTTCGCGCCCGTGGCAAATGAGCCCGTGAAGAACACGCCGTCGACCGGCTGCGCCAGCAGCGCCGAGCCGACACTGCCACCCCCGATCAGCACCTGGAACACGTCCTGCGGGACACCCGAGATGTGCAGGAGCTGACCGATCTCCAAGCCCGTCAGCGTGGCGTACTCCGAGGGTTTGTACAGCACCGCGTTGCCCGTGATCAGCGCGGGCACGAAGACGTTGGCCCCGACGAAGTACGGATAGTTCCAGGCGGAGATATTCGCCACGACACCGAGCGGCTCGTGCGAGATCACTTCACGCATGCCGCCTTCATCAAAGACCTGTCGTGACGCGAGTGTCCGCTCCGACTCCGCGAGGAAGAAGTCGATGCGACCCAGCAGGCCGTTCAACTCGTTGCGCGACTGGCGGATCGGCTTGCCGACTTCCGAGGTGAGGATCGCTGCCAGCCGCTCCGTATCGCGCACGAGTTCGGCCCGGAAGCGGCGTATGGCCTCGAGCCGCGCGGCAGGCGGCTGCGCGGCCCAGAGGGGTTGGGCGGCGCGCGCAGCGAGGTAGGCGGACGCAACGGCGTCGGGTGTGTGTTCGGCCAGTTCGGCAATGACGCGGCCGTTGGCTGGATTGGTGACGGTCAGCATGGAGCGGTGGTTGCGTTTTGAGCGGCGCGTGCCGCGGTCAGGAAATCAGAGAGCAGGGGATCGCCGGCCAGAATCGCCGCGTTGTTCCAGTCGTGAAACTCCGGGTGCCACTGGACGGCCGCGATATACGACTTCGCAGGGCCGCGGCCATTGTCGTAGCGGATCGCTTCGATCACGCCGTCGTTCGGGCAGCGCGCCTCGACGTTGAAGAACGGGGCAAGGTCCCTGATGCCCTGGTGGTGCACGCTGTTCACCACGAAATGAGGCAACGGGCGATCCGGTGCCTTGAAGCCAGGATGCGGATACAGCTCGGCAAGACGGGTCCCGGGCACGACCTCGATCGTGTGGAAGTTCTGGTCATACAGCTTGGCGTTGCGATGATCGATGGCGCCCGGCAATTGTGTGGCGATATCCTGGTGGAGCGTGCCGCCGAACGCCACGTTGATGACCTGCAGGCCGCGACAGATGCCGAGCACCGGCTTGCCGGCGTCGGTGAAGGCGCGCAGCAGCGCAATCTCGTACTGGTCGCGGACTCGATCTCCGGACCATTCCGGCCGCAGCGGCTCCTCGCCGTAGCTGCCGGGCCACATGTCCGAGCCGCCCTCGAGCACGAGCCCGTCGAGTAGTTCCGCGTAGTCGGCCAGTGTGACATCGCCGCGTTGCGTCGGCCCTTCCGGCGAGGGAATCACCACCGCCAGCGCGCCCGACGACTGCACCCAGTGCACGATCGACTGCTCGACGTACTGCAGCGTCTTGCCGGTAAAGACCGGACGCGCCGGATCGGCGTGAAAGAAACACGCCGAGATCCCGATCTTCGGACGGCCGCTCATCCGTACGCCTCCTCGAAGAAGCGCCCGAAGTCGGCGGCCGCGCACTTGCGCGGGTTGGTCTGGTGGCAGGTGTCCTTGACCGCGAGTTCGACCAGTCGCGGAAACTGCTCGCGCTTCACACCGGCCGCGGCGAGCGACGGCGTGATTCCGATCTCGCGTTTCAGCCGTGTCAGCCACGGCACGAAGTCCGCGGCTGCGGCAAGACCGGCAACGTGCGCAAGCTCGGCGAACTTCGCCGGCGCCGCTTCGGCATTGAAGCGCATGACCGGCTCCAGCATCAGCGCATTGGCGAGGCCGTGATGCAGGTCGCACACAGCACCGAGCGCGTGCGCACATGAATGCACCGCGCCGAGATCCTTCTGGAAGGCGATCGCGCCCATCATCGACGCCATCATCATGTCGGCCCGCGCCTGCAGGTTGCCGCCGTCGCGCACCGCGACGGGCAGGGCCCGCGCGGCGATGCGTACGCCTTCGAGCGCGATGCCGTCACACAGCGGGTGATACGCCGGGGACAGGTAGCTTTCGATGTTGTGCGTCAACGCGTCCATGCCGGTGGCCGCGGTCACCGCGGGCGGCAGGCCGAACGTGAGCTCGGGGTCGGCGAACACCTCGCGCGCCAGCAGTTTCGGGGAAAAGATCACGCGCTTCACATGCGTATCGTCTTCGCTGACGACGCTCGAGCGGCCGACCTCGGAGCCGGTGCCGCTGGTGGTCGGCAGTGCGAAGAAAGGCGGCAAGGGATTCGTCAGTGGCCGCACATGCGGGTGGTCCCACGCGTAATCGATGACGTTGCCATCGTGCACCGCCAGCGCCGCCACCACCTTGGCGATGTCGAGCGCCGCGCCCCCGCCGAAGCCAATCACGCAGTCGGCTCGGTGGGCCTTGTACGCGGCCACGCCGAGCGTCACCTGGGAGGCAGTCGGGTTGCCGTGAACCCCGGAGAAGACGGTCGCGTCGAGACCGGTCTTCAAGTGATCCATGAACTCGGACAGCACCGGCAGCGTTGCCAGGCCGCGGTCGGTCACGACGAGCGGCCGGCGCAGACCGAGTTCGCTCAGGTGCGGCCCGACGAGCTTGCGCGCGCCGGGGCCAAAGTGGATCGTGGTCGGGAAGGAGAATCGGGTGATCGTCATGGAAGGTCAGGGGAAGAATCGGCTCATCGGATGCGCACCCCGGCGCAGCCCCGGCGTGTCCTGCGGCCACACGCTGGACATGGCCGCCAAGCCTGGACGGCGGAACCTGGTCCGGTAGCTATTGGTGAAATTCATCGCTTGCCGCAATGAAAATTGTGCCGGGAAGAGTGCCGACTATAGGGCATGAGTGCATTCTGGCGGGCGCCGGCGTTACGATGTTGCACCAGCATTCAAACCGGCGCCTGCACGGTCATGGAACGCCCAGCCTTACCCTCGAGGTGGATGGCGCCAGGATCGAAAGTGACGAACCCTACTAATCTATCTTGATCCGGGCTGAGTGCGCAGCGCGTGACTTGTAGCAGCCTGATGACTGGACTCTAGGAGAAACACGATGTATCGCCACCTTCTTGTCCCGATCGACGACTCCCTGCTGTCGACGGAAGTCGTGCGCCAGGCTGTCCTGTTCGCGAAAGCCCTGGGTGCCAAGGCCACGTTCTTTCACGCCAGGGAAGACTACGGCGCCAGCAGCGTAGCCGCGCTCGAGCGGGTCGTCTGGCCCGATGCCTACAACGAGCAGATCGCCGGCGAGGCGGCCGCCATCCTGTCGAAGGCGACAGTCGTGGCGCGCGACGGCGGCATCGAGCACGACGTCATGGAAGTGACGGCTGATCGTCCCTACGAGGCGATCCTGCGGGCGGCTGAGTCGCGTGGCTGTGACCTCATCTTTATCGGCTCGCACGGCCGGCGCGGCATCAAGGGTCTGTTGCTCGGGTCGCAGACCCATAAGCTGCTGCAGCACACGGCGATTCCGGTGCTGGTGGCGGCCATCGAAAGCAATACCCCGGAGAGCGAGCTGATTCCCGCCATTGCGGTGATCCGGGACGAGCATCGCTCCCTGGCGGCGGTCGTGCACGGAATCGAGCTGCTGGCGCACGAAGTGCGGGCCGAAGGAGTACTGCCGCGCTTCGAACTGCTGAGAGCGATGCTCTATTACATCCGCGAGTTTCCCGAGAGGCTGCACCACCCGAAGGAGGACGACTTCCTGTTCAGGAAACTCCGCGAACGCACGTCGGAGTTCAACGAAGTGCTCGACGAATTGCAGCGGCAGCACCGTGAGGGCGCCCGCTACGTGGAGGAACTGGAGAAGAGCCTTGCCCGCTACGAGTCGGATCCTGCGGGAGGGGGCGAGCAGTTTGCCGAGGCGGCGCAGCGCTACGCCACCGGACAGGAGCAGCACATGCGTCTCGAGAACCGAGTGATCATTCCGGCGGCGCGCAACTACCTGACGGCTGAGGACTGGGCGGAAGTCAGCCGTGCCTTTGCCGACAATGGCGATCCGCGCTTCCACGCGGACACGGAAGAAGAGTTCCGACAGCTGTTTGTGCGCATCCAGAATCTCGCACCGCCGGCCTCGTTGCCCAAGGCGGCTTCGAGGCCGCGCTGAAGTTCCGCGCTGCCTGGGCGTTCGCCCTGCCGAACAGTGAAGTGTTGTTCCTGGACGCCTTTGCGCTGGCTGGGGTGGTTGGCCGCGCGACCGTTTCTTCCTTGTCAGCTTGAAACATTCTTCACGGGCGACTGTCAGACAAGTCCGCTCCGTCGCCTCGCTGTTGAAGGCGCGCGGGACGTCGGGGCGCGGCTGACCCTTTGAGCTGCAGGGCTTGAGCCAGAGCTGCCAATTGGTAAGAAAGGCCGGCTCCGCGCGACTGATGGAGCGTCGGCGTGGACCCTGCCACGCGACGCTGCAACCAAGGAGAATGCCGTGATGTCTCGACGAACCCTGCTTTCGTGGCTTGCCCTCGGTGGACTCGGTGGTGGCAAGGCCACCAGCGCGAGCGCCGCGCCCGCGCCGGCGCCAACGGCGCGCGCGGATGCGCTCGAACTCCCGGACAGCGAGTGGCGCAAGCGGCTCACTTCTGAGCAGTACCGCGTGCTGCGCCGGGAAGGCACGGAAGCGCCGTTTTCAAGCAGCCTCAACGGCGAGAAGCGGCGCGGCGCCTACAAATGCGTCGCCTGCGACCTGCCGCTGTTTGCGAGCAGCATGAAGTTCGACAGCGGCACCGGCTGGCCCAGTTTCTTCGAGACGCTGCCGGGCGCGTTCGGTCTCACGACCGATTACAAGCTCATCTTCCCGCGCACCGAGTATCACTGCGCGCGCTGTGGTGGCCACCATGGCCATGTGTTCGACGACGGCCCGCGCCCGACCGGCAAGCGCTACTGCAACAACGGCGTGTGCCTGAAGTTCGTGCCCGAGGTGCCGGCATGAAGTTCGCCCGCTGGACGCTTGGCCTTGTCGTCGCTCTTGCCGGAGCTTCGTTCGCGCAGACGAAGCCCGTACCGGCTCCGACGCGGGTCGAAACGGCGATCTTCGCCGGTGGCTGCTTCTGGTGCGTCGAGTCGGACTTCGACAAGATCGATGGCGTGCTCTCGACGACGTCGGGCTACGTCGGTGGGCGCAAGGTCAATCCGACCTACTCGGAGGTTTCGGCGGGAGGGACCGGGCACACCGAGGCGGTGAAGGTCGAGTTCGATCCTGCCCGTGTGACTTACGCCCAGCTGCTCGAGAAGTTCTGGCCGACGATCGATCCCACGGTGAAGGACCAGCAGTTCTGCGACGTCGGTTCACAGTACCGGACCGGCATCTTCGCACTCGACGAGCGCCAGTTGAAAGAGGCGGAGGCCTCGAAGGCGGCACTGCAGAAGAGCAAGCCGTTCAAGGCGTCGATCGTCACCGAGATCACGCTCGCCGGTACGTTCTACCCGGCCGAGGAATATCACCAGGACTACTACCTCAAGAATCCGATCCGCTACAAGTTCTATCGTGCGAATTGTGGCCGCGACGCGCGGCTGAAACAGCTCTGGGGCGAGAAGGCCAGCCACTGAGTAAACGCGCAATGGGTGCAGGCGGCTGCTAGGCGCGTGTTGTGTCAGTGTGGTGTGGCGCGTGCCGGTTGCGCCACTCGCTCGGCGCGACTCCGGTCCAGCCGCGAAACGCGCGCGACAGTGCGCTCGTGTTCGAGTACTTCAAAGCCTGTGCGATTTCGGCCAACGGCAGCCGCGTCTCCTCGATCAGCTGCTGTGCGGCGAGCAGACGCGCTTCGGCGATCAGCGCATGCAGTGACGCGCCCTCGGACGCCAAACGGCGCCGCAAAGTGCGTTGGCTCGTCGCAAGCATGTCGGCCACCTGGGCCGCGTTGTCGGTTCCGCCCAGTACTCCGGTGCGCAGGATGCGCCGCACCCTGCCGGTCAGATCGGTAGGCCTCTGACGCTCCATCACGGCTACGAGCTCGTCCAGCATGCGCTTCAGCGCGGGATCTGCCCCGACCACCGGTTCGTCGAGCCAGCGCGACTCGAAGACGAGCATCGACAGCGTGGCGTCGAAGCTCACCGGTGCGTCGAATGCTTCCCGGTACGGCCGCGTGTCGCGCGGCGCGGCATGCGCCAGCCGGACTTCGAGCGGCCGCCAGCGCGGACCGCACAATGTGCGGAACATGCGATGAGCGATCCTCATCGCGCCGTCATCGATCATCCCGCGCATTGGCGTGTTGCGGGCATAGACCGCGTAGCTCAGTCCGGACCTCCGCACGGTCAGTCGCGTCAACGCTGGAATCGCACCACGATCGTGCAGGTGGGTGTGCAGCACCAGGCTGCGAATCGCGGCGCCGGCCGTCGACTCGTTGCGCATCAGGTAGCCGAGTGGCCCCAGCATCGGCAGTTCAAAGTGGGCCGCTGCGATCAGTCCAAAGTGCGGCAAGCCGGTCATTGAAGCGCAAGCATCCAGCAAGCGGCCGAGGACAGGAAACGCGATCCGTTCCGCATCATCATCGAAGCTCGCCAGTGACAATCCGACGCCGGCAAGCACCGCGGCCGGATCGAAACCCGATTGGCGAAGCGCAATCGGAATCGTTCGCAGCGGACCGACGCCAACGTCGCCCCAGGTCCGGCTGTCCGCGGGAGCACGCGCGGGAGCTGTGACGCGACGATGGGTACCGCTCGGTCTGGCGGGTGCCATGCAAGTTGTAGTTCCGGTCGGAGGCGGCCATGCTTCGCAACTTGGCCGGAAATGTCAAGCCACGACGCCATGAACGCGACTACAGTCGCGCTTCCCCGAGTGTTGACGCTTGGCTGCATGTGGCCGCTGATGTCATGGCGACTGGCGTACGCATCGGTCACTTGACGAGACGAGTCGGCAGCGTCGGGGTGGGATGGATTTCATTCCGGGGCAGAGCGGTGTTGGCGTGAGCGACATCGCCTTCGCGGGCTGAACAGCCCGATCACTGTGGACCATGAATGGCCGCCGGATTGCGGCCTGAGGGAGTTCTATGAGCAGACGCATCACGACGCTGGTGGCACTTTGCGCCGGACTGTCCCTGCTGGGGTCGGCCACGGCACAACAGGTCACCGGCAAGCTCGGCTCCGCCGGCGCCACCACGACGATCAGCGGCAAGCAACTGCCGCCGCCCGATCCGAAGTTCGGCGGCGTCATCGATGAAGGCGCGCTGCAGTCGAAGCCCTGGTGGGCACCGCGCGTGGTGCCGCCCAAGGGTGCACCCAACGTGCTGCTGATCATCACCGACGATGCCGGTTTCGGTGTGCCGAGCACCTTCGGCGGCGTGATCCCGACACCGACGATGGACCGCATTGCGAGGGAAGGCCTGCGCTACAACCGCATGTTTTCCACGGCGCTGTGCTCGCCGACACGTGCCGCGCTGATCACCGGGCGCAATCATCACTCGGCGGGCTTCGGCGTGATTTCCGAGCAGTCGACCGGCTTCCCGGGCTACAACAGCATCATCGAGAAGGACAAGGTGACGATTGGCCGCATCCTGCTCGACAACGGCTATTCGACGTCGTGGTTTGGCAAGAACCACAACACGCCCGCCTTTGCGGCCAGCCAGGTCGGGCCGTTCGACCAATGGCCGTCCGGCATGGGCTTCGAATACTTCTACGGCTTCGTCGGTGGCGACGCCAACCAGTGGGAGCCGAACTTGTTCCGCAACACGACGCAGATCTATCCCTTCCTGGGCAAGCCTGGCTGGAATCTCGTCACCGGCATGGCGGACGACGCCATCGACTACATGACGCGGATCCACCAGACCGACCCCAGCAAGCCGATCTTCATCAAGTACGCGCCCGGTGCCACGCACGCGCCGCACCACCCGACCAAGGAGTGGATCGACAAGATCAGCAAGATGAAGCTCTTCGACGAGGGCTGGAACAAGGTGCGCGAGCGGATCTTCGAGAACCAGAAGAAACTCGGCGTGATCCCGCAGGACGCCAAGCTGCCGCCGTGGCCGAAAGACGTGTTGAAGGAGTGGGACCAGCTGACGGCGGAGGAGAAGAAGCTCTTCATTCGCCAGGTCGAAGTGTTCGCCGCCTACGCGGCGTACAGCGATCACGAGATCGGCCGCGTGGTTCAGACCTTCGAGGACCTCGGGAAGCTCGACAACACACTGATCATCTACATCAACGGCGACAACGGCACCAGTGCCGAAGGCGGGCCGGTCGGTACGCCCAATGAAGTCGCGTTTTTCAACGGCGTGTCGGTGCCGGTCGATGTCCAGATGAAGTTCTACGACGTGTGGGGCACCGAGCGAACCTACAACCACATGTCGGCCGGCTGGTCGTGGGCCTTCGACACGCCGTTTTCCTGGTTCAAGCAGAACGCCTCGCAGCTCGGCGGCGTCAACCAGAACATGGTGGTGTCGTGGCCGGCGCGCATCAAGGACAAGGGCGGCCTGCGTGAGCAGTTCGTCCACGTGATCGACGTCGTGCCGACGATCCTCGAGGCTGCCGGCATCCGCGCGCCCGAGATGGTGGATGGCATCAAGCAGGCGCCAATCGAAGGCACGAGCTTCGCCTACACGTTCGACTCCAAGAACGCCAAGGTCGCGTCGCGGCACAGGACCCAGTATTTCGAGATGATGGGCCAGTGGGCGCTGTATCACGACGGCTGGTTCCTGAGCACACTCGTCAATCGCGCGCCCTGGGAAGCGTTCGGCCCGGCGAATCCGGATCCGCTCAACAACCAGGTGCTGCAGCTCTACAACCTGAACGCCGACTTCAATCAGACCACCGACCTCGCAGCGAAGAACGCGCAGAAGGTCAAGGAGATGAAGCAGATGTTCATTGCGGAGGCCAAGAAGTACCAGGTCTTCCCGATGGACGCCTCGGTGGCGGCTCGCATCGTCGCGCCGCGGCCGAACATCACCGCTGGACGCAGCGAGTTCGTCTACACCCGACCCATGACCGGTCTGCCGCAGGGTGATTCGCCGTTGCTGCTGAACACGTCCTACACGATTACCGCCGACATCGAGGTGCCGCAGGGCGGCGCCGAGGGGATGATCCTCACGTCAGGCGGTCGCTTCGCGGGCTACGGCTTCTATCTCCTGAAGGGCAAGCCGGTGTTCCTGTGGAACCTGGTTGACCTCGAGCGCCTCAAGTGGGAAGGCCCCGATGCGCTGACACCCGGCCGGCACACGGTCGAGTTCGATTTCAAGTACGACGGACTCGGTGCCGGCACGCTGGCGTTCAACAACTTCAGCGGCGTTGGAAGACCCGGAGTGGGCACGCTCAAGGTCGATGGCAAGGAAGTCGCGACCAGAAAGATGGAGCGCACGCTGCCGATGATCCTGCAGTGGGACGAGAGCTTCGACATCGGCTCCGATACGCTGACCGGTGTAAACGACGCCGACTACCAGCCGCCGTTTGCGCTGACCGCCAAACTCAACAAGCTGACGATCAAGGTGGATCGCCCGCAGCTTTCTCCCGCGGACATCAAGAAGCTGCAGGCGGCTATGACGGAAAAGGCGAAGCGCGACTAGTACGCCGTCCACGCGCGACGCATCCCCTCGTGGTCGCGTCGCGCAGGCGGTGCGCGTCGGACTGTCGGCAAGGTTTGCGGGTCGGACCGCGAGTGTGGCTAGCGACGTGCCATGCTCCGGCCTCTGCCTGAGGTAGTCCGTTGAAGATCCTGCGCACGCCCGAGGCCCGGTTCGCGAATCTCGCGGACTATCCCTTCACGCCGCGCTACCACGAGGTGGCGCCTGGGCTGCGCCTGCATTACGTCGATGAAGGTGCGCGTGACGCTCGGCCAGTATTGATGCTGCATGGCGAACCGACCTGGTCCTATCTATACCGGCACATGATCCCGCGCGTCGTCGCCGCTGGCCTGCATGTGCTGGCGCCGGACCTGATCGGCTTCGGCAAGTCCGACAAGCCCGCACGCCGCAGCGACTACAGCTACGCAGGGCAGGTCGCCCGGCTGCGGCATTGGATCGAGGCCCTCGACCTGCGCGACATCACGCTCGTCTGCCAGGAATGGGGTTCGCTGATCGGCCTGCGGCTGGCCGCCGAACACTTCGGCCGATTCGCAGCCGTCGTGCTCTCCAACGGTGGCCTGCCTACCGGCAGCCGCTTCTCCAAGGCGATTCAGACCTGGCGCGCGTTTTCGCGCTGGAGCCCGTGGTTTCCAATCGGTCGCATCGTGCAGAGCGGCACACGCCGACGACTTTTGTCGCAGGAGACTGCGGCCTACGACGCGCCGTTCCCGTCCAATGCCTTCAACGTGGCCGCGCGCGTGTATCCATCGCTCGTCCCAGTCGAGCCGGAGATTCCCGGCGTCGAGGACAACCGGCGCGCCTGGCTCGA
Source organism: uncultured beta proteobacterium (assembly GCA_963810985.1). Taxonomy (GTDB): domain Bacteria; phylum Pseudomonadota; class Gammaproteobacteria; order Burkholderiales; family Burkholderiaceae_F; genus JALORV01. Next base: position 318,182 of record CAWEPP010000009.1, read on the forward strand.
ATTTGAGCGCTGGGAGAAACCATTCGTTTGCTGTTTCAGCGATCGTGACCCCATCACGCGCGGCGGCGACGCGGCCTTCCGCCGTCGGGTGCCAGGCGCCGCCGGGCAGCCGCACACGACCCTGCATGGCGGCCACTTCATCCAGGAAGATGCGCCAGACGCGTTCGCACAGGTGGTTATTGATCTTTACAAGCGAGCGAGTACGCCGACTGCCTGATGTCGGGTCGGGCGCAATGGAAGATCCGCACGAGCGAGCCCCGCGGGACCTCGAGGCAGCGCGGCGGATACCGATCTTCATCGTGTGACTCGGACCTCCGGCTCGAACGAGAGAGCGCTCGCTGAGCGCATTGGAGCGAGTCTCGCCGCAGGTGTCGCCATAGCTAGCCTTGCCGGTCCGGCCCGGCTGCGAATCCGCGTTTGCACGGCGGGTGGCGTTGCTGCGGGACAGATTGCGGTCCTCGGTTTACTGCTACAAATCGCCGCCGGCGGGCTTCGGAGTGGTACAGATCGAAGGCGCGCCCGACGCCCGATGGAGCTGAACGACATGACCGACCGCCGCATCCCCTTGACCGTTTTCACCGGGGCACTGCTTGCCGGCTTTTCCTTCACGCTGTCGTCCGGCGCGCAAACGCCGCTGCCGTCCACGCCGCCGGCAAGGCCCGCGGTCGAAGCCGCTGCGGGAACCGCCGCACCCGGCGTGCCGCGGATCGGCCTCGCCCTGTCCGGCGGCGGTGCACGCGGGCTCGCGCACGTCGGCGTGCTGAAGGTGCTGGAGGAAATGCGGATCCCGATCAGTTGCGTGACGGGCACCAGCATGGGCGCGATCGTCGGCGGTACCTACGCTTCCGGACGCTCGCCCGCGGAGATGGAAAAGATCGTCGTTGGGGCCAGCTGGGACGAAATCTTCCGGGATGCTCCGCCGCGCAAGGAAATCGCGGTGCGCCGCAAGTATCGACGACTACTTGACGCTGTTCAAGCCGGAGTTCGGCGTCAAGGATGGCGGCCTGATGCTGCCCAAGGGCGTGATCGCCGGCGTGTCGATCGAGGCGTTCTTCCGGCAACTGGCCACACCGGCCTTCGGGATCGGCGACTTCAACAAGCTGCCGATTCCCTTCCACGCGATGGCCACCGACATCGAGACCGGGGAGGCGGTCGTGCTCGACCACGGCAGCCTGTCGCAGGCCATGCGGGCGAGCATGTCGGTGCCGGGCGCGCTTGCACCGGTGGAAATTGACGGCCGGCTGCTGGTGGACGGCGGCATCGCCAACAACCTGCCGATCGACGAGGCGCGCAGGATGTGCGGCGAAGTGATTATCGCGGTCAACATCTCGACGCCGCCGCTGAAGCGTGACGAGCTGACGTCTGCGCTCAGCGTGACGGGGCAGCTGATCAATTTTCTCGGCAAGCAGACCGTGGACGAGCAGATCAGGAGCCTTGGCGCAAAGGACGTGCTGATCTCGCCGGACCTCGGCGACATCTCCGCGGGCTCATTCAAGCGCGCCCAGGATGCCATCACGATCGGCGAGAACGCCACTCGCGCGAAGGCCGACAAGCTCGCGCGCTACAGCCTTGCGCCGGAACAGTACGCGGCACTCGCGCAACCGGCAGGAGGTCGAGGCCAAGGCGCTCGGTGCCGTCGACGAGATAAGAATCGAGGGCCTGAAGCGCACCAATCCTGCGGTCGCAAGGTCGTTGATCGAGAGCAAGCCGGGTGAGCCCCTGACCGAGGAGAAGCTCGGTGCGGACCTGCGCCGCATCTATGGCACCGGCGACTTCGAGAGCATCAGTTACCGCATCGTGGGCGGCGACACGGGTCCGCGCGCGATGATCATCGAGCCGGTGGAGAAGTCCTGGGGCGGCGATTACCTCCGTTTCGGACTCGGACTGGCGAGCGACTTCTCGGGTGACAGCCAGTTCAATGCGCTGGTCCAGTACCGCAGGAGCTGGCTGAATCGCCTCGGCGCCGAGTGGACCACGGAAGTTCAGATCGGGCAGAACACGCATCTCGGGACGGAGTTCTACCAGCCATTGAACGAGGCCGGAAAGTGGTTCGTTGCTCCGAGTGTCTTCGTCGGCCAGCAGACCCGCGGCGTGTTCATCGGTGAGGACAAGGTCGCCGATTACCTTACTGGCGTCACGCAGGGCGCGCTGGATGCAGGCGCCGTACTGGGAACCTGGGGCCAGTTGCGCGTCGGTGCTGTCATGTCCCGTGTCGATGCCCGCGTCGAGACCGGGTCGCCACTGCTGCCTTCGGTCCGGCAGACAACGTCCGGGCTGCGCGCGGCGATCTTCATCGACCAGACCGACAACGCGTGGTTCGCGACGCTCGGGGTACGGACTCGTCGGGACCGCCTATTCGGCAATGGAGTCGCTGGGCTCCGACGTGAACTACAACCGGCTGGAAGCCCGCGGGCGCGTCGCCAGAGTCTGGGGGCCGCACACATTCAACCTGGCGGCCAGCGGTGGCTCATCGCTCGGCTCCGACATGCCGGCCTACGAGTCGTTCTCGCTCGGTGGCCCGCTGCACCTGTCGGCGTATCGCATCAACGAGTTTGCCGGGCGCCGATACGCCTACGGCCGGGTGATGTACTACAACCGGACGTTGCCGCTGCCGGACCTGCTGGGCTCGGGCGTCTATGTCGGCGGTTCGGCCGAAGTGGGTCGTATGAGTGATCGAAGTGACGGATTGCCCTCGTCGGGCACCGTCTGGTCGGGCTCCGCGTTCCTTGGCGCAGATACCTTCCTCGGGCCCGCCTACGTCGGCGTCGGCGTCGGCGCTGGACGCTGGAGCCTTTACCTGCTGCTCGGCGCTCCGTAGCGGAAGTCGGCGGCATCCGCGCCAACCGTACGCACGACGGAAGAAGCACTGGTTAATGTCACCCGCCGGGGCGGGAAAGCGTGAGCGACGGTCACCGGTGCGCTGGTTTTTTCTCCCGCGCGAGGGTTTCGTCGACGGCGACGGTCTCCGGCGCCTTCGGGGGCAAGTTAGCTACACGCCGCGCGTAGTGAGCGATGCCAGGCATCGCACTGAGCCCGTGCGCCACGACGCTCAGCAGGACAGTCGCCATCACGGCGAGGCGGATGGTCGTCTCGCCAGCCAGGTTCGTCTGCTGCTCGAGATACACCAGCCCCAGCACGATCGACGCCAGTCCGCGCGGTCCGAACCACCCCATGAAGAGCACGGTTGCGCGGCTCATGCCGGTGCCGGCGAGTGCGAGCGCGACCGGCAGCATGCGCACGACCGTCAGGCTGAGGACCGCATAGAGCACGACGCCGGCGGTGAAGTCCTGCCAGGTGCGCGCCACGATGAGGCCAAAGAGGAAGAACACGAAGAAGTTGAAGAGCTGTCCAAAGTCCTCGGTGAATTCGACGCTGTGGCGACTGACCTGCGGGAATCCGACCTGGACGGCGAGCCCGGCGACGAACGCCGCGATGAACATGCTGGCGCCTGACTCTTCCGACGCGATCATGCACAGCAGCGGCAAGGCCACGACGCCGAGTTGTGCAAGTGGCGCAGACATCCACTGCCGCCGCTCCGCCAGCCCGAGCAGCAGGCCGCCGCCGAGCCCGATCGCCACGCCGATCGCGGCACCGTAGCCGATCTGCTCGAGGAGGAAACGCGCCAGCACATGACCTGCATCCTGACCGTGACCGAAGGAAGCAGCGCCGGCGATGAAGAGCATCAGGAACGGCACCGAAAGGCCATCGTTCAGGCCAGCTTCGACATTCAGTGCCTGCCGGATGCGTGCCGGCACGCGCGGACTGGCAACGATGATCTGACCGAGGCCGGCATCGGTCGGTGCGAGGATCGCGGCCAGGATGCCGGCCTCCCACCAGGTGAGACCCGCGAAACACACCATCGCCGCCACGGCGCCAAGCGCGATCGTGAGCAGCATTCCGATCGTCAGCAGGCGCACCGGCAGATTGCGGTCGCCGCTGAGGGCCTGCCGGCGTACGCGCGAAGCATCCGTGAACAGCAGCATCACGAGACCGAATTCGGCGACCAGCAGGAATACCTTGCGGTCGATGACCAGTTCGCCGGCGGTCGCAGGAATCAGCACCAGCAGTGCGCCGACCGCGGCAAAGACGATCGGCGCGGTGACCACTGTGCTTTCCAGTCGGCGTGAGACGAGGCTGTAAGCGAAGACGACGAGGACGAAGGCCGTGACGATCAGCATCGAAGTCAGTCCGATATCCGCGTCGGACGGTGCGCTGGGGCACAGCAGAGCACCGCTCGGGTTGCGTGTGTGCCGCGCCGCTCATTCCGCGTGTTCATCACGGCAGCCGAATTCAGACCTGCGGAATGACCGGCCCGCCCTTTTCCAGCGCGCGTTGGTAGGCCGGACGCGCCGCGATGCGCGAGCGGAAGGCCGCAAGTTTTGGCGAGCCGCCTTCGACTGAGCGGCGCGCAAGCAGCGCTTCCACGGCGTAGCTCATCTGGAAGTCCGCCATCGTCAGCGCATCACCTGCGAACCACATATTGCGATCGAGGTGATCCTCGATGAACTGTTGTGCGGTCGCCAGGTTCGGATCGATGAGCTTCGCCTGCACGTTCTGGCAGATGCCACGCGCGATAGGCCGTGCGAAAAATGGCATCTTCTGCCTGGGGATCGCCTGGAACACGAGCTTCATCAGCAGCCAGTTCATCAGCGAGCCTTCCGCGTAGTGCATCCAGAACCGGCACTGACGATGTGAAGCCGTGCCGGGCGGCGGCTGCAGCTGCGCCAGTTCGCCGCTTGCCGCGGGTCCGAATTTCTCGACCAGGTACTCGATGATCGCCCCTGATTCGGCGATGACTTCACCGTTGTCGGTGATGACGGGGGACTTGCCGAGGGGGTGGATCTTCTTCAGTTCCGGCGGCGCAAGCCGCGTTGCCTTGTTGCGCCGGTAGATCTTGAGCTCGTAGGGAACGCCGAGTTCCTCGAGCAGCCAGAGGACGCGGTGGGAGCGCGACGTTTCAAGATGGTGAACGGTAATCATGGGCGCCATGGTACGACGTCATTGCCCAATGCCCACGGCGTCGTCGCCCGAGTGTTTCGAGGTCGGTCAAGTGAAGAGCAGCTTGACTCCCGCAATCAGCAGCACCGCGGCGAGCAGGCGCTTGATGGTGGTGGTACTGAACGAACGGCTTCCCAGGTACGAACCGATCGCTCCGCCGATGCCCGCCGCGACCAGCAAGGGAAGCACGAATGTGGGTATCGACTTCGTGCTCGAAACATTGCCGAGCAGTCCGGCGCTCGAGTTCAACAGGATGAAAAGCGCAGAGACGGCTGCCGCGGACTTCGGACGCGCCCAGCCCATGAAAAGCAGCAACGGCGTCAGGAATATGCCACCGCCGGTTCCGGTGAGACCCGACAGCAGGCCGATTCCCGCGCCGGCGGCCAGCGCGAATCCCAGCGAGGGTTCGCGTTCAGGCCGTTCGACGCTGCCCTGGATTACCAGGCGCACGGCCGAAAACAGCAGCACGACTCCCACCAGGATCTTGAATCCGGCGTCCGGCAGTGAAACGTAGCCTCCGACAAACGCAAACGGAACAGCCAGCAGCGCGAAGGGCCAGAAGAGGCGCCACGAGAAGTGACCTGCGCTCACGAACTGCAGGGTCGCGATCGAGGCGACGAGGATGTTCAGTGCCAACGCCGTGGGCTTGATGACGGCCGGTGCCAGGCTCAACAGGGACATCACGGCGATGTAGCCGGACGCCCCGGCATGGCCAACCGACGAATACAGCACGGCAATGACGAAAATGCCGGCCGTCAGAAGTACAAGGGTTTCGGTAAGCATTGATTCGTTGTTGGCTCGACCCGATCCGAGGCGCGAGTCGCGGTCCGCGGTAGCGCACCACCGTGGGAGCGGCGCATTGTTTCACGCCTCTGGTGCAGATTCAGGATTGCCGGCCTGGGCCAAATGCAGAAAGCCCGGCCGAGGCCGGGCTTTCCGTGGGGTGTGCCCTGTGCGCGGGCGGCGTGGCGGGACCGGTCGCCGTGCCAGCCGGCGCGCAGCGTTCAGCGGGTCGCCGTCGGGCTCGAAGCGGCGGTGATCACCACGCGCTCCATCGCCACCAGGTTGGTGTTGAATTCATCGGTCGGCTGCATGCCGGCCACGGTGCTGCCCAGCACGACGACGCTGGCGAGGATGGCGCCCACGAAGGCGGTGAGCTTGACACGGGCGGGGGTGGCGTAGTTGGCGTTCATCGTTCGGTCCTTTCGTGGTGCGGTGTTCGGTGTCGATGAACGCACTGTAGGCAGCCGGACGCAGGCGCGCGAGCGACTTGCGACGGGCCGCAGAAATCGCGGCGCGAACTGCAATGCCGGTTTCGTCGCGCCGCAGCGGCAATCTGCGCTTCATCCGGCGCAGACGCAGTTCGTCGCGCCTGGCGGCAGTTCACTCCGGTTTTGACCGGCCCGCCGATCCCGCTTCGTCAGGTCCGGGCGCTCCGTGCCCGGAATCTTCGCTGTCAGCTATGTCCGATGAATCTTCAACCGGCTATCACCGTCGTCAACTTCCTCCAGGACGACATCGAAGTGCCACAGTTCCTTGATGTAGCCGAGGATTTCGGTCGCGGTGTCGGTGTCGAGCAAGCGGCCGCGTTCGACCCGATGTTGCAGCAGCAGGGCGCGGTCGCCGTCGGCCGAAAAGCGCGTGACCGCCAGCGACGGCGTGTGCGCCTCGGGACGATACTGGGCGGCGAGCATCTGGCGCACCTGCGTGTACCCGTGTTCGTTGTGGATCGCACGCACGCTGTACTTGCTGCGGTCGTTCTCTTCGTCGGTTATCGCGAACAGGCGCAGGTCGCGCATCACCTTGGGCGACAGATACTGCTCGATCAGGCTCTCGTCCTTGAAGTTGCACATCGCGAAGTTCACGGCCTCGACCCAATCGGTCGCCGCGAGGCGCGGGAACCACTCCCGATCCTCGTCGGTGGGGTGCTCGCAGATGCGCCGGATGTCGCGATAGATCGAGAAGCCGAGCGCATAGGGGTTCATGCCGCGATAGTTCTCCGCATCGAAGGACGGCTGGGTGACCACATCGCTGTGATTCGAAAGCCACTCCAGCATGAAGCCATCGTCGACCTGGCCGTGGTCGTACAGCTCGTGTAGCAGCGTGTAGTGCCAGAAGGTGGCGGCGCCTTCGTTGGCGACCTTGGTCAGCCGTTGCGGGTAGAAGTACTGCGAGATCTTGCGCACGATGCGCACGAGCTCGCGCTGCCAGGGGGCAAGCTTCGGCGCGCGCTTCTCGATGAAGTAAAGCAGGTTCTCCTGCGGATCGAACGATCCTTCCGCGGCCTCGGGCTTGGCCTCGGCGTTCTCATAGAGATACGCGACGTCGGGGTTGTAGTGATGCTGCGCGAAGCGAAGCCGCTCGGCCAGACGCTCGCGCTCGCGGCTCGCCGACAGCCGTGCCGGCTTCTTGTAGCGATCGACACCGTAGGGAGCCAGCGCGTGGCAGCAGTCGAGGACGCGCTCGACCTCGCGCCAGCCGTGCTGCTGCTCGCAGTCGAGAATGAAGTTGCGCGCAAACGTCAGGTAATCGAGGATGCCGTCGGCCTGCGTGAACTGGCGGAACAGGTAGTTGCTCTTGAAGAATGCGTTGTGACCGTAGGCCGCATGAGCCATGACCAGCACCTGCAAAGGCAGCGTGTTGGTTTCCATCAGATACACCAGCGACGGACTCGTGTTGATGACGATCTCATACGCGAGCCCGCTCATTCCCTTCTTGTACGTGTGCTCCTGGCCGAGCAGATGCTTGCCGAAACTCCAGTGCGGGTAATGCACCGGCATGCCGACCGTTGAACAGAGATCGATCATCTGTGCCGCGGTGATCACCTCGTACTGGATCGGATAGGTGTCGAGCTGCAGGCGCCGCGCATGCGCGGCGAGTGCGACATCGAAGCGCTCCAGCAGCGGCACGGTCCATTCCGTGCCGACTGCGATCGGCGCTGCTATGCGCTGGACGCCGGGCGCCGGCATCGGTACCGCGGGCCGCGACACCAGCCTGGGCCAGGGCCGTTCGGGCGCGCTGCAGGCACGCAGCCGCGCCGGCGCAGGCATCATCGGCCAGATCCCAGGGATTCATCGGTTGGCCTCGTCACTGCGCGGCAGCAGGGCTCGTCCGCAACAGGCCGGCGCGTGTATGAGGCCTGCCTTGTCGCTTCGCGCCAAGGATTCGCGCTTGGGGCGGCCCGGCGCGCTCATGCCGTTGCTTCCTTGCGCGCGAACAGTTCGCGGAATACGGGCCAGATGTCGCGCCGGTCATGCACCTTGCGTATGGCGAATCCGCTGTCTGCGACCGCCTCGTAGCACTGCCACAGGTCCGAAGGACGGTTGAACCACCCGCTGGGATGGCTCGATGGAATGTCGATGTAGGCGAAGTAACGCACGCGTGGCAGGAGTTCGGCCTGCAGGTAGCCGCCGCAGCGCTGCGCGTCCTCTTCGCCGCAATCGCCGTCGGAAGCCTGCGCTACGTAGACGTTCCAGTCCGGACCTCCAAAGCGTGTTTCGATGACCTTCTGCGCCAGTTGCAGCGCGGGCATCACCAGCGTGCCGCCGGACTGCGGATCGTGGAAGAACGTCTTCTCGTCGACCTCCTGCGCGGTCTCGGTGTGGCGGATGAATACGACTTCGACCGCGCTGTACTTGCGCTCGAGGAACAGGTACAGCAATGCGAAGAAGCGTTTGGCCAGATCCTTCTTGCGCTCATCCATCGAGCCCGAGACATCCATCAGGCACAGCATCACCGCGCGCGTCGCGGGCATCGCGACCGGCTGGCGCGCACGAAAGCGGCGGTCGATCACTTCCAGGAATGGCAACTGCTCGCGGCGCGCTTGCAGTAGCGCGATCTCTTCCTCGAGTTCGGCGCGCCGCTCGACCTCGTCTGCTGCGAGGCTCTCGAGCTCTTGCGCCAGTTCCTCGAGCAGCCGCGCGATGCCGCCACGCAGCGCGATGCGACGCGCGATCGACATGCGCATCGTCAGGACCGGGGACAGATTGGCCAGCACGCCGTCCTTCGAATAGCCGGCACGGCGCGTGTGGATGTAGGTCACATCGCCTATCCGGGTGCGCTCCAGGTTCGGCAGTTCGAGGTCATCGAAGAAGAGCTGCAGGAACTCGTCGCGTGACAGGACGAAGCCGAAATCGTCACGGCTCTCGCCTTCGCCCGGCTCGTTGCCCTGCCCGCCACTTTCGCCGCCGTCGGGTCGAGCAATCGTGTCGCCCGGTACGTACTCGTGGTTGCCCGGCAGCACGAAGTCACGGCTGCCGGTCTTGTGGTCATGATGCAGATAGGGCTCTGTCAGTCCACGGCCCGGGATCGAGATCCGACTGCCCTTGCCGACGTCGGCGATGCCGCGCTTGCCGATCTCGTCATCGACCGCACGCTTGATTTCGTCCTTGAAACGCCGGATGAAACGTTCGCGATTGACCGCGCTGCGCCCCGGCGGGTCCGCGCGTCGATCGACGACACGCATGTAACGGCTCGGAGCTGGGGAATCGGACACAAAGTCCTCGTAGCGACTACGTCTTCACGACTGGGTCGACTTCTTGAAGTGCATGTACCAGTCGACCAGGCGGCGCACCTGCTTCTCGGTATAACCACGCGCCGCCATCCGGTTGACGAAGCTCTTGTGGCGTTCTTCCATTTCCTGCGAGCCCTTGGCCTCGAACGAGATGATCGGCAGGATGTCCTCGGTCTTGCTGAACATCCGCTTCTCGATCACCACGCGCAGCTTCTCGTAGCTGGTCCAGTGCGGATTCTTGCCGTGTGCGCGCGCCCGCAGCACGAAGTTGACGACTTCGTTGCGGAAATCCTTCGGGTTCGAGATGCCGGCCGGCTTCTCGATCTTCTCGAGCTCGTCGTTCAGGGCGTCGCGCGAGTACTGCATGCCGGTGTCCGGATCGCGCCAGTCCTCGTCGAGCAGCCATTTGTCAGCGTAGGTCACGTAGCGGTCGAACAGGTTCTGTCCGTACTCGCCATACGCGTCCAGGTACGACATCTGCAGTTCCTTCTCGAGGAACTCGGCAAAGCGCGGCACGATCCATTCCTTGATATGGCCGCGCAGCCGCCGCTTGAATTCCTCCTGCAGGTCTTCCTTCGCCAGGCGATCCTCGAGCACGACCAGCAGGTTGACCGGGTCAGCCGCGATCTCGCTCGGGTCGCGATTGAAGGCGGCCGAGATCGTCTTGAACGCCCAGCGCGTCGACAGCCCGGAGAAACCCTCCTGCATGCCGGCGTCGTCGCGATACTCCTTCACGCTCTTGCTGCGCGGATCGACATCCTTGAGCGTTTCGCCGTTGTACGAACGCAGCTTGCTGAAGACGGACGAGTTTTCCGGCACTGCCAGCCGCGAGAGCACGGAGAACTCGGCCAGCGTGCGCAGCGTCTGCGGCGCGCACGGCGCCTCAGACAGTGTCGAGGCCTTCAGCATCTTGTCGTAGATCCGCACTTCTTCATCGACACGAAGGCAGTAGGGCACTTTGACCAGGTATACGCGGTCTATGAACGCCTCGTTGTCCTTGTTGTTGCGGAACTTCAGCCACTCGGCTTCGTTCGAGTGCGCCATGATGAAGCCGTTAAATGGCAGCGCCGGCAACGCCTCGGTGCCCTTGAAGTTGCCTTCCTGGGTCGCGGTCAGGATCGGGTTGAGCACCTTCAGCGGCGCCTTGAACATCTCGACGAATTCGACGCAGCGCGCCGACCCCAGGCAGAGCGCGCCTGAGTAGCTGTACGCATCCGGATCGTCCTGCGCGAACTGCTCCAGCATGCGCAGGTCGACCTTGCCGACGAGCGACGAGATGTCCTGGGTGTTCTCGTCGCCGGGTTCGGTCTTGACGATGCCGATCTGGTTCAGTACCGACGGCATGATGCGCACGACCTGGAATTTCGACAGGTCACCCTTGTATTCCTTCAGGCGCTTCAGCGCCCACGGTGTGGCGATGCCGGTCAGCGCCCGACGCGGAATGCCGTAGCGATCTTCCATCTCTGCGCCGAAGCGGTCGCGCGGGAAGAGCCCCAGCGGCGACTCGAGCATCGGCGACAGCCGGCCCGTTACGGAGTCTTTCAACGTGTAGATCGGAAACTGTTCGCACAGCGACTTGATCTTTTCTGCCAGGGACGATTTGCCGCCGCCAACCGGGCCGAGCAGGTACAGCACCTGCTTGCGCTCTTCGAGTCCCTGTGCCGCGTGTAGGAAATACGCGTACAGCGACATTAAGGTTTCTTCCATGCCGTGGAAGTCGGCGAACGCATCCCAGGACTGAATGACCCGGTTCTGAAAGATGCGCGACAGGCGCGCGTCGTCGGCGGTATTGACGAGCCTGGGCTTGCCGATCGCTTCGAGCACGCATTCGTGCGCACTCGCGTACGCCATTCGGTCGCCTTTGCAATAGCGCAGGAAGTCTTCCACGCTCATCTCTTCGTCCAGTGCGCGGACGAAGGACTCGCGGAACGCTGTCAGCAGTTCGGTGGGCGCGTTCATCCTGACCTCCTTGACCCAAGGGTCGGCAACGAAGCAAACGCGATGAAGTCAGGGTAGTTGACAGGCTTTGTCTTGATACGAATAAAAGAAGAAGGAATGCCCTCCACTGTCGGGTGTTCGACATGGCCTCTCGAAATGCCGAGGTTTCGGCTGGCTTCTCATGCGTGGCAGCAGACAACTGCCGCGGTTGCTGCCACGCACGTCTGAATTGTTGCTGGCAATGGGACTGCTGCCTCGACCGAATGTCCTAGGCACTTCCCTGTCGCGCCGGCTGCAGATTCGTTGAAACGCTGGAACGACCGCGAATCGCGCAGGATCTCCAGCGATTGCGCATAACGGCGCCAACAATCAGGATGCGCTGGCGTCGTACACAGAGGCTCGTTTGTTCACGAAACCGATCGCCAGCTGCGTGCGGACTCAGACGATCTCGAAATACCGCTTGAGTTCCCAGTCCGTGACGCCGTCCTGCCACTGCCGCCACTCCCACTCGCGCGTTGCGGCGAAATGGTCGACGAAGAGATCGCCGAACCAGTCACGCGCGAGGTCGGAGCGGCGGAAGATCTCGGTCGTCTCCTTCAGTGAACGCGGCGCGCGCGCGATGTTCTCGGAGCCCTGGTTGGTACCCGTGATCGGCTTGGCGGTGAGCTTCAGGTTCTTCTCGACGCCGTGCAGTCCGGCGGCGAGCAGTGCGGCCACCGCCAGATACGGATTGATGTCGGCCCCCGGGCAGCGTGTTTCGAGCCGAGTGCTCTTCGGCGAGCCGGGGATCACGCGGAAGCTGGCAGTACGGTTGTCGATCGCCCAGGTCGGCTTGACCGGTGCCCAGAAGCCGTCGACCAGACGCTTGTAGCTGTTGATGGTCGGCCAGAACATCGGCGCGAACTGCATCAGTGCGGCGATCTGCCCGGCGAGGAAGCTTTCGAAGAGCTTGCTCATGCCGGCGCGGCCCTTGGCGTCAAAGAACAGGTTCTTCTTGCCGTCCGACAGCGACTGGTGCACGTGGCCGCTGCAACCCGGGTACTGCTGGCTCCACTTTGCCATGAAGCTCGGCATGATTCCGAACTGCGCGCCAATCTCCTTGGCGCCAGTCTTGAACAGCACGCCACGATCGGCGCACTCCAGTGCGTCCGAAAACTGGATCGCGGCCTCGTACACACCCGGCCCGGTTTCGGTATGCAGACCCTCGATCGGCACGCCGAACTGCAGCATCTGGTCCATCAACGCGTTGAAGAATCCGCGGTTGGCGTTGGCGCGCAGCAGCGAGTAACCGAACATGCCCGGCGTCAGCGGCGTGGGGCCCACGCCCTTCTTCTCGGCCCAGGAATAGGGCGTCTCGGCGAAGTTGAACCATTCGAACTCCAGCCCGCACATGGCCTGCACGCCAAGCTTCTCGGCGCGCCTGAGCACGCGGCGCAGTGTCTGGCGCGGGCAGACCGGATACGGATCGCCCTTGGCGGTGATGAACTCGCCGAGGAAAAATGGCACGTTGTCGTCCCACGGCACGCGCCGTCCGGTCGCAAGGTCGAGCCGCGCCAGTGCGTCGGGGAAGCCGTGCTGCCAGCCGGTGACCGTCGTGTTGTCGTAGACGCTGTCCATCATGTCCCAGCCGAACACGACATCGCAGAACCCGAAGCCCCCGTCGACGGCCGACGCGAACTTGTCCCTGTGCAGGTACTTGCCGCGCAACACGCCGTCGATGTCCGTCACGGCGACCTTGATCTTGTCCGCCTTTGCGGCCTGCAGTCGCTCGAGCGCATCGTGTGCAGGGTCGGTGGCGGTTCGCTTGCCTGTTGCCATGTGTTTTCCCTCCGGGGCGGCGGGCAGTGTGCAACAGGCCTCCGCAAAGTCCAAGGGTAGGGCACTTGATCGGGCGGCATTTCGCCCCTATCTCTGGCGTCGAACCCGGGGTCCCTCCCTTACAATTCAAGCAATTAGCAAGTCGAGAGCCACCGATGCCGATTTACGCCTACCAGTGCTCGGAGTGTCGACATGAGGTCGAAGTGCTGCAGAAGATCTCCGACGCGCCGTTGACGGAATGCCCGTCCTGCCATCGCAGCAGCCTCGTGAAGCAAGTCACGGCGGCCGGCTTTCAGCTGAAGGGCAGCGGCTGGTACGTGACAGACTTCCGCGGCAACGGCAGCGGCAAGGCGAAGGATGGCAAGCCCGCGGACGGCAAGCCAGCGGAGGGTGAAGCGAAGTCCGACGTGAAGTCCGACGCGGCAAAGCCCGCAGACAGCGCGGCGGCCGCATCCAAGCCGGCCGAGGCCGCCCCGGCCGCGACGCCATCGACCAAGGGCGACAGCGGACCGAGCCCGGCGTCCTGATGCGCTGATCGGCTATCCTCGAACTCAACCGAGCCGCGGCGGTGACGCGGCTCTTTCATTTTGAAGCGCTGCCACCCTACGGCGACGCAAGCGAGACACAGCATGTTCCGGAAGTACCTAATCACCGGCCTCCTGATCTGGGTGCCGCTCGGCATCACCCTGCTGATCATTGAAACGATCATCGGCTGGATGGATCAGTCGCTGCTGCTGCTGCCGCCAGCCTGGCGGCCCGAAGCACTGTTCGGCTTCCGCATTCCGGGCCTCGGGGCGCTGCTCGCCGTGGCCGTGCTCCTGTTGACCGGCGTGCTCGCGCGCAACATCGTGGGGCGTCGGCTGCTGCTGTGGTGGGAACACCTGCTGGGCCGCATTCCGATCGTGCGGTCGATCTACTCGAGCGTGAAGCAGGTGTCGGACACGATGCTTTCCCCGAAGGGCAACGCCTTCCGCAAGGTCGTGCTGGTCGAGTTTCCGCAGCCGGACCAATGGACACTGGCGTTCATCGTCGGCGAGCCGACGGGCGTCGTCGCCGATGAACTCGGCGAAGGCTGGGTCACCGTCTACGTGCCCACGGCTCCCAACCCGACCTCGGGCTACGTGCTGATGATGCCCCCGTCCCGTGTGCGGGACGTGGAGGTCAACATCGACGATGCACTCAAGTACCACGTCTCGCTGGGCGTGGTGGAGCCCGGCGCGCGGACGACCCGGCCCGCGGCGCTGACCAGCGCGCCGCCGCCAGCGGCATGACGCCTTTACGGTGACGTTGAACGCCGCGCGATCCCCTGTTATGTTGCGTCCATGACGACACGTTGCGCGATCACCTCGTCCGGCGCCTGCAAGTGCGCCGATGTGCCCGTTCGTACAACTGCGCTGTCGGCGTCGTCGAATCAACGAAACCGATAGGGTCGGGCGGGTAGCGCTGTCCGGCCCCAGGTCTGCCGGGTTATGCGGCGCCCTCCAGGCGCCGTTCCGGCCCCCAAGCTAAAGACGAGCCCCTCGGGGATAATCACGGGTTTTGCGCGGTCGCGCCGGCACATCGAGTCGCCGCGGGCCGCCAGTAACAGCGGAGCATTCCATGCGTACCGAATATGCCGGCCGGGTGGACGAGAAGTTCATCGGCCAGACCGTCACCCTCTTCGGCTGGGTGCATCGCCGCCGTGACCACGGCGGCGTGATCTTCATCGACCTGCGCGACCGCGAGGGCCTGCTGCAGATCGTCTGCGACCCCGACCGCGCCGAGGTCTTCGCCAACGCCGAGAAGGTGCGCAACGAGTTCTGCCTGAAGATCGTTGGCCAGGTGCGTCGGCGGCCAGAGGGCACGCTCAACGAAGGCATCGTGTCGGGTGCGGTCGAGGTGCTGGCCACCGAACTAGTGATCCTCAACCCCTCGGTGCCGGTGCCGTTCCAGCTTGATGACGATAACCTGTCGGAGACGACGCGGCTCACGCACCGCGTGCTCGACCTGCGCCGGGTCCCGATGCAGAAAAACCTGATGCTGCGCTACAAGGTCGCGATGGCCGTACGCAAGCATCTCGACGCGCACGGTTTCGTCGACATCGAGACCCCGATGCTGACCAAGAGCACGCCGGAAGGCGCGCGCGACTACCTGGTGCCGTCACGCGTGCACCCCGGCGAGTTCTTCGCACTCCCGCAGTCGCCGCAGCTCTTCAAGCAGTTGCTGATGGTCGCGGGTTTCGACCGCTACTACCAGATCGTCAAGTGCTTCCGCGACGAGGACCTGCGGGCCGACCGCCAGCCCGAGTTCACGCAGATCGACGTCGAGACCTCATTCCTCGACGAGACCGAAATCCGCGGAATCATGGAAGAAATGATTCGTACGGTCTTCGCCGAGGTGATGAACGTTACGCTGCCGCAGCCGTTCCCCGTCATGACGTACGGCGACGCGATGCGCCTGTACGGCTCCGACAAGCCGGACCTGCGCGTCACGCTGAAACTTTGCGACGTGACAGACCTCGTGCGCGACGTCGAGTTCAAGGTCTTCAACAGTGCGGCCGAGCTCGCGGACGGCAAGGTCGTCGCGCTGCGGATTCCGGCGGGCGCCGAGATGCCGCGCTCGGAGATCGACGCCTACACCGAGTTCGTCAAGATCTACGGTGCCAAGGGGCTCGCCTACATCAAGGTCAACGAGCGCGCGAAGGGCCGCGACGGCCTGCAGAGCCCGATCGTCAAGAACCTGCATGATGCGGCGCTCGCCGCGGTGCTCGAGCGCACCGGTGCGGCCGACGGCGACGTGATCTTCTTCGGCGCCGACCGCGCCAAGATCGTCTACGACTCGCTCGGCGCGCTGCGAACGAAGATCGGCCACAGCGAATTCGGGCGTGCGCACGGCCTGTCGGCCGCGGGCTGGAAACCTCTGTGGGTCATCGACTTCCCGATGTTCGAGTTCGACGAGGAAGAGCAGCGCTACGTCGCCGCGCATCACCCGTTCACGAGTCCGAAGGATGGCCATGAGGACTTCCTGCAGACTGATCCGTCGAAGGCGCTCGCCAAGGCCTACGACATGGCGCTGAATGGCTGGGAGATCGGCGGCGGCTCGGTCCGGATCCACCGTGAGGAAGTGCAGAGCAAGGTGTTCCGCGCACTGAAGATCGGCGCCGAGGAGGCGCGCGAGAAGTTCGGCTTCCTGCTCGATGCCCTGCAGTACGGCGCACCGCCGCACGGTGGCATCGCATTCGGGCTCGACCGCATCGTCACGATGATGGCCGGCGCCGAGTCGATCCGCGACGTGATCGCCTTCCCGAAAACGCAGCGCGCGCAGTGCCTCCTGACCAAGGCGCCGTCGCCCGTGGGTGAGAAGCAGCTGCGGGAGCTTCACATCCGGCTGCGCGGCGAAGCGAAGCCGGCAACATGACCGGTCGGGTCCGCATCCGTGCCGCAACGGAGGCGGACCTGGCGGTGCGCACACGCTTCCGCGCCAGGGTCGGCGCGCGCTGACGGCGCTGTCGTTCCATGTTCAAGATTCCGGAGTCAGTGCTGGTAGTGATCCACACTCCGGATCTCGCCGTGCTGCTACTCGAGCGCGCAGATCACCGCGGGTTCTGGCAGTCGATCACCGGCAGCCGCGCGTCGGAGGATGAGCCGCTGGCGGTCACTTGCGCACGTGAAGTGGCCGAAGAAACCGGGCTCGAGAGAACATCAGACGCGTTCGAGGATTGGCATCAGGTCAATCGCTACACGATCTATCCGCACTGGCGGCACCGCTATGCGCCGGGCGTCACCGAAAACTCGGAACATGTGTTCAGCTTGCAGGTCGAGGCGAGATTCGAGCCACGGCTGGCGGGCGACGAGCACACAGCGTTTCGCTGGCTGCCGTGGCGGGAGGCGGCCGACGCCTGCTTTTCGTGGACCAATGCCCAGGCGATCCGCGGGCTCGCGCTGCGAAGCGGTGCTGGACGTCGTTGACGCTGGAGACGCAGGCATGAGTCGCGCTGCGGACGAGTCCGAGCGTGAACTGCGCGTGGACGTACGGCGCAAGGGCGGTACCTTCGAGGCGGCGAGAGGCCTGTGGGCGGCCGCCGCTTCGTGCCATGCCCGCCGTTGCGCATAATGCGGCTCATGAGTTCGCTTGGCTGTTGCATGTCTTCTCTGCATGTCACCCTGCATCGGGCGATCAGGGGACCGGTCGTGGTTACGCCTGAGGCGATGCCTTCGACGCGCCTTTCTGCGCTGGCAATGGTGCGGCGACTCGTGAGCGGTCGCAGCGCCGTTGCGGCCGGCGTCGCCTGCGGAATACTGCTCCTGACGGGCTGCGCGACGCCGGTCGACCCGTATGCCGTGGCGCCGGCGGTGACACAGCTTGCACAGGAAGACGCGGTGGGTGAATGCCTGCGTCTTCTGAAGGCCCTGGACGCGCGCGTGGATGCGGCCGGCCGGCGCGACGCGCAGGATGTCCGCGTCCCCGGGTATCCGTACCTGCGGGCTGATCGCTACACCGAGGGATGGCTCCCGGCGTCCGGCGATCCGCAGACGATCGCCGCCGGCAAGCTGGACCGCATGGCCGCGCTCGATGCCGAAGCGCGCCGCTTTGAGTCGGCCAACCTGTCGGTCCCGGCCAATGAAGCCGACGCGCTCGCGCGCTGCCGCTCGGAACTCGTCGCATCGGCGCGACCCACGGCCGCCCGCGCGGCCGCCGCGGCCAGCGTTCCCGACGCCTACGTCGATGCGCAGCGCTTCCTGGGACTCTATCCGGTGACGCTGATCCCGTTTGCCTGGGGTGTGGCGTCCTGGCAGCAGGACACGCGCGATCTGTTCGCGACCCCTTTTCCCGAACTGCCCGTACGCGGCGAGCGGATCCGCTATGTTCCGGCGACCACGAAGCCCGAAGGACCCGTGGCCGGATGGGTGAGCCCGGCCACGGCGACGGCGTTGCGCATGCCGGCGTTGACGACGGAGCGCACGTGGCAGCTCCTGGTCCAGCATGCGCCGGTGCTGATCGTCGACACCGTGAATGGCAACGATCGCATCGGCGCGCTTACGTGGCGGGCAACAGTCCAGGGCGCCAGTGTCGCCGTCAACACCCATGATCCGGCGGCGTACGTGCGAGTCGCCTGGACCGAGCTCAACGGCGCGGCCGCGTTGCAACTGGTCTACACGTTCTGGTTCCCGGCGCGGCCGGCGGCCCACGCGCTCGACCTGGTAGCGGGCCATCTCGATGCGGTGGTGTGGCGGGTGACACTCGATGCCGCGGGCCGGCCGCTCGTCTACGACTCGATACATGCCTGCGGCTGCTTCCAGATGTTCTTTCCGACCGAGCGCGTGCGCGAGCGACCGGCTCCACGGGAAGGCGAGGGCCCGCTCGACGAATCGCTGTTTGTGCCGCAGGTGCTGTATTCGCCGGCGGCGAACGAGCGCGTCATGGTCTTCCTCGGCGCACACGACCACAACATCGAGCGCGTCGGCATCGACACGACCACGCCCGCGCCAGGCATTCCGTACCGGCTGCTGGACGAAAACGAGCTGCGGGCTTTGCCATTGCCCGCCATTGCGGGAGGTGGCACCCGCAGCATCTACGGCCCCGATGGCCTGGTGCCCGGCTCCGAACGCGCCGAGCGCTACCTGTTCTGGCCCATGGGGGTGCCGTCCGCCGGCCAGATGCGGCAGTGGGGCCATCACGCGACCGCGTTCGTCGGGCGCCGCCACTTCGATGATCGGCTCCTGTTCGACCGTTATTTCTCGCTTGCACCGGGCGTCAACTGAGCAAGACTCGCCACATGCAGCTTCGCGTCGCGACGTACAACATTCACAAGGGTGTCATGGGGCTGCGCAAGCGCTCGCGCATCCATGACCTGCGGGTCGCGCTGCACGCGATCGACGCCGATATCTGCTTCCTGCAGGAAGTGCAGGAGCGCAACGAGCGTCTGTCACGGCGGCCCGGCCACCCGAACGGCACCCAGCTCGACGTGTTGTGCAACGGCAGTTACGTGCATCGGGCCTATGGCATGAACGCCGTGTACCCGCACGGACACCACGGCAACGCCATCGTCTCGCGCCACACGATCGGCCAGTTCCTGAACCACGACATCTCGGACCATGCGCTGGAAAAGCGCGGGCTGCTGCATGCGGTCTCGCACATCGAGGCGAAGCGCGGTCCGCTCGACATACACCTGATCAACACGCACTTCGGCCTGATCAAGCGCAGCCGGGTGCGGCAGGCCGAGTTCCTGATCGACTTCGTCCGCAGCGAGGTCCCGGCCGATGCACCACTCATCATCGCCGGCGATTTCAACGACTGGCAAAAGGGCGTCGACGAGATCCTGCATCGCGAACTCGACGTGATCGAAGCGGCCGCGGATTTCAACCGCCGGCAGCGCAACGGACGCCGGTTCGAGCGGCTGATGCCGTGGCGCGAGCCGAATCGCTCGCAGGTCGCGCGGACCTACCCGAGCGTGATGCCGTGGCTGTCGCTCGACCGCATCTACGTGCGCGGCTTCAATGTGCACGAAGTGCGCGTGCCGAAGGGTATCGAGTGGTCGCAGCGTTCGGACCACATGCCGCTGATCGCAGACCTCGAAGTCGCATGACCGACGGTGAACGTCCGGACCGCCGGCGTTCCCGCTTCGACATCACGACGCGGCCGCTGGTCTACGGCGGCAACCGGATCCGGCTGCTCGAAAACGGTGATGAGTACTTCCCCCGACTGCTTGCAGCGATCGAAGGCGCGGCGCGTTCGATCTACCTCGAGACCTACATCTTTGCGCAGGACAACATCGGCCTGCGCGTCAGCGATGCCCTCGGCGTGGCGGCCGATCGCGGTGTCGAGGTCAGGATCATTGTCGACGGCTTCGGCACCGGCGCCTACGCCGAGACGCTGAAGGCTCGCCTCGAGTCGATCGGTGGGCAGGTCATCGTGTACCGCCGCGCGCGCTGGTGGCGGCTCGAGCGGCGGTTGCTGCGTCGACTGCACCGCAAGCTGGTGCTGATCGACGACCAGCTCGCCTTCGTCGGCGGCATCAACATCATCGACGACCACCATCATCCCGACACTGAACCGACAGGGCTGGGCCCGCGCCTGGATTTCGCGGTGAGGTGCGAGGGCCCGATCGTCGCGCCGATTGCCTCGCGATGAAGCGCCTGTGGTGGACGCTCGACCTGATGCAGCTGCGGCGGCGGTCGGGTCCGCCGCCGGTGCTGGCGCTGGAGTCCGTGCCTGCGCCACTGGCCGACGGCGTGCGCGCCTCGCTGCTGCTGCGCGACAACGTGCGGCACCGACGCACGATCGAGCGCGCCTTCCTGGGCGCCCTGGCGGCCGCGCGATCGGATGTGCTGATTGCGATGGCCTACTTCGTGCCGGGGCGGACATTCCGCGCGCGCTCATCGACTGTGCGCAGCGCGGTGTGCGGGTGCGGCTGCTGGTCCAGGGGCGAGTCGAGTACGCGCTCCAGCACTATGGGCAGGAGGCGCTGTACGGCCAGCTGCTCACGGCCGGCATCGAGATCCACGAGTACAACGGAGCTACCTGCATGCAAAGGTGGCCGTCATCGATGACCGCTGGGCGACGGTCGGCTCGAGCAACATCGATCCTTACAGCCTGCTGCTGGCACGCGAGGCCAATGTCCAGGTGCACGACGGTGCGTTCGCGCAGGAACTGCGGGCCAGGCTCGAGCGCGCCATCAACGACGGCTCGCGGCAGGTACATGCCGAAACCTTCGCGCGGCGCGGCCTGCTGCGCCGGATGGGGAACTGGATCGCCTACGGCATCCTGCGCTTCGCGGCGGTCGCGCTGGCGGGGGGGCGGGATTATTGAAGCGCTGCTCGTGTACGCGATGCTGCGCATCGTACGTGCACTCGCAGCGATCAAGTTACGCGCGCGTCCTTCGGAGCGGCCGGGCGGCCGCGCGCAGTTCGAGTGCAGGGGCTGTAAGTCCGGGCTGCGGTGCGCCATCGTTGCGTCGGCGGACGCAGCGATGACGGGTGTCCTCGGATACCCTTCGCCCGTTTCCTAATGGGCCGGTCATGCGCGATTTCTCGCTAGGTGCAGTGGTCGCAGGTTTTGTCGCGGTGCTGGTGGGCTACACCAGTTCGGCGGTGATCGTGTTCGAGGCGGCGCGTGCGGCAGGGGCGACGCCGGCACAGACGGCGTCGTGGATGTGGGCGCTCGGCATCGGGATGGGCCTCACGACGATCGTGCTGTCGCTGCGCTATCGGATGCCGGTGCTGACCGCGTGGTCGACGCCGGGCGCGGCGCTGTTGATCACCAGCGTCAGCGGCGTGCCGATGGCGGAGATCATCGGTGCCTTCGTGCTGGCTGGCCTGGCGACTGTCACGATCGGACTGAGCGGCGCGTTTGACCGGCTGATGAAGCGCCTGCCGGCCGCACTGGCGGCCGCGATGCTGGCCGGCGTGCTGCTGCGCTTCGGCCTCGAGGCCTTCGGTGCGATGAAGACGCAGTTCGCGCTGGTGTTCGCGATGTTCGTCGTCTACCTCGTCGGGCGGCGCGCATGGCCGCGCTTCGCCGTGCCGGCCGCGCTCGCCGTCGGCGCAGCGATCGCGGGCGCACTGGGACTCTTCGGCGCGTTCGACTGGCCGGCCGGCCTGACGCATCCGGTCTTCGTGACACCGGCGTTCTCTTGGACGGCGGCGATCGGCATCGCGGCTCCGCTGCTGGTCGTGACGATGGCTTCGCAGAACGTTCCCGGAGTCGCTACCTTGCAGGCGCATGGCTATACGCCGCCGGTGTCGCCGATCATCACGACCACCGGGGTCGCGACTGCAGTACTGGCGCCCTTCGGCGGCTATGCCTTCAACCTGGCGGCCATCACGGCCGCAATCTGCATGGGTCACGAGGCGCACGCTGACCCGGCGCGCCGCTATGCCGCCGCAGTCTCCGCGGGCATGCTGTACCTGCTCGTCGGCTTGTTCGGTGGCGCGGTCGCTGGCGTCTTCGCCGCGTTCCCGCGTGAACTGGTGCTGGCGATTGCCGGCCTGGCATTGCTGGGAACGATCGGCAACGGACTGGCGGCCGCACTGAAGGACGAGGCCACACGCGAGGCCGCGTTGATCACGTTTGTCGTGACGGCCTCGGGCGTGACCCTGTGGTCGATCGGATCGGCGTTCTGGGGTCTGGTGGCGGGGCTGCTGGCAATGGCCGTGCGCGACTGGCGCGCATGACCATACTGGAGGGCGGGAATGACGATCGCGCTGAATGAGTTGTGGACCGGCATCGCGGCGCTGGCGACGATACTGCTCGGTGTGCGCATCAATCGCTGGGTGCCGGTGCTGGGCCAGTACAGCATTCCGCCCGCGGTTACCGGTGGCCTGCTGATCGCCGTGATCCTCGCGGCATCAGGCATCGCCCTCGGCTTCAAGGTGACGTTCGCTGACACGCTGCGCAATGCACTGCTGCTGATCTTCTTTGCCGCGCTGGGGCTGACAGCCAAGTTCCGACGCCTTTCTACCGGCGGCGCGGCCGTGGCCGGGCTCTGTGTGCTGATCGCAGTCCTGGCGATCGCCCAGTCGGCCATCGGTGCAGTGATCGCCGCCGCATTCGGCAAGCCGGCGGGGCTTGGCGTGTTCCTCGGCAGCGTGGCGTTTCTCGGCGGCCACGGCACGACGGTGGCATGGGCCGAAGCGGAGCAGGCGGTACATCTGCCGCATGCGCTGGAGATCGGCATGGTGTGCGCCACCCTCGGGCTGGTATCGGGCGCAATCGTTTCCGGCATCGTTGGCACGCGCCTCGCCGAACGCCACGCGCGTGCACCGGGCCAGGCTGTGACGGCCGAGGGGCCGACGGAGCCGGAATGGCCGCAGCAGCCATTTGACTCGGACCGCTGGATCACGGCGCTGCTGTGGCTGGCACTCAGCATCGGCCTCGGGCTCGCCGCGCGGCCGATCGTTGGTGCGGCGCTCGGCGTGACGATCCCGGCGTTTCTTGCAGTGCTGCTGGCGGCAGTCCTGGTGACCAACGTGGCGGATCTCGCGCACCGGCGCATCGATCTTGCCGGCGTCGACCTGGTCGGCACGCTGGCGCTGCGCGTGTTTCTTGCCATCGCCATGCTCGGGCTGCAGCTGGCCGCTGTCGGCGACTCGGTCGGTTTGATCGCGGTTGCAGCTCTGGCGCAGATCGTGCTTGACGGCGCTGATCGCGGTGCTCCTGGTGTATCCGCTGCTCAAGGGTCGTGACGGCGCGATCGGCGCCGCGGGATTCATCGGATTCGGGCTGGGAGCGATGCCGATCGGACTGGCGGCGATGAAGCGTCTGGCGCTGAAGTATGGCGACGCGCCGCGAGCGTTTCTGGTGATCACATTGGCGGCGTCACTCTTCACCGACACCGCCAATGCGCTGATCGTGCAGGCCTTCCTGACCTGGTTCGGCAAGTAGTGGCTCGGGCGCTGGAAGAGATGTGCGGTTACGCCGAGTGCGTTCATGCATTCGAATGCTGCGGCCCCACCGGGACCCAGGTCACCGTCCGGCGCCGGCAACTGTCTCCGCCCAGCGGGTCGTCGCTGCAGGCGATAAACCGCATGGCGCCGTGGACGTTGCCGGAGAAACTGCGGTATTGCCGCAGCAGTCCCGCGGAGTAGCTTTCGCGCACAGAACGAGCGGTACGTCGACGCTCGAGCGCCTGTTCATCGCTGCACCAATCAAGGAGGGAACCATGCGCCCGATGAAGTGGTTGCCGATTGTTGCTCGCGTTGGGAACGCTGGCGTTCAACGCGAACGCCGACGAAACGTGCAATTCGCCGTACATGTCGAAGCTGATCAAGGGGCAGGAGGCGTACGTCCACGTCTGGACCCTTGGCGTCGAGGGGCTGGGGGACGGCTTCGACAAGCTCGTGACGATCGACGTCGATCCGAAATCGAAGGGCTACGGCAAGGTCGTCAGCAGTGTCTCCGTCGGTGCACGTGGCGAAGCCCATCACATGGGATTCACCGACGACCGCCGCTACCTGTGGGCCGGGGGGCTGAGCAACAACCAGATCTACGTGTTCGATGTCGGCACCAATCCTGCGAAGCCGAAGCTCGTGAAGACGATCAGTGATCTCGGCGCCAAGTCGGGTTACGTGGGACCGCACACGTTCTACGCGATGCCCGGACGCATGCTGATCGGCACGCTGTCGAACGCGAAGGACAGCGGCGGCCGCACCGGCATGGTCGTCTACAACAACAAGGGCGAGTTCGTCGCCAAGTACGACCTGCCCACCGGCGAGATCGGTGGGGTCAAAGGAGACGGCTACGGCTACGACGTCGCGATCAATCCGTCGAAGAATGCGCTGCTGACCTCGAGCTTCACCGGGATCGACAATTACCGCCGGCCCCTCGGCGATGTGGTCGAGCGATGCCGAGGCGATGAAGCGCTTCGGCAACACGATGGTGCTGTGGGACCTGAAGGCGATGACGCCGCAGCAGATCTTCTCGGTGCCCGGCTCGCCGCTGGAGATCCGTTGGTCGCTTGTGCCCGGCGACAACTGGGCCATCACGGCCACCGCACTGACCTCGAAGCTGTGGCTGATCAAGCAGGATGCTGCCGGCAAGTGGCAGGCGAAGGACGTCGGCACGATCGGCGATCCGGCCAAGATCCCGCTGCCGGTCGACATTTCAATTCGCGCCGATGCCAAGGGGCTGTGGGTCAATACCTTTTCCGATGGCATGACCCGCTACTTCGACCTCACCAATCCCGAGCAGCCGAATCAGACCTACGCCAAGCAGACCGGCAAGCAGGTCAACATGATCTCGCAGAGCTGGGACGGCAAGCGCGTCTACATCACCTCGAGCCTGCTGGAGCGCTGGGACAAAGGGGGCGCGGACAACGAGCAGTTTCTCCGGGCCTTCGCCTGGGACGGCACGGAACTGAAGCCGATCTTCGAGGTGGACTTCACCAAGGAGAAGCTGGGCCGCGCGCACCACATGAAGTTCAGTTGAGCTGCGACCGCGGATAAACGCGTGATTCGGGCTGCCGGCGTCGCGCTTGTGGTCGGTCTTTCCGCAAGCGCCGCGTGGGCCGCCGCTGACCCGATGCAGGCACGCGCCCCGAGCATGCAGTTTGTGCCGCCGGCGCCCGGGACCTACCAGTTGCAGCGTATCCAGCGCGCGCCCGACGCCTTGCTACGGGACGCTCGCGATCGCCAGCGCCGGCTAGGCACGCTCACCCGCGGCAAGGTGACACTGCTCACCTTCTTCTACACCTACTGCGTTGACGAGTGGGGCTGCCCGTTCGCCTACCGCACGATGGTGGACCTGCGCGAACGCCTGACCGAGCGCGGCCACGCGGGCCGCGTGCGCTTCGTCAGCGTCAGCTTCGACCCGACCAACGACACGCCCGAGGTGCTTCGACTGTACAGCGGCAGCCTCAAGGCCGAGGCCGGCCTCACCTGGGAGTTCCTGACCGCCCGCAGCATGGCCGAACTACTGCCCTTGCTCGAGGACTTCGGTCAGGATGTCAGCGTCGAGAAGGATGCGAACGGCCGACCGACACGCACGATCAATCACATGCTGAAGCTCTTCCTGATCGACCGCTACGGCATCGTGCGGGAGATCTATGCGCTCGACTACCTGCACCCGGCGATGATGATCAATGACATCGAGACGCTGCTGATGGAGCAGAACGCGAAATCGGTCGGTCGTTGAGGTGGTGCCGGCCGAAGCTTCGCCGTGCGATCACTGCAGCCACTCGTCGACCGCGGCGGCTACCTCCGCGCGAATCGCAGCCTGGCGCTTCGGATCGGGTGCGCCGCAGACGACGGAGCAGACCGGGTCGCCCGGGTTCTCGAAATCGCAGTGCGTGGCGCCCTCCATCAGCGCGTCACGCTGCAGGCGCGGCAGGAACGAACTCCAGCTATGCGAATTCGCCCAGGCATTGCACGAGTGCGGTGTGGCCCGCAGGATGACGGCGGGCGCGCTAACGCGCGCCGCGACATGCAGGCCCTCGCCAGCGCGGTCCGCAGGATCGAGTCCGATCCAGCCGGTGAGCCCCGGCGTGCGTGCCGCCGCCAGCAGGCTCGCAAGCCCGCCCGCGGAGAAGCCGATCAGGACGGTTCGTGCGGGCACTGGGCCAAAGCGTCCGCCGCGGACGTCGATCACGATCGCCGACAGGGCAGCGGCATTGGCGACTGAATCGGCGAGGAACGGCAGATCGGGGACAAGAACCAGGGCGCCGCGATCAGCCAGTTCGCGGGCGAGCGCGCCCAGGCTCTGCCGGTCGCGCAGGAAGTCGTGGGCCAGCACGACGGTACCGCGCGGAGCCACCGGCGGACCGAACAGATCCACCTCGAAGGAGCGTCCCGCGGCGCGGAAAGCGACGACTTCGGCAGCGTCGGCGACTACTGCCAGGTT
Organism: uncultured beta proteobacterium; assembly: GCA_963810985.1. GTDB lineage: Bacteria > Pseudomonadota > Gammaproteobacteria > Burkholderiales > Burkholderiaceae_F > JALORV01. The sequence goes on from CAWEPP010000009.1 coordinate 344,763, forward strand.
CCAGGCGCAGAGCAACAGGACAGCGCCTCCGGCTCGCCGGACGAGCGCGGACCAAGTCACCATGATTGCCTCCGGACTATTGCTCCGTCTTGCGGTGCCGGCGGTAGACTGCCGTCCGCTTTGCTGATCCGCAAAGTCCGCTCTGACTCTCCAGGAGATGTAACGATGAAGCGCATTACCCTTGCAATTGCAACGCTGCTGTTCTCTGCCGGGGCGTGGGCTTTCCATTGTCCCGCCGACATGAAGAAGATCGACGAGGCGCTCGCGAAGAACCCGAAGCTCACGGCCGAGCAGATGGCCGAGGTCAAGAAGTACCGCGCTGAAGGTGAAACGCTGCACAAGGCCGGCAAGCATCAGGAGTCGGTCGACACGCTCGCCAAGGCGATGAAGATCCTCAACATTTCTTGATTGTCCTCGGCTCCGACGCGCCGCCTCCGGGCGGCGTTTCTATTTATGCGGTTCAATTGGGACACGTTGAATCCTGCGGCTCGCGTCCACGTGCTCCTGAGTGCTGAGTTGCACCCCAACGGTCGCGCGGCACCGCGGTGACTGGACAGCGGCGCGGCCTGCCGCCCGGCTCGAACGTCGGCACCCAGTTGCGGGCGCGACGGGCACGGCTGGCACGTGAGCAGAAGGCACTAGCCGCTGAGGCGGCAGCGGCCCACGCCCGTGCTCAGTCTGTGCCGTGCGGCGGGCAACTGGCGTTGCCGAGTGCGGAGGGCTGGTTCGCCGCGCAGGGCTGGCAGCCTTTCGCCTTTCAGCGCGAGGTCTGGCAGCTCATCGCCGCCGGACGCTCAGGTCTGCTGCATGCGACCACGGGCAGCGGCAAGACCTATGCGGTCTGGTTCGGCCTGCTCAACCGCGCGCTCGCAGGCGAAGTCGCCGGAGGCGGCCTGCGCCTGCTGTGGCTGACACCGATGCGCGCGCTGGCGGCCGACACGGCGCGCGCGCTCGAAGCGCCGCTGGCTCAGCTGGGGCTCGACTGGAAGGTCGGCGTACGCACCGGCGATACCGAGGCCGGCGAACGCACGCGCCAGTCGCAACGCTTGCCCGAAGCGCTGGTGACCACGCCCGAAAGCCTGACCCTGCTGCTGACGCGCCCCGACTCGCCCACGCTGCTGGGAGGCGTCGAACTCGTCGTCGTCGACGAGTGGCACGAACTGATGGGCAACAAGCGCGGCGTGCAGCTGCAACTCGCGCTCGCCCGGCTGCGAATGTTCGCGCGCCAGCGCGCGGCGCAAAGCGCCGCTGTCCCCCGCCTTGAGGCGGGGGCCGGGGGTGGTGGGCCAGATACGCCACCTCCGGTGGCAGAGAGACCCCACCCGCCGGCCCAGCCGGCGGTGTGGGGCCTCTCTGCCACGCTCGGCAACACCGAGCACGCGATGGAGGTGCTGCTGGCCGGAGCGCCGGGCGTGCTGGTGCGCGGCGCGGTGCCCAAGGAGATCGTCGTCGACACGCTGCTGCCCGACGAGCCCGGCCGTTTCCCGTGGGGCGGCCACCTCGGCATCCAGATGGTCGAGCCGGTGGTGCGCGAGATCGAGAGCGCGTCCACCACGCTCGTCTTCACCAACACGCGCTCGCAGGCCGAGATCTGGTACCAGTCGCTGCTCGCAGCGCGGCCGAAGTGGGCCGGCCTCATCGCGCTGCACCACGGCTCGCTCGACAGGGAAGTGCGCGACATGGGTCGAGCACGGCCTGAAGGAAGGGCGGCTGAAGGCGGTCGTGGCGACCTCGAGCCTCGACCTCGGCGTCGACTTCCTGCCGGTCGAGCGCGTGCTGCAGATCGGCTCGCCCGAAGGGCGTCGCGCGGCTGCTGCAGCGGGCCGGCCGCAGCGGGCACGCGCCGGGGCGGCCGTCGCGCGTGACGCTCGTGCCGACGCACACGCTGGAACTGGTCGAGGCCGCGGCCGCGCGCTCGGCGGTCGCCGCCGGCCGGGTCGAATCGCGGCGCTGCGCCGGAGAAGCCGCTCGACGTGCTGGTCCAGCACCTCGTGACGCTCGCGCTCGGCGGCGGCTTTCGCGAGCGCGAAGCGCTGTGCGACGAGATCCGCGGCGCGTGGAGCTACCGCGAGCTGACGCGCGAGGAGTTCGCGTGGGCGCTCGACTTCGTCGGCCGTGGCGGCGAGGCGCTGCGGCGCGTATCCCGAGTACCACCGCGTCGTGCCGTGACGCCGAGGGCGTGTTCCGGGTCGCCGGATCGCCGCATCGCCCAGCGCCACCGCATGTCGGTCGGCACCATCGTCAGCGAAGCCTCGATGCTGGTGAAGATGACTGAACGGCCGCAATGTCGGCTCGATCGAGGAAGTCGTTCATCACGCGCCTGCGCAAGGGCGACTGCCTTCGTCTTCGGCGGCCGCCTGCTCGAACTCGTCCGCATCCACGAAATGACGGCCTTCGTGCGCAGCCGGCGAAGCGCGCCAGCGGTGTCGTGCCGCGCTGGGCCGGCGGCAAGATGCCGCTGTCGACCGAGATGGCCGACGCCGCGCTGCGCGAGCTCGAGGGCGCCGTCGCCGGCCGCTTCGACGCGCCGGAGATGCGGCTCGCGCGGCCGCTTGATCGAGCTGCAGGCGCGCTGGTCGGCGCGTGCCGACGCCGCGACGCGCTGCTGGTCGGAGTCGCTGCGGTCGCGCGAGGGCCGGCACCTCTTCCTCTATCCGTTCGCCGGCCGCCACGCGCATCTCGGCCTGGCGTCACCTGCTGGCCTGGCGCGTCGGCGCAGGCGACCCCGTCGACCTTCTCGATCGCGATCAACGACTACGGGTTCGAGCTGCTGTCGCCGCGTCGACATCGACTGGATGCGGTGCCTGGCAGCGGCGCGCCGGCACGCTGCTCGGCGAGGACGAGCTGCTGGACGACGTGCTGGCGCAGCCTGAACGCCGGCGAGCTGGCGCTGCGGCGCTTTCGCGAGATCGCGCGCGTCGCCGGGCTGGTGTTCCAGGGCTATCCCGGGCGCGCCGAAGTCGACGAAGCAGCTGCAGGCGTCGCTCGGCCTGTTCTACGAGGTGTTCCGCAAGTACGACGCCGGCAACCGCCTGCTGCGGCCAGGCCGAGCGCGAGGTGCTCGAGCAGGAGCTCGACATCGTCCGGCTGCGCGCCGCGCTCGAGCGCATGCGCGGCCAGCGCGTCGTCTACCGTCTGCTCGCGCGCGCCGACGCCCGTTCGCCTTTCCGCTGATGGTCGAGCGCCTGCGCGAGCAGCTGACGACCGAAAAGCTGAGGGACGCGGATCGAGCGCATGCTGGCCGAACTCGAGAAGGCGGCGCAATAAGGCATACAAGATATTGTGTGACTGGGCACTGCAGACCAACATCTAGTACACCAATCGTGGTGTCTTGCACGATCTCCAGCATAGGTTTTCAGAGGGGAAACGCCGTTGTTCACACGCAATTTCCCTCTGAAAAACTCATTTCCCCTCTTGTAATTCGTCGTGTTTGCTCTAGGATCGCGACCACGCAACGAGAGCGCTCTCTAGGTGTTTCAGTCGAGAACGCTGTCGCTGTGGCAAGCAACTCTTACTGAGGAGATCTCATGGCAACGAAGAAGGCAGCAAAGAAAACCGCCAAGAAGGCCGTCAAGAAGGCCGCGGCGAAGAAGACCGTAAAGAAGGCCGTCAAGAAGGCGGCAGCCAAGAAGACCGTGAAGAAGGCCGCCAAGGCCAAGGTCAAGCGCAAGCCGAACGCGGCGTTCATGAGGCCGCTGACGCCGAGTGGCCCGCTGGCGGCGATCGTCGGGTCGATTCCGATGCCCCGCACCGAAGTCACCAGCAAGATCTGGGCATACATCAAGAAGAACAAGCTGCAGGACTCCGTGAACCGTCGCATGATCAACGCCGACGACAAGCTGAAGGCGCTGTTCGGCAAGGCGCAGGCTTCGATGTTCGAGCTGACCAAGTACGTCAGCAAGCACCTGAAGTAATCGCCCGCGGGCTTCAGGCCCGCTGACGACCTGACCGATCGCCCGGTGCCACTTCGTGGTCCCGGGCGATTGTCTTTCCGGCAACGCAAAGCGGATCCCTCAGTCGGCTGTGCGCACGCAGTACAGGCCAAGCGTGCCGTAGCTCTTTGCCAGCGGAATGCGCCCGACATAGCGCATCGACATGCCGCGCGCACCGGTGGCGGCGGCGACGGCGGCGAAGGCGCTGCTCGCATACACCTGGCCCGGCGGCGTGATGGGCTCGATGCGCGCGGCGCGGTTGGCGTGCGGCCGCTGTAGAGATTGCGTCCGTGATGGGGTCGCGCCGCAGATGCACCGGCCCGCCGTGCAACGCGATGCGCAGGTCGAAGTCGGGCGGGCAGGCCCCAGGCCTCGCGATCGAAATCGCGCACGAGCGCGCTCAATTCGAGCGCATAGCGCCCGGCATCGGCGACGTTGCGAAACACCATGTACAGGCCGTCGCCCGAGGTATCGACATGCTCGAATGCGATGCGCGGTGCGGCGGTTCAATGCCGCGACGGCCTCGAGGAAGCCGGTGATGAAGCCGGGGATCTGGTCCTCGCTCAACTGGCTGTAACCCGACCGCATCGGCGAACAGCAGCGCCCGCATCTCGTGCTTGACGGCGCCTCGCGCCTCCGGCCGGCTCGGCGCGACCGGCCGAGGCTGTCGACCGCGGCGGCCGTGAAACGCAGTGCGGGTCGAACATGGTCCACCGCCAGCGCCGCGCTGCTCCCACAGCGACACCAGCGAGGCCGCGCCGCCCGGCAGATCGCCTGCGAACCGCGGATCCCAGACGGCGAGGCCGCGCAGGTCGGTATCGAGCGTTTCCGCGCGCAACGTGCCCATGCCCGTGAGGATCAGGTTCGCGTACTCGAATGTCGCCGCGCTGCCGCTGGCGCGATGGTCGCTCGCGATCGTCACGCTGTCCGCGGCGGCGAGCGCGCGCTCGAAGCGCTCGCCCCAGTTGCCCCGCGCGAAATCGACGCTGCTCCGGCGAAACTCCGCCGGCCGGAAACGGCAGCACGACGTGCGTTTCGCAGCCGAGTTCGCGCGCCGCTTCCAGGCAAAGGATGTCGGCGCCGCAGGCGGCCGAGCCGTAGACGGCCGTCGGGCTGCAGCGCCGCCAGATGCTTCGCGTCACCGCGTTGCGCACGGCGGCCTCGATGGCGGCGGGAAAGCGCGGCGTGCCCGGCGTCCGGGCCGGTCGATCATGTTGCCGGTGAACACCAGCACCGGCGGGATGCGCAGCGCGTCCGCCAGCTCGGCATCGAGTCGGGCAGGTGGGCCAGCCAGCAGCCGGAGCTGTCGGCGCGTGCGAACTGACGTCGCCGAACCGGCGCTCCCGCCAGCTCCGCGGCGCGGCGGTAATGCGTCGCGGCCGCCTCGGCGTCGCCGAGGATCAGCGCCGCCTCGCCGAGCGTGGCTTCCTGCCAGTACGCGACGAGGCGCTCGCGTCGTCCGGACTTGCCCGCTCGCAGATCCGCGCGCACTCGCGCCGCGATGCCGCGCGCGCGTTCCAGCTCGCCGCTTGAGCACCGCCATCGTCGCGGCATTGATGCCCGCGTAGTACGCGTCGGCATCGCCGCCGCGGCGGTCGCGCGCATCGTCGAATGCGCGCGCGATACAGACGAAACCCTGCGTCCAGATGTCGTGCGCTGCGCGTCGTCGTCACGTTCGCGGCAAGCGCCAGGTCCTTGTGCGTCCGCGCCAGCATGCCGAGCGTCTCGGCGTCGCCTTGCCCCTCGTCCGCGAGTTGCGCGAGCAGCAGGTTGGCACGCTCGACGTCGCCGCTGCGGGCGAGCGCCAGGGCCTGCAATTGCCGCAGCCGCACATGGCCCGGCCAGCGCATCAGGCCGGACTGGGCCGCGTTGTAGGCCAGGATCGGTTCGCCCTGATGCAGGCGCTCGTCGGCGAGGCGCACCGAATCCGCCGGCGTGGCGAGCGGTTCCGTCGGCGCTGGATCGTGCATCGAGGTCAACTCCGATGGAGATGCAAGACTCGGTGGGTCGCCGACCTTGCAAACAGGCTGCGCGTGGGCCGGCGCGGGCAACGGCGTGGACCGCAAGGCGCCACTCTATCCAAACGCCGCTGGATCGCCTACTCTGCGGTCGCGAGGAGGCAACCTTCCGCCTCGCTGCCCCCTGATCACTTGCAGGACTCTTCAAGGAGGAGGGCGCTTCGTGTCCAGACACTGCGTTTCGCCGTCGGTTTACGCCGCGAGCGCGCCAGACATGAGCAACGTGCACCGCATGGAGTTGCAGTCCCAGGTCCTCGATGAGGATGCGTGGGACGACCTGCTCAATTTCATCGAGGAACGGCGCGTCATTCCGATCGTCGGTCCCGAACTGCTCACGGTGGACACGGACAGCGGGCCGCGCTGCTGTACGACTGGATGGCCGACAAGCTCGCGGCGAAGCTGGGCGTGGATACCGCGCTGCTGCCGTCGCCGTACACGCTGAACGACGTGGTGTGCTGGTTTCTGTCGGCGCGCGGCCGCCGCGAGGACACGTACACGCGCATGCGCAGCGTGCTGCGCGAGGCGAATTTTCCGCCGCCGAAGGCGTTGCGGCAGCTGGCGGAGATCACCGACTTCGATCTCTTCGTCTCCACGACCTTCGATTCGATGCTGGAAAGCGCGATCAACGCCGAGCGCTTCGGCGGCGCGCAGTCCACCGAGGTGTCGAGCTATACGCCCAACCGCGTGGTCGACCTGCCGAGCGAGCGCGAGCAATTGCAGCGCCCCGTCGTCTATCACCTGCTGGGCCGCTGCTCGGCCTCGCCCACCTACGTCGTGTCCGACGAGGACATGCTCGAATTCGTGTGCGCGCTGCAGAGCGAGCACCTCACGCCCGAAAAGCTCTTCTACGAACTCGAGCACAACCACCTGCTGATCATCGGCAGCAACTTCTCGAACTGGCTGGCGCGCCTGTTCCTGCGCATGGCCAAGCGGCGCCGGCTGTCGGACCCGCGCGACGTCGGCGAGGTGCTGGCCGACGACCATACCGGCGGCGACGAGCGCCTGATGGCCTTCCTGCAGCAGGTGAGCGTGCGCACCCGCGTCTACAGCGGCGCGGAGCAATTCGTCGATGAACTGCACCGCCGCTGGAGCGCGCGGCGCAGGCCCGCGCAGGTGATCCCGATGAGCGCCGCGCCGCAGCGGTTCCTGCCGCCCGAGCGCGAGATGCCGGACAACGCCGTGTTCATCAGCTATGCGCGCGAAGACCTCGCCGCGGTGCAAAAGCTCAAGGCCGCGCTTCGATGCCGCCGGGATCAAGACCTGGTTCGACATGGATCGGCTGGAAGGCGGGGACGACTACGACCGCAAGATCCAGAAGAACATCGCCCGCTGCTCGTACTTCATCCCGGTGATTTCCGCGGCCACCGAGCGCCGGCTGGAGGCGTACTTCCGGCGCGAATGGAGCTATGCGCTGGATCGCACGCGCAACATGGCCGACGAGGCGATCTTCATCCTGCCGGTGTGCCATCGACGCCACCGATCCGCGCGCCGCGCGGGTGCCGGACAAGTTCAAGGCGCTGCACATCATGCAGTTGCCGGGCGGCGAGCCCACGCCCGGAGTTCGTGCAGCGGCTGCAGGGCCTGCTGACCGGCGAGATCGCGGCGATGGAGGCGCGGCGTGAAGCGGAGCGCAGTCGCCGCGCCAGGCGCCGGCGCCGACTGCGCGGCGGCCGACCTGCAGCCGGCCGTCGACGCGCAGCATCCCTGGCTGGGGCTCGCCTCGTTCACCGAGGAATCGCGCGGCTACTTCCACGGCCGCGAGGAGGAGGTCGCCGAACTCGCGCGGCGCGTGCAGCGCAAGCTGCTCACGATCCTGTTCGGCCAGTCGGGCCTGGGCAAGACCTCGATCCTGCGCGCCGGCATCGTGCCGCGGCTGCGGCCCGAGGGCTATTGCCCGGTGTACGTGCGCGTCGACTACTCGCCGGAATCGCCGCCGCCGTCCGAGCAGATCAAGCAGGCGATCTTCCGCGCGACCGAGTCCACCGGGCAGTGGACGCAAGCCGGGCGTGGCCATCGAGGGCGAATCGCTGTGGGAGTTCCTGCACCACCGCGACGACATGCTGCTCGATGCGCGACGGCAAGCCGGTCATCCCGCTGCTGATCTTCGACCAGTTCGAGGAGATCTTCACGCTCGCGCAGGCCGACGATGCCGGCCGCCAGCGCGCGGCGCAGTTCATCGAGGACCTGGCCGACCTGGTCGAGAACCGGCTGCCCAAGGCGCTCGAAGCCAGGCTCGAACGCGACGACAGCGATCGCCGAGCGCTTCGACTTCGGCCGCGCCGACTATCGCATCCTGATCGCGCTGCGCGAGGACTACCTCGCGCACCTGGAGAGCGTGAAGGGCGTGATGCCGTCGATCACGCAGAACCGCATGCGGCTGGCGCGCATGAACGGCCAGCAGGCGCTCGCCGCGGTGCTGCAAGCCGGGCGGCAAGCTGGTCGTCGCAGGAAGTGGCGGAGGCGATCGTGCGCTTCATCGCCGGCGGCTCCGAACTGCGCAACGCCGAGGTCGAGCCCTCGCTGCTGTCGCTGATCTGCCGCGAGCTCAACAACGCGCGCATCGCGCAGGGCCGCGCCGAGATCTCCGCCGACCTGCTCGCCGGCTCGCACGACACCATCCTGGCCGAGTTCTACGAGCGCGCGCTCGCCGATCAGCCGCCGGCGCTGCGCAAGGTGATCGAGGACCAGCTGCTGACGGACTCCGGCTTCCGCGAGAGCCTGGCCGAGGAGCGCGTGCTCAAGGCCTTCGCCGATGCCGGCGCCGCGCCCGATGCGCTGGCCACGCTCGTGAACCGGCGGCTGCTGCGCATCGAGGAGCGGCTCGACGTGCGCCGCGTCGAGCTCACGCACGACGTGCTGTGCGGCGTGGTCAAGGCGAGCCGCCAGCTGCGGCTCGAGCGCGAGGCGCTCGAGGAGGCCGAGCGCAGCTCGCGGCGCAGCGTGCGCGCGAAGCCGCCACGCGCAAGGCGCTGGTGCGGGCGCGGCAGATCGCGGCCGGCTGCGCGGTGCTGGCGCTCGTCGCCGTCGGCGGCGCGGCATCTTCGGCGTCCTCGGCATGAAGCGGGCGCAGGAGGCCGAGGCGAAGGCGCAGCAGACGCAGCAGCTGGCCGAGACCGCGCGCAGCGAGAGCGAACGGCTGATCGTCTACCTGCTCGACGACTTCTATCGCGAACTCGAGCCCGTGGGCCGGCTCGAAATCGTCGGCGAGCTCGCCAAGCGCGCGCTCGACTACTACCAGGCGCCTGCCGGCCGAGCTGCGCGGCCCGGAAACCGGCGCAACCAGGCACTGGCGCAGGCGCGCTACGGCGCGGTACTGCGCAACCAGGGCCGCACCGATCGAGGCGCGCACAGATGCTCGACCATGCGGTACCCGACGCTCGACGCGCTGCGCAGCCAAGGGCGACGCCAGTGAGGCCGACGGCGATCGGCCTGGCATCGGGCTTGATCGCGCAGGCGCGGCTCGACGTCGGCGGGGGCTCGAAGGTCCAACGCTCATGGTGGCCGAGCGCGCGCCGTCGAAGATGCTGAAGCCAGGTGCGCAGGCGCCCGAGGCGAGCGTCGCGGTGCGTCGCGCGTACGCCGCCGCGCTGACCCAGCTCGGCTTTATCCAGCAGCGCACCAATCGCAACGACGAAGCGTTGGTCACTTTGCCGGCTGCGCTCGAAGTGCTATCGCGGCATCGACAAACTGCAGGCCGACAACGATGCCGCGGCCAACTTCGGCATCACGTCGGCCTGGCTGATGGATGCGCTGGACGAAGCGCGGGCGGCCGTCCGATGCGCTTGCGGGTCGGCGACGAAGGCCGGCGGGTGGTGTCTGCAGGTGCTCGAACGCCAGCCGACGCAACATGCTGGCCCTGCACGCGCGGGCGCTGCTGTCCATCAACGTGGCGCGGGTGGCCGGGAACGAGTTGCAGTTGGCGCGGCGCGTGGCCGCCGCCGACGATGCGGCGCGCGACTCGCTACTGCTGTCGCGCATTGACCCGACCAACGTGGTCACGGTGCACAACCTCGGGGTAGCGCGCAACAACGGGGGCGAAGCGCTGTTCGACCTTGGCCGACCGCGTGAGGCGATGGCCAAGCACATTGAGAGCAACGAGGCACTGGCGAAGGTGGCTCCGCGCTCGAGCATGGTGACGAGCAATCTCTCTGGCAGGTACAACAGCGCCGCGTGGATCGCGGGCGAGCTGGGCCAGACGGCCCTTGCCGACAAGTACAAGGCTGAGGGGTTCCGGCTTTACCGGGCGTGGGTGAAGTCCTTGTTCGCGGGCTCGTACGAGGCCGAGCTCTGGGCCAGGTCCGAGCCCGTCTTCGAGGCCGAGTATGCGGTGGCCAAGGGGGACTTTGATGGCGCCCGCGAAGAGACCAAGGGCGCGCGGGAAGGACTGCTGCAGCTGAAGCCGGGTGACGATCCCGGGCGCCGGCGACAACAGGCATTCTTCCTGCGCCGCCTCCACGCCGCGTTGGGCCGGGTGGAGCTGGAGTCGAAAGATTTCGTCGCGGCGGAAAGGCACTACCGATACGTCGCCGAGGCTCGCCGCAGCCTGAATGAAAAGACCATGTCCCAGCGTCGCCTGGACTCCGAGGACACCGCCCGCTGGGCGCTGGCGCTGGCACGCAGCGGTCGTCTGGATGAAGCGCGGCCCAAGGCTGCGCAGGCGCTGGCCTTCGAGCGTGAGCTGCACGCGTCGAAACCAGACGACCAGCTGCACAAGTGGAACCTCACAGTGGCTCTGGTGGCATCGGCTTACGCCAATCCGCAGCAAGCGAACACACTGCTCGCCGAAGCGCAGGCGGTCTTCGATACGCTGCCGGCCGATGCGCGCGCGCTGCGCACCGGCCGCTGGACCGAGAGCCTGATTACCGAGGCGCGCCGCACGCTGCGCTGAACGAGCAAAGTAAGGCTCTAACCGCGCAGGCGGCGCAGGGCTTGCGCCATGAGATCCGTAGTGCCGATGCGATTGCTCGGGTGCGGCACCGTGTCGGTGCTGAGGAATTCGTTGATACCTGCCGCGCGCAGGACGGCTTCGGCATCGTCGACCAGCAGCGCGTGCGTGACCGCGACATCGACGCGGCGTGCACCGCGTGCCAGAGCCTGGCGCGCGACCGCCGCCAGCGTGCGTCCGGTGCTGGCGACATCGTCGACGATAACGACATGCCGACCCTCGAACGCGACATCGGGCAGCATGACCTCGACGTCGCAGTCCCCACGGCGTGTCTTGCGGCACACCGCCGCGTCACAACCGGCGGCCGCTGCGGCGGCGCGCACCCAGGGCTCGGCCTCCGCATCAGGGCCGAGCATCAGCACTTCGGAGCCACGCAATGTCGCTCCGATCAGGGGTGCGGCTGACAGGGCGATCGCGACACCGGCCGGAACCGCCTCATTCAGCGTCCCACGCGATGCAGATGCGGGTCGATCGTCACGACCGCGTTGAACAAGTCCGCAAGCCAACGTCCAACGATGCGCTGGCTCACCGCCTCGCCCGGAGCGAAGGCAACGTCCTGTCGCATGTAGGCGAGGTAGGGCGCGACCAGCGTCAGATGCATCGCGCCCAGTTCACGCGCCGCGCGCGCCGCCAGCAGGAGCTCGACCAGCTTTTCGTTCGGGCGATGCAGCGAACGCAGCAGCACCACGCGCGCGGGCAGCGGCGTGGGCAGCCGCAGCTTCAGTTCGCCGTCGGGAAATCGATGCCGCTCGATTGGACCCAGGGACAGGCCGGCCGCGGCTGCAAGCCGTGCCGCGTAGTCGCGTTCGTCGTCGAAGTGCAGCAGCATTCAGAATTCCGCCACGCTTTGCTCGACCGCGTGATCGCCGATCGCATAGCCGTTGCCCTGCGCAGCCCACGCGAGCGCGAAGCGCAGGTCCGAGGAAAACCCGGCGTGCACGCGGTACAGCGGCTCGCCGCGGCGCACGCGGTCGCCAAGCTTCCGAAAGAGATCGACGCCGGCTCCGCGCACCTTGGGTGCCCCGGTCAGGCGCGCCAGCCGCACCAGGCGTTCGTTGTCGATGGCGCTGATGATGCCGTCCTGCGGCGCCTCCACGTCGAACGAGTGCGGCGCGAGACCAGGTCGGTCGGGGTCGAACGGATGGCGCCTCTGGGCGTCGATGATCGCGTTCATCTTCGCCAGCGCTCGTCCGGAGTCGAGGATGTCGCGGGCGATCGGAAAGCCCTCGCCGCCGCGTACGTCTGGGTCGAACTCGATGACACGGCCGGCGAGTCGCAACGCTTTCTGTCGGAGGTCCGACGGCGCCCGCGGATCGCCATTGAGCACGCGCATGACATCGCGCGCCTCCAGCGCCGGACCGATGCCTTGACCGATAGGCTGGCGGCCGTCGGTGATGACGACGTCGAGCGTCAGGTGCAGCCGCTCGGCCACGTACTCGAAAAGCTTGCGGAGGCGCTGCGCCTCCGGCATCGAACGCACCTTGGCGCTAGGCCCGAGCGGCAGGTCGAGCACCAGATGCGTGGAGCCCGCCGCAATCTTCTTCGACAGGATCGACGCGACCATCTGGCCCGGTGAATCGAGCGAGAGCGGGCGCTCGACCGCGATGAGCACGTCGTCGGCCGGCGAGAGATCGGCGGTGCCGCCCCACGCGAGGCAGCCGCGCAGTTCGCGCACGATCTCCTGCATGCGCTCGAACGAGAGTTCGACGTTGGCAAGGCATTCCATCGTGTCGGCCGTGCCGGCGGGCGAGGTGATCGCACGCGACGAGGTCTTCGGGATCAGCATGCCGTGCGCGGCGACGATCGGCACGATCAGCATCGATGTGCGGTTCCCCGGGATGCCGCCGATCGAATGCTTGTCGACCACCGGGCGTTCACGCCAGTCGAGTCGGCGGCCGGCCGCAACCATCGCCTCGGTCAGGAACACGACCTCCTCGCGGTCGAGGTCGAAGTGTCCGGTCGAGACCACGAAGGCGGCGAGCTCGAGCTTGCTGTAACGGTGTTGTGCGACGTCGCGCATGATCGCGTGATAGTCCTCGCGCTCGAGCCGTTCGCCGTCGATCTTGCGGCGCAGGGCGGTCATCGATGCCGGCGGGGTCGCGTGTTCCACCCGGACCGGCGCGCCGCTCTCAGCGCCGAGTTCGCGGTAGGCGTCCTCGGACAGGCCGACTTCTGTTTCGCCGACGATCGCCGCGTCGTCGACGATGTTGAGCGTCGCGAGGATCGAGCGCCCGTTGGCCTGCACTTCGATCCGGGACAGCGCCTGAAAGCCCTCGGTCAGGTAGAGCGGACACCTGCGGTGCAGGTACGCGACGTTCTCGCGGTAGGTATCGATTCCGACGCGTCGCACCGCAGCGCGTGCCCTCGCCAGCGGACGGATGTTCAGGCGTCATAGCGGGTGTCAGGTGCGGCCACCGTGGTTGGCCACTTCATTTCGCGTGCGATCCGCGCCGACAGCATGTGCGAGGCCTCGGGCTCGCCGTGCACCAGGTAGGTCATCTTGGGCTTGCGCTGCGTCCCGGCGAGCCACCCCATCAGCGCATCCTGGCCCGCGTGCGCCGAGAGCCCGCCGAGCGTGTGGATCGAGGCGCGCACGGGAACCGATTCGTTGAACATGTACACCGCGCGTGCGCCGTCGACGAGGCGCCGGCCGAGCGTGCCGGCCGCCTGGAACCCGGTGAAAAGCACGCCGCATTCGCGCCGCGGCAGGTTATGCCGCAGGTGATGGCGGATGCGCCCCGCCTCGCACATGCCGCTCGCCGCAATGATCACCGCGCCGTTGCGGATCGAGTTGAGGAACATCGAGTCGTCGACGTTCTCCGTATAGCGCAGCGTGAACGGCAGCTTGCGGGCGCGCTCGGCGAGGTGGAACTCATGGGCCAACTCGTCCAGCGCCTCGAGGTGGCGGAACGTCACATCACTGGCCTGCTTGGCGAGCGGGGAATCGACGAACACCAGTGGCACGCGCACCTGTCCCGCCTTGGCCAGCCGGTACAGCAGCACCAGGAGTTCCTGCGTGCGCCCGAGCGCAAAAGCCGGCACGATCACGTTGCCGTGCCGCTCGTGCAGAACGTCGTGCATCACCTCGATCAGTTCGGCCTCGGTGTCCTCCATCGTGCGGTGGTTGCGATCGCCGTAGGTCGACTCGAGCACCAGCACATCGGCCTCGTGCAGCGGATCACGGTCGCGCACGACGAGAGGCGACGCCTCGCCCAGGTCGCCCGAAACGACCAGCAGGCGATCGCGCGGCCCATCGCGCAGGCGGATCTCGGCGAATGCCGCCCCGACGATATGGCCGGCACTGCGCAAGCGCACCGAGACGGCGGGGTGCGGCCGGAACTCGACGTCATACGGCACGGCGTTCAGCCGCAGCGCGAGGCGGTCGACGTCTTCGGCGACGTACAGCGGCGGCTCTTCCGTCGACTTTCGGCTGCGCCGTCGCGCGCCCTGGCGGTTGCCGCGCGATCTGCACATGGGCGCTGTCCTTCAGCATGACGGGAACCAGGTCGGCCGTCGGCTTCGTGCAGTAGATCTGCGGTCCGTGCCGGCCGTCCGCCGCAAAGCGGGGCAGCAGGCCGCAGTGATCGATGTGCGCGTGGGTCAGCAGCACGAAATCGAGCCGGCCGAGGTCGCGCACATAGGCCTCACGGTTCTTGCGCGGGGCCTCGCGCCCTCCCTGGAACATGCCGTAGTCGACCAGGAAGCGGACGTCGCCGGCCTCGACCACCAGGCTCGACCCGGTGACCTCGCCGGCAGCGCCATGGAAGGTCAGACGCATCAACTCACCCTTTGACGCGTTCAGCACGATTCCAGTCTAGTCACGGCAAGGGCGGTGCGCCGGTATGCTCGTTTGCGCTATGCCAAGCATCGTGCTCGCCACGCTCAACGCCCGCTACGCCCATGCGTCGCTCGGCCTGCGCTATCTGCGGGCCAACATGGGTGAACTGCGCGCAGAGACGGCGATCCGTGAGTTCGTGATCCGGACCCCGGCCGCTCAGATCGTGGAAAACCTGCTCGCGCTGCAGCCGCGGATCATCGGCTTCGGCGTGTACATCTGGAACGTGCAGCAAACCACCCGGGTGATCGAGCTGCTGAAGGCGGCAGCGCCGCAGGTGGTGGTGGTGGTGGGCGGGCCGGAAGTCAGCCACGAGGTCGATCAGCAGGCGATCTGCCGGCTGGCCGACCATGTCATCACCGGGTGGGGCGATGTCACGTTCGCGCGCCTGGCACGCCAGCTCCTGCACGGGCCGCGCGTCGCTCACGCGGGTGCATGCGGGCGAGCAGCCACCACTGGCCGAGCTCGCGTCGCCGTACGCCGAATACTCCGACGACGACCTGCGCCATCGTCATGTCTACGTGGAAGCGTCGCGCGGCTGCCCGTTCAAGTGCGAGTTCTGCCTGTCGGCACTGGACAGGACGGCGTGGCCATTCCCGCTCGATCGGTTCCTGCGCGAGCTCGAAGCGCTATGGCGGCGCGGTGCCCGGCGCTACAAGTTCGTCGATCGGACTTTCAATCTACGCGTCGAGACTTCGGCCGCGATCCTGGACTTCTTCCTGCAGCGGATCGAGGCGGCACCGGACGATCCACCCTTCCTGCACTTCGAGCTGATTCCCGATCACCTGCCGACGGCGCTGCGCGGACGGCTGGCGCGTTTCCCCGCCGGCACGCTGCAGCTCGAGATCGGCATCCAGACCTTCAACGTCGAAGTGCAGGCGCTGATTTCGCGCCGACAGAAGAACGACGAGGCCGAAGCGAACCTGCGCTGGTTACGGGCGGAAACGCGTGCCCACCTGCATGTCGATCTCATCGCCGGCCTGCCGGGCGAGGATCTCGCTTCGTTTGCGGCCGGCTTTGACCGTCTGGTCGCGCTGCGTCCCCACGAGATTCAGCTGGGAGTGCTGAAACGACTGCGAGGCGCTCCGATCGCCCGGCACAGCGAGAGCCATGCGCATGCTGTTACAACGCCGAGGCGCCCTACGAGGTGATCTCGACCCGCGTGATCGACGCGCCGACGATGCAGCGAATCAAGCACTTTGCGCGCTACTGGGATCTGATCGCTAATTCGGGGCGCTTCCCGCGTGCGCTGCCGCTCGTGCTCGGGCACGCACCCTTCGAACGCTTCATGGCGCTCGCCGACTGGCTGTATGCGACGACGCGGCGCACGCACGCGCTGCCCAATGAAGAACTCTATGCGCAGCTTCACACTTGGCTCGTGCGCGATGGAGCGTCAGCGGACGAAGCCGCGCGGATGCTGGCGCTGGACTACGCGGACAGCGGTGCCCGTGGACGGCTGCCGTTCGTTGCTGCTGTGCCCATCCGTCGGGGCGCGAGTCCGGCACGCAAAGCAACGCTCGATCGGCAGCGGCGCCATCTGCGCGCGTGAGCTGATCGCGGCAGTTCGCGTTCTATTCGGGGTATTCGGACTCGCGGCGCCACGTTAGGATCAGCGCATCGCTCATGCTGAATGAGACAGATGGCCTGGAAGGCGGTTGAGACGATTCCGATCCGCATCCATGGGCGGATCTCGCCGGAGCGCGCACACGCGGTGCGGGAGGCGCTGCTGCCGCGCACCTTTCCGGTGGCGCGCATCATCGATGGTCGCGTCGAACCGCTTGCCACCGGCTCACTGGTGACCGATGGCGACACACACGCGTTGCTGACCGCCGCGCACGTGTTTGACCAGGCGGCCGTGGGAGATCTCGCGATACCGCTGCCGAATGACGGCAGCTGGGCCTTCCTGCGTTCGACACGAACTCGTGTGTTCGTTCATCCGGAACGCGATGTCGCCCTGATCACCCTCGAGGATCCGGCCTTCGTGCGTCGGCTGGAGGCGAACTGGAAGTCGGTGCCTGTCACGCACCTGCACGCCGATCCGATGGCCGATCGCAAGGCCGCGCTCTATGTGCTGGCCGGTTATCCCGCTTCGCAGTCCCGGCGCGTTGACGGCGCTGTCTACATGAAGCCGGTCGTCGTTTTCACAAGTGCGCTGGACGAAGGGCGCCTTGTCTACTCGCGGACGGCCGAGCGGGTCGATGGCCTGACGATCCACACGCCGGAACTCGAAGGTGTGTCGGGGGCGCTGGTGTGGGCGGTCCACGATGACGAACCCGACGTCGAGTGCCTGCTGCGCGCGGCGGCGGTCCAGGTCGCTTTCGCGCACAGCCAGCATCTGCGCACGGAGACTCTGGAACCGGCGCGACTGCTTCTCGGGCGCCTGCGCTAGGGCCTGTTCACGCTAAATGCGGGAGATGCGTTGGGCCGCAATGCGGATGGATGCGCGAAGGGTGGCGCGGCGAAGGGTGGTTCCCATTCGCAAGCCGCCCGACAAAGCAGACGCCGCATTTCGGCCCAACCCGAAGGGAAGGCGAATGGCGGGCGCCTTGCGGCGTTGCAGGCTCGCTGATTGGCGCTGATTGGCGCTGATTGGCATCAGCCAATGGCGCTCGCGGCGCCTGGCACTGCATCCCGCCATTCGCCTTCGCACTCCCGGCTTTGGCGTGGACAGGCCCTAGTTCACGCTGGCCAGCACGTCGGGCACATCGGGCTCCTGCCAAGGCAGCCCCAACGCGCACCATCCCGGCACGACACTGCCGTCCGCGGCAATGGTCTTGTCGATGCCGCCGGCAACGATCGCCACGTTCCAGAAGCCGGCTTCCCTCAGCTCTTCCGCCGCGCGCTGCATGTCGCCGTCATGGCCAATCAGCACGATCGGCGCTATGCGGGTTGCCCCGAGCCGATGAATCGCTTCGTCGACCGTCCCGATAAAGTGAGGTGCGCGGCCTCCCGGCCGGCCTTCGGCCGCTTCGGCCCGGTAGGGCACGGCGACGTCGATCACGGACGGAGTGCCGCGCGCCGATTCGCTGCGCGGACGGACGTCAATGAATGTGATGTGATATGGCGCTTGCAGCTTCAGCGCCATCAGTTGCTCGGCCGTCAGCGTGGCCGGTAACGTCGGGTGCGAGGCGCGATCGTCATCGCACGCTGCGAAGGCGGCAAGCGTGACAGCGTGGCGCGGGCAGGTCTCGTCGGGGACGATCTGGGCCCATGCCGTGCCGAGGACGCCGCTGGCCAAAACTGCGGCAATCGATGCGATCGCCTTTGCGGCCATGGAATCGACCTCAGCCTGTCAGACCGACACCTCGACTTCGTAGCTGACCAGCGGGCCTGTGTCTTCATACTGGCCGCTGGCGTGTGAAAAGGTGTAGGTGTTCGCGTCCGCGTCCGGGACGCCCGCGGGTGAGACTTCGAACGATTCAGCGGAGGCAGGCAATTGCGCTGGGTCCGACAGGCTGCGCGGTGAGTCGGCGACGGCCGCAATGCCAATCAGGACAACGAACATCGTGGCAGCGCCGAGCAATGCCGCGACGCCGGTTCCGCAGAAGCGCGTGGCCTTCTTGCCACGACCGGATTCAGTTGATGCGAGTTTCATGGTCGAGCCTCCGCATGGGTGGTCTCGCGCCTCCGTGCGGAGTGCGCGCCGATTCGTTGCGAATCGGATGGCTCGAACGATAGGGAGTCGCTGCCGCCGGGACGATGGACTACGCCACCTGCGCGACGCCGACTATTCGACAGCCTCTCGGACAGGACAAGGATGCTGCGAGTCGATCAGCCGTGCGCCCAGCGCGAATGCCGCGGCAGCGAGGCCTGCAGAAAGGCCATCTGGTCGGCGAGGATGCGCCGGTTGCTGAGAATGAAGCCTTCGTTGCGGCACACCGCATAGGGCACGTACAACAACGGCATGTTCGCCTCTTCCGGTCGGCGACTGCCCTTGCGTGTGTTGCACGAACGGCAGGCGGTTACGACGTTGGTCCACTCGTGGCGACCACCGCGCGACACCGGCAGGATGTGTTCCACGGTGAGATCGAGTTCAGGGAAGTGGCCACCGCAGTAGGCGCAGACGTGGCGATCGCGGACGAACAGGCGGTGCTTCGTCAGGCCGACGTGTGCGTGACCGTAGGGAATCCGGTGGCGCCCACGGATCATCACGATCGAACTCGTGACGAATTCGGAGCGCAGGCCCGTGGCTTCCTGCAGGCCGCCCGCCATTCCGAACAGATTGTCGCCGAGTTCGGTGACAACCTTTCCCGACGCGTAGTAACGCGCTGCACGCTGCATCAACGCCCACCGAACTGGCTGGCCGTGGGAGTCGACGATCAGGATCTTCGGAATGTAGTCCGACGCATACGCCATGGCTGCGCGGATTGTGCCACGCCTACGGGTTTACCTGCGTAGGCTGTCCGGACGTAGCGCGGCCCGGCAGTACAAGTGCACCTAGCCTGGCGCGCGGCTCCAGTCTTCGCTGCGGAACTCGGTGTGCGTGCCGTCATCGAGCACGACGACCGGATGCGGATCCGCTTCGGTGCGCAGCACCGTCACCCAGCCGTGCGTGCCGGAAGAACGATGCCGCACCGCGTCCCCGTCTTGCAGTCCATGACGCACCAAATCGCGCAGAACGGTGAGCACCTTGCGTTCGTGCGAGATGTGGTCGAGCTTGTCCTGCAGGGACAACGGGTTTCCGGGAGTTGTGCGGTTCCATGGACTGCTTCGAGGGCGGCGGCACGGAGCATTCTCGGCCGCCAGCCACTTCCACGGAATTCGGTCTTACCCGAGCACCGCCCTAGCGGCGATCGCCGCCGTCGCGAATGCGCCAGGGATCCATCCCGGTTTCGGTGCGCTTCACGACGCCCTGCGGGTCGAAGTACACGAACATCGCCGCGTAGAAGCCGCCATGGATGAAGTAGCGGTACATGAACGCCGTTTCATCCTTCAGGGGAAACGAGAAGGTCTCCGCCGGCTGACCGAAGTCGCGCAGGACGTCGGCGCGTGTGTCCTTGCCACTGCGGATCCGTGCGAAAGCTTCATCGCTCATCATCTGCTCGACGCTGAGGACGCGACCCTGCGCGTTCATTTCGATGTTCCACACCGACTGGTCGAACGGCTGTCCGGAGTACTGCCAGCGGACTCCGCCTCCGGGCAGCGCGATGACGGCTGTCGGCCGACCGGCCGCTGACCGCACGGCATCCTGCGAGTCCCCGGGCTTCACCGAGCCCGGAAAGCTGCAGGCCGCGATGGCGACTGCCAGCAGCATGCCCACCGCAATGCGCCGAATCATGAGGACAATTCCCATGTTTGGGTCTACGCTCCTGCGCCATCTTATGCGAAGGAGGCGACCATGAAATGGCTCAAACGCGTCGCATTCGCCCTGGTGGCAGTCATCGCACTGCTGCTTGTGATCGGGCTGCTGCTGCCGTCGGGCTTCAGGGTGCAGCGGTCGGTGCTGATTGCGGCGCCTGCCTCCAAGATCTATCCGCTGATCGTGGATCCGCGCCAGTGGAAGCAATGGACAGTCTGGAACCGGCGCGACCCGGCCATGCAGATGACCTATGCCGGCGCGGAAAGCGGGGTCGGGGCCAAATGGACGTGGCAGAGCAAGACCGAAGGCAACGGAGAGATGGAATTCACCGCGGCCGTGCCCAACGAACGCATCGACTACACCCTCTCGTTCCCGGAGTTCGGCATGACATCGCGCGGCCAGGTGCTGCTCACGCCGGACGGTGCCGGCACGCGGGTCACGTGGACCAATGAAGGCGACATGGGCGGCAGCCCGATCAATCGCTACTTCGGGCTGCTGATGGACCGCATGGTGGGTCCGGACTTCGAGGGCGGGCTCGCCAACCTCAAGGGGCTTGCCGAAAAGGGTTGACGGCTCCGCCCGGCCGCCGCGATTGCGCGGTGGCCGGTATCGTCCAAGGTTTCGAATGAAGTCGCCGCCGTCATGCGATGCGCGGCCTGGCGCTGGTTGACTCTCGAATGCTCCCTGCCTGCCCGTTCGCACGAGCAACGCGGACCTGCGATATGGAGGACCAGTGAGCACGCTGGCGACCCGCACGCTGGTCGCCACGACGGCGATCCAGGCGGCGGCGGCATGTGCCGCGCTGACGATTCCGTCGATCGCGCCGGTGATTGCGCAGCAGCTCGGTGTGCCGGCCTCCATGGTCGGTACCTACATATCGTTGCTCTACATCGGCGCATCGATGGCGGCCCTGGCCGGCGGTGGCGTCGTGCTTCGCTATGGCGCGATGCGCCTGTCGCAGGCCGGTCTGCTCGTGTGTGCCGCCGGCTTGCTCGCCACGCTCGTGCTGGGAGCGGACGTCGGCCGGGTGGCACTGCTGGCGGTTGTTGCTTCGGCGTTTTTTATCGGAGTGGGCTACGGGCCCATCACGCCGGCGTCGAGCCACCTGCTGGTCAAGACCACGCCGAGCGAGCGCATGGCGCTGACGTTTTCGATCAAGCAGACCGGAGTGCCTGCCGGGGCGGCCGTGGCGGGGCTCATCGTTCCACCGCTCACGGTCGCATTCGGCTGGCAGGCGGCCATCGTCGTCGTGGCGGCGATCTGCGTCGCCGTGGCGATCGTGTCGCAACCGCTGCGTGCGTCGCTGGATGACGATCGCAACCGCAGCGCTCGACTGTCGGCGGCTGCGCTGCTCGGCGGACTGGCGTTGGTCGCGCGCGCGCCCGCATTGCGGACGATGGCGCTGGTGTCGTTTTTCTATTCAGGCATGCAGATGTCGGTGGCCGGCTTCATCGTTGCCTATCTTCACACCGAGATCGGGCTGGGCCTTGTCGCGGCCGGCACGGCACTCACGGTTGCCAGCGTCGCCGGTGTTGTTGCGCGCATTGCCTGGGGCTCGGTCTCGGACCGGACCGGGGCGCCGCGCGCCGTGCTCTCACTGATCGGGTTTCTGATGGCGGCGGGCTCTGTCGGGGCGGCGCTGATCACGGCGTCCTGGCCGATGGCGGGCGTGCTCGCGGTGGCGGCGGCGTTGGGGGCCACGGCGATCGGCTGGAACGGGGTCTATCTCTCGGAGGTCGCACGCCTCGCCCCTGTCGGTGAAACGGGACGTGCGACCGGGGGTTGTCTCTTCTTCACCTTTGTCGGAGTCGTCATCCTGCCTTTCTTGTTCGGCTGGCTGCAGCGCGCAACGGGCAGCTACGCCGTCTGTTTCGCCGTCGCTGCGGTGATCTGTGCGGCGGTAGGTGTGCTTCTGCTGATCGGCGTGCGACGTGCGGCGACATAAAGCGGCGTGCGATCATTGTCCGATGCTGCGAACTCTCGCCTGGATTGCCTTGCTTTCGACTGCCGCCCTGGCGACTGCGGCGCCAGCGCGTTTCGGCCACTTCGCGCTCGACGTCCCGGCGCGTGGTTTCGAAGAGCACTGCTTGAAGCTCGAGGCCGGCGAGCGCGTCCGCTATCGCTTCCGTGCCACAGGTGATGTGGACTTCAACATCCATTACCACCAAGGCAAAGACGTTCACTATCCCGTCAAGACCAACGCCAGTCAGACGGCGGACTCGACGTTCACCGCACCGCAGGCCGATGACTACTGCCTTATGTGGGAGCGCAAGGGTGACGGTGCCGTGCGAGTCGAGGGCTCGGTCGACCGCAGCAAGCCCTGAGCGCGCGAGCGCGCACGGCTTCGTCCGGGAGGCAAGCAGTTCTGATGGGCACTCCCCTCGAGACCGAGCTCAAGCTGCGCTTGCCGGCGGGCGCCGGCGAGGTGCTGCAGCGTGCGGCGGAGTTGCGATCCGCTTCCCGAGGGACAGTGCAACTCGACGCCACCTATTTCGACACGGCCAGCGGCCTGCTGCGACAACATGGCATGGCGCTGCGCTTGCGTCGTGTCGGACGCGGCTGGTTCCAGACACTGAAGGCGGCGCCTGCGGGGCAAGGGGGACTGAGCACGCGCCCGGAATGGGAGGCGCCAGCGACGCTCCGGCAGGGCGTGCCTCGGATCGACCTGTCGCGGCTGCGCGAAACACCGTTGCCGGCGTTGCTGACGCGGCATCGCGCCACGCGCAAGCTGATTCCCGTATTCCGAACGCGCTTCGCGCGGACGCTGTGGGAGGTCGATTTCAAGGCAAGCCGCATCGAGGTCGCGCTCGACCGCGGCCGCATCGAGGCGAAGCTTGCCGGCAAGCGGGTCGTCGAGCCGATCGCCGAACTCGAACTCGAGTTGAAGGACGGTCGCGCGGATGATCTGCTGGCGCTGGCTCTCCGGCTTGCCGGCCGCGGCACGAGCGGGCTCGCCCTGGTGCCGCTGGTGCGCAGCAAGGCCGAGCGTGGCTATCGCCTCGCTGCGGGCACTCCGCCAGTTCCGACGAAGGCGTCGGCGCGCGGCTTTGTCGATCGACTCGAACGCGATTTGTCGTCCGGCGCGGCGTTGCGCGCCGTCATGGCGCACGGACTGTCCGTGCTGCTTGCCAACACCGAAGTGCTGCACGATGCGCACGACCCCGAGTTCGTGCACCAGGCCCGAGTGGCGTTGCGTCGGATGCGCTCGGCGCTGCGGCTGCTCGATCGCCGGCACGCCGACTTTCCCGAGTCACTGGCCAAAGAACTTCGGTGGGTGGGACAGACGCTCGGCGCGGCGCGCGACTGGGATGTGCTGGTGGGGTCGACGTTGCCGGCTATGGTGACCGCGACGGCCTACAGTGCTCCGCACCCAGATGCGCGCGCTGCAAGTCCGCGCAAACCGTCGGCGCGACCAGGAACACCGCAAGGCCGTTGCCGCGCTGTCGAGCGCACGCTTCGCGCGTCTTGCGCTGAAGCTGCAGGCGTGGACGCTGACGCCGGCGCCGAAGGGGCGCCGCCTTGCACGCATCGCGCCGCGCGTGCTGGCGAGGGCGCATGAACGGCTCTTTGACGCCGCACAGTTCTTCGCGGCGCTGTCGGCGGAACGCCGGCATCGCGTCCGCATCCTCGCCAAGCGCCTGCGCTATGCGCTCGACGTAATGTCGGTCGCGCTGCCGGTGGAGGCGACGGAGCAGTACGTGAAGGCGCTGGCGGAGCTTGCAGGATGTACTGGGCGAACTCAACGACGCGGCGGTTGCACGCCCCATGCTGAAAGAAATCGCCCGCACTGGGTTGGCACTGGCGTCCGCATTGAGTTGGTTCAATGAACGAGAAGGAGCGCGGGTCGAGGTGGCGGAGCAGCGGTTGGCAAGCCTCGCCGCGGCCGAAACACCTTGGAAGCTGTGAGCGCTGTCAACCCGCTGAGCGCGGTGTCGGTGCGGCTACCAACCTATCGTGAGCACGAGCTGGTCCACGTACGTTCCGGCTGAAACCAGCTGGTTAATCGGCAAGGTGCCCGCCAAGATCCGGAGACACTGTACGTCGCCGATTGCCCCCGCCTTGGTTCAAGGTCATCGAGCCCGTGGGAAAGGTGCCGCACGCTGTGGTTCCCCAGATCGGGCCACCCACGCCCTGCGCAATGTTGTAGTCAAGCGGTCTACCGGCGCGCTTGTGCGATTCATGCGGCGCGCCGCACAGTTTCCGGAGTTGCCTGCCGACAAGCGCATGTCCCAGCTGACCTGCTGCGGCCCGGGGCCGATCCAATCGCACGTCAGTATCACCGAAAGCTGTGCTGTCGCTGCCGTGGAGTTGGTTGGATCGTAGACTCCGAACGCAATCGATCCGCTGGACGGGGAAACCTCACAGGAAAACGCCTGCGCCTGTGCCTCGCGAGATAGCAATGCTGCCGCCAGCATGCAGAGGCCAGCCAAAAGAACTGAACGTGTCATGGTGCCGGTCTCCTGCATTCATAAGGGCCGATCACTGCGCCGTAGGCAAAGTCGGGTAGCGGCATCGGCAACGTCACGGTGCAGTGGCCGTCCGGAAGTTCGAGCCGGAAGCGGGCCCCCGCCGTAGCATTTTCCAGGTACATGGCGCCGCGCGCTCCGATCGGCACCGTTGCTTTCGAATCCTCATCGGTGGCGAGGCTGCCGGCACTTGGAGGGGCTCCGCCGGGTAGCACAACGCTTACAAATGCTGCGCGCAAGCGCGCCGCATCGAAGTCCACTAGCACGCCCGAACGATAATACGGCGTGGCACGCAATTCGTTGGAACGCAATGCGACATCGATCGGCAATTCCTTTTCGTCGATCGTGATGCGACTTGCTGAAGATGGCGACAGACGCGGCACAATCAGCGTGCCGTCGGACCCTGTCGTTCCTACCGGATTCCCTTCCCGCGTGACACTGATGCCTTCGATGTCGCCAACGCGGACCAGTGCAAAGCTGTCCACGATCGCGCGCGAAGCAAAGGTCCGACCCTCGATATACCCGATGCCGCCTGAGAAATTCGCGCGCGTCGCCGAAGTGCCAGACGATGTCGCCGCTTCGGCCGTGAGTACGCCGTAGGGCGATGCGTAGCCCACGCCGGCTTCGGCGCGCTGATCGGTAGTGGCGCGCAAGCGATATCCGGGCCCCTTCGTCGGTCGGCAGCGATTTCTGCGGTCCAGCCGACGTATCCGCTCGAATGGTCGCCATACTTCGTCGAGTAGCCATCCATCGAGAAGCTGGTTGAGTTGCCCAGTGGCAGATTCCAGCTGAGGGTTGCGGTCGTCTGGTTGACGGTCGACAGCGTGCGGAACAGCGTCGCCCCGATAAAACCAAATGGACCAGGGAGACCGAATACGACAACGAGCCGACCTGGGTCGATGGCGTATGCCGATACCGCTGTTCAGCCCAGGCAACCCCTACGGCACCGTACCTGCCGAAACTGTAGCTCGCCGCCGCGGAGGTCTGCCGCTGCAATCCCGGCAGCGAAGTGTCGCCCGCGAGCATGAAGTCTTCGGAGGCCCGGGTGCCCCCGGCGGAAAACGCCATGGTCGGAGAGTTGTATTCGTAGGAAGCCAGGCCGCTGTAGCCGGTGCCGGAGTTGCTTTGGCTGCCCGCGGCGCCGAGGCTCAAAGTGCCGGGAATGTCTCCGGACCAGTCCACTCCGGCGCCTGCGGCGCGGATGTTTCTGGTCGCGTCTGCGCGTGCATTGGCGGTGATCTGGTCGGTGAGGCCATGGCGCCACGCGGCACTGCCAAGACTGCCGCCATAGTCCGCGCTGTCGAGACCAAAATTCTCGCGCACGGCCCCGAAGCTCAGTTGATACTCGGTCAGGCCGGCACGCAGCAGCGTGCGGCTGGCATAGAAGGGCTGGCTGATGATCTGCTGCTGGCCGAAGGCGTCGCGCACGACGACCTGGACCTGACCATCACCCGTTGGAACGGGCACGTTGTTGATCGAGAACGGACCCGGCTGGACGGGCTGGGAACTGATGCGCGAACCGTTGACGAAGATGTCGACGGTCGAGGGCACCGCTGCAGCGCCGGAGACAGCCTGCAGGGGGTAGGTCACGAGGCTCGGTTGCAGCTGGAAATTGCGGCCGAACTGGATGCCGCCAAAGCGCAGCGAACGGCCCCAGGGGCCAGGGGCCGTTGTCGAATCTCCGACGATGAGTGTTGTCAGATCCGTCGGGTTGTCGACGCGCCACGACGTTTCCCAGCGTACCCACTCATTCGTCGTGCCGCCGAAGTCGGTCGCTGTATTCACGCCCGCGGTGTTCAGTAACACGCCGTACGGACCGCTGATGCCAAGCTCGGTGAGGGCCGAGAGTGTCGATGTTCCGCCCCCCTTGTAGCCAAACAGGCTGTAGTTGAAGAAGCCTGCAAAAGGCGGCCGCTGGATTGCCGTCGTGCCTCCCGTCGGAAGCGTCACCGACTGGTCGATGAAATATTCCGCGGGCACTGTTAGATCCGCACGTTGCCACTTCCAGTCGATCAGAGTGGCGATTCCCAACTCGGGAGCCATCTTCACGAAGCGCCGTCCGGAGTTCTCCTCGACAGGCAGGCGAGCAACAGCGATACGCCACGAAACAGCCTCGTCGGCGTCCAGGAACAGGACCCCGTCGCGATTCACGAATGCATACGCCTGGCCGCGGGCGATGCCGTTGATCACGACATCGAGGACGAGGATCTGTCCGGTGCGTACCTGCGCCTCGGCCAACGCAAGGGCTTCGACCATCGCGACTGCGTTCTGCGGCGCGACTGTCGTGCCTTCTTGCGCCAAAGCCGGGTAGCCCGCGCCAGCGAGGAACGCGACGGCGACGGCGTTTGCGCTAGCGCGAAGCTTTGACGTCGAACGCGACGGCATGGCCGTCATCGTCAGTCCCGTCACTTCCAGGGACTCCGCGCGTTCGAGCCCTGCTGGCAGATGGATAGCAAGCCACGAGTCGGCCAGCACGACTACGCGGGCTTCCTTGTGAAGCTCCTTGCCGGCGCTCGATATGCGAACGTCGTGAAGGCGGAAAAAGCGGGTGCCGGCGTTCTTGGCGCGCAGCTCGGCTTTGGTGGGCAGGAATTCCCAGGCCACTGCAGGCTTGAGCACTGCACTCCCAGGGGGATCCAGAAAAACGGGAATGTCCATCGCCAGGGACAGCTTTGCCCCTAGGCCCTTGGTTGGACCCTCGGAGGGTATTTCAGAGACGACGACGCGATAGGCCTGCTGCGTTGGACCGCGCTCTCCCGGCCGTGGAACGATGCGAATGAGTTGGCGCCCGCCGATGTCCACGCGGACCAGCGCGGGAACCGGGACCAGCCCGTTGGATTCGGACCGCTCTTCCTTGCCGTCGACCTGCTTCCAGACAAACACGTCGACCTGCAGGACGATCGGGGCGGCTCCTTGGTTCGAAGCAATGATGGACCCGGAAAGTTCGCGGCCCTTGATCGTCAGCCCGACCGGTGACAGCGCGAAGCCACTGTTGGCGTCCGCGCTGACGGTTGCCAACAGCATTACCATGCCCGCGACAAGTTTTCCCCGCATGTTGCGCTCTCCCTTGAGTTGGGCGCGCGGATCTGGTCCGCGCAACCCGTTCGCGATCAGTAGGTCGCGCGCACCTGGAGAGTCTGCGTATAGCTACCGGCGCCGGCGCCCAATTGTGGCGTTGTCAGCTGGCCGCACACCTTGATTGCCTGCGGCCCACCGGTGCTGCTGAATGCACCGGATGCCGAGAATGTGCTTATGCTGGTCCAGTCAGTTCCGGCGTTGGCAAGGGGGCAGGTCGTGAATGTGGTCGGTTGCTTGATCACATAGCTCAAGGTGTCGGTGCCGTTGCTCATTTGGCGGGTGGCCGTTGTGATGCTCATGACCGGCGCGGCCCCCTTGTTGCAAGTCAGCGTGACTTGGCCTTCAGCCAATAGTGTCGCTGTGGCCACCACGTCGACGACGCCGAAAGCAACGTCCGTGTTCTTGACGATCTGGCATACCGCGTTGACCGTGGCCGTTACATCTACATTGATGTCGGCGGTGGCAGCCTGCGCCGAGAGTGGAACTCCAGCGGCGAGCAGCCCTCCCGCGGCGACAGGCGAATCGCATTCTTCATTGAGTCTTCCCCGGTAGGACGAATTCCCCATTCTCGCGGGGCCGGATGCTACTGGAGGAAGCGTACCGAGTTCACGGGATGCGGAAGCCCTGAATACGGGCCGCCGAATTGGGCAATTTGGACCGGAACGGGGACGAGCGGCCAGGAGTGGCGACCGGCGGCAGCCGGCAGTTCCGTCGCCTCTACCGCGGCCGCATCACCCGGGGCGGGAAGTAGGGCTTCTTCAGCGCCCGCCCCTGTCCGAGTACGAAGCCGGTCTGCTTGGCGAGCCGCAGCTGCTCTTCCCGCTCGATGCCGGCCAGCACGAACGTTTCCCGCGTCAGCCCAAGCGCGTTGACCTCGCGCGACATCTCGAACCAGGTTTCCTCGCGCACCGAAATCGGCGCCAGCATCTTGGCGAAGTCGGGCGCGACGAAGTCGATGGCGCTCATCTCCATGCTGGCGCGCGGCTCGGCAAAGCGGTAGCCGACCGGGACCTGGTAGCTGCGCAGGAAGTCGATGAACTCGCGCACTCGGTACGGCCAACGCATCCGCTCCATTGCGCCGCGCAGCAGGATCGACAGTCGGTGCGCGGTTAGCCGGTGCGAGTCCAGCGTGCGTACCAGAGCTTCGAGCGAACGCTCGATCGAGCCGAACGAAATGGTGACGGCGATGCGCTCGACGCGCTCGTGCTCGAGCATCGTGAAGGCGTGATCAAGTGCGGCCAGCTGGATCTGTGCGCGCAGCGAACGGTCGGGCTCGAAGTCCGCCGTCCACACATAGAGTTCATCGAACCAGCGCTCGGAGCCCACCAGCGTGCGGGTCGGCCAGACGAGCGCACGCACCCGCGTGCCGAAGCGGCTCAGCGGGTCCAGTGTGGGGTCGAGTTCGACCTGGTGCGTGCCCAGTTCGGGCCGAGGTTCGTTGCTGCCCATGGAGTGTTCGCGTTCACTGACGCGATTCGATGCGCCGATTCTCAGGCATATCGGTCGCGACCGCCAAGCCTAAGCTGTGTTCGGCATCACGGGAGGAGGATAGGGCAGGCGTACCGCGCGCCCCTGTCCGAGTTCGAAGCCGGCCTGCACGGCCCCCTCCAGTTGCTGCCTGGTCTCGATCGCGCCGACGATTGTCAACTTGGTGTCGAGTCCGAGGGCACGGACCTCTAGCGCAAGATCGCTCCATATGTCGGGACGCAAATTGGTCGGGGCCAGCACCTTCGCGAAGGATGGCTGCACGAGGTCGACACCGGACAGTTCCATGCTGACGCGTGGAGCCGAAATCCGGTAGCCCACGCCGATTTTCAAGCCGCGCAGCATGTCGACAAAGCCACGCAATCGATAGCGGGAACGCAGCCGCTGCGGCGCCCCGCGCAGCAGCACGGAGATGCGGTGCGAGAGCAGGACGTTGCTCTCGAAGAGTTCGGTCAGGGGCTCCAGCGCGCGCTCGATCGTGCCGAAGGAAATGGTGATGCCGATGCGCTCGACGAGGTCGAATTCGAGCCACTGGAAGGCATCGCGCATGGCGTCGATCTGGATCCGTGCGCGTTGCGTCGTCGATGCGTTGCTGCCCTCGGTCCATACATACAACTCATCGAACCAGCGCTCATTGGAAACGAGCGAGCGCGTCGGCCACAACGTGGCGCGGACACTGCCCCGGAAATCGCCGGCCCGTACGGCCGTGCCGGAGTGGACGGAACCCTGAGGCGTCATGGCGCAAGCATGCCATCAATGCGGGATGTGTGGCGCCATTGTGACGGCCGCCCCGCGGGTGGAACGCCCGAATATCGGTGGCGTTGCCGACTTGCGGCGGCCGGGCTCAGCCGACCGACCTGCCTTGCGGCCCGTAGTGCTGGAAGCGCTCCAGCACGCGCTCCATCTCGGCCGCATCAAGCCGGGGCGGCTCCCCGACTGCGAGTGCCGCGACGTAGACGCGTGCCAGGTGCTCGACTTCAATTGCAACAGCCAGCGCCTGATCAAGGTTGTGGCCGCACGCAATGACGCCGTGGTGCGCCAGCAGGCACGCACGGCGGCCCTGAAGCGCGGCGACCGCGTGGTCCGACAGAGCCTGAGTGCCGAAGGTCGCGTACGAAGCGCAGCGAATGTCCGCACCGCCCGCCATGGCCACCATGTAATGGAATGCCGGAATGCCGCGCCCATGGCAGGCCAGTGCGGTGGCGTGCGGCGAATGCGTGTGGACAATCGCGGCGAACTCGGGGCGCGCGGCGTAAATGTCGCGGTGGAAGCGCCATTCCGAGGATGGCTCGAGTTCGCCGTGGGTGGCTCCACTCAGCGTCACGAACGCGAGGTCGTTTGTCGCGAGCGCGTGATACGGCACCGCGGTGGGTGTCACGACGAAGCCCTGTGACGTGCCGCGGCGGGCGCGCGCAGAGACGTTGCCGGACTTGTTGACGTTGATGCCGGCCGCGTTCATCGCGAGCGCGGCCGCGATGATGGCCTGACGCAGTTCCGGGCCGTCTTCGATGGTCCATCAGGCCGCCCGGCGTTGGTCCGGAAAGAGATCCGCAAGCCGCGCAGGGCTTGCGACGCCACGCTCGGTGACGATGCCGGTCACAAGGCGGGCGGGTGTCACGTCGAACGCCGGGTTGGCGACCGGCGTGCCGGCTGGCATCAGTTGCACGCCGGACGGCTGGCCGCCGCGATCCAGCCCGCTGACCCACAAAACTTCGTCGGCCGCGCGTTCTTCGATCGGGATCGACTCCAGCCCCTGATCGATGCGCCAGTCGATCGTCGGCGAGGGCACGGCGGCGTAGAACGGCACGCCGTTGTCGTCGGCCGCCAGCGCCTTGAGATAGGTGCCGATCTTGTTGGCGACGTCGCCGTGGGCCGAGACGCGGTCGGCGCCGACCAGCACGATGTCCACCTTGCCGTGCTGCATGAGATGCCCGCCCGCGTTGTCGACGATGAGCTTGTGCGGCACGCCGTGCGCGGCGAGTTCCCAGGCGGTCAGCAGACCCTGGTTGCGTGGACGCGTCTCGTCCACCCAAACATGGAGCGGGATGCCGTCATCGTGCGCGGCATAGATCGCCGCCAGCGCGGTGCCGTAGTCGACCGCCGCCAGCCAGCCCGTGTTGCAGTGGGTGAGAACGTTGACCGGCCGTGCGAGTTTCGAGTGCAGAGCCCGCAGCAGCACCGCGCCGTGGGCGCCGATGGCACGGTTCAGCTCGACGTCCTCTTCGGCGACGTCAGCCGCTTCCGCCCAGGCGACGGTGGCACGCTGCCCAGGCGGGAGGGCAGCGACCTTGGCCTGCACACGTTCGAGCGCCCAGCGCAGGTTGACGGCCGTCGGCCGGGCCGCGAGCAAGGTGCGGTGCGCTTCCGCCAGGTGAGCGTCGGACGGATCGGCGCGCATCGCCAACGCGAGTCCGTAGGCGCCGGTCACGCCGATCAATGGCGCCCCGCGCACGGCCATTGACCGGATGGCATCGATGACTTCGGCGTTCGAGCGAAGGGTGAGCCGTTCGAACCGATGCGGCAGAGCGCGCTGGTCGATCACACCGACGGCGGCCTCGCCGATCGGCCAGATCGAGCGCATCGCCTCGCCGTGGACCTTCATGATGAGCGCCGAGCCGTCATGCGGCCGATTCTACGGTCGGCCCGCGACCGAACGACGCCGGCGGCGCGTAAATGAAATGGCGCTGCGATCGCCGGTCCGGCCGGCCGCGGCTCGGCCGTCAGCGCTGTGCGCGCTCCTCGGCTTCGATCTGCTTGGTGAAGAAACGGCGGAACCAGATCCCCATGCCGATGATGCCGACGATAGTGACGAGCGAGAAGAGTCCAATGTCGCTGGTGAAGAGCAGCTTTAGTGCTTCCATTCCGTGTCTCCTGGGACTTGCGGCGCCGCGGCCGCTCAGCTGCGCGTACGGCGCGCCACCAGCGCAGCCCGTTCGCTGCGCTCCTGGCATTCGGTGCAACGGGCGGCCGCGGGATTCGCGAGCAGGCGCTCGCGGGCGATGTCTTCGCCGCAATCGACGCAGGCGCCGTACTCGCCTTCGTTGACGCGCGCCAGTGCCGCGTCGAGCAGCTCGAGCTCCTCGGCGTCACGTGCCACGTGCACGATGTCCATCGAGGTGGCGGCTTCGGCCGCGGCGTCGTCGTCAGTGTCCAGGCGGCGATTCGGCAATGCGGCATCTTCGTGCGAGTCGAGGCCGTGCCGATGCAAGCGGTCGGACACGGCGCCGCCGACCTGAGCGCGCAGGGCTCTTAGTCGAGCGTGCAGTGTCTGCAGATCGCCGGAAGTCAGCGTCATGGTGGGTCCGGAAGCTTTCGGCTCGAGACTACGGGCCAGCCTTGTTGCGCGGTTGATGCGCATCAACGCTGATTCGAGCCCTGATGCAGGGGAGGAGGCGCCTGGATCTGATAACGTGGATAGTGTTGCTGCACTGCCACATCCCGGAGTCCGCTGGTTGGCATGCGGATGCCTGTGGCCTGAAGACAGACGAGACAGCCGTGAGTATGGATTCGGTGCACTACCTGAGACCCGCGATGGCGCCGCGTTCGATCGCGATCGTCGGTGCAAGTCCGCGCCACGACTCGCTGGGACGGTTCGTCTACGCGAACGTCATGGCGGCGGGTTTCAAGGGCGACGTCTACGCCGTGAATCCCCGCCATCGCACGATCGACGGCAATCCGTGCCTGCCATCAATCACGGCGCTGCCGACGAAGGTGGACCTCGCGGTGGTCGTCACCGGTCCGCAGAACGTCCCGGGGATCATCGACGAAGCCGGTCGCAAGGGCATACCGGCCATGCTGGTGCTGTCACCCGGGCTGTGCGAAGACGGCCCGGAGCGCCGCCGGCTGGAGCGCGATGTGGTCGAGCGCGCCCGCGCGGCGCGGGTGCGCGTCATGGGTCCCAATTGCCTCGGATTGATGCGCCCGGACATCGGGCTCAACGCGAGCTGGGCCAAGACGATGGCGCGGCCGGGCGGCCTCGCGCTGGTGTCGCAGTCGGGCGCGGTGACGACCTCGCTGCTTGATTACGCCTGGACCGCGGGATTCGGCTTTTCTTCGGTCGTCGCGACCGGAGCCGAGTCGGATGTCTCGGTGGCCGAGTTCCTCGACTTCCTTTCCGGCGATGCGGCGACGCGTGCGATCCTGCTCTATCTGGAAGGCATCGAAAACGCCCGGCCACTGATGTCGAGCATACGTGTTGCCGCCAGCGTGAAGCCGGTCATCGTGCTGAAAGCCGGACGCCACGCGGCGGGTGCGCGCGTCGTCATGAGTCATACCGGCGCGCTGGTCGGCAACGACGCGGTGTTCGACGCCGCGCTGCGGCGCGTGGGTGCTGTTCGCGTGCCCAAGATCGGGCACCTGTTCGGCGCGGCCGAGGCGCTCGCGGGAGGACGGCTGCCGCGCGGCAACCGGCTGGCGATCGTCAGCAACGGCACCGGACCGGGCGCGCTTGCGGCCGATGCGGTCGAAGAGAATCAGGTCGAGCTGGCGACGTTGTCGGACGCGACGCGCGCCGCGCTCGATGCCGCGCTGCCACCGAACTGGTCGCATGCAAATCCGGTCAACGTCCTGGGCGATAGCGACGCGGACCGGATGGCGACCGCGCTCAAGCTTCTGCTCGAGGACCGCGCCAATGACGGTGTGCTGGTGCTGTTCGCGCCGACGCCGAAGATGGGTGCCGAGCAGGCGGCGCGCGCGATGCTGCCGATCGCCGCCGCGGCCGAAAAACCCGTGGTCAGTGCCTGGCTGGGTGAGAAGGATGCGGGCCGCGGGCGCGCGGCGTTCAAGGCCGCCTCGCTGCCGGCGCTGCAAAGCCCGGAGCGCGGCGTGGAGTCGTTCGGTTATCTCGCGCAGTACATCCGCAACCGCGAACTGCGGCTGCAGGTGCCGCCGCCGCGCGTCGATGAGCTGAAGTTCGACGTGCAGGCGGCCCGTCGCATCATCGACAGCGCGCGCAGCGCCGGCCGCCACACCCTCGACGAGCAGGACTCGAAGGCGCTGCTGGCCTCGTTCGGCATCGAGACCGCGATGGGGCTCATGGCCCGCAGCGCGATGGAGGCGCGGCAGGCGGCGCAGCAACTTGGTTTTCCGGTGGTGTTGAAGGTGCGTGCCGATGGCATCACCCACAAGAGCGATGTCGGCGGCGTGATCCTCGGTGTGCAGACGGCCGAAGAGGTCGAGCGCGGTTTCGGGGACATTGCACAGCGACTGGCCGAGCGTGCGCCGAGCGCGCGCTTCGTCGGCGTGCTGGTGCAGAAGATGGTCGTGCGGCCACAGGGGCGAGAGCTGATCGTCGGACTGACGCGCGATCCGAACTTCGGGCCGATCGTGAGTTTCGGCATGGGCGGGATCGCCGTCGAAATTTTTCGCGATTCCGCCGTAGCGCTGCCGCCGCTCAATGCTTTCCTGGCGCGCGACCTGATCTCGCGCACGCGCGTGTCGCGCATGCTCGATGCATTCCGCGGTGCGCCCGCGGTCGATCTGGAGAAGCTGATCGAAGTGGTCGTGCGCGTGTCCGAGCTGGCATGCGAGATCCCGGCGGTGCGGGAACTTGACATCAATCCGCTGCTGGCCGATGCGCAGGGCGTCATCGCGCTCGACGCCCGTGTACAGGTGTCCGACGAGCCGCTCGCGGCCGATGCCACCTACTCTCACCTTGCGATCCACCCGTATCCGCGCGCCCTGGTGCGCGAGGTCACGGTCAAGGGCGACGCCCGCATCCTGCTGCGGCCGATCCGTCCGGAAGATGCCGAGGCTGAACGGCGCTTCATCAGCCGGCTGTCGCCGCGCACGTCGTACCTGCGCTTCCACGCGCCGATCCGCGAGCTGACGATGGAGCGGCTGGTGCGCTACACCCAGATCGATTACGACCGCGAGATGGCCTTCGTCGCAATCGATCCGCAGGATGAACAGCACGAGATCCGCGGCATCTCGCGCTACACCTGCAATCCGGACGGCAAGACCGCGGAGTTCGGCGTCATCGTCGAGGACGCCTGGCAGGGGCGTGGCCTCGGCCATGTGCTGATGCAGGCGCTCGAGGAGACGGCGCGTGCGCGCGGCCTGACCGAACTGATCGGGCTGGTGCTGAAGGACAACGACGAGATGGGCGACCTGATGCGCAAGCGCGGCTACGGTCCCCACCGCGACGAAGAGGATCCGGGCATCCTGCGCTACATCAAGCCGCTCACGGAGCCAGCCGGGGGATCGGTCACGGAGACGGCGTCGGCCTGAGGTCGACGCGCCGCGACTCGTCATTGCGCATGATCCGGTCGGCATGAGCGCGCTGTCGATGGCGCTGGCGGCACGCACTTACAATCCGGACAACCTCACTGAACGCGGCGCGTGCCGCCGCGTCGTTCCCATGCCGTTACTGAAACTTGCCCGCGCGCGCTGGGCGCTGCTGTTCCTTGCGTCCTTCGTGGTGTCGTCTGTTTGGGCCCAGTCCAACGAAGCGGGCGCGCGCCGCGGATTCCTCTACGAGGTCCGCAAGGGCAATCAGGTCTCGCTGCTGATGGGCACGATTCACGTGGGCCGGCCGGAGTTCTATCCCTTGCCCGCGGCGCAGTTGGAGCGCATCGAGCGCGCGGACGCGATCGTGCTCGAGGCTGACGTCTCCGACTCGGCCCGGGCGCTGGCGGCCACCCAGAAATACGCGGTTTATGCCGCTGGCGAGCCTGGTCTCGACACTGCGCATCCCGGCTTCACTGAAGTCCCGCATCGAAACGCTGGCGGCGCGCAACCAGCTTGAAGCCGCGCCCTTATGGCGCATGAAACCGTGGATGCTCGGCAACGTGCTGGCGCTGTTCGAGGCGGCCCAGGCCGGCTACATGCCGGCGCTGTCAGTCGAGGGCTATCTGACCCGGGTCGCCAAGCAGGGCGGGAAGCCGATCCTGGAACTGGAAAGCATCGAGGGGCAGTTCGAGCTCTTCGATCGCGCGCCGGCTTCGACGCAGCTCGCGTTTCTCGAGGACGCGGTCAAGGCAGTCGAGACCAACGCGGCACGCCGCGAGATCAATCGCATTGCGCAGGCCTGGGAAACGGGCGATCGGGCGGCCCTCGAACGGCTGCTGGCCGAGATGCGGGCACAGAACACGGTCGGAGCGCGCTTCACCGTTGACACGATCGTGCTCGGCCGGCATCCCGGCATGGTCCGGCGCATGGAAGCACTGATGGCAGAGGGCAAGTCGTACGTCTTCGCCGTGGGTTCGTTGCATCTGCCCGGGCCTGAGGGTCTGGTGGTATTGCTCCGCGCACGCGGCTACACCGTGACGCCGCTGTGAAAGCTGTCACGCGCCTGCCGGTCGAAGTCGGAGGGGCGCGCTGGGAGTTGCTGGCCAATGGCGCCGCGTTCTGGTGCGAACGCCGGTGGCTGGTCATAGCCGATGCTCACTTCGGCAAGGCCGCCACGTTTCGTGCGCGCGGCGTGCCTGTGCCGCAGGGAACGACCACTACTACGCTGGGCCGCATCGATAGCCTGATCGACGCGCTCGATCCCGCAGCCTTGGTGATCCTTGGCGACTTCCTGCACGCGCGCGAGGCGCACGCATCAGGGACGTTGGCCACGCTGGCGGCCTGGCGCGAGCGCCGGGCGAAGCTCGACATCGTGCTGGTGGAAGGCAATCACGACCTGTCTGCGGGCCGCCCACCGCAGGGCCTGAAGATCGAGGTCGTCTCCGAGCCGTGGAGTGTCGGCACGCTGGCGTTTTGCCATCACCCG
This sequence comes from uncultured beta proteobacterium, assembly GCA_963810985.1. Taxonomy (GTDB): domain Bacteria; phylum Pseudomonadota; class Gammaproteobacteria; order Burkholderiales; family Burkholderiaceae_F; genus JALORV01. Next base: position 381,535 of record CAWEPP010000009.1, read on the forward strand.
CAGTTCGTCCCGGGTGCGGCGGCGCTGGCGGGGCATCTGCATCCGGCGGTACGGCTGAACGGGCGCGCCGACGACAGCGTGCGCCTGCCGTGCTTCTGGTTGCGTGACGGCCTGGCCGTGCTGCCCGCCTTCGGCGCGTTCACCGGTGGCGCGCGCATCGAACGCGAGCCCGGCGACCGAGTCGTCGCGCTGGCCGAGGGCCGTCTGTACGAGATTCCTGCGCTGCGCAGCGCGGCGTAGGCGATCGAAGCGGCGTCAGTGCGCAGTGCCCGTCGCGCTGCGCGGCCAGAAGAGATAGGCATCCATCGCCAGCACTCCGCTGTCCACCCCGGCGTCGATGTGTTCGACCATGGCGCCACGCCCGGCCGCGCCCACCGCGACCATCAGCGGCAGGAAGTGCTCGGGCGTCGGGTGCGCGCGACGAGCATGCGGCGCCTGCTCGAGCCATCCGGCGAGCGCCTTTCGATCGTCCGAGCGCAGCGCTGTATCGACCCACTGGCTGAATTCGACGACGTACGGATCGGGGTCACGTTCATCGATCGACATCGAGCCGCGCCGCTGCGCATCCGCGATCCATTCGCGCAGGTTGTGGGTCATGTGTCCCGGAGCCGATCACCAGGACGCCGTCCTGTACGAGGGGCGCCAGCGCGGCCCCGACGCGCAGGTGATGTTCGGCGTCGAGCGAAGGCTGGATCGAGATCTGTGCGACTGGCACGTCGGCGTCCGGGTACAGAGCGCAGCAGCGGCACCCAGGCGCCATGGTCGAGTCCGCGGCAGCCGTTCGCGGTGGCGCTGATGCCCGCTTCGCGCAACAGCTGGAGTGCGCGCTGCGCGGCGTCGGGAGCGCCTGGCGCCGGGTAGCGGATCCGATACAGCTCCGGCGGAAACCCGCCGAAATCGTGGATCGTCTCCGGCTGCTTGGACGTCGCCACCATGGGCAGTTCGGTCTCCCAATGCGCCGACGCGACAAGGATCGAGCGTGGCCGCGGCAGGCGACGGCCGAGTTCCGCCCACGCCTCGCCGGCGCGACCTGCGGCGACCGCGTGCATCGGCGAACCGTGCGAGATGAAGAGCGTGGGCAGTGGCGTCATGGCTTCGGTGTGTCCGGGTGCAAGGCAGCGGCGCGCCTCGCGGCGCGCCGCCTCGACTGATGGACCTTCCTCAATGCAGCAGTCCTTCCTCCTTCAGTGCCGCCTGCACGTCGGGCCGTGCCGCCACGCGCGCCATGTAAGCCTGCAAGCACAGGCCAGCGGGCGAGGTCGATGCCCGTGTACTTCGTCCAGTTGGCCACCGTGAACAGATACGCGTCCGCGACGGTGAAGTCCTCGCCGGTGAGGTAGGGCTTGTCGCCGAGCTGCGCCACGATCCAGTCGAAGCGAGCCGGCGATCTTGTCGCGGAATTTCGCCTTGGCGTCGTCGGGCATCGAAGGGTCGAAGAGCGGCGAGAACTGCTTGTGCAGTTCGGACGTGATGAAGTTGAGCCACTCCTGCAGCTTGTAGCGCTCGATCGTGCCATTGGCGGGCGCGAGCTTCTTCTGCGGCGCGCGGTCGGCCAGGTACTGCACGATCGCCGGGCCTTCGGTCAGCCGCGTGCCGTCGTCGAGTTCGAGCAGCGGCACATAGCCCTTGCCATTGATCGACCAGATAGTCGTCGCCGGTGATCGGTTTTCTTGCCCTTGGTGTCGACGCGGACCAGCGTGACCGGCAGGCCGGCCTCGCGGGCGACGATATGCGGCGAGAGTGAGCAGGCGCCGGGTGAGAAATAGAGCTTCATAGACTGATCTCCTGTGAGTGAATCGGGTGGCTCAGGCGACCTGCAGTCGCGCGGCCGGACGGGTGGCAAAGCGGTTGCCGAGTGCGTAGGCGCCGTCGCCGAGCAGAGCCTGTGCCGCGGCGGCGACCACCAGGAACACCGGGTACTCCCAGCCGCCCTTCGGCGCGCTGAAGAGCCAGCCGTTGCCGAGGTGGACCCAGGCGGCGCCGAGCAGGAAGGGAATCAGCGCGACAGCGACCCAGCGCGTGCCGATGCCGAGGATGAGCAGGGCGCCGCCGACCAGTTCGGCCGCGACGGTGACATGGGCGAGCACAGCGGGGAGGCCGAGCGACTCGAAGAATTGGACGGTGCCGGGAAGCGTGAAGACGAAGAGTCTTTAGCAGCGCGTGGGCCACGAACATCGTGCCGAGCGCCAGCCGCAGCAGCAGCGCGGCGTAGGGGGCGGTGCGGGTGTCGATCATTTGGGTTCTCCTGTCCATTGCGTGGTTGGGGCCGGCGGGATGGGCCGGACAGGACGAACTCTATCGATCCCGTTCTACGAGATAAATATGGCATATGGCAATTAATTAGCCCGGATTTCGGGATAATTAGCCATGGATCGCTGGCTTGCGATGGAAGCCTTTGTCCGGGTCGTCGAGTCCGGGACCTTTGTCGCCGCGGCCGAAAGGCTCGGCATGTCGACCTCGTCCCTGTCGCGGCTGGTCGCCGATCTCGAACAGCATCTCGGCGCGCGCCTGCTCAATCGCACGACGCGGCGCCTGTCGCTGACCGAGAGCGGGCAGTCCTACTACGAGCGCTGCGTGACGCTGCTGGCGGACCTGGCCGAGGCCGAGGCCATCGCGGGGCAGTCCGCCGCCGAGCCGCGCGGCACGGTCCGCATCACCTGCTCGCACAGCATGGCCGAGCAGCGCGTCGCGCCCGCCATTGCGAGCTTCGTCGAGCGGCATCCCGCGGTGAAGTTCGACCTCGTGGTTTCGGACCGGATGGTCGACCTGGTCGAGGAGGGCTTCGACCTGGCGGTGCGCGTCGGGCCGGTCGGCAGCGATCGCCTCGTCGCGCGGCGCCTCGGGACCATGCAGCTCGTGCTGTGCGCGGCGCCTGCGTATCTTGAGCGACGGGGGACGCCCGGCCGCGTGGAGGACCTGGCGGAGCACGATGCGCTGACCTACGCCTACTCGAGCACGCCCCGCGTCTGGCGCCTCATCGGGGTGGATGGGCGGGTGCACGAGGTGCGCGTGGCGGGCAAGTCTGCACGCCAACAGCGGCGAGGCGCTGCGCTCGGCCGCCATGGCCGGCCTCGGCCTCATCTACGAGCCCGACTTTCTCGCTGGCCGAGCCGCTGCGCCGCGGGCAACTCGTGCGCGTGCTGCCGGAGTACGCCGGCGCCACCGGCGACATCTGGGCGGTCTATCCGAGCCGCCGTCACCTGTCGCTGAAGGTGCGGCTCTTCGTCGACCACGTCGCCCAGGCGTTCGCCGCGTTCGACGCCGGCGCCGCGCCTTCTGCGCTGCAGCAATAGGCCGCGCACTCTAGATACCCGGGTTGACGGCAGGGGCGCTCTCTCGGAAATAGTACGAACGTTCGTTTTTTCCTGCGCACGTCCTGCGCTCTCTGGATCCCGCCGCATGCCCATCGCCGCCGCCCTGTCGACCATCGCCACCGCGCTGCGGCCGCGCAAGGGCGACCAGACACGCGCCGCGATCGTCCAGGCCGCGCTTGAAACGGCGAGCCGCGACGGTCTCGAAGGGTCTGACGATCGGCACGCTCGCCGACCAGATGCGGATGAGCAAGAGCGGCGTGTTCGCGCACTTCGGCTCGCGCGAAGACCTGCAGCTGGCCGTGCTGCGCGAATATGTGCGGCGCTTCATCGACGAGGTGCTGCGGCCCGCCGTAAAGAAGCCGCGTGGTCTGCCGCGCCTGCGGGCGATCCTCGATCGCTGGGTCGCCTTCCTCGCGCGTGAACTGACGCGCGGCTGCATCATGATCGCCGGCGCCGTCGAGTACGACGACCGTCCCGGTCCCCAGCACGACGCGATGGTCGCCATCATCGCCGGCTGGAAGGCCGAACTGCTGAAGGCGATCCGCCAGGCTGTCGATGAGGGGCACCTCAAGCCCGGCATCGATGCGCAGCAGATGGTGTTCGAGATCTACGGCCTGATGCTGGCGATGCACCAGGATGCGCGCCTGCTTCGTTCCGCCGACAGCGCGCGACGGGCGCGCACCGGGCTCGCCCGCGTGCTCGCCACCGCGGCAGCCGAAGCCGGGGCGAGCCCGGCCACGAGTGCCCGGGCCGCAGCGCACGATCAATCCAATCGAAGACGGACCGGCAGCCGATTCGCGCCGCTGTGGTCCCGCCCATCAAGCCACCTCGAACCCAATCGCGACGAGCCTCGTCGCGCAAGCCGGTGTAGGAGTAGTCATGCCCGTCCTACAAGGCCCCGCTCAAGGATCAACAGTTCGTTCTGCACGAAGTGCTCGGTGCGGTCGACGAGTTGAGAGCAGACGCCGCGCTACGCGGACCTCGATGTGGACACCGTCAACCAGGTCGTCGAGGAAGCGGCAAGCTTCTGCGAGGACATGCTGCTGCCGACCAACATGGTCGGCGACGAGGAAGGCTGCACGTACGACCCGGCGACACACGCGGTGAAGACGCCGCAAGGCTTCAAGGAGGCGTTTGACGAGTTTCGTGAGGCCGGCTGGCAGGGCCTCGCCGGCGAGACCGAGTACGGTGGCCAGGGGCTGCCGCACCTGCTGCAGATCATGTTCTACGAGATGCAGTACTCGACCAACCAGGCGTGGGCGATGTACCCGGGGCTGACGATCGGTGCCTACGAGTGCCTGCTCCGGCACGCCTCGAAGGACAGAAGGACCTGTACCTGCCCAAGCTCGTCTCGGGCCAGTGGACCGGAACGATGTGCCTGACCGAGCCTCAGTGCGGCACCGACCTCGGCATGCTGCGCAGCAAGGCCGTGCCGCAGCCGGATGGAAGCTACAAGATCAGCGGCGAGAAGATCTTCATCTCCTCCGGCGAACACGACATGGCCGAGAACATCGTCCACCTCGTGCTGGCGCGCCTGCCGGATGCGCCGCAGGGCACGAAGGGGATTTCGCTCTTCGTCGTGCCTAAGTTCGTTCCGGTCGGCAACGGCGCTGACGCCAAGGTCGGGACCCGCAACGGGATCTACTGCTGCGGGCCTCGAAGAGAAGATGGGCATCCACGGCAACGCCACCTGCCAGATCGTGCTGGACAATGCGACCGGCTGGCTCGTTGGCGAGGCGAACAAGGGCCTGAATGCGATGTTCGTCATGATGAACGGCGCACGGCTCGGCGTTGGCGTCCAGGGACTCGGCCTCACCGAAGTGGCGTACCAGAATGCGGCCGCCTATGCGCAGGACCGCATCCAGGGTCGCTCGCTGTCGGGCGTCAAGTCGCCGGAGAAGCTCGGCCGATCCGATCATCGTGCATCCCGACGTGCGCCGCATGCTGCTGACCGCGCGCGCCTACGCCGAGGGCGGCCGCGCCTTCGCCTACTGGGTCGCGTTGATGGCCGACCTGCAGCTGCACCATCCGGACGAGGAGAAGCGCAAGTTCGCGGCTGACATGATGTCGCTGATGACGCCGATCGTGAAGGCGTTCATGACTGACAACGGGTACCAGTGCGCCACGGAGTGCCAGCAGGTCTACGGTGGCCACGGCTACATCCGCCAGAACGGCATGGAGCAGTTCGTGCGCGATGCCCGCATCAACATGATCTACGAAGGTACCAACACGATCCAGTCGCTCGACCTGCTCGGCCGCAAGGTGCTGATGGACAACGGCGCCAAGTTGCGCTCGTTCGGCAAGCTGGTCACGGAGTTCATCGAAGCAGTACGGCACGCGCACCGACATGAGCGAGTTCGTCACGCCGCTGGCCGACATCGGGGACAAGGTCACCAAGCTGACGATGGAACTCGGCATGAAGGCCTTCGCCAACCAGGAGGAGGCCGGCGCCGCAGCGGTGGACTACATGCGCATCGTCGGGCACCTGGTCTACGCTTACTTCTGGGCCAAGATGGCGAAAGTGGCGCTCGACCGCATCACGGCCGACGGTGACGACGTGGATCCCTTCTATCGGCACAAGCTCACCACGGCGCGCTTCTACTTCCAGCGCCTGCTGCCGGAGACGGCGTATCACATCCGCACCGCGCGCTCCGGCGCCAGGAATCTGATGGAGCTTCCCGCCGAAGCGTTCTGAAGGTCGATGCACGAGGTCATGGCGGACCCGCGTCCGCACGAACAATGGAGAACAAGATGAGCAATTTCGTCGTACGCAAGGTCGCCGTTCTCGGCGCCGGCGTCATGGGCGCGCAGATTGCGGCGCACTGCGTGAATGCACGCGTCCCGGTGGTGCTGTTCGACCTGCCGGACGCCAAAGGCCCGGTCAAGAACGGCATCGTGCTGCGCGCGATCGAGAACCTGAAGAAGCTCAGTCCCGCGCCGTTCGGCAACAAGGACGACGCCGCGTACATCCAGGCGGCCAACTACGAGGAACACCTCGAGTGGCTTTCGGGCTGCGACGTCATCATCGAGGCGATCGCGGAGCGCATGGACTGGAAGCACGACCTGTACCGGAAGGTCGCGCCGTTCGTGCGCGATGACGCCATCTTCGCGTCGAATACATCGGGGCTGCCGATCGCCAAGCTCGCCGAGGCGATGGAGCCCGGGCTGAAGGCGCGCTTCTGCGGCGTGCACTTCTTCAATCCGCCGCGCTACATGCACCTAGTCGAACTGATCCCGACGCCGGCGACGAAGCCGCAGATCCTCGACGATCTCGAGACCTTCCTCACGTCGACCCTGGGCAAGGGCGTCGTGCGCGCGAAGGACACGCCGAATTTCATCGCCAACCGCGTCGGCATCTTCGGCATGCTGGCGACGATCAAGGAGGCGGAGAAGTACGGCCTCTCCTACGACGTCGTCGACGATCTGACCGGCTCCAAGCTCGGCCGCGCCAAGAGTGCGACCTTCCGCACGGCGGACGTCGTCGGCCTCGACACGATGGCGCACGTCATCAAGACCATGCAGGACACGCTGCCGGCGTCGATCGATCCCTTCGCCGCGAACTTCGCGACGCCGCCGGTGCTCAAGGCGCTGGTCGAGAAAGGCGCGCTCGGGCAGAAGGCCGGCGCGGGCTTCTATCGCAAGGAAGGCAAGAGCGATCAAGGTCCTCGATCCGAAGAAGGCCGACTACGTCGAGTCGACCGGCAAGGCCGACGAACTGGTCGCACGTATCCTGAAGAAGAAGGATCCGGCCGAGCGCCTCAAGCTGCTGCGCGAGACCGATCACCCGCAGGCGAAGTTCCTGTGGGCCATCTTCCGCGATGCATTCCATTACATCGGCGTGCACCTGGAATCGATCGCCGACACCGCGCGCGATGTCGACTTCGCGTTGCGCTGGGGCTTCGGCTGGGCGACGGGTCCGTTTGAAACCTGGCAGGCGGCCGGCTGGAAGCAGGTCGCCGACTGGGTGCAGGCCGACATCGATGCCGGCGAGGCGCTGTCGAAAGCGCCGCTGCCCAAGTGGGTGTTTGACGGCCCGGTCGCCAAGGCGGGAGGTGTGCACACCGCCGAAGGCTCGTGGTCGCCGGCGAAGAAGAAGTTCGTCGCGCGTTCGACGCTGCCGGTCTATGCGCGCCAGATCTTCCGCGCACCACTGCTCGGCGAAGGTGCCCCGACCGGCGCCACCGGCGGGAAAACCGTGTTCGAGGATGACGCGGTGCGGCTTTGGACGCTCGAGTCCGGGATGGCGGCCGAGGTGCTGATCCTGTCGATCAAGACCAAGGTTCATGCCATCGGGCCCGGTGTCATCAACGGCATGCTGAAGGCCATCGACCTGGCCGAGACGCAGTATCGCGGCCTCGTCATCTGGTCACCGGACGATCCGTTCTCGGTCGGTGCCGACCTGCAGGCGATGATGCCGGTGTTCATGTCAGGCGGCGTCAAGGCGATCGGCGTTGAAGAGAAGAAGATGCAGGACGCCTACATGCGCCTGAAGTACGCGCAGGTGCCGACGATCGCGGCGGTCAGCGGCATGGCGCTCGGTGGTGGTTGCGAACTGATCCTGCACTGCTCGAAGGCGGTCGCGTCGCTCGAGAGCTATATCGGCCTCGTCGAAGTCGGCGTCGGCCTGATCCCGGGCGCCGGCGGTCTGAAGGAAGGCGCGCTGCGCGCGGCCCAGGCGGCACACGCCGCCGGCATGACCGATGTCTTCCCGTTTATGCGCAACTGGTTCCTGAATGCGGCGATGGCCAATGTCTCCAAGTCCGCGCTCGAAGCGAAGCAGATGGGCTACCTGCGACCGACCGACACGATCGTCTTCAACAACCACGAACTGCTATGGACGGCGATCGGCGAAGCGTTCGCGATGCACGCCACCGGCTATCGACCGCCACTGAAGCCGCTTGGTTTTCCGGTCGCGGGACGCACCGGCGTTGCCACGATCAAGGCGCAGCTCGCCAACATGCGCGACGGCGGCTTCATCAGTGCCCACGATTACTTCATTTCCAGCGGCATCGCCGACGTGATGTGCGGCGGAGATGTCGAGGCCGGCGCGATGGCGGACGAGCAATGGTTGTTCGACCTCGAACGCAAATTCTTCATGACGCTCGTGAACCATCCGAAGTCGCAGGAAAGAATGATGGGAATGATGTCGACAGGAAAGCCGGTCAGGAACTGACCGGCTTTCCTGCGACATCTGATCCATATGGACGCAAGAGGGGCTTGCCAGCCCCTCCTGGACCTCCCCGGCAACAGAATGAAGAGTTGGAGCCAATCGAAATGACCCGACAAGTACAAGATGCCTATATTGTTGCGGCGACTCGGACGCCGATCGGCAAGGCGCCGAAGGGCGTGTTCCGCAACACGCGGCCGGATGATCTGCTGGTGGCGGCGATCCGTTCGGCAATGAAGCAGGTGCCGAGTCTCGACCCCAAGGCGGTCGAGGACGCGATCATCGGCTGCGCGATGCCGGAGGCCGAGCAGGGCCTGAACATGGCGCGCATCGCCGTGCTGCTAGCCGGACTGCCGAACACGACCGGCGGGATCACGATCAATCGGTTCTGTTCGTCGGGCCTGAACGCCGTCGCGATCGCTGCCGACCGTATCCGCGTTGGTGAGGCCGACGTGATGCTTGCGGGCGGGGCCGAGTCAATGAGCATGGTGCCGATGTCCGGCAACAAGCCGTCGTTCAATGCGCACATCTTCGAGAAGGACGAGAACGTCGGCATCGCTTACGGCATGGGCATCACGGCGGAAAAGGTTGCCGCACAGTGGAAGGTCACGCGCGAGATGCAGGATGCATTCGCGGTCGAGTCGCATCAGAAAGCGATCGCCGCCCAGAAGGCGGGTGAGTTTAGCGACGAGATGACGCCGATCGATGTCATCGAGAAGTTTCCCAACCTCGGCAGTTACGAAATCGACGTCAAGACACGCGCGGTCAGCCTGGACGAGGGTCCGCGCGCAGATACCAGCGCCGAGGCGCTCGCCAAGCTGCGCCCCGTGTTCGCGGCTAAAGGCAGCGTCACGGCCGGCAACAGCTCGCAGACGTCGGATGGCGCGGGCGCGCTGATCCTCGCGTCGGAGCGCGCGGTCAAGCAGTTCAACCTGACGCCTCTGGCGCGTTTCGTCAGCTTCGCGGTCAAGGGCGTGCCGCCGGAGATCATGGGCATCGGTCCCAAATACGCGATTCCGGCGGCGCTGGCGAGCGCGGGGCTCAAGGCCGAAGACATGGGCTGGATCGAACTGAACGAGGCCTTTGCCGCCCAGGCGGTCGCCGTCATCAACGACCTCGGCCTCGACCGCAGCCGCGTCAACCCGATGGGTGGCGCGATTGCACTCGGCCATCCGCTCGGTGCGACCGGCGCGATCCGCTCGGCCACGCTGGTGCATGCGCTGCGCCGGCGCAACCTGAAGTACGGCATGGTGACGATGTGCGTCGGCACCGGCATGGGGGCGGCGGGGATATTCGAGCGCGTGTAGCGCATTGCGTGTACGCGAGCCCTGCGGGCTCGCACGTGCACGCAATGCGGAATAGTGAGTTCGGCTTCGCTGGCGGAGCCAGTCGAAGTCGAAGTGGGTGGCCGACTACGCTTTGCTTCGCTGGCCACAGAGTGACAACCAGCCAAGCGCAAAGTGCACAAGACCACGGTCACGACAGCTGACGGCTTTGAACTGCACGCGACACTGTTCGGCGATTCTCAGGCCGCGCGCGCGGGGGTCCTGATTGCGCCGGCGATGGGCGTGGAGCAGGCGTACTACGCCGACTTCGCGCACTGGCTCGCCGCGAAGGGCTACTGGGTCGTGACCTTCGACTACCGCGGCGTGGGACAGTCGCGGCCGGCGGCGTTCCGGCGCTCGCTGCGGGGTTTCGAGTCGGACGTGTTGACCTGGGCGCAGCGCGATGCCCGCTGCGCTGGTCGACTTCATGGCCGAGCGGCTCGGCGACCGGCCTCTGCTCTGGGTTGGGCACAGCCTTGGCGGCCAGATCCTTGGCCTGCTCGACCGCCCCGAGCGCATCCAGGCGATCGTGACCGTGGCGGCGGGCAGTGGTTACTGGCGCGACTACGTCCCGAGCCTGCGTCGCTTTGCTCCGGCGCTCTGGTTCGGTATCGTCCCCGTGGTGCTGCCGTTGTTCGGGTTTTTCCCGGGTCGCAGGCTCGGGATGATCGGCGATGTACCGCGTGGTGTCATGCGGCAGTGGCGCGCCTGGTGTCTGCACCCGGACTACCTGTTCGGTGTCGAGGATCCGGCATGGCGTGTCACCTACGCGCGGCTCAGGCAGCCTATCCTCTCGCTTTCGTTCACGGACGACGAGTACCTGTCGGAGCGCAACATCGCGTCGCTGCATTCGTTCTACGCGGGTGCAGCGCGCGAGATGCGGCGACTGGCGCCGAGCGACATCGGCGTCGATCGGATCGGCCACTTCGGCTTCTTCCGACGGCGCCATGCCGAAAAGCTCTGGCCCCTGACGCACGACTGGCTAGTCGCCCAGTCGCTAAGCTGAGGATGACATGGGTGTTGCCGAACGCTTCTACGAGGCATTCATGGTGCGTGACTACTACACCATGGGCCTGCTCTACGCGAGCCACGCCAGCTTCAGTGATCCGGTGTTCCCGCGTCTCACGGCGCAGGGCGCCAGGCTGATGTGGCAGATGCTGCTTTCGGAGGCGGAAGATCTCGAGATCGATGTCAAGATTCTCGAAGACACGGCCGACCGAGCACGCGTCGACTGGAGCGCGCGCTACACGTTCACGCCGACCAAACGCGTCGTCGTCAACCGGGTGCACACCGAGATGGTGATTGCTGCCGGCAAGATCGTGCAGCAGGTGGACAAGTTCAGCCTGTGGCGCTGGTCCGCCCAGGCGCTGGGGTGGAAGGGCTGGCTGCTCGGCTTCACTCCCCTCGTACAGGACAAGGTCCGGGGGCAGGCAGCCCGGTCACTGAAGGAATTCGCGCAATTCGTCGCACTGACGAATCGCCAGGGATCGTGAGCCAGGAGGTCAAGTGAGCATTGCAGTGCAGACCATCAACGGCGTCGCACGCATCGCGATCGCGCGCCCGGAAAAGAAGAACGCGATCACAGTCGCGATGTACCAGGCGATGGCCGACGCGATCGGCGCGGCGCACGACAACGGCACGGTGCGTGCGATTCTGATCCACGGCGAGAAGGACATCTTCACCGCCGGCAACGACCTCGAGGATTTCATGAAGAACCCGCCGGCAGGGATGGACGCGCCGGTGTTCCAGTTCATGCAGGCGCTCGGGCTGTCGGAGAAACCGGTGGTGGCGGCTGTCAACGGTGCGGCGGTCGGCATCGGCACGACGATGCTGATGCATTGTGACCTCGTCTACTGCGCCGACAACGCAATGTTCTCGATGCCGTTCGTCTCGCTCGGCGTGTGCTCGGAATTCGCGTCGAGCCTGACGATTCCGCTCGCGGCCGGCTACCACAAGGCGGCCGAGAAGCTGCTGCTCGCAGAGCCGATCAGCGCCGAGGAAGCGCTGGAGATGAAGATCGTCAACCGCATCCTGCCGCCGGGCGAGGTGCTGGATTACGCCATCCGGCAGGCGGAGCGCTTCAACGCACTGCCCCCGACGTCGGTGCGCGAAACCAAGCGCCTGATGAAGCTCTCGTGGCGCTCGATGACCGAGAAGCTGATCATGGAGGAGGCGAAGTCCTTCGAGAAGATGCTGCACAGTGCCGAGGCGAAAGAGGCGTTTTCGGCGTTCTTCGAGCGGCGCAAGCCGGACTTCTCGCGTTTCAGCTGACCCGGGTCGGAGCCCGCCATGCCGCTGCGCCACGAAATGACGCTGGAAAAGCTCAACAGCCGCTCGGGCGACAACCTGCCCGGTTGGTTCAGCATGAAGGTCGTCGAAGTGCGCGAGGGCAGCCTGACGATGGAGTATGTGATCCGTCCGCAGTACCTGGCGCCCAACGGCTTCCTGCACGCGGCCTCGGTCATCGCGCTGGCCGATACCTCGGCCGGCTACGCGACGATTGCACACCTGCCCGAAGGCGCGACCAACTTCACGACGATCGAGCTCAAGTCCAATTTCATCGGCACCGCGACCGAGGGCACGCTGCGGTCGGTCGCGACCTGTGCCCACCAGGGCAGGACAACGCAGGTCTGGGACGCGGTCGTCACGCACATCGAAAGCGCAAAGACGATCGCGCTCTTTCGCTGCACGCAGATGATCCTCTGGCCCAAGGGCTGATGCTGGACGTCGCCACTCGCATTGCCCTCGGGCCGATCCTGCTCGCGCAGGCGCGCCGCCTGCGGCTCAATGCGCGGGAACTGCCGGAGCCGCGCGGACCGCGCCGCGGGACAGTCGGCGAGGGCGAGCCGGCACTGCGCCTGCTCGTAGCTGGCGATTCCAGTGCTGCCGGGGTCGGCGCGCGTACGCAACGCGAGGCGCTCGCGCGACCGCTTGCCGAGCGACTCGCGCAGCGGATGAATTGCATGGTGCGCTGGCAGCTGGTCGCGCAGTCGGGCCTAACCTCCGAGGGAGTCCTGCAGAAGCTGGTCCATGAACGGCCGCAGGAAGCTGACGTCGCGGTGGTTGTCGTCGGCGTCAACGACATCACCAAGGACGTGCCGTTGGCCTTCGCGTTGCACCAGCGGCAGCACATCGCCGACTGGCTGCGCGTGCATGCCGGCGTGCGGCAGATCGTCTTCGCGGCGCTGCCGGAGATGGAGATGTTTCCTGCCGTGCCGAAGCCACTGTCCTGGTATGTGGGGCAGGCGGCTCGCCGCAACAACCGAGCGCAGGAGCGCTGGGCGGCGCCGCTTGCGGGAATCTCGCACCTCGCAATGGATGGTGTGGCACACCCGAGCCTGTTCTGCGAAGACGGATTCCACCCCGCCCCGGCGCTGTATGCGCGCGTGGCGGACCGACTGACCGATCACATCGTCGCACTGGCCGAGTTGGCGGCGGCGCCAGAACTCACGGCGGAGACACCATGAACCTCAAGGGCAAGACCATCTTCATTTCGGGCGCGTCGCGCGGCATCGGGCTTGCAATCGTCAAGCGCGCCGCGGTCGACGGCGCCAATGTCGCGATTGCGGCCAAGACTGTCGAGCCGAATCCGAAGCTGCCAGGGACGATCCACAGTGCGGCGGCCGAAATCGAGGCTGCAGGCGGCAAGGCGCTCGCCATCCAGTGCGACATCCGCGAGGAGGACCAGGTCGTCGCCGCCGCGAAGAAGGCCGCGGAGACCTTTGGCGGTATCGACATCCTCGTCAACAACGCCAGTGCGATCAACCTGACGCCCACCGAAGCGACGCCGATGAAGCGCTTCGACCTGATGTTCGGCGTCAATGTGCGAGGAACGTATCTCTGCACGCAGGCCTGCCTGCCGTACCTGAAGCAGTCGGGCGAGCGCAGGCGCAATCCGCACATCCTGACACTGTCGCCGCCGCTCAACATGGAGCCACGCTGGTTTGCGCCGCACGTGGCCTACACGATGGCGAAGTACGGCATGAGCATGTGCGTGCTGGGTCACGCCGAGGAATTCCGCGGCTATGGCATCGCCGTCAATGCGCTGTGGCCGCGCACGGTGATCCAGACGGCGGCGCTGCAGATGATTCCCGGCGTGAAGCCGGAGCACTGCCGCACGCCCGAGATCATGGCCGATGCGGCCTACGCGGTGCTGACCTCCGAGGCGGCCACCACCACCGGCAACTTCTTCATCGATGACGAAGTGCTGAAGAAGGCCGGCGTGACGGACCTCGCGAAGTACTCTGTGGTGCCGGGCAGCCGGCAATTGTTGCCTGACCTCTTCCTTTGAGAGGGGTGGCAGCATTGAGATATGCGCAGCCTGCCAGCTGCAAATCGAGGCTGTGCCGGCGTCGGATCCAAAAGGGCGCCCTGTGGCGCCCCTTTTTAGTTGACCGGTCGCAGCCGGATGCGGGAACTCCTGCGGTAGATTCGACTGACATCTGGGGGATCCCGTGAGAACACCACTCAATCGCCTGCCGGCAGCGCAGCTGGCACGCATGATTGCCGCGCACGACGTCAGCTGCGAAGCCGTGACGCACTCGTTCACCGACGCCATTCACGACCAGGAGCCGGACGTGCGTGCCTTCGCGTGGTTCGACGCGGAGCGCGCGATCGCGACGGCACGCGAGTTCGATCGTCTGGATTGGCGCGGGCCGTTGCACGGGCTGCCGGTAGCGATCAAGGACAACTTCGATACGGCGGATATCCCGAGCCACTATGGTTCGACGATCTTCCTCGGGCATGTGCCACAGGCCGACGCCGCCAGCGTGGCGGCATTGCGCGCCTCCGGTGCCTTCGTGCTTGGCAAGACCGTGACCGCCGAGCTAGCGAACTTCACGCCAGGGCCGACCCGCAATCCGGCGGGCCTTGGTCACACGCCGGGCGGCTCGTCCAGTGGATCGGCCGCTGCGGTCGCCGCGCACATGGCGCCCTTCGCGATCGGCACGCAGACGGCGGGATCGGTGATACGGCCGGCGGCGTTCTGCGGCGTCGTCGGCTTTGTGCCGACGCGAGGTTCCGTGCCCCGTGCGGGCGTCAAGGCCGTGTCCGACACGCTGGATGTCGTGGGAGCCTTTGCCCGCAATGTGGAGGACGTCGCGCTGGTAGCGGCCGCGCTCGCACTGCAGCCGCAGTGGCAGCATGCCCCGGGCCAGGCCAGCGCTCCGACTGTCGCGTGGACTGCGACACCCTGGTCGTCGCAACTGGCGCCTTCCATGCTGGCGGCGCTCGAAAAGGTGGCGCGCCTGCTGGCCGCACGCGGGGCCCGGGTGCGCGAGCTCGCGTGGCCGTACGACACGAAGGCCCGTCAGCCGGCCTTCAGCCGGCTCGCCGACGCCCAGCGCACGGTGCAGCTGTTCGAGACGGCGCGCGCCCTCGGACCCGAGGCCCAGTATCGGCGTGAGGCGCTGTCGCAACGGCTGGTCGCGCTGATCGAAGAGGGGCGTGGGATCGGTGCCGACGACTACGTTGATGCCCTGCGACTCGGACGCGCGTGCGCGGCGGGAGTTGATCAGCTGTTCGGCGATGCCGACATCGTGCTGACACCCAGTGCGCCGGGCGAGGCGCCCCTGGGGCTGGACACCACCGGGGACCCGCAGTTCAACCGATCGTGGCACCTGCTGGGTAGCCCGCAGATCAGCGTGCCACTGCCAAAGGCACTGGCACACGGGGAGAGCGGACTGCCGCTAGGACTGCAGGTCGTGGCGCGTCCGGGCGATGATGCGCGGGCGCTGGCCGCTGCCTGCTGGATTGAATCCCAATTTGCCTCGTACTGAGCATGGCGATCATCCGCGACCGATTGCCGACGTTTGCAAACTCGGTGCCCGTCGTCGTCGTCGGCGCCGGGGCTGCCGGCGTGCTGGCAGCACTGGCGGCACGTGACTTTGGCGCGAAGGTGATGGTGCTGGACCGCGACACTTCGCCGGCCGGCGCGACGGGAAGCTCGTCCGGAATGATTCCGGCCGCGGGCACGCGCGCCCAGGAGGCGCGTGAGATCGAGGACACGCCGGAGCACTTCGCAGCCGACATCCAGTCCAAGTCCAACGGCCGCTCGGCAACGCACCTGGTCGAGGCGTACACCGTGGCGTCTGCCGAGACCTTGACCTGGCTCGAGACCACCTGCGGACTCAGCTTCGAGCTCGTCGACGGCGTTCCGCCGGGCCACGGTGTCGCCCGCATGCATGCGCTGGCCGAGCGTGGCGGCACCGCGCTGATGTCGGCCCTCTATCGCGCCCTGGCGGCGCGGGGCGTGCGCTTGCAGCCAGGCGTGCGCGTCACGGATCTGTACGTCGATGCCGAACAGCGGGTGCGCGGAGTGCGCGTGCAGCGCGGCGGACGCGAGTCGATGGACATCGGATGCTCCGCGCTCGTCGTGGCCACCAACGGCTTCGCCGGCAACGTTGAGCTGGTGAACCGCTACCTGCCGGACGTGCGCGCGCTGCCGTTTGCCGGCCACGAAGGCAGCCAGGGAGATGCTCTCGCGTGGGCTGAAGAGCTGGGCGCCGCGATCGAGGACATCGACGGTTTCCAGGCCCATAGTTCGGTCGTCATGCCGCAGAGGCTGCAGTTGCCGTGGGCCCTCATGTCAGAGGGCGCGATCCAGGTCAATCGTCAGGGCGAGCGCTTCGGCAACGAACACGAGGGCTACTCGGAGAGCGCGCTGTTCGTACTGGCGCAGCCGGAAGGCATCGCTTTCAATATCTACGACGAGCGCATCCACGAGGTCGGCCTGGCAATGCCCAACTATCCCGAGGCCGTGACCAAAGGGCTGATCAAGCGCGGCAACACGTTGCGGGATCTCGCCGACGCGCTGGGTGTCGAGCGAAGCGGCCTGGAGCAGACCGTTGCACTCGTCAATGCGCTCGCACTCGATGAGGACATGGACGAGTTCGGTCGCACGTTCCGCGCAGCGCAGATGATTCTCGGGCCGTATTACGGAGTGCAGGTGACGGGAGCCTTGCTCGGCACCGAAGGCGGGCTCGCGATCGACGCGCGCGGCCGCGTGCTGCGCCCCGATGGGACCGCGCTGCCCAATCTGCTCGCCGCCGGAGGCGCCGCGCGCGGCCTCTCGGGCGACGCCGGTGGCGGCTACCTCGAAGGCAATGGACTGCTGGCCGCCGTCGTCGGCGGGTTCCTCGCGGGCAAGACGGCGGCAGAAGTCGCCTACTGACGACCGCTGCGAAGGCCCGGTGTCACAGATCGGGCAAAGCGCGCGGCTGGCGGCGCTCGTCGGTTGCGACGTACACCAGCGTGGCCTCGGTGACCTTGACGACTTCCTTCTGCAACCGATTGCGCTCCGCGTAGACCTCGACGTCGACGGTGATCGAGGTGCGGCCGGTCTTCGCGATGTTGGAGTAGAAGCTCACCAGGTCCCCGACAAACACCGGATGCTTGAAGAGGAACGACGTTACGGCGACCGTCGCGACCCGGCCGTTGGCGCGGCGCGCGGCGGGAACGGCGCCTGCAATGTCGACGTGCGCCATGATCCATCCGCCAAACACGTCGCCGTGGATATTGGCGTCGGCGGGCATCGGCATCATTCGAAGTACCGGAACCTGATCGTCGGGCAGCTGAAGCGGGGTCATTGTCACGGTCTCCTCATGTCGGCCAGCGCAACCGGGTCAGGGCGCTTTGCCAGCGCGGCGCGCGCCATGCGATCGACCACGGTCGGCGCGATCAGTTTCAGCCACAGGCCGACGCGCTCGCGTGCACTCATCACGACCTCGCGACGCCGGACGCGCATGCCGTCGATGATCCGGCGGGTACAGGCGTCGATCGGCATCGCGTTGGCCTCCGACAGCCCCGAAACGCCGGCGGGCTCCCCACGGCCGTTCCAGCCGCGACGACGGATCTCGGTGGCGACCACGCCGGGGTAGGCAACCATCACGTCGATGCCGTCGTCGGCAGCCTCGATCCGAAGGGCATCGAGAAAGCCCGTCTGCGCGAACTTGCTGGTGCAGTACGTCGTGCGTTCGGGAACGCCGGTCCGTCCCGCCATCGACGACACGCCCACGATCAGTCCGTGCGATGCCTTGAGGTGCGGATAGGCATGGCGCACGCACCAGATCGTCCCCATCGCGTTGATCCGGAACAGTCGCTCGAAGGTCGAGAAATCCTCGATCTGCGTGAAGCGCGCATGCATCGAGACGCCGGCGTTGGCCACCAGGATGTCGATACGGCCGTACGCCTCGACGGCGCGCTCGGCGAGGCGGCGGCAGTCGTCGTCGACCGTCACGTCCGTGGCTACCACCACGGTTTCCGCGCCGAGCTCCCGGCATTCCGCGCCGACCCGTTCCAGGGTCTCGCGCGTGCGCGCCGCCAGCACTAGGCGCGCGCGTTCCTTCGCCAGCTGTCGCGCGAGCTCCGCTCCGATGCCGTCGCTGGCGCCGGTGATCAGGACGACTTTGGCTGCAAAGTTCATCAAGTGGCGCGTGGATAATCGCGCAATGATCCCAAGTCGACGCAAGTGTACTCATCGCTCAATCGCCCTCCCGCCTGGCGGGAGGGAGGGGAGGGTGCTGTGCAGTTGTTGATCGGCGGAGCGCGCGGCCGCCCGGAGCGCACGCAGAGCGTGCGTGCCGCTCAGAGTGCACGTGCGATCGCGCAGCGATCGCGTACACGAGGAGCGAACGCGTGAGGTGGTCCCCCCCTCGCGAAGCCCTGCCATCGACGCGCGTCGAGCGCGACGACTGGCAGACGCTGCGCACGCTGCTGCCGTATCTCTGGGCCTACAAGGGCCGGGTGCTGTTCGCGCTTGCCTGCCTGGTGGCGGCGAAGCTGGCGACGGTCAGTGTGCCGATCCTCTTGAAGGACATCGTCGACCGACTGTCGCCGGTGGCATTGTCGGCCGCCGGCATGCTCGTCGTTCCGGTCGCGCTGGTTGTCGCTTATGGCCTGCTGCGGCTGTCGACATCACTCTTCACCGAATTGCGCGAATTTTTCTTCGTCAACGTGACACAGGCGGCGATGCGGACGCTGGCGCTGAAGACCTTCCGGCACCTGCATTCGCTGTCTCTGCGCTATCACCTGGAGCGTCGCACCGGCGCGGTCACGCGCGAGATCGATCAGGGCATCCGCGGCATCTCGTCACTGATCAGCTTCACGCTGTATTCGATCCTGCCGACGCTGATCGAAATCGGTCTGGTAGTCGCCTATCTCGTCTGGAACTACGAGGTCTGGTTTGCCGCCATCGTCGGTGTGAGCCTCTCCATTTACATCGTGTTCACCGTGCTCGTGACGAACTGGCGCACGGTCGTGCGACGTCGCTGGAACGAACTCGAGACCAAGGCGCACTCGCACGCGGTGGACTCGCTGCTGAACTTCGAGACGGTGAAGTACTTCGGCAACGAGGACTACGAAGCCCGGCGCTACGACGAGACGCTGGCCGCGAGCCAACGCACCGCCGTCATGTCGCAGCAGTCGCTGAACGTGCTCAACGCTGGGCAGCAGGCGATCATTGCCGTTGCGTTGACGCTGATCCTGTGGCGCGCGGCCGTCGGCGTCGTCGAGGGACGGATGACGATCGGCGATCTCGTGCTGGTCAATGCCTTCATGATCCAGCTCTACATCCCGCTCAACTTCCTCGGCGTCATCTACCGCGAGATCAAGCAGGCGCTGACCGACATGGACCGGATGTTCGCGCTGCTGGAGCAGAACCGCGAAATCGCCGATGCTTCCGACGCCCAGCCGCTCGTCGTGCGCGGAGCGGAGGTGCGGTTCGAGAGCGTCGACTTCGCCTACGACGCGCGGCGCCAGGTTCTGCATGGCGTGGACTTCACGATTGCCGGCGGGACGACGACGGCCGTGGTCGGCGCCACGGGTTCGGGCAAATCCACGCTGGCTCGCCTGCTGTTCCGGTTCTACGAAGTTGGCGCCGGCGCGGTGCTGATCGACGGCCAGGACGTGCGCTCCATCACGCAGGAAAGCCTGCGGGCTGCGATCGGCATCGTCCCGCAGGACACCGTGCTCTTCAACGATACGATCGAATACAACATCGCCTATGGGCGCCCGGGCGCTGGCCGCAGCGACGTCGTTTCGGCCGCACGCGCCGCGCACATCCACGACTTCATCGAGTCACTGCCCGACGGCTACGACACGCTGGTGGGGGAGCGGGGACTGAAGCTCTCGGGAGGCGAGAAGCAACGTGTGGCGATCGCGCGCACGCTGCTGAAGGATCCGGCGATCCTGGTCTTTGACGAGGCGACCTCGGCGCTGGACTCGCGTACCGAGCGCGTGATCCAGGACGAGCTCGAAGGCATCGCGCGCAGCCGCACCACGCTGGTCATCGCGCATCGGCTGTCGACCGTCGTGCACGCGGACCAGATCCTGGTCATGGACCACGGCCGCATCGTCGAGCGCGGGTCGCATGCGGACCTGCTGGCGCGGCGCGGCGCGTACGCCGCCATGTGGGAGATCCAGATCCGCGAACGCGCGAAGGCGGAGGCGCTGGTCGATTCGGCCATCGCCGCGGAGTAGGGTCGGGTGCGCCGAAGCCGGGGCTACACTCCCGCCGTTTCGCATGGGGAGAGCGGGCGCATGGCGTTGAGCCGGACGATAGTGGCAGTGTTTGCGTCGGGGCTGCTGGCGCTGGTGGCGGCCCCCGGGTTAGCCCAGAATTCCCGCTCCCGTCGCTCCGCCGCAGCCGCCCACGCTGCAGAAGGTCCGCGACACCGGCGTCATCACGCTGGCTCATCGCGAATCCTCGAGTCCATTTTCGTTCTTCGACCAGAACAAGCGACCGGTCGGCTACGCGCTCGACCTCTGCATGAAGGTGGTGGAGGCGATGCGGCGCGAGCTCAGGCTGCACCAGCCTGCGCGTCGAGTACCTGCCGGTGTCCGCCGCGCAGCGCATTCCCTCGATCGTCGATGGCAAGGCCGACCTCGAATGCGGCAACACCACCAATACCGCCGCGCGTCGCAAGCAGGTTGCGTTCACGGTGACGCACTACTTTGCCGGCGGGCGATCTGCTGGTGCGCAGCAACTCCAACATCAAGCGGCTGTCCGACATCGGTAGCCGGACAGTGGTCGTGAATGCCGGATCGACGCACGCGCAGTACCTCGACACCGCTCTGGCGAAGGGGCTGTTCAAGGGGCGCAAGCTGGAAGTCAAGGACTCCGACGCCGCCTTCGCCGAGCTCGAGGCCGGACGCGCCGACGCGTACCTGCATGACGACATCGTGCTGTACGCGCTGCGCGCCAACGCCAAGGAGCCGCAGCAATGGGACGTGGTCGGCGAGTTCACGACTGTCGAGCCGCTTGCGATCATGCTCAGGCGCAACGATCCCGACTTCAAGAAGTTCGTCGACCTCGTGCTGTCGCGCGCGATGGTCGATGGCGAAGTGAACACGGCCTACCGCCGCTGGTTCCTGAATCCCATCCCGCCGCGCGGCATTACGCTGGGCATCCCGGTCAGCCCGCTGCTGCGCGAACAGTTCACGTTCCCGACGGACAAGGTGGGCGACGAAGTCGGCGGATGAAGGAGAAGCCGAGTGCGATGCAGCCCGGCCCTGGGATCCTGCGCCGCACAACGACCGCTCGGCCCGGGTGTTACCCCCGGTTGGCATGAATGCTGCGTGCAGCCGGCGAGTACGTTAGATTTATCGTTCGGGCGCGTCACCAGCGCACGAAGATCGTGCAACATGCACACACCCGCGGGGCGGGTTCTCGAAAAAGGAGCAGCAGAATGATCAAGTATGCAGGCAGGATCCTCGCCGGGGGGTTGGTGGCCGCCGCAGCGCTGGCGTCGGCACCCGCCCATGCGGGCAAGACGCTCGATGCGATCAAGGCACGGGGCAGCGTCGTGTGCGGCGTCAACACGGGCCTGGCGGGCTTTTCCGCCGCCGATAGCCAGGGCAACTGGTCCGGGCTCGACATCGACATTTGCCGTGCGGTGGCCGCAGCGGTTCTGGGCGATGGCAACAAGGTCAAATTCGTTCCCCTGAATGCGCAGCAGCGCTTCACCGCGCTGCAGTCGGGCGAGGTGGACATCCTGTCGCGCAATACGACATGGACGCTGACGCGCGATGGATCGCTCGGTCTGTTCTTCACGGGGACGACTTACTACGACGGCCAGGGTTTCATGGTGCCGGTCAAGGGCAAGATCAAGAATGCGAAGGACCTGAAGGGCGCCACGGTGTGCGTGCAGTCGGGCACGACGACCGAGAAGAACCTGACGGACTTCTCGCGCGCGAACAACCTCGCCATCAAGCCTGTCGTGTTCGAGAAGGTCGAAGCTGCGACCGGTGCTTATTTCTCCGGACGCTGCCAGGCCTACACGACGGACGCGTCCGGGCTGGCCTCGGTGCGCAACAAAGAGGCCAAGGATCCGAACGAGCATTTGATCCTGCCGACGCTGATCTCGAAGGAGCCGCTGGGGCCCGTCGTGCGGCGCGGTGACGACGAGTGGTTCACGATCGTCAAGTGGGTCGTGTTCGGCCTGGTCGAAGCCGAGGAATATGGCATCACGCAGAAGAACGTGGACGAGATGGTCAAGACCAGCCAGGACCCGGTCATCATGCGCATCGTCGGCACCTCGGAAGATACCGGCAAGCTGATGGGTCTCGACAAGAACTGGATGGTCAATGCGCTGAAGTCAACCGGCAACTATGGCGAGATCTTCGAGCGCAATGTTGGCCCGAACTCGGCGCTCAAGTTGCCGCGCGGACTCAACAGCCTGTGGAACAAGGGCGGCATCATGTACGCGCCTCCCGTTCGCTGAGAGCGAACGCGAGGCGCGGTTCGCGCGTTGCGCGAACGCGCATGTATTAGCTTTCCCTCTCACCCCCGGCCCCTCTCTCCCAAGGGAGAGAGGGGTGGCTGAACTGAGCAGCCCGACTTTGATGAGTGCTCTGCGGAAGGAGATATCCGGCGCAGGCAGTGCCGGGGCGAGCCCCGCCCAAGCGACGTGACTGGTCGTGGCGCAGCCAGGCGTTCCGCGGTCTCGTCTACCAGATCATCGCGATCGCGCTGGTCGCGCTGGCGGTCTGGTTCCTGGCGCACAACACGCTGGAGAACATGCGTGTGCGCGGAATCCAGAGCGGCTTCGGATTTCTCGACGCAGCCCGCCGGATTCGACATCGGCGAGCCGATGTTCAACTACGAGGCGCTCGACCCGTACTGGATGGCGTTCCTGGTCGGCATCGGCAATACTTTGCGCGTGGCGATCATCGGCGTCATCCTGACGACGATCCTCGGCACCCTGCTCGGCATCGGTCGGTTCTCGCACAACGCCCTGGTCCGTGGCCTGTGCTACGGCTACGTGGAACTGTTCCGCAACATCCCGGTGCTGCTGCAGTTGCTGATGTGGTACCTCGTGTTCACGGAGGTGCTGCCCGATCCGTTCGATCCGGTGTCCGCCTTCGGTCTGTTCTTCCTTAGCAAGGGTGGGTTCCAGTATCCGATCCCCGTACTGGGGTTGGGGCAGGGCCTGGCCGCGATCGGCGGCCTGGTCGGACTCGGCATTGCCTGGGCCTACCGGCGCTGGGCACGGCGAAAATTTGAAGAGACCGGCCGCGTCCGCAGCATGTTCTGGGTTCCGGTCGCGATCGTGATCGCCTGCGCCGTACTCGGCTGGGTGATCGGCGGAGCGCCGACAGCCTGGAACCTGCCGAGTCGGGGCGATGGCATGGTCGAAGGCGGGGCGGCCGTAACACCAGAGTTCATGGCGGTGCTGCTCGGACTGACGTTCTACACCGCGTCGTTCGTTGCGGAAGTGGTGCGCGCCGGCATCCAGTCGGTGTCACAAGGCCAGGTCGAGGCGGCCGCGAGTCTCGGGCTGTCCAAGGGCCAGTCGATGCGGCTCGTGATCCTGCCGCAGGCACTGCGCGTGATCATCCCGCCGATGACCAACCAGTACCTGAACCTGACGAAGAATTCGTCGCTGGCGGTCGCCATCGGTTATCCGGACGTCGTGTCGATTGCCAACACGGCGCTCAACCAGACGGGACGCGCCGTCGAGTGCATCGCGATCATCATGGCCGTGTACCTGACCACGTCGCTGACCACCTCGTCCATCATGAACTGGTACAACAAGCGGGCGGCGATCAAGGAAAGATGATGCGGACGCTTGTACTTGCCGTTGAAGATGCGCCGGGCGCGCAGCCGCCTGGAGCCCGGCGCACCAACTCCAGTCGCTCGAGTGCACGTGCGGCGCGCAGCGCCGCGTACACGAGAGCGAGCAGACCATGAGCGCAGTGTTCCAGCCCATTCCATCGCGCGCCCCGCCGATCAAGCAGGCCGGGATCGTGCACTGGGTGCGCACGAACCTGTTTGCGGACTGGAAGAGCGCGGTGACGACGATCATCCTGATCGGGCTCGCGCTTTACTTCCTGCCGCGACTGGCGGACTGGGCGATCTTCCAGGCCGTCTTCCAGCCCAATGCGGAGGTCTGCCAGCAGGCGCGCGGCAACGGTGCGTGCTGGGGCGTGATCGCCGAGAAGTACCGCCTGATCATCTTCGGCCGCTACCCCTACGCCGACCAATGGCGGCCCGAGATTGCGACCGGGCTGCTGGTCGGGCTGCTGATGCTGAGCTGCATACGCAGGTTCTGGAAGCCGTGGCTGCCACTGGTCTGGGTCGTTGTGCTGGTGGCCTTCTTCGCCTTGATGTACGGCGGCGTGGCCGGGCTTTCGGTCGTCACGACCGATCGCTGGGGTGGCCTGCCGCTGACCATCATGCTGGCCACGCTGTCGATCGTGCTGGCATTCCCGATCTCGGTGCTGGTCGCGCTCGGCCGCCGCTCGAAGCTGCCGGCGATCCGGACCTTCTGCGTGATCTATGTCGAACTGATCCGCGGCGTGCCGCTGATCTCGGTGCTGTTCATGGCGTCGTTCATGTTTCCGCTGTTCATGCCGCAGGGACTCACGATCGACGTGCTGATCCGCGTGCTGGTCGGCATCACGCTGTTCGCGGCCGCCTACATGGCCGAGATCGTCCGCGGCGGCCTGCAGGCGATCCCCAAGGGCCAGGTCGAGGCGGCGGATTCGCTTGGGCTCACCTACTGGCAGACACAGCGCAAGATCGTCCTGCCGCAGGCGCTCGCGATGGTGATCCCGGGCATCATGAATAACTTCATTTCGATCTTCAAGGACACCTCGCTCGTCACGATCGTGTCGCTCTATGAGCTGACCGGTGCTCTTGGGCTCGCGCTCAATTCGGACGCCGACTGGCGACCGTTCAAGATCGAGGGCTATCTTTTCATCACGCTGATCTACTTCACCTTCTGTTTTGCGATGTCGCGCTACAGCCTGTGGGTGGAGAAGCAGCTCAACCGCAGCAAGACGCGATAGCCGAAGGCGCCGCCATGACGCATCCCATCATCTCCTTCGACAAGGTCAACAAGTGGTACGGCAACAACTTCCACGTGTTGCGCGACATCGACCTGCACGTCAGGAAAGGCGAGCGCATCGTCATCTGCGGACCATCGGGGTCCGGCAAGTCGACGCTGATCCGTTGCATCAACCGCCTCGAGGAATACCAGGAAGGGGTTCTCAAGGTCGACGGCATCGAACTCACCGACGACGTCAAGGCGATCGAGAAGATCCGCCGCGAAGTCGGCATGGTGTTCCAGCAGTTCAATCTCTTTCCGCATTTGACGGTGGTGCAGAACCTGACGCTCGCGCCGATGTGGGTCACCGGCATGCCCAAGGCCGAAGCCGAGGAACGCGCGATGACGCAGCTGAACCGCGTGCGCATCGCCGAGCAGGCGCAGAAGTATCCACTGCAGCTCTCGGGCGGCCAGCAGCAGCGCGTCGCAATCGCGCGGGCGCTGTGCCTGACACCCAAGGTGATGCTGTTCGACGAGCCGACCTCGGCGCTCGACCCGGAGATGATCAAGGAAGTGCTCGATGTGATGATCGAGCTGGCGGGCCAGGGCATCACGATGCTCTGCGTGACGCACGAGATGGGCTTTGCCAAGGCGGTCGCCGACCGCGTGATCTTCATGGACCAGGGCCAGATCGTCGAGCAGAACAGCCCGCACGAATTCTTCGACCACCCCAAGAGCGAGCGCACCAAGGACTTTCTGTCGAAGATCCTCGGCCACTGAGGGGTGACGCCCTCCACGCTCACTGGTTCGCTGCCCCCCGAGGCGGCGTTCAGTCGGCCTGGGAGCGGCCCGGCGCCAATGGCTGACCCCTGGCTCACCGCGTTCGCTGCCCCCCATGGGGGCGTTCAGTCGGCTTGGGGGCGGCCCGGCGCCGACTGAGCGCGGCGAACCGCCTCGAACGCCCATGCTCGAATCTTCCTGGCTGCACTGGGGCACGCTGGCAATAGTCGCCGACTGGGCGATACGGCTGGTCATGCTGCCGATCGTGCCGACGCGGCGTTCGCCGGAAGCGGCCAAGGGCTGGCTCCTGCTGATCTTCTTTCTGCCGTGGGTGGGCTTGGTGGCCTACCTGCTGATTGGCCGGCCGAAATTGCCGCGCTGGCGGCTTGAACGCCTGCAGAAGTACTTCGAGCTCGTCGAGCCGATGCGTCCGCGCTATGTGGCATTCCCGGGAACGCAGCCCCCGGTCGTTCCGTTGGCGTATGAGGCGAGCGTGCGCCTGTCGACTGACCTGGCCCGATTGCCCAACTTCGGCGGCAACGCGGTCGAACTTCTGACGGACTACTCCACGACGCTGACGCGCATCGCGGCCGACATCGATTCGGCGCGCGAGACGGTGCACCTCTGCTACTACATCTTCCAGGTCGACTCCCATACTGAGCCAGTGGTCGCGGCCATGGCGCGTGCCGTGAAGCGTGGCGTTCGCTGTCGCGTCCTGATCGATGCTTTCGGCTCGCGGCCGACGATCCCGTCGGTGGTGCCGAAGTTGCGCAGCCTCGACATCGACGCCCGCGTGGCACTGCCGTTCCGCTGGCGCAAGCCTGAGCGGCTCGATCTGCGCAACCATCGCAAGATCGTCGTCATCGACGGTCGCATCGGCTACACAGGATCGCAGAACATGGTGGGCTCCGATTTCAAGCCGGGCCTCACGTACAGCGAACTCGTCGCGCGCATCGAAGGGCCTACCGCAGTACAGCTGCAAATGGTGTTCGGTGCCGACTGGTACGAGGAAACGGCCGAGTTCCTCGGCGAGGCGGCCTTCCCGGAGCCGCGCATTGCCGGCGACTGTCCGGCGCAGATCCTGCCCAACGGTCCCGCCTCGCCGACGCAGCGCGCCCAGCGCATGGTCGTTAACCTCGTCTATGCCGCGCGCCGCAGGGTGGTCATCACCACGCCGTACTTCATCCCTAGCCAGGCGCTGCAGGAAGCGCTCGAAACCGCCGTGCAACGGGGTGTCGAGGTGCACCTCATCGTCGACTACCGCAAGGACCAGTTCATGGTGGCCAATGCGCAGCGGTCGTACTACGAGTCACTGCTGACAGCGGGTGTGCACATCCATGCCTACCGGCAGGCTTTCCTGCACACGAAGTCCGTTTCGATCGACGGCGAGGTCGCGTGGGTCGGGTCCTGCAACATGGACCTGCGATCGTTCGAACTCAACGAGGAAGTGGTGGCGCTGTTCTACAGCCGCAGCATCGCGCTGCAGCTCGAGGACATCGAGGCGGGCTACATGCGCGGCGCGGAGGAAGTCAGGCTTGCCGAGTGGCGCGAGCGCCCGTTCCACGACCAGCTGGTGCAGAACCTGATGCGGCTCGTCAGCCCACTGCTCTGAAGGAGAGGGCGCGCACCCGTTGCCGGATGCACACCCTCGAGCTGCGGTCTAGTACCCGCTGCCGCCGCCACTGCCGCTGTCGCCGCCACCGCCGCCGAAGTCGGCAAGCGAGACCGGCTCGTAGTAGCTCCCGTCGCCCATGCTGGCGCAGCCGGAGAGCGCCGCGGCGAGCAGGGCCACGGCGATGGCGATCGAAGCCTTGATGGAATGCTGGTTCGGATTGCGTTTCATGATTCACCTCTTGCATCTGGGTCGGGGGACTTCATCGGTCTGTCACACCGCGTTCCGGCGTGCGGCGTGAGTGAACCTTAGGGACTTCGAGAGGGGAACGCAGCCGAATGCGCGGCGGTTCCAATGCCGACAATCGGACAGGTTCGAAGTCCCGCGCAGGACCTCGCATCGGGCGCGGTCGCTCGGGCGCACCTGATCGTTGATAATCGCGCCTTTGCCCGGGGCCGCGCTTCATTCCATGTCAGCCATCGAATCGACCGCTCAGCCGAACGCGCGGGCCGCAGTGCTTCCCTATGCGGCCACGATCTTCCTGTCGGCGTTCCTGCTGTTCCTGGTGCAGCCGATCATCGCGAAGCAGATCCTGCCGTGGTTCGGCGGTTCTTCCGCGGTGTGGACGACGGCGCTTGTCTTCTTCCAGTCGACCTTGCTCGCGGGCTATGCGTATGCCGACCTGACGCATCGGCTGGGCGTGCGCCGGCAGACTCTGCTGCATGTCGGCCTGCTGATCGTGTCGCTGCTGACGCTGCCGATCCTGGCCTCGTCCGACTGGAAGCCGCAGGGCGACGAGGCACCGATCGCGCGCATCCTGCTGTTGCTCATCGCAACGATCGGCCTGCCGTATTTCCTGCTCTCGACGACGACCCCGCTGTTGCAGGCCTGGTACTGGCGCCGGTTCAAGGCGGCGGTGCCGTATCGGTTGTTCGCGTTGTCGAACTTCGCCTCGCTGCTCGCCCTGCTCGGCTTCCCGGTGCTGTTCGAACCCTGGTTCTCGCTGCCGCAGCTGGGGTGGGGCTGGTCGATCCTGTACCTCGCGTTCGTGCTGATCTGTTCCGCGACGGCCTGGATTTCGCTGCGAGGCTCCGGCGATGCCGAAGTCGCGTCCGAAGCGAGCGATCGAACGCCCGCTGCAGCGCCGTCGGCCGCCGATCAGTTGCGCTGGCTCGTGCTGGCGGCGATGGGATCGGTGATGTTGCTGGCTGTCACTAACCATGTGACGCAGAACGTGGCGAGCGTGCCGTTTCTCTGGGTGCTGCCGCTTTCGCTCTACCTGCTGACCTTCGTGCTCGCCTTCGATCACCCGCGCTGGTACCTGCGGCCGGTGTTCGTGGCCCTCGTCGCGCTGGCCGTACCGGCGATGGCATGGCTGATTCCGTCGCTGGACCTCAAGCTCGCTGTCGCCGTGTTCTTCGCGGGACTGTTCGTCGCCTGCATGTTCTGCCATGGGGAACTGGCGCGCATGCGGCCCGATCCGCGCTACCTGACACGCTTTTACCTGATGCTGTCGCTGGGTGGCGCGCTGGGTGCGGTGCTGGTCGCGATCGTGGCGCCGCTCGTGCTGAGCGGCTACTTCGAGGTCAATATCGCGCTCGTGCTGCTGGCGCTGCTGGTGCTGCTGCAGCTGTCCGGCTGGAAGCGGCTGGTCGGCCTCGCAATGGTGGCGGTGACGGCGTACTTTGCGATTCAGGGTGCGCAGGAGTATGCGCAGGATCTGCGCGTGATGAAGCGCGACTTTTACGGTGTCGTGCGTACGCGCGACCGCACCGATCCCGTGCCCTATCGCGCAATGCTTCACGGCGGCATCATCCACGGCGGCCAGCTGCTCGGCGACCAGTACCGCAACACGCCGAGCGACTACTTCGGGCCAGGCTCGGGATACGGGCGGCTCTTCGCGGCGCTTGAGGAGATTCATCCCGGGCCGCGCAAGGTGGGCATCATTGGCCTCGGAGCGGGCGTCGTCGCATCGTACGGACGGAAAGGCGACACGTTCACGTTCTACGAGATCTCGCCGCGCGTGGTCGATGTTGCGCGCAGCGAGTTCACGTTTCTGCGTGACACGGCGGCCGCCACCGAGCTCGTGCTGGGCGATGGCCGCCTCTCGCTCGAACGCGAGGCGCCGCGCCGCTACGACGTACTCGGTATCGACGCATTCGCCGGCGACTCGATCCCTATGCACCTGATCACGCGCGAGGCGATGGCGCTCTACGTCGGGCACCTCGCGCCCGATGGCGTCATCGTGTTCCAGGCCACCAACCGCTATATCGACCTGCTGCCGGTGGTGAAGCGGCTGGCGAGCGAGTTCGGCATGGAAGCGGTGCTGGTCTCCGACGCTCCGGCCGGTCCGGACAACGGGCCGGAGTACTGGCTGTCGGCGACCGACCAGATCCTCGTGACACGGAATCGCCGACTGCTCGAGTCGGACGCGCTGCGCTACGTGGCGACACCGATTCCGGACCGCGCCGATCTGGCGACGTTCACCGATGCGCATCACAACATGTTTCGCATCCTCAAGTAGGCCCGAAGGCGAAGCTCGACAGGAAGTCAGCGGCCGCTGAACGTTGCGGTTCGAGCGGGGCGCTGAACCGACGCTTCCTTGCGCAGCCAGGTAACGAAGCGCACGACCTTGTTCCACTTGCCGTGCGATTCCGGGTACACGAGGTGGTGTGCGTGCACCTGGATTGCCTTCCGGTCGGCAAAAACCGGCACGAGTTCGCCATTGCTCAGGGCTTTCTCTGACAGCCGGTTACTTTCCAGCGCCACGCCCAGTCCCTGTATGGCGGCCTCGATCACCAGGTAGGCGCGATCGAACCGCAGTGCGTAGGTGGCCGGGCTGAGCGGAACGCCGTGGGCCGCAAACCAGCGCGGCCACTGAACGACGTTGACGTCGGAAAAGATCAGCGGCTGCGCGAGCAACTGCTCGGGGCTGCGCATGACGGCGCGCCCCAGCAGGGTCGGGCTGGCGAGTGGCAGCATCTCCTCGTCGAATATGGTCTCGACGTGCAACTCGCCCCATTTGATCGCGCCGTAGCGGATGTCGAGGTCGACTTCGCCGCGCGAGAAATCGGAATGCGTGTGTGACGCCGAAAGCTGGATGCGCAGGTCCGGATGCTCGGCCAGAAACGCCGGCAACCGCGGCATCAGCCAGCGGCTGGCGAAGCTCGGTGAGACATGGATGCGCAGGACCTCGACGCCCTCCGAAGTGCGCGCGTTATGGGCCGCGCTCGCGATCAGTGCCAGCGCGCCGGTCACGTCATTCTGATAGCGCTCGCCGACCGGCGTAAGCACGAGCCCGCGCGAGGTTCGCTCGAATAGCTTGCGGCCGACAAAGCCCTCCAGGTTGGTGATCTGGTGGCTGACGGCGGACGCCGTGACGTTCAGTTCATCGGCCGCCTTGTTGATGCTGCCAAGGCGGGCGACGACTTCAAACGCAATGATTCCTTTCAGGGGCGGTAGTTGCATCGCAGCATGAAATTAATTCAGTGCGGTATGAGACAGACAAGCTTGCTGGCAATCGAGCGCAAACGCAACATGCGTCCCACATTCAAACCGCGCTGGAGACCGCCATGCTGCTGAAGGACAAAGTCGCAATCATCACCGGGGCCGCGTCCGCGCGCGGCATAGGAAAGGCCACCGCGCGGCTCTTCGCCGAGCACGGCGCCCGGATCGCCATCCTCGACCTGGACGCCGGGGCCGCTGAAGCGGCAGCCGCCGATATCGGCTCCGGCCACATCGGCATCGCCTGCAATGTCACCAGCAAGCCGGACTGCGAGCGCGCGGCCGCGACGGTGATCGCGAAGCTCGGTCACATCGACATCCTCGTCAACAACGCCGGTATCACGCAGCCGCTCAAGCTGATGGACATCAAGCCGGAGAACTACGAGGCCGTCACCGACGTCTCGCTGCGCGGCACGCTCTATATGAGCCAGGCCGTCATCCCGCACATGCGCGGGCGCAAGTCCGGCTCGATCGTCTGCCTCTCGTCGGTCTCGGCCCAGCGCGGCGGCGGCATCTTCGGCGGGCCGCATTACTCGGCCGCCAAGGCCGGCGTGCTCGGCCTCGGCAAGGCGATGGCGCGCGAGCTCGGACCGGACAACATCCGCGTCAACTCGGTGACCCCCGGCCTGATCCAGACCGACATCACCGGCGGCAAGCTGACGCCGGAACTGAAGGTCGAAATTCTCAAGGGCATCCCGCTGAACCGGCTCGGCGACGCC
The DNA here is from genome assembly GCA_963810985.1 of uncultured beta proteobacterium. Taxonomy (GTDB): domain Bacteria; phylum Pseudomonadota; class Gammaproteobacteria; order Burkholderiales; family Burkholderiaceae_F; genus JALORV01. The sequence continues at coordinate 413,222 of CAWEPP010000009.1, forward strand.
GTCGATGTCGCGAACTGCTGCCTGTTCCTCGCCAGCGACCTGTCCAGCTACCTCACCGGCGTCACGCTCGACGTGAACGGCGGGATGCTGATCCACTGATCGGAGCGCTGCCTCATGACACTCACTGTCTGAAGGAACCCAGATGACGGACAAGCTTTCCGCGCTGGCCGACTGCGCCTACCGCATCCGCCGCAATGCGCTGCGGATGGGCGAGGTGCAGGGGCAGGGCTACATCGCCCAGGCGCTCGGCATCGCCGAGATCCTGGCCGTCGCCTACTTCCATGCGCTGAAGCTCCGGCCCGACGATCCCGAATGGGAAGGCCGCGACCGCTTCCTGCTGTCGCACGGGCACTACGCGATCGCGCTTCTACGCGGCGCTGATCGAGGCCGGCATCATGCCCGAGGAGGAACTGGAGACCTACGGCGGCGACGACAGCCGCCTGCCGATGTCGGGCATGGCGACCTACACGCCGGGCATGGAGATCACCGGCGGCTCGCTGGGCCACGGCCTGCCGATCGCCGTCGGCATGGCGCTGGGGCTGCGCCAGAAGGGCAACCCGGCGTTCGTCTACAACTGCATGTCCGATGGCGAACTCGACGAAGGCTCGACCTGGGAAGCGGCGATGTCGGCGAGCCACTTGCAACTCGCGAACCTGATCACGCTGGTCGACGTCAACAACCAGCAGGCCGACGGTCAGTCGACCAAGGTGCTGGGCTTCGAGCCGCTGGTGGACAAGTGGGAGGCGTTCGGCTGGCACGTGCAGCGCGTCAACGGCAACGACCTGCCGGCGGTGCTCGCTGCCTTCGACAAGGCGCGCAACCTGGCGCAGCCGCGGCCGCGCGTGATCATCTTCGACACCAAGATGGGCAAGGGCGTGCCGTTCCTCGAAGCACGCGAAAAGAACCATTTCATGCGCGTGGCCGCCGCCGAGTGGCAGCACGCGATCGAACTGCTGGATGCCGCGCACGCGGCGAGGAGCTGAACCATGAGCACCGTTGCAAGCAAGCCGCGCCTGAAGACCTCGGCGATGATCGCCTCGATCGCCGGCGAGGGACAGCGCACGCGCCCGGCGCCGTTCGGCCATGCGCTGGTCGAACTGGCACGCCTTCGGCCCGAGATCGTCGGCATGACCGCCGACCTCGCCAAGTACACCGACCTGCACATCTTCGCGCAGGCATTCCCCGATCGCTTCTTCCAGATGGGCATGGCCGAGCAGCTGCTGATGGGCGCCGCCGGCGGCATGGCACACGAAGGCTTCATCCCGTTCGCCACCACCTATGCAGTGTTCGCGTCGCGCCGCGCCTATGACTTCATCCACCAGGCGATCGCCGAGGAGAACCTCAACGTCAAGATCGCCTGCGCCCTGCCGGGCCTGACCACGGGCTACGGTCCGAGTCACCAGGCGACCGAGGACCTCGCGATCTTCCGCGGCATGCCGAACCTGACGATCATCGATCCGTGCGACGCGCTCGACATCGAGCAGGCGGTGCCGGCGATCGCCGCGCACAACGGGCCGGTCTACATGCGCCTGCTGCGCGGCAACGTGCCGCTGGTGCTGGACGAATACGACTACACGTTCGAGCTGGGCAAGGCCAAGCTGCTGCGCGACGGCAAGGACGCGCTGATCATCTCCACCGGCTTCATGACCATGCGCGCGCTGGAGACGGTCGAGAAGCTGAAGGCCGACAGCGTCGACGTCGCGGTACTGCACGTGCCGACGATCAAGCCGCTGGACGAGGAGACGATCCTGCGCGAGGCCGGCCGCAGCGGCCGCCTGGTGGTCGTCGCCGAGAACCACACGATCATCGGCGGCCTGGGCGAGGCGGTCGCCGGCGTGCTGTTGCGCGCAGGCGTGACGCCGCCGTTCCGCCAGATCGCGCTGCCGGACGAGTTTCTCGACGCCGGCGCGCTGCCGACGCTGCACGACCGGTACGGCATTTCCACCGATGCCATGACCCAGCCATCAAGGGCTGGCTGAACTGATCCGCAGAGGCGACATCGCCGCACTGCGTAGTCGCCCAAATTTCACTTCAACCCAGGAGACCTCCAATGAAATTCACTTCGTTACTGGCCGCTGCCGCGCTCACGCTGGTGGCCGGCACGCCGTTCGCGCAGACCAAGATCACACTCGGCCACGGTGCCGCACCGGGCAACCCGCGTCATGAAGCGGCGGTGGCCTTTGCCAATGCCGTCAAGCAAAAGAGCGGTGGCAAGATCGAGGTCAATGTCGCGCCGTCCGCCCAGTTGGGCGATGACGCCGCCATGCTGACCGCGCTGCGCTCCGGCTCGCTTGACATGTCGGCCAACAGCCAGGGAGCGACGGCCACCATCGTTCCCGAGTACGCCGCCTTTGGCATGCCGTTCCTGTTCTCCGACCCGGCGGCGGCGTTCAAGCTGCTCGACGGACCGCTCGGCAAGGAACTCGCCGAGAAGTCGGCGGCCAAGAACCTCATCGTGCTGGGCTACTGGGACAACGGCATTCGCCACGTGTCCAACAGCAAGCGCCCGGTCCTGACGCCTGCCGACATGAAGGGGCTGAAGATCCGCACGCCGCCGGACGCCGTGACGATCGACATCATGACAGCGCTCGGCGCCGAGACGCAGCAGATCAAGTTCGCTGAGCTGTATGTCGCCCTGCAGCAGGGTGTGGTCGACGGCCAGGAGAACCCGCTTGCCAACATCGACGCCTCCAAACTCTATGAAGTGCAGAAATTCATCTCGTTGACGGGACACAAGTTCGAGATGAACCCGTTGCTGATGAGCAAGCGAACCTGGATCGCCTGTCCGAAGCGGACCGCAAGATCATCATGGAAGCCGCCAACGAAGCGACGGCCGTGCAGCGCAAGTTGTCGAGAGAAGCGGACGAGCGCCTCCTTGTCGAACTGCCGAAGAAGGGCGTGAAGATCGACAAGGTCGACCAGTCGCAGTTTGCCAAGGCGACCGAGTCGGTGACGGCCAAGTGGACCAGTGGTCCGATCGGCGACTA